>NZ_CP041687.1:0-1486807 GCF_007362475.1 Chryseobacterium sp. SNU WT5
AGTAAAAACTCCACCTCCACGGGAAGTATCACGAAGCGTATAATTATTGCCTACCAGAGTAGTAGCAATTGTTTGAGACCCGCTATATCTTGTTGCAGCAGTACCGGAAACCAAGGCTAGCTTAGCTTCTTGTACATCTATCTTTGCAGTAGAATGCTCTTTATGAGAACCCGAAATATCTCCATAAAAATTATTAGCATGTTTGATAATTGCATCCGTCATCAAAACTTTGCCGTCCAACGCATCTACATAAACGTATTCTCTACTTAAAGGTTGAGCTGCATAAATATCAAATTTGTAAGCTAATAATAGTTTGAAAGAGCCATCATTTTGCTCGATAGGAAGTAAAACCAATTCTCCTTTCGGTTTATTGTAGGAATTTTCTTTGGCATATTCCGCATCATCCCACATGTACTTCTGAGCGTTTGTATGTTTCAAAGCAGAACTCAGTGCAGATTCAGGTTTCAAGCTTGGCTGCGTAGTTACATCTGCTATAGGAAAAATATCGCCGGATAAGCTCTGCATTCTTCCGTCCTGAGAATGTAAGGTGTACACAACATATTGAACTTTAATACCATCATAATAGAGTTGAAATTTTTCATCAACAAAAGAACTAACGGGATCTAAGTTCGTTTTAATTCTTTCCAAAGTCGACCGAGAATCTAAGTCTAAACTTTGTTTTAGAATGTCATTCATATTTGCAGATTTAGCACTTAAACCGGCATTAAATGTTATGAGATCAATTCTACCATTGCTGGTAATATTTTTCTTACTAACAAATTCTTGTGCGGAAACTTGTCCCGCAATAAGCAGCATTATTAATCCTGCAGAAAATACATTTTTTTTCATATGATAATGTGTTTTTAATAACTCACCAAATGTAAAAAAAATTGTAATACAAAAAGCAAAACACAAAATATTTTTGAAAAAATATTTAAATGAACAAATTCTACACGATATCATTAACTAAAACCACGAATACTAATACATTAATCAATAGTCTGTGATTTAAATAAAAACATTAATCATGCAATAAATATCGTTTTTTGTAATCAAAAATTAGTATTTATTGCCGTAATGACAATGGAGTATTTTATTAAAATAGTCTTATTCAGTAATTAAATTCAAAAACTGCTGCTCATCCAATATCTCAATAGTGCCTATTGTTTGCGCTTTTTTCAGTTTGCTACCTGCTTTTTCCCCAACAACCAAATAATTTAGATTTTTAGAAACGGCCGATATATTTTTACCACCATGTTTTTCTACCATTTCTTCCGCTGCTTCTCTTGTAAATAGAGAGAGTTTCCCAGTAAATAGAAAGGTTTTATCTTCTAAAATATTACTCAAAGTTTCTGTTACGCTATCCCCTTTTACCAATTGAACTCCGTAGGATTTTAAACGTTCAATCATTAACATATTTTCTGAATCATTAAAGAATTTTACAATACTATCAGCGATTTTTTCACCTATATCTTCAATTTGAATTAAATCTTCAGCAGTTGCATTTTTTAAATCGTCAATCGAGTCATAATTTTTTGCCAGTTTCTTAGCAACCGTTTCTCCCACATGTTTGATACCAATTCCGAACAACACTTTTTCAAATGGAATTTGTTTTGAATTTTCAACTCCATCGATAATATTCTGTGCAGATTTTTCTGCCATTCGTTCTAATGGTAGTATTTGTTCTTTGGTCAAAGCGTAGAAGTCGGCGGGATTCTCTACCAATTTTTCTCGATAAAGCTGCTCGATGGTTTCTGCACCTAAACCTTCTATATTTAATGCTTTTCTGGAAACGTAATGAATCATTCTTCCCACGACCTGTGGCGGACAGTGCAAATCGTTCGGACAAAAATGAATCGCTTGATCGTCCAGCCTAATCAGTTCAGTCCCACATTCAGGGCAGTTAGTCGGATATTGAATTTCTTTATTTGCGATATTTCTTTTCTCTTCATTAATACCAACAATCTTAGGAATTATTTCTCCACCTTTTTCTACAAACACAAAATCATGTTCATGCAAACCCAGTTTTTTGATGATATCTTCATTGTGTAAACTCGCTCTTTTAACGATTGTTCCTGCGAGTAAAACGGGTTTCAAATTCGCTACGGGAGTAATTGCTCCAGTTCTACCCACTTGATAAGTAACGCTTAGCAATTCGGTTTCTACTTTTTCTGCTTTGAATTTATAAGCCATTGCCCAACGGGGAGACTTTGCGGTATAGCCTAACTGAGCTTGTTGCTTTATAGAGTTCACTTTTAAAACAATACCATCAATCTCAAAAGGTAATTCATGCCGGTGCTCGTCCCAGTAACTAATGAAACTTTTCACCTCATCGAGACTATTGCATAATTTTGCTTGATCAGAGACTTTGAAACCCCATTTTCTGGCATTCTGTAAAAGCTCCCAATGGGTTTTGGCAGGAATTTCAGTAGAAATATATTGATAAAGAACGGCAGAAAGACCGCGTTTTCTAACCTCAGCAGAGTCTTGCATTTTCAAACTCCCCGAAGCGGTGTTCCGCGGATTCATAAATAAGTCCAAACCTTCTTCTTCGCGTCTTTTATTGATTTTATTAAAATTCTTTCTGGCAAGATATATTTCGCCACGCATAAAGAACTGAGTTGGAAAGTTACCAGAAAGCGTTAAAGGAATATCGGAAATGGTTTTCACATTTGCAGTAATCTCATCCCCTTGAAATCCATCTCCACGAGTTACCGCTTGTTTCAATTTTCCATTTTCATAAAAGATAGAAATTGAAGCACCGTCGTACTTCAATTCAGCTACAAATTCTACAGGTTCGGCAATGGTTTTAATAATTCTCTTCTCCCAGTCTTCTAAATCATCGAAATCGTAGGAATTATCTAATGAATACATTCTAAATTGATGCTGAATGGTCGGGAAATTCTTAGTAATTTCTCCACCAACACGTAAAGTAGGAGAGTTCGCATCATAAAACTCAGGGTAGCTCTTCTCCAATTCCTGCAGTTCTTTCAATTTCACATCAAAATCAAAATCAGAAATTGTAGGATGATCTTCAATGTAATAGTTATGATTATGCTGGTGAAGTTCCGCACGGAGATCTTCTATTTGCTGAGAAATTTTATCATTCATTTTTAAAAAGAGCTTTCTACAAAAATACTAAAACCTTTCAGATTCGATATTGCTTTTTATTATTTTTCGTACACCTACAAATCGGAAAAAAATTTTCACGACAACACCTAAATTATTTGTACTTAAACTCCTTTATGGTGTAGTGCAGTCCGAAGTGTTATACTTGACAAAGTTAGTTACGATCCAAATAAAAAACTAATTGGTAGAATTTTTGTTCCTAGCTTTAACTACTAAAATTAAACAATGCAAAAAAAGGAAATCATATTAATATCAGCCGCGATTTTAGTCGCTGCTGCCACAGGTTTTGCCACACAGTTTGGTTTAAATTCAGTGTTATTATTTGTATTGGCAGCAGTTGCCTTAGTACTGGTTGCGATGATTGTTGGCAAAGCGACCGAGCAATTGGGAAGTAGGATGGGACCTGCCGCCACTGGTGTTTTACAGTCTGCTTTGGGAAATTTACCAGAACTGTTCGTTTGTATTTTCGCATTACGAGCTGGATTAGATACTGTAGTGAAAGCAGCTTTAGTTGGATCAATTTTGGGAAATTCAGTGTTGGTTTTTGGAACAGCAATCTTATTGGGTGGATTAAAAAATGGCAGACAATACTTTCATTCGGAACCTCCAAAAATGAATGCAGTTTTAATGATTCTTGCGGTCGCTGCTATGGCGGTCCCAACTTTAACCTATTATCTGCATACGCCAGCAGAAAGTCATCTTAATAAATTGGATATGGTCGTTGCAATCGTTTTATTAGTAGTTTTCAGCGCCTATTTAACTTTTTCAATCAAAGGGGATAAGTCCTTCCGACCAGATGACCAGGAAGTAGAAAATCACGACTCTTGGTCTCTCCCTCTTACTCTGGGAATATTAGCAGCCTCTGGAGTTGGAGCCGCCTTTGTTTCTGATTGGTTTGTTCAAGCGTTAACCCCCGCGATGGATGCTTTGGGAATTAATGAAGTGTTTTCAGGTCTCATTATCGTTGCGATTGCCGGAAATGCTATCGAGAACATAGTAGGAATACAGCTTGCACTGAAAAATAAATCTGATTATGCAGTTAGTGTGATCATGAATTCGTCGCTTCAAATTGCTTTAGTTGTTTATCCTTTGTTGATTTTACTTTCTTTCTTTTTAGGAGGAGCAGTTTTATCTTTTGTATTGAGTCCGCTTTTATTGGCAGCTTTAGCACTCTCCGTTTGTGTAAGTGCTTTTATTGTATTTGATGGAGAAAGTATTTGGTTGGAGGGAGTTGCGTTGATTGGACTTTATATTATTATCGCAACTGCCTTTTGGTGGGGATAGAAATAAAAAATTCATACCATAATCAAATTTCACATAGAAGGTGGTGCATAATAGGGTTCCGAAGGATAGTACTTTCTTTTTGTTTTAATGTTTTGTAACATTTTTATATTTCTTCTGTTTTTATCCAAAAATACTTTTAGCGTAATTAGTCAGCCATTAAAAACCATTCAATTTACTGATTGTCAATTAATTATATGTGATAATACTTGCTTATATCTGCGAGTTTGTGTATTTTTATGGAGTAAACCTTGCATATTTTAGTTATGATTTCCAAACAAAAATCGTCTCCACAGGCAAATTTTTTCTTCTATCTTGAAGATACGCTCAATAAAAATCACCCATTGTTTATTTTGAGTAATCGTATTGATTGGCAACTCTTTGAGGATGCTTTTGCACCACTATATTGCACCAATAATGGTCGTCCTGCAAAGCCCATTCGGTTAATGGTTGGGTTGTTAATTTTAAAACATCTTCGCAATGTTTCCGATGAAAGTGTGGTAGAACAATGGACGGAAAATTTGTATTACCAATATTTTTGTGGACTTCAACAATTTTCCACAGATTCGCCATGTGCTTCGAGTGATTTGACCCATTTTCGTAAGAGAATTGGGGAAGCAGGAATAGAATTAATCTTTAAAGAGAGTATTCGGATTAATGGAAAAGATAGTGATGATTCGGATGTAAGTGTAGATACAACCGTTCAGGAAAAAAATATTACATTTCCAACGGACAGTAAGTTGCATAAAAAGATCATAAAAAAATGCCTGGATATTTCTAAAAAAGAAAGCATTACACTACGCCAAACTTACACCCGAACTCTTAAAAAACTGAGCGTGGATCAGCGGTTTCGGAATCATCCAAAAAATAAAGGCAAAGCCCGAAAAGCAGACAGAAAAGTAAAAACCATTGCTGGCAGATTAGTTCGAGAACTGCAAAGACATCTCGGTGAAAGTTCTGTTTACCAAAGATTTTTTGATTTATTTGTGCGTGTATTGGCGCAGAAAAGAAACTCAAAATCCAAAGTTTATTCTCTTCATGAACCAGATGTGGTTTGTATCTCTAAAGGCAAAGAACATAAAAAATTTGAGTTTGGTAATAAAGTGTCAGTGGTAATCACCAAAAAAACAGGGGTTTTGCTGGGAGCACTAGGATTTAGAAATGAATTTGATGGACATACATTACAGCCCGCTTTGGAGCAGATAGAAAAACTTACCGGAAAAGCCCCCAAAACTGCTGCAGTAGACAGAGGATATCGTGGAAACATCAAAATTGGGGAGACGAACATTCTTATTCCCAAACCATTTAATGATAAAAAGCAAACGCAATACGAACAGAAAAAGCTCAGAAAAGCACACAAACAAAGAGCGGCAATTGAGCCAATCATAGGACATTTAAAAACGGATCACCGCTTGGGAAGAAACTTCTACAAGGGAATTGTTGGCGACAATATCAATATTTTATTAGCAGCAGCGGCATTCAACTTCAAAAGAATGATGAATAAATGGAAAGTTTCTATTTGTCAATTTTTAAACATCATAATTTTTCAAATAATTCTTGTTGAGAACCAGTTTTCAAAAAATTTATTCCACTCAAAATATTGAAAAACTAAAAATAGGCGGTTGTTAAGTGCTGACTAATTAAATTTTTCTTCTCATCAATGATGCTCAAAATATCTTTATCGATTTTAAAAGTAAATGAATTTTTTCGCTGAACAAACGAATGAACAATATTATCTTCCCCTTTCTTACTTTCGCTTTTCTTCCTGAAAGTAGAGTTTTGATTGGTTGAATTGGTAATTAAATCTCCATTAGAGCAGGAATATTCGTAGCAATAGAACTTCATTATTTCTTTGATTACCGAGTTTTTGGCAAGAAGAGTGTCGGAATCCATTTCCCACGAAAATGTACGCATATCCTCACTTTTCATCAAAATCTTTAAAATAGGATTTATGTTAGAACTACCATCTTGGACTGTAACTAAAGGTTTAATAATTGGAGGCTTCTCTATGACTTGAAAACCTTTTTTTAAGTTTTCTTTTGTGCAAAAGTAAATATTTGCAGTAGGATGAGACATAAGGAGAAAATAATTTTTAGAGATTTCATTATTTAATTATTTAATATTTCGTCAATTTTCTGCGACACTTTTTCGGCATTTGGAAGCATTTCTTTTTCCAGGATCAAATTGATAGGAACTGCTGGTAAATTAAGCGAGCCCATCGCTTCGACAGCTGCATCCAAATATCTGAAACATTCTTTTGAAATACGGTGTGCAAAAGCTTCCGCAAAAGAATTATTTAATTGTTCTTCTGTTAAAACGAGGCATTTTCCGTGAAGTTTCACTCGTTCGAAAACTAATTTCTCATCCAAAGGAATAAGCGTTCTTAAGTCGATAATCTCAACTCTTCCTGCGAAGCTTTTAGCAGCTTCTTTCGCCCAATAAACTCCCATTCCATAAGTAACGATAAGCATTGTTCTGCCCTTTTCAGTTTCAGTCTTATCTGCTTCTAAAATAACATTTCCTTTACCAAATGGTAAAATATAATCTTCAGCAGGTTCGATGGTTTTTGCATCTTCAGTCCCTGGAACTTTGCTCCAGTACAAACCTTTATGTTCCAACATTACTACTGGATTAGGATCGTAAAACGCTGCTTTTAGCAAACCTTTAAAATCAGCGGCATTGCTAGGATAAGCAACCTTAATCCCTTTTATATTTGCGATAATACTTTCAACACTTCCACTGTGGTACGGACCACCACCACCATAAGCACCAATTGGAACTCTAATTATATTACTTACCGGAAACTTACCATTACTCAAATAACAAGATTTTGAAACCTCTGTGATCAGTTGGTTAATTCCGGGATAAATATAATCCGCAAACTGAACTTCTACAATCGGTTTTAATCCAACTGCACTCATTCCAACGGTGGAACCGATAATATACGCTTCTTGAATCGGCGTATTGAAAACTCTTTTATTACCAAATTTCTTCCCTAAAGTTACCGTTTCCCGGAATACACCGCCAATTCTTTCACCCACGTCTTGCCCGTAAAGCAATGCTTCGGGATGTTTCCACATAATTTCCTGAATAGCATGAATTGCTGCATCAACCATCACAATCTTTTCCTGACCTTTTGGTTCTCTTTCACCAACTTCCTCGGTAATTGGAGTAGGAGCAAATACATGATTTTCCACCGATTCAGGTTTTGGATCTTCTGCTTCAATCGCCTTTTGAAATGCCTGTTCGATTTCTAGTCTGGCCTTTTTTTCTATTTGTTTTAAAAGATCTTCGTCAACACCTTCTTCAAGCAATCTTTTCCTTAAAATATTTCCAGGATCTTTTAGACGGTGTTTTTCTAAATCTTCTTCGTCACGATAAAACTCTCTTCTAACTCCAGAGGTATGATGACCTATCAGTACGGTACTTGCACAAACCAACATTGGTTTTCTTTCGGTTCTCACAAAGTCAACTGCTTCTTTCATAGCCTGGAAACTTGCTTCGAAATCAGTCCCGTCGACCTTCATTCTATTTAAACCCACAAATCCTGCCGCAAAATCATACGCGTCTGAAGTTCTGGCTTCATCTTTTGTAACAGAGATTCCCCATTCATTATCCTGAACTAAAAAGATGATTGGCAGCTGATGAAGTGCTGCAAATTGAAAAGCTTCCGAAACCTCGCCCTCAGTAATAGAATTGTCGCCGAAACTACAAACTACCACAGGGTCGTTGTCGTACTCTTTTAATTTAAACTCCTGAATATATTTTATGCCTTGCGCAACTCCCGTTGTGGGGATTGCCTGCATTCCTGTAGCCGAACTTTGATGAATAATTTTTGGAAGAGCTTCTTCTAAACTCGATGGATGAGAATAATACGACCGACCACCTGAAAAAGGATCTTCTGCTTTTGCTAATAATTGAAGCATCAACTGATAAGGTTCAAAACCCATTCCCAACAGCAAACTTTCGTCCCGGTAATAAGGTGAAACCCAATCATCTTTTGTTAATTGATATGCTGTTGCAAGCTGAATAGCTTCATGTCCTCGAGAAGTGGAGTGGACATACTTCGTAATATTTCGGTTTTCTTCATAAACATCTGCCGTTGCTTTAGCAATCATCATGTGCTTAAATGCTTTCAGCAAAATCTCTTGAGAAACAGTTTCTTTTTTAATCATTTCCATAGTGAACAAAGATAAAAATTTTACCGGAAGTTTAAAAGGACCATGTGGTTTTACTTTTGGAGAATAGATTTAAACACAAAAAAACTCCTGCTTTAAAACAGGAGTTTCTATCAAAAGTTCACTTTTTATTTTTTAATAAATTTCAGACGATGATTTGCAGAAGGGGATTCTACTTCAAGCAAATACATTCCTGGTGTTAATTTAGAAACGTCGATTTTTTTCACTTCTTTTGAATTGGAAACTAACTTTCCATCAATAGAGTAAATTCTGACCGCTCTAGCGTCTTTAATACCACTGATCACGATAAAATCTACTGCTGGATTAGGATAAATTGCGATTTGAGAAAGCTCTTTTTCATTAATTCCTAAAGATGTAGATCTTACGTCGCCGGTTAATATACCATTAGCGTTGGTTAAAGTTCCTCCACAATCTCCAAAGGTGTCTGCTATATTTTCAACCCACGTTCCAATGGTTATATTGGGAGGGTTGATTTCTGATGAATTAGCTGTTGTGGTATAGTAAATTAAGTAGGGATTTACAAAATCACCATTTCCACTATCTGCCAGAAAGTCCCATCGAGAATTAGTGGCATTCCATTGGATCTTAAATTCACAACTTCCCAAGCCACCACAAGGCTGTCCATCTATTGGGGTGGTCATGTAGATACTTTTACCAGTGACATCATTCCCCGTCTTATTAAACGTATAAGTTTGGTTATCAAAAAGATTATAACATCCTTTGAAATTTATTGTTTGTGAAAACATGGAAGCTCCCACAAAAAGCGTTGTTAAAAATATAATTTTTTTCATAATTTATGGTCTTGAGGGAAATATTCCTTGTGTAGCAATAATGCACTTCATTGTCAAGTAAGGTGATCTGTTTTCATGAGGTTGGTTGCCACCAGTAGGCGAAACCATAGTAGATTTCATGGTTGTATCTGCTGTAGCATCAGAATATTCTTTATCTAAAACTTTGGTGTTTGCAGGTAAATTCCCATTAGGTGTAGATTGATTGCCATCTGCTTTTACAGCCGTAATACCATGACTATGCATAGGCATTTGCGAAGATAATAAAGTTACAGATTCCTGACCGCCCATCTGCCCTTGAATGTAAGGAGTTAAACCAACACCCTGACCGTCTCCTATAAATGATCTACCTTGCATATCTGGCAATTTAAATGTAGTCATTCCATCACCACCATAGGTCGTTCCTAAAAGAGCAAAAAGTGCTGTGTTTTGAGCAATAGACATGGTCTGCCCTTTACATTCTTCCCAGCCTCGTGGAGCAAAATTAAATGCAACAAATGCTATTTGACCTAAGATTGGATCAGACTGAGCCTTTATGTCATTTGTGAATAGTGCTAATCCAAAGATTGCTAAAAAAGAGATTTTTTTCATAATATAAATTTTTAGCTAATTTATTTTTTTTTTACGAAAAATGAAAATTAACATAGACTTTATTTAAAAAAATAAAGAAAAAATTCTTTACGTTTGGTTTTCAATTAAATTCATGACCTATAATTTTGAAAAACATAATTTAAATAATATTTTTATACAGATCCATCTTCCATCATGATGTATATTGTTAACGCAAAGGGAAGGGAAATTGTAACTTACCAACGTATTATTTGTCAACGTCAAAAGGTCGTTCCACATAGAAATATTTGCAACGAATCCCGAATCATAATTAATTTCAGATCTACAAAATTAATTTTGATTAAAATAAGGAAAGCATGATCATTCAATTTTGAGAGTTACCACTTTAGAATCCTGTACATCGGCAATAATTGTTTCTAAAATTCCAACTTTTTTTTAAAGAAAAATTACCCTAATTTTACCAAAATTCATCTAAAAATGTTCTTAATCTTCGATACCGAAACTACTGGTTTACCTAAAAACTTCAACGCGCCCATTACCGATTCTGACAATTGGCCCAGAATGGTTCAGATCGCCTGGCAGTTGCATGATAAAGAAGGTAATTTAATTGAGAATCAAGATTATATCATCAAACCGGAAGGATATGACATTCCCTTTTCTTCGCAAAGAATCCACGGTATTTCTACAAAAATGGCTACAGAAGAAGGTCGCGATTTACATGAAGTTTTATTAGAATTTAAAGAAGCTCTACAGAAAGCAGAAGTCGTGGTTGGACACAATATCATATTCGATTATAATATTGTGGGTGCCGAGTTTTTTAGAAAAGAAATTGAGAATAATCTGCAAAGTACTCCGTCTGCAGATACCATGAAATTAGGCACGGATTTTTGCCAGTTAGGCGGAGGTAAAAGTGGCAGATTTAAATCTCCGAAACTGACTGAACTTTACGAAAAGCTATACGACGAAAAATTTGATGAAGCACATAATGCCGCCGCCGATGTAAACGCTACGGCTCAAGTTTTTTTCGAAATGATGCGGATTGGAATTATTCCTGCCGATCTGCTCAAAATAACTGCATCCGAATTACAATACTATATTGATAGCCACCCGAGTGTCATAAAGCCGTTTCCTATCATTATCAGACGACAGGTTGCTGATTCTAAGAAGAAAAAAAAGAAATCGTTTGTCAATACTGATGAGATTGAATTAGGTAGTTATTTTAATTTTCACAACCACAGTATTTATTCATCCCTTCAAGCATCCTCCCATATTCACGAGTTGATCAAAAGAGCTTTGGATAATAATTTTCCAGCGGTTGGCATTGTCGATTTAGGAAACATGATGGGTGCATTTAAATTTGTATCTGAAGTTGAAAAAGCCAATGGAAATATTAAAAAAATCTATCAGGAATATTTAGATAAAAAACAAAAATCAAAAGATGAAGGAACTGAATTTAATGAATTAGAACCCCGAAAAGAACCGTTAATTCCAATAATTGGATGTGAATTTTACCTTTCGGACAGACCAGATCAGAAACAATTTACCAAAGATGATCCTGATAGAAGAACAAATATAGTACTTTTAGCAAAAAATTATAATGGATATAAAAACCTTGCGAAACTCTCCAGCTTGGGTTATGTAAATGGTTTTTATTTTGGAGTTCCCAGGATTTCAAAAAAGATGATTGCGGAATACAAAGAAGATCTTATCGCTGTAACTGCCGGCACCATGGGAGATATTCCCAATGCAATTCTGGAATTTGGAGAACAGAAAGGAGAAGATGTTTTTCAATGGTGGAAAAAAACGTTTGAAAATGATTTTTATGTTCAACTTCAAAATCACGAAATCGAAGAAGAACATTATTTGAATGATGTTCTCCTGACTTTCGCCGAAAAATATGAAGTTAAAATTTTAGCACAAAATGAAACTTTTTACACTGAAAAATCAGAAGCTCATATTCAGGATATATTATACTGTATTAAAGACGGTGAAAAATTATCTTCTCCAGTAGGAAAGGGGTTTGGTAAAAGAAGAGGTTTGCCTTCTCATGAATTTTACATAAAAAATCCAGAGGAAATAAAACAGTGCTTCCGTGAGTTTCCTGATGCATTTGATGCATACGACGAATTTGTAACAAAGTTTAAACCTTACACTTTGAAGCATGATGTTTTGCTTCCAGAATTTGGAATACCTGCTGAATTCTTAAGTGAAGAAGATAAACTGGATCATGGGAAACGAGGAGAGAATGCTTATCTAAGACATTTAACATATGAAGGTGCTGAAAAAAGATATGATATAATTACCGATGAAATCAGGGAACGACTTGATTTTGAATTAGAAGTTATTGCCAAAACCGGTTATCCAGGATACTTTTTGATTGTGCAGGATTTCTGTAACGAAGCTCGAAACATGGGTGTTTGGGTTGGTCCGGGACGTGGTTCTGCGGCAGGTTCTGCAGTAGCTTATTGCACTGGAATCACCAATGTCGATCCGATAAAATATGACTTGCTTTTTGAGCGTTTTCTAAATCCAGAAAGAGTTTCAATGCCCGATATTGATATTGATTTTGACGATGAAGGTCGTGATAAAATCATTAAATGGGTCGTTGAAAAATATGGGAAAGCAAATGTTGCCCAAATTATTACCTATTCTGTTTTAGGTGGAAAGTCCGCCATTAAAGATGCAGGAAGAGTTTTGGATCTTCCGATATTCGAAACCAACAACATTGCAAAATTAATTCCTGCAGTTCCGGGTATGAATATCGCGAAAGCATTTGCAAAATTTGATAAATTATCTCCTGAAGATAAGGCCTTGGCGCAGGAAATGAAAGATATTCTGGCGAATCCCAAAGATGATCGTTATGAAGTTCTTTCTGCTGCTCAAAAAATGGAAGGTTGTATTAGAAATACGGGAATTCACGCTTGTGGAGTGATTATAACGCCAGAAGATATTTCGAATTTAGTTCCCATTACCATTGCTTCGAAAGATGCCGATATTTTGGTATCACAATTTGACAACTCGGTCGCGGAAAATGCAGGTTTGTTAAAGATGGATTTTCTTGGTTTGCGAACCTTAACCATCATCAAACACGCCATTAAACTCATTAAAGAAAAACACGGCGTCGACATTAATCCAGACGAAATTCCTTTGGATGATGCCAAAACCTATCAACTTTTTAAAGAAGGTAGAACGGTTGGAATTTTTCAGTATGAAAGTCCGGGAATGCAGAAATACATGCGCGAATTGAAACCTACAGAATTTGCGGATTTAATTGCCATGAATGCCTTATACCGACCAGGACCAATTAAATATATTCCTCTTTTTATTAATCGAAAAAATGGAGTAGAAGAAACCGTTTATGATTTAGAAGAAACCGAGGAGTTCTTAAGTGAAACCTATGGAATTACCGTCTATCAGGAACAGGTAATGTTGCTTTCTCAGAAACTGGCGAACTTTACGAAAGGCGAAGCTGATACTTTGAGAAAGGCGATGGGTAAAAAACAACGTGATGTTTTGGATAAAATGTATCCAAAATTTATTGAAGGTGGGAAAATAAATAACCTTGACGAAACCAAACTTAATAAAATTTGGAAAGACTGGGAAGCATTTGCGGAGTATGCATTTAATAAATCTCACTCGACCTGTTATGCGTTAATTGCTTATCAAACTGCCTATTTAAAAGCCAATTACCCGGCAGAATATATGGCGAGTGTAATGTCAAATAACATTAATAATACCAAGCAGATCACCTTATTTATGGAGGATTGCAAAAGTATTGGTGTTGATGTTTTAGGACCGGATGTAAATGAATCTCAATACGCATTTGCAGTGAACGAAAAAGGACAAATTCGATTTGGATTAGGTGCAATTAAAGGGATTGGCGAAGGTCCGAGTGAAGCAATCGTTGCGGCAAGAAAAGACGAACGGTATAAAAATATCTACGATTTCTTTGAAAAAATTCCGTCTTCACAAATGAATAAAAGAGTAGCGGAAAGTTTGGTCATTGCCGGTGCTTTTGACGAAGTTGATGGCTATCATCGTGCACAGTATTTTGATATTGATAATTCGGGAAAAACCAATATAGAAAGGTTATTGCGGTATGGCCATAGTTTTCAGGATAGTAAAAATGAAATCGAAAACTCGTTGTTTGCAGATTTTGCAGATGAAGTACAAATCGAGCAGCCAAAAATTAATCCTGCACCCGAATGGCAGAACATGCACAAACTCAATAAGGAAAAGGAAATTATCGGTTTCTATCTTTCTGCGCACCCTTTGGATGAATATAAATATCAATTCCAGTTTTTGCAAGGAGCTTTAAGTAAAAAAGAAATTTTGGAAGGTAAGAAGGAAGAGGTTTTAGAGTTAGAGAAAGTTATTTTGCCAATTGAAGTTTCTGAAGTTGATGATTCAGACGATGACTTAGTTGATCTTCCACCAGAAATTTCAGAAGGGGAGGACGATAGTTTAATTGAAGAGCCTACCAAAATAGTTGAGCCTAGAGGGTCTTTTAATTTCCTCAATCTCGACGAAATTGAAAATTTTAAAAATAGTGTATTCGCTAATCAACAGCCGGATCTATTTAATAATGATAAATTAAGCTGGAAAGAAAAACAAGCATTAAAAAATAATTCACCCGAATATATGGTTGCCGGTCTGGTGACTGAATATACCATAAAAGATGGAATGAATAGCGGTGAAAAAGTCGCATTCTTAATGTTAGAAGACTACAGTGGAAGTTATTCTTTCCGACTGGGTGACCGGGATTACATGAGATTAAGGGATAGAATTGATGTTCAGAGATTTGTTATTTTTAAAATTAAATTTTCGCAATCCAAGGATGGAAGGGTTTTCGTAAACGTTGCCGATGTGATCGATCTTAAAGAAGCTTTTGAAAAATTTGCAAAGAAAATGACTATCGTGATCGATATAAATCATTTACGAAAGGAAGATATTGAATTTTTCAAAAATCAGTTAGACGAGCATAAAGGTGATCAAAAACTTAACTTTTTCATCAAAAATCCAGACGATGACAGCCAGGTGGAAGTAATGAGTTTACAGACTATGATCAAGGTTGACGGTGATTTAATTGAAGTTTTTAACGAAATGAAACAGTATGAGATTTTTCTAAATTAAGGTAAAATAAATACCTGAAATGCGAATATTTTTACCGTTTTTAAATTTGAATGGATTGATAATTATCTTTTGAAACGATAACTGGTTTATATTTCTGAAATCACCTTAATTGACGTGGGACAATTAATATAGTTTTCTATAGAATCTGACGATTAATAACAACCTCTATCAACTAAAAGGCTATGATTATTAGGTAATTACGAAAATATTACGTATTTTCGTATAAACTAATAACCCGTGAAAAAAAATATTATTCTCTATGAAAATCAGAGGTTATACCTAGATTCTATTCATTTTTTTCTAGACCAGAATATTATAACCAAAAAATATAATATTCTGGAAATTACAAACTTTGATAAGATTGAAAAGCACGTACTTGAGGAAGGTTCAATCGTCATTTTAAACCCAGGAGGATTAAACATAATAGACATCATTAAAAAAGTCGAAAATTTATTACAGCTAAATCCAAGCCTGAAGATAATTATTCATTCTGTAAATCCCGACATAAAAGTCATCAAAAAATTATTTGACAAAGGTGTGAAAAGTTATTTAGGACATGATACAGGAAGTAACGAATTTATACAAGCACTTAACAAAGTAATCGATGGCCACGTTTACATTAATGATGATATTAAGAATGCACTGCTCAGTTTTATTTGCAATAAAGAGGAAAAAGCAGAAGTAAAACACCTTGGTTTAGATGATCTTATTCTAAGAGAAAAAGATGTTCTTATCTTGATATGTGATGGCTTATGCTCAAAAGAGATTGCAGAAAAGCTCTTTATCAGTACCAATACGGTAGAGTCTCACCGAAGAAATATGATGTTTAAATTAAATATCAATCGTTCCTCGGAACTTATAAAGTTTGCGATGGAGAACAAACTGGTTGAATATTAAGCGACCTCATTAATCAATTAAAAAAACAGATCTTTTTGGGATCTGTTTTTTTTTTAAATCGAAATATGTAGATCTTTCTATTAATTTCTACTCCCAATCCGGCATTTCTGCCCCTGTAAACAGTAAAGTCCGAGGGTAATCAGTAGCCGTTCCGTTGAATGATATTTTATAAATTGATTTTTCTGAGATTCCATCATTGGAAGTATTCATGAAAATAACCTCAGCATCATTAGGTGAAAATCTTGGATCTAAATCGTTGGTACCCACCAATTTTTTACTAAGGATAGAAATATCGGTTGAAACATTTAAACCTAGATCATAGATGAACAAATGCGAGTCCAATTGTCTGTGATTTTGATTTTCATATCCGGTTATATCCTTGGTGTAAAGCAATCTGTCACCTGCAATAGAAAAATTTAATCCACCAGCTGAGCCAGGTTGTCCACTTAGAATGGTTTTGATCACATTTCCCAAAGAATCAATATTGAAAATTTTCACATTATATCCATTGATATCATTTGTTTTTAAAGCGATTTTGGCTCCATCACTGCTCCAATCACATTCTGTTATAAAACTTCCATCAGTTGTGGTGTACATTAAAGTTAAACCACTTCCATCTTTATTGATTTTGAAAAGTTTATTAAAACTCGGATATAATATTTCACTTCCATTCGTGCTCCAGCTAAAATCTAAATCTTGATTATTGTAACCTGAGACTGGTTGTGTGACAGTAACCTGCCTAACATTTGAACCGTCTTTCCTGGCGGTAAATATTTGAGTATTTCCAGATACCGTTCTTAGAAATGCGATTAAACCTGCATCATTGTTCAATTTAGGTCTCCAACTGTTCACGGAATTTGGCGTAAATTGAAAGTTTTGGCCGTTTTCTGTACTTGACAAAATATAATAGTTAGAACCGGATTTTCTAACAAAATGAAATCTGTTATTTGGTGTATCTGTCACTTTAAATTGTCGAATCTCACTATACACCGGTGGATTAACAGTGTCATCTGCAACAACTTGCCAAAAGTAAGTTACTCCAAAAATGAGATTATCTAACGCATAACTTTTAACTTTAATATCCTCTTTTTCAAAAACAATATTATTAAGACTATTTTTTACAATAATTTTAAACCTTAATTTTAGAGAATCTGCAGCATATGGATCTGTACAAGTCCAACTTAACACAACTGATGTGGGTTGATTTTCGGAATGGTCAGCACCAGTAATCAATTGCGGAACAGATGGTGCCGAATTTAAAGAATCATCATCTGACATTTCGAAAACCATGCTCACACCGGTTTCTGTTTTTAAGTTTACGCCCTGGAATGTTGCCAGATATCCGGTTAATTCTGCTTTCACAGAATAATCGCCTAAAGGTAAATTCTCTAAAATAAATGTTCCATCTGCCTTGGTAAAAACAGTTTCTGTAGTGGGAGAAGTATAAATTTTCACATTCGCTAGTGGAGAATTGGTTCCTTTTTGAACAACTTTTCCTGTAATGTTTGCCGTCGTAACTTTCCCTACTAAATCTTCTCTGCACGAAATACCGATAAGAAGAAGTAGAGATACTAATAATGTATAAAGAATTTTCATGGTTTTATTTATTTTTTTGTGCTTTTTTCGCCTGCTTTAAATAGTAATTAATTCCAATTCCAATATGAAGTGCCTGATCCTTTTGTTTACCGTTAACAAACTGGTCCCAATTATCGGAAAATCCCATATCGTATTGTACATTTGCCCTTAACGCAAAGTTGTTTCCCATCAAATATTCTAATCCACCGCCAAATTGGTATTTAAACAAATTTTTACCGTTGAACATCGAACCTACTCCTGCATAAGCATAAGGCGATAAACTAGACTTAGGTAAGAGAAGATATTCCAAATTTAATTCGGAATAGATGAAATTGGTTTTGATAATTCCTGTATTTTCTAAAGACTCAAAACCGATGTTTACTTCTGTATTTAGATGATCGTTCAAAAAATATTTAAATCCTCCTTTTCCTCCAATATTCATCTTCGCATCTACATAATCTCCTTTCATTAAGTCTCCGTTTGCCAATAGAAGTACCGAGGCTTTGGAGCGCACTTTGTCTGCGAATTTATTGCCCACCAATTGATTATTATTATGTATTTGTTCGGCATGGTGTTTTTGAAGCAGATCCAAAATCTCTTTTTCATGGATTTTCTCGATACGAAAAGTTCCATCTTCTACACTTTCCAGAATGAGGGTATAGACTGCTTTTTCGATTGCTTGGGTAACCGCAAGACTCACCGGTTCATTTTGGTTAAAACCCACTTCTGCTTCAAGAATTCTATCGGTATCTATATATCTGAAAAAGCTTCCATTAACTGAAGTTGAGAGAATATTTTTAGAAGTGTAAATGGTTTTTAAGATTTCGCCTGTCATACTTGAAACCACCCGCAGATAAACAGTGACTCGATCTTGCCGGTATTGTGTGCCACCACCAATTCCGAAATATCGAGCTCCAACTCCTCCGGTCATTACATTGGAATCATAAGAAATAATACCGCCTTCTAAAAGAATACCGGCGTACAGTAGCGGTGGTAGTTGATCACTGATGACTGTTTTACCATCTTTTCCAACTTCATATTCTTTTCTGGTAGAACGGATTATTTGCCTTTCATTTAAAAGATTTCCAATATTTTCTCTTTCGATTGCACGGAACCATTTGGAATCTTCCAGTGCCTTCAGTAATATAGAGGTCGTTCCCTGTGGAATTGCGGTACTCCAGTTACTGCCATTTTCCGCCAATTTATACTGGCCGGTTTGGTCTTTGAATTTGTAAACTCCTATGACGATTTTCTCGTCTGGTGCTGGAAGTGCTTTGAGTTGCTTAGTATAAGGAGTCATTTCTCCTAAGGTTGAAATATCGCCCTCCGCGGGGAGATTTATCATCGTGCCACAGCTGGTTAAAAAGACCAGTAGTACGACCAGAATTATAATTTTAGGTTTTAGTAAATTTTTCATGATATTAGTTCTTTAGTTGGGTATTATGATCTCTGATTGCTCACCTGTAGATGTATTTAAAATTTTTATTAATAATCCTTTGTCCGACTGTGTCACTTGTATGTACATAGAACCGAATGTGTAATTCCCCGGCTTTAAATTTCCATCACCGAATTGATCACCAAATAATTTCTGGGATAATTGGCTTAATAGCTGCCTGTTAAGGCTTTCAGTAAAGCTGTCTAATGAACTTAGAGAGCCGTAATTAGAAGAGGTGTTCTTGAATTGGTTTTGGGCAACCGCCGAGCTTAAGAGCCATTGGTAATTAAAAGTATCTCCGCCAAAAGCTGGGTTTACCGGTTTGTACACAAATTGTTGGACGCCTGCGAAACTTATTCCAAAAGCAAAAAATATTATAACTGTTTTCATAGTAACTTTTTATATGTTAATAAATGAAACCTTTATCATCGACCTGCTGATCTTTTTCGTATTTTATTAGGCTTACAATCGTTTGTTTTACAGCTTCATTCAAATAATCATCTTCGGGTCTCGCAACGAAAGTGAGTATATTTTCATCGTTTGCAAAAACCTGAAGTTGTGTATTTTTACCTGTTGAAGGTATCTCTGAGACGAGTACTCTAAAATTAAATGTAAGATCATTTAACATTAAAACGGAATAGAATTTTCCATAGAAATCGTCACCAACTCTTGTTTTTGTTTCGTTGATGATCAAACCTTTCAACTGCATATTTTCTTCGCTGCTTGCTTTTTCATAAGACGCATCGATGTTAAAGTTTTTCGGGTTTAATTCTAGGCTATCTTTTGCAACAAGCTTAGCCGTCTTTTCATCTTTTATAAAAAGATAAACTTTTAAGGCGTCGTCCTTACCAATATTAATAGCAATTTCTGACAGAATTTTTGTTTCGTTCGGAAGAAGGACAAATTTGTTTTCCTGCTGAGAAGAAGACATGTTTTTCCGTTGATCTTTTTTAACTGCTACAAAAATGTAATTAAGAGACTGATTGAGATCGCCAGCATTTTTTGCAATTGCTTTTAGTTTTAGTGAACCTTCTATATTGTCCACTTCAATTTTGGCGACAACAGCATTAGTTTGTGCAACAGCGTTGAGCGATAATAGAAGGAGAAAAATAAATAAGAAATTTGCATGAAAATTATTCATTATAATTAATTTTAATAGTGACGTACAAAAATCATTTTATCATTCGTCTTCAAATTAATCTGCATCTCCTTAGAATTGCTATTATTCCCCGTGATATCTATATAGTTATTGTTACCTTCAATATTTACTTTTTGTTTGTTTTCTAATTCAGAATTTGTATTCGACATCAAAGTAGTATTGAAATTTCCTGTTTGTTTTATAAGTAAATCGCTTTGCTTGCTTTTATCATAAATATTGGTGGTATTGCTGTTTCCAAATTGTATAACAGCTGTTTTTGATGACGACACTGCTAAGTGGTCATTTGGAGAAATAAATGCATTAAGCACATTTCCACTGTTGATCGTGTTAAAATTAATGCTCTGCCCAAGAACCATATAACTACAAAAAAACAGGATGATAAAGTATAAAGTTTTCATGATATATATATTTTGGATAAAAGGGAGAAACTACCTAATAGTTCCTCCCAGGAGTAGAATTAATATCAGATGGTTTTTTTACTAACAACCTCCTGAATTTGTTGGACATTTTGGATCTGGCATAAGAGGAGTACAACATGCACCACCATTCGAATTACCTGATTCTTGCAAAATGTTTTGTGAATTACTGTTACCCACTTGGATTCCCACATGATCATGTAAATTACCAATTTGTTTTACAACGATGTCGTTATCACATCCATCTTGAAAATCATTTGCGTAATTTTTATTTCCTAGTTGGGTTTCTTTAATCGAGTTTCTATCTCCAATTTGATAAGCGATTGCTTTGTTGAAATCACCAGTTTGTGTTTGACTAATTTTGTTGTCATAACCAACTTGAGTTCCTTTAGCAGAGTTCCCATCTCCATTTTGGTTTTGGCTAACTACATTTCTAGCACCATTTTGCCAAGAAGAAGCGTTATTGTCATACCCTTTTTGTGATTGTGCTGCTTTGTTATCGTTGCCATATTGTTCCGAGCTTGCATTATTGTCATCACCATTTTGGTTTTGGGTGATTTCATTTCTTTTGCCACATTGCAACGCGTAAACAGAATTGTCATCTCCTTTCTGTTTTTGGTTTACTTTGTTAAATTCGCCATACTGTTTTGTAGTAGCATCATTTCTATTACCCAACTGCCAGGTATCATTGCTGTTAGATTTACCGCTTTGGTAAACTAATTCATCATTTTTGTTTCCTACGCTCATTGTTTTGTTGGAGTTGTACTGTCCATACTGGGAAACTTTTGCGTTGTTAGAATTTCCATCCTGTTTAATGTTGTTGGAATTCTGCTTTCCGTGCTGATCAACTTTAGCTTTATTAAAATTACCAAGTTGAGTTGTTTCATCGTGGTTGTCTTGTGCGAAACCTACAGTAACTGCCATAAGTGCGAATGCACCTGCTAATAATTTTTTCATGGTTAAAAAATTTTGGTTAGTTTGTGATACAAATGTATTGGGATTCATGATGCGAAAAATCATCATTAAATATGAAATTATTAAAATCAATAAAAAGGATGAGAGAAACTGTAAAATCACCTATTAGAAATGTTCTTTTACGCAAAAACTTTTCTTCCATCACGAACTAGTTTTCAACTAACTGCTATCCAAATGATGATCAAATCATGATATCATCAAGAAAAAGGAATAATGAAGCGATTGCTCAAAAACCAGGAAATTCATTATGTTTATGTGTTTTATTTGACCTCTTTGATTTGTTCTCAGCTTCATAATTGAAATTCTAAATAAAAAATTATTCAAATAGTGCTCAGAACTTGGTTTTGGTGAATTGCGGTCTTGCATAATTCGGCAAACGTATATGATCGACCATATATAAAAATCCCTGAAGAAATTGATCTTCAGGGATTTTTCGTTTCGTTAAATTCATAGTATCAATTAAGAATTTTCTACAAAAGAAAAATTATAGTATTGATGAATGCATATGAGAAAGTGTTCTTTCCGATGGGTTAAGCATCAGTTAGTAATCATTAGTAACACTTGATCAATTTATATTCATTTCTCTTTTCAACTATGAAGCGGTTGCAGCTTGATCAATTTTTTTCTGCGAAAGCTTGAAAAATCTTCTTACCAAAAGCACTGCAGAAATGGTCAATCCCAAGCCAAGTGCGATCCACATTCCCCAAGCTCCCATATTCATTTTTACACAAAGAAAATATCCTAAAGGCATGGTAATAATCCAATAAGCAACAAAGGTGATCATCGATGGAATCTTCACATCCTGAATACCACGTAAAATACCCAACGCAACAACTTGGACTCCATCTGAAAGTTGAAATAATGCCGCAATAATCAATAGTTTAGAAGCAAGCATAATCACTGCTATGTCCTCTTTTTGGGTGAAGAATGTCGGTAATATATTTCGACCCAAAATTAGAAGTAATCCACAAAATGCCATGAATATAAACACAATTTTCAAGTTGTTAATTCCCACTTGTTTGAGGCCGGAAAAATCTTTCTCACCCTGTCTCCGACCAATCATAATCGTTGATGCAACACTAAAACCTATACTTAAATTAAAGGTAAAAGACGCCATAGATAAAGCAATCTGGTGAGATGCAATATCATTTGCAGAAATCAACCCACAGATAAATGCAGCACCGGCAAAGGCAGTAATCTCAAAAAACATTTGTAATGCAGTTGGGAAACCTAATTTAATTAAGTTATTGAACATTTTTTTCTGAAAAAGTTTACTTTTCAAACTAAAATCGTCCATATATCTTTTGGTCGTAGGATGTTTCTTCATTACAAAAAATAAGAAAATGACCATGAAAACTCTCGCGATAAATGAGGCATAGGCTGAACCGTCGACACCTAGCGAATCCATCCCAATTCCTTTAATAAAAATATAATTCAAAACAATATTGATAACATTCGCAATGATAGTTGCCTTGGTCACACCTATGGTAAAACTTAAACCTTCTGAAACTTCCCGCATGGTTTGAAACGCCATAAATGGAATAATACTGATAATGGTAATTCGAAGATAACTTTCTGTATCCGGAAGTATTTTTTCTGGCTGATTCAAATGATATAATAAAGGCATCGCCAAGAGCATCGCAATAACTAGCGAGATACCAATAAGCATATTGACCACAAAACCGTGGCGAAAAACCCGATTGATTGTGGTGTGATCATTTTGAGAATGTGCTTCTGAAACTAGGGGTGGAATGGCTAGAGAAAAACCTAACGCCAGAACAAAAACAGAAAAGAATACACCATTTGCAAGTGAAACGGAAGCCAAAGCATCTGCACCCAAAAGTTTTCCAACCATAATATTATCAAAAAGCTGAACAGAAACCTGACCAACTTGGGTAATCATTACGGGAAGAGCGAGTGTAAATAATCTTTTGGAAAGAGCGGGATTTAGAATTTGCATAATTATAAAAAAATCTTCGGCAAATTTACTGCAATCTTTCTGCTTTTACTTTAAATCAAAAATTTCTTTTCTATAATGTACATTGAAACTGCCAACTGTACTTTAAATTTAATTTTATAACATTTTTTTTAAACTGAGTGCGTTTTTAATTGCGGCAGTTCCAAATGTATTATTAAAAAAAATATAAGTTATTCCTTTAAAATTTTTGATATGTTTCGCCAAGGCATCTAGTTCATTAGTAGAATATTCAGATTTAAACATCTGTGGAACGCCGTGCAAACGGTAGTAGCAATACTGATCGTTATTAATAATAAAATTATCTGGAATATCTTGGGGTATAGAAACGCCCGAGAAGACAATATTTTTTGATTTTAGAATTTCCTGTATTTCTGAGGTCCACCATGAGTGATGTCTGAACTCGACCACATTTAAGAACCTTTCATCTACGGTGTCTAAAACCTTATTTAAATTTTCTTCTGTGTAATGAAAAGAAGGTGGAAGTTGAAAGAGAAATCCTGCCAACTTATTTTTTAGATGTTCAGCAATGTATTGGCAAAAATCGGAAGTTTCTATTGAAGTTTCATACAATTTTTTAAGATGCGAAATAGTTTTTGGAATTTTAATAAAAAACTTAAAACCCGCATTCGTCTCATCAACCCATTTTTTTAGGGTCGAAGGTCTCGGCTTTCGATAAAAAGTACTATTAACTTCAACAGCATTTAGACTTCTACTATAAAAATTTAAATAATCTTTTGACGGTAATTGGTCAGGATAAAAAATCTCTTTCCAAAAACCGACAGAATATCCCGAACAGCCTACATAATTTTTATTTTTCATATTCAATTAAACCATTGGTCAATCCTTCCCATTGAATTTTACTGCCAAGCAACATTCCTCCAAATGCGACTATTTTATTTCTTAATTTTTCCAAAACCGTTTTATCTTTTGTATTCGGAACTTCATTTCTGGCAATTACTTCTGCGGTCACTTTACATCCATTTCTTTTAATAATGAAGTTAGAAGTAGCGTCATTATTTAGGAAATGAGTAATTTCATCAGTAGAATTTCCTGGTTTTGAGGCAGGTCGTACTCGTATATAATTAGATTCTTCCTCATCAGAAATATTTTCCTCACATACTTCAATTTTTACCCAATCCATGCCTTCGTCATCGGGATTATGAAGCAGTGGAATTTTGATACTTATGTAATTTCCAACTTTAGGTTTTTCCAATGATAGCTTTCCGTATTCGTCTCTAAGGGAAAATTCTGCCTTTTCTTTACCAGCAAATAACTCCCAGGAATTGATATTCAAAAACCGCGCTTTGACAGTTTGATAATGGGTGCGTGCTTCTCCAACAGAAGGTAATTCAAGCTCGGAGATCGCCATACTTTCTGCACCAATACGGTGTGTTGGGATTTGATGCTTCATATTTTAATATTTAGGACAGTTGTTAAGATTTACCTTCTATACTCTGCAATAATATTTTTTTTAATGCTTTTATTGCCTTTTCTAATTCTAACTATTCACAACCATTTGCTACTAAAACGGCTATAGTTTTGCTTTCTAAATTGAATGTTTTTTATTTCGTAGAGACAACAAATAATTTGCCGACTTTTATTTAAATTTATTGATAACGTTTAGTTTATGATTATCATTAAAAATAGCGATCATTAGACCGCTATTTTTATTATTTCGCTTTAACGTTAATCTCACTTTTCGCGAGCTTCGTTAAATCTTTATCACATGTTTTTTCCTCTTTTAAAGTTTCTAAAAGTAACTTTAGAACTTCTTTCTCGCCCAAAAGTTTTGCATAGGTTGCCATGGTACCATAAGAAGCGATCTCATAATGTTCCACTTTTTGTGCTGCGGCGATAATCGCTGCGTCACGCACAGCTCCTGGCTCCGTTTCTTCCATAATTTCCTTGGCTTCTTTCAAAAGTCCATTCATTGCTTCACACTTTACGGCCTGCGGTTTTAATTTGAGGGCTTTAAATGCATCTTCGAGTCTTTTAACCTGAACTTTAGTTTCATTTAAATGGTCATTTACAGCAGTCTTAAGATGAGGTGAAGTCGCATTCTTAGCCATTTTTGGTAAATTTTTCACCAACGCTTTTTCTGCCCAATATAAATCCTTAATCCCATCAATCATAAAATCTTTTAATTGATCTGCTGCACCTTTTTTAGGTTGAATTTTACCTTTGGATGTTGTTTTAGTTGCCATAAAATTATTTTTAATGTTAATATAATATCTATCCTTATTTACAATCATCTACTATGCCATAAATAATTTTTTTTAAAAATACAACACCAAAAAAAGTCAGAACAAAAAATTGCTCTGACTTTTTACATAAATACTTGTAAAATATTTTTTCTTTCTATTTTCTGACGAAACTAACAACATCTTCCTCAGATACTGGGTTAGAACCTAAAATAATTAATCGTTCTACGACATTTCGTAACTCTCTAATATTTCCTGTCCAACTGAAGTTTTCTAAAGCCTTAATTGCTTTATCATCAAAATTCTTTAATGCTGTACCATGCTCATCAGAAATAGTTTTTGCAAAATGCTTAACTAACAGTTTGATATCTTCTTTCCTTTCATCTAAAGAGGGAACATATATTTCAATTACCGAAAGACGGTGGTATAAATCTTCTCTGAATTTTCCAGATTTTATTTCTTCCTGCATATTTTTGTTTGTAGCAGCTAAGACCCGAACATCAACTTTCACCTCTTTATCGCTCCCAACGGGAGAAACTTTACTTTCTTGTAAGGCACGAAGCACTTTTGCTTGTGCTATTAAAGACATGTCTCCAATCTCATCCAAAAATATAGTTCCATTGTTGGCTAATTCGAATTTACCTTGCTTATCCTTTATTGCACCTGTAAAACTCCCTTTAACATGACCAAAAAGCTCCGATTCTATTAATTCAGACGGTATTGCTGCACAGTTCACTTCAATCATCGGGCCTTTACTGCGGTCACTTTGTGAGTGGATTGCATGAGCGACCAATTCTTTACCGGCACCATTTGGCCCGGTAATTAGCACTCTGGCATCGGACGGAGCTACTTTCTCAATCATTTCCTGAATTTTTTTCAGGGCTGGAGACGCGCCGATCATCTCATATTTCTTATTAACTTTTTTCTTTAAAGTTATATTTTCATTCTTTAGATGTTGGTTACTTTTTTGCAGATTCCTTTTATCTAAAGCATTCTTAACACTGGTAATCAATCGGTTAATATCAATCGGTTTGGAGATGAAATCATAAGCACCTGTTTTTAAGCAATCAACTGCAGTATCAATATCTGCATGACCGGAAATCATTACAAAGGTAGTATCTGGTTTTAACTGTAATGCTTGTTTTAGAAGTTCTGTCCCAGAAACCTTTGGCATTTTTATATCTGAAACGACTAATGCGAAATCTTCTTTTTCAATCTGCTTCAAACCTTCTAACCCATCTTCGGATATTACAAATTCGTAGTCAGGGAGTTCATCGGAAAGAATACTGTGAAGTACACCAGAGATGGCTTTTTCATCTTCAACAATTAAGATTTTTTGCATTAGTTAAGTTTATGTATTGATAAAATTTATTTAAATATAATTTTAAGTAGAAGCAATATTCATACCTAAGAGGGGGATCATTTTATGATCTTTTCCCGAAAATAGCCGAACCTACACGAACGGAATTAGCACCACAGGAAATTGCGATAGGGTAGTCATCACTCATACCCATAGAAAGCGTTTCTAATTTATTTTGATGAGAGAGTTGATCGAAGAGATGTTTCAAAAGAGAAAATTCTTTTTTTAATTGCTGCTCATCATCGGTAAATGTTGCCATTCCCATCAAACCTTTTACTTCTACATTAGGAAACTCACCATTTAGATATTCCTGATATAATTCTTTGGCTTCATGAATTTCTAGACCATATTTAGTTTCTTCTTCGGCGATTTTAATTTGAAGTAATACCTTTATTTTCCGTTGGTATTTTGCAGCTTGTTTATCAATTTCCACTAAAATTTTACGGGAGTCGGCACTTTCAATCATTTCAACAAACTCAGCAATATACTTTACCTTATTAGTTTGTAAGTGACCTATCAGATGCCACTTAATATCTTTCGGAAGTTGATTGTATTTGTCCACCAGTTCCTGAACTTTGTTTTCACCAAACTCACGATGACCTGTATTGTAAATTCGTTCTATACTATCAACGGAGTGATTTTTTGAAACTGCGATAAGTGCTACATTATCCGGAATAGTCAACTTAATTTGTAAATAGTTTTCAACAATACCTGACGTTTTTGACATTCCCATTTTTGAAGTTATCTGATTTCAATCAATATTTAAAAGGCTAAAATTAAGGATTTTTCCTTTATGGACAAAAAGAATAGCCCCTTTAAATCCGCACAAAACAGGTGATTTCACCAACTGGATTTAAGTAATAACCTTTACATTTGTTATAAATAAATTTTTAAAGATGAAATACTGGAGTCAAGAAGTAGCAAGTAGTATACAAATTCTCTTAGTCGTTATCCTTTTTGTTTTGCTACTTATAAAACGGAAAAAACTGGGAAAGGAAATTATTTATTTTCTGGCAGCAGGAGCAATTGTAATGGTTTCTTCGGTCTTTCTTTTTATAATGAGAATATCAGAACCAACTTTTAGTATTCCTGTCCGTTATAATATGATGATTAATTTTTCTGTATTTATTCTGTTTTTTCTGTATTTCCGTGGATGTCTAGAATCAAGAACCGCAAAAAAAATAAATATTGTTTTGTCTATTATATTTGTAATCAGCTTTGTTTTTATAAATATTTTCTTCGGTGAAACATATAAAAATTATCCATTACTTTTCTATTTTATTCAAGTTATCTTATTATTAATTAACATATTTTTGTTGTTACATCAAACATTTAACTCAAATAAAATTCTAAAAATAAAATCATATTATCCTTTTTGGGTATCAGTGGGGCTAATGGCAAATTATGTTGGAACAACACCATTACTTATTATTACACATACTCCAATACAAATCAATAGTAAAATATTTTTCATAATTTTATTTATTGTTAATTTTATAGGATATTCCATTTTAATTTTGGGAGCTTTGTTAGCAGAAAATATTACTAAAAAAAGTGAATTTATCAGAGACTGATTTTCTACTTGCCATAACCACCTTTATCATTATGATCCTTATCTTAATGATGGTGCTTATCTATGGAGTCTTCGTCAAAAAGAAATCGCAACTTCTTTTATTTCAGCAAAGAAAAGACTCTCTCTTTGAGCAGGAATTAGCGATATCGCAAATAGAGATGAAAGAGCAAACACTTAACTATATTGGTCAGGAACTACATGATGATCTTGGTCAAAAGCTTTCCGTTGCCAGGTTAATGATGAGTAAAATTTCTTCGGGTAATGAAGAAGACATAAAGAAAATCGGTTCAGAAATCAATATGCTGATCGGAGAGTGTATTCAGGATATTCGGAATTTATCGAAGCTTTTCATTAGTAATCAAGTAAAACATTTTGGTTTCGTAGAGTCTTTGGAAAGGGAAATATCCAGAATAGAGCGGCTGCAGTTAATGGATGTAGATTACAAAATTAACAATCAGGATTTAGAAATAAATTCTAATCACGCATTAATCCTTTTCAGAATTATTCAGGAATGCATTACAAATGTAATCAAACACTCAAAATCGAATAAACTTTCTATAGAAGTAGAAGAATTTCTGGATATTATAACTATTTCTATCCATGATGATGGAATCGGCTTTAGTTCTAACTCAATCAATGATGGAAGTGGCTTAAAGAATATCAAAAATAGAGCTCAAATTATTAATGCTGATTTTATAATAAAATCTACTAAAAATTTGGGAACACAAATTAGGATTACCTATAAAAAACAGGTTACATGGAAAGAATAAAAATTGCGATTGTTGATGATCATAAGCTGGTTTCAAAAGCTATTGAAAATATGATATCTTCTAATCCAAAATTTAAAGTAGTTCTTAACTGCTGTAATGGCGATGATTTCCTTAGTCAATTAGAGCAGGCTAAAGTTTTGCCAGATGTGGTGTTAATGGATGTGAACATGCCTAAGAAAAATGGGATTGAAACTACTGCAGAAGTTACCCAAAAGTATCCTGATATAAAAGTGATTGTCCTAACGATGGAAGATAATGAAACCACAATTATCAACATGTTAAAAGCTGGTGCAAAGGGTTATCTCTTAAAAGATATGTCTCCAGACATCCTTTTTGATGCCATCAATATTGTTTATGAAAAAGGAATTTTTTACACTGACATTGTTACTCAAAGTCTTTTAAAAATAAAAGCAGAGGTAAAGGCAAATTATGAAATAACTGATTCTTTAAAAGACCGGGAGCTGGACTTTATAAAAATGGCCTGTTCAGAATTAACTTATAAAGAGATAGCCGAAAAAATGTGTGTAAGTCCGCGTACAATAGATGGTTATCGCGATTCGGTATTTGCAAAACTGAACGTAAAAACAAGGGTAGGAATTGTTTTGTTTGCAATAAAACATGAATTATGCAAAAATTAGGTGATTTCACCCGATACTGGATATTTAAAAAACTATATGTTTGCATCGTTCTAAAAACACAAATAGAAAAAAAATAAGAAGCTGGTTTTAACTGGCTTTTTATTTTGTCCGAAACTTGATAATTTGATGAATTTTAATCCGAAAAATTATTTATTATTCTACTTCTAAACAATTCCATTCCTTCAGTAGCAGATGTTCGAAAGTGATTTTCTTTTTTGGAATATGTACCGCTCAGATTGGGGTCAATTACAAAGACTTCACAATTTTGAGGAAGATAATTAATTAAACTTGCAGCGGGGAAAACGCTCATCGAGGTTCCCACAATTAAAAATAAATCTGCAACAGAGCAAATCTCCATCGCAGTGTCCATTTCCTGAACCATTTCTCCGAACCAGACAATATGTGGTCGCAACTGAACACCTTCAAAATCGAAATCGCCAATATTTAAATCTTTCTCCCAGGTAATTATTCCAGAATCTGAATTAATGGGTCTTGCTTTTTTCAATTCTCCATGAAGATGCAACACTTTCGTAGAACCGGAGCGTTCATGCAAGTCATCTACATTTTGCGTAATAATTTCTACATCAAACACATTTTCTAATTCGGCTAAGATAAAATGGGCGTTATTGGCTTCCACTTCTAAAAGTTGTTTTCGTCTCGCATTATAGAAGTCCAGAACAAGTTTCGGATCTTTTTTAAAACCTTCCGGGCTTGCAACATCCTCAACTTTGTGATTTTCCCATAACCCATTTGAATCTCTAAAAGTTTTCACCCCACTTTCAGCAGAAATTCCAGCTCCGGAAAGAACAACCAATTTCTTTTTCATTTCTTGTTTTTTATAAAAATAATTAAAAAGTTTGACTTTATGAAAGCAGAGGTGCCGAATATGTTAATTAAATTTGTGTTACTAAGAATAAAGAATGACAAATATTTCAAACGACTTCAAATTAAGAATTGCAACTGAACAAGACATTCCAATGATTTGGCCAATCATCCAACAGGCAATTTTACGACGAAAAAATGATGGTAGTAACCAGTGGCAAGATGGTTATCCTAACTCCGAAACTATAATGAATGATATTAAAAAGCAGGTAGGGTTTGTCGGTGTAAAGAATCATGAAATTATCGCATATGTTGCGATAGATTCCGCGATCGAACCTGCGTATGAAGAAATAGAAGGCAAATGGCTTTCTGATCTTCCTTATGTAGTAATACACAGGGTTGCAGTCTCGGAAAATCAATTAGGACAAGGAATTGCCACTAAAATTTTTTATGAAGTTGAGAAAATTGCTCTAGATCAAAATATTAAAAGCCTTAAAGTAGATACCAATTATGACAATGTCGGAATGCTGAAGATTTTAGAGAAGATCAATTATACTTACTGTGGTGAAGTTTACTTTCGCGGTTCTCCAAGAAGAGCATTCGAAAAATTATTGAAATGAGATAATCAATTATAACTCACAATAGAACTTTTACTAAAAAACCGACTTTAAAAGCTAGGGATTATTTGTAAATCACTAAATTTGTATACAATCAAAATTTAAAAAAAATGTCGAAAAAAGCTATTTTAGCAATACTTGACGGTTGGGGAATAGGAACAGACCCCAAAGTTTCTGCAATCGCCCAAGCTAAAACTCCATTTATAGATTCTTGTTACGAAAAATTTCCACACACTACACTGGAAGCGAGTGGAATTGCAGTTGGTTTACCCTTCGGACAAATGGGGAATTCAGAAGTGGGGCATATGAATTTAGGAGCAGGTAGAGTTGTTTATCAGAATTTGGTCAAACTTAATATGGCGGTGGACAATGCAACTCTAGGAAAAGAAAATGTAATAACACGAGCTTTCGAATACGCTCTAAAGAATAAAAAACAGGTCCATTTTATTGGATTGGTATCAGATGGTGGGGTACATTCACACATTAATCATCTTAAAGGTTTATTGACTGCCGCACACGAATATGGATTGAATAATAATGTCTATGTTCATGCCTTCACAGATGGCCGTGACTGTGATCCACATTCAGGAAAAGGATTTATCGCAGAGTTGATCGATCATATGAACATAACAACCGGAAAGTTAGCTACCATTACTGGCAGATATTACGCAATGGATCGTGACAAAAGATGGGAACGGGTAAAGCTAGCATACGACGCAATGGTTAATGGACTCGGAGAACCAACAAGAGAACCACTTCAACTTATTGAAGAATCTTATAAAAAAGGAATTACAGATGAATTTTTAAAACCTATTATCTGTCTAAAAGAAAGCAGTTTACCTACAGCAAAAATAGAAAATGATGATGTAGTATTCTGTTTCAATTTCAGAACAGATAGAGGTCGGGAAATCACCGAAGCTCTGTCACAGCAAAGTTTTCCTGAATTTGGCATGAGTCCGCTCAACCTTTATTATGTGACCATGACAAATTACGATAAGGATTACAAAAATATTCATGTCGTCTTTGATGAGAAAGTCTTAGAAAAAACGATGGGCGAAGTCTTAGAAGAGAATGGGAAAACTCAAATTCGTGTTGCTGAAACAGAAAAATATCCGCATGTTACCTTTTTCTTTTCAGGAGGACGTGAAGATCTATTTAATGGTGAGAAAAGATTGTTATGTCCAAGTCCAAAAGAAGTTCCAACTTATGATTTTAAGCCCGAAATGTCTGCATACGATATTACAGAAAAAATAATACCTGAAATAGAAAATGAAACAGCAGATTTTATATGCTTAAATTTCGCAAATGCCGATATGGTAGGTCATACAGGAGTCTTTTCTGCCGCAGTAAAAGCTGCAGAGACGGTGGATGAATGTATTTCAAAAGTAGCTTCTGCAGCTTACGAACATGGTTATGCCGTATTTATTCTTGCAGATCACGGAAATTCTGACTTTATGATCAATGCAGATGGTAGTCCAAATACACAGCATTCTACCAATTTAGTTCCTTTGATTGTGATGGATAAAGATCGTACTTGGAATTTAAAACCTGGAAAGTTAGGCGATGTTGCTCCAAGTATTTTAAAAGTAATGGGAATAGAAATTCCTGCAATAATGACAGGCGATATCCTAGTGAGTTAAGGGCAAATAGGTTTCAAATATTTTTTATTACTATATATAACATTTTTGAACCTATTTTTCGTAATTTAATATGTCATAAATAATAAATAATTTACCTTTGTAACATTCAAAAAAAGTATAGATGTATAATAAATTGATGAGAATTGAAGTAATGCGGACGTTAGGGAAAGATGTTGATAAATTCATTTCCTCCTACTTAACACCTGCAGAAAAAATATGGCAACCGACAGATTTTTTACCAGATCCTTCTGCTGATAGCTTCAAATATGATGTAGATGAGTTACAGACTTATGCCAGAGAAATGGGTTACGACCTGTTTGTCACATTAATTGGCGATTGTATTACAGAGGAAGCTCTACCAAGTTATGAGTCTTGGATTATGGGAATCGATGGGGTAGACCAAGAGGAAAGAAGTGGTTGGTCACAATGGGTGAGAAGCTGGACTGCAGAAGAAAATAGACATGGAGACTTACTTAATAAATATCTTTATTTATGCGGTAGGGTAAATATGAGGGAAATGGAAATCACTACCCATTATTTAATTCAAGACGGATTTGATATCGGTACCACCATGGACCCTTATAGAAATTTTGTTTATACCAGCTTTCAGGAAACTGCAACCAATATATCACACCGTCGTGTGGGATCTTTGGCAAAACAAAGTGGCAACACCAAACTATCCAGAATGTGTGGAGTTATCGCTGCAGATGAAGCGAGACACGCCAAAGCATATAAGCATTTCGTAACGAGAATTTTCGAATTAGATCCATCTGAAATGATGTTAGCATTCGAAGATATGATGCGAAAAAAAATCGTGATGCCAGCACATTTGATGCGTGAATCCGGGCAGAAAGCAGGTGAATTATGGGAGCATTTTTCAGATGCCGCACAACGCGCAATGGTTTATACAGGACATGATTATATCAACATCCTAAAAGAATTGCTCGCTGACTGGAAAATTGACCAGATTACAGAGCTTAATGAGAAAGCGGAAAAAGCACAGGAATATCTAATGAAATTACCAATACGTTTGGAGAGAATTACGGATCGTATCGCTACACCTGATTTAGATTGGAATTTTAAATGGGTTAAGTCGTAAAAACGTATCATATTTATTTATAGCCAAAGTTTGTAACTCGTACAAACTTTGGCTTTTTTTATTATGAAAAGAAATCAGGTATAAAATAGATTAGAATTGAATTTTACTACCTTTGCAATTCTGAAATTTTAAATAATGAAAACGAGTAAAAAACTTGCTATAGATTTCGACGGAACGGTAGTTGATGATGCTTATCCTGGAATCGGAAAACCAAAAATATTTGCTTTTGAAACACTAAAAAAATTACAATCTGAAGGTTACAGACTGATTTTATGGACTTACCGACATGGTAAAAGTTTAGAGGAAGCAGTAGAATTTTGCAGAAAAAATGGTGTAGAATTCTATGCGATAAATTCGAGTTTCGAAGGCGAGGTGTTTGATCACTCCCAAGCTTCTAGAAAAATTGATGCTGACCTTTTTATAGACGATAGAAATCTTGGCGGTTTCCCAGGTTGGGGAGAAATTTATAATATCATCAATGATAGAATAGAATTTCGAGTAGAAGGAAAAGAAGTACTGGCCTATTCAAAAATGAAAAAAGATAAGAAGAAAGGTTTATTTTGGTAACAAAAGTTACAAAAGAATTTTTTTATCACAAATTTAATAGTTTTATAAATTGATACAATTAAAAACCATAGAGGAACTACGATTAATGCGGGAAAGCGCACAATTGGTTTCTAAAACGCTAGGCATGCTTGCCAAAGAGATTAAACCTGGAGTTACAACTTTACATCTAGATAACTTGGGTGGGCAATTCATTCGGGATCATGGCGGTGAACCTGCTTTCCTGGGAATGTATGGCTTCCCTAAAAATTTGTGTATTTCACCAAATGCCGAAGTTGTACACGGGATTCCTAATGATAAACCATTGGAAGATGGTGATATTTTATCTGTAGACTGTGGTGTTTATATGAACGGATTTTATGGAGATCATGCCTATTCTTTTGAAGTAGGAGAAGTAACACCTGAAATAAAAAAATTACTGCGTATTACCAAAGAATCTCTTTATAAGGGAATTGAGCAATGTGTACGTGGCAAAAGGGTAGGTGATATATCAAATGCCATCCAAACTTATTGTGAAGCGCACGGATATGGAGTAGTTAGGGAATTAGTTGGACATGGTTTGGGAAAAAAGATGCATGAGGATCCACAAGTACCCAATCACGGAAGAAAAGGAAGTGGTAAAGTTTTAAAAGACGGAATTGCGCTGGCAATTGAACCCATGATTAACTTAGGCACAGAAAAAGTTAAATTTCATGATGATGGATGGACGGTTACTTCTCTGGACATGTCACCTTCCGCACATTTCGAGCATGATGTCTGTATCATTGCCGGGAAACCTGTTCTTTTATCCACCTACAAGTATATCTATGAAGCATTGGGCATTGTAACCGACGAGGAAAAACCATTTACAATGGACTTTTAATGAAAAAAATTACTCATTTTCTTTTAAATAAAATCCCTAGACCTTTGCTCATTAATTTGAGTATATTCTTACGGCCATTCATCTATTTACTATTTAAAGGTGAAAATTTTACTGATCCTATTGATGGTAAATCATACCGAAAATTCCTTCCATACGGTTATGGAAAACAGCGGGAGAATGCTTTGTCACCTGGAACACTAAGTTTAGAAAGACATCGCCAGATGTGGCTTTATCTTCAAAATGAAACCGATTTTTTCACAAAAGACTATAAAGTTCTTCATATTGCACCTGAACAGGAGTTTTTGCGCAGGTTCAAAAAAATGAAGAATCTGAACTATACTTCTGCAGATCTGTATTCACCAATTGTCGATGTAAAAGCAGATATATTGGATTTACCTTTTGAAGATGAAAGTTATGACGTTGTCTTTTGCAATCACGTATTAGAACATATCGAAGACGATCAGAAAGCCATGAGCCAGCTATACCGAGTCCTGAAAAAAGGAGGGTGGGGCATTTTCCAAGTGCCGATGAAGAACTCTTTAGAGAAATCGTATGAAGATTTCTCTATTAAAGATCCGAAAGAAAGACAAAAACACTTCGGACAATATGATCACGTTCGTTGGTATGGAATGGATTATTTCGACCGGTTAAGAAACGCAGGTTTTGAGGTAGATGTCAATTTCTATTCGAAGAAATTCGCTAGAGAAACGATCAAAAAATATGGATTGCTTGAAAATGAGATTTTGCCCGTAGTTTTTAAAAAATAATAGTGATAATTCGTAATGAAGACTAATTATTTTATTCATATTTTAAGATCTATACCTCTATTACCCATTATTTATTTTCAGGGAAAAAGAATTAAAAGACAACTTCAAATTTTACCTGAAGCCAAAAATCCACAAGGTTCAGTGGATATTAATGCTGATAAAAGCTTAACTATTTTATTCATTGGAGAAAGTTCTTTTGCAGGACTGGGCTCAGATTTTCATAAAAATAGTTTTGCTGGACATTTCTCAAAAGAATTAAGTTTTTTAATTCAATGCAATATCGACTGGAAAGTTTACGCGAAAACTGGCTATAATGTGGAGAAAATCCACCAACGGATTATTCCTAAAATACCAGAAACTCATTGTGATTTGCTGGTTCTCGGAATTGGTGCCAATGATTCTTTTGAACTGACCCTACTCAAAAATTGGCAAAAAAACGTACAATTACTTATTATTGCGTTAAGAAATAAATTTTCTGAAACCCCAATTTTATTTGTTCAATTACCTACTATTGAAGTATTTCCGGCGCTTACAAAACAAATGCAGTTCGTCTTGGGTAATCATAAAAATTTACTTGTGGAAAATCTTCACAAAATAACTTTAGAAAACGGAAATATCTATTTTACCAAAGAAGAAGTAGATATTGAAAAATGGATGAATGAATTAAATGATAATCAAACAATTCGTGATTTTTTTAGTGATGGCATCCATCCTTCAGAAATAACCTATAGATTGTGGGCACAAGAAAGTGCTAAATTCCTGGTAGACTGCAAAGTAAATTTTTCTTAATCATTAGCCAGATTTTCTAACGCTTTCAACATATCAATTCCTTTTCCCAAAACAGGTTTAAACAAATCGCCATTCTTTTTAATTCTGTCAAAAGCATTGTGAATATTGAAATCTGTAACTTTTAATCCTTCTTTAAGTTCATCCCATTGAATAGGCATTGAAACTGGTGCATTTTGTTTTGGCCGAATACTGTAAACACTTGCTAAGGTCTGCCCGGTTCTGTTTTGTAAATAATCCAAATAGATTTTCTCTTTACTGCGTTTGCTAAGACTACGTTCCAACGTCGTCAAATCAGGTAAAAGTTTTTCTACTTTTTGCATCAGAATATGAGCAAAGTTTTTCACTTGTTCCACTTCATATTGCGCGCCCATGGGAATATAAATATGTATCCCGGTACTTCCAGATGTTTTACAAAAACCTTTAATTTTCGATTGGTCCAGAACTTCTTTTACACAAAGGGCAGTCTCTATTACGTGATCAAACGTATTTTTTTCAGATGGATCGAGATCGAGAGCCAACCAATCCGGTTTATTTAAATGATCAACTGTAGAATTCCATGGGTTTAAATCAATACAACCTAAATTATTTAGATATGCCAAATCATCTGCAGTATTACAAATTAAATACTGTATATCTTTCTCATTAGATTCTGAAAAAACAGAAACTTTCTCTATCCAGTCCGGTGCAGTATCACCCGCATCTTTGTGATAGAAATTTAGTCCTTCGATTCCGTTTGGAAAACGGTTTAGTGACTGAGGTCGGCTTTTTAAATGAGGCAAAATATATTTTGAAATTGACTGATAATAATTTACAACATCCCCTTTCGTAATTCCAGTTCCTGGAAAGTAAATTTTGTTTTGATTAGTTAAGCGTACCAATTTATGTTTTGTTTTATTTCCTTCAGATTTCGTAGTAGCTTCTACAGTTTTTGTCTTTCTTTTGGTCAAAGGATTCTTGCCTGTCAGTTGGGAGGGAATCGCACTTTCATTTTCTAGATCTTCCTTCTCTTTATCAATTCGAAGCCCCATGAAAACTGGATGTCGGAATATCCCATCATTGGTTTTCTCGGTAAATTTTATTTCGCAGACAAGTTCGGGCTTCATCCAAGTGGGTGAAGTATTTGTTTTTGGAATAGTTTCAAATGGACAATCCTTGGTAATAAAATGTTTAAATTTTTCGTGTAATTCATTCAATGAAGCATCGGAAAAACCACTCCCAGCATGCCCACAATATTGTAGATTCCCGTCAACAAGAGAACCTAATATGAGTGCTCCAAATTTACTTCTTGACCCTTTAGGCTTTGTAAATCCACAAATAAGAACATCTTCTGTATTTTGAAACTTTATTTTCAACCAATCACTACTTCGAACCCCTTCAGAATACGTACTATTAGCTTTCTTAGCGATCATTCCTTCCAAATTGAACGCTTTAATCTGGTTGAAAAAATCACTGCCTTTCTCGGGAATATGTTCACAATATCTAATAATCTCATTTTCTACCAAAGCTTCTTTTAAGAGCTCTTTCCTTTCCAGTAAGGTCAATTTTTCGGTGGAATGTCCATTGAGCCAGAGTAAATCAAACACTTGGTAGGTCATTGCTAAATCGGGATTTTCCCCGATCTTTTGCAACGCTTGAAAATCAGGTTTCCCGTCTGCATTGTACGCTACGATTTCTCCATCTAAAACCATTGAATAGTTTTGATGATCTAATGCTTTTACAATTTTATAAAACTTTTCGGCATAAGAAAGTCCATTTCGGGAATAGAGTAGCAGGTCTTTGTTTCGCAGATCAGCAACTGCCCGATAGCCATCCCATTTAATTTCGAAAACCCAATCCTTATCGTCAAATGATTTCTCACCAGTTTGCGCCAACATTGGTAAAATAAAATCTTTTAATTTTTTCTCGCCACTCAAAGAAGGAGTAAAATGGTGATAGGTCTTTTCCGATATCGTCTTTTTTTTGCTATGACGACTTTCTTCACGTATCGTTACCTTCGATTTTCGGGGAACATGGTCTTCTGCATCATAATCTGTAATGGCATAATCATCTTTATGCTTAATCAATAACCACGCATTTCCCTGCTTGGAATTTTTTATTTTAACCAACGCAAATTCTCCTTTCAATTTCTTCCCGTTCAGTATAAATTTGAGTGATTCTTTGTGAAGATCGTGACGCATCACTAAGTCGTCACTTTTACCTTTCACTTTCTCTAATGGTTCGTAGGTACCAGAATCCCAAATTTCAACCTCACCACCACCGTAATTCCCTTCGGGTATGGAACCTTCAAAATCCTTATAGGAAAAGGGATGATCTTCCGTCATCATTGCCAACCGCTTGTCTTTGGGATCCAAGGACGGACCTTTCGGTACTGCCCAACTTTTGAGAACCCCGTCCATTTCCAGGCGAAAATCATAGTGTAGTCTTGAAGCCGAATGTCTTTGAATAACAAAAGTAAGTTTTCCAGCAGTTTTCTTTTCTTTACCTTCCGGTTCAGAAGTTTCATCGAATTTCCTCTTATTATTGTATTCTTCTAAAGCCATTTTCAGGAAACTTTTTTACTTTTCTTAGACCCTTCCAAACTCGCTTTCAACTGTGCCATAAGATCAACAACTTTACCACTGTCTGTAGGAGTCTCTTTCGCTTTTTTCATTTTTTTACCTTTCGCTTTCTTTTTAATAATTTTCATTAGATCATCGGCGTAGGAATCTTTAAAAGCTTTAGGATCAAATTTTTTCGAAGTCTGCTCGATTAATGAAATGGCCATTTTAAGTTCTCCTGATTTTGGAATTTTTTGTTCAGGTATCTTTAGATCACCATAATCTCTAATCTCTTGAGCAAAACGTAGTCTATTAATAATCAATATTTTATCATCATAGGGACGGATCATCCCAAAGATTTCTTTGTCGCGCATTACAAAAGTCCCTATACCAGCCATTTTGGTTTTCTGTAGTGCTTTTAGTAATAGGTTATAAGCATTTTCGGCATTTTTTTGAGGTTCAATAAAGTAGGGAACTTCAAAGTAAACAGAATCGATCTCTGCTTCTTTAACAAATTGCTCAATGGAGAAAATTTTTGTTTTTTCGGGACTTGCGGCAGTATAATCCTCCGCATCCAAAACAACATAATTTCCGTCAAGAAGAAAACCTTTAACAATATGATCCCATTTAACTTCTTTTCCGCTCTTTTCGTTGACTCGCTTAAACTTAATATTCGATAAGTCGGTTTTGTCCAACATATCTAGATCTAAATTACTGTCTTGCACCGCAGAGTACATTTTAACCGGAATGTTTACTAACCCAAATCCAATTGCACCGTTCCAAATTGCCTTCATATGAAATTATTATTTAGACATGATGTAATGAAATAATTGTGCCTCATTTAAATTAATAAAAATGAATAAAAAGGAGTAAACCTAACGGCTATTTCTCTAGCTGAATATCCCAATAAACTTTGAGCAATTAATCAGTAACCACTAAAATTACTTAACTTTGCAGAACTTTAAAATTATAATACTTTGAGCACGCATAAAGCAGGATTTGTAAATATTGTGGGAAAACCAAACGCTGGTAAATCTACCCTTCTAAATCAGTTGATGGGGGAGAAGTTAGCAATAGTAACCCAAAAAGCACAAACGACAAGACACCGTATTTTCGGAATCTACAATGAAGAAGATTTACAAATTGTTTTTTCTGATACTCCAGGAGTTTTGGATCCAAAATATGGACTTCAAGAAAAAATGATGGATTTTGTTAAGGATTCATTGCAAGATGCAGATGTTTTCCTTTTCATTATCGACATTACAGATAAATCGGCACCAAATGAATTTCTAGTTGATAAATTAAATAAAATTCCGGTACCTGTTTTAATTTTAATTAATAAAATAGATGCTTCTAACCAAACGGATCTTGAAAAAGTTATGGAGATGTGGCACGAGATTATTCCTAAAGCGGAAATCTTACCGATATCTGCGTTAACTGGATTTAATACGGAAGTGATTTTACCCAAATTAAAATCAATGCTACCGGAGAATCCACCATATTACGATAAAGATCAGTACACCGATAAGCCAGAACGGTTCTTTGTTAATGAGACCATTCGAGAAAAAATCCTTCTGAATTATGATAAGGAAATTCCTTACTCCGTAGAAGTTGTTACAGAAATGTTTAAAGAGAACGACGGGATTATTTTTATTGATTCTGTTATTTATGTAGAGCGCGATACCCAAAAAGGAATTATTATAGGACATAAAGGTGATGCAATCAAGAAGGTAGGTACCGAAGCACGTATTGATTTGGAGAAATTTTTCTCCAAGAAAATTCACCTTAAACTTTTTGTAAAAGTCAAAAAAGATTGGCGTAAAAATGATAGGGATCTCAAAAATTTTGGATACCGATAAATAATTGAAAGTAATTTCCGTAATTTATTGCTTTTTATTAAATTTGTCACCTAAATTCAATACATGAAGCTCTTTATTTTCCCGAAAAAATCTGCTCTAATTAATAATCTTGTTATACTTCTTGTCAGGATCTTCATTGGCATTTCAATGATTTTTATACACGTAGTACCAAAATTAGAAATGCTTTTTAAGGGTGAAGAGATTAAATTCTATGATTTTATAGGTTTAGGAGATAGAAACACTTTAATTGTAGCGATTATTTTAGAACTTGTTTTTTCTTTTATGTTGATTATTGGTTTGTTTACCCGAATATCAAGTATGGTTATTTCTTGCATTATGATCATTGCTGCTTTTGTAGTCAACGGTGCACAACCATTAAGCAGTAAAGAATTAAGTCTTTTATATCTCACGATCTATATTTTTATTATTGCGTTCGGTCCTGGAAAATATTCAATCGACCAAATGATTTTAAAAAAAAGAGATTTAAGCTTTTAATTGACTATTATCAAAAATATAAACCGAAAGTATTTTAAAATGCTTTCGGTTTTTTTTGCATTCATAACTACTTTCTCTCTTGCTAAACCTATTTAAAATCGATACTTTTGAGAAAAAGTATACATGAAAAAAAGAATAATCGCTATAGCGTTGCTTTGTGTAGTTTTTGTAAGTGCGCAGGAAAACATCACTTATCAAAAACCCTCGGCAGAAATTATGAAGCTTGCAGATTTTGAAAGAGCTCCTTCTGTTTTTATGGATAGCAAGAGAGACTGGATGATTTTCTCTTACCGGGACACCTATAAATCACTGGAAGATCTCAATCAGGAAGAGATGAAATTAGCAGGTTTACGGGTAAATCCTGTAACCAATATTTCAAGTTCGATGACCTATGTAAATAATCTTAAAACTAGAAAGTTAAAAGATAAAAACGAAGCACAAGTCAAAGATTTACCCACAAAAGCACGAATAGCTTACTTATCTTTTTCACCAGATGAGAAGAAATTAGCATTTACTAACACTACCGTGAATGCTGTTGAATTATGGATTTTAGATTTAGCGACAAATACGGCGAAGAAAATATCAAACTCACCGTTGAATGCTAATCTGGGAAGTCCCTATGTATGGATGTCAGATTCTAGACACTTACTTGTTAAACAAATTCCATCAAATCGAGCTTCTCTGATTGATGAGAAAAATAATCTTCCTACTGGACCTACAGTTTCTAATTCAGATGGAAAGGTTTCTCAAAACAGAACCTATCAGGATCTATTAAAAAACCCACAGGACGAAGCCAACTTTGAAACATTGGCAAAATCTGAATTGGTAAAAATAGATATTAGTGGTAATCAGCACAAATTTAAAGCTGCTGCAATTTATACTTCACTTAATTTTTCACCAGACGGAAATTATTTAATGCTAACAACTATTCAAAAATCTTATTCGTATATCGTTCCTTTGAGTAGATTTCCTATGACTTCCTCCATTTATGATCCGAGTGGTAATTTGATTAAAATTATAAATGAAACTCCATTAAATGAGATCATGCCAAAAGGTTTTTCTTCGGTAAGAACTGGCAAAAGAAATATCAGTTGGAGAGATGATCAACCATCAACTTTGGTGTTCGCTGAAGCACTTGATGGAGGAGATCAAGCAAATAAAGTAGAATATCGCGATGAAGTTTTTGTTTGGGATGCACCATTTACAACACAACCAAAATCAATGTTTAAAACAAAACAGAGATTCAGCGGGATAGACTGGTCCAACGGGAACTTCGCAATCATTTATGATAGTTGGTATGATACAAGAAATTCAAAATCTTACCTTATCAACCTTGATAAAAATACGTCACAGATCATCGATGATAGAAATTATCAGGATGTTTACAGCAATCCGGGAAATTTCGCAGAAACCAAAAATAAATTCGGACGGAATGTAATTGATATTTCAAAGAATAAAGCACATCTTATTGGTGCAGGATTTACTAAAAATGGCCAGTTTCCATTTATTGATGAGTTGGATTTAGGAACAATGGCTAAGAAAAGGGTTTACACCTCAAAATTAACCAATTCCAAAGAAAGCATCGTTGACATTTTAGATGCTAAAAAAGGTCAAGTTTTGGTTGTAGAACAATCTGCAAGTCAGTATCCAAATTACTTTATTAGAGACATTAAAAATGGAAAAGGAACGGCACTAACGAATTTCGCAAATCCGTTTGAAAGTATAAAAAATGTCTATAAAGAGGTTATAAAATACAAGAGAAATGATGGAGTAGAACTGAGCGGTACTTTATACTTACCCGCAAATTACGATCGCAAGAACCATAAAGTGAAATTACCCCTGTTAATATGGGCGTACCCAACAGAATATAAGGATAAGAGTACCGCTGGTCAGAATACACAGAACCCAAATGACTTTACATTTCCTAGTTACGGATCATTTATATACTGGGTAACAAAAGGTTACGCAGTTTTAGATGATGCTTCATTTCCAATTATTGGTGAAGGAAAAACAGAGCCAAATGATACATTTATTCCTCAATTGGTTGCAAATGGTAAAGCGGCAATTGACGCTCTTGATCAACGAGGATATATTGACCGAAATAAAGTTGCGGTAGGTGGCCATTCCTACGGAGCATTTATGACTGCAAATCTATTGACGCATTCTAAGGATTATGCATGTGGAATTGCCAGAAGTGGAGCTTATAACCGCACATTGACTCCATTTGGATTTCAAAGTGAGCAGAGAAATTACTGGGATATTCCAGAAATTTACAACACGATGTCTCCATTCATGCAAGCTGATAAAATGAAAACGCCGTTATTGTTAATTCATGGTGAAGCTGATAATAATCCAGGAACATTTACTTTGCAAACCGAACGGTATTTCCAAGCATTGAAAAATTTAGGTGCACCAGTTAGAATGGTTCTTTTGCCAAAAGAAGCTCACGGATACGCGGCCAAAGAAAATGTTTTGCACACCTTATGGGAGCAAGATCAGTTCTTAGAAAAATGTTTAAAAAAATAATGATCACAAAGATCTTCCAAATTTGGAAGATCTTTTTTTATTGCATAGAACAAATAAAAATTACCGAGATAAAATGTACTATTTATAAAGAGATGAAATATCTTATAATAGTTCATCGCTATTTAAAGACAAATAAAACAGTCTATATAGGAGTAATATGTGCGCAAGGAAGTATTTGACAATAAAGTCTGAAACAAATTCAATTTAACATAATATAAATTATAGGACTTTTAGAAAACATTATAATTCCAAAAATTTAGCTTCTTTTACTTTTGTAAACTCAACACATTTGGCGGTTATTTGATCTGTAAATATATACCATGTAAAAAATACTCAGATAAATGATTCTCAGCGATTAGGAAATCGTCGCTCTAAATTAAAAAATAAAATCTTGTAATATAGATCAACAAACTCATCTCAAAATTATACCTAAAAAAATGACAAGAGCTTTCAATAAATGAATAAAACATTAATAATAAAACAAAAAATTCTTATTATCAATCGCGTTCGAAAATAAAATCACTAATTTTAGAGTTGAATTATTACAATATATTTTATGAAAAATTTTTTAATGTCAGCTCTTACAATTTCTCTGTTTTTAAGTTGTGAGAAAAAAACTTCAGAAACGGTGAATGTTGATGGGTCACTTTCAGATACGGTGGTTATTCCCGCTTCAAATGAGCCTGTAGAATCATCTACGCTACAAACATGTTATATGGAAGCAATCAGCAAGGATTCTGTTTTCCTATCGCTGGACGATAATCTCGGTACCATAACAGGGAAAATGCGTTATAAAAATTTTGAAAAAGACAGCTCGTTTGGTGATGTAGCTGGAATTCAAAACGCAGATACCTTAAAGCTGATGTATACCTTTGAATCAGAGGGTAAAACTTCTGACAGAGAAATCTATTTCTTGAGGAAGGGTGATAAATTAATGGAAGCAACTGGCGAATATACCACTGATGGAAGTACTTCCAAATACACCAATCCATCAAAACTGAAATACGATGGTCATCAACTGCAGCAGATTGATTGTACCAATTTTGATAAAAAATTTACCAGTAAATAATTATCCTACCTCCTATCGTAATCCATAATATCAAGTAAAAAATGATAAATTTTTCATTAATATTTTTTTCAATATTTAAAATATCCTAAATTAGGACAAACAAAATTAATATGTCTTATTATCCATTAAATACTATTCCAGACTATTTCGGAATCGATAGCTTACTTACTGAGGAACATCTACTTATACGCCAATCTGTTCGTGATTGGGTTGAAAGTTTTGTGATGCCTAAAATCGATGATGCGGCGCAAAATCATACTGATATTCCTAACTTAATGAAAGAATTGGGGAAAATTGGAGCTTTAGGTCCTTATATTCCAGAAGAATATGGAGGTTCGGGGCTAGACCAAATTTCTTACGGAATCATTATGCAGGAACTGGAAAGAGGAGATTCTGCAATTCGTTCAGCAGCGTCGGTTCAAAGTTCTTTGGTTATGTTTCCTATCAACGAATTCGGTTCTGAAGAACAAAAGAAAAAATTCTTACCTCATTTAGCAAGTGGAGAAATGATAGGTGCATTTGGATTAACAGAGCCTAATCACGGTTCAGATCCAAGTTCTATGGAAAGTTATTTCATTGATAAAGGTGATCACTATCTTTTAAATGGGGCTAAAATGTGGATTACTAACGCACCAGTTTGCGATATCGCTGTAATCTGGGCAAAAAATGAAGAAGGAAAAGTTCAGGGTTTAATTGTTGAGAGAGCTTTTGAAGGTTTTACAACTCCTGAAACGCATAACAAATGGTCGCTACGTGCTTCTAAAACGGGAGAACTTGTTTTTGACAATGTAAAAATTCCTAAAGAAAATTTATTACCCAAAGTAGTTGGATTAAAAGGACCTTTATCTTGTCTAAACTCTGCGCGTTACGGAATTTCTTGGGGAGTTATTGGTGCGGCAATCGACTGTTATTGTACAGCGGTTCAGTATTCAAAAGAAAGAGTTCAGTTTGGAAAACCTATTGCTTCTTTCCAATTGCAGCAAAAAAAATTAGCAGAATTTTTAACTGAAATTACCAAAGCGCAATTACTTTGTTTACAGTTAGGTAATTTGAAAAATAATCATAAAGCCACTCCGGCTCAAATTTCAATGGCTAAGAGAAACAATGTGAAAATGGCGATTGATATTGCAAGAGAATCCCGACAGATATTAGGTGGAATGGGAATTATGGGCGAATTCCCTATGATGCGCCATGCAGCCAATCTAGAATCGGTTATCACGTATGAAGGAACTCATGATGTTCACCTATTGATCACCGGAATGGATATTACCGGCATCAATGCATTTGGATAAAAAAACAAAAGCCTTCAGATTTTAAACCTGAAGGCTTTTTTATATTACCTAGCGGCCTTTTCTTCTTCGATAAAATTCTTTTCAGGATCTAAAATTTCTAAAATTACATTTTTAACCCATTTCATTGGGCTCTCAAGAGATTGATTACTGATTTGATCATCTTCAAATATGTGCAGATTTTGTACACCTTGGTTAGCTTCTGCAAAACTCCAAATCCCACACTTCACCTTATTATCTGGAAATTTATTATCATTTAGTACAGCGTACGCATAAACAGATAACTGCATCGCCTGCTTGTAATCATCCCTAAAAAATAACGCTTCCAACTTTTCCTCGTCTTCTACTTTTTTTGGTGTCTTGATAACCAGGTTTTTCGTCTTAGCTGTTTTATAATCGATAATCCTCAATTCCCCATTAAGTCGATCAATTCGATCAATAAATCCAAAGAATGCCACTTTATCTGTTCGATCCTCATTTAGGAAATAATCAATACTCTCAAATTTACCCTCAACATTAAGAATCTCCAGTTTATTTCCGTCGGAGATTAATTTCTTATCAAATTCGATAATGGTGCGCACTACCCTTTCAGCAATTGATTTGTGAATATAGTTCATTCCTTTTTCGTAAAAATCAGTTTGGTGATTAAGTTTAATAATCGCTTGATCTAATACTTTAACTAAATTTTCATTCGAATACGTTAAATCATTAACAGTTAATAATTTACCAATATTTTTTTCATAAATAATCTGTAAGGCATAATGGACCAGGTTACCATAACTTCGTTGAGAAAGTTCTTCTTCAATCTCACTTGTTTCTCTGGTTCCTAAAATCTTATTCAAATAAAAATCAACGGGATTATAAATAAAAGAAGTCAGGTGCGAGGGAGATACTCTACTCTTCCATTCCTCTAATTTTTGTAAAACAGATGGTGTTTTCTCAATTTCAATCCTTTGTTTATTAATCGGTTCAGACGAATTTTCAATAATAATATTTTCAATAGTGTGATGTTGATCTTCAATCTCGATCTGAGTGATAAATCTACTTTTTTCACCCGTATTCACTCCAGAAGTGAGCGCATTAAAAAGCAAGTGGACATTCTGAGAATCCTGAATCAAACGATAAAAATGATAAGCATAAATACTGTCATTTTCAAGAAATGTATGGAGATGGAAATGTTGACGTATATCAAATGGTAAATAAGTGTTCTGGGCATTTCCCAAAGGCAACTTACCTTCATTGACTGAAAGTAAAATAATATTATCAAAGTTAAGAAGTCGAGTTTCCAAAAGTCCCATTACCTGTAAACCTTGAAGTGGCTCTCCTTGAAAATCAATCGTTTCTGAATTGACCAAGTGATTAATCAGGACTTCTAAAGTCTCCATTTTAATTTCAAAAGAATAGGGAGAAATCTGATTTTTGATTATTTTGAAACTTTTTTCAAAATGTGAAATATTTTCATACAGAATATCATCTAAATCTTTGAATTTAAGCTGATAACAGAAGTTAATCAGTAAATCAATATATTCTTGTACAGATTGGGGCTTTTTGAACAGGTTAAAATAAGATAAATCACTTAAAAACTCAATCATTTGTTTCTTAGAGATGTAAACAATATTTCGCTCCTCTATTTTCGCTTTGAAATCAATGATGATATTTTGATCCGTTTCCTTATTAGGCAATTCTTCTAAGACGGATAAAAGATCATTATAATAGTATGAAGAGTCCTTCTTTTCTAATTGTTTCTGCAGATAAAATAGTTTCTTCATGGCATTACTGAAACTTAAATTTTTCAGTGGGAAACCCATGGTAATATTCAAACGTTCTACACTGCTCATGGCATCGAGACAAGTGGGTAATAAATTCTCATCAAGCAAAACCACCGCAGTTTTAGACAGGTCATTTTCACTAATTTCCGCAAAAATTTCGGGAAGTACTTTGGCTTGGGTTATATTCCCTGAAACTTCGTATACTTTGATTTTCTTACACTGTGCAAAATCATTTTCGATCCAGTGAAAAGGTCGATTTTCATTAAATTCTTTCCATGTTTTTGTATTACGAAAGAACTTACCAGCTTCCTGTCGGTCATCATCAATGTAATAATTATCTGCTTGAAAAAAACACTGTGCTTTGTCCCACTGAATAAGGGTTCTTATTAATTTTTCCTCAACAGGTGTAAAAGCATTGAATCCACAGAAAACAAATTGTCCGGCACTATTTTGAACATAATGCTCTATTTTATCTTTGGCAGATTCATGAATAATTCCGGAAGTAGCCCAGTTTTTTTCAATTAATTTTTGTTTTAACAGAGGTAAAAAATGATTCATCTTTTGCCAGAAATTCAAAAACTTCTTCAAGGGTCGATCTTCTGAATCTCCTAAATTCTCTGACCAGTTTTTAATCCTTTCTTCATCAAACATATACTCCAAAACTGCTTTATCAGAATCTGAGAATTTTAAAATATCGTCCCAATCTTTCAATAAAGTAGGAAACCATTTTAGAAAGTTTGCAAAATCTTCAGAGGGATGAAGTTCACGATAAACATTAAATGAAAAAAGCCACAACGAAATACCCTGAACAGGTTGTTTCCCAGATATATCATTAATTAAATCCTCTATTGTAAAAAAGTTTGGCAGAAAGCCTGAATATTGTTTCTGAGTTAGAATTTGTTTGATGAAAACTATTGGTCTTTTTCCCGGCAAGACAATATTAAAAGTAGATAAATCATCGTTTTGTGAAAGAAGGTCAGTAACAATTTTATTAAGGAATTTCATATTAGACGCTATTTTATCTGAATGCTCGATGTTATTATAAAAAGGAAAAATAGGAATTTTAAAATAAAAAAGCATCATGAATATTTAAAATTCCTGATGCTTTATTAATTAATATTCTGTGTGGATACCGCATGATACTAATTAACTAAAAATAGTATTCTCGATCAATAAATCTTCTCAAATATATTTTTCCGTTCTAAAAATTTAAAAGTATAAAAATCCCCTATGTTGCAAAAATTAATTTGAGAAGCTATAGGTGCTAAAATACCTTATCAATTTTAATTTAGTAGAGGGTAGTACTTTATAAATATCAGGAATAAAAATTTCCTTTTGATAAATATACTACTTTTTTGGTGTCAAAAAATTCGCCCTCAAAATACTTATTAAGCGGAAAAATTTCAGTTTTCAAACCTTCTAATTCCTCCTCCAAATCCCCACCTTTAAGGTATAGAACACCATTGTGCTTTGGATTGATTTGCTCTTTTAAAAACTTGCCTTTCAGCCAACGTAAAAATACCGGCATTTGCGTAACTGCTCTACTTACGATAAAGTGGAACTGCTCTTCTATATCCTCCGCTCTGGCATGGATCGCAGTCACATTTTGTAAACCGATACCTTCTGCAACTTCCTTAACTACTAAAATCTTTTTCCCAATTGAATCTACTAACGTAAATTCTGCTTCGGGGAATAAAATCGCCAAAGGAATACCGGGAAAACCACCACCCGTTCCAATGTCTAAAACTTTGGTGTTCGGGGCAAATTCCATCACTTTTGCAATCCCCAGAGAATGAAGGATATGTTTTTCATAGAGTGAATCCATATCTTTTCGGGAAATCACATTTATTTTTTCATTCCATTCCTGATACAGATCTTGAAGATCAGCAAACTGTTTTTTTTGATTTTCTGAGAGGTTGGGAAAATGTTTTTCAATTAATTCAACAGACATTATTAGGCTTATTTATTGCAAAAGTAAAGAAAGCATTTCATAAAAATTTGGTTTTGCAGGTTCAAACTAAAAAATTACCTTTGATTCACTTTAATTTAACTATGGAAAAATTCTCTGAAAGACTTAACAGATTAAGCTTTTCACAAACATTTGTAATGAGCAATAAAGTGCGCGAAATGAAGGCCGCCGGAATTGATGTTATCAGTTTAACGTTGGGTGAGCCTGATTTTGATGTTCCTAAAAATATAAAAGAAGCCGCTTTTTCAGCCATTGATCATAATTTCAGTCACTACTCTCCTGTTCCTGGGTTTATGGATCTAAGAGAAGCGATTTGTGGCAAACTGGATAGGGATAATAATCTCACTTATCAGCCAACACAAATTTGTGTTTCTAATGGTGCGAAACAAGCGATTTTGAATGTTCTTGCTTCTATAATAAATGATGGTGACGAAGTTATTTTACCTGCTCCATATTGGGTGAGTTATGACGAAATGGTTAAAATGATGGGTGGAAAATCAGTGTTTGTGAAAACGTCGATTGATACCGAGTTCAAAATCACCGCAAAACAACTCGAGCAGGCAATAACTCCTAAAACGAAAGCGCTACTCTACAGTTCACCTTGTAATCCTTCGGGAAGCTACTATACTCATGAAGAATTGGAATCTATTGCGAACGTTATCGCAAAACATCCACAGATCACCATAATTTCGGATGAAATTTATGAGTTTATAAATTATGATGGTAAACATACTTCAATAGCCGAGTTTCCTCAAGTTTACGAACAAACTGCCGTAATTAATGGGATGTCGAAAGCATTCGCCATGACGGGCTGGAGGATTGGATATTCTGCCTGTCCAACATGGTTAGCAAAAGCGTGTGAGAAAATTCAAGGACAAATGACGAGTGGTGCAAATTCAATGGCTCAAAAAGCTTCTGTTACCGCTTTAAAAACTGATCCAAGCGAATACCGATTTATGATTGAAGAATTTAGAACCCGACGGGATATTGTGTATAATCTAATGCGAGACATTCCGGGTTTCAATGTTAATTATCCGAAAGCGGCATTCTATTTCTTTCCTGATATCTCTTTTTATGTAGCGAAAACCTTAAATGGAACTTTTATTAAAGATGCAGATGATTTTGCAATGTTCCTTTTAGAACATGCCCATGTAGGTTGTGTGGGTGGGGTATCTTTCGGGAATCCTAATTGTGTCCGATTTTCTTACGCGACTTCAGAGGAAGATTTAAAAGAAGCGATGAGGAGAATTAAAGATCTTCTAACTAACGTTAAAATCTCTTAAATATCATTCATAAAGAAAACGGTTTGAAAATAATCAAACCGTTTTTTTATCTTTAAAATGAAATTAAAATTTAATAATATCTTTCATTTTTTCATTTTCTTCATTCACCATATCGTCATCTACAAGAATTTTTCCTGAGTGCTCATCGATGATGATTTTCTTACGTTGCGCAATCTCCATTTGTTTCTGTGGAGGCAAAGTAAAGAATGAACCTTTAGGTGCACCTCTTTCCAAACCTACCACAGCTAAGCCAGTTGGAGAATTTGTTCGTATTCTTTGGTAAGAAGCCAACAATCTTGCGTCAATATTTTTTGCAAATTCTTGAGATTTCTCGATCAAGAAGTCTTCTTCTTTCTGAGTTTCTGACACCAAGTTTTCAAGCTCTTCTTTTTTGAACTTCAAGTGGTTTTTTAGATCATTAATTTTAGAAGTAAGTTCTTCTAAAGTTTCGTTTTTGTGACCTATTTTCGCACCGTACTCATTAATTCTTTTTTCAGATAACTGAATTTCAAGATCTTGGAATTCGATTTCTTTTTCAAGGGATTCAAATTCTTTATTGTTTCTTACGTTATCTTGCTGCGCCTTATATTTTTCAATTAAAGATTTAGCGTGATTAATTACTTCTGTTTTGGTGTTGATGTCGTCATTCTGAAGTTTAATTTCTAACTGAAATTTCTCAGCTCTTTTCTCCAAACCTTCAATTTCGATTTCTAAATCCTCAACTTCAATAGGCAATTCACCTCTTGTACTGCGGATTTCGTCTAATCTAGAATCAATGATTTGTAGATCATAAAGTGCTCTTAACTTATCTTCAACGGATATTTCTACGGTTTTCTTAGCCATATTTTTATAAAAAATAATTTACAGGGTTGGTTTTCTCGGTAGATTTTGAGATGGCAAAGGTAGTGAATTTTTGTGATAAAATATCAACTAAATGAGCAGTAACGAATTGTTCTGATTCAAAATGACCGATATCGGAAATCAACATTTTCCCTTCACTTTGAAAATAATCATGGTATTTAAGATCTCCCGTCAAGTACGCATCGCACTGGTTAGAAATAGCTGCGCGAATACCACCTGCACCACTTCCGCCCAAAACGCCTACCTTTTTTATTTTTTTGCCTAAAAGATCGGAATGACGAATGACTTTTAAATTAAATTTTTCTTTTACAAATGTTAAGAATTCAGGTTCTTCCATTTCTTCTTTAAATTCTCCAAACCTACCTAAGCCCAAATATTGATTTTCATTTTCCAATTGAACGATTTGATAAGCAACTTCTTCATAAGGATGAGCTTTCTTCATTGCTTCTATGATGTGATTTTTTTTAAAGCTTTCGAAAATTACGGAAATTATAACCTCGTCTGTGTTTTCTCTTTGATTAATAATCCCCGCAAAAGCATTTGATCCGTCTAACGGTCGAAAAGTTCCTGTGCCCAGCATGGAAAAGCTACATTCATCATAAAAACCAATATTTCCTGCACCAGCTTCGAATAGAGACGTTTTTACCCGTTCAGCATAGTTTTGAGGTACAAAAACCTGGAGTTGCAAAATACTTTTCATTCTGGGCATTAGTACTTTTTGGTTGATTAAGCCCAATACCTGACAGATTTTGAAATTCACTCCTAAATAATCGTTATCAAACGCAGTGTGAATCGCGTAAATTGCAATTTTATTTTCAATCGCTTTCAAGATTGTTTTTTCTACATAATTTTTTCCAGTGATGGATTTTAGTCCAGAGAAAATAATAGGATGAAAACAAACAATAAAATTTAAATTCTTTGTAATTGCCTCATCTACAACATGCTCTAGGACATCATGACAAACTAAAATTCCTGTAACTTCCCGATCTGCCTGACCACAAAGCAAACCTACATTATCATAATCTTCCGCTTGCGACAATGGAATAAGAGTTTTTAAGTCGCAAATTATCTGGTTAACTGTCATTTTGTTATGTTTGTAACGAATTTAAGAATTAATATTTAACATCATCCATAAAATTAATGGAACGCGAACATAACTTTATCCCCGAACGCACCAAATGGAAAAGGCAACTTTACCGGATTATTTTTAAGTCTGATACGAAACTGGGGAAGCTTTTTGACATTCTCTTACTATTATTAATTCTAATCAGTACTTTCATTGTAATGATGGAAAGCGTTCAGATTTTTGACGCGAAGCTTCATAATTTGTTTGTAATTCTGGAAATTATTATTACCGCCTTTTTTACAATTGAGTATACTTTACGCATTATAACCCTGCGAAATAAAAAGGAATATATCTTCAGTTTCTTTGGTATTATTGATTTTCTAGCAATACTCCCCTTCTATCTAAGTTTATTTATTCCAATTACCAAGTATTTTCTTATTATCAGAATGCTGAGAATGTTAAGAATTTTCAGAATATTGAATTTAATGGACTTTATGAACGATGGTTATTTCATTGTCCGAGCATTAAAAAACAGTTCCAGAAAAATTTATATATTTCTATTATTCTTAATGATATTTTCGGTCATCATTGGATCAATGATGTTTATGGTGGAAGGTCACCGTGAAGGTTTTGAAAGCATACCACAAAGCGTCTATTGGGCGGTGGTCACGGTAACAACTGTTGGTTACGGTGATGTTTCTCCTGGTACCCCATTAGGAAAATTTTTATCGGTTTTACTCATGCTCGCTGGTTATTCTATCATAGCTGTTCCTACGGGAATTGTTACGGCAGAAATGCGAAACAAGCGTCAGGAAATAGGTAAGATGTGCGATCGTTGCGGTAATGGAGACATTGATGATGATTCGCGGTTTTGCAAAATTTGTGGAGAGAAAGTAGTATAAAGAATGGCGCATCAGTGATGCGCCATTCATTTTCAATCAAATGTGCTTGACACATTGGTTTTTTTAACTTTTTAATCTTTAAATAAAAAATTTATCATCCGCTATTTTAAAGTTATTAGTTTTTACCCATCGGTTGAATAGTGCGCGTAATGTAAAATAATTTTATAAAATATAATTATTTTTATTAAAAGTTCTTATAGAAAAAAGTTAAACAAGTTAATAAAATTTTACCATTGGTATGTGTTTTTTACCTTCCAAAGGTAATTATTTAATTTTAGGAGAATCCAGTATAATCACCCCATTTAAAAATTGATCTGTAATTAAAATTAATATGGCTTCCATTTTTTATCATCTCAACCTCGTTGTCCGCAGAAATATGAATTATTTATATAATAATCTAAAACGCAAAAAATAACACCTCATTAAAAAATGAAGTGTTATTTTTTGTATTGAAAGTTTATTAAAACTTATTTATCTATTTAACTTTTACAAGTTCAACATCAAAAATCAACCAGGCATTCGGTGGAATAACACCACCAGCTCCTCTTGCTCCATAACCAAGCTCTGCAGGAATTAAAAATGTAGCAGTTTCTCCTTCGTTAAGTAAAAGAATTCCTTCATCCCAACCTTTAATCACTTGACCCATACCAATTGAAATTTCTATAGGTTCATTTCTTTTAAACGAAGAATCAAACTCGGTCCCATCTACTAATTTCCCTGCATAATGTACAGAAACTGCATCACCAACTTTAGGTTTTGTCCCTTCAGTTTTTTTAGTGATTTTGTAATATAAACCAGATGCGGTTGACTCCATTCCTGCTTTCAAATCATCTACCAATTTCTGTTGGTTAGCAGCAAATTCCGCTTCTTTTTTCTTGTTATCAGCTTCAATTTTATCTAAAATTGCCTTATTATTTTCTTTGATTTTACCTTTACCTTCCGCAAAAATCTTTGCTGAATCATATCCTTTGTACTCGTCACCTTTACTGAAGATGGACACTTTCTCTAAAACCACATCAGTTTTAGGTTTGTCTTGCGCACCTTTTTCCACGTTTGCAATATCATCAATTACATCAATTCCATTAACAACTTTACCAAAAATAGTGTGTTTTCCATCTAACCAATTAGTTGCAATCTCTGTAATAAAGAATTGAGATCCGTTTGTATTTGGTCCCGAATTCGCCATGGAAAGAATTCCTTTACCAATATGTTTAAGATCATTTTTCTCATCGTCAAACTTGTAACCTGGATCACCCATTCCTGTTCCTTTTGGGTCGCCTCCCTGTATCATAAAGTCTTTAATAACTCTATGGAAAATCGTTCCGTCATAAAAAGGAACTCCTTTAGCTTTCGCTTTGTTCTCTATTTTACCTTCTGCTAAACCTACAAAGTTAGCCACGGTTACTGGTGCTTTTTTGTCTTCTAATTTAACGACCATATTTCCTTTTGAAGTTTGGAAATTGGCGTAGAGCCCGTCATTTAGGCTTGCGTAAGTTTCTTTGTCTACGTTCATTTTTTTATAAATTGGGGTACAACTTGTTACTGATATCGCAGCTAGAGCGATAATTAAATTATTTTTAAACATATATGATACTATTTAGAGTAATCTCAACTTAATCATTAAAGGCATATCGCTAGGTATTTTACCATTATCACCGTACGTACCAAAACCCAACGAAGATGGTACTAAAAGTGTTACTTCCTGATTGTGCTCCATGTAGCGTAAGGCATCTTCTACCGGTTTAAGTTCCTCGAAGCGGCCGAATACGGCGTTGATATTCTTCTTGGGAGTTTCGTAAAGCTTTACTTTATCAAAATCATAGATATCATATTGATAGGAAACTGCTTCTCCGTTACTCTTTCTCTTCTGGCTTGATAGTTCTTTATTATTTACCCAATAGTTCATCGTCATAGGGAAAAATTCCTCCTCTTGATTCTTAATCCAATCTTCAATTTGCTCCCTTTCAATGATATTCAGGTTTTTAGTTCTATTTTTAGAAATGGCTAGTTCTTTTTCGCTAAACATTCCTCCAACTGGCGGATGCGATGGAGCATGTTCTACACAACCCATCAAAATTACCGAAAATATTAAAATCAACTTTCTCATAAAACTTTTGCGAAAATAAGCAATTTGCCTCAGATTCGAAAATAAAAAACCGAGATATAGTAATCTCGGTTTTCCTATTTGTTAATTCAATAACTAGCGTTAAGTTATTCTACATCTTTCTTTTCAACAAGCACTCTCCATCCAAATGGGTCTTCTGCATTGTTGGTTTGAATATCTACTAAATCTTTTTGTAGCGTTAATGCGAAACTATCTTCTAAAGTTAAGAGTGGTAATTCTAATTTTTCACCTTTATAACCAATTGCTTTAAAAACACTTGTAACAACAGCGGTACCAACTCCCCAAACCTCTTTCAGAGATCCGTTTTTATGAGCTTCAACAACTGCTTTCACAGATATAGGCTCTACTTTTAGTTCAATTCCTCTTTTTTCTGCTAACTTAATGAAGCTGTCTCTTGTAATACCTGCAAGAATCTTCTCTGAAGTTGGCGGCGTATAAATGGTATCATCAATTCTAACGAAAACATTCATGGTACCACTTTCTTCAAAATATTCGTGATTGGAATCATCTGTCCAGATAATTTGCTCAAAACCCTCCTCGTTCGCCAATTGCGTAGGATAAAAAGATGCTGCATAATTACCAGCAGCTTTTGCAAACCCAACTCCACCATTTGCAGCTCTGGAGTAATAATCTGAAATTTTAACAGAAACAGGCGCAGAATAATAACTCTTTGCCGGAGTTGCAACGATCGCAAACATATATTTATTAGCAATTCTCGCTTTCAAAGCTTCTTCTGTAGCGAAAATTAATGGTCGGATATATAATGCATTTCCTTCACCATAAGGAATCCATTCTCTGTCTAAGTTTACCAATGCTTTCAAACCTTCCAAAAAGATCTCTTCAGTTACTTCTGGCATTGCAAGACGAGTAGCAGATTTATTAATTCGTGAGAAATTTTGTTCTGGTCTAAATAAAAAGACTTGATCATCTTTATCTTTATAAGCCTTCATCCCTTCAAAACAAGCTTGACCGTAGTTAACCGCCATCATAGCTGGCGAAAAAGGAAGCGGTCCATAAGGCATAATTTTAACATCACCCCATTTCCCATCCTCGTATTCACAAATCACCATGTGATCACTAAACATATTTCCGAAAGAAAAGTTCTCCGGATCAAATTCTGAAATTCTCGGATGAGTAGATTTTTGAATTATCATTTTTAAAATTTTTATAGATGTTCTACAAATTTAACATAATTTTTTAATTTTCAAAATTTTAAATTATTTTTACAAAAAAATAGCATGGAAAGGGAGATTAAAACTACTGAAGATGGCAGTAAAACATTATACATCAGTGCATTAAATGAAAATTACCATTCTTACCATGGAGCCTTACAAGAAGCACAACACGTCTTTATAGAAAACGGATTAAATTTGATAGATCATTGCGATATTAATATTTTAGAACTCGGTTTCGGTACAGGTCTTAATGTTTTAGCAACAATTAATGAATTTTTGAAAACTGACAAAAGTCATATCATTCATTATTTTACCTTAGAAAAATATCCCGTAAGCGAAAAAGAAGTTAAAGAACTCGATTATGGGAGTCTATTTGATGAGAATAGCGTAAAAAAGAGCTATTTAAAAATACACAGTACCGATTGGAATGAAACTTTTGAAATTCTACCAAATTTCTTCCTAACAAAATATCAGTGCAATTTTTTCGAACTTGTAAATCTCCAACTTCCTAAAATCAATTTAGTTTATTTTGATTGCTTTGGAGCTCGCGTACAACCTAATCTATGGGAGAAACCTTTGTTTGAAATGATTTCTAATAAGATGGAAACCAGCGGACTTTTAACGACCTATTCTTCTAAAGGAAGTGTTCGCAGGATTTTACATGATTTAAATTTTACCGTGGAAAAGAAAAAAGGTCCACCAGGGAAAAGAGAAATGATTAATGCAATAAAAAATTAGGAATTGGTAAAAAGTAATAACTTTGTATCTAACCTCAGAAGTATAATATTATGATTGATAAAGTTAATGTAAGAGTATATGCAACTATTGTAAAAGATAACAAAGTCCTTTCGTTAAGGGAAGAATATGTAGGAGAGCAATTATTAAAGTTTCCAGGTGGCGGGCTGGAAAATGGAGAAGGCGTTCTTGCATGTTTACAACGAGAATTACAGGAAGAACTCAACATCAACATACAAAATATAAAGCATTTATACACTCAAGAAGATTTCATGGCCTCGAGATTTCGTGACAACGAGCAACTGCTAAGCATCTATTATACCGCTGAAATCATAGACGAAAATGATTTACTCATTATGGATCCGTGCATTGAAAAAATAGAATGGGTTTCCCTCGACACCGAAGAAAACCCATTTCCTTTACCTATTGATAAAATTGCATTTGATGTTTTAAAAAAGCAATTGTTATAAGACGTCATTTAAAACCTTAGCCAAACGCAACCCGCCATACAACAATTGTCTTTCCATTAAAGACTCAAATTTATAATTATAATCATAAGAATAATTGGTATCTGCTATTGAGTTTGCATAAATTCTGTTCGCAGCTTTATGGCTGTCATACAACCACTCTTCAAGTGTTCCAGATTGTATTATTTTTTTTTCCTGTTTTGATCTTACGTCTAAAACGCGTGCATATTCAGTATAACTGTATTTCTGAAAATCTACTAATTTAGAATCCCATAAGGTGTGTAAATTAGTATTTTCTCCAAAAAATTTTATTTTAACTCTGTTACCTCCCAAATCTTCTAACCTACCTAGGTGTAAAGGCTGAGCAGCATCGCCTACAAGATGAATTAAGAAACGTAAAGCGATCTCCCGATCTAGCGGAGAAGTACTTTTATCTTTAATTTGACCTGATAGTATATTAATTTGTGTATAAATATTAGGTGCTTTTTGAGCCTTTAGTGCATTAGTAAACTCACTGAAATTCGCTTGAGGGGAAACATTTACATAATGCCATTGATCTGTTGCTTTCCAAACTCCGGTGGTATCAGATTTAATGAAATCTGGCCAGTTTGCCCAATAAGCTAGTTTTTGATCTCCTAAGATTTTCTTCAAGTGTCTTTTAGCTTTTGGGGTAAGATTGTTCTGTGCAATTTCTGCAATCACTCTGTGACCAGTTGTTCCCCATGAATAGGCGAAATTAAAACTCAGCAATGTTAAAATTACTATTGAGTTCCTTAAAATATTCTTCATATTATTTTTTAACTTTAAAACTTTGATATCCTGGATATGGCTGAAGGTAACCACTGTTCCAGTTGCTCTGTAAAAGCGATTCTATAAACTCATCACTTCTGTCTACATGAGGATTATATGGTTCTTTGATGCTTACATCTGCAATATTCCCTTTCACATTCCACCAAAATGCACTCCATCCACCACGTAACTCTTTTATAATATCATAAACAGTTTTTCCGGTAGCGCGATTCATCAGTTTTGCGAAAACTCTTCCTTCAGTTGTGGTAAGATCACGCAGTTGTAATTCGTATTCATTTGCAAGATCCTTCTGCCTTTCATTAACATATTGCCGTTGAGATTCTTTACTCAGCGTTTTTAATTCATCCTGAATATCCTGATATTGTTCCAAAGCAGTTAAGAAGAGAGGATACACGCGACTCAATTTCTTATTTAAAAAATAATAATAATTCTGATCGAGTTGATTGTTAAAGCGTGGTTTATTCACCAAAAGCAGCTCGTCCATTACTACAACATTTTCGCCGTTTATTTCATAAATTCTAGCTCTCTGACTTACATCATAGTAAAATTTATTCCCGTATTCGTCCGTTTTTAATAATTCCTGGGGATACTCACTGAGTGGTTTTGGCATTATTGAATCTCGTTGTGCGTTTGCAAATAGTCCGAAAAACAATAGAAATAGTAAGATCAGTTTGTTAAAATTCATTATTTTTACCTTCTATAAAATCAAAACTTAACGCAACAAAATTCATTCCTTTCCCATGAAATTTGAAAAAAAATCTCTCGAATTTTTAGAAAAATATCTAAATACCGCTTCTCCAACAGGTTACGAACATAACGGGCAGAAAATTTGGATGAACTATCTGAAACCTTACGTAGACAAAATTGAAGTAGATCATTATGGAACTTGCTACGGAATCATCAATCCCGACGCGGAATTTCGAGTCGTTATTGAAGCCCATGCCGATGAAATTTCCTGGTACGTAAATTATATCACCGATGAAGGGTTAATCTACGTCATCAGAAATGGAGGCTCCGACCAAATGATCGCTCCCTCCAAAGTAGTTCATTTACATGGTGAAAAAGGAATTGTAAAAGGTGTTTTTGGATGGCCAGCAATTCATACAAGAGGTGTAAATGCCGATGAGCCCATCCCAAAAATAGAAAATATTTTTATTGATTGTGGGGCAGCAAACAAAAAAGAAGTTGAAGATCTCGGAATTTTTGTAGGAACGATGATTACCTATCCCGATGAATTCTTTACATTAAATGAAAAATATTTCGTTTCCAGAGCATTGGATAATCGAATTGGCGGATTTATGATTGCCGAAGTAGCGCGCCTATTAAGGGAGAACAATAAAAAACTTCCATTCGGTTTATACATTACAAATTCGGTACAGGAAGAAGTTGGTTTGTATGGTGCAAATATGATCGCAGATACAATTAAACCCAATATCGCAATTGTTACAGATGTTACCCACGACACCTCTACTCCGATGATTGAAAAGAAAAAAGAAGGAGATACAAAATGTGGTGATGGCCCTGTGATTTTCTTTGCACCTAGCATTCATCACAATATTCGTGAATCAATCGTAGCTACCGCAAAGAAAAATGAGATCCCTTTTCAAAGAGCTGCTTCCAGTAGAGCAACAGGAACAGATACTGATGCGTTTGCCCATTCTAATGGCGGAGTTCCATCCGCATTAATTTCACTTCCTTTAAGATATATGCATACCACTGTGGAGATGGTTTCTCAGGAAGATGTTGCTCATGTCATTCAGTTAATTTATGAATCTTTACTGCAGATTACGCCTGATATGAATTTAAAATACCATTAATTAAAGTTCTAAAAAAAGCCAAAAAGTAAAATATAAAAAAGTAAAAATGAAAACAAAATTAATTGCTCCTTCTCTTTTGTCTGCCGATTTTGGACATTTGAAACGAGATATCGAAATGCTAAATGAATCGCAAGCAGATTGGCTTCATGTAGATGTAATGGATGGTAGATTTGTTCCAAATATTTCATTTGGTTTTCCTGTAATGAAAACTGTACAGGAACATTCTACAAAATTTGTGGACGTTCACTTGATGATTGTAGAACCTGAAAAATATGTGGAAGAATTTATTGAACGAGGTGCCGATTTAGTTTCTGTTCACTATGAAGCTTGCAATCACCTGAATAGAGTGATTAAATTGATTCAAGATAAAGGGGCGAAAGCAGGAGTGGTATTAAACCCAGCAACACCAGTTTTAATGTTAGAAGATATTATTGCTGAAGTTGATCTGGTATTACTAATGAGTGTAAATCCTGGTTTTGGAGGTCAAAAATTTATTCAGAATACGTATAAAAAAATTGCAGAAACCAAAGACCTTATCTTATCAAATAATTCTACAGCACTCATTCAGGTTGATGGCGGAGTGAATCTAGATAACGCAGCGAAACTTTTTGATGCTGGAGCTGATGTTTTGGTGGCGGGAAATGCAGTGTTCTCCTCAGAAAATCCAGCAAAAACGATTGAATTGCTGAAAATATAAATAAAACAGTTTTAAGATTAAAAGAAAATACCTTTCATCAGTGATGAAAGGTATTTTTTATAAAAGGATTTCCTAAGCAATTTCTTAAAAAATTTCTCTTCCTGAAAAATGGAAATTAGCTTCAATTAGAGCATTTTCATCAGAGTCAGATCCGTGTACCGCATTTTCTCCAACGCTTCTTGCAAACATTTTTCTAATGGTACCTTCTGCAGCATCTGCAGGGTTTGTAGCTCCAATTAATGTTCTGAAATCTTCTACTGCATTATCTTTTTCCAATACTGCAGCAACGATTGGTGCAGAACTCATAAAGTCAACTAATTCCCCGTAAAAAGGTCTTTCAGCATGAACTTCATAAAATTTTTGTGCGTCCGCTTTCGTAAGCTGAGTTAATTTAATTGCTTTTAATTTAAAACCTGCTTCTGCAATCTTCGCTAAAATAGCACCAATGTGGCCATCTGCAACTGCATCTGGCTTTATCATCGTAAATGTAATGTTACTTGACATAATGTTGTTTTTTTTGTGGTGCGAAAATACAAAATCTTTTATATATTTGTATCGAAAATTCTTACTAGAGCGTCCATATTTTTATTTGGCATGAAAATTGTCAATTTGTATGTGATTCTCATGTTTAATTTGAGTTTTCATGGTTATTAGTTTTTACCCAGCTTCGGCTGGGTTTTTTATTTGGCCGAATTCTCTTCAGCTTCCTCCATAATCTTCAAATAAGTGATATACCTGCTCTCTTGGATTTCTCCCTGTTCTATCTTCTCCAAAACCACACATTTTGGTTCATTAATATGCATACAGTTATGATATTTGCATTTTCTTCCTGCAACAAAAATTTCAGGAAAATAATGTTGAATTTCTTCTTTTTGAACATCTATCATTGCAAATTCACGAACTCCGGGTGTATCGATTACACTCCCACCAAAAGTCCAGAAATGCATTTGGGCAAAAGTAGTAGTATGTTTCCCTTTCAAGTGAGTAGATGAGATTTCGGACGTTTTCAAGTTCAGGTCTGGCTGCATCGCATTTACTAAAGTCGATTTCCCACTACCCGAATGTCCAAAAAACACCGAAACCTTATCCTTAATAATATCTTTCAACAGTTCTAAATTCAAATTGGAATAAGAAGAAATCTCTAAAGTATCGTAGCCAATTTCTTGATAGATGGTTTCAATTTCGGCCGTTATCTCTTTTTCTTCCCCTGAAAGGACGTCCATTTTATTAAATAGAATCAAAGGTTTGATATTGTACGCTTCGCAACACGCTAAAAACCGATCAAGAAAACCAAAAGAAGTTTCTGGATGTTTTAGGGTGAATATAAAACAAGCAATATCAATATTGGAAGCGATAATGTGCGCCTCTTTTGACAAGTTGACCGACTTTCTAATCAGGTAATTTTTCCGCGGTTCAATCTTTGTAATCCAGGCTACTTCATCCTGTTCCAACGAAAATTCAACCAGATCACCTACGGCAAGCGGGTTAGTAAGGCGGGTTTTTATTAATTTAAATTTCCCTCGAATTCTAGCTTCAAAGAATCTTCCGGTTTCATATTCTAAAACCTGATACCAACTTCCGGTGGATTTTGTAATTAATCCTTTCACTATTTTAATTTGAGGAACATTAATGTAAAAATATTTTTAAAGACTATTTTGGACTTCGATTGATTCCTCATGAATTGCTTTAAATATTCTCTCGATAAATTCAGCGGACATGCCTGATTCATCAGCCTTCTGTGTTGCATACTCGGTGATGACCTTCCATCTTTCCGGTTGGAAAATTGCGATATTATTATCTTTTTTCAAGCTTCCAATCTTCTCAGAAATTTTCATTCTTTGCGCAAGTAATTCAATAAGTTGAAAATCTAAATCGGAAATCAGTGTTCTATGACGACCCATTTCTCCATCAAATGCAGAAATATCTGAATTTCTTATTTGCAAATTAGCGATCAAACCACTTAAAACCTCAGGTGTTATTTGTTGAGCCGCATCACTCCATGCTTCGTCTGGCGTACAATGGCTTTCAATCATCATTCCCTCATAACCTACATTTAAAGCTTCTTGGGCGATACCAGCCAATCCCGTTCTGTTACCACAAATATGTGATGGATCAACAATCATTGGAATATTTGGAAATTGATTCTTAAAATCAAGCGCAATCTGCCAATTTGGAATATTTCGGTACTTTGTTTTCTGATAAGTAGAGAAACCACGGTGAATCACTCCCAAATTTTGAACATCTTGTCCTAAAAGCCTCTCTAAGGCTCCGATCCATAAAGCTAAATCCGGATTAACGGGATTCTTTACTAATATTGTTTTTTTTGTTCCTTTTAATGCTTCAGCAATTTCCTGAACCGTAAATGGATTTACCGTAGACCGAGCCCCAATCCATAAAATGTCTACATCGGCTTCAAGCGCTGCTGCAACATGATGTGCATTTGCTACTTCAGTTGCTGTTTTAAATCCATACTCTTCTTTAACTTTCTTTAGCCAGTTCAGGCCAATTACTCCTACTCCTTCAAAACCGTTTGGTTTGGTTCTGGGTTTCCAAATTCCTGCTCTAAAGACGGGAATATCTGCATTTGATTCTTTAATCCTTTTTGCGGTTTCCATCATCTGCATTTCACTTTCAGCGCTGCAAGGTCCTGCAATAATTAAGGGTTTGGGGAATTCTTTTACCCAATTGTTTTCTAAGGTCTGTAAATTCATAGTAAGTTTGGTAGGATATCGTTTAATTAAAATCTAATTTGAAAAGATCGTCGAGCTCTTTTAAAACTGGATTTATTTCAGCAAATTTATCAAAAATCTTTCGCTTCGTCATAATTTCTTTTTTCATTGAAAAATCCAGTAAATATTCAATACTAATATTGAAATGACTGACTTTATGCATAAAATGATTGAAGAAATCTGCGCGAATTTTTTCAAATTCAACTTTGGATGATTCTGAAGGATAAGTAATCTGGACTATATTTTCATCTTTCTTCTTCAATTTGAATGAACCTATAGCGTTAAAGATGATGGCATCTTTCTTTTGTAATTCCACTAAAAACTCCTGCCATTCTTTTTGTAAATCAGTTTCGCTAAAATGCTGACTTGGAAGATTTTGTTTTTTTGCATCTACCTCCGTTTCTATCTTTTCGTCGGATTTTTCTAAGGCAGCATTTATACTGAATTTTGAGGGTTTTTTCGCAATACCAATAGGTTCTGAGGTTTTTAGAATAACCTTTGCAATTTCTTCCTGGATTTTTTTCGGTTTTTCTTCTTTGACTAAAATAGACTCAGCAATTTCCTTAAGAAAAGGAGCTAAAATCAGATACTTTTTTTTTTTGTACTTGCCGTGTCTGCAGATAAGGATGATAATTGCATCAAGGCAATCTCGACGGTTAAACGAGGATTTTTAGAATTTTTATAATTGATATCCGCATGATTACAGATTTCAATGGCATCAACGAGTTGCTGTGCATTCCACTTTTTACTCTGTGCTAAGAATTTAATTTTGGTTTTTTCGCCAACCTCTATTAAACTTAAAGTTTGAGGGTTTTGTGCTAACATTAAATCTCTAAAATGATTTCCTAAACCTGCTATAAAGATATGCGAGTCAAACCCTTTCTTAATGATTTCATTCAAAGCCAGTAAAGTCTCGGTAATTTTATTTTCATGAGCTAGGTCAACAATGCTTAAATATTCATCGTAATCTAAAACATTCAGCACTTCAGCAGCTTTCGCTAAAGTTATTTTCTTCTGGGAAAAGGTAGATAATCTATCAAATATAGAAAGAGCATCCCGCAGAGCACCATCGGCTTTTTGCGCGATTAAATACAAAGCATCTTCTTCATAAGCAACACCTTCTTTATCAGCAATTCCCTTCAGATGAAGCTGTATATCTTCAATGGTGATTCTTTTAAAATCATAGATCTGGCATCTTGACAAAATTGTTGGAATAATTTTATGCTTTTCCGTAGTTGCCAAGATAAATATTGCGTGTGCTGGTGGTTCTTCTAACGTCTTCAGAAAAGCATTGAATGCTGCTTGCGACAACATATGAACCTCGTCAATAATATAAATTTTATACTTTCCTACTTGAGGTCCAAAACGTACTTGGTCTGTTAATTCGCGAATATCATTTACGGAGTTATTAGAAGCTGCATCCAGTTCAAAAATATTGTATGCAAAACCATCTTCTGAAGTGGATCCATCCCGCTCGTTAATTTTTCTCGCTAAAATTCTGGCACAAGTCGTTTTTCCTACGCCTCTCGGTCCACAAAATAACAAGGCTTGCGCCAACTGATTCTCACCAATGGCATGTTCGAGTGTTTCTGTAATATGGGATTGTCCTACAACAGTATCAAACTCTTGAGGCCGGTATTTTCTTGCAGAAACCACGAAATTTTCCATTGGTCAAAAATAGGGAAATAAATCAGAAAACAAAACAGGAAAACGACTTTCTTGCGAATGATTTCTAACTTTATATTTCATTCTTTTAAATAAAAAAACCTTCCAAATATATAAATTTGAAAGGCTTAAATGAATAGAAATGAAGATTAAGAAATACTACCTTCTTCCAATATTTCTCGATTCTGATATTCCTGAACCAAATCAATAGCATTGGCAACAACATCACTCAACGCTGTAATAAACGTTCCATCTTCTGCCATGCTCATTGCATGTTTCAATGCTTCAATTTCTTTAGGAATACATTCATAACTTACTGTACTATCAGATTCTTGAATTCCTGAAATGATCAAATCATTTATTTCCTCTTCTGTTCTACCACGTAAATGTTTTTCATTTCGGATGATGATATAATCAAACATACGACCTGCAATCTTTCCACATTCGCGAATATCTTCGTCTCTCCGATCTCCAACTCCAGAAATAATTCCTATTTTCTTGGTAGCTTCCACATTTTTCAGATAATCTTCGATCGCAGCATAACCTGCGGGATTGTGAGCAAAATCGATCAGCACCTGGAATTTCTTAAACTTAAATATATTTAATCTTCCTGGCGTAAGGGTCGCACTTGGTATAAAGGTTCTAAGAGAATTGGCAATGTCTTCAATTTGGAAACCATGAAGATAGGTCGCCAAAGATGCTGCCAAAACATTTGAAATCATAAATCTGGCTTTACCCTCCATGGTAATAGGAATATTAGTGGCTTTTGCAATCCGAATTTTCCAGTCGCCTTTTTTAATGGTTACAAATCCTTCTTCATAAACACAGGTAATTTTTCCTTCTTTTGCAAATTTCTTGATGTGAGGATTATTTTCATCTAAACTGAAAATGGCCACTTTAGCATCCAGATCATTAATAATTCTCATTGAATAATCATCATCCGCATTCAAAACGCACCATCCATCTTTTTTCACAGAATCCATTACCACTCTTTTAACTTTCGTCAAATCTTTAAGATTATGAATATCATTCATTCCTAAATGATCTTCCTTAATATTGGTAAGCACACCGATATCACAAGTACTGAAACCGAGTCCAGAGCGTAAAATTCCGCCCCGTGCTGTTTCTAAAACTGCAAATTCTACAGTGGGATCTTTTAAAATAAATTCTGCAGAAATAGGGCCTGTAGTATCGCCTTTGGTAAGCATGGTATTTTGAATGTAAATCCCATCGGAGGTTGTAAACCCTACCCTATATCCATTATTTTTTATAATCTGCGCGATTAATCTCGTCGTTGTTGTTTTACCATTTGTTCCGGTAACTGCAATAATTGGGATTTTTACGGGTTTACCTTGCGGATATAACATATCTACTATTGGTGCAGCAACATTACGAGGTAATCCTTCACTTGGTGCTAAATGCATTCTAAAACCTGGAGCAGCATTCACTTCTAATATTGCACCGCCACTTTCCTTAAGGGGTTGCGTAAGATTTTCTGCCATGATATCGATACCACAAACATCTAATCCTATAATACGGGAAACTCTCTCGGCCATAACAATATTCTCAGGATGCACCATATCAGTCACATCAATTGAAGTACCACCCGTTGAAAGATTTGCGGTCGACTTTAAATAGACAATCTCCCCATTTTTCGGAATTGATTCAAGAGTATAATTCAGCTTTTCAATAAGTTCATTGGTGTCTTTATCAACTAAAATTTCCGTTAACACTTTTTCGTGCCCATACCCTCTTCTCGGATCTAGATTTTCTTTGTCTATTAATTCTTGGATGGATAATGAGCCATCTCCAATTACATGTGCAGGAACTCGTCTCGCAGCGGCAATCATTTTATGATCGATAACTAAAATTCGGAAATCATATCCAGTTACATATTTTTCCACGATTACTTTCTGGGAGTATACCTGTGCATGCAAAAGTCCCACTTTGGCGGTTTCAAAATCATTTACATTAATAGAAGAACCTTTACCATGATTACCATCCAGAGGTTTTAGAACTAAAGGATAGCCAATCTTACGAACTACTCTTTCTAAACCTTCCTCATCCGAAACCAGGTCTCCATCCGGCACAGGAATAGCTGCTTCACTCAGCATTTTTTTAGTTAGTTCTTTATTACAAGCAATATCTACGGCAATAGAACTTGTCTTCCCGGTAATGGTAGCTTGAAATCGCTGTTGATTAACCCCATACCCCAACTGGACTAAGGAGTTTCTACCCAATCTGATCCAAGGAATTTTACGTGCTACTGCTTCCTGAACGATACTTCCAGTTGATGGTCCCAAACGTTCTTTTTCTCTTATCTCTCTTAAGTTTCTAACACATTCATCAATGTTATAATCTCTCCCTTCAATTAAGCAATGGGCAATCTCTACAGATTGCTCAGCAGCATAGACACCGGCATTTTCTTCCAAATAACTAAACACGACATTATAAACTCCCGGAGTTCTTGTTTCCCGAGTTCGCCCGAAACCTGTATCCATTCCGGCAACAGTTTGTATCTCCAGGGCAATGTGCTCAATAACATGACCCATCCAGGTACCCATATCTACCCTTTGGAAAAAACCACCTTCAACTCCTTCTGAACATCTATGGGTAATTAATGAAGGTATCAATTTCTGAAGTCGTTCGCGGAAACCCTCAATTTTGTTGGTTGGTAAATGCTCCACTTCTTCCAAATCCAAACGCATTTGAATAAGGTTTGGTCGTCTGATACTCCAAATATTGGGTCCGCGTAAAATTTGTATTTTCTCAATTTTCATATATAATTGCTGTCTTTTTTTATAAAATTAATTTATCTGAAAACCAAAGATAATAGAAAAGCTTTATAGTTACAGAAAAAATAATGAAAAAGAATAGAGGTTTATTGACTAACCATGCACTTAAGGTATAAAGTTGTTAAATATTTTAGTAACCAATTCATGAAACTACAGAGATTATTTTTCTAAATTTGCACCATATGGAAGCAGTAGGAAAATTAGTGATCATTGGGGGCGCAGTAAACAAAGGCAGCTTTTCGGAAACTGATTATGATCAAAATATAGAGAAAAACTTAAATTTCTTCGAACGTGGCATTTTAAGGAAGATTATTAACGAGTCCAGATTGAAAGAGGATTCTGTGATCGAAATTATTACTACAGCTTCACAGATCCCCCAAATTGTAGGTCCAGAATATAAAAAAGCATTTGAATTTTTAGGTGCTAAAAATGTCAATATTTTAGATATTCAAAATCGAGTTGAAGCAAACAGTGACGAAATTACTGCACGGGCAACCGCTGCGGATGTAGTGATGTTTACTGGTGGTGATCAGCTCCGGTTAACTTCTATTTTGGGCGGAAGTCGATTTCACGATATTATTTTAATGAAGTATTTAAAAGAAGATTTCATTTACGCAGGAACTTCTGCGGGTGCTGCAGCATCTTCTGAAAATATGATTTACCAAGGTTCAAGTGGTGAAGCCCTGCTTAAAGGAGAAATCAAAACAACCCAGGGTTTAGGTTTTATCGAAAATGTAATCGTTGACACGCACTTTGTTCAACGTGGGAGAATAGGCAGATTATTTCAAGCAGTGGTAAACAATCCCAGAACTTTAGGAATTGGACTGGGCGAAGATACGGGCCTTTTTATCTATAAAGATGTCATGACTGCTATTGGTTCTGGATTGGTAATATTGGTTGATGGTCGATTTATTAAAGACACCAATTTGACGATGATTGAGTTAGGAAAACCAATTTCTATCGATAATCTAGTGGTTCACGTTTTATCTCAAAATGATTATTACGATTTGAAAACTAAAGATCTTACCATTGTAAATTCCCAATATAGCCCTATTCCTCAAGAGAATTAATTTCTGAATTTTGAAAATTATTTAATAAAATGAAAATTATTATACACGGAGGATTTTTCTCCGAAAGCGATCAAAGTCACGAGGTAAAAGTTTCAAAACAGAATTCCCTACAAGCAATTGCTAAAAAATCTTTCGAATTTTTAAAAAATCATTCTGCCGTAGAGACTGTGGTTTATGCAGTGACTCTTTTAGAAGATGATGAATTATACAATGCTGGTACAGGCTCACAAATTCAAAGTGATGGCAAGATCCGAATGAGCGCTTCCTTAATGAATGGTGAAACACAAAAATTTTCAGGAGTTATAAATATTGAAAATGTAAAAAATCCCATTAATATTGCTCAGATTTTGATGAAGGAGGACGATCGCGTTCTGGGTGGAAACGGGGCAAAGAAATATGCTTCAGAAAACGGTTTTACAGAATTCTCTACTGAAATCCCACAACGTAGAAAAGAATATGAGGAGAAATTAAAAAACGGTGGAAAAGGAACAGTAGGTTGTGTAGCCCTTGACTCAAATGGAAAATTAGCAGCAGCTACTTCTACTGGAGGGAAAGGTTTCGAAATTGTAGGAAGAATCTCAGACTCTGCAACTGTTGCAGGAAATTATGCCAACGAATATTGTGCGGTAAGTTGTACCGGTGTTGGTGAAGATATTGTGAGTAATGCGACCGCTGCAAAAATTGTCGTACGAGTTACGGATGGTCTTCCATTAAAAGAAGCAGTAGAGAGAACATTTAAAGAACTTAAAGAAATCAATGGTTTTGCAGGTGCAATTGCAATCGATAAGCATGGGAATATTGCTCATCAGGATTCTCATCCAACAATGGTATTTACGAGTTTCGATGGTGAGAATTTCGATATTTTCAATTAAATTGAATTAAAAATAGAACTTAATTATAAAATTGCATCAATTTTGCAAGTGTAATCAATATCATTAAAATAAAAAATTATGAAAAGATTATTTGCAGTTGTAGTATTAGGTACATTGTGTTTCACGAGCTGTGCACAAAAAGAAGAGAAAAGAGAAGAATTTAAAGATGAACACAGCGTTGAACAAAAAAGAAATGCAGGCGTTGATTCTGCGGCATTTAATGATGAAAATCAGCGGCAAGATTCTCTTTCTGTAAAATAAATGAAAAAAAAATGCGTCTGCGGACGCATTTTTTATTTCTATAAAACTGTTTAGAATTACTAAAATATCGTTAGTATTCAAATAGAACAGATCCCCAAGTAAACCCACTTCCAAAGGCGGAAATAAGGACGAGGTCTCCTCTGCTGATTTTACCATTCTGTATAGCCTCACTTAGCGCAATCGGAATAGATGCTGCCGTTGTATTCCCGAACCGCTGAATATTATTATATATTTTTTCGTCTGGTAATCCAAAACGCTTCTGTACAAACTGTGCAATTCTTAAATTGGCCTGATGAGGAATAAACATATCCAGATCTTCAGGTATTTTCCCAGCCTTTTCAAGTGCTTCGATCATGGTTTCCGGAAATCTGGTTACCGCATGTTTGAAAACAAAATTACCATTCATCACTGGATAAATTTCCGCATCAGTTACCGCTTCCGGTTCTAACCTCATACGATCACTCCATCCAAATTTTGAACCTGGAAATTTAGTGCACAACTCTTCAGCATGTTTTCCTTCAGAATGCATATTTGTAGCTAGAATATCTCCTTTTTGGTCGTCTTCTGAAGCGGATAAAATAATTGCTCCGGCTCCATCTCCAAAAATAACAGATACTCCTCTACCAGCATCAGAAAAATCTAATCCAAAAGAATGCACTTCCGCACCAACAACCAAAATATTTTTATACTGGCCAGCCTTAATAAATGCATTTGCAACGCTCATTGCATAAACAAAACCTGAACATTGGTTCCGGACATCTAAAGCCCCAATCGTATCACAACCCAGCATTTCCTGCAATAACACTCCTGACCCTGGAAAGAAATAATCTGGCGATAGTGTTGCAAAAATAATAAAGTCGATATCTTTACCGGTCATATCAGCCATTTTCAACGCAGACTCTGCAGCTTTGAATCCAAGATAGGCCGTGGTTTCTTCTGAGTCATTCCGGTTTTTCCGGTGATGTCGTTCTTTTATACCCGTCCGTTCTGTAATCCACTCGTCATTAGTGGTCATCAATTTTGAAAGATCGTCGTTGGTTACTATATTTTCTGGAACATAATGTCCAATTCCTTTAATGAAACTTTTAATCATAAATTAAAATATTTTTGCAAAGATAAATTATATTTGACACATAGAATATTTTGGAAACTTGAAACCTAATTTTATCCTAAATTTGCGAGATGCCGTTAGAAATTTTATTTAAAAATGATTTTTGTGAATGGGTTGATGTAGAATCGCCTACCGAAGAAGATTTGAACTATCTACATAACAAATACAACATCAATGTTCTTTTGTTAGAAGATACCATAGATGCAAACCATTTACCTAAGTTCGAACAGGACGGAAATTTAAACTTCTTCCTGATGCGAGAAAATACGCAATTGGAAAGATCCAATCTCAACACTATCAGCGATATTTCAACCAAATTAGGAATTTTTTTGTTGGACAATGTGATTATAACGATTCACCGGATGAAAAATCGAAGTGTTTACGAACTCAAAAAAGAGATCCTTCTTCCAGTGAATAAAGATATCAGCAGGGATCGAATCGCTCTTAATTTGGCTTTGAAAGTGATGAAATCGTTTGATGATGAATCTAAAAATCTGATAGAAATAATGGATCAGATTGAGAGCGAAATATTTCTAAAAAACACGAATCACTCTAATCACATTAGAAGACTTTATCGTTTAAAAAGAAAATCAGGTTTAAATACAAGAATTCTCAATATTTCTACCGCATGGGTAGATAAATTTAAACTATTAGATCTAGATGAAATTGCGGTAACTGATCTAAAAGATAAGAGTAAAGATGCAATTGCGGATTTTGAACATTTGAATACTCAGGTTGCCAGTTTAATTTCGATGTTTCTCGCCATGAGTGATCAAAAGGCAAATCAGGTAATGAAAGTTCTCGCAATATATTCGATGTATTTCTTCCCGATTACTTTTATTGCGGGGATTTATGGGATGAACTTCGTTTTTATGCCTGAACTTAATTTGAAATATGGTTATTATATTACGCTCGGATTAATGGCCGGCATTACATTGATTACTTTTTTTTACGTGCGGAAAAAAGGTTGGTAACTCTTTAGATGTTAGATGTTAGATGTTAGATGTTAGATGTTAGATGTTAGATGAAATTTACGAATTCTAAAAAAGATTACATATGTTAAAGGTCACTTTTAAAAACAAAAAAAATCCCAACTTTTCAGCTGGGATTTATGATTTCTAAAAGAATTTTTTAAAAATTCAAAACACGAACATCAATTCTTCTGTTTTGTGCTTTACATTCATCAGTATCATTTGCTTCACAAACTGGAAACTGAGAACCATATCCTTCAGCTTCAACTCTGTCAGCAGCGATTCCCATTTCTAACAGTTTTAATTTAGCAGCTTGTGCACGAAGATTTGAAAGCTTTAAATTTCCCTGTTCACTTCCTGTATTATCGGTATAACCACCCAATTTCACTTTTGTATTTGGATAAGCATTTAAAATTTCAGCCAAATTGTTCAATTGCTCCTCAGAGCCTGGTTTCAAATCACTACTGCCAGTCTGGAAATAAAGGTTTTCAATAGTGAACCATTTATCTTTATTTAAAACATTCTGGTCTTCTAATTTTAATCCATTATACAAAGCAAACAACTGGCTATTTTCTCCAACTCCGATTGATTTGTTGCTCAATTTTATTTCTTGAATATTTCCAGTGTCATACACGAAATCACCATCTTCATTAAGCGTTCCTTTTACTACTACTGGAACAATAGCATTCTGGCCAGCTACGACAATAGGTGCAGCTGTTATTCCAACTAATTTTTGTAATGATTCTAATTTATCTTTTCGATTTTCTTCGATTTTATCTTTATGCATCACCGCTAAAGTCGGAGCAATTACTAAAGAAATTATCGACATTAATTTTATCAAAATATTCATCGATGGTCCAGAGGTATCTTTGAAAGGATCACCTACGGTATCTCCGGTAACTGATGCTTTGTGGGCTTCAGAACCTTTGTAATGCGTTTCACCATTGATTTCAACTCCTTGCTCAAAAGATTTTTTAGCGTTATCCCAAGCACCTCCGGCGTTATTTTGAAAGATTCCCATCAACACTCCAGAAACAGTAGCACCTGCTAAAAATCCTCCTAAAACTTCTGGTCCAAAAATGAATCCCATAATTAAAGGTGACACCAAAGCAATTGCTCCGGGAAGCATCATTTTTTTAAGCGATGCATCTGTAGAGATCGCTACACATTTCTCATATTCAGGAACTGCTTTTCCTTCTAAGATTCCAGGAATCTCCCGGAACTGACGACGAACTTCTTCTACCATCGCCATTGCAGCAGTACCTACCGCTCTAATCGCAAGAGATGAGAAGATGAATGGAATCATGGCTCCAACAAATAGTCCTGCCAAAACATCGGCTCTATAAATATCAATTCCATCAATACCTGCAATTCCTACGAAGGCAGCAAATAATGCCAACGCTGTTAAGGCAGCAGAAGCTATTGCAAATCCTTTTCCTGTAGCTGCTGTAGTATTTCCTACTGCATCAAGAACATCTGTTCTTTCTCGCACTTCTTTTGGTAATTCACTCATCTCTGCAATACCACCTGCGTTATCAGCAATCGGTCCGAAAGCATCAATCGCCAACTGCATTGCTGTAGTTGCCATCATTCCTGCGGCAGCAATTGCTACACCGTAAAGTCCTGCACAATAATAGGATCCATAAATACCACCTGCTAAAACAAGAATTGGTAACATGGTAGATTCCATCCCAACTGCGAGTCCGCCAATAATGTTGGTTGCGTGACCTGTAGAAGATTGTTTGATGATACTTTTAACCGGTTTTTTACCCATCGCGGTGTAATATTCTGTAATGATACTCATTAAAGTACCAACTACTAATCCTACGATGATTGCACCAAAAACTCCCATTTTTGTAAATTCATGACCTCTTAAAGTCATCGTTTCCGGCATTAAATAATTCACCAGGAAGTAAGAAGAAATCGCTGTTAAAACAATACTTCCCCAGTTTCCTAAGTTTAACGCATTCTGAACTGGAGCAATATCTAAACTTGTAGTTTCACCAATTTTCACAAACAAGGTTCCGATCATTGAATAGATAATCCCTGTTCCTGCAATTAACATTGGTAAAAGAATTGGAGCAAAACCTCCAAATGCATCGATAGATAAAGTCTCTCTACCCAAAACCATCGTTGCTAAAACTGTTGCAACATAAGAACCGAATAAATCGGCGCCCATTCCTGCAACATCTCCCACATTGTCTCCAACGTTATCAGCGATCGTCGCTGGGTTTCTAGGATCATCTTCTGGAATTCCAGCTTCAACTTTCCCAACTAGATCGGCACCAACATCGGCTGCTTTGGTATAAATACCTCCACCAACTCTAGCGAAAAGTGCAATAGATTCTGCACCTAAAGAGAATCCTGTAAGAATCTCAATGGTTCTTTCCATCTCATGAGAATCTACTCCCGCACCTGGCGCAAAAATTTGTTTAATGATGATGTACAAACCACCTAAACCTAAAACTGCTAAACCAGCGACCCCCATTCCCATTACGGAACCTCCAGTGAATGAAACTTTCAATGCTTTTGACAATGAAGTTTTTGCTGCTTCAGCTGTTCTTACGTTAGATTTGGTCGCAATCTTCATTCCGATAAATCCTGCAAGCGCAGAAAGAATTGCACCTAGAACGAATGCAATACCGATACTCCAGTGAGAATTGGCACTTGATCCACCCATTACAGCTAATAAAATTGCAACGACTATTACGAAATAACCCATTACTTTGTACTCCGCTTTTAAGAAAGCCATTGCTCCATCTGAAATATAACCGGCAATTTCCTTCATGCGGTCATTACCTGCATTTTGCTTACTCACCCAAGAGCTTTGAACAAAGGTGTAGATTAAGGCTATAATACCAAATATTGGTACTAAATAAAATAACTCCATAGACTACTTTTTAATGTTAATTTGTTAATGTTAATTTTATGTTAATAAAATTGATTACCGAAAGTACACTTTTTTTTTAAATTGTTGATGGTTTCTTAAAAAATAAAAATAGACAAATGCAAACATTTGTCTATTTAAAATTAATATATTATCAGAGGAATTACCCTCCAAATTTATTAGCATAATCTTTTTGCGAAGCTTGAATCACTTTTTTGGCATGTTCTGCTCCGTATACTTCATGAATGGTACACTTTGCAGGTTCATCTGGGAGATTCTTGTACGTTAAGAAATAGTGCATTAATCGCTTCACTTCAGCCTCAGGTAATTCTGTAATATCTCGGAAATGACCAAAAGCATGATCTCCTTTCATTACTGCAACAATTTTATCATCAGCTTCTCCTTTATCGATCATTTTGAAACCACCGATTGGCAAAGCTTCCATCAACATACCACCAGAGTGAATGTTGTGAGAACTCAATACACAAATATCAAGAGGATCCAAATCCCCCATATCTACATTTTGCGCCCCACTTTCAACTGCTAATTTCAAAACTTCGTCATGACAATATGTTCTAGGAATAAATCCATATAATGCAGGAATAATATTAGAAAACTGTTGTGGACGGTCAACTTTCAGGTAACCACTTTGCTTATCGATTTCATATTTGATAGTGTCACTAGGCACAATTTCTACAAATACATTTACAACATTTGGCGATTCATCCCCAACAGGGATTCCATGCCATGGGTGTGCTTTAAAATTAGGTATCATTTTTATTTTTTAATTTACAATTAAATTTTCTTTTCTAAGGTCTTCAATACATGACGAAATATAATCGTCTTCGTTCATATAATTCATTAAAAAAACAGTTTTAAAATCCTGTAAAGTACTTTCGCTACTTAGATTTTCGTATGTTTTATGCATTAAATGCACTACGTTATTTTTACTGTTAACCACTTTGTTCCAGGAATTCTTCGTGAGGTATAATTGTTGGGAGGCATTGTAATCAAATTCTTCATTAATAGTCTTTTCTACTAAAAAAAGATATTCATGTGCTGCAAGACTGCCATCAAATTTTGTAACCAGATTCGCGGGTTTTAAACGTTCTAAAAAAAGAGTAATTCTTTCATATGCTTGTACGCGGTGCTCAGATTGTCCTTTTATCGTCAATAATTTTATTTCATTTTCTTTCAGCTTGATGTAAGTAAACACAAACTGTCTTAGTAATATTAGAAAAGGAATTGCCAATAATACTGCAAAGAAATAAGGAAAATAGGCAGTGTTAAAAAAATTGTATATGATCGACATTACAGGATTTGAGGGTGCAAATTTACGGAAATTTTAATTCAACACCTTACACATATTGCAAATTTGATATGCAATATTTTATTTTCGGCTTACTTTATAAATAATTTCACGTTTCCCATTCCCTAAAGACATTTTAATCTTTTCTTCTTCACTGAAATTCATCCGATAATCAATCTTTTCAATAATCATTTTTTCATTCCCAATTCTGGCAGCAAAATCGTTTCCATAGAGTCGTTCCAGATCTTTCTCTCCATAGACATTAAGTCTTTCTCGCGGAGTTTTATATTTTTTATCTTCGATTGTTTTCTGAGAATTTAGATCCATTAATGAAAGTAAAAACAAATTACCATCTTTTCCCAACACCCGGTAAAGCTCGTGCAGTGCTTTATTTTCTGCAGAAACATGTCCTAATACATGCGAGCAGATGATAAAGTCAAACTTTTCGTTTTCGAATTCCAATCTGGTAATATCCATTTTATAGGTCGCAAGATTCGGATTGAGGTCTACATCAATATAATTTGGATTTTTCTTCAATCTATTTTTCAAAGGTTGTTCTGGTGCAAAATGAAGAACATTCGGAGTACCTTCAAAAATTGTAGTTTCATTTTTAAGATAAAGGTAGAGCAGACGGGTTCTTTCTAGAGAACCACAGTTGGCACAAACCGCATTCTCTCTGAGTTCCATACCATTTCCCTTCTCCAAAAACTTAGCAGAAGGCTTCTCACAACAAGGACAATAGAACTGATTACCTTTTAAAAACAAGGCTTTTATTTTCCTGATGTCAACATGAATTTGATTGCGTACTTTTTCAGGAACTACTTTCCTATAAAGCATTTTTATCATCGTCTGATTTTATTTTTATTTAAAAAAGCTTTTGCAAAGTAATACATATATTCGCCTTTAATTATTTGTTGAGCGGTTAAATGAGGATATTCCATCAAGATTCGATGAAAATGATTCGGAAAGTGATCCTTCTTCAGCCCCGCCGTTCCGAATGATTTTAAAATTTCCCCCTCAGAACACAACCACTCAAAAAATTGATTTTCAACCCGATCATCGCCATATGGAAAGCAGAAATATAAATCTTCTGCAAGAAGTTCATTTTTTAAAAAATTATTAACCTGCTGTACTTCTATTTTTTGATTTTTAAAAGCAAGTGTGCTGAAACGAGGGTGACTAAGACTATGGTTACCTATATTAAAACCCATTTTCTTCATCTCTTTTAATTCCGCCGTAGAAAGATATGGCCTTTGCTCCATTAAATAATCACTGAAATTGATTTGCAACAAAGCAGCAAGTTCATCAACTTTTTTCTCTTCTAATATTTTTTTTACTTTACCTTCAAGATCGATTTCTTCACACTTCATATATTCTGAAGCTACTCTTAGATTTGATTCCGAGTGATTAAGTTGGTGTAGAATAAGGCTTATTTTGTGTCTTATAAACATTTTTTTGTTATCAATGAAATCCAAATTGATAAAAAAAGTGGCGTGTATTTTTCGTTCATTCAATAATTTTGCAACAAGCGAAAAGTTTTCACTTAAACCATCATCAAAAGATAAATGGAATGCTTTTTTCGAATCGCCGAAATCATGTAAATCAATACTTTCAAAATTTCCCTGAAAAAAATCAAGGTCTTTTATGAACATTTCCTGATCTCGGTAATATCCTAATTCTGAAAAATGAGGTGCTGGCAAATCACTGACCGTATGGTAAAAGGGCAGAATCATTTTCTGACCAGACTGGCGCAAAAATTGGTCAAGAGGAATTATTTTAGTGAGCCAACTTACATTATTATAAAACTGTACACTCATAGGTTCAGGAAATTTTTAATGAGAGTTTTCTTTGTATTTTCAATGACTGCAAATTCTTGTAATTTCGCACCAAAACTTTTGAAAAACAGTTCTATTCCACGAATATTCCCACCCATAAAATCAAAGTCTTTCTCCGCGATATGATCTTGCAAAATTTGATCGACTAACATCGATGCACCATTAAATTCCTGAAGTGACTTGTCATTAATCAATGCCATAAGAATCATTTGATCATTATGATGTGCAACAACCGCCAAACTCGCTGTTTTGCTTTGATAGGAACTTTCATAAACATTAAGTGAATTTTTGTATTCAAGAAATTCCATAAAATCGATAAAACCATTCAAATCTGTGGTTTTTTGCAATCCTTTGAAATGTAATTTTATAAAATCTGTTCGATTATCATCATTTGATAAAACGCGGTAATCCAACAACTTTATACTTTTAGGGAGAACTGCTTTTCTACCTTTCATGTAATTTCTTTTTAGTTCAGAATAGTCGCGTTTAGGAATAATATAATTCTTTTTACACAAGACTTCTATATCGAAAGAATTTTTATAATTGAATGGATAGGATATTATAAGATAATTCCGACTGAGATAATCGTAGAAAGCAGTATTAATTTGTTTATTGTCGTCTTTACTAAATACTCCTAATTGTTGACAAAAAATAGGTGCTACTACAAAAGTAATCTTCCATTTGTTCTTAACCGGTACCGGCATAACTGCTTCGTAATCTCTATATACCAAAAGTTCCCACCCTTCACATAGAAAATCCAGGATTTCTTTTTGAACATAAAAATTGCGCTGACAAGAATTCTCTAGACAATGTTGGTATTTCTCAAAATCAATTTCATGATATCTAAGTCGTTTAATCATAGTAACCCTTCATCTGCAAAACTTAAATAAGAATTCTGAGCAATTATTAGATGGTCTAACAATTGGATATTCAAAATTTTTCCTGCTTCTGCAATCTGCTTGGTAATTTTTAAATCTTCAGAACTTGGTTTTAGGTTCCCGGACGGATGATTATGAGCTATAATAATTCCAGTTGAAAAATGTTCCAAAGCCGTTTTAAAAAGTATTCTTACATCGACCACCGATTGATTAATGCCACCAGAAGATAATTTGCTTTTTCCTAAAACCCGGTTATTTTGATTGAGATAGATCGCCCAAAATTCTTCAGTATGGAGATCACTCAAAAATGGTAAAAGAACTTTATAACTTTCGCAGCTACTGCTCACCTGTACTTTTTCGGGTACTTCTTGTGAGGCTCGTCTTCTTCCAATCTCTAAAGCTGTTGCAATTGAAATCGCTTTTGCCTCGCCAATTCCTTTAAATTTCATTAGATCAGAAATCTGCATTAGAGACAGGTTATGCCAGTTATTTGAAACAGAATGTAGTATTTTTCTTCCCAACTCGACTGCAGAATCCTCTCTATTCCCGCTTCCCATAATAATTGCCAATAATTCAGCATCAGATAAAGCATTCTTACCTTTTAGTAAAAATTTTTCTCTGGGTCGGTCGTCTTCAGCAAGGAATTTAATAGACATGGTTTGAATGATGAAAAATTAATAATTAGTAATTAAAAATTGAGATCTACTAATTTAATAAAATTCGTATTGCTAATCGTTCATAGATTTTAAATAATTTGTCCATCCTTCATCACAAGCTTACGATCTGTCGTATCTGCAAGATGCGTGTTGTGGGTAACAATAACGAAAGTTTGATGATATTTATCTCTTAAATCAAAAAAAAGTTGGTGCAGATCATCTGCATTTTTTGAATCTAAATTCCCTGTGGGTTCATCGGCAAAAATAATTTTTGGAGAGTTGATTAATGCTCTTGCAACAGCCGTTCTTTGGGCTTCACCACCCGACATTTCATTAGGTTTATGATGAATTCGATGTGCAATATTTAAATCTTCAAAAAGAGAATATGCTTTATCCAAAGATTCTTTTTCATTTTTTCCAGCAATTTTGGTTGGTAAAAGAACATTTTCCAAAGCTGAAAATTCAGGTAAAAGTTGATGAAACTGAAATACAAATCCAATATTTTCATTTCGGAACCGCGACAATTGTCGGTCGCTCATGTTGACAAAGGACTGGCCGGCCAATTCGAGTGTGGTGTTAAATTTATTGGGATTGCTAGGTTTATCAAGTGTTCCCAGGATTTGCAGTAAAGTCGATTTACCAGCGCCGGATTCGCCGACGATAGAGATCACTTCTCCTTCCTGAATGTGGATATCCACTCCTTTCAACACTTCTAAATTGCCGTAGAATTTATGAATATTAGTCGCTTTAATCATGGTTTCAAAAATAGTGAATTGATTTTGATATCTAGTTAATTTTTACGAGTTTTTGCGCAAGGGCGAAGTGCATTGTTGGAGTTCCTTTTTGATTTTTGAAAAAAATAAAAAGAACGACTGCACGCAGACCGACCCGAGGGGTAGGAAAAGCAATGGCGAGGGTTGCGCCCTAATAAAAATCCTTCCAAAATTAATTGAAAGGATTCATTTAAGTATCGTTTGAAACTTAGAGCAACAAAGTCAAAGGTTGTTCTAAATACGTTCTCAAAGTCTGTAAAAACTGCGCTCCGGTAGCACCATCAACTACTCTATGGTCACATGCCAAAGAAAGTTTCATGGTATTTCCGACCACAATTTGTCCGTCTTTTACAATTGGTTTTTCAACAATCGCTCCCACTGAAAGAATCGCAGAATTCGGCTGGTTGATAATTGACGTAAAAGTTTCGATCCCAAACATTCCTAAGTTAGAAACTGAGAAGGTAGAACCTTCCATTTCATTGGCTTTCAAACCTTTGGATTTCGCTCTTCCTGCCATATCTTTAACACCTGCAGAAATCTGATTGTAATTCATTTGATCTGCATTTTTCAGAACAGGAACCACCAATCCGTCAGGGATTGCAACAGCAACACCAACGTTGATATTTCCGTGGTGAATTATTTTATCTGCTTTCCAGGTCGAATTCACTTGTGGATGTTTTCTTAAAGCCATCGCGGTAGCTTTTATGATCATATCGTTAAATGAAATCTTGGTATCTGGTAAAGAATTAATTTCTTTTCTCGCTTCAATCGCTTTATCCATGTTGATTTCTACGATCAAATAATAATGCGGTGCAGTAAATTTACTTTCAGAAAGACGTTTTGCAATAATATTTCGAACTTGAGAATTCGGCGTTTCAGAATCTTCACCCTGAACAAAATTGACAGCTACTTGCGCTGGAGCAGCTACTGCAGCAGGCGTTGAAACTTTTTGTATTGGTTGTGCAGAAGTACCAGCGCTTGGTTGATAGTTTTCAATATCTTTTTTTACAATTCTGCCATTCTCGCCACTCCCTTTTAAAGACTGAACATCAATACCTTTGTCTTCGGCCATTTTTTTAGCCAAAGGAGAAATTGCCAATCTTTCAGTTGAAGAAGTTTGAACTGAAGTTTCTGTTTCTTTATCTTCAGAAACAGAAATGGTTTCTGAAGGTTTTTCAGGTGCAGGTTTGGATTCCCCTTTTTTCGGAGCACCAGATTTCAATCCTGAAATATCAGTACCTTCTGGACCAATAATTGCCAACACCGTATCTACAGGACTCGCTTCGCCCTCACCAACACTGGTATAAAGCAAAGTGCCATTGAACTCAGACTCGAAATCCTGTACCGCCTTATCGGTTTCTATTTCAGCAAGAATATCTCCTTCTTTAACTTTATCTCCAACTTTAAAGTGCCATTTTGCTACTTTACCTTCGGTCATGGTATCAGAAAGTCTAGGCATTGTAATCACTTCTACTCCTTCGGGAATTTCAGCAGTCGTTTGTTCAATGCTTGTAGATTCGTCTTCGGTTTTATGTTCCTCGTCTATTTTCTTTTCTTCTTTTTTCTCAGAAACGCCTTCATCAACCATTCCACCTTTGAGTTTAGAGATATCTTCTCCTTCCGCGCCGATAATCGCTAAGACAGAATCCACTGGTGAGGCGTCACCTTCTTCTGTTCCGATATATAATAAAGTCCCATTGAACTCTGTTTCGAAATCCTGGACCGCTTTATCCGTCTCAATTTCTGCTAAAACATCACCTTCCTTTACTTTATCTCCGACTTTGAAATGCCATTTTGCCACTTTTCCGTCCGTCATCGTATCAGAAAGTCGGGGCATGGTAATTACTTCTGCCATAATTATTATTTGTTAATATATTTAAAATGATGAAAATTGATTCTGAGAAAACTATCAAATTAATTTCTTGCAAAATCCTTTACGATCATTAAATTCAATTTAGTTATTTTCTACCTTGTCCACAAAAGGATAATCTTCCTGCGCATATACGTAATCGTACACTTTTGAAACGTCTGGATAAGGAGATTGCTCCATAAATTCCACACATTCATCTACAAACTCACGGGATTTATCTTCTAAAGCTTCTAATTGCTCTTTTGTAGCCCACTTATTTTCTAAAATTCTGTGTTTTACGATTTCGATAGGATCATTTTTCTTATGTTCTGCAACTTCATCTTTGGTTCTATACGGCTCTGCATCAGACATAGAGTGACCTCTATATCGGTACGTTCTTGCTTCAATAAATGTTGGTCCATCTCCCCTTCTTGCTCTTTCAATTGCTTCATAAGCAGCTTCGGCGACTTTCACAGGATCCATAGCATCTACAGGAAGACAAGGCATTTCATACCCTAATCCTAATTTATAAATATCTTCATGGTTAGCGGTTCTTCCGACAGAAGTTCCCATTGCATAACCATTATTTTCTACAACAAAAACTACAGGAAGCTTCCAGTTCATTGCCATGTTGAATGTTTCATGTAAAGAACCTTGACGAGCAGCTCCATCTCCAAAGAAACAGATATTCACCCCTCCGGTTTCAAAATACTTATCGGCGAACGCAATCCCAGCACCTAATGGAATTTGACCACCTACAATTCCGTGACCACCATAAAACCTTTTCTCTTTACTAAAAATGTGCATAGAACCACCCATTCCACCAGAAGTTCCTGTGGCTTTACCACAGAGTTCTGCCATAATTCTCTTTGGATCTACCCCCATTGCCATTGGATGAATGTGACAACGATAAGCGGTAATCATACTGTCTTTTGAAAGGTCCATGGCATGTGTAAATCCAGCTGGAATAGCTTCCTGACCATTATATAAATGCAAAAATCCTCTGATTTTCTGCTTTAGGTAAAGGGAACGACATTTGTCTTCAAACCTTCTCCACATTGTCATTTCTTCGTACCACTTAAGGTAAACTTCTTGCGAAAATTCTTTCATGTTTCTTTGGAAATATTCAGCAAAAATAATAAAAATCTTTGTCTTTATTACTAGCATACTAAAACAATCTTTAGATTTGAGTCATTTAAAAATATTACTTTTGAGGCAATTATTATATATATGATGAAATCTTATACGGAACCTCTTCTAAAAATATCGAAATTCATCTCAACTGTTTTCAATCCTATCAATTCCTTGCTTTTTTATTTCGTGATTTACAGTCTTAAAAACTCCTCCTTAAAAGAATCATTACAAAATTTCTTACCGATCTTTCTAATCACTATTCTTCCAATATCTGGGTGGATCTTGTGGAATGTAAAAAAGAAAAGATATTCAGACTCCGATGTTTCTAACCGCAAGCAACGCAAAAGTCTTTATTTCTTTATCGGGGGAGCGATCTCAATTTATTTGCTATTTATCTATCTGAAATTCGAAAGAATCGATTGGGTCTTGTTCTTTCTACTGGTTTTACTACTTCTTATGCAAATCAGTAACTACCTTATTAAAAGTTCAATGCATACAGCGATCAATATTTTTGTTGCAGCACTCTTTTTCACAATTTCTCCCTTAATAGGAATCTTTTGGCTTGGAGTTTCTGTAGTGGTAGCGATCAGCAGAATTATCTTAAAAAGACACAGTCCTGCCGAAGTATTTGCAGGTAGTTTTATCGGTATTTCTGTATCTTTTATTTATCTTTATACCCATATACAAACAGCAATTTAATTATGAAAATAGATCATCTTACCACTGCAGAAGAACAATTGATGAAGGTTTTATGGGATCTCAATTCAGGTTACATGCGTAATATTATCGAAGCATATCCCGAACCTAAGCCACATGCTAATACTATTTCCACTTTTCTAAAGATTTTAGTTGAAAAAGAATTTTTAACAACCACAAAAGAGGGACGTATTTTCAAATATGAAGTTGCAATTCCTATTGATGAATACCGTAATTACTTGTTAAGGAACTTAATCAATGATTATTATGATGGCTCAGTCGAAAATTTTAACACGAGTCTTAGAAGCCAAAATCTAATTTTAACTTCTAATGTAGAAAGCGAATCGGAGTTAAAACAAACTACGACTGACGACATTATTTTAACCGATTTTATTAATGAAATCACCGGTACAAAAAAGAAAAAAAAGAAGAAGAAAAAGAATAAATTGAAGTCTATGGATGAAGTTAAAATCAACGTGAAGAAAAAGAAATAATTGAGTATTCTATTTTGTAAAAAAACACTAAAATGATTTCAAAAATTCAGGCCGTTTTTGGTAAAACAAGTACGGTAATTCAGAATTATTTTATGATTCTGACCATGGCGCTCATTTGTTCCTTTTTCAGTATTGCTCTTACAGCAAGTCCTGGTAGGATGGACGACTATAATTTTTTTCATCTTAAAATAGCAATTGTTTCTGCCTTGGGAATCTCGCTGCTATTCGCCCTGAAAATGCTTTCACAAAGAATAGGAAAAGAATTGATCTTAAATTTAGTGGGAATTGCATTTTTAGTTTTAATTTACTTTTTACTTCCAGTTAGAGAGAAAAACTTTACAGAAGTTTACGCATATTTACTCATTCCTTTATTTTTACTCAGTCACATCTTAGTGGCTTTTATACCTTTTTTAAATAAGAATCAAGAACTTAGATTTTGGCGGTATAATAAAAACCTGTTTATCAATACTTTTCTAACCGCAGTATTCACCGGCGTTTTAACCGGTGGTGTTTTACTTGCTATTTTAGCCATAGATAACCTGTTCGACTTTAATTTTAACAGCAACTATTACAATTATACGTTTAATTTCTTGTCAATCGTTGGAAGCGCTTTTATCTTTTTACTTTTTAATGAAAAAGGACTGCATGATTTAGAAGTTGATGGGGATTATCCTGTAATCCTGAAGTTTTTTACGCAGTATATTCTAATTCCTTTACTCATCATCTATTTGGTCATTTTGTACTTTTATTCAGCAAAGATTTTAATTAATTGGGAACTTCCTAGAGGTTGGGTCTCCTATTTAATTTTAGCGTATTCAATTGTTGGAATATTAGCAATTCTACTGGTACATCCATTAAAAGAAGAAACCGCCAGATCTTGGGTTAAGATATTTTCTAAGGCATTTTATTATACGCTGATCCCACTGATCATCTTACTTTTTACCGCTATTTTTACAAGAATTCTCGAATACGGTTATACCGAACCTCGCTATTTTGTGCTGTTGCTGGCAATTTGGCTCACTATTGTAGGTCTTTATTTTATATTAATTCCAAGAGATACCATCAAATTTGTTCCAGTAAGTTTATTTGCTGTTGCCGTTTTTGCTTTAGCGATGCCTTATTTTAATGCATTTTCAGTTGCAAATAGAAGTCAGGAAAATGAACTCATGCAAACTTTAAAAGAACATAATCTATTAGAAAATGGGAAAATAAACTTCACTAAAAAGGTTAAAAGCAGCGTGGTTAGTGAAGTTGGTGATAAATTTCAATTTTTAGCAAAAAGAAATCAACAAGAATTTTTAAAACCCTTAGTTTCAAATAAAATTCATACTGAAATTGAAAAAAGCATTGTAAATGGGAATTATTACGGCGTAGAAAATTCGATACAAAAGCATTTTACCAATATAACCGCTGACGAACCAATCAAAAATAATGGGTATGAAAGTGTCGAATTAACTGCAAAAAGTTCTATTACCAATATTTCGGAATATACATACTTATTTAAAGCTTCTAAATTCGAAAGCGATACCTTCACATTCGATGATAATACGCTTGAATTAAGTATTTTCAGTAACTCAGAAAGTAACTCTAAATATAATTTGAGGTTAAATGACGAAACGGTCAATTTAAAACCTGATTTCGAACAGTTATTTAAAAAGTACACTTTTAGCGGGGAAACTAAAGTCGACCACTTATTTATCACTAAAAAAATCGGAAAGTATGAAATTAAAATATTATTTGATAATATCAACAAAATTAAAGATGGCCCCAACAGCGATCCACGTTATTTAATCCTTTCTCAATCAGTTTTCATATTGATTAAGTAGTTGTTAAACTTGATTTCTATTCACAATAAAAGCGACTGTAAAGAGGTCGCTTTCGTTTTTTTGGATTAAAATAATTGCGCTGAGTTGTGATAATTCTGGCAAACGTTACTTCATAATAATATGCAAATAAATTTTGAAAGGACTCCAAAATGATTTAGATAATAGCATAGGTTTCAAAGAAATTACAAATCAGTGATCATTCTGCACAATAAAACAAATAAATCTCATTTTTAGGCACAAAAAAAGCGACTTAAAAAAAAGTCGCTTACATTATTCTGGGAAATATTACCAGTTAGATCCGCCACGGCTTCCTCCACCGTAACCACCTCCACTTCCACCACGGTTTCCACCGCCGCTTCCGTAACCTCCACCACCTGAACGGTTGTTGTCGAAGCTTCTTCTTGGTTTGTCTTCTCTTGGTTTAGCTTCAGAAATGTTAAGTTCTTTACCGTCCAATTCTTTTCCGTTTAGAGACTCGATAGCGTTTTTGCCATCTTCGTCACTCATTTCAACGAAACCGAAACCTCTCGATCTACCAGTTTCTCTGTCTGTGATAATTTTGGCAGAAGATACTTCTCCAAATTCTGAAAATAAATCTTGCAACGACTGTTCTTGAGTTGCATAGTTAATGTTTGAAACAAAAATGTTCATCTTAAAAAAAAATTAAAAATTAATACTGTTGAAATTATAAATGAAACTCAACAATTGATGAACAAAAATTGATTTCAGGATATAAAAACGAGTGCAAGATACAATTATAAATGATACATGCAAATTTTTTAATAAAAAATAACTTTCTTTTAACATGGGGAAAAATGTTAATACTTCTCTCCTTTTATTATCGTTGTTTATATTTATGTACATCAGACTTTTCTTACCATATACAAAACACTAAAAATCAGTAACTTATAAATTAAATAAAAATTATAATATATGTTATGAAGTAAGCGATCAGTAGCGAATAAGTAAAAATGAATACAGCAAAAAATAAATATATGCCTATATTTTAAAATCTTTGTAACCTTTTGGCATGTACAATCGTATAATATAATGCAGTCCTAAAGTAGACTGTTTTACTACATGAGACAATTAAAAATTACCAAACAGGTTACCAACAGAGAAACCGCCTCTCTCGACAAGTATTTGCAGGAGATTGGAAAAGTTGATTTGATTACGGCCGACGAAGAAGTTGACTTGGCACAAAAAATTCGCGCTGGAGACACCGTGGCTTTGGAGAAATTGATTAAAGCCAACCTCCGTTTCGTAGTATCTGTTTCTAAACAATACCAAAATCAAGGGCTTTCTTTGCCCGATTTAATAAATGAAGGGAATCTAGGCTTAATGAAAGCTGCGAAAAGATATGATGAAACCAGAGGTTTTAAATTTATCTCGTATGCAGTATGGTGGATCCGTCAGTCCATTTTACAGGCGTTGGCAGAACAATCAAGAATTGTAAGATTGCCATTAAATAAAATTGGATCGATCAATAAAATTAACAAAGCGTATGCACATTTGGAGCAGGAAAACGAAAGACCTCCGTCTCCAGAGGAGTTGGCGGAAGTTTTGGATATGAGCGAATCGGACATTAAAGAATCAATGAAAAATTCCGGAAGACATTTGTCCATGGATGCACCATTGGTTGAAGGTGAAGATTCTAACTTATATGATGTTTTGCGTTCTGGTGAATCACCAAGCCCAGATAAAGACTTGATGTTGGAATCATTACAAATCGAAATCGAAAGAGCGTTGCAAACTTTGACCCCACGTGAGGCAGATTTGGTTCGTTTGTATTTCGGATTGAATGGAAAACATCCAATGACTTTGGAAGAAATCGGTGAAACTTTCGATCTAACAAGAGAAAGAGTTCGTCAGATCAAAGAAAAAGCAATTAAAAGATTGAAACACAATACGAGAAGTAAAATTCTTAAATCGTATTTAGGTAAATAAATCTATAAAGATAGCAGAAGAAAGGAACTCAACTCGAGTTCCTTTTTTTATGAGGGTTCGAAATTTTTTCTAACCAGTTCTTTTCTGACTCTACTCAAACTTTCAGGCGTTATTCCAAGATAGGAAGCGACCATCCATTGAGGCACACGTAATAAAATATCAGGATACATCTTTATAAAGTTTAAGTACCGTTCTTCGGCAGTTTCTGCAAGCAACGAATTAATTCTATTTTGTAAAATCCGAATATGTTTTTGAAGCAGTATATCATTATTTTCAGAAGTATTCTTGAATACTTCGTTCATTTTAGAGAAAAAAACACTACTCAAAACGCACACTTCAGAATCTTCGACGGCTTCAATATAATAGTTTGATTTTTCGTTAAAATAAACAGAACTACGATCAGAAATCAACCATTTTTCAGGTGCAAACTGAATGATATGTTCTTTGCCATTTTTATCAATGGAATACATCCGAAGCAAGCCCTTTTCCACAAAAAAAGTATCACTTCCAATCTCACCTTCTCTTAACAAGAGTTGATTTCTAGCAACCCTTTTATAAGTATAATGATTATTACAATCAGCGACTGCATCAACTGGAATTTCTAAAACTTCAGCTAAATATTTGGTGATATTTTGGTGAGAATCACTCATCATGTCTAAATCAAAGAAACGGAAATACTTTGGTGAGAAGCATCTTTAATAGCTTTTCCATTTTCTAAAACAATCATTTGTGGACTTTGATGGGTAATTCCAAATCGTTCGGCCATTTCATTGGAAATAGATCGATGAGCGATTAAATCTAAAAAGTAATACGCTACATTTTTATCAGAACTCTGAACTTCTTTTTCAAAATTTTTCAAAACTGTTTTACTGATAAAGCATCTTGTAGAATGTTTAAATAAAACCACTTTTTTTTCAAAGGATTTTTCAATTGCTTTATTTAGATCTTCTTCGGATTGTATGTTAATCCAAAATGTAGGTGATGAATCTTTTGTTTCATCGCTGCCGAATATTTTATTTAAAAAGCTCATATATTATTTTATTTATATCTAAATATGGGATCTTATAAGGTTACTACCAATTATGTTCCTGTCTTAAGTTTTCAATTTGAGCCAGATGGTGGTCACAATGCCAGGCATAAAAAGCCAAACTTTCTTTTAGAGAAATATCTCTATTTTGTTCAGGGTGATGAAAAGTACTGGTAAACTCACGATTTGTGAGTGATTTCAGTTCAAAAACCCATCTTTTGTGCAAGCCTTTCAAAATTTGTAAAGCAGGTTTTATATCGATACTGAAAGAATCCTGTAATTCTGCCCACTTTGCTTCATCATAACATTTTACCGTGGGGTTATCCTCCGTAAGTGCTAATTTAAAACGCAGAAAACTATTCATATGACTGTCGGATAAATGATTAACAAGCTGGCGAACTTTCCAACCTCCCTCTCTATATTGGGTATCAAGCTGGTCATCATTCCAATATGCTACCAAATTTTTTAATTTACCAGGAAAATCTTTAAGTGTTTTTATATGACGATCAAGGTCTTGGTCAGAAATCTTCTCAGGTAGCTGAAACTTCCCTATTGGGTATTTCTTAAGTTCTAAATTGTCCATTTTTATTGTATGTTTTGACGATTTGGCTCATCCTTTCTTTTGGCTGACCTTTTGCGTTTTGTTTTGTAAATTTACTACAAAATTAATTGTATTAAGTCGGAATCTAAATTTTAAAATATGAAAAAAGCCTTAATAATAGTTGACGTTCAAAATGATTTTTGCGAAGGTGGAGCTCTTGCTGTACCAGGTTCTAACGAAGTTATTCCTTATATTAATCTATTAATGAAAGATAATGAATATGATCAGATTATCCTAACGCAAGACTGGCATCCGGCAGATCATAAGAGTTTTGCTTCTACCAATGGTAAAAAGGTCGGTGATACCATTATTCTCAATGGCATTCCACAATTTATGTGGCCAGATCATTGTATTCAGGGAACTCATGGTGCAGAATTTCATCCCGATTTAAATCAAGATAAAGTTACCCATATTGTTCAGAAAGGAACTAATGCAGAGTTCGACAGTTACAGTGGATTTCAGGATAATAACCATTTTGTAAAAACAGGATTAGATGATTTTTTAAAATATCATGATATTCAATTATTAGAAATTGTTGGATTTGCTTTAGATTATTGCGTAAAATACACCTGTTTAGATGCTGCTCAACTGGGTTATGTTACGTGTCTGCATTTTAATGGAACCCGTGCGGTTAATGTAAAACCTGACAACGGTAAAGATGCAATTTACGAAATGCTACAAAAAACAGTTACCGTTTTAGGATAAATCAAGTAAGAATAATTACCGCTTAAACTCCGCATTTTTTGTGTGGAGTTTTTTGTTTGTCGATTTGCTTTAAAAATTCTACTTTTAGGAAAATTTTACTTTGAAAAGAATACTTCTACTATCTTCACTGTTTATCATATCTTCTTGTGTTTCGGTGAAGAAACATAATGAGAAATTGGAGATTCCTATTTCCGTGGAAAAATTAAAAGAAGATATTGATTATACCCATCGTAAATTAGAGCAACTGCATCCTAAACTGTATTGGTATATTTCCAAAGAAGAATTGGATTATAAGTTTGACAGTTTAAAAACCACCATTCAAAAACCTTTAAAACCAAATGAATTTTACCAAAAGCTGGCACCCATTATTGCAAAAGTAAGGGAAGGACATTTGCGATTATACCCCTACCAGAAACGCCTGACCAAGAAAGAAATTAAAGATCTAGAAAAACAGAAAGGATTGTTGGGACGGTACAATTTTGTGATCGATCAGGATCGTATTTTTGTGAAAGATAATGCAGACAAAATTGAAAACATGAATGTGGGAACGGAGATCTTAACAATAAAAGATATTCCAGTAAAAGATCTGCTCGACAAATATAGACCTATTGTTAATAGTGATGGCTTCAATACTACTTTTCAAAAATATTCTTTGGCGCGAAGCTGGCCAGGATTTTTCACAGCAGAATATGGAATTCTGGACAGTGTGAAAATTGAAGCGAAATACCAAAATCAGCTAAAAACATTTTACCTGCATCGAGAAAAAATCACCAAAGAAGAAAAGGTAAAAACAGAGCAGGAAAATAAAAAACTAACTAAAAGCCAAGCGGGCAAAACTAAAGATTACAATATTGTTACAAGAAGTTTCAATCGTGACTTACAGTTTCCCATGAAAGATTCCACGGTTGCTTACATGAAGATCAAAACTTTTTCCGGAACCTATTCCCGCAAATTTTATAGACAAAGTTTTGCAATGTTGAAAAAATCACCCGCAAAGTACTTAATTTTAGATGTTCGGGATAATTTGGGTGGTTCTCTATCGGAAATTAGAAACCTCTATTCTTATTTGGTAGATGAAAAATTTGAATTCGTTACTGGCGAAGTAACTTCTCGTTCCTCATTAATACAAGCCGATTATTTCGAATTTGTTCCAACATTGGCCAAACCTATCGCCGCAATCACTTATCCGCTTTATTTAATAGCTACTTCATTATCAATAAAAAAGCAAGAAAATAAATTTTATTTAAGAAATATAGGAACTTTCTCATTAAAAGAACCAAAACGAAATCACTTCGCTGGAGAAATATATGTTTTAATTAATGGAAGTAGTTTTTCTGCATCTTCCATTATCTCCTCAAAATTGAAAGCTGAGAAAAGAGCATTTCTTGTTGGAGAAGAAACAGGCGGTGCTAACGACGGAACTGTTGCGGGTAGATATGCAACCACAAAATTGCCCAATTCAAAATTAAAATTACCCGTTGGTTTAATACTTATACAACCTAAAATTCAGTTCACCGAAACTAAAAAAGGAGTTCTCCCAGACCACGAAATGATACCAACTTTGCAAGAAATTTTACAAAAAAAAGATCTTCAACTGGAATGGATCATGAATGAAATAAAAAATAATGGCAACTCTACTAAAGTGTAATTGATTCCTTCATAAAAGAAGCCTTCGATTAGAAAGCTTCTATTTATTTTATTTTTTAATGTAATTCCGTTTTCAATCTTGATGATTTGCGGATATGCATTTATAATTTAGTTGTAATGTTCTACGCCTAAGATCTCAATTTGTTTTTCTCCATCTTCAAAAGGCCACTGAATAATATCTCCTACTTTATTTCCAACAGTTGCCAAACCGATTGGGGATAGAATTGAATACTTGCCATTTTTAATTTTTTCTCTGCTGGTCTGTACAAACAGGTATTTTTCTTCTTCATTAGTAGCAGTATTCTTTATTTTTATTTCACAGTTTACCGTAACAACGTCATTTGGTAAATCTTTACGCAGTACCTGCTTCGCACTTTTAAGTTGATCTAATAGAAGTTGCTCCTCTTGAATAGTTGTTCTCTTTCTTCTCAAATGATCTTTAATTAAATCATAAATTCCCGTAGTTAAAACTATATTTTCTGACATGATATATTGGTATAAATTTATTTTTTGAATGCTTAAATAGAACTCAGACAGAAACATCAAGCACAAAGATTGTGTTGTTATTTTGCAAATTGCATCCAAAATTGAAATGAGTGAGTATTTAAATTGTACACAACCCTGCCCTGAATCTTGACAGGGTGGATTAAATGAACTCTTTAGAACTTTTCAGAAAATTGTCATCATGGAGATAGGGTAAAAATAACGAATTTTTCTCAGCGAAGAAATTCACTGAAAAAAAATAAATATTTGTTATTTCTATCATCATAACTAACGAAGGTAAGGCTAATAAAGGACAATAACAAAGATTTATCTCCTGAGGTCGGTATTGATAATTATTTTGATGTTGATAAAAGGTATCCCCTTAGTTTAAAAATGTACCTTTTGATAATACAAAAAAAGTCTATTAAATGATTTAATAGACTTCGTTAGAGAAAACCCACATTTTGTAGGGTTTATATTATTTAAAGCAGAAATAATAAATTATGCAAGAAGGTCTTCGTTGACACTATTTGGTAATGTTACTTTTAAATTAGGTTCAATTTCCATGGCACGTTTAATGGCAAAAATTGCACCTTCATTTCTGGCCCAACTTCTTCTCGAAATTCCATTATTAACATCCCAGAAAAGCATAGACTTTAATCTACGATCTGCATCTTCACTTCCATCGAGCAACATTCCGAAACCACCATTGATTACTTCGCCCCAGCCAACTCCGCCTCCATTATGAATGGAAACCCAAGTTGCACCACGGAAACTGTCGCCAATTACATTCTGAATCGCCATATCTGCCGTAAATCTTGAACCATCATATATATTAGAAGTTTCGCGGTAAGGAGAATCTGTCCCCGAAACATCGTGATGATCTCTTCCTAAAACGACCAGTCCAATTTCTCCATTTTTAATGGCTTTGTTAAAGGTTTCTGCGATTTTCATTCTTCCTTCTGCGTCTGCATAAAGAATCCTTGCCTGGGAACCAACCACTAATTTATTTTCTTGTGCTCCTTTAATCCAAGTGATATTATCCTGCATTTGTTGCTGAATTTCAGTCGGTGAATTCTTCATGATTTCTTCTAAAACCGAACATGCAATTTCATCAGTTTTCTGAAGATCTTCCGGTTTCCCACTGGCACAAACCCAGCGAAACGGTCCGAAACCAAAATCGAAACACATTGGCCCCATAATATCCTGAACATAACTTGGGAATTTAAATTCCCTTCCTAAGGTTGGATTTTCCGCCATAACATCTGCTCCAGCTCTACTCGCTTCCAGTAAAAAGGCATTTCCGTAATCAAAGAAATAAGTTCCTTTATCGGTATGTCTATTTATGGCTTTCGCATGTCTTCTTAAACTTTCCTGAACTTTCTCTTTAAATAATTCAGGATTTTCAGCCATCATTTTATTGGCTTCTTCAAAAGGAATTCCGACTGGATAATATCCTCCAGCCCATGGATTATGAAGCGAAGTTTGGTCAGACCCAATATCGATGTGTAAATTTTCTTGGTCGAATTTTTCCCAGACTTCAACTACATTTCCGAGATAAGCCAACGAAACAGTTTCTTTATTTTCCTGTGCTTTTCGAACTCTTTCAACCAGTTCATCTAAATTTTCATGAATTTCATCAATCCATTTTTGCTCGTGACGGATCTTGGTAATTTTCGGATTTACTTCTGCACAAACGGTAATACATCCGGCGATATTTCCGGCTTTTGGTTGCGCACCAGACATTCCACCTAAACCTGAAGTGACAAACAGTCCACCTTTCGGTTCTTTTTTAATTTTCCTAAAAGCATTCAAAACGGTAATGGTAGTTCCATGAACAATCCCTTGCGGGCCAATATACATATAGCTACCAGCCGTCATTTGTCCATATTGTGAAACACCCAATGCATTAAGTTTTTCCCAATCATCAGGTTTTGAATAATTTGGAATCACCATACCGTTAGTTACAACAACTCTTGGCGCTTCTTTATGACTCGGAAATAAGCCCATCGGATGTCCCGAATACATAGTCAAAGTTTGGTCATCGGTCATCTCCGACAAATATTTCATCGTCAAAAGATATTGTGCCCAGTTTTGAAAAACCGCTCCATTTCCACCGTAAGTAATTAATTCATGTGGGTGTTGTGCTACCGCGTAATCCAAATTATTTTGAATCATCAACATGATCGATTTTGCCTGTTCCGATTTTCCTGGATATTCTTTAATGGAACGTGCTTTTATTTCATAATCCGGACGAAAACGATACATATAAATTCGTCCATACTTCTCCAATTCTTCTTTAAACTCTGGTAAAAGTTCAGCATGAAATTTGGGCTCAAAATAACGCAATGCATTCTTTAATGCCAGTTTCTTTTCTTCTGCTGTGAGTATATCTTTCCGTTTCGGTGCGTGATTAATTTGGGGATCGTAAGGTTTAATTGCAGGAAGTTCATTTGGAATTCCTTGTTGTATCTGTTCTTGAAAAGTCATGATTATAATTAGGTTTTTAAACTAACCTTGTCAAGATCCAGAACCTTGACAAGATTTTCGGTTACGAAACTTTAAAGATATTCAAATTGTAAAATACAAAGCAAAGAAAAGAGGAAAAAAATCCCCTCATTTAGAATTGAATATAAAGAAACCTTACTCAGAAAGTAAGGTTTAGCGTGCTAAGAAAGAAGGTCTTCATTGGTTTCCTCGTGATTATCTTCATTGTCACTGAGACTGTAGAAATTATTTTCTTCGTCTTCTGAACCAATTGCTTCCATTGCATCATCGGCGCTTGAACCTGGAACATCCAAATCATCACCTAATCTTTCTGGACCTTTCTTTTCATGTAAAATTGGATTTCCATTTCCATCCAATGAAACATGTTCTTCTTGATTGAAAATATCTTTATCCGAACTATAGTTCATTTCTTTCAAATTTTCATTTTGTTCACTGGTGTTATCTTGTGGTATCATAATATAAAGTTTTAGTGTGATTTTAATGTGACAAAAATGATTCCAAACTTATTTAAACTGGTCGTTTGTAAAAATAGCAAGCATTAGAGTAACTGAAAAAATTCTATATTTGTGGTTGATATTTCAATTTAAAGGTGAATCGTGTGCAAATCACGAACTGTCGCGCAACTGTAATCCGCTCTCGGAAAGTCAGATCCCTGATTTGAAATTAAAAATGCTTTCGCGATTTGAAGCAGAAAATTTAATTGACAATTCTGTCAGCTTTTCTGTTCATTTCAATTATTAATGTTTTAATTCAATAACAATGAACTACGAAGAAAAAATCCAAAATTCAGAAACCCGAGTTTTTAAAGTCGTTTTCCCCAATATTACAAATCACCATAATACGATGTTTGGTGGAACGGTGATGGAAATGATGGATGAAGTTGCTTTTATGACCGCTACCCGATTTGCAAGAAAATCATTTGTGACGGTAAGTTGTGACCGTATCGATTTCAAGAAACCTATTCCAGCAGATACTTTGGTAGAATTAATTGGTCGCGTAAAATATGTAGGAAACTCAAGTTTAAAAGTAAACGTTGAAGTTTATGTTGAACAGATGTACGACGAAGTTAGAGAAAGAGCGGTGTCAGGTGATTTTACTTTGGTAGCAATTGGTCATGATAAAAAACCGATAAAAATCTTTGAAAAAGAAGATGCAAGCGAAATTAAATAACAGAAAAAATCCACTATAAAGTGGATTTTTGGTTTCATAATCAGATGTCGTCTTCCAGTGCTTGGTTTTTGTTATTTTCCCATGCCTCGTTATATGCTTTCTGTTGATTTTCCCATGCGTCAGGAGGAACTGCATTTTCAGCATACTTCCTATTTTTATTATCAACAATATCTTTTAGTTTTCTTTCTTCCGAAGAGTCATGACTAAGATCTTTCTCTTTTTGAACAGGAATGTTACGTTTCGAATTATCGATATCTTGTGCTATTTTATTTTTTGAATTTTCCATGATGTAAAGTTCTTAATGATTTACAGTGAAAATCACTCAAATACTGTTCCGAAAAAAATGTTTATTCTGACATCAACTTCCTCTACTTTAATAAACCGGTTTAGTAGAAAGAATTTCTGGATAGAAGTGCTAAAAAATAAAGATTTGTAAAAAAATACAGAATACATAGGCTTATAATTTGAAAATTTACTCCGCTCATCAAGAAATTTTGTTATTTTTTATTATTAAATTTGCCCACATTGATATTATGGAAAAAGACACGAAAAAAAGACCGTCTAAAACGGCTGAGCACAACAAAACTCTCTCAAAACCACGTATATTTTTTGGCATTTTATTTCTTTTGATTTCGATTGTCGGACTGTTTTCTTTTATTTCCTATTTAATGAATTGGAAAGCAGATCAAAGCCAGGCCGGAACCATGTTGGACAAAACGATAAAATCATCGAATATTTTCGGTAAAATCGGAGACTGGTTAGGAAATATTTTTATTTTTGAAAGCATTGGTATTGCAGCTTTTCTAGTTGCTTTTCTGTTTTTTGTTTGCGGTCTAATGATCTTAAAGAAAAATTATTTCAAACCCTGGAAAACAATCGGTCATTCTTTATTCTTTATCTGCTGGCTCCCAATTTTAATGGGTGCGGTAACTAACGGCCAAGGCGTTCTAAGTGGCGTGTATGGTTTCCAAATTATGGATTTCCTAAACTCTGTAATAGGAACTGCTGGACTTTGGTTGGTAATTTTGGTAAGTATAGGTTTATATTTTATTCTCGAATTCAATCTTAATCCATCAAACATCAGATCGAAGATGAATGAATTGAATGATAAAACAATAGGACGTGTTAAAGGAATCCTCCCCAATTCATCGGAAAATTTGGAGACTGATGACGAACTGGAAGATGCCGTAAATTCTGCAGAAGAAAAAATAACAGTAATCGATCATTCTATTCCTCAAACATTAGTTGAAAATTCTACTGAACTAAAACTCAATCAGGAAATCGAACCTATTCAAACTCCTAACAAAACATCATTTGAACCCGCTGATGAGGCTGCTTCGATATCATTGGTACCTTCAACAACTGCTTTCAATGAAAATGAAGTTAAAGTAGATGACATTAATTTTAAAGTAGAAGTTGCAAAAACAGTCGATATTCTTGATGAAAGTGATAAAAAGTCACAAGAACTGGTTGATAAACACGGTTATTACGATCATAAATTAGAACTGGCGAAATTTCAAATGCCAACCATTGATCTACTTCATGATTATGGAAACGAAGAAATTTACGTAAATAAAGAAGAATTAGAAGAAAATAAGAATAAGATTGTCGGTCTTCTAAAGAACTTCAATGTTGGTATTGCTGAAATTAAAGCAACCATAGGACCCACCGTTACCCTTTATGAAATTGTTCCGGAAGCCGGAATTCGAGTGGCTTCTATTAAAAAACTGCAAGATGATATTGCCTTGAACCTTTCTGCACTGGGTATTCGAATTATTGCGCCGATGCCGGGAAAAGGAACGATCGGTATAGAAGTACCAAGAAAAAATCCTTCTATGGTTTCTATGAGAAGTGTGATCGCTTCCCAAAAATTTCAAAATACCGATATGGATTTGCCAGTAGTGTTTGGTAAGACAATTTCTAATGAAATCTTCATGGCAGATCTAGCGAAAATGCCTCACTTGTTGATGGCAGGTGCAACTGGCCAAGGTAAATCTGTTGGGATCAATGCTATTTTGACTTCGCTTCTTTATAAAAAACATCCAAGTGAGTTGAAATTTGTAATGGTTGATCCAAAGAAAGTAGAACTTTCTCTGTATTCAAAAATTGAAAGACACTATTTAGCAAAACTTCCAGACGGTGAAGATGCCATTATTACGGACACGCACAAAGTGATCAACACGTTGAATTCTCTTTGTATTGAGATGGATCAGCGGTATGATTTGCTAAAAAATGCGTTCTGTAAAAACATCAAAGAATACAACAAGAAATTCTCAGAAAGAAAATTAAATCCTGAAAATGGCCACCGATACTTACCATATATCGTGCTGGTTGTTGATGAGTTCGCAGATTTAATTATGACAGCAGGAAAAGAAGTAGAACTTCCTATTGCAAGGTTAGCCCAATTGGCAAGAGCTGTAGGTATTCACTTAATTGTAGCTACGCAAAGACCTTCTGTAAATGTAATTACAGGAATGATTAAAGCTAATTTTCCAGCTAGAGCTGCCTTTCGTGTAATTTCTAGTGTAGATTCCCGTACGATTTTGGATTCACCGGGCGCTGATCAGTTGATTGGGAAAGGTGATATGCTGTACTTTAACGGTAATGAAATTATGCGTCTGCAATGTGCATTTGTTGACACTCCTGAAGTGGAAAAAATCGCTGAATTTATTGGAGAGCAAAAAGGATATTCTAGTGCATTTATGCTTCCTGAATATTCTGCGGATGATACAGCTTCTACCGTAGGTGCGTTTGACCCTAACGAGAAAGACGTTCTTTTTGAAGATGCTGCCAGAATAATCGTTTCAACACAACAAGGTTCTACTTCTATGCTACAACGACAATTGAAATTAGGATACAATCGCGCAGGAAGAATTATGGATCAACTGGAAGCGAGCGGAATTGTAGGCGGATTTAATGGTGCAAAAGCAAGAGAGGTTCAGATTTCTGATCTCAACTCTTTGGAACAGTTTTTGGAAGAATTGCGAAAGTAATTTTAAATCTTAAACAATAGTTTAACTTTAGATTAATTAATTCATCCAAAAAATAAAGAACAAATGAACTTATTAAAAAAAATATCCCTTGGACTTTTAGTTGTTGCAACAACTGCAAGTTTTTCTGCTCAGAAGATTGATGCAAAAGCAAAAACAATCTTAGATGCGGTGGCTTCCAACTATAAAAGTAAAAATAATGTCTATTTTAAATTTGTTTTCGGTACAGGCACGGGTAAAAAAGTAACGAAGACCGAACCTGGCATTTTCTACTCTGCTAAAGATAAGTACAAGTTAAAAATCATGGGTACTGAGCAAATTTTTGACGGGAACAAAATCTACAATATTTCTGAAGAAGATCAAGAAATTACAGTTGCGAAACCAACCGGAAGCGAGCAAATGTTCTCACCCTTAAATTATATTGAAGAGTATAAAAAAGGCTACAATGTTAAGTATGTTGGTAAGCTAAATGTAAATGGTGTAAACTCAGATTATATTAAGTTGACTCCTGTGAAAAAAAACGGGGTTAAGGAAGTTAACTTATTTGTGAATTCAGCTAATAAACAACTTGTAAAAGTTGAACAATTCAGTGATGATAATACGGTATCTGTAATTGCTATCAGTAATTATAAGGATAACCAAAAATTAAGTCCTACAATGTTTGCCTTCGATAAAGATAATTATAAAAATTATTTTGTTACCGAACTTTAGAAAGAATACAATCAGTTTAGAAAGTCGCAATGTGAAAACATTGTGACTTTTTTTGGTAAATTTGAACCATGATAAAAAAACTTGACGGTTACGTCATTAAAACTTTTTTCGGCCCTTTTCTTTTCATTTTCAGCGTGCTGTTTTTCATCTTTGTGGTGAATATCATCTGGATCCGGCTGGCTCAGTTTACGGGCAAAGGGTTAAGTTATTGGGAAATATTGAAATTGCTTTCCTATTTGTCGGCAATTGTCGTTCAGCTTGTTTTACCTTTAACTATTCTTCTATCCTCCATTATGACCTTCGGTGATTTTGGAGAACGGTACGAGCTTGCTGCGATGAAAGCTGCTGGAATCTCGTTAACTAGAGTTATGTTACCGTTGTTTATTACCACATTATTCTTTTCTATTCTTTTATTCTTCTTCTCTAATAATATTACACCCGATTTCCAGCGTAAAGCTAAGAATATGCTGTACAATATTGCAGCAACCAAACCCGCACTTAATTTTACACCTGGTCAGTTTATTCAACAGATTCCAGGGTATAGTGTGAAATTTGACAAAATTTCAGGGGAAAATGGAGAAGATCTTACTGGAGTTTTTATTAGAAAAATGGCTACTTCCTATGATGATCAACAGTCTATTATTGCGGAGAAAGGAAAATTTGTTCCTGCAACTAATCCAAACTATTTAAAATTAGTTTTGTTTAATGGCCATATTTATGAAGATCAACTTAACAGTACAGATTATAATCAAAGATTAAAGCAACCGGATCAGGCGGTAAAATTCGACACGCTGGTTTCCCATTTTAACATTTCAGAAATAATTGATAAGGCGCTAGAAGCTGAAAAAATAACAGATGACTACTCTTTTCAAAATGTAGTTCAACTTAATAAAACCATCGCAAACGCTAAAAAAAGTAATAAAGAAATATTAGATAATATTAATTATGAGCTGATAAGTCAGACTAATAATTATGTAAGTCACGTGGATAAAGTGCCTAATAAAAAATTAATTGCTGCTCCTCTAAAAATCGATACCATTAAGTTGTTAAAAAAGCAGGAAATGCTTCTTTCAGCATTTAATAAAATTGAAAATATAAAAGTTTCTACTACAGGAAAAGATCCACAAATAAAAGATATGCATGCCTATTTTTCGAGGGTTATTATGTATCAACAGCGTATTTTTGCCTACTCTGTTACCTGTATTATCTTTTTTCTAATTGGCGCCAGCTTAGGTTCTATTATTCGCAAAGGTGGTTTAGGTTTACCGGTTGTGATTGCAATCTTTATTTTTATACTATTTTATTTACTAAACTTAACGGCAGAAAACATTGCCTGGGCAGGAAATATGGATCCGTATCTGGCTGCTTGGCTACCAAACTTAGTTCTTTTCCCGTTCGGAATATGGCTTACTTATAAAGCGCTTACAGATTCTCAGCTATTCGACATTGAAAAGTATAAAAAACTACTGAAACCAGTTATCAATAAATTCACGAAGAATAAGGAACATGAGCGCTACCGATAAAAGGTATATAATAACTTATATCATTCGTGTTCCAACATTCTGAATTAACTGTAATGATCAAAAAAGGTTTATTGACTATTCAATAAACCTTTTTTTTAATTAATAAAGCAGGGATAAAATATCCTTACGTAAACTTTTTATTTTAAATATTTGGTAATAGATTCACTTGTTGGTTTTGTCGTACTAATGAAAGAATCAATTAAGTTTCCGTTTTCATCGATCAAAAACTTAGTGAAATTCCAAAGGATTGCAGTGTTCTTTACACCATTCAATTCTTTTTTAGTCAAAAATTTAAATATTGGTGCAGTATCATCTCCTTTTACAGAAACTTTAGCAGCCATTGGAAATGTTACTCCAAAATTCTTTTCACAGAAAGCACCGATTTCTTTATTTGTTCCTGGTTCCTGACCACCAAAATTATTTGCTGGAAAACCTACGATTACCAATTTTTCAGGATAATCTTTGGATAGTTTTTCCAGGTCTGCATATTGTGGAGTGAATCCGCATTCGGAAGCGGTATTTACAACTAAAATCTTTTTGCCTTTGAAATCAGCAAAATTAATCTCTCCTCCATCTAATCCTTCAACTTTATAGTCGTATATCGTTTTGTTCATATTCTCAGTAACTTTTGCCTGCGAATTTTCGCTTTTTTGGTTTTTACAACTTAGTAGGACTGCACCAGCTGTCAGTAAGAGTACTATAATTTTTTTCATTGCTTCTAAAATTTGAATATATTATTTGGCAATACCTTATTACTTTCTATTTTATTTAAAATCATCAAATAATCACTATCTTTTTTAGGAGATGAAGATTCAATTCTGAAAGGCATTATAAGACTACCTACTGCTTTATAATCTGAATAGTTTAAAGTCTCCTCTTTTTTAATCTCTTTCAAAACCATATACGTTTTTGCATCAAAGAAATAAATGGTCTTATTAACATTTTTGGTTAACTCTACCTTATGGCAGTAAATATCCCCTACCTTTTCTTTACCCAAATATTTTGCGTCAAACCCTTTGCTGTCCCAATCGATAAAATCATTATCAAAACTTTCCGCATTATAATCTGGATATTCCTGAAGTTTATTTGTTGCGTAGTTCATGGCATATCCCTTCTTACCATCATAACCTTCTACAGCCATTTCTTTTTTCCCAATTGTAATTACGGTTTTGGTAAGGTTAGGTCTTTGCTGATATATTTTGATTGGATAAACATCATTGATACCAAGGGTAACTTTACCTTGCAAGACAACTGAATTTAAGAGTTTCCAATTGGTTAACCCTCCTGATAATTCTATGTTTTTGTCAATAATCTCCTTAGCTGTTTGGGCTGAAAGGAAAAAACTCAACCCTAAGGCAAATACTAAAAATAACTTTTTCATATACTTACATTGCGCACTACAGACGCTCTTTCTTACATTAATTTTTTATTTAATAGTGCTCTAAACGAACAATACTCAAATATATACCTTTTGAAATGAAATGTTGCTGACTTTAGTTATGCTAATCACTATATTCTATCAGACTACTAATTGACCGACGGTGAAAAAATTATTCAATCAAATTTCAGTATCCTTCAAAAGCATTCTTGCCTTCTCCAGATCTTCAGGAACATCAATCCCTACCCCGACAAAATCCGTTTCTATCATTTTGATTTTCATGCCATATTCCAAATACCTTATGCATTCAATCTTTTCGGCTATTTCTAACGGTTTCATTTGCAATCTCGCGAAATTAAGCAACGCCTTTCTCCTAAAAGCATAAACGCCAATATGCTTAAAATATTTCGTTTCTATTTTGGTCTCCCTCGAAAATGGAATTGTTGAACGGCTGAAATAGAGTGCAAAACCTTGGTTATCCGTAATAACTTTAACATTATTGGGATTATCTATCTCTTTGATATCCTTTAAATTTATTTTTAACGAAGCTAAGGAAATCTGCTCATCATCATCATGATTAAAAACAGAAATAAGCTCCTTTAAAGGTTCGGTTTTGAGAAAAGGTTCGTCACCCTGAACATTTACGACGATATCACAATCAATATTTTCGACTGCTTCTGCAATTCGGTCACTTCCTGTTTCATGCTCACCAGTCATCACTACACTTCCCCCAATACTCTTAATTTCATTAAAAATAATCTCAGAATCTGTAGCTACGAGAACTTCGCTAAAAAGTTTTGTTTCTACTACATTTTGATATGTTGTTGCAATAACTGTTTTCTCACCTAAAATCTCCATTAATTTACCAGGAAATCGGCTAGCCTGATAGCGGGCAGGAATAACTGCGATTATTTTTAATTTTTTCAATCTGGTAAAAACGGTTTATGATAATTTTTTCAAGGCTTGGCCTAATCGAGGCAGCACATTTTTTATTTCATCTAAAGAAACTCCCCCAACTGAAGCACGGAACCAAGGCATTTCCCGCGAATTACCAAAAGCAGAGAAGGGAACTAAGGCAATACCAGCTTCTTCAATAAAATAAAAAACAACATCAGAAGAATCTTTTAACAACTTACCATCAGGGGTAGTTTTGCCGATATAATCCATCTTAATGGTTAAATATAATGCACCCATTGGCTGGATACTTTCAACAGCAAAACCTTGATTTTTAAGATTTTGAATTCCTTCGTGTAGAACCGTAAGACTGTTAGCAATTTCCCCTTTAAATTTATTTACAAAAGCATCAACCTCTTTGGGGTGGTTAAGCAAGACCGCTACGGCTTCCTGTTCAGGTTTTGGCGCCCAAGCTCCAACATGTCCAAGCAAAGCTTTCATTTTGTCAATAATTAACGATGGACCAAAACTCCACCCTACACGAACTCCGGTTGCTGCGAAACATTTAGAAGCGCCATCAATATAAATGGTATACTCTTTCAATTCCGGAAATAAAGAAACCGGATCAAAGTGATCACCACCAAAAGTAAGCATCGCATAAATCTGATCATACATCAGATACAAAGGTTTTTCGTCTTCACCTCTACTTTTATTTTCTTCGATAATAAGTTTACAGATCTCTGATAACTGCTCCTTGGTGAACATGGTTCCTGTTGGATTTAAAGGAGAGCAAAGCGCGATCAATACAGCACCTTTCAAATGTGGTCGTAGTTCTTCTGCAGTTGGTAAAAAGTTATTGGATTGTGACGTTTCAATCTCTACTTTTTGAGCTTCAGTCAAATAGGCATAATGATTATTATTCCATGAAGGTACTGGATAAATTACTTTCTCATCAGCATCCACTATTGTTTTAAATACCGCATAAATCAATGGTCGGGAACCACCAGCTACTAATACTTCATTTTCTGAATAATCCAGATTCCATCTGTTTTTAATATCACTGGAAATTGCCTGTCTTAAAGATAAAAGGCCATTTGCCGGCGGATAATTTGTTAAGTTATTCTTATACGCTTTGGTGATTTCTTCTTTTAAAAGATCAGGAATAGGATAAATGTTGGAGTTAAGATCTCCAATAGTTAAATTGGCAATTTCTGCTCCCTTTGACTTAAGGTCATTTACATGATTTCCAATTTTGATAATTTCGGAACCTACCAGATTCGCGGCTAGTTTAGATACTTTCATAGATATGTTTTATTAATGCTGATAAGGCGAATTAATGAGCACCTTAATCGGTATCAAATGTACAAATTTTTGGTAAATTTTGGTATTCGTCATTGAAAAATTATCGTATTACTCCTTAATCCGCGGTTGATATAACCAAGGCTAAAATACTTTTGCTAAATATAGAATCTGGAATAATATTTTACTTTTTTACCCCTGGGTTGTCGTTGTAAAGAGACATTGTCAAATTTATTTTAATTTTAAGCCTCACTAAGATCTTTTCTTAGCCAACCTACAATTCTACTATTATTAATCTTCCATTTGTTATTACTACGAATAAGAATAAAATGTTCACGACTTGAAGAAAAAGGACCGGGATTTTGCTGAATAATTTCGATTTGATCATCAGTTACCTTTGAAATAATAGAAACATGTCCAAATTTATTTAAAATTGTGGGTGAATAAATAAGTAAATCCCCCACCTGAGGTTTTGAAGAACTTGCGTTGGTAAACTGTAATAAACCTCTTGTATTATTGAATTCACCATCCATTAATTTGGGATCAAAAAAATCTTTCGCATTGCCAAAAGCGTCTGGCATTTTATGTTTGTAAGTTTCATAGTAATACCGCTTAACAAATTCTACACATTGGTATTTCATTCCCAGGTTATACCCATCTTTAGTTCTATTTCTTTCCAAAATATGACTCACACCACCATTATGGTGGACGTAAACTCCATTTAGACTATCAATTTTTTCACCAACTTCTAAATTAGAATTGAAATTAAAACGTTTAAATACGTAACTAAGTAGCACCATAAAAAGGGCTAAAAAAATTAGAAACGTAAAGTATTTCTTAATTTTCATTGATTAAATTGAATATGAATTTAATTACTAAAAGTCAAAACCTGCTTGCTCATCAAATTTCAAGGGAGTTTCTGAGTCTAAAAAGAATAAGCTTTCTTTCCTATTTTTTCTAATGCCCTTTATTCTTGTGGTCTTATTGTTTTGAAGATTGGTGACTAAAATACCGGTAGCCAATTTTTCACTTTCCGCGAAGTACGTATCGTAAATTAAATACTTATAACCTTTGTTTGTAAAACAAAGATTAGCAATCTCTTGTCCTGAATTTGCTTTCCCACCACCTCGAACGTAAAAAATATATTGAAATAACGCCCAGCTTTCTTTATTACGCTCCGCGGGAAATTCCATTTCAATCCTATCCGGTGTTCCAAACCGATACTGGATGTACTCATTATTCTTCTCTTTTATTACAACAACTCTCTTGTTGTTCGTCGTTTTGAAAGAGTAAAGAACTTCTTCATTTTCGAATAAGTATTGTGAAAATAAATTAAGAGGAATTAACAGGATTACAAGGAAAAATGAATATTTCAAAATTATATTTTATTTAAACCATCCCAAAATTTTAGAAAATGCTCTTTAATAGAGTTTGGTAATTGCGAAAAATTCTCACTGTAATGATTTTTAGAAAATTCATCTTCTTTTGAAATCCAAACTTCGTAAGCCGTATTGTTATACATAATCATACCGACCACTCTAATTACTTCACTTTCCGGTCCGTTTTTATGCTCATCAATAATCGAAATACTTTCATAATTTCCATCTTTATCAATATCTGAGTAACTGGCTCGATTATCGACGAAAGCTAACGATTTATTAATCGGATGAGTCAATTTATATTGAAATGACTTCGTGAAGACATTATCATTCCTGGTGAATTTTTCTAAGTATAATTCGTCATTGTCTGCACCACCACGATTCTTAGAAACCACAAAGTAATTCTCGGTATTTTTGTCGTTGATACCGACAGCATAAAGTTTTCGGTCACCTGAAAAATTTAATTCATTTTTTGTCAGGTTTTGCGTAAACTTGGAGGTAATCATACCCACTTGAGCATTTGCAAAAATGCTGGCCGTAGATAGAATTAGAAATAATAGATTTTTTTTCATTTGTACTTGTTAATTTTAATATTTGGTAAAGAATATATAATGATAATTCTATTTTAACATAAGACAAATTCCGTTTTTTTTAAAAAATAAAAATTTTTAATCAAAATGAATGATTTACATTTAATATCGTTTTCCGTACCAAATAAAAGACAGAAATAAAAATATCTCTGCCTTAAAGTTATCAAAATTGTTGGAACTTTATAGTTTTAAATCATCTTTTACCTGATTAATCTTCTGATTTAAAATAGTCAGTTTTTCTTTAAACTCCTCTTTATTATCAATTTGATCTTTTACAGAAACGTAAAATTTAATTTTAGGTTCTGTTCCAGAAGGGCGAACGCATACTTTGGTTCCGTCTTCTGTATAGTAAATTAAAACGTTCGATTTAGGAATTTCATCCATTATCGCTTTTTTATGATCTATCAAATTTAAAGAAGTTTGTTCTTGAAAATCTTTTACAACCGCAACTTTTGAACCTGCGATTTCTTTAGGTGGATTCTCCCGGAAATCTTTCATCATCTGAATAATCTCTTCGGCACCTGTTCTACCCTTTCTTACTACATTTACTAATCCTTCATAATACAAACCGAGATCTTTATAAATCTCAATCATGTACTGGAATATGGAACTATCGTTTGCTTTACACCACGCTGCAATCTCGCAAGCTAGTAAGATGGAACCACAAGAATCTTTATCGCGAACGAAATCTCCAGTCATAAAACCAAAACTTTCTTCACCTCCGCAAATAAACTTCTCTTCGCCTTCAAAATCGCGAATCATTTTCCCAATCCATTTAAATCCGGTTAATCCGACTTTACATTCGACACCGAATTTTTTAGCTATATCATAGAAAATATCAGAAGTCACAATAGTTGACCCAATGAATTCTTTTCCGGTGATTTTCCCTGCTTTTTTCCATTGGTCTAAAATGTAATAAGTTAAAATCGTATTGGTTTGGTTACCGTTCAGTAATTGCATTTCTCCGTCTAAGTTTCGAACGGCGATTCCCAACCTATCACCATCAGGATCTGTCCCAAGAACAATATCTCCATTGGTAATTCTGGCTAAATCCATCGCCATTTCCAGTGCCGCAGGTTCTTCGGGGTTTGGTGAGTCCACTGTCGGGAAGTTACCACTTGGGATCATTTGCTCTCGCACCAAATCTACCTTCTTGAATCCAGCTTTTGCTAAAGCTTTTGGAATAATAGGGTAAGTTGTTCCGTGAATCGACGTAAAGACGATATTCAGATTATCTCTGCCTACATTTTGATAAAGTGAGTTTTGCATACAAGCATCGATGTATACATCATCCTGTTCCTCGCCAATCCACTCGATTAAGTCGTCATTTCCTTCAAATTTAATCTTATCAAATTTCACTGAGTACACTTCCTTGATAATCGCTTCGTCATCTGGTGGCACAATCTGCGCTCCATCATCCCAATATACCTTGTATCCATTATACTCAGGCGGATTATGAGATGCAGTTAATACAATTCCAGCTTTACATTTTTTATCTCTAACGGTAAATGATAATTCAGGAGTTGGGCGATGTTCTTTAAATAATAAAACTTTGATACCGTTTGCGGTCAAAACATCTGCGCACATTTTACCAAATTCTTTTGAGTTATGGCGCACGTCGTAAGCAATTGCAACTTTAATATCCTGATTCGGAAACTGCTGGTGAAGATAATTTGCTAAACCTTGCGTTGCTTGACCAAGGGTATACTTGTTCAAACGATTTGTTCCCACCCCCATGATTCCACGCATTCCACCTGTTCCAAACTCCAATTCTTTGTAAAAGGAGTCTTCTAATTCGCTTGAATTGGTATCAATCCAATTTTGAATTGTTTTTTTGGTCTCTTGATCAAAAGTATCTGTTAGCCACAATTGGGCTTTTTCTATAGTGGTCATATTATTTATTTTTAGTGATCTAGTTCAAGAATCTTCATCCGAGTCTTGTATTTTTCTAATCAGTTAATAAGTTCTTTATGCTGCACAGTTGCAGTTTTATCGATTTTTAGAGCACTTATTGGGTCATTGTAATAGGTAAGTTTTGCCGTGTTTCTAACAGTTCCTTTTAAAGAATCTTTTACATTAAGTTCTGCATAATTTCCATTTTGGGAATCAATTTTTAAATGATCAATCATCCAGTACGGTGAGATTATACTTGCGGTATCAGAAATTTTCAAAACTGCGTCTTTGGTTTTTCCTAAAAAGTTTGCTCTACTCTTCTGCGTCATTTCAATTTCTGCCCTTCTGGAATTAACCGAACCAATAAATTTAGCACTATTTTTTAAATTAAGTTTAAAATTATCGGTCTTAATTTCGCTGGAAATATTTAATTCCACAGATTCTGATATTGCGATTTTTTCCAAATTATTTTTAGAATAAATGGTAATATTATAGAAATCAACTCCTTCTGTTTCACGGCCTTCACTGATATTCAGCGTTTTATCTTTTACCTTTATTTTTAGATTATCACCTACATTTTTATAAGTTTCTACATTAACAAAACTGCTGTCACTTCTAACATAAAAAGCTCGAAATTTTCCACTCAAATTAAGGTTGACAAAGTCTTCCACTTTCAAATCTTTGCTTACAATGTCACCTTTTGGACTCATCTTTCCGCAAGAAAACAAAAAGAAGACAAGAACGATATAAATTAGATTTTTCATTATTACAATTTAATTAATCATTATTATTCCCGGTAAAAAATTTTGTTAAAAATTACTTGCACTAAATTACCTCTTCAATATGGTAATTTTCATGCTGTCTGTTAGTTCTTATAATCATTTCTCCTAAAAATCCAGCAATAAATAATAGACTTCCCATAATCATCATTGTTAAAGAGATAAAAAACCATGCATTATTAGTTAACAGATGACCATAAATTCCTTGTGAAACATCAATTAATTTAGAAATCCCTAACCAGAGCGCTGATAAAAATCCGACGATAAACATAACAGTTCCGACAGCTCCAAAGAAATGCATTGGCCGCCCACCAAAACGGCTTACAAACCAAAGAGTAATTAAATCCAAAAAACCACGTACAAACCGCTCTGTTCCAAATTTAGAAGTTCCGTAAGGTCTAGCCTGATGCTGAACCGGCTTTTCAGTAATCTTCCTGAAACCTGCATTAGCAGCTAAAACAGGAATATACCGGTGCATATCTCCGTAGACATCAATTGATTTCACAACCTGCTTTTTGTAGGCTTTTAAACCACAATTGAAATCATGTAATTCAACACCTGAAACTTTTCTGGCAGCAGCATTAAAAAGTTTCGACGGAACGTTTTTAGTCATTACATTATCATATCGCTTCTTTTTCCAACCTGACACAATATCATAACCTTCTGTTTTGATCATGGTATATAACTCAGGAATTTCCTCAGGAAAATCTTGTAGATCAGCATCCATGGTAATAACCACATCGCCATTAGCTCTTTCAAAAGCAGCGTGTAATGCTTGTGATTTTCCGTAATTTCGAGAAAACTTGATCCCGTGAATTTGAGGATGTTGAATTTTTAAATTTTCGATAATACTCCATGAAAGATCAGTGCTTCCATCATCTACAAACCATATTTCATACGAAAGGCTGTGAGAATTGCAAACTTTATCGATTCTTAAAAAAAGTTCTTCGAGGGATTCTTCTTCGTTCAGGAGAGGAATTATAATGGATAAATTCATTTATTATAGGAGGTTATTAAGACAAAATTAGCAGTTTATTCTTGGAAACTGATTTTTGATTGAATTATTAAAATTAAATTTCTAATCTACTTCTAAAGAAACTTGCGAAAAAGGTTGATAAAATTACATAAAAAACAAGAACGGCCGCAAAGTAATAGGTGAATTGACGGAAGCTGAACATATCTTTATCTTTTATCATTTCCGGAGAAAAGCTCTGTTTTCTCTGCTGGTAATTGGTTTCTAACTCTGCGATTTCTTCTGGATTTTTTAACACTTCCTTTGCTTTGTTATACTCTGCATCCAATTCCGATTTCTGTCTTTCAAGGTATTGGAAATTAAGCAGATCTTTTGCTCCAGGATCTGCAAAGTTCAGAAATAAGAACATCGTTATCATTGAAAGAAATCCTCCAACAAACATTGGTTTAAAAGCTCGCCCAAAAACATCACGAAATCCCATTCTCGCCCCTGTCTTTTTTACTGAATTTATAGAGATGTATGCGCCCGCTACATAAATGATAGGCATTAAAAAAGCGTTCAAAAGCAATGAATTGTTAAAATAATCGGTATTCATCCCGAAAAAATACATTCCGAAGAACACCATCATTGTTGCTATAAACAACCAGAAACCAATGGTATAGACATTTTTTATCATATTGAAAGTAATAATTTTTATTTTTTTAAAGTTTAGAATTTTGAAATTTAAATTAAAGGCGTATCTTTGCAACGGCAAGTCCTAAACAACCAGCTCCTGAGACTCCTCCAGGGTGGGAACGCAGCAAAGGTAATCGGTTGTAGCGGTGTGATTTAGGTAGCTTGCCATTTTTTGTGCCTTGTAGTCTCGTATTTTCATATCATTTAAATATTTAAAGGCGATTCGATTTACCTCCCACAATTCCATCTTTCTATTTTTTAGTTCGTTCTTAAAGTGTTTTCCAGTCTAAAATTCGAATTTCTCCCCTAACGTCGGTAGAGTGAATTCAATATTTCTTTCTGAAAACAGTTGATGTGCTTCATCGTGATTAATAGTAATCGGTGGAAAAGTATCAAAGTGGCATCCGATTACTTTCTTCGTTTTCAATAATTCTGCAGCAGCGAAACTTGCCTTACGGGCGCACATCGTATAATGTGAACCCACTGGAAGTATTGCTAAATCAATGTTTCCAAATAGTTTTGGGAACATTTCCATATCTGCCATTACACCGGTATCGCCTGCCATATAAATGTTTTTACCAGAAAATCTGAAGATATATCCCGCAGGTTCGCCACCATACGTTCCATCTGGGAAAGAACTTGTATGACTTGCCGGAACCATTGAGATTTTCAAATCATCAATTTTCGCCGAACCACCGAAATTAATATCAATAGAATTGGAATGTCCAAAATAGGCACAAATCTCTGGTTGTCCAATCACAATTACGTCTGGATGATGTTCGAAAACTTCTTTCACATCAGCAATATGATCGCCGTGCGCATGGGTTATCAACACATAATCGATTTTTTGTGCAGTGATATCAAACCCAGATTTATCTTTCTGATAATTATAAAAAGGATCAGATAATATAGTTTTTCCTTTGTAGGTGAACAAAAAACAATTTTGTCCGAGAAATTGTATTTTCATTTTCAAATCTTTTAGATTCATAAAAATTGTATTAAAAATAATTCAGTCCTGCCGCGACTAAAACAGCCATGGTCAAAGTCATTATTCCAACCTGTTTTAAGAAGGGATCCAATTCTCGCGGTTCTTTGACCTGCATAATTTTTCGGCGTAAACCTGTCATCGGAAGCATTAGAATGAAAAAGATAAAGGCGTAATATTTTCCTTGTGTATGCAAACCGTTCATCATCATAAATACCAACATTAAAATTAAAGGTAATTGCAACAAAATAATTTCGTAAACCATTGCTTTTTTAAAACCTAAACGCAAGGCTAATGTTTTCTTGCCACTCGCTGCATCGCTTTCTATATCTCGCATATTATTCAAGTTAAGAACTGCTGCACTTAGTAAACCAACTGCTGTTGCGGGAACGAGCATATCCCAGTCGAAATGTTTGGTAAACAGAAAATAACTTCCACAAACCGAAACCAATCCGAAAAAGATAAAAACCATAATATCACCCAGACCTAAATAGCCATAAGGTTTTTTACCAATCGTATAGCCAATCGCTGCCAAAATACAGGCAACCCCTAATCCAACAAATGTATAAAATTCGTTCATCAAGTTTTCTCTAAAAAAAGCCAAATAAAGAAGTGCAATCGTCGCTATTAATGATAAAATAGAAAATAGAATTACGGCATTTCGCATTTGAGTTGCGGTAATTTTTCCTGAAGCCACGGCTCTTTGTTCTGCTTCTGAAACTCGAAGATGATCTGTTCCTCTGATTCCGTCTCCATAATCGTTAGCGAAATTCGACAGAATTTGATATAGTAATGTAACGACCAAAGCCATCGCAAAAATCTTCCAATCCCAAGTTCCGTTGTTTTCAATAATTCTCCATCGTGCGATAAAAGAACCTAAAATTATTCCACTCATCGAAAGTGGTAATGTCCGCAGTCGCGCTGCTTTTATCCAATCTGTCATTTTTTTTTTAGATGTTAGATACTAGATATTAGACATTAGATTAAATAAAAATTCTAAAATCTAATTTCTGACCTCTAATTTCTCATTTAAGAAATCCAATTATTATCGCCGAAGTCTGGTTTTCTTTTTTCGAGGAAAGCATTTCTACCTTCTTTTGCTTCTTCAGTCATATAAGCCAAACGAGTTGCTTCTCCCGCAAAAACTTGCTGACCAACCATCCCATCGTCGGTTAAATTCATTGCAAATTTCAGCATTCTAATCGACATTGGCGATTTTCCTAAAATCTCTTCAGCCCACTCATAAGCAGTATTTTCCAGTTCAGCATGAGGAATTACGGCATTCACCATTCCCATATCTGCAGCTTCTTGCGCAGAATAATTACGTCCTAAAAAGAAAATTTCTCTCGCTTTCTTTTGACCAACCATTTTTGCTAAATAAGCCGAACCGTAGCCACCATCGAAACTGGTAACGTCAGCATCTGTTTGTTTAAAAATTGCGTGCTCTTTACTTGCTAAAGTCAAATCACAAACCACATGCAAAGAATGTCCACCACCAACAGCCCAGCCGTTAACAACTGCAATTACCACTTTAGGCATGAAGCGAATTAATCTTTGAACTTCTAAAATATTTAATCGATGTCTGCCGTCTTCTCCTACATAACCTTGCTCGCCACGTGCTTTCTGATCCCCACCACTGCAAAAAGCGTGACCGCCATCTTTCGGGCTCGGACCTTCGCCAGTCAACAAAACTACGCCAACCGACGAATCTTCAGAAACGTGGTAAAATGCATCATATAATTCTGAGGTTGTTTTCGGACGAAAGGCATTACGCACTTCCGGCCTGTTAAAAGCAATTCTTGCGACGCCACCCTTTTTCTGGTACGTAATATCTTCGTATTCTTTGACGGTTTTCCAGTCTGTCATCTTCTGTAAAATTTTGCGTAAAGATAGGTAATTTTAGGAGGCTGTTCCAAATGAAAAAGAGTCTAAATTAGCTAAAATTAGACGGTTTGTTAGATCGTGAAGAGTTGATAATTTATAGACAGTACCGCGCTTTCTCTTACAGTTTTTGTAATTCTGCCGACTAAACCAATGGTACATCAGTAAAGATTTCACTGCAAAAAAGGAATGTATTTCCAGATTGCAAATGAATACCATAAAAACATTGATTCAATGGAGGGTAAAAGATAAAATCGTTTTATATTTCAACAACTTTCAAAAGAAAATGATTTAATTAGGGCAAATATTTTCCTACAATGTCTCGCTGATTTACTTCAAAAAATAACTTCGCTTAATAGAAACTTAATCAAGACTCATTACCATCAGATAAAAATTCATCTTCAGAAATATCATCGTTCTCTTGAAGTATTTTCTCCGCAGCGTCGAAATCTCGCTCGCTTACCAATAAATAATAGTTTTGTGACATAGGAAATACCGCAATATTGTTTACATATTCATTTTTTACGTAGCTGGGGATTTCGCGAGAAGCGAGTTTCGTTTTGGCTACCTCGATTTCATATAAGTAAGAAGATTGGAAAATAGCAACTAGTTCTGACATGTTTTCTTTTTGTGAAGTTACTTATTTTTTGTCAAAATTATAGAGAAAATATAAAGCTTTTATAAGAAAGACCTAAGAACTTCCAGCCCCGGTTGAAGCAATTGTTTGAGCTCTTTTTTCTTTTCCAAGGGTTATTTCGGAAGGCGAAGAAAAAAAGCGAGTGCGGAAAACGGGTACATCCTCGAATTTCCACACTCACTTGTAGCTTCTAAAAAGAATTATTTTTTAAATTTTTCTCAGCTCATTTTCTTTCTGTTAATAAACCAATAAACGGGTACTCCAAGTAGAATCAGGATAAAACCAGGCCAAGTATATTGAGGTTTAAAGATGATTAAGAGCACACAGAATGCGGTGCCGATTAATAAATAAATGATGGGTGTAATTGGATACAACCAGGTTTTGTAAGGTCGTTCTAACGCAGGCTTTTTGATTCTCATATAGATCACTCCAAAGACGGTTACCATGTAGAATAGAACAATAATGAATGAAATCATATCCAGTAAATCTCCATACTGACCTGACAAAGCAAGTATGCAAGCCCAACCTCCTTGCATCCAAAGCGATTTTCCGGGGACATTATTAACGTTATTTTCAGCGGCCGATTTAAAAAAGAGTCCGTCTTTTGCCATCGTTTGAAAAACTCTGGCCCCAGCTAACACTAATCCATTAATACATCCAAAAGTGGAAATCATTACTAAGATTGCCATGATGATGGTTCCTGTACTTCCGAAAATAACCTCCGAAGCAGCGACCGCTGGACGATTATTATCTGCAAAAGCAATTCCGTTACGATCCAAAGCATGTAGATAAACGAAGTTCACCAAGAGATATAAAGTCATCACTACGATGGTTCCCAGAACCATCGCTTTTACCACATTCTTCTTAGGATTTTCGATTTCACCTGACATAAATGTTACGTTCTCCCAAGCAACCGAACTAAATACAGAGCCAACCATAGCAGCAGCAATACCTCCTAAAAGCGTAATACTTCCGATGGATTTCCAGCCCGTTGGTTCCAAAGTATTGCCAACATCATTCCCAAAATCTTGATAAGCATTCCAACCAAAACTCATATTTTCTGCCCAATTTGAATTTTTAACGATAATAACTCCAAACACAATTATTGCCAATAAAGCGATAACTTTAGATGAAGTGAAAACATCCTGTAGAATTTTTCCATTCTTTAATCCGCGCGAGTTGATATAAGTAAGTAATAATATAATACCAATCGCTAAAATCTGAATCCAGGTAATTTTAAATCCTCCGTTCTGAAAAATGGGCGCCGAATCGTTTAAAGCGGGAACTAAATAGGCGGTAAACTTTCCAAAAGCCATTGCCACCGCGGCGATTGTCCCCGTTTGAATTACAGTAAATAAACCCCAACCATAAAGAAACCCGGACATTTTTCCGAATATTTCTGTAATATAAGTGTACTGACCACCAGCTTTCGGAAACATAGAGGAGAGTTCCCCATATGATATAGCTGCTGCGATCGTCATGATGGCAGTAATCACCCATACTGCAATAAGCCAGTAGCCAGAACCTAAGTTCCGCATCATATCGGAACTCACTATAAAAATTCCGCTACCAATCATAGAGCCCATAACAAGCATGGTTGCATCCCAAAGTTTGAGTTTTTTATTCATAAGAAATCTAATAAGTATTATTCTATATTTTATCTTTTCTAAAATTATAATTTGAACTAAGAGATTTACGAATAAATTTCTATTCAATTTTGAAAGAGGTAAATATATAAATTTTCTTCAATGAATTTTCAAAATTATTCTTAACAAAACAGCATAGTTTCTGTTTCACTGAGAGTAAAGTAATCAGAGAATCAAATAATTTTATATTTTTGTAAAAATTTACGCAATGAAAAAATTAGCAATTTTAATAACCATTATACTTTCGACAGTGATCTTCGCGCAAGCCACAGAATCGAAGAAAGTGGGCCCACCAGCCGGAAATGCCTTAGTTGGGGATTTTTATGGTTCACCTATCTCGTCTAAAGTCGAAAAAAGTGCAATTTCAACTAAAAAACTGGATCAAAAATTAAAGAAATCCGGAAAGGCAGAAAATGTAGTTGTGAAAGGAAAAGTAACTGAAGTATGTGAAAAGAAAGGTTGTTGGATGACCCTGGAAACAGATAATAATGAAAAGTTTTTTGTGAAAATGAAAGATTATGCATTTTTCGTTCCTACAGCGCTGGTAGGAAAAACAGTTATTCTTGAAGGAAATGCAGAAACTAAAACGATTTCGGTGGACGAACAGAAACATTATGCTGAAGACGCAAAAAAGTCACAAGCAGAAATAGATGCGATCAACAAGACTCAAGATGAAACAAGATTTATCGCCAACGGAATAAAAGTGGTCAATTAAAAGATTCAATCAAATACATAAAGCCGTCACAATCGTAATTGGAACGGCTTTTTTTAGGTCTTAACGTCGGGCTCCTTCAAGAATATCGAATACGCAGAGAGTTATTTAAAACGTTGAAACAATTTTTTTATTCTATCATAAAATCAACTTCAGCGTCTAATTTGGGAAATTTTCTATTGCAAAAGAATTTTTTTCCTGTACAGTCTATTTCTTTCCAACCTTTCTTATTGCCCACATCACCAACTTCTACAATAATTGGGGTGAATGTAATGTCTTCGTCACCAGGTTTTAACTCTTCCCTGTATTGAACTGCAATATCCAAAATACACTCAAAATCAGTGTTCAATTTTATATTTCTATAAATAAGATCGAAGTGTGTTTCTTTATTTTCCGGTATTTCAGCATACAGTTCCCAACCATTTGTTGATCCTGCCAATTCACTCATTATTTTCAATGACTCATACAGAGCCAAGGTGTAATATTTACGAGTTTCCTTTCTCTTATAATCATTTGGGAAATGGCCTCCTTCAAATAAAATCGTAGGAAGTCCCGCTATCGTTAAGTTATCACCTACTGAATTCGGATAAAATTCATCGGAATATCGTCCAATCTGGTTCGGCAAAACCCTACTTAATTTACGGTAAATACCGGCAATTACTGCTTTGGTTTTCTTTCTCGTTTCGGTAATACTTCGCTCCATATTTTCCGCTGGTGCAAGAAATGATAATGTAGCAGGATGAACTCCGTCCGTCGTAAAAATGGTCCTTTGTTCATGAAGATTTAATGCATAATCATAAGAAGCTCCCTTTAATACGTTTTTAAAGATTGCCAACTCTTTACTGGAATTTTTAATAAAATCTCGATTAAGATCAATATCGATCGCATTTCTCCGGGTCCATTTCTCAGCCCCATCAGGATTAAGCATAAATATAAAATCCATACTAATTTTTGAAAAAAGCACTTGTTCTAAATGTGGCTGATTTTTAAAGATAGCCAGTAAATCAAGCATCGCGTGGGTGGAATTTGATTCGTTACCATGCATTTGTGACCAGGCTAGAATTTTAATCTTCCCATTTCCTAAGGTCATTTTATAAATTGGTTTTCCCAGATAAGAAGTTCCAACTTTCATTACAGAATCCGCATAATTCGTCTGTAGGTATTTAAATAATTTTTCTGGGGAAATATAGCGATTAGAGAAATCAGGATTTCTGATATAATTTACTTCTTCACTCATCTAACAATAGTTTACATTATTCAAATTTATAATTTTCTTTTTTAAAAAAGTGATTAACATTTGTAAATCTATTAAACAACTCACAATGTCACTTTGTCTGTTGATTAAAATGTGGATTACATTATTTTCAAAAATAAAAATAATATACCTAATAACCAATATGTTATATTATTTACTTAAAGTTTATTTTTACTTATGATTTAAGTACATAAACTTGTTTAAAACCTTATTTGATGGTAACTTTGGTAAACACGAATGAATTAGTAAATTGCTTATAATTAGTAATTTTACATTTGTAAAATAAAAGATTATATTTAATCATTATATTTGCACTTTACAGATTATATGACAAACGAAAGCATCTTTTTACTTGGCTTCACCGCTTTTATCCTTATTTTACTCTTAATAGATCTGGGCTTACTCAATAAGAAATCGGATACGGTTTCCATGAAACAAGCTGGATTAATGAGCTTTTTTGTGGTAATACTGTCGATGTGTTTTTACTTTGTACTCACAATGTATGGTCACCTACTCCATGGGATCGACAGCATCGAAAAATTGCAGGAAGTCATTTTACGACATCACCATCCTGTAAAGATTATCCCCAATGATTTAGCGAGTAGTATTCATCTGTATAATCAAAATTTAGGGTTAGAATATTTAACAGGTTACGTAGTAGAATATGCTCTTTCAGTAGATAATATCTTTGTCATGGTGCTCATTTTTACTGCTTTTGGAGTTGCACCCCGTAATTATCACCGTGTATTATTCTGGGGAATTTTGGGAGCTATTGTAATGCGTTTCATCTTTATATTCGTAGGAGCGGCACTTATTCAGAAATTTGAATGGATAATGTATGTATTTGGTGCATTCCTGGTATTTACTGGAGTCAAGATGTTTTTTGAAAAGGATCACGATGATAAGATCGATACCCAAAATCATCCCGTCGTTAAATTTGCTAACAAGTACTTTAAGGTTCATAATCATTTTGTGGGAAGTAAATTCTTTGTGACCATCAATGGTATTAAGAAAATGACTCCTCTATTTCTGGTTCTAATAATCATCGAACTTACTGATTTGATATTTGCGGTTGATAGTATTCCTGCTATTTTCTCAGTAACTAAAGATCCATACGTTGTGTTTTTCTCTAATATTTTCGCCATTATAGGACTTCGTTCCATGTTCTTCTTATTGGCAGGGATCATTGATAAGTTCAGGTTCTTAAAAGTAGGTCTAGCAATCCTATTAACTTTTATCGGTTTGAAAATGTTATTTCATGAATACTTAGATGATCTTGGCTTTTCAACAACAGATTCATTATTTGTTATTGTGGGAATATTAGGTGGTAGTATCTTCCTTTCCCTTATTCTGCCAGAACGTAAAAAGGAGCGTACTTTGAAATATGATGATAAAAATAATGATCACTTTCGAAAATAGTTACAATTGTAAAAAAGTAACTGCTTGTATAACAAAACGATATAGTCTATATTTACTTTTGTAACATCTCTACAGTTTAGTTGATTGACAAATGTAATTTATATTTGTAAAATATTATTTACATTTGTAATATGGATTTAAATGAAAGAATATCTAAAGTGATCTCCTATTCTGAACTATCGCTGTCAGAATTCGCAGATGAAATTGAAGTGCAACGTTCGAGCATATCCCATATTACTTCTGGGCGAAATAAACCTTCGCTGGATTTTCTCATAAAAATTAAAAATCGATTTCCAGAGTTACAATGGGAATGGCTAATTCAAGGTGATGGTGAAATGCTAAAACCAGCCGACCCAGAACCTGAAATGCTTGAAAAGCCAAAGCCTACTTCTTTGCCTGATTTGTTCTCTTTAATTAACGATGAGAACTTTGGAATTACTGAATCAGAAGATACGATCATTTCACAACCTACCGGAGAATCGAAAATTTCCGCCCCAACACCAACCGAAAATAAAATAACTCATTCTCAGCGATTAGAATCAAATGATTCTAACCATGTTACAGAATCAACTGATAAAGAAGAAGTTAAGGTTAAAAGAATTGTATTGTTTTATGATAATGGTAAATTCGAGACTTTTGAACCTTAAATAAGGTCTATAAAATATATAATGTTTTAATTCTGTAAAAAATTAATTTGTACATTTGATTTTACACATAAAAAGAAGGTATAATATGAAATTGGCTGACCTCGCAAAAGAACTACAAATTTCCACAGAGAGTTTTATCAAATTTATTCAGGATTTCGATTTGGAACTTTCAGAATGTATCACTACCAATTTTGAAGTTAAAGATGATTTTGTAAAATTTGCCAGAGAGAATATCATCTTCCTTCGAAAATATGCACTCGATTTAAATCAGAATAAAACGATAGAGGATATTGCCGAAAGTATCGATCAGCCAACCGATAAAATTGCAGAAATTATAAAAAAGGAAAAACCAAAATTATTTGATAACGGGAAATATAAATCCTCCGTCTCAAGTTTTGGGATTGATAATCAATTAGGAGGAAATTATCAATTTATATATAACTATTTCGGTAAAAGTACTCCTCTACAAGACCGAGATTTTATCGGATATCGAGATTTATTTTTCTTCATTTCAAATGCGCTGGAGCCATTTCTAAATCATGTATCTGTAAAAGATTGGGGAATTCATAGGCCATCTGGAATTATTCTCTATGGTCCGCCAGGAAGTGGGAAGATTTTTTGGGCAAATAAAATTGCTGAAATTATCAATTATGATTTTAAGGAAATTAAGCGGCATTTTCTAGGAACTACTTTTATCAATAATGAAAAAACAACCTTCAATGATTATCTCATAAAATTGATGAAGGATGAAAAAGTTCTTTTATTTTTGGAAGATTTTGAAGAACTGATGGGCACAAATTCGGATGACCATTCTTTTAATGGCTGTGATGAAGAAACAAAAGAAATAATTCTGCACAATATAAGTCATTTTGAAGAGGATAAAATTCTAATGGTAGGTTCTGCTAATTCAGTACAGCCAATTGATAAAGAAATACTTGCGCCTGGACGATTTGATGTTTTAATTCCAGTATTTCCACCTAATTTAAAAGAACGATCCGAAATGCTACTCTATCATATGAAAGATAATCTTTCAGAAGATGCACTTCTTCTAAGAATATTGGAGGAAAATGAAGCCCATCAGATTCCCTTCTGGAATGCTATATCAAAGAAAATGCAGGTTTTTTCTAATACCATGCTAATTGATTTTACACAAAGCTTGAAAAAGAGGATCAGAAATATCTACTTGCAAAATCATTCTTCTGATATTAAAATCACTCAAAAGATGTTAGATGGCGCTTTAAAGGACGCTTCCTCAAAACTGACAGACAATTATCTTAATCAAATTCAGGATTTTATATTTGATGTCTCCGTGAATAATTACGATGATTTCCCACAAAGAATAGAAGCACTTAAAAAGGAATTGCTGCATTATAAAGTTGTTGACTTACCAAATAATCCGATCGGCTTTAGTCACAATGAAGACATTTAACCAATAAAAATAACCCATGTAAACAGTGGGTTATTTTTATTTTTACGGATCTCCGACTAGCATCTTTCACTAGTTAAGTTCCTCTTTTAACGGCACTTTGTTCTAAGATTCTTTTGATCTTGAAACTCCAATTTCATATACATTTGCTTGTTTCAGGTATTTCGAACGTTCTCTCGAAGTCACCGATTCAAATTCATTATTTTTAAGGACAATAATAGGATCTTCTGCGATTTCAACCTCTCCGTTTGAAAAATATTTCTCTTCTGGGCTTTCACCATCTAAATCGGATTTAGTTTCTTGCAAATGATCAGCATATTCGCGAAACTCCGGATCTGCAGAATGAATAAATTTATATTCCGGTCCAGCTTCCACGAAAAAATGAAGTTTCCTGTTGACCAGACCAGCTTCATTTGTAAGTACGGGATTATCGTTTCCATCCTTAAATGCGACTTCAACCAATGTCCCTAAATTTTGTGCAGCATAATTTTGAGCATCTTCAAAGGTTGGGAAGCCTGTCATTATATCTTGGTCATTCATCTGGTATTTTGTCAATTTTTCTTTATCAAAGGTTTCCATAATTTATTAAATTTTAGTTATTTGTATTATAGAATATCAATAACATTGCCACAGAATTAAGTATTAATAAAGTTTAACGGTATTTTAAGAAAATACCTATCTTTGAATTCTTATCAAATTATATTATGAAAAAACTATTCGTATCGATTTCTATTTTAACTTCTGTAGCATTATTCTCGCAGGAAATCACTTTAGACAAAATCTATTCGGGATACTATCGTGGTAAAGGAATTTCCGGAATTTCTTCCCTTAAAAATGGAGAGAATTATGCAGTGATCGAAGCAGGCGGAATTGCAAAATACTCTTATAAAACTACTCAAAAAGAAGGCAATCTCGTAGACGGAAGATATCAGTCTTATAATTTCAATCAGGACGAGTCTAAGATTCTTTTGCTCAAGGAAAGTGAACCAATCTACCGTCATTCTTTTCTAGGTAAATTTGATGTAAAAGAGATGGCTTCAGGAAAAGTTATCAATCTAAATAATGCAAATTTTGTTCAAGAACCAACCTTCTCACCCGACGGAAATAAAATTGCATTTATCGCAGATAACAATTTGTTTTATCAGGATTTAAAGTCTGGAAAAATTACGCAAATCACCTTTGATGGTAAGAAAAACTCAATCTTAAATGGGCTTGCAGACTGGGTGTATGAAGAAGAATTCGGCCACGCAAAACTATATGAGTGGACGCAAAATTCCGATGCTATTGTTTTTGTTAAGTCTAATGAATCTGAAGTACCAGAGATGATGATTCCAATTTATGGCAAACAACTCTACCCTTCCGAAATGCGCTTTAAATATCCAAAAGCAGGTGAAAAAAACTCAGTTGTTTCAGCTCAACTTTACCGTTTAGATAACGCTAAAACAATTGCTCTAAATCTAAGTAATTTTAAAAACTACTACATTCCTGATGTTTATAAAACTGCAAAAGCAGACGAAATTATTTTGATCACTTCTGAACGATTACAGAACGCTTCTGATATTTTAAAAGTAAATACCAAAAATGGATCGATTACGAAATTATTTACGGAATCGGATAAAAGATGGATTGATACCGATAATGTTACTTTAGAATTTTTAGCGGACAACTCTTTTATATGGGGAGCAGAACGAGATGGAAACAGACATTTGTATTGGTACGACCAAAATGGAAAATTAAAAAAACAAATCACCAAAGGAAACTGGGAAGTAACCAATTACTATGGTTATAATCCTAAAACAAAAGAAGTTCTGGTACAAACTACTCAACAAGGAAGCATTAATAGAGTAGTTTCTAAGGTGAATATTGAAAATGGTAAAGTAACTGTGATCTCAAATACAACCGGAACGAACAGTGCTAATTTTAGTAATAATTATAACTATTTCATTGAAACTTCTTCTTCAGCGGCAAAACCTTATACCTTCGTTTTGAAAGATGGAAACGGTAAAACGCTCAAAGAACTTCAAAATAATGAAGAACAATTAAAAAAACTGGAAGCGGATAATATGGTGAAGAAAGAATTTATCACTATTCCAAATGAGGTTGGCGATCAAATGAATGCTTGGGTAATGAAACCCAAAGATTTCGATCCAAATAAAAAATATCCATTATTTATGTTTCAGTATTCTGGTCCTGGATCGCAGCAAGTGGCTAATTCTTGGGATCAAGGAAACGGTTTATGGTTCAATCATATAGTACAACAGGGATATATCGTAGCTTGTGTTGATGGTCGCGGAACAGGTTACAAAGGAACAGACTATAAAAAAGTAACTTATCTAAATTTAGGCAAGTATGAAATAGAAGACCAAATTGCAGCAGCAAAATGGTTTGGTAAACAGTCTTATATTAACAAAGACAGAATCGGAATTTTCGGATGGAGTTTTGGCGGTTATATGGCAAGTTTGGCGCTGACAAAAGGAGCGGATGTTTTCAAAACTGGAATAGCAGTCGCACCAGTAACCAATTGGAGATATTACGATTCGGTATATACTGAGCGATTCATGAGAACACCTCAAGAAAACCCAGCAGGATATGATGATAATTCGCCAACGAGTTACGCACAATTGTTAAAAGGTAAATTTCTCTTAATTCACGGAACGGCAGATGACAACGTACATTTCCAGAATTCGATGGAATTTTCAGAAGCATTAATTCAAAACAAAAAACAGTTTGAATTCATGGCGTATCCAGATAAAAATCACGGTATTTACGGAGGGCAAACAAGACCTCAACTTTACCAGAAAATGACCGATTTTATTCTGAACAATCTGTAGAAATAAAATTAAGAGTATTGAAATAATGAAATACATAGCCACCCAAAATTCTGGGTGGTTATTTTTATTTTACAATTTCCCCTTTTCATCTCGATTTTTCCTTGATTGATTGATATTTAATTAAAACAGAAATGAACTAAGCTACATTTGTATCATCATTAATAAACAAATAAATTATATTATGAAAACAACTGTTAAAATGCCTTTTGGAATAATCCTTTTGTTCACCGCATTCACTCTTTTTACGCTTCTAAATTCATTCAGATTAGAGAAAAAGATTGAAAATTTCGATGAAATCAATGTGAAAAGAATTAACATCATCGAAAAAGATGGTACGATCAGAATGGTAATAGCAAACAAGGAACTTCAACATTCTGGAAGAATGGATGGTAAAGATTGGGAAAAACGGGAAAGACAGGCGGGGATGATTTTTTTCAACGATTTAGGTGATGAGTGCGGGGGATTAATTTATGCAGCAAAGAAAAATTCTGATGGAAGTGTAAATAGCGGAATGTCAATCACTATGGATCGATACCGAGATGATCAGGTACTTCAGATATTGAATGATGAATCAATCAAAGGCGACAAAATCATGTCACAGCGAGGTTTTTTCGTCAATGATTATAAAAGTTTGGAAGGAATTGATGCACGAAATAAAGCTTATAAAGACGCAGAAAAAATTACTGATGAAAAATTGAGAAATGAAAAGCTTCGTGAAATTTCAAAAAATCACGGAAGTAGTAATCTGCTGTTTTTAGGCAAAACCAAAGGTAATTCTCAAGGATTATTTATAGCCGATCAAAATGGACAACCAAAATTGATGATTTATGTAGATGATAAAGGACAACCAAAAATTCAGACTTTCGATGAAAAAGGTGAAATTAAAGATTTTCTATTGACAGGGAACAAATAAAGTATTAGTTTGGGTATTTTCTTTCGGGAAATATACCCATTTTTGATCTACTAATTATGAGTACAAAAAAATTGTTCCTGAATATTTTCTTCGTTCTGGTTTTCATCGTATTAATAAATACGATTCAAACGTACGTTTTACATATTACAAGAAGATTTGGTGACATTGATTTTTTCAAAATACCAACTCATATTTTTGGAATCTTTGCCTGCATCATCTCTCTCCTGAGCACCATTTTAGCTTGGAAAGTAACGTTGAAAATTCATGTAGGACAAATTTCTAAAATTCTTGCAGCATTCGTTACATCCGTCTTAATTTACGCAGTGCTTGGCAGTCTTTTCTACATTGCAGAGCGGTACATATTTTACGGGATAGGTACTACATTTAATATGCTTGTAGGTAATTTTGTCTTTACCACTGTGATCTATCACTTATACGTAAGTGGTCTGTCTTTATCATTCTTTTATTTTAAAGAAAGCTCAGAAACAGCTGCTAACCTTAAAAATACAGAAAAAGAAAAGGACATCCTACAATATAAAATCTTACAAAAGAATTTGGAACCGCATTTTCTTTTCAATAATCTGAGTGTGCTTTCTGGCTTAGTGAAAAAAAGGCCTCTTGAAGTTGAGTCTTTTGTTGATGACTTTTCAGACGTATATCGATATTACCTTGAACATAATGAAAAGCAATTAGTAAGTCTTGTTGAAGAACTTCATTTTCTGAGAAAATATATCTCTTTAATGAAAAAGCGATTTAAAACTGGATATTCTTTTCATATCGATATAGTAGACGAAAGTGGTTATATATTGCCTTGTGCTTTGCAGTTGTGTGTAGAGAATGCGATTAAACATAACCGAGGTTCTGAAGAAAATCCCTTACAAATTTCTGTAAAAAGAAGCGAGAATATGATCAGTATTATTAATGATTTCAAACCTGTAGATTTCACTTCGGGCTCGGGACTCGGGAATCAGTTTCTTCAAAAAAGTTATCAGCTCAATTTTGCAAAAAATATAAATTTTGTTCAGACAAATAGTCATTATACCGTTGAAATACCTCTACTTTTATGAAAGTTTTAATTATTGAAGATGAAGATCTGAACGCAGAAATCATTACTGAACATCTAAAACAATACGATACAGATATTGACATTGTAGCCCATTTAAAAAGCAAAGAAAAAACGCGTAAGTGGCTTCTACAAAATGGACAAGTGGATTTGGTGTTCAGTGACATTGAGCTTTTGGATGGCAACGTATTTTCGATGCTTAAAGATAACCTGATCACCTCTCCTATTATTTTTACGACCGCATATAATAACTTCTATCAGGATGCTTTTGATGTGAACGGAATCGCCTACCTTTTAAAACCTATCAGTTTCGATCGTTTTTCAAAAGCAATGAACAAATTTGAGAATTTAGGACCGGCTGGAAAAAAAACTGATTGGCAGGAAATTTCTAATTTGCTTCATCAAAAAACAAAACAATATAAAGAAAGAATCATCATTAAAACCGCAACGGAAATTCAGATTCTTAATATCGAGAAAACAGCGGCAATTCTTTCTAATTCTGGAAAATTAACTGCCGTTGATGATCTGGGGAAACAGCATGAATTTCGATACAAGCTTTCAGAATTGGCCGAAGAACTAAATCCAAAAACCTTTTTTCAAATTAACCGCGGGGAGCTTGTAAATATTAACTTTATCGAGAAAATAGAACCATACTTTGGTGATCGTCTTTCCATTAAAATAAAAAATTTAAAAATAAATTTAATTACTAGCGCCACTGCTACTCCCGATTTTAGGAAGTGGTTAGAATAATTATCTATTGACCCTGGTGTTTTAGGAAATAGTGAATGACCACCTAAAAATCTTAATTAATAGAAAATCAAAAGAACTGCGGAATATAAAAACAAACATTACCGCAACCCCTAATTTCATCGCGGACCATTTTCAAAAAGATAAAATCCAGTTTCAAATTATTTTTTATCCGAGCGGATTAAGACAAAAAGTTTATATTTGTTTTTATATTTATAAATATTCAAATGCAAGAAGCCCTAATATCGCCTTTTTTCACCAATAATGTTATTGTTTTAGGAATTTTGGCGCTGTCTTTAGCAGCCATTTTTTATACGTCTTCATTGAATAGTTGGAAGAAATTCTACACGATCTTTCCGGCTTTGCTTCTTTGTTATATGATTCCTGCGGTCTTAAATACCACGAATATTATTTCGAGTGAGACTAAGGAATATGAAGAATTATACTACGTTGCAACCCGTTATCTGTTACCATCTTCCCTACTTTTACTTTGTATCGGCATCGATTTGCAAGGCCTTGTCAATTTAGGTTGGAAACCAATCGTAATGTTCTTAGCAGGTACTTTTGGAGTTGTAATTGGTGGTCCTATCGCTTTATTAATTTTTAGTCAGATTCATCCTGAAACTGTATCAGGAATGGGTAATCAGGAAGCTTGGCGTGGCTTGTCAACCATTGCAGGAAGCTGGATTGGTGGAGGGGCAAACCAGACTGCAATGTTAGAAATTTTTGGTTTCGACAAAACCTTGTATGGCGGAATGATCTTAGTGGATATTGTAGTTGCTAATATATGGATGGCTATCCTACTCTTTCTCATCAGTAAAAATGATAAAATCAACCTTTGGTTAAAGGCAGATAATTCTTCCATTCAAAATTTAATTGATCGAGTTGAAAACTATTCTTTAAGTGTACAAAAGCAGCCCACTTTAAAAGATTACATGCTGATGTTTGGGATCACCTTCGGTGGACTGGCCATTTCTTACTATTTCGCGGAACTTGTTGCCAATACCTTATCAAAAATACCTGCTTTCAGCGATCCACAATCATTTTTTAATTCCTTTACTTCCAGTTTTCTCTGGCTCATCTTATTTTCTACAGTAATTGGAGTGATTGCTTCTACAACAAAATTAAGAAGTTTAGAAGGAGCTGGAGCGAGTAAAATAGGTAGTGTTTTCATTTATATTCTAGTCGCTGTAATTGGAATGCGCATGGACATTTTGCAAATTTTCGAAAATCCATTCCTTATCATTTTAGGAATAGTTTGGATGATTGTTCATGTTATCATCCTTTTTGGTGTTGCAAGATTAATTAAAGCACCATTCTTCTTTATAGCGGTTGGAAGTAAAGCCAATATTGGCGGAGCGGCTTCTGCTCCTGTTGTTGCGGGTGCATTTAATCCTAGTTTGGCACCGGTTGGCGCCTTATTAGCAATTTTGGGATACATTATTGGAACTGTAGCGGCATTATTTTCTGCGCTAATTATGGAGTGGATCACTATAAACTTCATTCTATAACTATATTTTTTATACGAAATTGTGACATATTCAAAAAAAACTATATTTGTCCAGTTCATTAATTGAATATTGTTATTAAAAACAACCAAATAATCTCTTAATAAAGAATAAATAAGAAAAAAACCTATATAAAATGGAAGTAAATCAAGATGAAATTTTAGTAAAACATCTCGCAAAGGAAGGAATTGACAATAAAATGGTGATGGGACATCCAGCCTCGCTTTTTGTATTATTTTTTACAGAAATGTGGGAACGGTTCAGTTACTATGGAATGCGTGCCTTATTGACTATATTTTTAGTATCAAAATTAACTGAAGGTGGTTGGGAATGGACGAATGAAGATGCCCTTCAACTTTACGGATGGTACACAGGATTAGTATATCTTACTCCATTATTGGGTGGGATTATAGCGGATAAGTTTACAGGTTACCGTAAAGCCATTCTCATCGGAGCTTTGGTCATGACCCTCGGGCATGCCGCGATGGCAATGGAAGGATTGTCTGCCACATTTTTCTATATAGGTTTAGCCTTGATGATTCTCGGAAACGGAATGTTTAAACCAAATATCTCATCAATGGTTGGTCAACTTTATCCTGACAGCAGTGCAAAGAAGGACTCAGGTTATACCATTTTTTACATGGGAATTAATGCAGGAGCTTTTTTAGGGATGATGCTTTGTGGATATATCGGTGAAAAAATCGGTTGGCATTTTGGTTTCGGACTCGCAGGAGTGTTCATGTTTTTTGGTTTATTACAGTTTTATTTTGCTCAAAAAATATTTGGAATTATTGGTACAAGTCCAGCTAAAAATGAAGAAGTTGCTGCTATTTTCGAAGAAGAAAATCAATTGTCAGATGCAGAAGAAGTATCAAGCAGACCAGCAGTTATTCGTGATCGACTGATCGTGATCGGTATATTTATGGTGGCGAGTTTATTTTTCTTCTTTGCCTTCGAACAGGCAGGTGGATCAATGTCTATCTTTGCAAAAGATTATACTCAAAGATCTCTTGATGGTAACGCAGGACTTATATTTAAATGGGTGGATACTTTTCTAACCATATTCCCAATAGCGATTGTTACGTATGTTCTATATCTTCTTTCTAAGCAGATTGCGAAAAAATACCCATTAACAATTGTTTTCACCGGTCTTTCTTTTGTGATTATCTGGGGATTAGGAATTTGGAAGATTAATAGAGAGTTTAATCAAGATAATGCCGAAGTTGCAGCTTCATGGTTTCAAATTTTAAATTCGTTCTTTATTATTACAATGGCTACTTCATTCAGTAAATTCTGGGAAAAGAAGTGGAATCCCTCTGGTCCAGTGAAATTAGCCTTAGGTTTAATTTTAGTAGGATTTGGATTTGTATTCTTAGCTTATGGAAGTATGAGTATTCCCTTAGGAGCAAAAACGGCTTCTGTGAGTATGATTTGGTTAATTTTAGCTTACTTTTTCCATACTGCGGGTGAACTTTGTTTATCTCCAGTTGGTTTATCATATGTAAGTAAACTTTCACCGAAAAAATTCATCGGGTTACTCTTCGGTTTATGGTTTACTGCTTCTGCGATTGCCAACTTTATTGCTGGTCAAACTGGAGCAATGATTGATAAAATATCTGAAACGTACGGAATGTCGACATTCTTTATCTTTATTGGTGCAATCCCTGTATTTGCTGCGGTATTACTATTATTATTCAACAAGAAACTTGTTAAAATGATGCACGGTATTCATTAAAAAATAAAACTGTCTTAACTGAATAGCTAAAGATTTCATGTAACCACCGAATTAATCGGTGGTTTTTTTGATTAAAATTGCGAAATGCCTTTGTAAAAACTGAAAAAAAACTATATTTGCGAATCTTAACAAATATTTAACACTAAAAAAATGGATAATACTGAAGCATTAGATGCGCCAGAACAATTTCTAGAAGGAAAGCCCGTGGGAAAACATCCCAAAGGTTTGTGGGTGCTTTTCGGAACAGAAATGTGGGAGCGTTTCAATTTTTATGGAATGCGCGCACTGTTGACGCTCTTTATGGTTAACTCTTTATTAATGAAGGAAGGTGATGTTACCATAATTTACGGTGGATTTTTGGCACTTTGTTATCTTACTCCAATGCTTGGAGGGTTTATTGCAGACCGATTCTTAGGAAATAGATATTGTATTATTGTCGGAGGAGCTTTAATGGCGATCGGGCAATTTTTAATGTTTATGAGTGCTTCTACATTCGATTCCAATTTAAGTTCTGCGCAAATGCTGATGTGGGTTGCATTAGGAGTGATTATTTTTGGAAATGGCTTCTTTAAACCGAACATTTCTTCCATGGTGGGAAGTCTCTATCCGAAACAGGAAAAATCGAAATTAGATTCAGCTTTTACCATTTTCTACATGGGAATTAACTTAGGAGCTTTTTTAGGTCAGTTTATTTGTCCTTTTTTAGGAGATGTAAAAGATGCAGGTGGAATGAGAGATATTCACGCGTTCAAATGGGGCTTTTTAGCCGCATCTATTGCCATGGTAATCGGAACTTTAACTTTTGTTCTGCTTAAAAACAAATATGTTGTAACACCGGAAGGAAGACCAATTGGTGGATTGCCAAGTGAAAACACCGCAGAAGATTTTGAAGAAGGTGAAGCTCAAACCGCTAATTTCTCCGGAAAATCAATCGGTATCGCTGTGGCTATTTTTGTATTAACATTCTTTGGCTTCCAATATCTATTTGTAGATAAGATCGGATTTGGTTCCGTTGGAATGGGAGAATTTGTGAAAGCCGTAATTTATCCTTTCATCTATTCTATGGGACTTGCTTTAGCCTATCTAATCATGTCAGCAACCGAAAATAAAGTAGAGAGAGACCGGATCTGGGTAATTTATATTGTATCCTTTTTCATCATTTTCTTCTGGGCAGCTTTTGAACAGGCAGGATCTTCTTTAACCTTTATTGCAGATAACCAAACCGACAGACATATTTTCGGCTGGAATATGCCACCATCCATGGTACAGATTTTTAATGGTTTATTTATTGTGATTTTGGCAGTTCCATTCAGTATGCTTTGGGACAAGTTGAGAGCAAATAAGAAAGAACCCGTTTCGCCTTTAAAACAAGCAATTGGACTTGGTTTAATCGCTTTAAGTTATTTAATTATCGCTTACAATGTAAAAGATTTAGGAAACTCAGGTCTTTTAGCTGTAAAATGGTTGATTTTACTTTATCTGATCCAAACAATGGGTGAACTTTGTTTATCACCAATTGGTTTATCTTTAGTTGGTAAATTAGCACCTAAGAGATTTGCATCATTGTTATTTGGAGTATTCTTCATTGCCAATGCAGCAGGTTATGCTTTATCAGGAACTTTAGGGTCAATATTACCTGCAACTGGTGACAAATTCCAAAAAGCTTCAGAATTAGGCATTAATCTTCAGGATGTTTTAGATAAAAAAGTTACTTTAAGTGCAGATCAATTATCTCTTCTTAATAAAGAACAAATTTCAACGGTATACAATAGTTTCGTTGGATTTGAAATTCATAATTTATTTGAATTCTTCATGGTATTTGTTATTCTTTGTGGAATTGCAGGAGCAATTTTAGCATTAATTTCTCCTATCTTGAAAAAAATGATGCATGGTGTAAACTAGAAACATTTTCAAAATAAAATACAAACCTCTGATTACTTCAGAGGTTTTTTTTATAAATTCGTACGTTGGAAAATTCTGAAGATATTTTAATTATTCATTTTTAAAGAATACATTTAGAAATCCACGCTTTCAGAAAATCTTTAATTAACTACGATACTTATGAATCTAACGCTCGAACAAATTCAGGATTTCAAAGGAAAATATCCTAAACAAATTTGGTCCCTCTTTTTCTCGGAAATGTGGGAACGTTTTTGTTTCTACGGAATGCGCGGAATGCTTGTATTCTTTATGATTTCACAATTGAATCTTGATGAGAAAGATGCGAATTTACAATACGGAGCCACACAGGCTTTCGTTTACGCTTTTACGTTTGTAGGAGGTTTATTTGCTGACAAAATTTTAGGATTCCGAAAATCTTTGTTTTGGGGTGGATTTCTAATGATCATTGGAAGTTTAATTTTAGCGTTCGATCCTCATCAGTACTTCTTTTTAGGAATTTCATTTACCGTAGTAGGAACCGGATTCTTTAAACCAAATATTTCTACCATGGTTGGTAAGCTTTATAAGAGCGGGGACAACCGTACCGACGCGGGTTTTTCTTTATTTTACGCAGGGATTAACTTAGGCGCCCTACTTGGCGGTTATCTTTGTATCGCTATTGGGAAAGGCGAATTACTATCTCATTTAATCCCGGAAGGATTGCATTGGAATGTCGCTTTCGGTTTAGCAGCAATAGTAATGGTCATTAGTTTGGTTAATTTCGTATTTACGCAAAGAACCTTAGGGCCGATCGGGCTTCAACCCCAAAAAGCACTTGCTAATGGAGACTTGGTCTCCATGGAGAAATGGAAGGAATATGGGGTTTATGCATTGTCTTTAATTTTCATTCCCATGATTATGGTGATGGTAGCAAAAACAGAGTATACCGATTATTTCATGTACACTATCGGACCACTAACCTTAATTTATCTATTTTATGAAATGTCCAAAGTCAGTAAAGCAGAGCGAAGCAAACTATTCGCAGCACTGATTTTCATCCTTTTCTCCATCATATTTTGGGGAATTTATGAACAAAGTGGTGGCTCGCTCAGTATTTTTGCTGCCCATAATTTAAATAACGATTTATTGGGTCTGGATCCAAACGGGGTCAACAATTCGGGTGGTGCATTTTTCATTTTATTAGTGGCGGTCCCGATCGGTTTACTTTGGATTTGGTTAAGCAAAAAGAAATTGGAACCGAATACTATCATTAAATTCGGTTTAGGTTTTATATTCTTAGGCTTAGGTTTTTACGCCATTTATGCGACTAAATTCTTTGCAAATGCTGCAGGGGTTACTTCCCTGAGTTTATTTACGATTGCGCTTTTTATCATAACCTTGGGAGAAATGTGCCTCTCACCAATCGGACTGTCGATCATGACCAAACTCTCCACCCAAAAATTGCAGGGAATGATGATGGGATTATGGTTCCTGGCTTCAGCGTACGGGCAATATGTTGCTGGTCTTATTGGAGCTAATATTGCAACCGCTAGAGAAGGTGCTTCAAATATTGAAAAATTGGAGGCATACACATCAGGTTATAAAGATTTAGGTTTATATGCAGTAATTGCAGGAATAATTCTAATTGTAATTTCACCTTTGGTCAAGAAATTGATGAGAGAAGTTCGTTAGCATTTAACCTCTCATCAGTTTAATTATCAAAATGACAATGAAAAAAATTACTGCCTTTTTTATATTTTTTATTACCCTGTCTGTATCTGCACAAGTAAAGTGGATGACTTTGGAGGAGGGAACAGCTGCACAAAAAATAACACCAAAAAAACTATTTATTGATTTCTACGCGGATTGGTGTGCACCATGCAAAATCATGGATAAAACCACGTACAATCATCCTGTTATAGCCCAATATCTTAATGAGAATTACTATCCCGTAAAATTTAATGCAGAAGGAAATGAAAAGATCACTTTATTTGGAAGAGTTTTTTCGAACACAGGTTTCGTACGTGGTAAGCAAAAGAACTCCATGCATGAATTAACAAAATATATGAATGTAAATGCTGTTCCGTCTATTGTTTTCTTAGATGATAAAGGAAATCCTATAACTATTTTACAGGGAGCATTATCTGCAAAAGAACTGGAACCATACCTTCCCTTTATTGCGCATGATGATTTCAAGAAAATCAGCACAAGAGAACAATGGGAAAATTATCAGAAAAAATTTAAATCCAGCATTAAAGATTAAGTGCTGAATTTGTAGTAATAAAATAGAAGACTTTCAACAATTTTTGGAAGTCTTTCTTATTTTAGCGAAATTCGCTCCTGAATTATAAGACATCAATTACCTCAATTTGAATTTAGAAACTTCCATAGAATTTTTAAAGGGAATCGGGCCCGAACGAGCTAAATTCATTACTAATGTTTTGGGCTTTTCAACAGTAGAAGATTTCTTGACATTTTATCCACTCCGTTATATCGATAAGAGTAAATTATATAAAATTGGAGAGTTGAAAGCTGAATCAGAGTCTGAAATTCAGTTTAAGGGGAAAATAACAGATATCCAGGAGGTAGCTTATGGCAAAGGTCAAAAAAGACTAACAGCAAAATTCCGTGATGATTCGGGGACAGTGGAGCTGGTTTGGTTTCGGTATTCAAAATGGATGAAAGAGCAACTTCCTTTAAACCAGGAGATCTATATCTTTGGAAAAGTCAACGAGTTTAATGGATTATTTTCAATGCCTCATCCAGAAATTGAAATTGATGAAAAAAAAGCACTCTCAGAAAGTCTTTTACCCATTTACCCCGGAAGTGAAAAACTTTCCAAAAGAGGTCTTAACAATAAATTCTTTCAAACGGTTATCGCAGACATTCTAAAACATCTACCAAATTTAGTTAATGAAAATCTTCCCGATACCCTAATGAAGAGCCTCAATCTGATAGGAAGAATTCCTTCTTTATATCATATCCATTTTCCTAAGGATTTAAATCATTTTCAACATGCAGAAAAAAGAGTAAAGTTTGAAGAAGCATTTTTCTTTCAGTTAGGTTTTGGTTTAAAAAAGCAGCATCACAAAGCATCCGTTGTGGGAAATCCTTTCCCAAAAATCGGTGACTATTTTACAAATTTCTATGAGCATTCAATTCCTTTTGAACTCACAAATGCACAAAAGAGAGTTTTAAAAGAAATACGAAATGATATGAAAAAGCCTATTCAAATGAACAGGCTTCTTCAAGGAGATGTTGGTTCTGGAAAAACGATGGTAGCACTTCTATCGATGTTAATCGCTATGGACAATGACTTTCAAAGTTGTTTGATGGCTCCTACAGAAATTTTGGCCCAACAGCACTTTCAATCGATTCTAGAACTTTTAGCCGGAACAGATATTAAAGTTCGTTTGTTGACGGGATCTACGAAGACTTCAGATCGGAAGGTTATTCACAAAGAGCTTCTCGATGGTGAACTTTCTATTCTGATAGGCACCCACGCTGTTCTGGAGGATATTGTGAAATTTAAAAATCTAGGACTGGCCATTATTGATGAACAGCACCGTTTCGGCGTAGCTCAAAGAGCAAGATTATGGGCAAAAAACACGATTCCACCGCATATTCTGGTAATGACCGCAACTCCAATTCCTCGGACTTTAGCGATGAGTTTTTATAGTGATCTAGATGTTTCTGTAATTGACGAGTTACCAATTGGAAGAAAACCCATTATTACAGCGCATAGAAGAGAGAAAGACCGTCTCACACTTTTCCGCTTTGCAAAAGAGGAGATTGAAAAAGGCCGTCAGGTTTACTTTGTTTATCCTTTGATTGAAGAATCAGAAACTTTAGATTATAAAAATTTACTGGAAAACTTCGACCATATTCTGGAATTTTATGAAGGTTTTAATGTAACTATGCTTCATGGCAGAATGAAACCAGCAGAAAAAGAAGTTGCAATGCAGTATTTCGCTTCGGGAAAAGCACATATTATGGTTGCAACAACGGTAATCGAAGTAGGTGTAAATGTTCCAAATGCGTCTGTGATGATTATTGAGAGTGCTGAAAGATTTGGACTATCACAACTTCATCAGCTTCGTGGTCGTGTGGGTCGTGGTGCAGAACAGAGTTATTGCATTTTGGTAACTTCAGATAAACTTTCCAGTGACAGCCGAACCCGAATGAAAACGATGGTTGAAACCAATGACGGTTTTAAAATCTCGGAAGTCGATATGAAATTACGTGGTCCAGGCGATATTTTAGGCACGCAGCAAAGTGGAGTCGTGGATTTTAAAAAACTCGATTTAATCGCCGATGGAAAAATCATTAAAGTGGCAAAGTCTACGGTGGAAAATTTACTTAAGAACGATCCCCATTTGGAAAATCCTGAAAATTTTGAGTTAAGAACCTATTATGCCAAACAATATAAAGGCAAAAATAAATGGAGCCGAATATCCTAAAGAAATAAAACAATTGAATCTAGAATATTTCTTTAATTTCCCTTTTTTTGAATACTTTTGTTTACTATGAAAAATATATTCTCCTTTGTCTTTCTATTTGTTGTCTGTGGTGCGTTCGGACAATCAAAAATAACCGTTTTGAAGACGGGAGAAAGAACTCCTGTATCCAATGCATCTGTCTTTTGCAAAGGAATATTATTAGGTAAAACGAATACTGAAGGAGCTCTAAATTTTAAAACAAAATGTAAAAAAGTTGATGTTAAGGCTGCAGGTTTTTACGAGGATGAGGTCGTTGTAGACAAAGTGATGGAACTAACTCTTTCTAAAACCGATCCGAAAACACAATCTATTGAAAGTGTCGTGATCGCCGACAAAAGTGACCCAAGAGCTTTAGTCATTTTACAGAAAGTAAATGATGAGTTTAAAAATAATTCACCTCAAAGTTTAGACAGTTACTCCTTTAAATCTTATGAGAAGATCTCCTTTGATTTTGATGAAGACAGTATCAGACAATATAATCAATATCTCGATCGCCGACTTGATTCGCTAAAATTACTTCCACAAAAGGTTCAAACCGCTGAAAAGAAAAAAGATTCTTTAGAAAGTGTGAACGTGATGAAATTGATGACGCAGAGTAAACTTTTTTTATGGGAAAGAGCATCTGAATTTCTATATTCTAAAAGCTATGGTGAAAAAGTGAATATTCTTGACAATCGGATTTCTGGATTACAGCAGCCCGTTTATGAACTACTGGCACTGCGTTCTAACAGAAATAAAATCCCAAAAGAAATTAAAGCTGAAAATCGATCTTTGTACCGATTTTTTCTCACCGACACCATTGAGATTGATGGTAGAAAAAATTATGTAATCCGTTTTCGTCAGGTTGATTATCAAAAAACGATTCAAAAACGGAAGTTTAATGGATATCTCTACATCGATACCGAAACTTACGCTGTAAAGAAGATTGAGAGCAACAGTAAGAAAAAAAGCGAGGGATCAATTACCAGCATTTGGATTCCTTTAGCCAATAAATGGTTTTTAAGCAAAGAAAATTTTAAGATAAAGATGGGTTCTACTAATTTTAAACCCTCTAAAAAAGAAAACAAAACCACAGAGAAATCAACCGATAGTAAAACTAAAAAATTTGGTAACTATGTCTTTGTGATGGCAGATTACTTTGATTTTAAAACAGATGTTGAAACTAATAAAAAAGATTATTCAGGATATTCTATGTCTGTTAAAAATTCAGATGGCAGTATACTGGACCAATACCGAACAGACTCTTTATCAGCGCGTGAAAAATTGACTTACACCAAAATTGACAGCGTTGGCAAAAAATACAAATTGGATCAAAAAGTGAATGTTTTTTCGGGATTTCTTAAAGGTAAAATTCGTGTAGGTAAGGTAGATTTTGATGCATTACAATTGATCAAATACAATCAATACGAAGGTATTCGCGCGGGTGTTGGTGCTAAAATGAATGAAAAATTTAATAAATATATTTCACCGGATGCCTATCTGGCTTACGGTTTCAAGGATCATACCTGGAAATATGGAGCTGGAATTGATTTTAAAACGACGTTAGAAAAAACATCCTTTTTCCGTGCAGAATATTATAGCGATGTTGAAGCAGCCGGACGATTTAATGAAGATCTATGGAATTTCAAAATGAAAATTATGAATTCCGGAATTGATTTAAATAATGAAAAATTCTATAAATTCGATGGTTTTAAACTTTCTTATGAGAATGACCTATCAAATGCATTTACGTTAAGATTAAGTGGTAAGAAAGATCAAGAAGAAGCTAAATTTAATTACAACTATAAAAATTTGGGTAGCCAATTTCAAAACTTCGCTACGCAGTTGACTCTTAAATACGCCCCGAATTCCAAAAACATGATGACACCATCGGGGAAACTAACCTACGAGCAGAATTATCCAGAATTCTATTTCAACTATGAGCAGGGAATAAAGGCTTTAGGTGGAGATTTCAGTTTCAGTAGATTTGATTTTTTAGCTCAACATCAATTTAAGACCAAAGCAGGCGTAACCGGTGTTCGGGTATACACAGGTTTAGTAAGCGGAGATGCTCCAATTTGGCATCAGTTTGCAATCAATGGGTTAGGCAAAGGAGAAAGTACATGGAATTTCAATTTCACCTCTTATTTGGGCTTTGCAACAATGGAAGGTGGTAAATATTATAACGACAAATTTATCGGGTATTATTTCACCCATAGAATACCATATTACTTCCGTACTTTTGGGAAAACAACATCAAGTTTCGACGTGGTTTATAAAGGAATAATTGGCGATATGAAAAATCCGCAGGATCACCAGTTTCAATTTCAAAAGCTAGATCATTTGTACCAGGAAATTGGCTTAGAAACCAATAATTTTTTGGGAACTCCGTTTAATTTAGGATTCTTTTATAGGGTTGGGTACTACTCCACTCCAATCTTCAAAGACAATTTCGCCATACAATTAAAACTCAACTTTTTAGGATTTTAATAATGAAAAATATTCAGATTAAAGCTAGTTCATTTTTTGAATTATTGAAAATGAAAGATACTTCTATGTGGGAAATTTTTGCCCAAATGATCGATGGCGAAGAAAAAGAAATTATATTTCTCGATGATGAAGAAAAGATCCTTTTCAATTATTTCCTGCCAGATAACTTAGAAAAACTTGACAATGACCGGAAGCAGTTCGCAGAAGAATATTCAGAAAAATTATCTGGATTGAATTAGACTATTTAAGGTTATCATAAAAGAAGTAAAAGTTTAATAAAAGTAAGCATACTAATAGGCACGCATTAGTTGTTGGAATTGCAGCTTTTATAATTCATTATGTTTGCAAGGTCTTTTGGTTGTTTCCATATTAGAAATAAAAATGAGCATTTTTATTCTTTTTAAGTCTCTAAAAATAAATCAATCGTTTTTTTCGTTGAGAAAACATCGTGAACACGCAAAATTTTCGCTCCTTTCTCCAGCACTTTTAAATGGATTTTCTGCGTTTCTTCTTCAATATCTAAAGCTGATTTTCCTAAAGGTTTGTAGATAAAAGATTTTCTGGAAATACCAATTAACAGCGGATATTGACCAAATGAGAGCGTTTCTAACTCATCAATCATTTGGTGTTGCTGCGCTACCGTCTTACCAAATCCAAAACCAGGATCCAGAATAATATCTTTCACTCCAAAACTTCTTAACTGTTGGATTTTTTCAGAAAAATAATAATTGATATTAAGAATAATATCCTGATCGATTAACTTCTCATGCATCAAATCATAAGTAGGATTTACATGCATTAAAATATAAGGCAGCCCTGTACTGGCAACCATTTCAAACATTTTATGGTCATAATTTCCACCTGAAACATCGTTAACGAGGTCAATTCCTTCTTCAAAACCATACTTTACCGTGTCTGAATAGAAAGTATCTAAAGAAATAAGAATCTCTGGAAATGTTCTTTTAATCTTGGAAATATATTTACCAATTCGTGAAATTTCTTCTTCTGAAGATAAAAGATCTGCGTGCGGTCTGGTTGACTGCGCACCAATATCAATGATTTCCGCACCTTCATTCACCATTTTCTCCACTTGCGTTAGCGCAGCATGTTCATTGTTAAATTTTCCACCATCTGAAAACGAATCTGGCGTAAGATTAAGAATTCCCATTATTTTGGGTTTTGATAAATCAATTAAGTGGCCACGAGAGTTTAGCGTATTAAATGAAGTTAAATCAAAGTCGGAAATAGTAGTGTTCATTTCACAAAAGTACAATTCTGACGAGGATCAGACAATAACTCTCAAACGAAATTCTTATCTTTGAAAAGTTTAGAAATCTTATGCAAAAAACATCCAAACAGTTTGACGAAGTCATTGAAAGGTGCCGAAATTTATTTAGCAACAAGCTGAGCGATTATGGTGCTTCGTTTCGGGTTTTACGAACTTCTTCGCTAACCGACCAAATTTTCATTAAAGTTAAAAGCTTACGAAATTTTCAGACCACGGGAGTCTCAAAAGTTGGCGAAACAGAGGAAGAAAATTTCATCGCTATTGTAAACTACTCTATTATCGGCTTAATACAGTTAGAAAAAGGTTTTGCAGATGATTTCAAACAGGATAATACCGAAATCCTGAGTTTATACGATCGTTATGCTCATGACGCTAAAGAGCTTATGCTTAGAAAGAATCATGATTATGGTGAAGCTTGGCGTGAGATGAGAATTTCCTCAATTACCGATTTGATTTACCAAAAAGTCCTAAGAACTAAACAGATAGAAGATAATGCCGGGGCCACTTTAGTATCCGAAGGAATCGATGCTAATTATTTCGACATGTTGAATTATGCCGTATTCTGTCTGATTAAATTTTCGGAGGAACATTAAGTATTTAAACCAAAATTCATTTAAAAATGATTAAAAATATACTGCGAATTATTATTGCACTCGTTTTTATTGCTTCAGGCTTTGTAAAAGCAGTAGATGTGGTTGGATTCTCATTTAAATTAGAAGAATATTTCTCACCATCCGTGTTTAATATCCCGTTTCTAGAAAAGCAAGCGCTTATAATAGCGGTGATCGTGGTGGCCTTTGAATTAATTTTTGGATTTTTTCTATTATTAAAAACTCAGTTGAAATTCACCCTTTCGATCTTAATCGCACTGTGTGTTTTCTTCGCTTTTCTAACATTTTATTCAGCTTATTTCAATGTAGTTACCGATTGTGGATGCTTTGGTGATGCTATGAAATTGGAACCTTGGCAAAGTTTCTGGAAAGACATTTTTCTATTGGCAGGTTTGCTTCTCATCTATTTTCTTTACAGAAATAATTTTGATCAAGCAGAAGAAAAAACAAAATTTAAGAAATACCTTTCTACTTTTGCTTTTATAACGATGGTTTTCATTATTAATTGGGGTATTACCCATGAACCCGTAATTGACTTTAGAGATTATAAAATTGGGACAGATCTAAATATAGAGAAGCAAAATATTGCCAAAAACCCTTCTGAATTTAAGACCTATTATTCAGTTAAAAATAAAAAATCAGGCGAAGTGCTGGAAGTAAACCAGGACGATTATGTTAATGAAAAAAAATATTGGGAAGAAAGCTCTCCATGGGAAATTGAAGAAGGAAAGACCACTTCAAAATTAATCAAACAAGGTTACCAATCGGAAATTTCTAAATTCAAACCCGAAACTGTAGAAGGTGTTGATCTAACTGAAGACATTTTAAAAGCGCCAAAATCAATTCTTATATTTTGTTACAAACCTCAAGATGCAAACATCAATGTTTTAGCACAGGCAGAAGCAAAGTTGAGTCAGGAAAAACATGCACTCATATTGGGTATCTCAACAAATCCAAATACCTTTAAGACTATCAATAATGCATTGATGGACGGTACAGCAATTAAAACGATTGCGCGAAGTAATCCTTTTGTTCTTACCTTGCAACGTGGGAAAATAGTGGACAAACGCTCTGCTGAAGATTATATAAAACAAAAAAATTAAACGATAATGAATCAAAATCAACACAAATCCAACAAATCAATCGCAGGATATCATCTATTGATGATTCTTTCTGCTGTTGATGGTGAATTTTCGCCAGAAGAAGGATTACTTATACAACACTACCTTGCAGAGGAATTTCCGTTCAAAATTAATTTGGACAACGAACTGGATGCGATTGCTGTTTTGCAGCCAGAGGAATGGAAAGATCACTTTGAATTTCACGCACGCTGTTTCTTAGAAGATTCTACTGAGCAGGAAAGAAAGTCGTTCTTAAAATTTGCAAAAACACTCATTAAAGCTGATGATGAAGTGACTGATCGTGAGCACGATTTCTATATGCTTCTAAAACACTGTTGGAACTCTATTAATAAATAAAAGTATTTGAAAATGAGAAAAAATATCGTTGCAGGAAACTGGAAGATGAATAAAAATGTGATTGAAGCACAACAACTGATGCTTCAACTGCTGACTTACAAAAAAAACAACACCACTAATTGCGAAGTTTGGATCGCTCCACCATCACTCTATCTATTAATGGCCAAAGATCTTTATGAATTTAATGAAGTAGGGGTTTTTTCACAGGACATGAGTGAACATGAAAGTGGTGCCTATACAGGAGAAATCTCCGCAGCCATGCTGAAATCGATTGCGGCAAGTGGTGCAATTATTGGGCATTCTGAAAGAAGACTGTACCACGGCGAGACAGATTCTCACTGTAACAGAAAAGTGAAATTAGCACTTGACAATGGTCTTACCCCTATTTATTGTAATGGGGAAACATTGGAGCAAAGGAAAGCAGGTAAGCATCTGGAGGTGGTGAAAAATCAAACAGAAACAGCACTTTTTACTTTGACTGCGGAAGAAATTCAAAAAGTAGTCATAGCTTATGAACCAGTTTGGGCAATCGGAACGGGCGAAACGGCTTCTCCAGAACAAGCACAGGAAATCCATGCGCACATCAGGAGCTTAATTGCAGATAAATATGGAAAAGAAGTTGCTGATGAAATTTCGATTCTATACGGAGGATCAGTGAAACCTGACAATGCCAAAGAAATATTCTCTCAACCTGATATAGACGGTGGTTTGATTGGCGGGGCAGCTTTAAAAATCGAAGATTTCTCAAAAATTATTGAAGGATTTAATTCTTAAAATTTTCTTTCCAACATAAAAAATGCGTCTCGATCAAGAGACGCATTTTTATTTTACATTAGAAAGGAAATTATTTCTTTTCTACTTTTCTTTGTAGAACTTCATCAACCATTCCATAATCTTTAGCTTCTGAAGAAGTCATCCAATAATCTCTATCTGATGCTTTTTCTACCCATTCATAGGTCTGTCCAGAATGCTCAGAGATGATATCGTACAATTCTTTTTTAAGCTTAAGCATTTCACGTAAATTGATTTCCATATCAGAAGCAACACCTTGCGCACCACCACTTGGTTGATGAATCATTACTCTAGAATGTTTTAAGGCAGAACGTTTTCCTTTTTCACCTGCAACTAAAAGAACTGCACCCATTGAAGCTGCAATTCCTGTGCAGATCGTTGCAACATCCGGCTTGATAATCTGCATGGTATCATAAATTCCTAATCCTGCATAAACACTACCTCCAGGAGAGTTGATGTAAATTTGAATGTCTTTCGAAGCATCAGAACTTTCTAAGAAAAGCAACTGTGCAGTAACAATATTAGCAACCTGATCATCGATGCCTGTTCCTAGGAATATAATTCGGTCCATCATCAACCTCGAAAAAACGTCCATCTGCGCAACGTTCATTCTTCTTTCTTCCATAATATACGGCGTAAGGTTTGTTGGTCCATACATTCCCATATATTGATCTGTAGCTAAGCCACTGTTTCCTAGATGTTTTACAGAGAAATCTCTAAAATCTTTTTTAATATCCATTATCTATTTTTTTCGTTATCTAAATTACAATTTCTGTTCCTTAAAAAAATTATGCCCTTTTGTCAGTTGTCGGTTTAATCTCTTATTAATTTCATTCAGTAAACTCTTCAAAACCATAATCTTTTTTACGGATTCGTAATATTCATTCTGGTCATTATCCCGTAATGAATCAAGTTTTCTAACAATATCATAAATCAACTTTTCAACAAAGTGACTTTTATGAATCAGGATATCATCTTCAATTTCGGCCTCGAGTTTCTCACCTGGTTTTGGCGGAAAAATATTGCTTTTTTCCCAGTTACTTAATTCGTCATCTTCAAGGATTGCATCGGAAACTTTCAATACAATACTTTCATCCATTAAAGTTAAGAAAAAATTACTTTGAATAATCTCGTTATTAGCCAATCCATTTTTCAATTCATGAATAATCTTCTCATTGATCGGAGATTGAGGTTCATACTCATCTTCATTAAAGTGGTTAATGATCTCCTCGATTACCGTAATTTTAAAAGGCTGATTATCTTCATCCGTTTTTTCCAAAACCCGGTCACCAAAATTAAGCATATGTTTCACCAATTTTTCCTCTAATTCCAATAATGGATTCACGGAGATTGTACTCAAAGGAACTATTTCAAGTTTTGGTCTGACTTGAGGTTCATCTCGCTGTTGAGGAGTAAATTGCTTATTTTGAATTTGTTTCTGAACATTCAATTCATTAAAAAGTGACTGCTCTGAAAGTCCAAATTTAGAAGCAACCTCTTTCAGATAAACCTCCTGTTTTAGCGCATTCTTTACAAACGCTACCGACTTTACAATGTCTCGAATTGCCTCTGCCTTTTTTATTGGATCATCTCCGGCTTCTTTTAATAAAATTTCAGCCTTGAAATCGATGAAATCTTTGGCTTGCGTTTTAATAAAATTTTCCACATAATCCTGCGGATGTTTTCTTGAGAAAGAATCAGGATCATCACCATCAGGAAACAGCAGGATCCTAATATTCATTTCTTCTGCCAATAAGAGATCGATGCTTCTAAAACTCGCTTTAATCCCAGCGGGATCACCATCGAAAAGAATCGTTACATTTTCTGTTAGTCGCTTGATCAACTTTATTTGATCTACCGTTAAGGCCGTTCCTGAACTGGCCACTACGTTTTCAATCCCGCTTTGGTGCAGTGCAACTACATCCATATAACCTTCGACAAGCAGGCAAAGATTATTCTTTGAAATCGATTGCTTCCCTTGGCTTAAACCATAGAGAACACTCGATTTATGATAAATTTCCGTTTCCGGAGAATTCAAATATTTTGCGGTTTTTATATTATTTCTTAGAATTCTGGCACCAAAACCAAGAACACGACCAGAAAAACTATGAATAGGGAACAAAACCCGTTCACGGAACCGATCGATTCCATTCGGCGCATTTTCGGGAAAAATAGAAATACCAGATTTTTCCAAAATTTCTTTGGAATATCCTTTATCCAAAGCAAATTGCGTAAAAGCATTTCGCTGTTCCGGTGAATAACCCAGTTGAAATTTTTTGATGATGTCATCCCGAAGCTCCCGTTCTTTAAAATAGGAATATCCAATCGACCGGCCTTCCTCAGTTTCGAAAAGTTGCTCTTGAAAGAAATCGTTCGCGATCTCATGAATTTTAAACAAAAGTTCTCTGTCCGTCTGCGACTGCTTTTGCTCTTCCGTGAGTTCTCTTTTATCCTCTTCAATTTCTATCCCATACTTTTGTGCAGCATGCCGGAGCGCTTCAGGATACGTGAAATTTTCAATTTCCATAAGGAAAGAGATAGCGGTCCCTCCTTTTCCGGAAGAGAAATCTTTCCAGATTTGCTTGCTGGGTGAAACGACAAAACTCGGCGATTTCTCATCATGAAAAGGGCTTAGACCTTTAAAATTGGAGCCTGCTCTTTTCAGTTGTACATATTCACCAATGATTTCTTCTACCCGAATAGCAGAAAATATTTTATCAATAGTTTGTTTAGAAATCATTTTGTAAAAATAGGAAATATGTTTTTCTTTTCATGCGATCGAAAGATTTTATCATTTTTTTTACTCTAATATTTTAATGTGATGCTAAAATAAATTCAATAAATTTGGCAAACAATTCCATTTACAATGAAAAAACTCCTACTCGCTTCAATCGTCACTTTTTCAATGATGATATCGGCACAAAAAAAATACGTTCTTGTTATTCACGGTGGCGCTGGAACAATTCTTAAAACCAGCATGACGGAAGAAAAAGAAAATGCTTACAAAGACAAACTTAAAGACGCATTAAATGCAGGATACGCCGAACTTCAAAAAGGAAATTCTTCTGTAGATGCGGTTGCCACCTCAATTATCATGATGGAAAATTCTCCGTTATTCAATGCCGGAAAAGGAGCAGTATTTACTGCAGATGGAAAAAACGAACTCGATGCTTCGATTATGTACGGAAAAGATAAATCCGCTGGAGCAATTGCAGGAGTTCATACCATCAAAAATCCTATAAAAGCAGCGATTGCCGTTATGCAGAAATCGGAACACGTAATGCTTTCTGGCGCAGGTGCCGAAAAGTTTGCCCAAGATCAAAATCTAGAAATTGTAGATCCAAAATATTTCTGGACCAAAGACCGATGGGATGGTTTACAAAAACTTAAACAAAAGGAAAATTTGAAAACTGAAAAGAAAGTTTCTCAAAATACATTACCAGAATCTTATGAAATTGACCAGAAATTTGGGACTGTTGGCGCAGTAGCTTTAGATAAAAAAGGAAATATTGCCGCTGGAACTTCAACAGGTGGAATGACCAACAAAAAATATGGCAGAATTGGCGATGCTCCGATCATTGGTGCTGGAACGTATGCTGATTCTCAAGTGGGAATCTCCGCAACCGGTTGGGGGGAGTATTTCATTCGTGCAACTGCTGCCCGAACTGTTTCGGCCAAAATGGAATATCAAAATAAAGATATTAAAACTGCAACTCAGGAAACCATTGATGAAATTGGTAAAATGGGCGGCGATGGAGGCATGATTGCTTTAGATAAAGACGGAAATATCGCAATGCCTTTTAATACCGCCGGAATGTATCGGGGCGCTATAACTCAAGATGGCGAAATTATTATTGAAATTTATAAATAGAAATGGAATTTAAAATCGCTAAAGTTGAGGATTGGCAAACAGTAATCGACGAAATTCTACCGACAATGCAACATCATATTCTATTGCTAAAAGGAAATCTAGGGGCAGGAAAAACAACATTTACTCAATTTCTACTGAAAAATTTAGGTAGCCAAGATGAAGTCTCCTCTCCTACTTATGCCATAGTGAATGAGTATGATTCTCCCAAAGGAAATGTTTTCCACTTTGATCTATATCGTATGAATAATATGGATGAAGTTGAAGATATAGGAATTCAGGAATACCTGGACAGTGCCTTTCTCAGCATCATTGAATGGCCGGAAGTTTATGAAGAGGAGTTAGCCTATTTGCCACACCATGTTATGACTATTGAAAATGACGGCGAATATCGTCTGATCAACTATCATTAAATTTTCCTGCGTTAATAATCAAATCATTGTATCTTTGCGTACTTATTCTTTTGAATGAGACGTTTTTTTATCAAAACTTATAAAATGAGTCATACCCACGTTTTTACTCCGTTTTCTGAACAGGATCTATTGCCGAAAGAGGAGAAATTAGAAATTGTAAAAAAAGGAAAACAATTTAGTATCGGAATTCCAAAAGAAACTTGCCTAAATGAGAGAAGAACTTGTATCACTCCCGATGCAGTTCAGGTTTTAGTTGCAAGCGGACACCAAATTATTGTTGAAGCAGGTGCTGGCGAAGGTTCTTTCTTTACCGATTTACAATATTCCGAGTCGGGTGCTAAAATTACTCCCAGTCCTGATGAAGCATTTGCCCAGGATTTAGTTTTAAAAATTAATCCACCAACTACAGAAGAAATCGAAATGTTAAAGCCAAATACCTATTTGGTTTCTGCGCTACAGATCAATTTACGAGATAAAGAATATTTTAAAAAACTAGGTGAGAAAAAAATAAATGCCATCGCATTTGAATTCATTGCAGATGAGTACAAACAATTATCTTTAGTAAGATTGATCGGTGAAATTGCCGGCAGTATTTCTATCCTATATGCAGCAGAACTCCTGGCACTTTCCAACGGATTAATGTTGGGTGGCGTCACAGGTGTTCGTCCTACAGAAGTCGTTATTTTAGGAGCTGGAATTGTTGGAGAATTCGCTACAAAAGCTGCCATCGGCCTTGGAGCAAGCGTTAAAGTATTTGATAATTCACTATCAAAACTTCGTCGTTTACACATGATGGTAGATGGGCGCGTTCCTACTTCTATCATTGATCCTAAAGAATTAACAAAAAGTCTTAAAAGAGCCGATGTCGTTATTGGTGCACTGGCAAAACTAAGTAACGTTCCAATTATTACCGAAGAAATGGTAGCTGGAATGAAAAAAGGAAGCGTCATAATTGATGTTACCATAGACAATCGAAAAATGATCGAGACTTCCGAGGTTACAGACATGGAAAACCCTTACATTATCAAACATGGCGTTATTCACTGTGGTTTGCCAAATATAACGTCCAAAATGCCTCGTACGACTACAAAAGCGATTTCTAATTTCTTTCTATCCTATCTTTTAAATTATGATGATGAAGGAGGTTTTGAAAATATGCTGATCCATAAAAATGAAATGAAACAATCTCTTTATATGTATAAAGGTCGACATACCAAAAAAATGATCTGCGACCGTTTTGATCTTTCTTATCATGATATCAACCTTCTAATTTTTTAAATGAGAAAAATCAAATTCTTCTTACTGGGATTAATTCCTGGGCTTATTTTAGTATTCTTTATTCTTAACAAAAAAGGAGCAAGCTGTAGCGGTTATCTGCCTAATTCAAGAGTGATTGCGGAGACACTGTCAAAGGATTTCACTTATTCTGCCCATTTTACAGCTGAAATGGCAGCGCTGAAAATAGATGAAAAATTTCTAAAAGACAGCATTATAACGAACGGAACAATCGATTTCGAAAATAGCAATGCACAAAGAAAACCCTGTCCTAGCTATATCCTAACTTATCCGAAGAACAATCCTCGATATAAGATTGGTTTTGAGAAATGCAAGGAACAATCTAATTTTGAAAGTTTTAAAAAATTAAGATAACAAACAGTTTCAGGAATCAATAAATATGAAATTAACAATCATCGGTGTCGGTTTAATTGGTGGATCGATTGCTTTAAAATTGCGTGAGAAAAAATTTGTAGATTACGTTTTCGGCGTTGATCAAAATGAGCAGCATTTAATCGAAGCAAAAGAACTGGGCATCATTGATGAAAGTTTGTCTTTGGAAGATGCAGTTCATCAGTCAGATTTAATCATTTTGGCGATTCCCGTTGATGCTTCAAGAACATTACTGCCGACAATTTTAGATTTGGTGAATGACAACCAGACGGTAATGGATGTTGGTTCTACAAAAGCCGGAATTGTAAACGCAATACAAAATCATAAAAACAGAAGCCGTTTTGTGGCTTTTCATCCAATGTGGGGAACTGAAAACTCAGGTCCAAAATCGGCGATATCAGAAAGTTTCACAGGAAGAGCGGCTGTCATTTGTGATCGAGAAGATTCTGCGATATCGCCTTTACAAACAGTTAAAGCAGTTGCAGAAAACTTAGGCATGAATCTTCTTTATATGGATGCGGAAAGTCATGATATTCATACCGCATATATTTCCCATATCTCCCATATTACTTCTTATGCTTTAGCAAATACCGTTCTGGAAAAAGAACGAGAAGAAGACACTATTTTTCAGTTGGCCAGCTCTGGTTTTTCAAGTACCGTTCGTTTGGCAAAATCCCATCCCGAAATGTGGGTTCCTATTTTCCGACAGAATAAAGAAAATGTATTGGATGTTCTGAACGAACACATCACGCAACTCCGTAAGTTTAAATCTGCCTTGGAAAAAGATAATTATGAGTATTTGGAAGAGTTGATTCGTAATGCAAATAAAATCAGAGAAATTCTACGATAAGAATAACCTTTTATTGCTATATTGATTGATCTTATTCTTTATTATCAATCACCAAAAAAGTTTGATCTTAAAACAAAATCTTATTTAAGTGATATTTTTTTATTAGAACATATGTTTTTAGAATTAAAAAATACATCAATTGGTTATAACACGCCTTTAATTAGTGGTGTTGATACTTCATTGAAATTAGGTGAGATTTGTTTGCTGGTTGGTAATAATGGCGTGGGAAAAACCACATTAATTAAAAGTATTTTAAAACAAAACCCAGTATTAGAGGGTGAGATACTATTAAATGGAGAAAAAGTAGACGAATTATCTAATGAACAAATTGCAAGGAATATCGCCATTGTTTTTTCAAAATCCGTTATTCCAGTCAATTACACCTTAAGAGATCTTATTTCATTAGGGAAGTATATCCACTATCCTTATTATTTTGAATTGAGTCAAGAAGATCAGCAAGAAGTTGAAGATATTATCAATGATCTAAATCTAATGCAGTACCGAGATTTTCAGTTGACCCAGCTATCAGACGGAAATCTACAAAAAGCATTTATTGGTAGAGCCTTGGCACAGAATTCCCCTATGATCATATTAGATGAACCAACAACTCATCTCGACGAAGAAAACAAAATTACTATTCTTACGCTACTGCGAAAATTAGCAAAATCACACCACAAGGTGATCTTATTCTCCTCTCACGACTGGAGATTGGCCAAAGAATTCGCAGATAAAATGTGGTTTATTCATAATAAAAGTATTGATGCGGGCATCACGGAAGAAGTCCTTTTGAGAAACAACGAACTACTGAATCCCCAACTTTTCCAGTTCACGGATCAATTTATAGCTCCGGAAATATTTGCACCAGAATTGCATAAAGAAATGCTCTATTCTTTTCTGCAAAAAAACTTCCAAAAGAACCTCTCAGATCTCAAATTTGAGTTCAAAGAGACATTTTGGGTAATTTCAAAGGAACATATTCAACATAAATGTGATTCTTTTGAAGAAATGGCCCAATATATTCAAAACCTTCATTAATTCCTTATTTAATCAGTGTTTTGTAAGTACTATGCATGCATAGTATTATGCTTTTCATATCTTTTAATGTTTTGACAGTGAGTTATTAACAAAAATTTAACAAATAAAATATACTATGCATGCATAATATTTTTTATATTTGACTAACCACATTATACAATAGATATGAATAAATCTCATCAGGAAAAAGTTGAAAATGTAGATCTCATCCTGAAATCTACCTGGCTTGCGGTTTCGAAGATGTATTCGGAGTTAGCTCAAGTCCACGATGCAACAGCTGTTCAAGCTTTAACGCTACTAAAAATTGACCCGAAAGAAGGAACACGAAGTACGAACCTCGGTCCCAAAATGGCCATCGAGCCAACCTCTTTAACCCGAATTATTAAACTCTTGGAGGACAACGGGTACATTTACAAAGAGAAAACCACCAATGACAAACGGGAAGTGATCATAAAACTCACAGATAAAGGTCTTAATTCAAGAAATTTATCAAAAGAGGTGGTTGTGAATTTTAACAAAAGAGTAATGGAGAAAATTCCAGTAGAAAAAATGGACACTTTCAAAGAAGTCATGACGGACATTCTGAAGATTGCAAACGAATTAAATAATAAAAAATAAATAGCAATGAAACGAAGAATAAAACACGTAACAGTTCTCGGTTCAGGAATTATGGGTTCCGGTATCGCCGCACATTTCGCCAATATTGGGGTTCAGGTGCTTTTACTTGATATCGTTCCCTTCGAACTGACCGAAGCTGAACAGAAAAAAGGACTGACCAAAGAAGATAAAGTAGTACGAAACAGAATTGCAACGGAGAATTTTGTGAAACTACAGAAATCAAGTCCTGCATTACTCTATTCGCCGAAATTTGCGGAGAGAATTACCGTTGGAAACTTTGATGATGATTTAGAAAAAATCAAAAATACAGACTGGATTATTGAAGTGGTTGTTGAAAGGCTCGACATCAAAAAATCAGTTTACGAAAAGATCGAACAATTCAGAAAACCAGGAACTTTAGTTTCTTCAAATACTTCCGGGATTCCGATTCATTTCCTGATTGAAGGACGAAGCGATGATTTCAAAAAATATTTTGCAGGGACGCATTTCTTTAATCCGGTAAGATACTTACCGCTTTTGGAAGTTATTCCTACGCCGGAAACTGATCCTGAGATCGTTAAATTCTACATGGAATATGGTGCGAAATTCTTAGGAAAAGCAACCGTAGAAGCGAAAGATACTCCAGCCTTTATTGCGAATAGAGTCGGCGTGTTCTCTATGATGAATCTGCTACATGAAATTAAAGGGTTAGGATTAAATGTTTCCGATATCGATAAGTTGACGGGACCTGTGATTGGCCGTCCAAAATCTGCAACTTTCAGAACTGCTGATGTTGTTGGTTTGGATACTTTGGTGATGGTTGCCAATGGAGTTCGTGACAGTAAAGCTGAAGCAAACGATTTCAACGATGTTTTCAAACTTCCGGACTATGTTCAGAAAATGGTAGACAATAAATGGTTGGGATCCAAATCTGAGCAAGGTTTCTACAAAAAAATTAAAAATGCAGAAGGTAAATCTGAAATTCACGGGTTGAATTTAGATACCATGGAATATGAACTTCAAGGTAAAACAGAGTTTCCTACGCTTGCTTTAACTAAAGCTATTGATAAACCAATCGACCGTTTCAAAGTTTTAATTGGTGGAAAAGACAAAGCTGGAGAATTGTATAGAAAATCTTTCGGAGCTTTGTTCGCTTACGTTTCTCATAAAGTTCCAGAGATTTCTGATGAAGTTTACAAAATTGACGATGCGATGAAAGCAGGTTTCGGTTGGGAAAATGGTCCTTTCGAAATTTGGGATGCTGTAGGAGTTCAAAAAGGAATTGAATTGGCAAAAGAAGCCGGTTATGAAGTTTCGGACTGGGTGAAAAATGTAGAGACTTTCTATAAAGTTAATGAAGAAGGTCAAAGTATTTTCTTCGATCAAACCTCTGGTAACTACAACAGTATTCCAGGACAAGAAGCCTTTATCATTCTTGATAATATTAGAAAAAACAAAACCCTTTGGAGTAATTCAGGATCTTCAATTCAGGATTTAGGAGACGGAATTATCAACTTCGAGATCCATTCAAAAATGAATGCTTTGGGTGGTGAAGTTTTAGATGGTTTGAACAGAGCTATCGACTTAGCTGAAAAAGAGTATGACGGTTTGGTGATCGGAAATCAAGGAGCAAATTTCTCTGTTGGAGCAAATTTAGCGATGATCTTAATGATGGCGATTGATCAGGATTGGGATGATTTGAATATGGCAATTGCCTACTTCCAAAAATCAATGATGCGCGTTCGTTACTCTTCAATTCCTGTAATTGTTGCTCCACACGGAATGACTTTAGGTGGTGGTTGCGAAATGACCATGCACGCAGACCGAGTTGTTGCCGCTGCAGAAACATATATCGGATTGGTTGAAACTGGTGTCGGCGTAATTCCTGGCGGTGGTGGTACCAAAGAAATGGCGTTGAGAGTTTCTCGCGAATTCCATTCTGATGATGTTAAAAATAACAGACTTCGTGATATGTTCATGAATATTGCGATGGGTAAAGTAGCGACTTCCGCTTACGAAGCCTACGATATGGGAATTTTAGAAAACCATAAAGACATCGTGGTGGTGAACAAAAACCGTCAGATCAAAACCGCAAAAATGTTAGCTTTAAGTTTAGCAGAACACGGTTACACCCAACCGATCGAACAAAAAGTAAAAGTTTTAGGTCGTGATGCACTCGGAATGTTCTTAGTTGGAACCGATCAAATGTTGACCGGGAAATATATCTCTGAACACGATAAACTGATTGCAGACAAATTAGCGAATGTTTTAGTAGGTGGAAATCTTTCTGAACCAACCATCGTAACGGAGCAATATTTATTGAATCTGGAAAGAGAAACGTTCTTACAGCTTTGTGGCGAAAGAAAAACGCTAGAAAGAATTCAGTTCATGTTAACGAAAGGAAAACCATTACGAAACTAATTTATAATTGTTCAGCCACGAAGTGGCGAAATCAAAAAGCATTGGGTGAAGCCCGATGAAATTTAAAAGATTTTTTTGGAAGCTACGAAGTAGCGTCATCAAATTAAAAAAATTAAAAAATGTCAAAACAAGCATATATAATTAAAGGATTCAGAACCGCAGTCGGAAAGGCTCCGAAAGGGTCACTTCGATTTACTCGTCCCGACGTAATGGCTGCAACCGTTATTGAAAAGTTAATGGCTGCAGTTCCACAACTCGATAAAAACAGAATCGACGATTTAATCGTTGGAAACGCAATGCCAGAAGCAGAACAAGGCTTAAACGTGGCTCGCTTAATTTCATTAATGGGATTAAATACCGATCAGGTTCCCGGAGTTACCGTAAACAGATACTGCGCCTCAGGATCTGAAGCGATTGCGATTGCATCTGCAAAAATTCAGGCTGGAATGGCTGATTGTATTATCGCAGGTGGAACAGAATCAATGTCTTACATCCCAATGGGTGGTTACAAACCAGTTCCAGAAAGTGATATGGCAAAATCCAATCCTGACTATTATTGGGGAATGGGTTACACCGCGGAAGAAGTTGCGAAACAATTCAACATTTCTCGTGAAGAGCAAGATGCCTTCTCTTTCGATTCTCATAACAAAGCTTTGAAAGCAAATGAGACAGGAAGATTTAAAGATCAGATCGTTCCGATTCCAGTTGAATATAATTATCTGGATGAAAACCAAAAAATGCAAACCAAGAAATACGATTTTGCTGTGGATGAAGGTCCAAGAAAAGGAACGAGTTTAGAAGGTTTGGCAAAATTACGTCCAGTCTTTTCAAACGGCGGAAGTGTAACGGCTGGAAATTCATCACAAATGAGTGACGGTGCAGCTTTCGTAATTGTAATGTCTGAGGAAATGGTGAAAGAATTAGGTTTAGAACCAGAAGCAAGATTAGTTGCTTATGCTGCTGCCGGTTTAGAACCGAGAATTATGGGAATGGGTCCATTATACGCAGTTCCAAAAGCTTTAAAACAAGCAGGCTTAGAATTAAAAGACATCGATTTAATAGAATTAAATGAAGCCTTTGCTTCTCAATCAGTTGCTTTGAAAAAAGAACTCAATCTTAATCCAGACATCTTAAATGTTAACGGAGGCGCCATCGCACTCGGACATCCACTTGGTTGCACCGGAACGAAATTAACCGTTCAACTTCTTGATGAAATGCGCAAACGCGGCAACATGAAATACGGAATGGTGACGATGTGCGTGGGAACAGGACAAGGGGCGGCGAGTATTTTTGAACTCTTGTAAGAGAAAAGAACAAAGAGAAAATAATAAAGAAAAGAGAGAAACTTAGAGAAAATATTTTTAACTATTAAAATATTGTCTTTACTCTTTTTTCTTTTATCCAAAAGTCTAATTATGAAACATAATTTTAAGAATTTAAACATTTGGAAACTGGCTCTTGAATTAGCAAATGAAGTTTACAACTTAACTGATCAATTTCCTAAAAATGAGGAGTTTGGATTAAAATCACAACTCAGAAGATGTTCAGTTTCCGTTACTTCAAATATTGCTGAAGGTTCAAGCCGAAGTTCAAATAAAGATTTCAATCGTTTTTTGGAAATCAGTCTTGGCTCTCTTTACGAATTACAAACTCAAATAATTATCTCTTCGAACAGAAATTATTTCGAATTAGAAAAACTTAATAAAATAGAAAATAAAATCACAGAATTACAGAGAATGATTTCTGGCTTTCAAAAAACTCTACAGTTTTAAGTCTTTACTCTTTTCTCTTTATTCTTTTATCTAAAAAAAAACAACAATGAGCGATACAACAACATTAAAAGGCGGTGAATTCATCATCAAAGATATTCCTGCAGCAGAATTATTCAGTTTAGAAGAACTGACCGAAGAGCAAAAAATGCTCCGCGAATCCATCCATGATTTTATGGAAAAAGAAGTGATTCCAAAGCGGGAGCGTTACGAACAAAAAGATTATGCGTTAACCGAAGCAACCATGCGACAATTAGGAGATATGGGAATTTTGGGAATCGCAGTTCCGGAAGCTTACGGCGGACTTGGAATGGGCTTCGTAAGCACCATGTTGGCATGTGATATTGTTTCCGGAGGAAATGGTTCTCTGGCGACCGCTTACGGCGCACATACTGGAATTGGAACACTTCCTATCCTATTGTACGGAAGTGAAGAACTCAAACAAAAATACCTTCCAGCTTTAGCGACCGGTGAAAAATTCGGAGCATATTGTTTAACTGAACCAGATGCAGGTTCCGATGCGAACTCTGGAAAAACCAAAGCAGTGTTGTCGGAAGATGGAAAACATTACATCATCAACGGTCAGAAAATGTGGATCTCCAATGCAGGTTTTGCAGATACTTTCACTTTGTTCGCCAGAATTGGAGATGATAAAAACATTACTGGATTCGTAATCAATCGTTCCGAACTGGAAGATCCAAACAGCATGACTTTCGGTGAAGAAGAACATAAATTAGGAATTCGCTCCTCTTCTACCCGTCAGGTTTTCTTTAATGATATGAAAATCCCGGTGGAAAATCTTTTAGGAGAAAGAAACAACGGTTTCAAGATCGCTTTGAATGCTTTGAACGCTGGACGTATTAAATTAGCGGCGGCAAACATCGACGGACAAAGAAGAATTACGGGTTTAGCAATCAATTACGCGAACGAAAGAAAACAGTTCGGCGTTTCTATTTCTACTTTCGGAGCGATCCGCAAGAAAATTGCAGAAATGACGACCGGAATTTTCGTTTCCGAAGCGGGAGCGTATAGAGCTGCAAAAAATGTAGAAGATAAAATTGAGGAATTCGTTGCGGGTGGAATGTCTCATGAAGAAGCAGAATTAAATGCTTTGGCGGAATACGCCGTTGAATGTTCAATCTTAAAAGTTTATGTTTCTGATCTAACGCAACACATCGCAGACGAAGGAATTCAAATTTACGGGGGAATGGGATTCTCGGCAGACGCACCTATGGAAGCAGCCTGGAGAGATGCCCGAATCGGTAGAATCTACGAAGGAACCAACGAGATCAACCGTTTGCTAGCGGTGGGAATGTTGATCAAGAAAACCATGAAAGGTGAATTGGATTTGTTGAAACCCGCCATGGCGATCGGAAAAGAATTAATGGGAATTCCTTCTTTTGAAGTTCCTGATTATTCAGCATACATGTCTGAGGAAAAAGCCCTACTTCACAACCTGAAAAAAGTATTCTTAATGGTTGCCGGAGCAGCACTTCAGAAATATATGATGGAGATCGAAAAACAGCAGCATCTTTTATTGAATGCGTCTGAAATTTTGAACCAAATCTACATGGCAGAATCTGCAATTCTAAGAGCAGAAAAACATTTCGACACCGATTCTGTACAAGCTTCAATGGCGAGATTAAACCTTTACAAAGCCGTAGAAGCGATTTCTACCGCCGCGAAAGAAGGAATCGTTTCGTTTGCAGAAGGCGACGAACAGCGCATGATGCTTTCAGGCTTAAGAAGATTTACAAAATACACCAATATGCCAAATGTAGTGGCACTTACCGAAAAGGTAGCCGCTCATTTCGTGGAAAAAGGATCTTACTAGAAATAGTTTGATATGTGGTTTTGAACGCTCTGAGAAATCGGGGCGTTCTTTTTTTGTGATTATAAGCACGGATTGTAAATCCGAGCTATCGTGTAAAAATAGTAACTTACGTTCAAACAAACAATATCGCTATCCAAAATATTACAGCAGTGAACCAGTGTTGCAGATTTCAAATTCTAGATCATCCCCACAAGAATTTAAAACTTTACGATCAGTCCACAAAAAAGAGAAGAAAATCTTAAAGGAATTTAAAGAGCATCATAATTAGTCACGTAGCTAATTTAATAACGCTCACCATTTGTAACAATTTTCTTTATCAAATGTAGAAACTATAAAGAAACTCTAACTAGCCTTTTCTATACCAGTGAAAAATAATCGAGCCCAAAAAGGGCATTAATACACATATAAAAAGCCACATTAATTTTCTGGGTGTTGAATAAGGGCTTTTCCTAATTTCTATAATGCTGAAAATTAAAACCGCAATATATAGAACTAGAAAGATGTAAAAATAAGTTTGCGTGCTCATCTTGAATTTGTCTTCTCCTTTTTTTAAAAACAGAAGGATGGAGAAGCAGATTTTTTAATCCAACTATTCTAAAATCATCATTTTGTTATTTCAACTACTTATCGTATTCAAAATCCTCTCCTTATAGAACTTATTCCGTTACACTTTTTAAGAAATTTCTTGTCTAAATCATAGTAAACTGAAAAGTGGTTTTACTTAAATCATCTAAATAGTTAATTCTTGAATCAGCAGTTCCACGACTTACTTCTTTTTTATTTATTTTAAGAGAATAGTATGATCAGATATAGTGGAAGCGAGGTCATGAATTTCTGCTCCCGGCTCTTATCTAAAATAACATACTGTAATTTATTCCTGTCCAAGTGTGAAAGCCAGGATCTAATTGTTGTGAATCTTCATTATACTTTCTATGATAATACAGTACATCGCAATTTAATTTTAGATAATTGATCTATTAATTAACTGATACGATTGAGTAAAAAAAATCATTCTTCATCGGACTTTTCTATCTGATATTTCATAAAAACCTCTTGAAAATCATCTAAATTTACCAAACCAGATTGAACGACTTTACCTTTGCTGTAGGTTTCGTATTTGTTCTTTCCAGAAATCTTACCACTTTTAAAATCCCAAATAATACCCTCTTTTATTTTTCCAAAATGGTCTGTTTCTATGCTCCCTAAAATCTTAGGTTGGAATTTTTCAGCATAACGACCGTAAAAGATTTTCAAAAGGGCATCTTCCTGACTGAAAAAGTCACCTATTTGATCGAAGACGGAGTCCAATTCATTTAAATCTGACTTAATTTCTAATCTTGAAAAAAGCTTTAATGTTTTATCTGGATTGTCGTCACCTAATGCTTCATAATTGGAGCTGACCTTGTTGCTGCTAATTAAATTATTTGAAAATATGGTGGAAATTACTGCATCTTTTGGCAAATTAACAAGATCGAAATCAATTCCTTCAATGGTAATAATGGGTGCTTTTTTATAAAAAAACGTTCTGACTTGTTTTCCATTCTTCAGTTCAATTTTGATGAGAGAATTTTCGTCTGCAGCATTGGTAATGAGAATGGCATCTTTTGATTTAGAAAAAAATAGCGTATTACCATAATTTTCTGCCATCATTCTTAAAATAATCTGGTCCAGTTTGCCCTCTTTATATTTCTTGTAGGTAATTCCGCTCTCAATTTCTGTTTTATTAAAACCAGTGAGGTCAATTTCTTGCCCGAATGCAAGGACAGAGCTCATGAATAGAGCTAGAATAGCTAAAGTATTTTTCATAATGCAGTTAAGAGGATGAAGATAAGCATTAAATAAGAATATAAGTAAATCTTCTTTTCAGACAGCTACTGCTATTGGTATGGTAACTTTAAAAATCTACTTGGTCCGACATTTTCAAATCAATATCTGCCCAGTATTTTTTGGGAAGTAGAATTTTCTTTTCCTTCACGTTGACATAGAAAAGCGAATAGGTTTTCTCTCTGTTTTCTTCCCGCTCTGATAAGGTGATTTTGTTGCTGTAAGAGTCATTTCCTATGCGGTAATTCTTTCTTGCGAAACTGAAAAGCGGTTTACGAATTTCTCTCGATTCATGGACCATACAAGTCATTGAATTTAAATTTCCAGTGAGTTTAATGTAAGGATATTGAGGACCAGGTCCTGTTGTAAGCTCGGTTACCTCCTGTTTTGGCTCTATAAGGGTAATTTTATATTTTAAAATTAAAAATTTAGCAATATCTTCAAATTCAGTAAACTCTTTTGAAGCACTTCCAATATTTTTAAAATTTACATCAAAAAATAAAGTTTGGTTCGGTTCATTAACTACATAGACTGATTTATCATCATCAGTTTTAAAATTCTGTATTCTTTTACTCCTCAGATTTTTAATCTTGATTTTCAGATCACTTTTTGATAATATATCAACTAAGGAGTTTGGTTCCTCATTAATATAACCGATGAGATAGTCGCCACTCTCTCTAATATCTACATATTTCTTAGGCAGAATCTTTCGCTCGTCCATATTTTTATCATTCGCCAAAAAGGCTTGTTGGTCGTTATACGCATAAATATATCCTACTTTACCAATCTCGACCGTGTACGTGCTGGCAATAAATTTTAATACTTCTGATTTCCCTGTTTCTACATTAAATAGTAAAGGGTCCTTTTCAGAACTCAACAGTACGATAAATGGAGATTGATGATGCAGTGTGTACATTTTCCAGTCATAGATTGGTGGAACGATTCATTTCCCTGGAAATCAACCACTCCATAAAGAAAATGATGAGCAAATTCCCGAAACTTGTAATCTTGTGCACTGACATTACTACTAAAAAATAAAACAATACCAAATAATATATTTCTCATTTTTCAATGTTTAGTCAAATATAACAAATAGTAAGAATTAATTACCGAAAAATTCTCACTATGGTGTTTTTTATTCGTACGGAGGACTTCAATTCATCAGTTTCGTTTAATAAAATGATTAAAGACTTAGACAATCAATCTTAAAGATGAAAAATATAGTTGAAAAAATAATTTGCTCTATATTTTAGCCCCGGATGCAGCGGAATCCTTTTTCTTTTGAAAAAAGAAAAAAATATAGCGGAACACGGGTCTACGCTTCAAAACAAAAACAGTTTTGACGCTCCTTATTTTACGATTTTAAGCAATCGGACAACTTTGTTACGGAGACTACCAACCGCCGCCACCGCCACCGCCACCGCCACCTCCGGAAGAACCACCACCAGAAGAACCGCTGGAACTGGAGCCGCCAGAATATGATGATGAACTCGATGATCGCGAGGAAGATGATGAGCTGGAAGAGGAGGAAGAAAATGAGAAACTGCGTGGAGAAATTGTGCTTCCTGCTAATACACCGGAGAATGAACTCGCAAAATTGTATCCCAGTTGATCCTGTAAATGAGAAGGTGATTCTGCCTTCACGGTTTGATTGAGCTGATCTCTAAATCTTTTACCCCAAATCCCTTCTACTCCAAAAACGATTGCATAAGGAAGAAATTTTTCATATAAATCACTCGTCATTTCAGGAGGATTATGAAATTTTAGTTGATTTTCTTCTGCGGTTCCGAGATACATTTTGAAACCTTCAATCTCTGCTTCCATTTTCACTTTCTCTTCGCTTGGTTTAATGATCAAATACCGGAATACGATGAGAGAAACCGTCCCAATGATCAGAAACTTGAAACAATCTGACTCGAAAGTCGACAAATCTTCTACCTTGCCAGCGGCAAGGAAAAATACCGGAACTAAAAACCCAATAGAAAAAACCAGAAAGCCAAAGAAGGAGATTTTACTTTTTAAACCCCAAAGATACAGGAGTACGACGATGAAAAACCCATCGAATAACACAATAAATAAAGACAATACTAAACCGTTGAAGCTCCAGGTAACCAACGCATTGATCACCAGTGCGGAAAAAAAGATGATCAGCATTATTTTTAGAGCTTTAAAAACGAGTTTACTATTTGCAGTAGTTTCGGTATATTTTTTATTCTCATTGGTAATCAAAACTTTAAAATCATGAACAGCATTCTTTATTTTTGTATCATAAGTTCCATTTACGGTAATTTGTTTGGTGGTCCCGAAGATCTTCTTCAATAATATTTTTTGATCATCCTGCAGCTTATCGTCCTCTTTTGCAAGTTTCTTTATGGTAAAAATTTTTGAAAAAGTCGATTTTTTAACTTCATCTTTAACCTCATCAATTTTTATAAATCCTCTTATAGCGAGATCCACCAAGTTTGCAGTGACGTGGGTGATTGAAAACTCTCCCTTGCTAATATATCCCAACATGGCTGGGGATTTATTTCCAGGCGCATTAAACTGAGGAATTACTACGGGTTTTTGGGGATCCTTACCATACTTCCTCCAATTATCATAACAAAAATAAATCAGGTAAAGAACACCTAAAATTAGAAATAAAGAAGGCCAGTTTTTATTTAACCATTTCATAAATGCAGAAGGTTCTTTTAAAACTCCAGCTTTGAAGCCTACTGCTATGGTTAAATTTTCCTTTGCATTTAAACGGTCTGCAATAAAAGTAATTTTGGTTGAACTTAAATTTTCACTCGCGCAGTTTTTTTTTGTACTACCAGACTTTCCGGTATAGCAGGAATTTTGCAAAATGGTAGTACCAATAGGTAATGTAAGGGTAGCCTGAATTTTCTCAATAGGAAAACCCCAGTCGGTACCATTGACATTCCAGTAAAACTCATCATAAGTTCCGAAATGACCTATTTGGTCTTGGGTTTTGTACTTAATTTCATAGTTGTAAGTGCCTGGTTGCAGCAAGATGTCTTTGTTCCCTATATAAATATTAAAAACGCCATTCTTGATTTCTGTATGGTAATTCTCTTCCCGACCATCTTTTTTTATGGAGATGACTTTATAAGTGATTCTCTCCTGCCCACCATTGATATTCCTGATCATTGGAAGTGCCCGAAAAAGCCCTCTTTTTATAACGTTTCCCGTAGCGTATGCCGTGATGGTTTCTGTTATGGTGATATCGGCATTTTCCGCAACTTTGATATCTGAGTTAAAAAAAAGAATTCTTTCATTCGTGTTTTGCTCTGAACTTATTATTTCATAAACTTCCGGTGGATCTTCCGTAGTTGGCTCCTGTGTAAAAGCGATACAGCAAAAGCATAAAAAAAATAATTTAAAAAATTTTTTCATCAGTATCTATTTTCATCTGTGTTTAAGGTCGCAGTTATATCTCTTTCATCAGTAATCAAGCAAAACATTTTTTTGTTTTAATACCAAACATCAATTCTGTCTTTGCTAAAATAGTTCTTCTATCTGGTAGTACCAATTTTTCTACAAAAACCTTCTTTAACAGCACCCCGTTACCAGGTAGCAAATTATAATTGCTAAACTTATCAGCTGTTTAATTAAAGAATACGTTGATTCATCAAAAGAAGTTTAAATCCCTCATTGTCATAAATAATTAGTAAATTTGAGTGAATAGAAGTACTCATTTCAATTTAAAAATAAATATAATGGAAGTAGCAGTGTGGGATACCTACGTAACAAAAAAAGATGATCGTGTAATGCATTTTGATATTATTGCACCTTCTGAAGTAAAAGACGTTGCTGTCATTCACAATTATGGTAAACAATATCTGAAATCTAAAGATCAGCCAGATCAGCAATTGACCAGTAAAGAGTGTAGTTTCTGTCATATAGAAACTGTTGAAGCTAGTCTCCAGGAAGAGATTGAAAAAAATGGATACTTTATTATTGAGTTAGAAAATTGCGATTAGCAATTAATGACCTCACCCATTACTAATCAACAAAATATAAATATTATGTGGAAAGAAAACAATGGAAAACTTCAGCGCACTTTTAAATTTAAAGATTTTTCTGAAGCTTTTGCCTTTATGACCAGAGTTGCCTTAATTGCTGAATGTCAGCAACATCATCCAGATTGGTCCAATGAATATAACAAAGTAAAAATTCGTTTGTGTACGCATGACAAGGACAATGCGATTACGGCTAAAGATCATAAACTTGCAAAGGCGATTGATAAAATAGCAGGGTAAAAGAATAATATTATTTTACGTGACTGTTTTTATAAAAAAATCTCATTATAATTGTATAATGAACTAGTAAAATATTATTGTGAAGAAGCCCCCTTTTACCTCATTGACGATCATTCATTCCTAAATTAAAACAATGAAAGAAAAGATTATACTTCTATCCATTCTGCTGTTTTCTCTGGTATTTTACGGTCAAAATATGACTGATAAAACCCCTTCGAACACAAAGACAAGCCGTGTAAAAATCTTCAACTTGAAAGATTCTTGTGATCTTACGCAAAATCAGAAGTCTGAACCTATGATTGCAATGCCTAATGCAAAGTCGGCAGACAGTATCACTTACTTGGCCTTAAAAGGCAAAGCTAGAGATGAAAAGGAATATCCGATTTTAAATACAATATTAAAGAGCGATCAATTAAAGAAATAGAGCTAAGATTTCCCAATTTTACTTCTTAATAATTCTTGGAATATCGGCCGAAAGCCTTGTAAGTAATTCGTAATTCAACAGATTACTGTAGTCGCTAAAGGACGAAACAGATAATTGTTTATCTGCCTGATCGCCAATTAAAACAACCTCATCGCCACGTTTTATATGTTCTAAAAGCGTAACATCAACCACCATCATATTCATATTAATACTTCCGATGACCACGCATCGTTCACCATTGATTAACACCCGGCCGACATTGCTCAGACTTCTTCCGTAACCGTGCGCATAACCAACAGGCACACAGGCAATTTTCATATTGGCATCAGCCATAAAGCTTGTTCCATATCCCACAAATTCGCCACGTTTTACTTTTTTCACACTCATTACCTGAGTTTTCCAACTGATCACTCGTTTTAAAGGATTTTCATTTTTTCTTTTGCTGTTATAAAAATTGACCAAAACTTCCGGACTGGGCCAAAAGCCATATTGCATAATTCCAATTCTTACCATATCCATCTGTGTTTCGGGATACATCATCGCGGCGGCAGAACAGGCAGCATGTCTTTGTTTAGGCTTTAAACCTTTATCACAAAACTGTTTGTAAATTTCGTCATAGCGCTCGATCTGTTTTTTGATCCGAAAATAATTTGCAATGCTTTCTGCTCCTGCGAAATGAGTACAAAGTCCTTTAAATTCAATAAAACTTGAATTCTTATTGAGAAAATCCTGAACCCACTTCAATTCACTGGAATTAAATCCCGTTCGATTCATTCCTGTTTCAACTTCAATATGAACGATGGCTTTTTTGCCAATCTTCTTCGCCGAAGTTAGAGCAGCAGTCAATCGGTGTTTCTCAAACACAAAAAACTCAATATCGTTTTGAATAATCCAGTTGAGATCTTCTTCATTACTTAGCCAACCCATAATCATCACGGTAGCTTTATCGCCAACAACCGCTTTTACGCGACGAGCTTCTTGACTGTCAAAAACAGAAAAGTGTTTCACATTTTCAGCCAAAGCAATTTCTACGAATTTTTCGATTGAATGTCCGTAAGCATTGCCTTTTACAACAGAAGAAAAAAGGACTCCTTTATGAAAATGTTTTCTTAAAAAATCAATATTGGTTTTGTAGGCTTTAGGATCAAGCTCCAGGTATGAATTATTGTGCATCTATTAACTCGCTTATTTTATAAAATATTTCAGCACCGGTTTCTGTAATTTCATCTGGCCAATCGTAATCCGGATTGTGTAGATTCGGCGTATTTTTCCCACTACCTAGACCAAACATCGCGCCTTTATAATGTTCCGTGAAAATTCCGAAATCTTCGCCCCATTGTAAAGGGACGTCTCTTTCTATTAAATGAAATTGACAATCTTTTGCCGCTAGTCGCACAAAATCAACAACCTCTGGATCATTTTCGTTGGCACTGAATCTTTGGGTCCAGGAAATTTCTGGCTTTAAATTATATTTGTCCGCTGCGTTAATTGCAATCGATTCTAATTCCTGTTCCAGTTCTTTCATTTCAGAATTAGCGGCTCTTCGGAAGGTGTAATGAACTTCACCATAACCGGCAGAGATTCCATAATCCTCCGTTCCCATGGTTAGGAAAATCGGAGTTAAAACAGAGAATTTTTCTTTTTTCGGATCAGGTTGAATTTTCTTGTTGAACTCATTGATAATTTCTGCAATCGCCAAAGCAGGATTATCACCATTTTCTGGCTCACCGGCGTGTGCCGTTTTACCATGAAGTTTAATAATGATAGAATTTACGGCACATGTAAAAGTATGGTTCTTCACCACAATATCATGATGGTCATATCCCGGAAGATTGTGAAGTGCAAAGACTTTATCGGGGTTCAATTCTTTAAAACGGGTATCATTGTAAATTGCGACTGCTCCTTCCCCATTTTCTTCAGCAGGTTGAAAAAGTAAAATGACTTTCGTATGCTTCATTTTCTGTAACGATAATTTTTTCGCTAAGGCACACATTACGCTCATATGACCATCATGTCCGCATTTGTGTGAAACCTCATCGGTAACAGATTGATGTTCGAAATCATTAATTTCTTGAATCGGCAGCGCATCTAATTCACATCGGAACATAATGGTTTGTTTCACTTCTTTTTCAGGATGATAAATGGCGATAACTCCTGTTCCGTTTCCTAAGTTTTCTAATAATTCGTCTGGTTTATAATTTTTTAAAAACGAAGCAATTGTTTTTGCGGTTTCAAATTCAAAGCCTGAAAGTTCAGGATTCTGGTGAAGGTGTTTTCGAAGCGTAAGAATATCGTTCATTGAGAATTATTTAAATTAAGAAAAGCCTTGTCTATGGATACTGCTAAATTACAGAACCATAAAAAAGGAATTATTAGGTAAATCCTAATCTAATAAGTTATGAAAATTTAATGGAAGTTAAATAAACTGAGGTGTTAAATTCAAAAATTTTGTTGATTTTATTATCTAGTTCGCTTTTAATTTACCACTTCGTTAATGTCTTTTATACTTCATTAATTAAACCTAATAAAAAGAAATCTTTTGTAAAATTAATGTGGATCAAGAGTTAATCACCTCTCGAAATTTAAATAAAACATTTTGTAACCTTTTAGAACTTCAGGTACTCTATAGAGTATAGAAAGGAAAATAATTTTCTTTTAGAAAACAATTAAATTGAAAGAGACTTCAAAATAACATTTGGTTTTAATTTGTAGGCATAAAGTACAAGACACTGAATATCAAGTTGTATTATCATCCTCATCTATTTTGCCTATTGCAAAATAAACTTGAATTAATATGCCAACCATTGTAACTTCGTAGAAGCATCAATTTAAAAAATTAATCAATAATAAGATAAATAAATAAAATATTTTTAAATGCAAAGTCAAATTTCATTTGAAAAAAGCAACTACTATATTAACTTAAATAATTAAAAAATGAAAACGCTAAAAAACTTAGCTTTATCAGGAACGATGCTAATGACTGCATTGTTATTCTCTACCAATGTTTCTGCACAAGAACAGAAAACACCTCAACTTACCGATGCGGAAATTGCTTCTGTGGCAGTAACGGCAAATCAAGTTGATGTAGGTTATGCTGAGACAGCCTTGAAAAAATCTCATAACAAGGATATTAAAAACTTTGCGATGACGATGAAAAAAGATCATAATGCGGTCATTAAAATGGCGGTAGATCTTGTTACAAAATTGAAAGTGACTCCAAAAACAAATGATGTTTCAAAATCTTTATTGGCAGGAGCAGTTAAAGAAAAAGCAGCATTAAATGCTAAAACCGGTAGAGCTTTTGATAAAGCATATGTCGACAATGAGGTTGCTTATCATATCTATGCAATTAATGCAGTAGAAAACATCTTAATCCCACAATCTAAAAATGCTGAACTAAAAGCGTTGCTTCAAAAAGCATTGCCTATTTTTAAAACTCACCTTGAGCATGCAAAAATGATTCAAAAAGAATTTAAATAATAGAAATCATGATTTCTTTAAAAGACTTTTTTAGAATAGGATTTTCCACCGTTGCAATGATATTTTTATTAATCAGTTGTAACTCGGGATCTAAGGATACGATTCCTGCTGTTAATGACAACTCAAGTTCGACTACAAATTCTGATTCAATTGGGGCAGTTGCAACACCAACAGTTGATTCTGCAACGGCAGTAAAAACTGAAACTACAGAAAGTGCAAATTCAAAAGCAGAAACTCATGTGGTGACCATCGAAAATATGAAGTTCAATCCAGCAACGATTACGGTAAATAAAGGAGATCAAGTCACCTTTATCAATAAAGATATTGTAGGACGTAACGCAACCGAGATAAAAAATGCCTGGGCTTCTCCAATGTTAGAGACTGGAAAATCCTGGACTTTTACGCCCGGCAAGACATCAGATTATTATTGCACCGTGCATTTGGTAATGAAAGGGAAAAGTATTGTAAAATAAAATTAGCATACCAAATGTATCAATCAATTAAGGCAATCATTCTTTAGATTGAAAAAAAACCAACTTTTTAACAAGTTGGTTTTTTATAATTAATTTTGATTAAGAATCTATACGCTCCGATGTAAGAGGTTTTTAGACCTTTCATCAAAGATTTATTTTTTGTCGTACTGACGTTTCAACTTAATCGTTTTACCAGCCATTGTCAGATCTAAGTCGTCTCTTTGACTGTGGGCTTTTACACCATCTTTCTCATAATCTGCGCCTTTCGCCCAAGCTTCAGTTTGATTGAGTACATATTCTTTATCATTCATTTTCACCGTCAAGGTATGAATAGAATCCGTATTCAAAAAAATTACTGTCGCCAAGGTACCATCTTCTGCTTTGTAAATATAAGTGTTTGCGTCATTTTGTAGGTTCATTTCATCTGGATTGGTTGCATCATTAGAAACAGTGTCAACCGATACAACCGTATCCATAACAATTTCATTTTGCGTTTGTGCTACTTCTTCTGTGGTATCTTTCTTATTACAGCTTATCACTAAAGCCGCAATTAGACTTAGAAGTACAGGTAACTGTTTCATAATATTTATTGATTTTAAAAATGTTTAAACAATTGGTTTTAAATCGATCACGCGATGAATCATTTTCAATATTTCAAAAAATTCGATGTAGCAGATTGATCATCTTCATCGATTCTTTCTAACATTAGTTCGATAACACGGATTTAAAAACCGTAAAGTTGGTCAGAGAGTTGAAAGAATTGTGCCAACCTATTTCAAGATCAAGAAAATTTATGCTTTCAAAAGAATGTTATGCTATTTTTCAAAAATGGGGCTGGAAATAAGTTTTATGTTATTCTAATCGTCCGAACGAGCTTACCTGTGCTTTCTTAAATTATATTATTTTTTCAAACAAAAGAATTTATGAAGAGTTCTCAATAAAAGAATGCTACAGAATACAATAGATCGGTTGTGATATCGTTGCGTTGATGAAATGATCGTTATGCGATTTCTTCTGAAAAAAGCATTTTAAAGGAATTGTAATCACCTCATACCGAACATATTCCTATGCAATAATCTCCAAGGTGGAAGCGTCAATCAGAAAAACATAGTTCCTGCTAAAATAGTAATGCTACCTTATTTAATACCTTAATATTAGATCTTTTAATCCTTCCATTTTATTTTTCTATTTTTGCATCCTCAAAAAATTAGTGAGAATCAAGGTTTTCCAGTGAAATTGTTTTGGTTTTCCGTCTGTTTCTATTACACGTTTACAAAAATTATTACGCTTATACGCTTAAAGGATTTATAAATTCTTTTACCAGATCATTGAAAAACACATGAAATTAGCACTTAACTTATTCGACTTCTCTCAAAAAGTAAATTACAGAACCGAAATATTAGCAGGTTTAACAGTTGCGATGACGATGATTCCGGAATCATTATCCTTTGCAATCCTGGCAGGCTTTCCACCGCTTGTTGGATTATATGCTGCATTCATTGCGGGATTAATCACTGCGATTTTTGGAGGAAGACCGGGAATGGTATCTGGTGGTGCTGGTGCAACAGTAGTTGTTTTAATTGCATTGATGAGATCCAATGGACTTGAATATGTTTTTGCTGCTGTTGCGCTTGCAGGAGTTATCCAGATCTTAATAGGAATTTTTAAGTTCAGTAAATTTATAAGACTCGTTCCCCAACCCGTGATGTACGGATTTGTTAATGGTTTGGCGGTAATTATTTTCATGTCGCAATTGGATCAGTTTAAAGTATTAACCAATGGTACTCTAACATGGTTGCAGGGAGAAGCCCTTTTTATCATGATTGGATTAGTTGCGTTAACAGTAGCTATTGTTGTTTTATTTCCTAAGATTACAAAAAAGATTCCTGCCTCACTGGTAGCTATTATTATCGTTTTCGCTTTAGTGGTAGGATTTGGCATTAACACGAAAACCGTTCAGGACATTGCGTCCGTTGAAGGTGGTTTCCCTCCTTTCCATATTCCTCATATACCCTTTACTTGGGAAGCGTTTCAAATCATACTTCCATACTCTTTAATATTTGCTGCGGTGGGTTTAACAGAAGGACTTTTAACATTAAATTTAGTGGATGAAATGACCGGAACAAAAGGAAATGGAAACCGGGAATGTATTGCACAGGGAAGTTCTAATATTGCCAATGGCTTCTTCTTTGGCATGGGCGGTTGTCCTATGATTGCACAAACACTTGTTAATCTTTCTGCCGGATCAAGAGCCCGATTATCCGGAATTATTGCAGCAATTACCATATTATTAATTATTCTTTTTGGAGCACCTATTATTGGAAGGTTACCGATGGCAGCTTTAGTTGGAGTGATGGTTATGGTTGCTCTCGGAACCTTTGAATGGGCAAGTTTTAAAATCATTAAAAAAATGCCGAAACACGATATTTTCGTGGGAATTCTGGTTGCAGTAATTACTGTTGTTCTTCATAATTTAGCGTTAGCTGTCTTAATAGGAGTGATTATATCTGCTTTGGTATTTGCTTGGGAAAGTGCCAAAAGAATTCGTGCGAGAACATTCTTGGATTCCGACGGGGTAAAACATTATGACATTTATGGTCCTTTATTTTTTGGATCAGTAATGACCTTTTCTGAAAAGTTTACAATTAGTGAAGATCCTAATCAAATCATAATCAATTTCAAAGATTCGCGGGTTACAGACATGTCTGCTATTGAAACGCTAAATAATATAACCAAGAAATACAGTGAAGCCGGGAAGACGGTTCATCTTCAAAATCTAAGCGCGGATTGCATCAGGCTATTGGACAAGGCACAGGCGGTTATTGACGTGAATATCATAAAAGACCCAGAGTATTTGGTTGCGGTTGAGAAGTAGAAAGATATCTTGCAGCGATCTCACTATTCTTCATTCTAAAACAAGCAATTTGTAGTAAATCAGTTCAAGAAATAAGTTGAAAAAAAAGTAACCAAGCGATTCATATCCTGTCTTATGGAGAATGCCAAAAGGTATTTTAATTGAAAAAGCAAAGGTTCAATTCCATGTGACAATTTCAGAAACTCCCGTTCTGGAATAATGCCGTAACATTTACCTTGATGCATAATATTTAATGCATGATCTCCCAATGAAACCGTCATACTCCCCACTTTTTTATAGAAAGTATAATCACTTATTCTAACAAAACCGTCTTCCAGCATCTCAGAAATCAGTTTATTAAATAGTTTTTGTCCGTCTGGAGATAGATTCATGATGATTAAATAGCTCATGTAAAATTAGGTAAAACATTATAAGAACTATCAATCCGGATTAAAAATTTGAAACTATTTTGAACTTGTATTTTTCATTCATCAATTACCTTAAAATAGATAAAAGCATTTATTAACACTGCACTTTATTTAAACTATTCATGAAAGATGACGTTGTGAAAAAGTTATTAATTCTAATTCTGAATTATCTTTGATACAATCTACGTTAACTAATAAAAACTCAAATCCTATTTTTCAAATTTTTTGGCATTGATCTCATTTTTTTAGGGTCCGATTGTAAAAATAATTTTTAACAAAGACCACTTGTTTTAAATATATGAAACTAAAAGCAGATGCTTAAAAAAGTTAACTTTTCCTTAAAAAAAACCATTTTAAAAATCAAATGGCAGGAAATCCTTGCGGTGTTAATTCTCTTTTTGGCTTTTGTTTTTTTTAGAAGTGAAAGAAAAGAAATGTCGTCGATCTTACCACAACTTCATCAGGAAAAACCGTTATGGATTATCGCTGGAATTCTGCTCACCTTCTTTTACATTTTTTTACAGGGATTGATGTATGTTGCAAGTTTGCGTGCGGTTGGTGTTAAACTGAAACTTTCTGACGCCATTGAATTATTCTTAAAAAGAAATTTCCTGAGTGTTTTTCTACCCGCAGGTGGAATCAGTTCGCTGGCATTTACACCCATCCAACTCCAACGCAGAAATTTTGATAAAAACAGTATCAATCAAGAGAGCGCCATCTTTGGATTTGTCGGAATTGTTACCGTTTTCCTGGTCGGAATTCCGGTAGTTGCCTACGCTGCTTTTGTTAACAAAAACTTTGGAGATTCTTGGATTTGGTTGGTTGGCGTGGGAGTTTTTATTACTACCGTTTTTTGGATGGTGAATTCACTTCGAAAAAAAGGTTTTATCTACCAATTTATTGTAAAACATTTCCCTTCAAAATCAACAAATATTGATGAGTTTTTTGGTGGAAAAATCAATAAAAAATATTTTTATCTTACCGTACTTATTTCGACGGTGATTGAGTTTTGTGGTATTTTTCATTTGCTGATTGCCATGGTTGCTTTTGGGGCAACAGGTTCCTTCTCAGCAGCGGCAGTTGGCTATACGATTTCTGTTTTATTGATGTTGGTTTCTCCTTTTTTAAGAGGTTTAGGCGCCGTAGAATTTACACTATTTATATTTTGGCAAACTTCGGGTTTTCTCACAGTCAGGGATTGGGAATCACTTTATTGTATCGTGTTTTTGAATTCTGGCTGCCTTTACTTTTGGGGATTTTTGCTTTTATGTGGAACGGCAGAAAAATCATTGCTCGAATTCTTCCCGCACTGGCGATATTTATATTAGGACTCATTAATATTATTTCGGTGATCACTCCTCCACTTGCGGATCGTCTTAAAATTGGAAAAATCTATCTTTCAGAAGACATGATGCATTTTTCAAAAATACTTACATTAATTGCAGGAATACTTTTGGTCGTGACTTCTGCTTATCTTTTGAGAGGTTTGAAAAGAGGTTGGTATTTCGCATTGATTCTCGCCATCATTTCTTTTTTTGGAAACCTTTTCAAAGCACTTGATTATGAAGAAGCGATCGTCTCTTTGATTATTATATTTTTCCTGATCGTAAGTCGGAAAGAGTATGTTTTGAAAACCAATAGAAAATATCTACGTCAGGGTTTTTCCTGGTTATTAGGACTTTTTGCCGCAGTTCTTCTCTTTAATTTTCTAAGTTTCTACTTCATCGATAAACGACATTTCGGCATTGATTTTACCTGGACAGAATCACTTTATTACACCATTCATAGTTTTCTTTTGTTTCAAGATAATGGTTTAGTTCCTCAAACTGGATTTGCACGAGATTTTGAATATATTAATTATTTCCTGGGAATTATTTCCTGGTTATTGCTTATTTTCTCTGTATTTAATGTGAAGAAACTCCTTTTTACTGAAGAGAGTTCTAATGATTTTGAGGAGGCGGAAAACTTAGTCAAAACCTACGGAACTTCTTCGCTGGATTTCTTTAAAATCTCAAAAGAGAAACATTTGTATTTTTCTGAAAACGAAGAAGGTTTTATTTCTTACAACGTCGCAAATTCCTTTGCGTTTGTACTCGAAGAGCCTATTTGCGAGGAAAAAAATAAAGGAATAATCATTCAGGAATTCGAAGATTATTGTAAAAAAAATGGTTTAAATTCAGTCTATTATCGAATAGATGAACAAAGTCTATTTCTCTTTCAACCGTTTAAGAAGCAAAAATTATTTATTGGTCAGGAAGCGATTTTGAATACCGAAACATTTAAATTAGAAGGAAAAGAAAGAAAGTCACTGAGAAACGGGTTGAATACTTTAGCTAAAAAAGGGTACATTACAGAAATTATTTATAGTCCTCAAACCGAAGAAATTTTAAATGAAATTCAAAGTATTTCTGATGAATGGTTGAAGGAATTTGACAAACAGGAAATGGTATTTTAAAACTTCGCAACATATTCTGCCAACAGCCGCTAATTTACTAGGATTTTGTCTGATAGTTATTACTTCATTGCACATCAGTTCTGCAACAGTGAATTCTATTTTAGATGAGTTTACGAGCATTGTAGCCTTATTACTTTGTCTTTCGGTGATCCTTTCTTTTATCTCCATCAAAAGTGAAAATAGAATTTGGACCCACCGAATTGAGTTGACAGCTGAAATACTTTTCGGAATTGCCATTTCTTGAATTGGAATTATCGAGTTGGTTCTTTTGAGAAAATTCTGGCTTCAATAACACGTATTGACAAAATAACGCTTACTTTTATTTAAGTTTTCCGTTGTAACTCTTTAGCAATTAAATTATGAAAAATAAAAAATATGTGCTCGACCTTTTAAAAAGTGAAAATGAGCAACTTCACAAAATGCATGAAATTATAGAGAAAGCGATAACCGAAGAAACGCTCATTACAAATACGATTCAGGAAACTGATGAGGAGAGAACTTATGGTGAAAAACTGTCCGATCGTGTCGCACAATTTGGCGGCAGCTGGAAGTTTATTATTATTTTCGGCGTTATATTAATGATCTGGATTTTCTACAATACCGAGATCATGAGAAACAAAAGTTTTGATCCGTATCCTTATATTTTGTTGAATTTAATTCTGTCGTGTATTGCCGCAATTCAAGCACCGATTATTATGATGAGCCAAAATAGAAAGGAAGTAAAAGACCGAAAAAGAGCCATCAATGACTATATGATTAATCTAAAATCAGAAATTGAAATTAGAAATCTGCATGAAAAAGTTGATTTATCAGTGATTGATCAATACAAACATCTTTGTGATATTCAACAAAAGCAATTGGAACTTTTGGAGGACCTGAACAGGAAAGTTAAAATGTTGTCGAAACCTTCAAATCCCTCGAAAATTTAAATGGTACCAGATTGAATATATTTCAAAAAATCAACTTATATTTCCGTTAAATTATCTCCTTTAATTTAAATCAAAATGACAAAAGAAGAATTGCTAAATAAAGCCATCAAATTGGCTCAGAAAGCCCATAAAGGACAAACCGATAAATTTGGAACGCCGTACATCGGTCACGTAATGCGCGTGATGAATGCCGGAAAAACTTATGATGAAAAAATTGTTGGCGTGTTACATGATATGATTGAAGATTGCCCAGAAATAACGTACGAAACTTTGGCAGAAGAAGGATTTTCTGAAGAAGTTATTTTCGCAATTAAATGTCTGACAAAAACACCAGCTGATATCGATTATACTGAGTTTATAAAACAAACTGAGCAATCACCATTAGCAGTTTCTGTAAAATTAAATGATCTACAAGACAATATGAATTTGACTCGATTTACTAACACGATGACCGAAAGAGATTTTAAGCGTCTAAATAAATATTTGACGGCTTATCTGTATTTAAAAGAAAAATATTAATTAACAGTCTTATCAGAATCAGCCACCAATGCTTTTAGTTCGTTCACTTCTGTCTCGGTTAAATCTCTCCACTTTCCTATTGGAAGATCGAGTTTAATATTTAAAACACGGATTCTTTTCAGCTTTTTAACTTCGTAACCACAGAATTCACACATGCGGCGGATCTGACGATTTAAGCCTTGTGTAAGAACAATTCTAAAAGATAAATTATCGATTTGCTCTACTTCACATTTATTGGTAACGGTATCAAGAATTGGAATTCCACCACGCATTTGCATTAGGAATTTCGGCGTGATTGGTTTGTCAACTCGTACGATATATTCTTTACCGTGGTTGTTTCTGGAACGCAGAATTTTATTTACAATATCACCATCGTTGGTCAGTAGAATTAATCCTTCACTTGGTTTATCTAATCTGCCAATCGGGAAAATTCTTTTCGGATGGTTAACGAATTCAATGATATTGTCTCTTTCTCTTTTGGTATCGGTGGTACAGACAATTCCCACCGGTTTATTCAAAGCGATATAAATAGGTTCTTCTTCTGTTTTTCTAATGGTAACGCCATCGACAAAGATCTCATCGTCATCAGAAACTTTAGTGCCCATTTCCGGCACTTCTCCATTGATGGTTATTCTGCCTTGTTCCAACATTCGGTCGGCTTCTCTGCGCGAGCAGAAACCAACTTCTGAAAGGTATTTATTTATTCTGGTTTTTTCTGAATCCATTTTTTTGTTCTATTATTGAAAGCATGATGAAAAGTTAAACGAAATGACGCAAAGGTTTTGCGATTATTATACTTTACAAATAACAATTGCAAATCTGACTGTCGACAGACAGGGATTTTTGACTTCGTCGAATCTTCGATTTCACTTAGCAAAGTTCGCAAAAAATAAATTAGATTTAAAAAGTATTAAATTTTATTTATTTTATAAAATCCTCGAATTTATATTCGTTTTCCAAATATTCTGAACTTGCATTTTCGATGGTGTATTCACCAATTTTTGTTCTTCTAAGATTAGTTAAATAAGCACCAACTCCTAGATCTTGACCGATATCGTGGGCGAGACTTCTGATGTAAGTTCCTTTCGAACAACCAACAGTAAATCTTACCAAAGGTAATTCGATCGCAATATCTGTAATGTAATTAATAGTGGTTTTACGAGATTTCATTTCGACTTCTTTTCCTTGTCGCGCTAAATCGTAAGCGCGGTTTCCCTCGATTTTAATGGCGGAGAAAATGGGCGGTTTCTGATCGATTTCGCCTAGAAACTGATCGAGAGTTTCCTTGATTTGTTCTTCGGTAATGTTTGAAATATCCTGTGGAAGAATTTCTGGTTTTTCAGTATCGTAAGATTCTGTTTGAACTCCGATTTTTATTTCGGTGAAATATTCTTTTGGTGCATCCTGAATTTGAGGAATAATTTTGGTGAATTTTCCGGTGCAGACAATTAATAATCCTGTTGCACGTGGATCTAATGTTCCGGCATGTCCTATCTTAAATTTCTTCGGGAGATTAAATTCTCTTTTGAGTTTGTATTTCAGTTTATTAACGGCTTGAAAACTCGTCCAATCCAGAGGTTTGTCGAGGAGTATTATTTGTCCTTCTAAGAAATCGGTATCAGTCATTTTTAAAAACTAAATTGGTAAGAAGTTCTGCTTTGCAGCCCGACCTGAGTGGAGCTCTTTTTGCCGCAACGAAGTGAAGGCAAAAAAGCGGGAACGGAGGGCGGAAAAAGCTGCCCAAATAAAATAATAATGAGCTTCTCGACGAAGTGAAATCGCTGTCCAATTACAACTATTGAAATTGCGTAAAGTAAACCAACAAAACGATTCCTACGATAATTCGGTACCAACCCCAAGGTTTGAAACCGTATTTATTGAGCAATCCAATGAATGATTTTATCGCAATTAATGCCACAATAAACGCTACCACATTACCAACAACAAATGCAATAATGTTATCAGACGAAGATAGAATCATCTCGTATCCTTTCATCGGATTCGGTGTTGTTTTTCCCCAAGTTTTTACGAAGATGGAATAAACCGTAACAGCCAACATGGTTGGAACTGCCAAGAAAAATGAAAATTCAGCCGCAGCTTTTCGGGTTAATCCTTGCGTCATTCCACCGATGATTGAAGCCGCACTCCTACTCGTTCCAGGCATCATGGCCAGACATTGCCAAAAACCAATGATTACGGCTTTCTTTATGGACATATCTTTCTCATCGTCGATCTTTGGATTTTTAAACCAAGAATCTGCAAATAATAAAACGACTCCACCCAAAACAAGCATTGAAGATATTGCGATCTGATTGCCTAAGATTGCTTCGATCTTGTCATCAAACAGAAATCCTAATCCTAACGCCGGAAGCACTGCAAACGCTAATTTATAATAAAATTTAAGGTTTTGGAAATCAAAAAACTTTTTCCAATAGGCTGCGACTACGGCCAAGATTGCTCCGAACTGAATCGAAACTTGAAACATTTTTAAAAATTCTGTTTCTTCCATGCCCATTAAGTTTGCTATAAACCCCATGTGTGCGGTGGAAGAAATAGGGAGAAATTCGGTAAGACCTTCTATGATTGCAATGATGATTGCTTTGAATAAATCCATTTTTATTTTTTATTAAAAACTCTTCGGTGAACTCAGAGTAACTTCTGTATTAAAAAAAACTTTGTCAAAGGTTAAATCTTTGACAAAGCAATAAAGGTATTGATTAAGAAATTAATTCTTGTTTCTTTTTAAAATAGCATAAACTTCTACCGCGAAACCTGCAATGACCAAGAATGGTGCAAGACGGATTCTACGAAATGAAAAAATATCTTCGTTCCAGACATTTGGATTATATTTTCCATCCACCGTGTTTGCATCTGCTCCCATCATTAAGAAAAATCCAACAACGATTAAAGCCAGACCGATCAGCATCAATTTATAGTTTTCCTTGCCAAAGTAGAAACCATTATGATCTGACATTTCTGTAGATTTCCGAATCGGATCTGCAGAGAATTTTTTATTTGTTTTGCTCATTTTTATGAATAATAAAGATCATCAACATTCGACCTTAAGAATCTCCATGTTGCGAAAATTGTACTGAAAACGGTAATGAAAATTCCCAGCAGGAAAATACTCACCACAAGGATAACTAATTGATCATTATCTTGCGCAAATGGGGTACCGATTTGGGTGATGAAATAATACCAGGCTCCAAATAAAACGGCTAAACCAATAACGGCTCCGATAACTCCCAAAATAATTGCTTCCTTGATAAAAGGTTTTAAAATAAATCTTCTTTTGGCACCAACGAGCTGCATAGTCTTGATAATAAATCTTTTTGAAAATATCTTTAACCGAATGGAATTATTAATTAACACTACAGCTAAAAGTAAAAACAGCAATGAAAATCCTAAAATCCACTTCATAATATTGGTTAGGTTATTATAAACTTCCACCATTAAAGTACTGTTGTTTTTCACATCTGTAATTCCTGGTGTGGCTTTTATCTGCTTAATGGCTTCATCAATTTTTGCAGGATCTACAAACTCAGGCTTCAAAGCGACTTCTACAGAAGAAGGAAATATGTTTTCTTCAAACAAGGCGCTTGTTTCAATTCCCATGCTTTTTCTGGCTTCTTCAGCTGCCATTTCTCGCGAAATGTAAGTTGCTTTCTTTACTGGTGCTAAAGCCTGGATCTTTTTGAAAGTTTCTGCCTCTGTTTTTGCGATTTTTACGGAATCTTTTATATCATAATTCTCATCAAAGTAAGCATTTACTACCAACTGCTCTTTGATATAATCTGAATATTTCTGAGCATTAATAAGGATTAACCCCATTAATCCCAGTAAAAATAAAACCAGCGCAATACTGATGACTACCGTAATATTACTAGAACGAAGTCTTCTCTTGTTAAAATCTTCAACTGTCTTAGCCATTAAATAAAAAATTTCTGCTAAAATAGAAAAAAACTTCCGTAATTTGCCGACAAACACGGAAAATCGCTGTTAAAAAAAACATAAAGAAAGTTAGAAAAAACCTTTTATTAGAAGTTGGTATCTACTTTTCTGATTTATAAAAATATATTCTTGAATGAGTGTAAGAGCTAAAAAACACCTGGGTCAACATTTCCTGACCGATGAAAATATCGCAAAAAATATTGTTGACGGATTAAGTTTCGAAAATTACAATCAAGTTTTGGAAGTCGGTCCCGGCATGGGAGTCCTTACCAAGTATCTTTTGGATAAAGATGCAGAAATATTTGTGGCAGAAATAGATACAGAATCCATCGCTTATTTGAAATCTAATTATCCTAAACTTAAAGATGAAAACATAATTGGTGATTTTCTTAAACTGAATCTTTCTGATCAATTTGAAGGACAAATTTCAGTTATTGGTAATTTTCCGTATAACATTTCATCCCAGATTTTATTTAAAATTATTGATTTTTACGATGATGTACCGGAAATGGTAGGGATGTTTCAAAAAGAAGTTGCCGAAAGAACGGCAGCGGTTCCCAGAACAAAAGCGTATGGAATTCTTTCTGTTTTGGTTCAAGCCTTATATGATGTAGAATATTTGTTCACGGTTCATGAAAACGTCTTTAATCCACCTCCTAAAGTAAAATCAGGGGTGATTCGCTTAACCCGAAACCCAAAAGAAGGGTTAGTTGGGAATGAAGTCCTTTTTAAACAAATTGTAAAGGCCGGATTTGGGCAACGACGCAAAAAATTATCGAACTCTTTGAAAGTTTTAAATATCCCGGAAGAATTATTAACTCATGAATTTATGGATAAACGTGCTGAGGAATTATCGATAGCTGATTTCATCTCGTTTACCCAAAATTGGAAAGATCATTCATAAAAAGTAAAACCATTTCATATTTGAAATGGTTTTCTTAATTTTTTCGAGAAAATTTATACTCTACCTTCTATCCTCTTTTTTCAACTCTGCAAGCAAATTTTCAAGTTCGGAAATTCTTCCTTTCAAAGTGGTAAGCTGCGTTTTATTGGTTGCTACATTACTTTTGAGCATTACATTTCTAGCACGCTCATTATGGTCTTCATCATCCTCTTCTTCGGCAATATCTTCGATATCTTCCTGAATATCATCTATATCCTCACTAATCTCTTCGATATCTTCCTGAATATCCTCGATATCTTCCTGAATTTCGTTCACATCATCCTTCAAGTCCTCAATATGTTCCTGGCTGCGGTTTACCGACATCTGAATGAAAATTGCAAGATAAATTGCCTCTAACGAAAGCACCGTTGTAAGTACCAACAGCATTTTGTCAAATTCAACAAGACCAAACAAGGGTAATAAAAAGGCAGTTAAAAAAATAATCGAATGAACAATTAAAGATGGAATAGAACCAATCCACCACATTATACCATCGGTAACCCGAACGAGTAAATCAATTTTTTCTTTCGTTTGCTCTTCTCTGTCTTTCATTTTTTATTATTTAAAATTCGTTTATTAATCCCTCCATTATGATAACCACAAAAATCTAATTAATTTTCGAGTTGAATGATTCTAAAAGAAATGATGTCTTTCTAAATCTGAGATAGCAGATATTTGTTTTTATTTTTTGGAGCGAGCTTTTTTTAATTCTCAAACTCTTTTGCAATTCCTAAACCAAAAAGTGCAAAATCATACTTTGCGGGATCTTGATCATCGAACTTTCTTAGAACCATATCGAGTTCTTCTACTGTTTTCCAATCGTTTTGTTTTCTTTGGATCAGATTAAGTTTACGGGAAATATTTCCGGTATGAACATCCAAAGGAATTGATAAGTTCTTCTGATCAATATTTTTCCAGAGACCAAAATCCACTCCTTTTCTGTCTTTTCTGACCATCCAGCGTAGAAACATCATCAAACGTTTTGCCGATGAATTTTTATATGTAGCGCTCACATGCTTCATGCTTCGGTGCTTTTGATTGTCCTTGAAAAATTCAGTTCTGAAACGGTCAAAACTGTGATAAAAATTGACCTCTTCTTTTTTTACAATAAATAAATTTTCTAAACTCTCATTTTCTTTGTAGAGTCTATTTAAATTCCTAATGAAGAAATTCAAATCTTCTTTATTAAAAGTACGGTGAACAGAAAGATGTTTAAATAATTCCATATCACTTTCCTGAAAATTTAAAACGAATTCATAAGGCGAATTTCCCATCCATGATAATATCTTCTCTGCATCATTTATAATTGATTTTCGAGTGCCCCAAGATATGGTCGCTGTTAGAAACCCCGTTATTTCAATATCCTGTTTTAAGGTAAAACGATGAGGAATTTGAATAGGATCATTTTCGATAAAATCAATATGATTGTACAAATCGGCTTTTTCGTCAAGAAAATCTTTTAAGAACGCAGCATCAGGTAAAATACCAGGATTTTTCACGGTTCTATTTATTTAATTTCTACAGGAATTAAGGCTTGCGGTAAATGAGTGTTCGCAAAAACTTCACATGCTTCATCCAAAAATACATTTAAATCGTGGTAACGGTTAGAAAAATGTCCTACGATCAACTTTTGAACATTTCCTTTTTTAGCAATTCTTGCCGCTTCTAACGCAGTAGTATGCCCAGTGTAGTCCGCCATCTCTTTCAGCTCATGTAAAAAAGTCGCTTCGTGATACAATAAATCCACTTCGTTGATCAAAGGCAGAATAGTTTCTGAATATCGGGTATCACTACAAAAAGCGTACGAAACAGATTTTGTAGGATCAGTAGTTAAAACCTTATTTTTCAACACATACCCATCACTCAAGACAAAATCTTTTCCATTCTTTATATTCTGGTAATCACAAGTTTCAATTTCCGGATACTTAGAAATCTCTTGCATATTTAGATGTCGTTCTTTTGGTTTTTCACGGAAGAGATAACCATTGCAATAAATCCGGTGATTCAGTGGGATTGTAAATACTTCTAATTTATGATCTTCATAAATTTTCTCTGATTCTTTGCTTTTCAATTCATGATAAACAACTTCAAAACCTTTATGTGTTTCCGTTAATTTAAAAATCGTTTCAAGCAGTTCTTTGATTCCTTTTGGACCGTAGACATGCAAAGGCGTATCTCGTCCTAGAAGTCGGAAAGAAGCAATCAACCCAGGCAATCCAAAGCAGTGATCGCCGTGTAGATGCGAAATAAAGATATGATTAATCTTAGAAAATCTCGCTTTTGCTTTTCTTAACTGTACTTGCGTTCCCTCCCCACAGTCGATGAGAAAGCAACGCTCTTCCATTTCCAGAAATTGAGCAGTAGGTGCTGAAGTAATGGTAGGAATTGCAGAATTGAATCCGAGAATAGTTAAATGGGTACTCAAAATATAGATGAATGTATTTAGAGATTAGTTAGAAAAATAAGTGCCATTGTTTTCGACTAATCTATATAATTTATTGTGATGTACAAATTTACAGAATATTTGCTGATATTGATAAGAAGGAATGAAATGTATCTAAGGTATTACTTTCTAAAGTTTTTATTCTTTTCAATTTAATAAATAAATTATAAATACCCTATTTACTCACAAATTCTGAAAGCGACCTTTATATCCAACGGATTTATTCGATTTAGTTTCATTAGTTTCGGAAGCAGTCATTAAATGTGCTACCAAAAAAAAAAAGATTTGTTACTTGGTACAGTGATGAAAAAGTTGAGCGGTTCTAATATACTTTCTGATTATAGAAAAGTATTGTGAAAAATCCCGAAAATAAATTTCGGGATCTAATAATTTCACTTTTATTTAATCTTTAACTTTCTAAATTTCAAATAGGATAGAATTGCCAGCGTAAACATGGCAGCAATCCCGATGTACACCCATATCGGAACCGGAACTGGATCTCCGGCCGCATAAGAATGTAGTCCACTAAGGTAATAATTCACCCCGAAGTAGGTCATTACAATAGTGCTGATGGCAAACAATGAAGCGACGTGGAACGCCCATCTCCCTCTTAATCCTGGCACCAATCGCATGTGTAAAACGAAGGCGTAAACCATGACGGAAATGAAAGCCCAGGTTTCTTTTGGATCCCAGCTCCAGTATCTACCCCAAGATTCATTGGCCCAAATACCTCCTAAGAAAGTTCCTACTACTAAAGCGTATAAACCAATTGTAAGGGACATTTCCGACACAATAGTCAGCTCTTTGATCGTAGTTTCGTTATGAATTTTATATATTTTTTTGTCTGAGAAAATATAGAAGAATAGTACAATAACTGCAATAACCATGGACAGCCCAAAGAAACCATAACTCGCCGTAATAATCGCTACGTGGATGATTAACCAATAGGATTTCAGTACTGGTACTAACGGTGTGATCTGCGGATCAAGTGCAGAACCACCGTGTGCAAATCCCATCATAATTACAGCCACCATAAATCCAGCTGATGGAATTAATGCATTTGAGTTTCTATAAAGTAATAATCCCGCAGAAATACCAATCCATGATATAAAGATAATCGCTTCATAACCATTACTCCATGGTGCATGACCTGAAATGTACCATCTTGCGACCAATCCTAGGAATTGTAGGAAATAACCTACACATCCGAGAAGTATTAAGGCCTTTATAACCTTATTTAATATTTTGTTTGGTTTGAATAATTCTATAAAACCTAAAACCAAAAGCAAGCCTCCAATAATGGTATAGAAAATTAACAAATGGAAATTGATATTGACGGTGTTCATCAAAACCTCTAATTTCACTTTTGCTTCCGTCGGAACCACATTTTTACCCCAAGTTTTTTGATAGTTCTCAAGTTCCTTCAGGGCAGAATCTGCTTTCGTCCAGTCACCCGATTTTTGAGCTGCTAATATTTCAGAAAAATAAGGACCCATTACTTTCTGAGATTCCATATCTGGTTCGAAATTTTGGTCTAACCAGGAATGCCAAGTATTGTTTGGATCATTTTTCACGGGAACAATTCGCATAAACTGTCCGCTAAAAAATTCGTTAAAAGCCTGAACACGATCGTTTACTTTTATAACTTCTTTATCATAATTGGTTTGTTCTGCTGGTTTTTTCCTAAAAGCTTCCTGGTAATCTTCTTCTAAAACATAATGAAGAGCTCCAGTTTCATCGGCAGGGAAAAGCGACATCAACGAAGTATAACCTTCTTCATTTGCTTTTGCTTTTTTCTTTAATTCGTCGCCACCTTTGTCACCAACTTTAATTAAAGGAACCATCGTCCAACTAGCAGTATCGGTATTAATAGATAGGAACCATTGGTTTGCAGTTAAAGATTTACCATCACTTCCTCGGAAGGTATCTTTCCTGTATAATTTTCTTAAAACATCTAAAGCTTGTGTATTCATCGGCACAATTCTACCATCGTAGTTTTGTACTAATAAATAAGCAAATTTTTCAGCGTGATCTTTGTCGATCTTATTTCTTGCAATAATCTCATCTGCCGTGATTGGTTTTGGTGATTTTAAAGCACCGACCTGCTGTTGTTTTTTCGGAGCAGCTTCTGCAGTCAATAAATCTGCCGCACCATGATCATGACCGTCATTGGCGGAATGCTGTACTTCCCCAGCACCATCGGTATTCCCGTGGGTATCAATATACTGTGCGTTAAAATTGAATGTCAATAACAATAGTAAAACTGCAGCAGTTTTCTTTTTGCTTATATTCTTCAGCATTTGGTTCAGTTTCCAGAAATGAGTTCCTTTCCAGAAGAAAATGACAAACATTGCAGTAAATAAGAAGAAATACCCAATGTAAGTAAGCAAAGTACCCCAGAAATCATGATTCACCGAAAGTACAGTTCCTTTTCTGTCCGGATCAAAACTTGCCTGGAATAATCGGTACCCATCATGATTCAACACATGGTTCATATAAATTTTATAAGGGGTTTGTTTTCCTTTATCAATTATTTGAACGTGACTTTCGTACGCACTTGGTGACGAACTTCCTGGATAAGTTTCCATCACGAATTTATCTAATTTTAAAGAAAATGGTGTAGTATAGACCTTTGGACCGAATCCCAGAATGATATTCATGCCATCCAGCGAGATTTGTTTAAAAGCATTAGGATTTCCTTTTTCAACAGGAAGATCTACCATTACTTTGGATTTTGGTCCTTGAACTTCAACGCTTAAATTATCAGAAACATCTTTATCTTTTTTTCTATCACCTTCGTAAGCAATCAGTTTCCCTTTCATCAAACCTTCAGGAACAACTAGTTTTAAATCATTTACGGTATAAAGACTTCTTAGGACCAAAGGTTCATATTCATCTTTTTTAGTAGTCCCTTTTGCCTGAGTTGCCATTGTCATATATTCCGCTTCTACCGGAGTTTTAATGAGCATGGTTCCATTAGTATTATTAAATTCAACAGCTCCTTCAATTGCTCTGTTGAATGAAACCAATGTTCCGTTTACTAACTTGGAATCTCCAGGCTTAATATAGATATTTTCTCGACCACTTTGTCCAGTGGAGACCAAATGGAGATATTCTACTCCCGCTGGATCCAAAACAATACTGTCTTTCTTTCTCTGAATAAAATCAATTGCTTTTACTGAAATCTTTTTATCATGATATTCATAATTCGCATTAAAGTTTTTATGCAAAGGCGACATTAAATAAGGGATATCTTGATAATTCAAAACATCACCTTTTTCCTCAATCTGAATTTTAAAGAAATTTTTATCTGTTACAATTTCATTGGTTGTTTCACCTTCCCGAATGTGCATGATTCCTTCAAAACTAATATATCGGGTTACTGCTCCACCTAGAAATATTAAAACAAATGAAAGGTGAAATACCAAAACTGGCCACTTCTCTCTGCGCCAAAGTCGATATCTCGAGATATTTCCGATGAAGTTTAATATCAATAAAAGCATCACCAACTCGAACCATTTTGCTTCGTAAATCAGTGCTTTCGCCGTTGGAGTTCCGTAATCGTTTTCCAGAAAAGTAGCGTAACCCATTGAGGCAGCGTACACTAACAACAAAACAGCCATGGTTCTGGTCGAAATAAGAATATCTTGAATTTTTTTCATGAGAATCTAAAATTTTACTTTTAACTGAAAAAAGTTCATTCTTATTTCAGCTATCTTAATTTAGAATAAATTTAACGATTGCAAAAATACAACGTATAATCTGAATTAGCGAATTTGTAACTTGTTATTTAAATAAATAAACATTAAATATTAGAAAGTAAATATAACACCCTATTAAAAAATATTAAAACTATTTTTTGATGATTTCTACACTTTTTCAATAGAGATATCCGAATTAATTGCCAAAATTTGCTGAAAGAAAAGCTCTTCATTTTCAGGGGTGATGTATAAATCATTTTTAAATTTTGAAAAAATGATTAATCCCTTTGAGGTCGTTCCGTATTTATGTAAACCGCTCCACAGGGTTTCTCCTTTTCTAATTTTTGTGATGTTTTTGATTTTCGTTTTGTAGAGGGTGAAAAACCAATGAATAATCAACTCTTCATTTCTGACGATAATTTTCAGCCATTGACTAGCCGCAAAAGACAGAATCAAAGGAAGGCCACCGATAAATCCTAGTAGAAAAACTTTTAAATCTTGCTCAACATAATAAGTATATAGAGTGAAAATCATCATCAACATGAAAAATCCGAAGTAAAGGATTAAAAAAATTTTATCGATTTTTTTACTTTTGAAAATTACACCTTCCATTTTATCTAATGATTGGTATTATTCAACATTGGTACAAATTTATAAGCACAGAACTCTTCCCTTTCAAATTCACGCTCGGATCTTTTCGTAAAACGCATCAGGATCTGCTGGTCTGTTTTTCCTAATGGAATCACCATTTTCCCACCAACTTTTAACTGGTGCAATAATTCTGTGGGTAGCACTTCTGCTCCACAAGTCACTAAAATTTTATCGAAAGGTGCAAATGTGGGCAGTCCGAGAAATCCATCACCAAAACTTTGAAATTTTGGACGCAGATGAAGCTCACGTAATTTCCTCTGAGAAAAATCATGTAAGTCTTTCTGCCTTTCAATGGTATAGACAAATGCATTTAGTGCAATTAAAACTGCCGTTTGGTAGCCGCAACCTGTACCAATTTCCAGAATTTTATCCTTTTCCTCCACTTCTAAAAGAGTCGTTTGCTCCGCTACGGTGGAAGGATGTGATATCGTTTGTTTGGCCAAAATAGGAAATGCGCGATCTTCATAAGCATAATCTTCAAAAACGCTTTCCAGAAAAAGATGTCGTGGAATTTTGTTGATTGCAGATAAGACTTTCTCATCAGAGATTCCCATTTTATCTCGAAGGTAATCGACTAAAATTTTCCTTTTTCCTTTATGTACATAAGAATCCTGCATCTCACAAAACTAAGGATTAGATTTTATATTTCAGATATTCCAAGTGAGATTTTCTTTAGTAAGGCTGAAAACTCTAATTTCTAAAGTCTAACTTCTTTTTTTATCTTTACAAAAATTAATTTTCTATGCTAAAAGCAGGTTTAGTTGGCGCAGGTCATTTGGGAAAGATTCATTTAAAATTACTTCAGCAATCAGAAAAGTATGATTTAGTAGGCTTTCACGATGCAGATAAAGAAAATGGCAAAAAATTAGAAAGCGAATTCGGTTATAAATATTTTGAAAATTTCGAAGATCTTTTAAATGAAGTCGAAATGCTCGATATTGTAACACCGACTTTATATCATTACGATTATGCGATGAAAGCAATTGAAAAAAGAATTCATTTTTTCATTGAGAAGCCGATTACACAGACTTTAAAACAAGCAGAAGAAATCCTCTACAAATGCCGTGAATTCGGAATTAAAGCACAAGTTGGTCACGTAGAAAGATATAATCCAGCCTTCATTGGGTCTAAAGATTTTATTAAAGATCCGATGTTCATCGAAATTCACCGATTGGCAGAATTCAATCCACGGGGAACGGATGTTTCTGTAGTTTTGGATTTAATGATTCATGATTTGGATATTTTACTTTCTCTGGTAAAATCAAAAGTGAAAGCTATTCATGCAAGTGGCGTTTCGGTGGTTTCGAAATCTCCGGATATTTGTAATGCCCGAATTGAATTTGAAAACGGTTGTGTTGCAAATTTAACGACGTCCAGGATTTCGATGAAAGCAATGCGTAAATCACGGTTCTTCCAGAAAGACGCTTATATATCTGTCGACTTCTTAGAGAAAAAATCTGAAGTTATTCGCATGAAACCTGCGCCCGAAAGTCCAAGTGATTTTGATATGATTATTGAAAATGCAGAAGGTGAAAAAAATCAGATTATTTTTGAATACCCAAATATTCAACCAAACAACGCTATTTTAGATGAACTAGAAAGTTTTGCTGAGGCGATTACTGAAAATAAAAACGTTGAAGTTTCTTTGGAAGACGGAACGGAGGCGTTGAAAGTGGCTTTGGAAATTGTGAGGTTGATCAGCTAATCTATTTTCTAAATTGATTCCATTTAATTAATGTCAAAAATAAAAATCCTTTCACTATTCCTCTATTCATTGATGCTGGTAAGTTGCCAGTCGAAAAGAGTTGCTGCTGACGGTGGAAAATATAACTATCATTTTATTTTAACGAAATATGTTGATTCTACGCGGGATCGATTGATTCCTGTGGCTATTTATCAACCTGTAAATTTAAAAGTTGGTAACATAACACCAATTATATTCAGTCATGGTTATGGTGGTAATAAAGGAGATGACTATGCCGTAGATTACACTTATCTCTTAGAAGCTCTAGCTGAAAAAGGGTACTTTATAATTAGCATTCAGCACGAGTTAAAAAACGATGATCTTTTGCCGATGGATGAACCTTTCAAAACGACCAGAATGCCTAATTGGCAACGTGGCGCAGAAAACATCGGATTTGTTTTGAATAAAATAAAGACGGAATTTCCGTCGTTAAATTATAATAAACTGGCAGTGATTGGTCATTCTAATGGTGGAGATATGTCGGTTTTATTTGCGCATCAACATCCAGAATTGATCAATAAATTGATTTCGATGGATAACAGAAGAATGGATTTGCCACGGACTTCTAAACCAAAAATCTATACTTTACGTTCTAATGATTATCCAGCTGATGAAGGAGTTTTACCCACAGATGAAGAAAAGGAAAAATTTGGCATTACCGTTCAATTCACGGACATCAACCATAGCAGCATGGACAATGATGCGAATAACGAAGAAAGAAAATATCTTATTTCAAAAATAGTAGAATACCTCCATGAAAAATAAATTATCAATCCTGTTTCTCTTAATATTCGCCTTAGGATTTGCACAAACGTCTACATTAAAAAAGGAGATCAAACAAATCATCAAAGGTAAAAACGCCACTGTTGCAGTTTCGGTTTTGGATTTTGAAAATAATAAATCGATTGACATCAACGGAAATAAAAAACTTCCGATGTTGAGTGTTTTCAAATTTCATATCGCTTTGGCAGTTTTGAATCAAGTTGATGAAGGAAAATTGAGTTTGGATCAAAATATTTTTATTAAAAAATCAGAGCTTTTATTAAACACCTGGAGTCCAATTCGGGAGAAATACCCTGAGGGAAATATCGAAATGCCTTTGAATGAACTGATCAAATATACGGTTGCACAAAGTGATAATAATGGTTGCGATATTTTATTAAAATTAATTGGCGGAACAGGAACCGTTCAAAGTTTCATCAACTCAAATGGAATAAAAGACTTTCAAATAAAAGCGGATGAAGAAAAAATGCATCAAGGTTACGAGTTCATGTATTGGAACTGGACAACGACGAATGCTTCAAATACTTTATTAAAAAAGCTTTTTGACGGGAAAGTAGTTTCAAAAAAATCTACAGATTTTCTAATGAAGACTTTGATAGAAACCACTACTGGAGTGACAAAAATTGTAGCTCAATTGCCAAAAGGAACTCCAGTTGCACACAAAACCGGTTCTTCAGGAAAAGATAAAAACGGATTAACGATTGCGGAAAATGATATCGGAATTATCACACTTCCCAATGGAAAGCATTATGCAATAAGCGTTCTGGTTTCAGATTCAATGGAAAGTGAAGAAACAAACACTAAAACGATTGCCGATATTTCTAAAATTGTTTTTGATTATTTTAGCAAAAAATAATTGTAGTGAAAAGAATATTTTTAATCCTATTTTTATTGATTCAAACCTTTCTATTCTCGCAAGAGAAATGGAATATCCAGTTTTACAATGAAGTTATAAATCACGAAGTTTTTATATTCGCTGATAATAAGGAAGAAATGCCAATGTCTGCCAAGTTTGATTTCAAATTAAAGAACTTAACGTGTACTCTTCCTAATGATGAAATAGTGGTAATTCCAGCTAAAGCAAAAAAGTTTTTAATTGCAAAACTGGCTCCCATTAAACCAAATGAAAGCAATTCTTTCTCTTATACCAATTCGTATAATTTCGGAAATGCAATTCAGGAGACTTTTGATGATGATTATATCTATTCTTTGCCGTATCAGGAAGGAAAAACACAGTCAATTTTTCAAGGTTATAACGGGAAGTTTTCACATCAGAATGAATTTGCACTCGATTTCGATTTAAAAATGGGAAGCGAAATTCTGGCAGTTCGTGGAGGAATCGTGGTAGAAGTGATCAATAATTTCAATCAAAACTGTCCTGATATTTCATGTGCGAAATACAATAATAGAATTTTCATCATGCACAGCGACGGGACTTTTGCCGATTATTCTCATTTGAAATACCGCGGTGCCGTCGTTAAAAAAGGAGACATTGTAAAAAAAGACCAACTCATTGGGTATAGCGGAAGTACAGGTTTCGCAAGTGGCCCGCATTTACACTTCGCGGTGTTCATCAATAGAATTGACGGAAAAAGAACATTTATAAAAACAAAATTTAGAACCTCAGAAAGTGAAGCAACACTTTTGGAAGAAGGTAAAAGCTATACTAAAAATTATTAAAGAATTTAAAAAATGAATAAGAACATTGTAGTAATCGGAGCAGGAACCATGGGAAACGGAATTGCACACACTTTTGCACAAACCGGATTTACCGTTAATTTAGTTGATGTTTCACAAGATGCATTAGATAAAGGGTTAGCAACAATTACAAAAAACCTGGATCGTATTATCTCCAAAGGAAATATGACTGAGGAGCAAAAAGCAAGTACTTTAAGTAATATTTCGACTTTTACTAATTTAGGAGATTGTGCTTCGAAAGCAGATTTGATCGTTGAAGCAGCTACAGAGAATTTAGATTTGAAGCTGAAAATCTTCAAACAAATGGATGAATTGGCTCCAGTAAGTTGTATTCTTGCCACCAACACTTCTTCTATTTCTATCACCAAAATTGCGTCGGTTACGAATCGTCCGGATAAAGTAATTGGAATGCACTTTATGAATCCGGTGCCGATTATGAAATTGGTAGAAATCATCAAGGGCTATTCTACTTCTAAAGAAACTTTTGACGAAATTTATGAAATGAGTAAAACTTTGGGGAAAGTTCCGGTTGAAGTGAATGATTATCCTGGATTTGTGGCGAACAGAATTTTGATGCCGATGATTAATGAAGCGATCGAAACTTTATACAATGGCGTTGCGGGAGTTGAAGAAATTGATACGGTGATGAAATTAGGAATGGCTCATCCAATGGGACCTTTACAATTGGCTGATTTTATTGGTTTAGATGTTTGTTTAGCAATTCTGAATGTAATGCACGACGGTTTCAAAAATCCAAAATACGCACCCAATCCTTTGCTAGTGAATATGGTGATGGCAGGAAAATTAGGTGCGAAATCTGGTGAAGGTTTCTATGATTATGCCGAAAGTAGAAAAGCGGAAAAAGTTGCTAAGATGTTTGCTAAATAATTCTAAATTTCATCGTTTTCTTATTATATTAGACAATTAACTACCGTCATTTTTTAACGAAAAATTAAAATTGACAAGAATCAATTTCAATAAAAATTCTTATCTTTGAGCCAGTTTTAAACATTAAGAAAATGAAATTACCAAAGTTTTTATTAGCCGACAATTCAGACATGCCTGAAGATTTGTTCGTAGTTCACACTGAATACCCAAGATTTGTACTGAATGTTGAGGAAGAAGAAGTAGAATGGTTCGACGACTTAGAAGGAGACGACGAAGAAACAGTAGCCGATGAGGCAACTAAAGTAGTCGAAGCGGCTTTCAAATGGTGCGACGAAGAACTCGCAAAATATGATGAAGAAGACGAAGACTAAATAAGACAAAAAAAGGAACTCAAATTTGAGTTCCTTTTTTTTGTGGGCTAATCTTACTTTATCTAATTATAGTTTAGTAAATTTTAAAAGCAACAAATTATCTTTATATAATTCCAAAGTATTTCCTACAACAACATACTTTGTTGCTGCTCCTAACATACTGAAATAATTGGTTTCCTCACTCATATTATCACAAGCCTTTCTGGTAGAACCAATATTTTTGGTTGAGAAATTACCAACCGTAGCGTCCAGCATTAGATCTGCAAAATAATTATTACAACCTCCATTCCCGCTCAATTTTCCAGATTCAATTACCAGCGTAGGTTTTTTCCCTTTTACATTATCTGCCAAAGTCCATTTAGTATTGGTAATGTTCACTTGAGACGCACCTACTTTTGTTTTAGAACTTGACATAGTGGAGCAAGAAGCGAATGTCGCAACAGTAAATATTGCCAAGGAAATATTTCTAAAAATATTCTTCTGATGGAAGTTCATTGATTTCATTTTTAAGATTTTAATAATCCAAATTTAAGTAATTATATTGAGTAAAGAATGAGTAGAACCGTTTATTCTTAATGAAAAAAGAAAAAAGCATCTCTCTTGAAATGCTTTTTTAGGTATTTAACTGATTCTTTTTATGATCTTAATTCCGCGGAAAAGTCTTTTACAAAAGTCTTGATTAAAGAATTCATCACTTCGGTTATATCTTTTTCTTCAAGTGTTTTTTCCTCATTCAACAGTTCGAAGCTCATGGCGTATGATTTCTTACCTTCTGGAAGGTTTTTACCTTCATAGACATCAAATAAATTGATGTTCTTCAAATATTTGGAAGGATTGTTTCGGGCGGACTTGTAAAGCTCTGCATAAGTCACTTTCTTATCGACTAACAGTGCTAAATCTTTTCGGGTTTTGTTAAATTTCGGAATATCTTTAAATTTCAAATTGTCTTGATTCCGTAAACTCTGCGCAGCTTCTAATTCAATTTCTGCGTAGAAACAATCCTGTTCGATATCCGCATCTTTCAACAACTCTGGGGGTACTTTTCCTAAACGTGCCAGGATTTTTCCGTTTGCGAAAAATTCCACACCATCGGAAAACCGAATATCTTCCAAGTATTTCTCTTCAATAGTGACCGGAAGTACGTCCAGAAGAACCTTCACATAGGACTTCAACTTATAAAAATCTGTGACAGATTTTGGTTGTAGCCAGTTTTCTGATTCATCTCGGCCTGTAACAAGAATTGCAAGTTGTTTTCTCTCTACATAAGTTCCTTTTTTATGGTAAATTTTACCAAGTTCAAAGAATTTAATATTCGCATTTTTTCTTTTGATATTATAATCTGCATTTTCTAACAATCCTTCCAGTAAAGACTTTCTCATGAAAGCTAAATCTCCACTTAAAGGATTTAGAAGTCGTACAGCATCAGTTTCATCTTTTACGGAAGTTAGCGAATTGTTCATTACTTCATTAAAACCATTGCTTTGTAATGTTCTCGCCCATGCATTTTCTAAAGCGTCCTGATCATCAAAATTCAGTTTCACTGGAGTGAAAGAGATCTTCTGTGGCGAATCAATCTTGTTGTATCCGTAGATTCTCAAAATTTCTTCAATAACATCAATTTCTCTAGTAACATCTGCCCTATACGAAGGAACCGATATTTCTAAACCATTCTGGATTTCATTTAAGACCTTAATTTCCAGTGCTTTCAGGATTTCTTTAATTTTTTCATTATGGATTTTAGTTCCTAGGATCTGCTCCACTTTTGAATAACGAAGAATGATATAATGATCTTCTATTTTGGTAGGATAATGCTCCAAAAGATCACCTACCATTTTTCCACCAGCGATTTCCTGAATCATCGTGATAGCATGAGTTAAAGCTGTTCTGGTCATGTTAGGATCTACTCCACGTTCAAACCGAAAAGATGCATCCGTATTTAAACTGTGAAATTTGGCCCCTTTTCTAATCCCCACAGGATTAAAATAAGCACTTTCTAAAAAGATGGTTTTAGTGGTTTCTGAAACACCAGAATTTTGTCCGCCGAAAACTCCTGCAATACACATTGGATTATCTTGTCCGTCTTTGATCATGATTTCGGTGCCATTCAAAGTTCTTTCTACCCCATCCAAGGTAGTGAATTTAGTCCCTTTTTCATTCACACCAACTTTCACTTTTTTACCTGTAATTTTATCGGCGTCGAATGCATGAAGTGGCTGACCATAGCCGTGAAGAATAAAATTGGTAATATCTACAATATTATTAATTGGGCTTAAACCGATTGCTTTAAGTCGTTCTTTCAACCATTCCGGTGACGGTCTAACTTCAATATTTTCGATTACTGCACCTAAATATTTAGGGCATAAAGCTGCATCTTCTACTTCAATCTGAAATTCAGTAGTTCCTTCAACTTCTAAAGGATTTGCATTTATCTTTTTAAAGTCAGCTTCAATCTGATGCGTTATCAAATATGCATTCAAATCTCTGGCAACTCCGTAATGCGACATGGCGTCAGTTCTGTTTGGAGTAAGTCCTATTTCATATACCTGGTCGTTGGTTAGATCGAAATAACCTGCGAAATTTTTACCGACTTCAAATTTATTTTCATCCAAAATCATAATTCCGGCGTGATCTTCACTTAAGCCCATTTCGTCTTCGGCGCAAATCATCCCCTGGGAAACTTCACCACGAATTTTGGCTTCTTTTATATCAAAAGAACTTCCATCCTTTCCATAAATTTTTGTTCCTACAACTGCCACGGGAACAATTTGTCCGGCTGTAACATTTGGCGCACCACAAACAATGTTTAAAACCTTACCGTTTCCTACATCTACCGTTGTTATTTTCAACTTATCTGCGTTGGAATGCTGTTCACAAGTCAAAACTTTTCCCACAACAATTCCTTCCAAACTACCTTTAACCGATTCAAAAGTGTCTACACCTTCCACCTCCAGACCGATGTCTGTAAGATATTCGCTGATTTTTTCGACTTTTAAATCTGTCGTTATATATTCTTTAAGCCAGTTGTTCGAGATTTTCATTTCTGTTGTAAATTTCAGATGTTAGAATTCAAATTTCACCAGTAATAGTTTTGAAATAAGAAAGGTGCAAATATCGTGATTTTGCAGGTTAAAAAAAAATTGAGATTCAAAAAATTTGAATCTCAATTATTATTTTATTAGATTTTTTTTAAACTTCTTTTTACATTCCGATAACCGGCATCGAAAGCATTAATAGTTGCTCTTGATCTTCCAGTCCATCCACAGGTTCTATAATCCCGGGTCTGTTTGGTTGAGACATCTTCATCGTGATATCATCTGCAGAAAGCACGGATAACATTTCGGTTAAAAATTTAGAACTGAAACCAATATTGATATCTTCTCCATTATAATCGCATGGAATCTGCATATCTGCTTTGTTCGCAAATTCTGTATCTTCTGCATGCAAATGAAGAATATTTCCTGACAATTTAAATCGAACTTGATTGGTAGATTTATTAGACATGATTGAAGCTCTTCTAATTGAATTCAACAAAAGACTTCGGTTAATGGTCAATACGTTTGGATTTTCTTTAGGAATAACCGCGGAGTAATTAGGATATTTCCCATCGATCAATCTACAGATCCAAATATTATTACCAAAAGTAAACTTGGCCATATTCTCATTGAACTCAATAGCTACCTCATCGCTTGAAGAAGCCAAAATACTTTTGAAAATTGCCAAAGGTTTTTTAGGCATAATAAATTCCACTGGTTCAGCATTAACCAAATCTGTTCTTTTATACACTACCAAACGGTGTGAATCTGTGGAAACGAAATTAGTTTCATCTTCCTTAAACTGGAACAAAACTCCCGTCATTACAGGACGTAATGAATCGTTGCTTGTAGCAAACAGCGTGTTATTAAGTGCTTCTGACAAAACGCCGGCAGAAATTTTTACACTTTGGGCTGCATCAAACTCAGGTAATTCCGGATAATCCTCTGCATGATCCAAGGCCACTGCAAAATTATCTTTTTCATCTAAAATTTCCAGTAATTTTCCAGTTCCGTCTTCAGCATCTTTCACTGAAAGCGTTAATGGTTGTTCGCCGTATGTTTTTACAAATTCCTGGAATATTTTCGCCGGAACTGCAATTTTTCCTTCTGCATCCGATTTCACTTCTAAAGAAGTTATTAAAGTGGTTTCACCATCAGAAGCGGTGACTTTCAGGATATCTTTTTCAATTTCAAACAAAAAGTTTTCAAGAATTGGCCTTGATTGTGAGTTAGATATTACTCCGCTCACTGTTTGTAGGGCTTTCTGTAATTCACTACTTGAAACAATAAATTTCATAAAAATAGATTATTATTAATTTCACAAATATATAAATTTAAGGCCAAAAAACGCAATAATTTTACTGATAAAAATCGTTTCTGCTAAAAAGTTACCAACATTAATACGCTTATTTTATCTCCTCTTCATCCTTCTTACTTCCATCAATATTAATACTTAATCCCAAATACATAAAATGTAAATTTTTATTACCAGCAAGAGCAAATTCTCTTTGCCACACATAACCTGCAGTCATTCCAAAATTTGGATCTATTTGGTAAGACAATCCTCCCATTAATCTATTTCTTGCAAAAAATGGGTTACTGGTAGCGACAAAGAAAACTTCATTAAAAGCAGAAGCTGAAATTGTACCTGGTTTCACTTGTGGTGAGTTTAGAGGAACTGATATATTTAGACGGTATCTAAGTCGAATACGTTCGGAGTGCTCATCCTTTGATGGATTATAAAACCAACTCTTTTCTGCCCGGACTCTATTTTCAAATTTAAAGTTTCCAGCTTTTAAATCGTAAACATCCTGCAGCCAAACCCTAAATTCTTCTTTCTCTAAAGAATGATTTTTATAATTAACATATCTTCCGATTCCAATTAAAGGTTTATGATTTTTACTTAGATAGTATCCTAGCCCTGCTTTCATTTCGTAATAATCAGGATATGAATAATCGGCAACTCCTCGCAACTGACCTTCTGTATAGACGAAATACTTTTGATTAATTTTATAATTTACGGTAACTACATTATAGCTGGAAATTGTTTCTTTCTGGGCGAATACCTCTAAAACAAAAAGAAATAGAATAAAAATAAATAATCGTTTCAACATGCTGCAAAAATAAAAATTTATTTTTATTAATTATTACTCCTTTACTTAGTTAAAGTTTCCTTGTACTCTTTATATGCTTTGTAAGCTGGCTTTATATTTTTACTTTGAAGTATTTCGTAATATTATCAACTTTATTTCTCGAAGGTTATGATTTTTGCAATTCCATTTTACCGATCAAGTTTAACTTTAGCCTTCTTAATGGAACATTAAAAAATACAAGCTCTTGATAGATTATTTATAAACATCAAATTCATAATGAATATCTATTTCCAATAATGTTGCAAATTTAAATATAGAGTCCACAAAGATTTAATTATAAAAATGCTTTTTTACACGCCTTTTTGAGTTTCCTAAAGGTATTTCATTTGCAAAGTCCGCAGAGAAAATATAATAATGACGATTTTCAAATATATATAATTCATAAAAAGCACTTATACCGTCATAATACTATTCATATAATAAAACTACACCTTATAAAACCACTGTATTATGAAGATTCACAAACAGTTATAATCAATTACGCAGTAAAGTAAATCACAGTGAAGTTGTTGATATTTTCCTAAAAATTCAGTTATTTAAACAAAAAAAATACAACGCAAGTGGCATTGTATTAATCTCAAGGCTATAAACCTTATCTTTTTTTCATTAAATGTGTAATTAAATCAGTCAAAATTTTTATCATGAGTTTATTACTTTTTGGTTGATACAAATATTGTAAAAAATAGAATAACATGCAAATTATTCATAAGAAAAATCTCTCAAAAAATCCGTAAATTTGTAGGCTTTAAATTTTACAATGATTACACCTGCAGATATAGATATTAAGAAACAAATTTTCGTAAAAAATGCGCACCTTAATAATCTAAAACATATTGACGTTCTAATTCCCAAAAACAAATTAATTGTGATTACGGGTGTTTCCGGAAGCGGAAAATCTTCTCTTGCTTTCGATACGATTTATGCCGAAGGACAAAGACGGTATGTGGAAAGTCTGAGTTCTTATGCCAGGCAATTTTTGGGAAAACTAGAAAAACCGAAAGTTGATGATATCAAAGGTTTAGCGCCTTCTATCGCAATTCAACAGAAAGTAATTTCTTCTAATCCACGATCGACCGTTGGAACTTCTACCGAAGTGTATGACTACTTAAAATTATTATTCGCCAGAGTTGGAAGAACTTTCTCGCCTGTTTCTGGAAATGAAGTTAAAAAAGATTCAGTTACAGATGTCATCAACTTTATTGAAAAAAATGAAAATCAGACTTTCTTGCTGAGAACACCTCTACACTTCGACGTTTCTAAATTTACCGAACAGGTCAATACCTTAAAATTATCTGGTTTTACAAGATTAGAAGTCAATGGAAATGTTGCTGGCATTGAAGATTTGGAAAGTTTTGGCTTCGTTCCAGAAGCAGATATGGAAATTCAGTTGGTGATTGACCGTTTTAGTTATGAGGCAGATGAAAGTTTCTTGCAAAGACTGGCGGATTCTATCCAAATGGCTTTCTATGAAGGTCATGGCTACTGTTCTTTGAAGAATATTGAGACGGGGACCATCACAGAATTCTCAAATAAGTTCGAATTGGACGGAATGGAATTCATGGAACCTAATGTTCATTTCTTCAGTTTTAATAATCCTTACGGCGCTTGTCCAGAATGTGAAGGGTACGGAAAAGTAATTGGCATTGACGAAGATTTAGTAATTCCAAATAAAAACTTATCTGTTTTTGAAGAAACGGTAGCAAGTTGGAAAGGAGAAAGCATGAGTGAATGGAAAAGAAATTTCATTAAAAAAGCCAAAGATTTTCCAATTCATAAGCCTTATCATCAATTAACCAAAGAACAAAAAAATTATTTATGGAAAGGCGACGGAAATTCAGATTTCCCATCTATCAATAATTTCTTCAAAATGCTGGAAGAAAATTTATATAAAATCCAGTACCGCGTAATGCTTTCAAGATACCGCGGGAAAACGCTTTGTCCATCTTGTGAAGGTCTGCGTTTGCGTGAAGAAACAAAATGGGTGAAAATAGACGGACACAACATTCAATCAATGATTGATTTGCCCTTAGATGAATTTCTGCCTTTAATTAAATCCCTAAAACTTAACAAACACGACGCAGAAATTGCAAAACGTTTATTGTATGAAATTACAACCCGTTTAGCTTTTTTAGAAAAAGTGGGTTTAGGTTATCTAACGATCAATCGAACTTCTAATACCCTTTCTGGTGGTGAAAGTCAAAGAATTAATCTGGCTACTTCACTCGGTAGTTCTTTGGTGGGTTCCATTTATGTGCTTGATGAACCTTCTATTGGTTTGCATTCCCGTGATACCGAAAATTTGATAGAAGTATTAAAAAATCTCCGTAATTTGGGAAATACCGTGATAGTGGTAGAACACGATGAAGATGTGATGAAAGCCGCAGATTATATTATCGATATTGGTCCGGAAGCTGGCTATCTTGGTGGTGAATTGGTTTTCGCAGGGAATTTTGATGACCTCGAGAATGCAGATACTTTAACTTCGAAATATTTGACAGGAAGATTAGAAATAAAAGTTCCGGAAACCCGCAGAAAACCAAAAGAATGGATTCATATTAAAGGAGCCCGGCAAAATAATTTAAAAAATATTGATGTTGATATTCCAATGGAATGTTTGGTAGTGGTGACCGGAGTCTCAGGAAGTGGAAAGTCGACTTTAATGAAAGAGATTTTAACCAATGATATTCAGATTAAACTGGGAATGGGTGGAAAAAAAGGGGATTACGATTCTGTAGATTTCCCGACTAAACTCATTAAAAACATTGAGTTGATCGATCAAAATCCGATAGGTAAATCTTCCCGATCAAATCCAGTTACTTATTTAAAAGCCTACGACGATATCCGGGATTTGTATTCTAAACAGAAATTAGCAAAAATGCAGGGTTTAATGCCAAAGCATTTCTCCTTTAATGTAGATGGCGGAAGATGTGATGATTGCAAAGGTGAAGGAGTCATTACCGTTTCAATGCAATTTATGGCAGATATCGAATTAGAATGTGAGACCTGTCATGGCACCCGTTTTAAAAATGAAATCTTAGAAATTAAATTCGACGAGAAAAACATTTCAGACATCCTTCACATGACGGTGGACGAAGCCTTGGAGTTTTTCCAGGATAATGATCAGAACAAAATTGTAACGAAGCTAAAACCGCTACAGGAAGTTGGTTTGGGCTATTTACAGTTAGGACAAAGCTCCTCTACTCTTTCTGGTGGTGAAGCTCAACGGGTAAAACTGGCGTCCTTCTTGGTAAAAGGTGCAACAACCGATAAGTCATTATTTATTTTTGACGAACCTTCTACTGGATTGCATTTCCATGATATTAATAAATTATTAAAATCTCTACAAGCTCTTATTGAATTAGGCCACTCAGTTATCGTGATTGAACATCAACCCGATATCATAAAAACTGCGGATTATATTATCGACGTCGGTCCAGAAGCAGGGAAATATGGTGGAGAAATTGTTTTCGCTGGAACGCCAGAAGATTTGGTGAAAAACAAAAAATCGCATACTGGTAAATATTTGAAAGAAAAATTGAGGTAAAGCAGTGCCATTTGAAGCTTAAATGGAAGCCGTCTCAATACTGAGGCGGTTTTTTTTTTTGTTTCCAAATAGTTAACCTTTGTCTGGAATATACAAGGAATTAATTTTTTAAAACAACAATATGAAAAATCTTAACAAATTTCTAATAACTCTTTTTCTGCTAACTGCTCTTTCTTCCCAAGCTCAAAATAATGCCAGAAAAGGCTGGGACGGAGTGGTTAAGGGAGGTTCTAAAGTAAATTTGAGCTACTCGTCTGCAATGCCTAGCACCTCGACGAAAGATGCTTATATTCTTAGTTCATCTGGAATTAGCGCAGATACATTTATTCCCTTTTCGTTGTTTAGAAAAGGTTGGGATGGAACAGTAAAAGGAGGAAATTTTGGAATAAATATAGGAGGCACCTACAGTTTTGGAGGCAATGGTAATCCAAGTGCTACCTTACCAAACGGCTTTGCTATTTTCGGACAAACTACAAGTTCTGTTTCCTATAAAGGGGCCGACCCAGAAATCCAAGTTTTAGAATTGGTGGTGGTCCACAAGCCAATTTTAGTTTAGGAGAACACTTTATAATATCACCGATGTTATTGGCAGAATATTTTAGCTTAACACAAAAAGCGATAAGTGCCGTACAAACCAGTCAAGTAAATGGACAGGCCAAAGAATATATTTTATGGACTCAACCTGAAACAAAAACATCTGGCTTGAATATCGTTCCCAAAATCAGACTAGAATAGAACTTAACAAAAAGTATAGGTCTATTTGCTGATGGTAGCTATGTCTTCGGGCCGAAAATTGATACCCAATTAAGCACACTAATTCCGCTGGGAAATCCAAGTCAAAGCGGCCAATATGAATCTCAGCAACTTGATCAAGGAAGGTTGATGAAAAATGAGAAATCAAGTACGCGCTATAATGCATTAGGCTTTAGTTTCGGAGTAAGTTTTAACTTTGGAGCTGATAAAGGTGGGAATAATATTAATCAACCACAACCTGAGGTAAAAACTTCAAGTGCCTGCAATTGTGTTGCTCCAACTCCTTTGTACATCAAAGAATATCCATCTTCAGGATTAACACTATCAACATCAAATCCATGGCCCACTTACATTCCTGTTTCCGATCTAAGTTCTGGAAAAAAGATGCATTTTGCTTTTATGACAGGACCATGTTACAATACAACCTCTAATCCTTGTTACGGCTATTACAAAGCCACAGTTAATGGACATTCCGTAAACTCTTCTTCTGTAGGCTACTCAAGCCAGACACACCTTGAAATACCAGTGAATTATCTGGTAGCAGGATTAAATACAATAACGGTACAGGGAATTTCGGGAACTACGATATGCACCTTAGCTACTTCTACAGTTACCGTTGGGTCTGCACCTTCCTCATCTGGAGCAGTAACACTAGTTAAAAATTGTTGCGTAAGCATATCAGGTCCCCAACATACCAGCACTTATACCGGACAAACCAGCTTCACAATGAGCGGATCCGTAACAGGTGCAGTTTTAGAAATAACTTCTCGAGGCGTCATCAGTTATGAAGCTTTTGTTAATGGGGGAAAAACTGCATGTTACTCCAAACCAATAACGGTAAGACTCGTTAATAATGTTACGCATTTTGCCATACCAACTTCAACTGTAAACGGAATGCCATTACTATCATATAATCCCAAATTCAATATTGATTGCATGAACCGGGCAACAATCAGTATAAAACATAATATTCTTGGAAAAGTACTCGTAGAAGGCCCCGATATTTCAGATAATTGGCCTACTACATCGACATTTGAAAGGAACGGACTTTTCACTGAAGATCCTGATAATCATGAATTACTTTCAACGTTCACAAATCCAAACACTAAAGAAATCGTTACAATTAAATCTGTGGTCACTGTAGATGAAAAAGGGGAAATGAAATTGATGAAAGTTCAAGAAGCTTCATCAACATTAAATGGAATAACAAAACCTTTTAAAGTACTGAATTCAAAAGAACATCAATACGTAGGCCACATAACCTTATTAAAATAACTTTAAATAAAAAATACCTGCAGGAATGCCTGCAGTAAAATAAGTGGAACGGATACCAACTGTTAATTTTATAAAATTGATATTGAATCAATAATCAACCTAAAAATAAAGTCAGATATTAGATCCAGAACTCAAACTCATTATTTATTAATACGAAAGATCTTTTCTCTACCGAACATACCAACGGGAAAAATCCACTAAAGAATCCGCTCTCTATGAAAGCGGATTCTTTTTGGAACTAAAGGTCTCAAATGTAAGAAACCTATCCCAGGAATAATTTACCTTTGAATATAATATCGGCTTCATAGTTCAACGGATAGAACAAAAGTTTCCTAAACTTTAGATCCGGGTTCGATTCCCGGTGAAGCTACTTTTTAATGTAGTTCACTTTACTACAGCGAAAATCACAAAATGATCAATCAAAAAAATCGACCTTTTAGTTTAATTTTTGAAATTTCACTATTCGATAAATTGAATTTATTTCTTATCCACCACGATTCGCTCTTTTCTATTCGCCAGTTCCCATGCAGTAGCAAATACCAATTGGGTACGTTTCTTCAAAGCAACATAGTCAATTTTATCAGGCGTATCGCTTGGCTTATGATAATCTTCATGAATACCATCAAAGTAGAAAATTACCGGAATACCGTTCTTTGCAAAATTGTAGTGATCTGAGCGATAATACAATCTGTCTTTATCATTGGGATCATCATACTTATAATTTAATTCTAAGTTGACGGTCTCTTTGTTGGCAGCCTCATTTATTTGTTTCAATTCCGTGCTCAACATTTCAGATCCGATTACATAAACGTAATCTTTTCCACAGTTTCCCGCATCACAACGTCCAATCATATCGATATTCAAATCTACTACTGTATTTGCCATTGGAAAGATGGGATTGTCTGCATAATATTTTGAACCTAAAAGTCCGTGTTCCTCACCAGTTACATGTAAAAACAAAATCGAGCGTTTTGGACCTTTTCCTGATTTCTTAGCAATCTGAAAAGCTTCTGCCATTTCTAGGAGTGCAACGGTACCACTTCCATCATCATCAGCACCATTGAACACTTGCCCATTCGACATTCCTACGTGATCGTAATGCGCAGAAACTACAACGATTTCATCCGGCTTCTCCGTTCCTTCAATAAAAGCTAAAATATTTTCAGATTGTGGTAAATTGCCCCTTCTTCCTTTCATTGCATCTGAAGGAACAGTTTGATAAAATGACGACATTGATTTAGGGTGCGAAATTCCCATTTTTTGATATTGCTCTATCAAATAACGACCTGCTTTTTTCTGACCTTCGCTTCCTGTATCTCTTCCTTCCATATCGTCTGCAGCAACGATATAAAGGTGAGTTTTTAAGTCATCAGAGGTGATAGATTCCATTGATCTTTTAAACGGTGTTCCCGAATAAGAAAGGTTTGCAGCACAACTTTGCAGGAGCGCAAAAGCTAAGGGAAGTAATAGATACTTAGAGTTTTTCATGAATTAAATTTAATTTTCAATTTTTAAATATAAGTTTAATTTTCAAATAATTAATGAATTCTAAATCATAACTCTATTACACTGCGATTACATAAGCGATTTTAGTCAAAATATACATTTTTACGTATTCATAATGAGATATTTACACTCATTAAATCTAAAAATCTTTTTATTTTTCCTAAAGTAGATCATCTCAATTAAAAATTGATTTGATAATGATATACCCTTCCTTAAATTTATAAAAATTTCTTGGCACAAGAAAGTGAATCTTTTAAAAATGGGCTGGATGCAGCGATTTACACTCGAAAACGGTAATTAATTAAGTGCTGTCGACTGTTCTTTCTTAATTTTCGCGCGATGCGTTGCAGTATTTTAAATATGAGAGAAATACTGGCTATTGTTGAAGCTTCCTTGCGATTTATGGCTCCACTTCTTTACCTATCAATTTCTAAATGGGTGAGCGAACAGATTTGTATATTAATGGAAGTGACGCAGACTGTTGACTAACATTCCGCAACGTTAACTGCGATCGCGAGACCGCCTTCCGAGGTTTCTTTGAAGCGGTCATTCATACTTTGAGCAGTTTCCCACATCGATTGAATAACCTCGTCTAAAGTGACTCTAGCTTTGCTCGGATCGGATTCTAAGGCGATATTCGCTGCGGTGATCGCTTTCATGGCACCCATAGAATTACGCTCGATACACGGGATCTGCACCAGTCCACCGATCGGATCACACGTCATTCCGAGGTGATGTTCCATGGCAATTTCGGCAGCCATCTGAACTTGACCCGGCGTACCACCCATGATTTCAGTAAGTCCAGCTGCTGCCATTGCAGAGGAAACGCCAATCTCCGCCTGACAACCTCCCATCGCCGCAGAAATGGTAGCATTCTTTTTAAAAAGCGTTCCGATTTCGCCTGCTACCAAAAGGAACCGAATCACGTTTTCATCACTTTTAAATGCTGTGAAACATTGAGAATACATAAGAACAGCAGGAATAACGCCACTTGCACCATTAGTGGGAGCCGTAATAATCCGACCGAAACTTGCATTTTCTTCGTTTACTGCCAACGCAAAACAGGAAACCCATTTGTTGATATTAGTGAAACTTAAATCAGCATCTACCAAATATTGATACCATTCCTGAATACTTTTATAGATATTTTCACCAAGCAACTTTCTATTTAATCCAGCCGCACGGCGTGTAACATTGAGTCCACCCGGGAGAACACCTTCCTTATTGACCCCTTTATAAATACACTCTTTGATCTGTTTCCAAATATAAAGAGCTTCTTTTTCTGTTTCTTCTTTGGTTCTCCAGGATTCTTCATTAAGGAAAACGAGATCCGAAATTTTACCTAATCCGAGTTTAGCTATATTTTTGTCAATATCTTTACCGTTGTGGCAAGGATACAAAGTTCTGGTACAATTGTTTTCGTAGGAATGTTCTTCCTGCGTAGCGATAAATCCACCACCCACGGAATAATAATCCTGAACAAGTTCTTCTCCATTTTCAAATACAGCTTTGAAAATCATTCCGTTTGGATGAAAATCCAGCGATTTCTTTTTATTTAAAATTAAATGATGTCCGTAAATGAATGGAATTGCTTTTTCTCCATTAAGATTTAAACTGTTCGATGATTTAATAACTGCTATTTTTTCATCAATTTTTGAAGTATCAATAAGTTTGAAATTCTCTCCAGAAAGTCCAAGCATGCCTGCGATATCTGTTCCGTGACCAATTCCTGTTTTAGCAAGCGAGCCAAAAAACTCTACATAGACTTCCTTAACTTCTGAAATTTGATGATCTGTTTTAATTTTCCTTATAAAACTTTCCGCTGCATTCCACGGCCCCATTGTATGTGAACTTGATGGTCCGATCCCTACCTTTATAATTTCAAAAACGCTTATTGATTCCATTATTTATTTTCAGTAATGTATTTAAATCCTATTTGACTTTAATACAAAGATAATTCTATTTTTGATATTTGCTGGAGAGAATTTAATCGAAAATAGTTATTGTATTTCTACAAATATGTTGAAAATTGAAGATTAATATTTTAAAGATCCAGCTATTAGTATGGTTGTTTTGTAGTCTTGTGAAAATCAAAACTTTCACCTTATTATGCTCATTTTTTTAGTAAAAAATCTGTATAAAACCTTTGTAAAATGAATATCACTGGATTATTTAAAAATTTCGGCTAATATTTTGGAGACTTGTTTCGGTTTTGTTGCAGGGAAAAGATGCGTACCGTTTTCTACAACATAATCCGGTTTTGAATATTTTACGGGAAAAACAATGTCTTTGCTTCCTAAAACCTGTATTACTTTTGGATTTTCTTTAAATTTCCAGGCAGAGACTTTCTCGACGCTCCATTTTAAATAATAGGCATCTCTAACCGTAAAATAATCCATTAACTTAGGATTTTTAGGATCCACCAGATTTCTAGCTAATGAATAAATTGCCGCCGACTTAACATTAAACATCCTTTGGGGTAAAAACTTGGGAATCCTTGTAAGTTCTCCCAATTTAATAAACCGTGATTTCTCTTTATCAGACTTAATACTTCCTAAGATTACCACCTTTTCTGCAGATTTTATTTTGTCAATCTCCTGCACAATAATTCCACCGAACGAATATCCAAGTAATGCGAAGGGTTCACTTTCGTCAATTCTATCAGCCATTCTTTTTACATAATGGTGAAAATCCTCGTTGTTTTCAGGCAGGAACCAATCCAGAAATACAACTTCTACATTTTGTGGAAATTCGATTTTCTCTAATACTTTGAAGTCGGCACCAAGTCCACTAATCACATACAATTTCATCATTCAAAAATAAAAAAAAGAGCAGACAAAGCCACTCTTTTAAACATAATATAATGTTAAATTATTTTGCGGTAATGTTGATCATCATATCGATTTCATCTTTTACAATTACATCTTTAGCTGCTGAGGCATAAGCGATTCCAAATTTCTGACGGTCAAAACTAAACTTGTCCGAAATCATATTGAACACCCCATTATTTAAAGAAATCTTCGCTGGGAAGGAAACTGGACTTGTTATTCCTTTTGCCGTTAGCGTTCCATTAACCAAATAAGGGAAAGCTTTGTTGTTATTCTTCTTTACGGCAGTAATTTTATAGGTTGCATTTGGAAATTTATCCGTTTCGAAAAAGTCACCATTTTTCAAGTGGTTGTTCAGTTTTGCTTGAGAATCACCTGATAAATCAGTTGCATTAATACTGGTCATATCCAAAGCGAAAGTTCCACCCACAATATTATTTCCTTTCATCACCACATTTCCAGCTGTTAAATTGACCACTCCATTGTGTGATGAGGCTTCGGTTTTCGCTAATTTATAGCCCCACCATTGAACACTGGAACTGATAACTTTTTTGGACTGTCCAAACGCGAAACCTCCTGCTAAAAGCGCTGCTAATATTAAGTTCTTCATTTATTCTATTTAAATTTTAGCTGCAAAAATAAATAAATATTAATGCTATGCTATATTTTAGAAGCTAACAAATATCATTTAGCAGAAATCTTTACATTCATTTGTACGTCGTTGCTGATTAACATATCCTCGAAAATATTATATTTCAGTCCATAATTTTTTCTATTGAAGGAAAACTGTGCTGAAGCTAACGAATAAACAGAATTATTTTGCGAAATTTTTACCGGAAACGAAATACTCTTAGAAATACCCTTGATGGTTAGGACTCCCGTAATTTGATAATTATAAATAGTATGCTTAACTTTCTTTACCGACTTTATTTGAAACGACGCTGTTGGAAATTTACTGACATCAAAGAAATCATCACTTTTCAGATGATTTTCCAGCATTTTCTTTTGTTTTGGACTTCCATTCATGTCTTCTGCATCAATAGACCCCATGTCCATTAAAAAACTTCCGCCAGTAAGTTCACTGCCATTAAAAATAAGGTTTCCTGATTTCAAACTGACTGTTCCAAAATGTGAAAACGATTCTGTTTTAAGCGTTTTGTATGCTTTCCAACGAATTTCTGAAGATAGAATGGTTTTGGATTGGGAAAACAAAGCAATTGTAAATAGAACGTAAAAGAGAAACAGGATTTTTTTCATTGTAGAAATAGATTTTATAAAAAAACCTCGTTGTAGACGAAGTTTTCAGTTTTTTACTCTTGATAGAATGCAGCGTAAGTGGCTGCACCATTAAGGATCGTCTTTTCATCTTTGATTAAATAAATTGGAATATCCTGAAGAATATTTTCCATTTTATCACTAATGATGAAGTTTTTATAGAATTTTTTGTTATTAATAAATGGCTCTAGTAAAACAGGAATTTGACCTGCCAAAAACAAACCTCCGGTTGCTTTCATTTTTAAGACCAAACTGTTTGCTTCGCGTGCTAAAAATATCAGAAAAGTTTCAATGGTCATAGTACAAATACGGTCTTTATTCTCTAGCGCGCCTTGAATAACTGCATGACAAAAATTATCTGCTTCGATTTCGGCAGTTAACCACTCCGGTTGCTTCTGCATCTTTACATCACGTAAAAATCGATAGATATTAAATAGTCCTGAAGCAGAAAGAACGGATTCCCAACTAACAATACCATAGATTTTTTGAAGAAACGAATAAAATTCAACCTCATCATTTGTACGGGGAGAAAATTCACAATGTCCACCTTCTGTAGCAAAGGGGCGTAAATAATTTCCATCATAGAACAAAGCTGCTTCGCCCAGACCTTCTCCAGGTGCCAGCAAAACTACATTTCCGGGAGTGAAAACAACAGAATCATGAATTTTTACAAATTGACTCTCTTCCACACATTCTATTCCATACGCCGACGCTTCTAAATCATTAATCAATAGAACCTGATCTACACCTGCATCTTTTTTAATTTCCTCGGCATCTAACTTCCAAGGGAGACGCACTGGTTCACTTTTACCTCTAATAACTGGACCTGGAACGGCGATCGCAATCTTTGATACGGATGCAATAGAATGATCCGTCATAAATTTCTTAAGAATATCACTGAAAGATAAAAAATCTTTGGTGGAATAAGCGGTTTCTTTTTTTAAAGAAACTGCTTGGTTTCTAGAACGGTAATGACCGATGATCGTTTCTTTCTCTCTAATATCTGCGGCAATAACAGATACGTCATTATTGCTTTCGGAATTCAATCCCAGCAGAAAGAGTTTGAATTTATTTTTAGATTCCATATTTGTAAGGTTATCAACCAAAGATAATATAATTGTTTTTAAAAAAGACGTAAAAAATAAAAAACCTCCTCGAAAACGAGAAGGTTCTTATCCTATTAATGAGGGATTATTTTCCTAATGGTATGTTGTAACCAACACCTACACCGATAGCTCCTGCATTATACTTTTGGCTACCAATTTCTCCTTTGTCACCTGTAAAGGTTTTCTGATATTGTAAAGAGAAGTTCCAGTCTTGATTATGATAACCGATCTCAGGTTTAATATACAAACCTCCATCGGGCCTCGCTGTATTGCTTACGTCATTTGAAGCTACTTTATCATCACCAACGATGAAACCATACCCAATGTCAGTTCCTAAATAGAAACCCATTTGCTTTGGATAAACTCTGATCAAAGCAGCTACAGGAACAACTCCGAAATCATTATTCTCTAGATTAATTCCATTAACTGTATTCGATTTTCCGAAGAAATGACTATATCCAGTCGCGATACCCAAACCAAATCCTGGAGTCACTAAGTTTTGATAAGAAAGATCTAAACCTAAATTACCTCCTGCATTTTCAGCGGGAACTGCAATTCCACCATTAATTCCGATTTTCATCATATTTCTCATGTCTGCACTTTGTGCACTCAATAATCCTGCGGTTACTAAACCTAAAGCAAAGATTGATTTTTTAACTGAATTCATAATATTAAATTTTAAGTTTTACGTGGAGTTGCTTGTCAATATCGTGCCAAAAGTGGTAACATGAGTCGCATAATCTTATTTAAAATTTACAACAAACTGATTATAAGGTAATTAAAAATCACAAAAAACTAAACGCCTATTTAAATAAAAGAGTTGTTATTTTACATCTAAAGTTACTTCACGGCTATTGAGCAAAAAAAGTCACCTCATCGGTGACTTTTATATACAATCGAATAATTGTTTTATAAATTATCTAAGCTTTGTTTCACGTCTTGATAACCTCCTCCATTATAAACATCAGTTAAACCTTGAGATTTAAAATAGTCAACTGCTTTACCACTTCTATTCCCGCTTCTGCAGAAAAAGATTTTAGGACCTGCCAGGTTGGTAACTTCTTGTTTTCTATCTTCAATTTCACCAAGAGGAATATTTTGTGCTTTTTCAATTTCGCCATCCATTTCCAATTCCATAGGCTCTCGAACGTCTATTAAACTATAATTACCTGATTTTAATACTTCTTCTATTGACATAATTTAATTTTTTTTTGATCTGGTTAAGTGTAAAGAGCAAATTTATAAAATTATGTTAGTTTTGCAATGCAATCTATGTTACACAATCAAGAAAATTATGCGCACCTTGTAAAAGCCAAAGCTAAAAAATTTGGTTTTCAAAATTGTGGTATTTCGAATGCAGACTTTTTGGAAGACGATGCTCCGAAATTTGAAAAGTGGTTAAATCATGGTTATCAGGGGGAAATGTCTTACATGGAGAATTATTTCGACAAAAGGCTTGATCCTCGCTTGCTGGTAGATGGTGCAAAATCCATCATCTCTTTATCTTATAATTATTTTCCACAGGAACCTCTTTCTCAGATTGGATCTTTAAAAATCTCAAAATACGCATACGGACAGGACTACCATGAAATCATTAAGGAAATTCTACATGAAATGGTCGTCGAACTTAAAGAAGAAATAGGTGATTTTCAATGTCGAGTGTTTACAGATTCTGCACCGATTTTAGAACGTAGCTGGGCTAGAAAATCAGGTATCGGCTGGGTTGGAAAGAATGCAAACCTCATTACTAAACAAACTGGTTCTTTTTATTTTTTAGCAGAAATCATCTGTGATCTTGAACTTGCATCTGATTCAGCAACAACAGATCATTGCGGTTCTTGCCGAAAATGTATTGATGCATGTCCTACGAATGCAATTGTATCTGACCGGCTTATTGACGGTAGCAAATGTATCTCTTATGCAACAATTGAATTAAAAAATGAAATTCCCGATCATTTCAAAAATAAAATGGAGGATTGGGTTTTTGGATGTGATATTTGTCAAGATGTCTGTCCCTGGAATCGATTTTCGAAACCTCATCAACAAGAGAAATTTAATCCAAATAATTTTTTGAAAAATATGAGAAACGAAGATTGGAAGGAGCTATCCGGCGATTTGTTTTCAGAAATTTTCCGCAAGTCACCCGTGAAAAGAACTAAATTTGCAGGACTGAAACGTAATATCGAATTTGCAACCAAGTATTCTGACCTCAGCAAGAACTTGGAAACTAAACATTAATAAAAATAAAGATGAAAAAATTTATACTAATTGTTCTAAAAACCATTTGGGCAATCATCGCGTTGGTTGCGATCTATATCATTTTTGCATTAATAATACCCTATATCAAGGTTCCCGCAGAGAAAGTTTCCGAACCAAGGATTGTTGAAGCATACATTTTAACCAATGGTGTGCATACTGATATTGTGGTTCCGATAAAAACGAAACAATACGACTGGAGTAAAGAAATACGGTTTGAAAATACCACTTCTAAAAGTACAGACTTCAACTACCTTTCAATTGGTTGGGGAGATAAAGGTTTTTATCTGGATACACCTGAATGGTCAGATCTCAAGGTTTCTACAGCATTTAAGGCTGCTTTCTGGCTGGGAGAATCAGCAATGCACTGCACCTTCTATAAAGATATGAAAGAAAGCGATGATTGTAAAAAGTTGATGCTGACTGAAAGACAGTACCAAAACTTGATTGAATTTATAAATAAGAAATTCGACCGCGATCAAAACGGACATTTAAACTTGATTAAAACAGATGCAGTTTATAATGATCATGATGCTTTTTACGATGCGAATGGTAGTTACAGTTTTCTGTATACCTGCAACACCTGGACGAACAATGCTTTAAAAGCAGCTGGTCAAAAAGCAGCTTTATGGACTCCATCTGATTTTGGAATTTTTCACCATTATCAATAGCGAGTTGCCTTAGGTTCTCTCATTTGTTTAATCGTTCGATTTTTATAAAAAGGCAGTCTTATTTGCATGAAAATAAAATTTTCCCTATTTTAAAACCTCGATCAACAATTATAATCTGACATGAAACGACAACTTCTCTATATCTTACTTTTTTTAAATTTTAATGTTTTATTTTTTAATACCGTATCTGCGCAGACTGTAACTCCTAAAATAGATTCCTTACGAATTGGTGTCGCAGGAACCACTCCGTTCGTTTTTATGGAGACAGGAAATCCTGCACCGCAAGGAATTTCTGTAAATATCTGGAATGAAATTGCAAGTGATCTCAACTGGAACTATCAATACAAATCTTATAAAACTGTTAATTTAGCCTTAGATGCTTTAAAAAAAGGAGATTTGGATTTAGTTGTTGGACCCGTTACCATTAACGCTCAACGTTCAGATTCCTTCAAATTTTCACAACCGTTTTATCAATCCAGTTTAGCAATTGCGTATAAGCAAGGTGAATTTAGTATCTGGAATGTAGTTAAACTTTTATTCAGTTTTAAACTATTAATCGCCATTGGTATTTTCCTCGTGATACTCGCTATTGTTGGAACACTTCTCTGGCTTGCAGAACGGAAAGCTTCCCCTGACCAATTCCCTGCGGAACCAGCGAAAGGGATTGGAACCGGAATGTGGTTAGCCATTGTAACGATGAGTACAACGGGTTATGGAGACAAAGCACCGGTAACATTAATGGGAAGAATTATTGCCGGAACGTGGATGATTGTCTCTATTATATCTGCAACTTCCATGATTGCCGGAATCGCGAGCGTCTTAACTTTTTCAAATTTCCAATCGGTTGACATTAAAAATATCGAGCAATTGAATGGTAAAAAAGTAGCCACAATTTCAGGTTCGCCTTCTATCAGTTTTTTAAAGGAATATAATATTAGAATAAAGCCAGTCGAAAATTTAGATCAAGCAATCAAAATGTTGAACAACAAACAGGTTGATGCCATTGTTTATGACCGACCGCAATTAATGTATTATATCAATAATCACAAAGATGAAGATCTGGAAATTTCTAAGGCCGAGTATTACCAGCAAGGCTATGGTTTTGCTTTTCCGAAAGAAAGTAACTTAATTTTCAATGTAAACCGGACTTTACTTGAATTGGCTGAAGCGCAGGAAATTTCAAAAATAACGAAGGAATATCTAGGGAATGAACATTAGAATCCAATAAAAAAGCCTCTGCAATCAATGATTACAGAGGCTTTTAGTACCCGGCACCAGAATCGAACTGGTACATCTTGCGATACTAGAGTTTGAGTCTAGCGCGTCTACCAATTCCGCCAGCCGGGCTCTTTAAATTGGTGTGCAAATATAGAATTATTTTTTTTGCCAGAAAAGTAAATTTTAATAATTTTTTGAAATTAAAACAACAGTTCGAGACCGTCAAACGCAAGAAACATATTGTCAGGAAGTTGTGCTTCCGTTCCCTCATGCAAACCCAAATGATGAGAAATATGCGTAAGGTACATCTTGGTAGGTTTCAGTTCTTCAAACAGTTCCAAAACCTGTGGTAAAATAAAATGCGCAGGATGGTAGTCTTCCTTTCTTATACAATTGACAATCAGATAATCCAAATTCTTTAATTTTACTTTCTCCTCGTCAGAAATAAAACTGGCATCCGTGATATACGCAAGATTTTTAATTTTAAATCCAAAAATAGAAATTTTGGAATGTTGCACTTCAATAGGAATAATTTCTGTTTTAAAAATTGAAAATGGCTTTTCGATTTCATGCAAATTAAAAGAAGGTGCACCAGGATACTTTACATCGGAGAAGGCATAGGGAAATCGACTTCTAACCTCATCACCTACTCTTTTCTTAGCATAAAGGTCAATATTTTTTCCGTTTTTAAAAATTAACGGTCGCAAGTCATCCAACCCAATTACATGATCATTATGCTCATGCGTCAACAAGACAGCATCAATTTGTTCTTCTTTATTTTCAAGCATCTGCATGCGAAAATCTGGTCCGCAGTCGATGAGGATCTTCTTTTCGGTATCTGTGGTAATTAAGACAGATGAACGGAAGCGCTTATCTTGTAGATTTGAAGAAGAACAAACTTCGCAATGACATCCAATTACCGGAACTCCTTGCGAAGTTCCCGTTCCTAAAAATTTCAACTTCATTTTTTTTGATGTTGGTTTAATTTTGGTAAATTTACAAAAAATTAGAATTGACAGTTATTCATCCGAAATTAACCCCAAAGCAGAAAGCTTTGGCGATCAATCTTGACCAGAATATTTATGGCACTTTTGCCGAAATTGGAGCTGGCCAGGAAACGGTACGCCATTTTTTCAGGGCGGGAGGAGCTTCCCAAACGATTGCTAAAGCAATGTCGGCCTACGACAAAGATTTTAGTGACGCTATCTACGGAAAGGAAGCCCGAAATAGATATGTGACACAAAACCGGTTACGCAAGATGCTGCGTTATGAAGTTTCATTAATAGAAGAACGGGTATCACGCGAAAGTTGCCCTGGGCGAAAGTTCTTTTCTTACGCAAACACCGTAACAACCATTAACTTCGACAAGACGATGAAAGGTCATGGTTGGGTAGGCCTACGGTTTCAGCTGGAAGAAACAGAAGATTATAACGAAATTGTACTTCATGTTAAGTTTAATGAAAACGATGCAACTCTACAGCAGGAAACCTTAGGTAGTCTGGGTGTTAATCTTATTTATGGGGCATTTAATTATTCCGATAATCCCCGGAAGATGATTAATTCCCTCTTCGACGATATATCGAAAGACAATGTTGAAATTGATATGATCGATTTCAGTGGCCCTGCATTTAATTATGTTGATAATCGATTGATGAGTTTACAATTGGTCAAAAATGGAATGACTGATGCGGTGATCTTTAATGCTAAAGGAAACAATATGTTGCCTGCAGATATTCTCTACAAAAAAAATATATTTGCAGTCCGCGGCAGTTTTCGACCTGTTACTTTGGTCAACATTGATATGTTCGTGAACGGACTTGAAATGTTCAAAAAAGACTGGGACTGCAGTGAAGAAGAGACGGAAGTATTATTCGAAATCACGATCTCCAATTTGCGGGCAGCTGGAGATATTGACGAACGGGATTTCTTGGATCGAGTTGATGTTTTAGGAAAACTTGGATATACCGTAATCATCTCTAATTTCTCAGAATATTATCGACTGATCGATTATTTCAATCCTTACACCAACGGAAAAATTGGTGTTGCAATGGGAGTTAATAATCTTTTGGACGTTTTTGATGAAAATTACTACAAGAATCTTTCTGGTGGAATTCTGGAAGCATTTGGTAAGTTTTTCAGACAAGATGTACGCGTCTATCTTTATCCCTACAAAGACCCGGAAACCCACCAATTACTATCTTCTAATAATCTAAAGGTTAATGATAATTTGAAAGAATTATACAAATATTTCAAACTCAACAAAAGAATAGTTGATATTCAAAACTACAATCCTGACTACTCTGAAATATATTCTCGAATTATCCTGGATAAAATTGCCAATCATATTCCGAATTGGGAACAGGAAGTACCAGAAGGTGTTGCAGATTTAATTAAAGAACGTGGAATGTTCGGTTATAAAGAAGAATTAAAACTAAAAGAATTTTCTTAAAAATAAAAAATATGTCAGAAATAAAAAAACGTCTTTCCATTATATTAGAAAGTCCAAAAGATAATAAGGAAGAGAAACTTCAAAAAATTTGTCAGTTATTAGATCAGGAAATTTCCTATTTCAACTGGACCGGATTTTATTTTAAAAACGGTGACAAAGAAGAATTGATTTTAGGCCCTTATGTTGGTGCTCCAACAGATCATACCATTATTCCTTACGGAAAGGGAATTTGTGGACAGGTGGCCGTATCAAACGAAACATTTGTAGTTCCAGATGTATATGAGCAAGATAATTATTTAAGTTGTTCTATCGATACCAAAGCTGAAATCGTAGTTCCGATTATGAAAGATGGAAAAAATATCGGACAAATTGATATTGATTCACATAAAGTAAATCCTTTTACTGATGAAGATCGAGATATGTTAGAATGGCTTTGTGACGAGGTTGCCAAGATTATGTAATCAAATTTGATTAAAATAAAAAAAGTGTGGATTCTTAGAAAGTCCACACTTTTTGTTTTTAGAAGAATTTTTATTCCGCCAAGTCAGCGATTCCTTTTCCATCTAAACGGTAAACCGTCCACTCATCCATTGGTTTTGCTTGAAGCGATTCGTAGAAGTCGATAGCGGGTTGATTCCAGTTGAGAACCGACCACTCCATTCTGCCGCAGTTTTCTGCTTTGGCGATTTTCGTGAGTTCAATAAGCAAAGTTTTTCCGTATCCTTTGCCGCGGTGTTCCGGTTCTACGTAAAGGTCTTCTAAGTACAAACCTGGTTTTCCTACAAAAGTGGAAAAATTATAGAAATAAAGGGCGAATCCAGCTGGAATTCCATTTTCCTCGCCGATGATTACGTGGGCGAATTTTTTTACAAATATATTTTCCTGAAGTTCTTCTACGGAAGTGACAACCTCGTCTTCCATTTTTTCATAAACCGCAAGTTTCTTTATCAGTTCAAAAATAAGTGAGGAATCTTCGGGAAGTGCTTTTCTAATAGTAACCATTTGGTAATTAATTTTATGAATATCAAAGTTAATGCTTTTATGAGAAATGAATCGCAATAATCTGCTACATATTAACCACAAAAGTCACAAAAATTAATGTTTTTTTTAAATTAGTCAAAAGTTAAAATAAGCAGAATGCAAAAATTATTTTATGAACTATTCCTAAAATAGGAAAAGGAAAAAAAGCAACGCACACGTGAATTTCTCTTCTTGTTTTGTCGATTTTATTTCTAAATTAAAATATTCATGAATTCTTGGCAAATTAGAGTTTTCAATTCTGCGAGAAATTTATTTAAAAATCCATTAACTAGCCCCGATTGAACGGCATGTTTGAGCTCTTGTTGGGCGGCGGCGAAGCCGCTGCCCAAAAAAGCGAGTAGTGAAAGCGGGATTAAGCTCCAAAAAAAAAACCTCTGAGAAGTTCTCAAAGGTTTAGTTTTATATTTTGGTCTGCTGAAAATTAAATCTCAGTATTCATATCCCAGTTTTGAAGATAATCGTGAACGTGTTTCAGGAACATTCCACCCAAAGAACCGTCTACTACCCGGTGATCGTAGGAATGTGACATAAACATTAAATTACGAATCGCAATTACATCGCCATCTTTGGTTTCTAAAACTGCAGGTTTTTTCACAATCGCACCAACTGCCAGAATAGCAACTTGAGGTTGTGGAATAATCGGTGTTCCCATAAGGTTTCCGAAGCCTCCAACGTTAGAGATCGTGTAAGTTGCACCTTGCGTATCTTCTGGTCTCAATTTTTTATTTCTTGCACGGTAAGCCAAATCGTTGATCGCTTTTGCCAAACCTGAAAGTGACAGTTGATCTGCATTTTTAATAACAGGAACAATAAGATTTCCGTCTGGAAGTGCAGTTGCCATTCCGATATTAATATTTTTCTTTTTGATGATCTTGTCGCCATCTACAGAAACGTTGATCATCGGGAAGTCCTGAATTGCTTTCACAATCGCATGAACAAAAATCGGCATATATGTCAATTTCTCGCCTTCTCTCTTTTCGAAAATATCTTTGTGTTTCGTTCTCCATCTTACGACATTCGTAACATCTGATTCGATGAACGAGGTAACGTGTGGCGAAGTGTGTTTGCTTTTCACCATTGCATCAGCAATGATCTTACGAACTCTGTCCATTTGAATCAATTCGTCACCTTCATTTAATTTTATTGGTGCAGAAACCGGAGCTGCAGCTTGTGGAGCCGGACTTGGAGTTGCTGCAACTGATGGTGTAGAAACTGCTTTTGGCGCTGCTGGAACAGTTCTGTTTGAAACGAATGATAAAATATCTTCTTTGGTAATTCTTCCGTCTAACCCGGTTCCTTTGATGGTTTGCAGTTCAGCATCAGAAATTTTTTCGTTTTGGGCAATTGATTTTACTAACGGTGATAAATATAAATCAGAACCTTCGAAACTGGTTGCGGATTTTGAACTTTCCATTGCTTCTTCCAATCCTTTTACAACATCAGGCTCTACATTTGGAATATCAGTTTTTACTTCTTCGGCAGATTTTGGTTCCTGAGGTTGCTCAGAAATCACTTCTCCTGCGCCGGCAACTTCTAGAATTGCGATTGCTTCACCGATCTTAGCAACTTCATCTTTCTGTTTCAGGATTTTAATAATTTTCCCCGAAACTGGTGTCGGAACATCGGAATCTACTTTGTCGGTTGCAATTTCTACAACAGAGTCATCTTCCTTTACGGAATCTCCTTCATTGAACATCCAACTGATAATCGTCGCTTCCATCACGCCCTCTCCCATCGATGGAAGTAGTAATTTATATTCTGCCATTTTATATTTCGATTTTCACAAAGATAAAAAATTTTCCCATTAAGAAAAAACGAAATTTTAGGGCAATTTTTTGATTTTATTTCAAAAGTTAAGTTTACAGTTTCTATCTTTGATGTTTAAATTACATTATGAAAAACCTGTATATCGTTGCCTTGTTCCAATTCAAAGAAAGTGATTTGATGGACGCCCTGGAATTACTAAAAAAATTAGTTTTTGAAACCCGAAAAGAAGAAGGTTGTTTACAGTACGACTTAATAGAGGACAAAGAAAACAAAGGCGTTTTCTTTATTGTAGAACTTTGGGAAAGCGATGAACATCACCACCAGCACAATGGCACCGATCATTTAATGAATTTCAGAAATCAATCAGCATCGATGTTAGAAAGATCTGCACAAGTATATAAAGGATACAAAACATTTTAAAAAATGAAAAAGATTTCTATTTTATTCCTATTATTTTCTGTTTTCGCTTTTTCTCAAAAATATACAAAACAGGAAATTTCTCGAATTACAGAAGGTAATATTGAAACTGCTCTTCCTATATTTCAGACTTCAGATTCTTTGCAACATTATGTTTTACTCGATCAATCGATTGACGCAAATCCCAAAGATAAATATACCAAAATTTTGGTCAACCGTATGAAACTTGCACTTCTTTCTACAGGAAGTGGTGTCGGAATCGCTGCACCACAAGTTGGAATTAATCGAAATATAATTTGGGCAAAACGGTTTGATAAAGAAGATAAACCTTTGGAATATTTTATTAATCCGAAAATTCTTTGGCGTTCAGAAGTTTTGAATTTTGGTCCTGAAGGTGATTTATCCATCAAAGTTTTCAGAGATTATTTTTATAGAAGTCAAGTTATTCAGTTGGAATATTTTGATTTAAATGGAAAGAAACACACCGAAATTGTGGAAGGTTTCACAGCGGTAATCTTACAGCACGAAATCGATCATCTTTCTGGGATTTTAATTTCTGATAAAATTGAAAATCAGAAAATGAAGACTTTCGAAAAAGTAGAATTGTATAAAGAACTGTAATTTGTTGCTCACAGATTTCACAGATTTTCACAGATTCTTATAAAAATGTTTTCTGCTAATTGCTTTGTTAGGAGTTCAATTTTAAAATTACAAATAAAAAATCACCTTATTTTAGGTGATTTTCTGTTTTATTTAATCTGTGAAAATCCGTGTAATCTGTGAGAAAAAATATTAAACGATCTGTGCTTCAAAAACATCACAAAAATGTTTTTTAATCTTCTCTTTAACTTCAGCCATTTCGGCGTCAGAAAATTCCCGTTCTAATTCTCTTTGCAAAGAAGTCACGCCTTTATCTTTAATTCCGCACGCAATAATATATTCGAAATAGCGTAAATCAGTGTTTACATTCAAAGCAAAACCATGCATGGTCACCCATTTCGAAGTTTTCACGCCCATCGCACAGATTTTTCGGGCGTAAGGTTTTCCAACATCCAGCCAAACTCCGGTTTCACCTTCGCTTCTCTCGCCTTTCAACCCATATTCTGCAATCGTACGAATAATCACTTCCTCCAAATTCCGCATATATAGATGAATGTCGGATTTAAAATTGTCCAAATCCAAAATCGGATATCCTACAATCTGTCCGAAACCGTGATACGTAATATCTCCACCGCGATTCGTCTTTACAAAAGTCGCATTGATTTCTTCTAACTTCTTCGCATTCGCCAGCATATTATGCTCGTCCCCAGACTTCCCAATCGTATAAACATGTGGGTGCTCTACAAACAATAAAAAATTCGGAGTTTCTACCTGTTCGTCGTCAGTTCGGCTGCGATTTGCCAATTTCAAATCGATGATTTCCTTCATCAATTTTTCCTGAAATTCAAAAGCCGGTTCATAATCCATCAAACCTAATTCCTGAAACTGCAAAGTTCTATTCTGTGTGCTTGTCATTTTATTTTCTGTTTTTGGGCAATCCCCTCGTTACCTTTCCTTAGCGCTGTTAGGGCTTAAAGCCCTAACAGCGCTTTCCCAACGCTAACTCGGGTCGGGCTATCCGTTGCAACCTTTTTTTTCAAAAAAGGATTTCCACTCCTATCCCTATTGCAGGATTTCGCTTCTTCAAATTTTTGTTATAAATGAAAGTATTCTTCTAGCCCGATTTTTTCCTGGGCAAATTTATAAAATTAATTTATTATGCTACGAATAAAATCTTCTCCTTTTTTTGCCCAGTCTTCATTATTAAGCAAAATATTCACGAAAGCAGTTCCGATAATTCCGCCATCTGCTTTTTCGGTAACCTTATTAAAATCAGATTTATTTTTTATTCCAAACCCAATCATCACCGGGTTTTTTAAACCTAAAGTAGAAAGTCGATTCAGGTATTCTTCATTATTGATTTCTTTCGCATTATTCCCGGTTGTAGAAGAACTTGAAACCGCATACAAAAATCCCGAGCTCAACGAATCCAGATATTTAATTCTGTCGTCCGAAGTTTCTGGCGTTACTAAAAAGATGAAATTCAGATTGTATTTTTCTAAAATTGTTCGGTAATTTTTTTCAAATTCCACGGGTGGCAAATCGGGAATGATCAATCCTGAAACGCCGGAATCTTTACATCTTTTGCAGAAATCTTCGAATCCAAAACTTAAAACCGGATTTATATATCCCATTAAAATAATCGGAATATTCATTTCTCCTTTTACTGATTGTAATTGTCTGAAAAGTTCTGCGATCGTCATCCCATTTTTCAACGCAAATTCGTGCGCTCTTTGAATCACCGGTCCATCCGCAACCGGATCAGAATAAGGCATTCCGATTTCGATATAATCTGCGCCAGAATCTTGGATGAGTTTTAATATTTCCGTTGTATCATTCAACGTGGGAACTCCCGCTGTGAAATATATGTTGAGTTTCTTTTTCATTTTCGATTAAATTTGAGATGAATAATTTATACTTCAGAATTTATAATATCGACAGATAAGTTTCCATATCCTTATCCCCTCTTCCGCTCAAACAGATCACAACGACATCGTCTTTTTCGAATTTTTTCTTTCCCAAAACTGCCAACGCATGAGCCGATTCCAAAGCCGGAATAATTCCTTCAATTTGCGTTAATTCGAAGGCAGATCTCAAGGCTTCATCATCGGTAATGCTGAAAAACTCTGCTCTGTTTTCTGTAAAAAGGTTTGCATGCATTGGTCCAATTCCTGGATAATCCAAACCTGCAGAAATCGAATGAGGTTCGATGACTTGCCCATCTTCCGTTTGCATCACAATACTTTTACTTCCATGCAACACACCTAAAGTTCCTAAAAAAGTCGTAGCCGCCGATTTCCCCGAATCCAAACCAAAACCTCCTGCTTCTGCCGCAATTAGTTGAACGCTCGGTTCATCTACAAAATGGTAGAAAGTCCCAGCAGCATTACTTCCACCGCCAACACAAGCGATCACGTAATCCGGATTTTCACGTCCGATCTTCTCTTTTAACTGCCATTTTATTTCCTCCGAAATCACACTTTGAAAACGCGATACCAAGTCCGGAAAAGGATGCGGCCCAACCACACTTCCGATAATATAATGCGTAGTCGAAGCATTATTGATCCAATCTCGCAACGCTTCATTTACGGCATCTTTCAAAGTTTTAGAACCTGAAGTGGCGGGAATTACCGTTGCTCCCAACATTTTCATTCGTCCAACATTTGGAGCTTGGCGTGCGATATCGACTTCCCCCATATAAACGATACATTCCAGATTCATCAAAGCACACGCAGTTGCCGTTGCCACACCATGTTGACCGGCACCGGTTTCTGCGATGATTCGTTTTTTTCCTAATTTTTTCGCCAGTAAAACCTGCCCTAAAGCGTTATTGATTTTGTGCGCTCCAGTATGATTCAAATCTTCTCTTTTTAGATATACTTGAGTTTGATATTTTTCACTTAAATTCTTGGCATAATATAAAGGAGTTGCTCGTCCAACATAGTTTTTTAGAAGATCTTGATATTCATTTTGGAATTCTTCCGAATTGATAATTTTTAAATAATTATGTTGTAGTTCCTCCACATTTGGATACAACATTTCGGGAACGAATGCGCCACCAAATTCTCCGTAGTATCCGTTTTCGTCGGGGTTTTTATATGTTTTCATTTTTTAATTTTATTTAGAGCCACGAAGTGGCGATTTAACAAAGAATAGGATGAAATCCTATTAATACGAATGGTGTCAATCCCAAAGGTATTTTTCCTCATATTCAACCCTATTATCAATTAATATTTTCACGAATTCATTTTTAAAATCGATCTCTTTATGATGTTCTCGCTGATTTTTAATATATTTTTTAATTGGTTCCAAGTTGTTTTTACAAACCGAAAACGCACCATAACCATCCTGCCAAAAAAATTGTTCGTACTTACTTCCTTTCGTTTTGATCCATTTAGAAGAATGGGCTTTGATTTCCTGCACCAATTTCATCAACGCAATTTTTCTTGAAAGCAAACATAAAATATGAATATGATTATCTGTTCCCCCAATTTGGATCGCTGTACTTTCAAAACTTTTGCAAATAGTTGCAATATATCTGAACGATTCTTCTTCTATTTCTATATCGATAAAATCATTTCTATGTTTTGTGCTGAAAACGATATGGACGTAATTTTTGACTAATGATTGTGCCATTGCTGCGTTTTTTTAATTCATCATTAATAGGATTTCATCCTATCCTTTATTAAGACGTCGCTTCGCGACTTAATCTATTTTTAAACTTAAGAATTTTCTTAACATCCTTATTCCCAGGTTCAATTTCAAATTTTGAATTGATATCTAATGCAAAAGGTTTTTGCTTTAATAATTTTAGATTTTCAATATTCTCTTCAGAAATTCCGCCGCTTAAGAAATAAGGTTTGTTAATTTCTAAATCATTTAAAATTTGCCAATCAAAGGATTTCCCCGTTCCACCAAATGATTTGGAATCGGTATCGAAAAGGAAGTAATCAATTTCGGATTTTAGATTTTGAATTTTGAATTTTAAATTTTCTAATTCAGTTCTTACTCTAAAAACTTTGATCAATTTTATCTCTGGATTTAGCTTTTTCTTTAATTCAGAAATAAAATCGTCACTTTCATCACCGTGAAGCTGGATGTAATTAAGACCGGCTTGTTGGGAAATTTCAATAATATTCTCTACCGTTTCATTGACAAAAACTCCAATTTTTCCGTGATGAGCGATTGATTTTATTTCATCTAAAGTCAAAAAACTCAAAACATATCGCGGCGATTTTTCGTAAAAAATAAAGCCCAAAAAATCGATATTCAAAGAAATTAGTTCTTCGATTTGATCAAGTTTTGTTAAACCGCAAACTTTTACCTTTGGTTGTTGGTTGTCGTTTTTTGCTTGTTGGTCCATTCTAACTTCTAAAATCTAATTTCTAACTTCTACTATAAATTCTTCAAACGCTTTCCCCGGATTCTCATTTCGCATGAAATATTCACCCATTAAAAATCCGTCAAATCCTTTCTTTTTCAAAAATAGATAATCTTCAATGGAGTAAATTCCACTTTCAGCAACTGACAACGTTTCTTTCGGCAGTAGGTTTTTTAAATTAACAGAATGTTGTAAATCGACTTTGAAATCTTGCAGGTTTCGATTATTAATTCCGACTAAATCAATATTTTTATTGAAATGTTTTAATTCTTCTTCGGTATGAATTTCTAGTAAAACTTCTAAACCTAATTCATGAGACAATTCCGTAAATTCCTGCACTTGTAAAGATGAAAGACAAGATGCGATCAACAAAATAACATCGGCTCCAGTGGCTTTCGCTTCATAAAATTGATATTCATCAATCATAAAATCTTTACGCAAAATCGGAATTGAAATATCATTTCGTACTTTTAAAATATCTTCTAATTTTCCGCCAAAAAATTGTTCATCAGTTAAGATTGAAATTCCACCCGATCCAAATTTTTCATACGATTTTGTGACTTCTAAAACATCAGCTTTATCATTGATAATTCCTTTACTCGGCGACTTTCTTTTGAATTCAGAGATAACTCCACTCCCCGATTTCACGGATTCTTTTAAGGAAAAAGTCTGGCGGGTAAAAAGTTCAGAATCTTTTAATTCAGTCAAAGGAATCTTCTTTTTAGAGTCCGCGACTTCAATCTTTTTTTGTTCAATTATTTTATCGAGAATATTCATCTTTAATCAATTAAAACATTTAAACAATTCAAGGCTTTTCCTTCCATAAAACTTTCTTTCGCCATCATTAAGCAATTTTCATAATTGCCATATTTTTCTGTATTCTTCAAAGCCATGGCGGCGTTTGCTAAAACAACAGCGTTTTGTTCGTAAGTTCCTTTTCCTTCTAATATAGTTTTAAAAATTTCCGCTGCTTCTTCAATACTGTTTCCGCCGAAAATGGTTTCAGGATCAATATTTCTGAATTGTAATTCTTCGGCTGAATAGATCTTCTCGCCATTTTTATCCATGATTTTCGTATCGCTCGTTAAACTGATTTCGTCGTAACCATCCAAAGCATTTACAAGCAAAAAGTCCGCGTTTTTCTTTTGCAGCAAATACTGGTAAATTCTTGCGATCTCCAAATTCGCCACACCAATCATGGTATATCTTGGTTTCGCAGGATTGATCAATGGACCTAATAAATTGAAGAACGTTTTCAAGCCAATATTTTTACGCATCGGTGCAATTGATTTCAGAGAAGTATGAAAAATCGGTGCGTGTAAATAACAGAAATTTCCTTTTTCCAAATCACTTTTCAACTCGGCTTCTGTCTCTTTAAATCGATATCCAAGAGTCTCCAAAACATTTGACGCTCCACTAATAGTTGACGCCGCGTAATTGCCATGTTTGGCTACTTTTTGCCCAGTTCCGGCAACTACCAAACTCGCTAAAGTCGAAATGTTAAATGTGTTTTTTCCGTCGCCACCAGTTCCGACAATGTCTACCAAATCATCCGTTCCCAAATTGATTTGAGGCGCTAATTGTTGCAATGCTTCGGTAAAACCTTCTAACTCCGCCAACGTGATACTTCGCATCAAAAAAACGGTAACGAATGAAGTGACTTCAATTTCATTAAAGATATCCTTTGAAATTTCGAGTAAGATCGATTTCGCCTGGGCTTTACTTAATGTTTGATGGTCGAATAAATATTGTAAAATTTCTTTCATTTTAATTCTTTAAAAAATTCTCAATAATCTTTTTTCCGTGCGGCGTTAAGATACTTTCTGGATGATACTGAACTGCCTGAACATCGTACGTTTTGTGTTGAAGCGACATAATCATTCCGTTTTCGTCAACTGAAGTAATTTCCAATTCTTCGGGGAAATCTTCAGGATTAACGGCCCAACTGTGATATCTTCCTACTTCCAAATTTTCGGGTAAATTTCTTAAAAGGGGTGCGTCTTTTTTTATTGTTTTTGCAGTGGTCGCGACACCGTGGTAGATTTCTGTTAAGTTAATCAAACTTCCACCGAAAGCTTCTGCAATTGCTTGCTGACCAAGACAAACACCCAAAATGGATTTTGTCGGGGCGTATTTTTTAATCAGTTCAATTAAAATTCCGGCTTCACTTGGAATTCCGGGACCAGGTGAAAGAACAATTTTATCGTACTTTTCGCTTTCCTCCAAACCAATTTGATCATTGCGAAATACATCTACTTTATCGCCGCTGATTTGCTCAATCATCTGAACCAAATTATAAGTAAAACTGTCGTAATTATCGAAGACTAATATTTTCATTTTTGTATTTTCTTAAATTGATTCTGCTTTCTTAACAGCCATTTTCAAGGCATTCAGTTTATTGTTCACTTCCTGCAATTCATTTTCTGCCGTAGACTTCGCCACAATTCCGGCCCCTGCTTGATAATAAAGCGTGTTGTTTTTACTTAGAAAAGTCCGTATCATAATCGCCTGATTACAACTTCCGTCGAAACCGACAAAACCTATGCAACCTCCATAAAACGAACGCGAAGTTTTCTCATAAGAATCAATTAATTCCATTGCTTTGTATTTCGGTGCGCCACTCAAAGTTCCTTGTGGAAAAGTAGTTGCAATCATTTCGTATGGATTTTGATTTTCTTCAACATCGGCTGTAACTTCACTGACCAAATGAATCACATGAGAAAAAAACTGAACTTCTTTCAATTTCGTCACCGTCGTGTTTTTTCCGCAAATACTTAAATCATTTCGCGCTAAATCTACCAACATCGTGTGTTCTGCGTTTTCTTTCGCATCTTTCTTCAATTCTTCTGCCGCTTCTAAATCTTTCTGAACTTCTCCAGTTCTTTTAAAAGTTCCTGCAATGGGATGAATGATCGCTTTTCCATTTTTAATGATCAGTTGACTTTCCGGACTGGAACCCATTAATTTGTAATCGCCGTAATCGAAGTAAAACAAATAAGGTGAAGGATTAATATGACGCAAAGCACGGTAAACATTGAATTCATCACCATTAAATTTCTGTTCAAATCTTCTACTCAAAACCAATTGAAAAACATCACCACGGAAACAGTGCTTTTTTGCAGTTTCAACCAATTCGCGATATTCTTCATCTTTTAAATTGGACGTTTCATAATCAGTTATTTTAAAAGGAAAAATAGGAGCATTTTTTTGATTAATCAAATTTTCGATTTCGATGGTATTTGATTTTAAACCGTCGATTTTATTTTCAATAATGAACATTTCATCGTTGTAATGGTTAATTGCGATTACATATTGGTAAAGGCGATATCTTAACAACGGAATTTTATTTTCTTCTGAAAGTTCTTTAAACTTGATGTTTTCAAAGAACGGAATTGCATCATAACTCGTATAACCAAAAAATCCTTGGGCGCTTTTTCCAATTTCTTTGGAAGGTTCTTCGCAAATAAAACTTTTGGTAAAATCATTGAGTAATTCACTCAATTTTTCTTTTTCTAAAGCGATTTTCTGAGGATTACCAAGAGGAAATTTAATTTCTGCTTCATTGTAATTTCGGATTTCAATTCCGGCAACCGCATTGATGGCGATGAAAGAAAAGTTGTTATCGGTATTTTGATTTCCGGCACTTTCCAACAAAATGGTATCACGAAATTTATCACGAAGTCGCAAGTAAATTCCTACCGGCGTGAAGAGATCGCTCATCACTGATTTTATGGTTGTTTTTATATTTATTGTGGTGTCGAAATTCATTTGGCTTCTATTTTTTAATAATAATATTCATAGGATTGCATCCTATTCTTCGATAAATCGTCCCTTCGGAACTTCATGTTATTTTTTTAAATTTTTGCATAAAAAAAGACTTCAACGGAGCCCGTCAAAGTCTTTTATATATGTTTTTACAAACAGAATACAAGATTTGCTTCAGACCCTAAAGGAGTTTGAATGCCACCACCAAGTATTGTTTGTTGCTATAATCATGGGAGCAAATATATAAATGTTTTTTTTATCTGCAAGTAATTTTTTAAAAAAATTATTCTCCCATATTTTTCACGGCCATTAATAATTGATAAGCACCTTTGGTCACAAACTTTTTGCTTTTATTTTCTTCTTTAAAATTTAAAAGTTCCGTAAAACCATTTTCAGAATTTGCCAGCAAATAATCCTGCTGCAGTTGCACCAATTCTGGATTTTCTAAAGTTGCCAAAGTTTGTCCTTTTTTAACATAATTTCCCGGCATAAATCTAGAGACTCGAATGTAGCCGCCGCTTGGTGCAGAAACACTTGCCATTCCCTGCGGTGGAACATCAATCTGTCCGGTCAGCATAATCTTGTGCGCAATGTCGAGATTGTTTAAAGTGTTGGTTTCAATACCCGAATTTTTGATCTGTAAATTGGTTAAAGAAACCTGATCTCCAGAGACGGTGCTCATTTCTTCCTTCACCACTTCTTCTTTGGAACAGGAAAAAATCGTCAGGCTTAAAAGTATAATAAGTAATTTTTTCATTATCATCATTTTGTTATTCAGAATCACCGCCAATCATCTTAGAGGTGATTCCTTTTCGATTCGTATTTTCTGAAATCGCAATTCCACCCAAGTGTAAAAGAACGAAAATCGGCATCCAATAAATGGCGAGTTTGTGGGTTGTTTCTGCTAAATCACTGAGAGATTCGGAGCCGATTTCAAATTTCAAAATGCCTCCCGTTATTATTTGAGCGGCAATCATTAAATAGAAACCAAGATAAATAAATCCTTGAAATCTTTCTTTGCCTGAAGTGGTTTTTGAAAAAGGATTCGGAAATTTAATTCCTTTTACGATCATATAAATGATTCTGACAACAAAGGCGAAAGTAATGATATAAGCCGCGTAAACATGCCATTCAAACATAGGATCCTGAACAGAATGAACGATGGTTCGAAGGCTTTGTTTATCTAAATTCAAACTTTGAATTTGTGAATTTTTATTAACGGCTTCTGAAATTACAGTTTTGCTCATCCAAACCATTCGGAGAAAGCCGGTGGTAAACAAAACCAGCATAAATACTGCAAAAACCCAGTGAAGGATGCGGTGTAAGACGGTATATTTTTTCATTTTAAAAATATTAAATTATTGTTGCGTTAAATTATTGAGTTGAATGATTTTCTCATTCAGTAATTTCTGAGTGTCGATGAGTTTGTTTTGAATGTCTAAACTTTGGTTGATGAGAATAGACCATTGCAGGTAATTAATTTCACCTTCATAATACAATCGGTTTGCAGTTTTCATAATGGTTTTAGCATTTTTTAAACCTTTAGATTTGTAATAATCGGTTTCATTTTTTAGTTTTTCATATTCACCAAATAGCGAAGCATATTGATGTTTAAGATTTTTTGAACCGAGTTCGTAATTATTTTCAGCAATCAACTGGTTTATTTTCTGACCTTCAATTAATGATTTTTGGGCTGTATTAAAAAGTGGAATAACGACGTCAATCATTCCGGTATGAAAACGTGATGATCTTTCATAAAACTGATCATCGGCGCCAGTTCCATACATGCTGGAATTATTATAACCAATATTAAAAGTCGGCAAAAGTTTCGATTTCTCTGCATTTAATTTGGCGAGTTCGATATTTTTCTGCTGTTCCAATTGTTTTAAAATGACTGGATTTCCTGTTTAATTTAAATCCTAACAAAACGGCAATTAAAACCTGTCAAACTTTATAAATTTGACACGATAAAACACAAGGAAATACTTAATTAGATTTTAGGTGGCTCCCAAATTTGCTGAAATACAGAGGGATAATATTTTTCAGAATAAGAAAAATTAGGTGAATAATCAACATGCATCGACTGATGCTGAATATTTAAAGTTGGTTTTTCCGGTGGAATATTTAAAGTAATTGAACTGCTTGAAAAATCGTGCGTTTTAAAAGGTAATTTCATATCCTCGGCATAGTCGTCATCTAAGATTTGTTCATCAAGATAATGCATTGTAAAAAATGCAAAGATTGAAATTTCGTGGTTTGCAACTTTATGTGAAATGTAATGTTCAATTAATCTTGGCATTTTCATAACTTGTCTAATTTCACTGAAAGAAGTGAGATAAGTAAACAGCAACAGATAAATAAACCATTTTTTCACAATACAAATTTACCAAAAATTGCAGATAGAAGTACCAAAATTGAATATTTGTAATGAATCCAAATAAATATCATGTTATTTTAAAAAGAAAACTTCAAAAATAGCCTCAATTCATCAACGAAAAGAAATTAAGACTATTCTTACAAAACGCTGCTAATTTCTACTTCCGATCTTCACTAAAATTTTACTAAATTTGCAGACTTAAAATAGCAAGAAAAATGCAGTTATCAGAACAGGAAATCATCAGAAGAGAAAAGTTAAAAACCCTTGAAAAAATGGGGATCAATGCTTTTCCGGCCGACGAATATAAAATTACAGAAACCACCAAAACCATTAAGCAGGATTTTGTCGAAGGTAAAAAAGTAACGATTGCAGGTCGATTGATGAGTAGAAGAATTCAAGGGAAAGCAAGTTTTGCCGAACTTCAGGATTCGGAAGGAAAAATTCAGGTTTATTTTAACCGTGATGAAATCTGTACTGGCGAAGATAAAACCCTTTATAATGACGTTTACAAACATCTTTTAGATATTGGTGATATCATCGGAATTGAAGGTGAATTGTTCAACACTCAGGTTGGTGAAATGACTGTTAAGGTTACAAATTTCAAAATTCTAACCAAATCTTTACGTCCACTTCCTTTACCGAAAGTGGATGCCGAGGGAAATGTTTTTGATGGCTTTAATGATCCAGAACTTCGATACAGACAACGTTATGTAGATTTAATCGTAAATCCTCATGTTAAAGAAACATTTTTAAAAAGAACTAAAATGTACAATGCAATGCGTCAGTTTTTCAATGACGCAGGCTATGTTGAAGTAGAAACACCCGTTTTGCAGGCGATTGCAGGTGGTGCCGCAGCAAGACCTTTTATGACGCATCACAATGCTTTGGATATTCCTTTATATATGAGAATTGCTAATGAATTATATCTAAAAAGATTGATTGTTGGGGGATTTGATGGCGTTTATGAATTTTCGAAAAACTTCAGAAATGAAGGGATGGACAGAACGCATAATCCAGAATTTACCGTTATGGAAATTTATGTAGCCTACAAAGACTACTATTGGATGATGGATTTTACCGAAAAAATGATAGAACATTGTGCTATGGCCGTAAATGGAACAACCATCGCTCAATTTGAAGATCAAGAAATTGATTTTAAAGCGCCTTACGCAAGAGTTTCCATGACGGAAGCAATCATCACATATACCGGCTTTGATATCACTGGAAAATCTGAACAAGAGCTTTTTGATTTTGCAAAATCCATCGGAATTGAAGTGAACGAAACGATGGGTAAAGGAAAAATAATTGACGAGATTTTTGGTGAAAAATGTGAAGGAAACTTTATTCAACCAACTTTCATTACCGATTATCCAGTCGAAATGTCGCCTTTAACCAAGAAACACAGAACCCAGGAAGGTTTAACGGAACGTTTTGAATTAATGGTTTGTGGTAAAGAAGTCGCAAATGCTTATTCGGAATTAAATGATCCAATTGATCAAAGACAGCGTTTTGAAGCACAATTAAAACTGGCCGAAAAAGGCGATGATGAAGCAGGACAATTTATAGATGAAGATTTCTTAAGAGCGTTGGAATACGGAATGCCGCCAACCTCAGGAATGGGAATTGGTATGGACCGTTTGATTATGTTTATGACGAACAATCCATCTATTCAGGAAGTTTTATTCTTCCCGCAAATGAAGCCGGAAAAAGCAACTCCAGCTTTCGAATTGGATGATGACGAAAAACTGGTTTTAGAGATTCTTAATTCTTCAGATGAACCAATGACATTGGGATTGGTGAAAGTTAAAAGTAACCTTTCTGGAAAGAAATGGGACAAAGCAGCGAAAAATCTTACGAAATACAATTTGGTTAAAGTAGAGAAAATTGATGATGTGGTTTTAATGAAAATTCTATAAACGAAAAGTTTTACAATATCTAAATCCTCAAAGTTTTGAGGATTTTTTCGTTTCAAGTTCGGTGCATTTTATGACTTCAATAACTTTGATATTTGGACGAAATTCACTATCTTTGTTAGTCTTTTGAAATGGAAGATTTACACTCCATTTTCAGCAAAATTTAATTAAAATGTATTTAAAATTCAGAGCCACTTCGCTTTGATGAATAATAAAAATATGAGCCAAAAAGAATATACAGCGAGTAGTATACAAGCACTGGAAGGGATGGAACACGTGAGAATGCGTCCGTCAATGTACATTGGAGATGTAGGAACAAGAGGTTTACATCATTTAGTTTATGAGGTCATCGATAACTCGATAGATGAGGCATTAGCTGGTCACTGTGACACGATCTCTGTAGTAATCCACGAAGGTGAATCTATTTCGGTAAGAGATAATGGTCGAGGAATACCTGTTGATATGCACGAAAAAGAGCAAAAATCAGCATTGGAGGTGGTAATGACCAAGATTGGTGCTGGTGGAAAATTCGATAAAGATTCTTATAAAGTTTCTGGTGGATTGCACGGTGTAGGTGTTTCTTGTGTGAATGCCCTTTCTAACTCACTCATCGCAACGGTTTATAAAGACGGTAAAGTTTACCAACAAAAATATTCGAAGGGAAAAGCTTTAGCAGACGTTGCTGAAATCGGTACTACTGATCAAAGAGGAACAGAAGTTTTCTTTCAGCCTGATGACACTATTTTCCAGGAATTGGTTTACAGCTATGATACGCTCGCCAGCAGACTTCGCGAACTTTCATATTTGAATAAAGGAATTACAATCACTTTAACAGATGAAAGAGTTGCAGATGAAGAAGGAGTTTTAAAATCCGATACCTTCCATTCTGAAGGTGGACTGAAAGAGTTTGTTGAATATATCGATGGAAACCGTGAAAGCATTATGAACAATGTGATTTTCATGGAAGGTGAAAAAGATAATATTCCGGTAGAAGTTGCGATGAGATACAACACTTCTTACAACGAGAATCTACACTCTTACGTTAATAATATCAATACCCATGAAGGTGGAACTCACCTTGCTGGTTTTAGAAGAGCTTTAACGAGAACGCTGAAGAAATTTGCTGATGAATTAGGACTTCCGGCCAAGGAGAAGGTAGAAGTTATGGGTGATGATTTCCGCGAGGGATTAACTGCCGTAATTTCGGTAAAAGTAATGGAGCCTCAATTTGAGGGACAAACCAAAACGAAATTAGGAAACTCCGAAGTTTCTGGTGCTGTGGATAAGATCGTTGGAGAAATGCTAACCAACTTCTTAGAAGAACATCCTAACGAAGCAAAACTGATTGTACAGAAAGTAGTTCTTGCAGCAAAAGCAAGGCAAGCGGCCAAGAAAGCACGCGAAATGGTACAAAGAAAATCGCCAATGGGCGGTAGCGGATTACCTGGTAAACTTTCTGATTGTTCTTCTAAAGATCCTGAAATTTCTGAACTATTTTTAGTCGAGGGAGATTCAGCAGGTGGAACAGCAAAACAAGGTCGTGACCGTCATTTCCAGGCAATTCTACCTCTAAGAGGTAAAATTCTGAATGTTGAAAAATCGATGCTTCATAAAGTATATGATAACGAAGAAATTAAAAATATTTACACGGCACTTGGAGTTAGCGTAGGTACAGAGGAGGATAGCAAAGCTTTGAATATCGCGAAATTAAGATATCATAAAATTGTGATCATGTGTGATGCCGATATTGATGGTGCTCACATTGCAACTTTAATTATGACGTTTTTCTTTAGATACATGAAGGAACTGATTGAGAATGGATATATCTATATTGCTCAACCACCTTTATATTTACTAAAAAAAGGAAGTAAAAAAGTTTATGCTTACAATGAAAAAGAGCGTGAAGAAATTACTTTGGAAATGTCACCAGACGGAAAAGGGGTTGAAGTTCAACGATACAAAGGTCTTGGGGAAATGAATCCTGAACAACTTTGGGACACGACACTGAATCCTGAAAGAAGAATGTTAAAGCAAATTAGAATCGAAAGCTTAGCAGAAGCAGATAACGTATTTTCGATGTTGATGGGAGACGAAGTTCCACCAAGACGTGCATTCATCGAGAAGAACGCGATTTACGCAAAAATTGATGTATAAACTATTTCTTTTAAATACAAAGCTGTTCATCTATCGAACAGCTTTTTTTTTGCACTAACAAAAAAAACCTTAAATTTAGCTATGAAAAAATTTTTAGCACTTCTAACCCTATCTTCAATGTTGATAATCGGATGCAACAAAGAAAAGACTAAACAGGAAAACAATGCAACTTCTGACAGTTCTTTAGTAAATCCATTATCCAAATTTGCGGTGGATTCTTTGAAGTTAGAAGATTCTCTACGTATCGATAAAAACCTGTCGTTAACTTTCAGTTCAAAAATTATAACATTTTCTGGATTGGAAAGCAAGACACTTCTGGATTCAATCTATGCACAAGAAGATCTTATTTTGGAAGATTATTCGAAAGAAAACTTAGCAAAAGCACTCCATCATAAAATGCAAAATTACTATGATGAGGAAAAGCTTTCTTTAAAAGAATATAAACCAGAATTCTCACAATTTTGGAATATGACTTCTGCCATGGAGATGATATCCCACCAGAATCAATATCTAACAATACAATATACCGGAGATGGTTATACTGGTGGAGCACATGGTTATTACTATGAGAAATACAAGGTATTTGATCTAAAAAACAATAAAACAGTGCAATTATCAGATGTCATTACGGAAGAAGATTCCAGTGTCTGGAAGAGGATTCTTATGGATAACTTTCTGAAAAATGATTCTGAAAACAAACAGTCAGAAATGCTTTTAGTAGAAGAAATTCCGTTAAATAATAATTTTTATTTCGACAAAGAAAATCTCTATTTTCTGTACAACCAATATGAAATAACAGCGTATGCTGCAGGTCCTGTTTTGATTAAAATTCCTTTTAGCGATATTAAACCATTTCTAAATTCGGACTTTAAAAAGAGAATGAATTTATAATAACAGTTACAAAAGCAGATATTGTCATTCGCTTTTTTTATTTTTGCTCCCCATGGAAAATATCGCCTTTATCATCAATCCTTTTTCTGCGAAGAGAAATTACCAACCATTTTTAGATTCACTTCATAAAGAGGTTCCTGAGCCTAAATTTTATATTTCTGAATCAGTAAAAGGAACAGAAGATTTTATCACAGAGCATTTTGATTCAATTGATCTATTCGTTGCAGTCGGTGGCGATGGCACTATTGCTTCTGTCGCGAGAAAGCTCATCAACACTGATAAAATTCTTGCCATATTTCCAGCAGGATCAGGAAATGGTTTCTCAAATGAAAATAATTTCACGAAAAATTTGAATGAGCTTCTATCAAAAATAAAATTGAGAAATTATCGGGAGATTGATACGTTTACAGTGAATGACAAAATTTCCATTAACGTTTCCGGGACTGGCTTCGATGGGAAAGTAGTAAAAGAATTCGAAAAAACGAACCGTGGTTTCAGCAATTACATTAAAGTTTCCATTAAAACTTTTTTAAATTATAAACCCATTAAGATAAAATTCACATCAGAATCGTTTAAAAAGCATGATGGCGAATATTTAATGTTGAACATCGCAAATACGCGCCAATTTGGGAATAACGCATATATCGCCCCACATGCAAGTACCGTAGATGGATTAGCAGAAGTCGTTTTGGTTAAAAAATTCCCTTTATATTATGGTGGACTATTTGCGGTGCGCATGTTTTCTAAAACTTTAAAAGAAAACAAATACCTCACCTTTCTTTCAGTTCCTGAAATTGAATTTACGGTAGACACTAAGGATTGGCATTTAGATGGTGAATACAATAGAATAGACTCTCCTATTCGTATTAAAGTTTTACCTAAAAGCTTGAGAATTTTAATTTAATTAATCGTTTCAGCGGATTCCAGCCCTTTTTTATATGTTTCCAAAGCCCGTTGTCTGGCAAATTTATACTCAATTATCGGTTCTGGATATTGGGAAGTTCCATATTCCGCTACCCAGTTTTTAATATATTTGAAATCGGGATCAAATTTTTTCTGCTGCTCCGTCGGATTAAATATCCTGAAATAAGGCGCCGAATCACAACCTGTCCCTGCACTCCACTGCCAGTTTCCGTTATTAGCTGATAAATCATAATCAAGCAGTTTTTCGGCAAAATAAGCCTCACCGATCCGCCAATCCATTAAAAGATGTTTGGTGAAAAAACTGGCACAAACCATTCTCACACGGTTGTGCATAAAACCAGTTTCGTTTAATTCCCGCATTCCCGCATCTACAATAGGATAGCCTGTTTTTCCATCCTGCCACTTTTTTAAACTTTCATCATCATAAAGCCAGGAAATATGATCATATTTTTTCTTAAAAGATTGATGAACTACTTTTGGGAAATGATACAAAATCTGCATGAAAAATTCTCTCCAAATCAATTCCTTCAAATAAGTTTCATTGAGTTTTCTCGCTTCAGCACCCAATTTTCGAACGCTGATCGTGCCAAAACGAAGATGAACACTTATTTCAGAAGTCGGCGTCGTAGGAAAATTTCGGGTTTCGTGATAGGTTTTTAAAATTTCACGATTTATTTTAGGAACTTCAAATTGATACTCCGTTTTTATAAAACCAATTTTTTCTAAAGTAATTTCCTGTTTTTCAAGGTCAAATAAGTTTTCTAATAATTTTTCACTTGGGTAAAACTCAGTTTTTTGTGAATGATATTTTAGCAACCACTGTTTTGAATACGGCGTATAAATGGTATAAGGTGTTCCATCAGATTTTAAAATATCATCTTTATGATAATGAACTTGATCTTTAAAAGAATGAAAAGTAATGCTTCTTGAATTTAAAAAGTCTTTAATCTCCAAGTCTCTTTTAATGGCAGAAGGTTCATAATCTTCATTACAGAAAACACTTTCTATTTTATAATTTTCAGCGAGTTCTTTAAAAACATTTAGAGGTTTTCCGTGTAGAATTTTAATCGACTTTCCGGTTTTCTCTAAAAACTGATTTAAAACCTGTAAAACCTGAACAATAAAATCTACTCTTTTATCTTCCTTATTTTCTAATTTTGAAAGAATTTCGGTATCAAAAATAAAAATGGGTAATACGTTTTCAGAAGATTCCAAAGCTTTAAAAAGTCCGTGATTATCGGTTAATCTCAAATCTCTTCTAAACCAAAAAATAGAAATTTCGTCAGTCATTATCTACCAATTTCAAGATTTCTTCTGGCGCTTCGTTTCGCAAATTAGTGTAAATCGTATGGTGAAAAGTGTTGAGTTTTTTCAGTGATCCCAACAACTGTGTTTTCTCTTCACCTGTCAGTTTACCAGACATAATTTTAGAAACTACAGTGATATCTTTCATTGATTCCTGGAAGACTTTTTTTCCTTTTTCGGTCACTGAAATTCGGGTACTTCTTTTATCATTTTCATCCGGGCTTTCTACAAATAGACCATTCCGCACCAAGCGTTTGATGATCTCAATACCTGATTGTTTTTCGTGTGCGTTTTTCTCAATCAGCTGCATTTTCGTCAACGACGGATAATCCATCATTCTAAAAAGATAGGTGAAATCTTCATTCACTAAATCGGGATGATTTTCCAATGATTTTTTAATTAAATGTTTAGAATATCTTCCCAACATAATTACCTGTTTGGCGATTTCATTTTCAAGGTCGAAAACTTCTAAATCAAACTTTTGAGTTAAATTTCTAGGGGTTTCTTTTTCGTATGCTTTCTCATTTAAATATAATCGAAAATCTTCTAAACTCGTCTGCGCGTTTGGTTGTGCTTTTTGAAAGGTATCCAACTCTGATAAAATATCAATGATTAAATTTAATTCCATGTTGTAATGGTTTATATCGTTTTGTTATAGTTTAATATTACCTAATCCACCGTCTAGACCGATAATTTGTCCAGTCATCCAGGAACTTTTTTCCGAGAGAAGAAACTCAACCAACTGAGCACTGTCTTCTGCTGACCCAATTCTTTGCAACGGATGTCTTTTTGCCGAAGCGACTCTCTTCTCCTCTGTAGAAAGCATTTGTGCGGCTAAAGAAGTATCTGAAAGTGACGGCGCAATTACATTAACCCGAATATTTGCCGACGCCAGTTCTGCTGCTAAACTTTTGGCAAAACCTTCGATCGCCCCTTTACTCGCTGCAATTGACGTGTGAAATGGCATTCCAACTTTCGCTGCAACAGTGGAGAATAATACGATACTTGCAGCTTTCGATTTTTTCAACGCTGGTAAACATTTCTGAATTATCCGAACTGCTCCCATAAAATTCTGATTGAAATCCGCTAAAAAATCTTCTTCGGTCAGTCGATTAAACGGTCGTAGATTTATGGAACCCGGACAAAAAACAAGGCCATGTAATTCCTCAGGCAAAGATATCTCATTCAGATCATCTTTGGAAACATCTAATTCAAAAAATTGTGTTCCTAAACTTGCTAATTCAGGAGTTGAATTTCGGGAAATCGCAAACAGATTTTCATCTTTTAAAAGTTTGCAAGTCGCGAGTCCAATTCCTTTTCCTGCACCTACGATAAGTATATTTTTCATTTTATATTTCTTAATTATCCTTTATTTCTCTTACATTTCTCACTGCAGTATTTCACATTTCCCCAATCTTTCGCCCATTTTTTCCGCCATGAAAAAGGTCTCTCGCAAACTGGACAAATCTTGTGGGGTAAATGTTTCTTTTTACCGTGTTTCAACGTGATTTAAGATTTTGCATAAGGCAATTGCTCAATAAACTCACTGGTATAATACGCATCTAAACCTCCGCTCAACAATAGGTCATTCGGTTTCACCAAGCCATCTTCCGCGAGACGATTTTTGGGAATATGAACCGTTTCAACACTTCCAATGACCATAATGGTTGCATTGATTTCAATATTGATGATCTCTTGTAATTTCATTTCAATTTTAATTTCTGCTTCTTTCAAAAAAGGCGTCAAACAATTTCCTAAATATTCAGGTGTCAAACCTGTGGCGTCAAACTCTGAAATTTCCTTTGAATATCTCGCCGAAGTCTGATGTGCTTCCTTCAACCATTTTTTATCGATGAAATTTAAAGTGTAGCTTTCAGTTTCTTTGATGTTTATTAAAGTATCCCGCTCCACAGAATCAGGTCTCGAAATAAATCCAAACAAAGGTGGATGCGCACCTAAATGTATTATGGAATTAAAAATCGCAACGTTTTCCTGACCACTTTTAGATTTGGTTGAAATCAAAACAACCTGCCGAATTCCTGCCAAAGAATTGATCAACTTCGTTCGATACAATTTTTCAGTCCTCGAAATATCTTCCACAGTCATTGTCAAAATCTTTTCTTCTTTCTGCATCCTATCTTTTGCTAATTTTATTTCCAGAAATCGTTCTTTGTCGGGTGCACTTGAATCGATCTATTTCACTATTTCTTTTAAACAAATGTTTTTGACTCACCCCAGAATTTACTCTCGCTCGCCACAAGTTGAAAGAACTTCTCTTTAATTCTTTTCTCATCAGCGCAATCACGTCTTTTTCTGCCAACGCGAATTGATAAGTGATGGCTTCAAAAGGCGTTCGGTCTTCCCAAGCCATTTCGATAACCCGGTCAATTTGGGCAATGGTTAAACTCAATTGTTGGTGAAATTTTTATAGTTATTAATCACAATATTTTTTGATTGAATATCGTGCATCAGATTATATAAACCGAAAAATGTTCTGTTCATATAAATAAAATGTCGAGATCCACGATTCGCATTTCTCCCTTTTATCTGGGTGTTTTTTGCATATTTCTGTCCAAGATCTGCGATGGCTTCAAAGAATTTACCATCCGAGAAATCAAAGTTTTCTTCCTGGAAAGGCGTTGTAAATAAATACAATAACTCATAGAAAATCTCGGTAAAGAATTCTTTCTCTTCCGCTGAATCATCTGGACGAATGATTTCTAATTCTAATAATTTTTGATCCAAAAACGCTCTGTTCTCTAAATTTTCGCGAACCGCCAATTCAAAATAAGGAATATAAAAATCTTCAGGAATCGTTTTCATACAACCAAAATCGATAGCGATCAAAGTACCCTCTTCCGAAACCAAAAAATTCCCTGGATGCGGATCAGCGTGAACTTTTCTAAGTTTATGAATCTGGAACATATAAAAATCCCATAAAGCCTGACCAACTTGATTTGCTAATTTTGGGTCTTTATTTTCAGCACAAAACGTAGAAAGATGTTTTCCGTGCATCCAATCCATGGTTATTATTCTATCATTTGAATATTGAGGATAATAATTTGGAAAAGCCAGATTCGGTAGATTCTCACATTTTTGTCTTATTTCTAAACTCTGCGTAATCTCTAAATTATAATCGGTTTCTTCCAGCAATTTATCTTCAACTTCTTTGAAGTATTGATCTGAGTTTTTTCCTTTAATATTGAACATCTTCATCGCAATCGGTTTTACCATCGCTAAATCAGAAGAGATCGAATCAGAAACTCCCGGATATTGAATTTTAACAGCCAGTTCTTTTCCATCTTTCATGGCTTTATGAACTTGTCCAATACTTGCAGCATTGGTAGAATTTGGCTCAAAATGATCAAACAGTTCATTGGGTTTTTTACCAAAATAATTTTTGAAGATCTTGGCAACCAAAGGTGCAGATAAGGGCGGAACCTGAAACTGAGACAAAGAAAATTTTTCCACATAAGCAGCCGGTAAAATATTCTTTTCCATACTGAGCATCTGAGCAACTTTTAAAGCACTTCCTTTTAGTTCTTTTAAACTGTCATAAATGTCGGTTGCATTACTATTATTAAGATTCTCCTTCGCTTCTTCTTCCGTCTTAGTGATTTTCTCACCGTAATATTTTAAGTAATTTACGCCAACTTTCGCACCCGTAGAAATCAATTTACTGGCTCGCTGGATCTTACTCGTTGGTATTTTATCTAATGTTTTCATTATTTATTTTTTACTTCATTAAAAAGAAATTTTCCTAAATCGATTAATTTCTTTAATGGCTTTACTTCAAATAGTTCAAAACTGGTATCAACTGATTTCTCAATAAAAATATCTGTTTTTTCAAAGTTTGGACTGGTATCTTCGATCCAAAATTTTAAGGTTGCGATGAAATGTCCCCAGTATAATTCTTCGATTCCTTTATTTTTAAATCGCTCCATCTTCTCCATTCGGTCACTAACATCATCCATTAATGGTTCAGAAATAGCTAATGATTTAATAAATCTTTGAAACTCTTTTTTAAGAGACCACAATTTTTTTACGTTTTCTAAATAATTTTTGTCTTGCCCAATCAGGTAGATCACCAAACTTCTATTTAAAGTAAGTTGCTCGAAAAAAGTATAATAAAAAGAAAGTAATTTGTTTTTCGTATGATCCATATAATAGGAATCTTCTGCCGTGATCAACATGATACTTTGATCCATAAAAAACCTGAGGTAATCTGCTTCTACTTGTTCAAAATTAGCATAGAAAGAATAAAATTCTGATTCCGTTAAATCATGTTCGTCGCAGAAGGTAAATACATTGAGTGGCTTCTTATTATTTCTAAGAACATACTTTGAATAAAGATCTAATATTTTTTCCTGAGTTAATGCTGTACTTTTCATATCTTGGTTTAAATTAAAGTACAAATTTAGTAAAAATATTTTCTATTTTAGAAATAAAAGTATATTTTTGTACCATTATTTAAAACATGAAGAAAGTTGTTATTATTGGTTCCGGATTTTCAGCGATTGCTTCTGCCTGTTATATGGCGAAGGCAGGCTATGCTGTTCAGGTTTTAGAAAAAAACGAACAACTTGGTGGCCGGGCTTCTCTGTTAGAAATAGATGGATTCAAATTCGACATGGGACCAAGTTGGTATTGGATGCCGGATATTTTCGAAAGATTCTTTTCTGATTTTGGAAAAAAAGTGTCTGATTTTTACGCGTTAAAAAAACTTTCACCAGGTTATAGAGTCTATTTCGGCAAAAATGATTATATCGATATTTCTGATGAGCCTGAAAAAATTATTGCAAAATTTGAAGAAGTAGAACCCGGAAGTGGGAAACATCTTCGAAGATTTATGGAAGATTCGCGTAAGAATTATGAAATCGCCATGACTGATTTGGTTTATAATCCCGGCAAATCTCTTTTAGAATTAGTGAGTTTTGAAACGGCAACAAGATTAAATCTCTTTGTTCAAAATATTTCACAGACCGTTCGCAAAAACATTAAAAACCCAAAACTTCAGAGTATTTTAGAGTTTCCCGTTCTTTTTCTGGGTGCTAAACCCCAGAATACGCCAGCCTTTTATAATTTCATGAACCATGCCGATTTTGGTTTAGGAACTTGGTATCCGAAAGGAGGTTTCAATGCGGTTGCTTTAGGAATGGTGAAATTGGCTAAAGAATTAGGTGTGAAATTTCACATCAATCAAGAAGTTATTAAGATAGAAACCGAAAATAATCAGGCAAAACGGGTGATTACGACCACTGATGTCTTCGAGGCAGATTTAGTTATTTCTGGAGCAGATTATGCCCACACTGAAAAATTACTAAACGCTGACCAGAAAAACTATGATGATGAGTATTGGTATAAGAAAGTTTTCGCACCGTCGTCCTTCTTATATTATGTTGCTTTTGACAAAAAAGTCCCGGAACTTCAACATCACAATTTATTCTTTGACACCGATTTCGAACAGCACGCAGTGGAAATTTATGATGAACCAAAATTACCGACAAAACCTTTGTTTTATGCCAATTTCTCTTCAAAAACCGATTTAGATTTATGTCCAAAAGGAAAGGAAACTGGATTTTTCCTAATTCCAGTTGCAGTTGATTTAGAAGACAATCAGGAAATTCATGATCAATACTTTGAATTAATTATGGACAGAGTTCAAAAAAACATCGGTGTTGATTTAAGAAGTTCAGTGATCTTCAAAAAGAGTTTTGGAGTCAACGATTTCAAAGAACGGTACAACTCTTGCCGAGGTAATGCGTACGGTTTAGCCAATACTTTACTACAGACCTCTATTCTAAGGCCAAGCATCAGCAATAAAAAAATAAAGAATCTTTTCTACACCGGTCAATTGACCGTTCCCGGACCAGGCGTGCCACCCGCGTTAATCTCCGGAAAAGTAGTGACCGATTATATTCTTCAACATCAAAACAAAATATTCTAACCATGAATAATTTAGAAATTTTTAACTCGTTTTGCGGACAATCTTCCAAAATGGTTACCGAAAAATACAGCACCTCGTTTTATAAAGCATCGTCACTTTTTAAACCAGAGATTCGTCAGCACATCTACAATATTTATGGCTTTGTACGATTGGCAGACGAAATAGTGGATACATTTCATGATTATGATAAAGTGAGATTGATGGCTGATTTTGAAAGCAATTACAAGACAGCGCAGGAACATGGCATTTCTTTAAATCCAATCTTACATTCTTTTTGTTTGACCCAAAGGGAAAAGGCAATACCGCAAGATCTAGTAGATGCATTTCTGACTTCAATGAAAATGGATTTGGGCGAGATCAAAGATTTAAATGATGAAAAATATAATGAATATATTTACGGTTCTGCGGAAGTGGTGGGTTTAATGTGTTTGAAGGTTTTTGTTGATGGAAATGTTGTAGAATACGAAAAACTGAAACCTTACGCCCAAAGTTTAGGAGCAGCATTTCAAAAGATTAATTTTTTAAGAGATATCAGTGCTGATTTTAATGATCTGAACAGAACTTATTTCCCCGGCGTTGATTTTCAAAATTTCACGCACCGAGATAAAGTAGAAATTGAAAATGATATTGCAGCAGATTTTGCACATGCTAAAATAGGAATCAAGATGCTGCCAATATCCAGTAAACTTGCCGTTTTTATGGCGTATAAATATTACTTTAACTTATTTAAGAAAATTAGGAAAACGGAGGCAAAATTACTTTTAACCAAAAGAATACGTGTTTCTAATGCAAGAAAAATGTATCTTTTCGGTGAAATGATTCTTAACAAAAACTTGAATTTGCTTTAATGAAACGATTGGCCAGCTTATTACTATTATTACTATTTAATTCGATGTTTTCACAAAATTTAAAAGAGTATCGCTCTTTAATTAAATCCAGTAAGGATTCTGAAAAAGCGTCGAAAACTTTGATAGAAAAATCGACAAAGACCTATAATACGACAAAGGAACCCATATTTGCAGGTTTTATCGCTGTTGGTGATTTTTTTATGGCTAAACATGCTTTTAATCCTTTAAAAAAGATATCGCATTTTAACCACGGAAAAAAGATGCTTGAAATGGCATTAAAGGCAGATCCTTACAATCTTGAATTGAGGTTAATGCGATTGATGGCGCAAGAAAACATACCCAAAATTTTAGGATACCATCATGATATTGAAGAAGACCGAAATATACTGATCAAAGGATATAAAAAAATAGATGATCCTGATTTGAAAAACTTTATCATCGAATATTTAAAACTTTAAAATGGAAATCGCAGGATATATTGCACTCACTCTTCTCGTTGTAGTTACTATGGAAGGAGTGACTTGGCTTACACACAAATTCATTATGCACGGTTTGGGCTGGTACTTACACGAGGATCACCATCAACCGGGTTATCCACATGTTTTTGAAAAAAATGATGCGTTCTTTATCGTTGGTGCGATCCCCAGCATTTTGCTTTTTTGGTTCGGAACGCAAGACGGAATTAACTGGAAATTCTTTGTTGGTCTGGGCGTTTTAATTTACGGAATTCTGTATTTCTTAGTACACGATGTCTTAATTCACCGTCGTTTCAAATGGTTTGATAAAACCAACAACTGGTATTTGAAAGGTTTAAGAAAAGCCCATAAAATGCACCATAAACATTTAGGAAAAGAAGAAGGCGAATGTTTTGGAATGCTTTTCGTGCCGATGAAATATTTTAAAGAAGCCCGTTTATCCACCATTAAAAAATAGATTTTGCAGTCATACTATTATTTACTCTTGGATGTTTTCAGTTTTCTGATTCCATTTCTGTTCAGTTTTGAGAAAAAAAGAATGCATTTTATCCAACACTGGAAGGCTTACTTCACCTCCATTATGGCGGTTGGAATTATCTTTATTCTCTGGGACAGTTATTTTGCCTATCAGGATGTTTGGGGATTCGATGACCGGTACTTAATCGGATTAAGAATTTTAAAACTTCCTGTCGAAGAGTGGTTATTTTTCCTTCTTATCCCTTACGCCAGTGTTTTTATTCACTATTCATTAAAATATTTTTTTCCGAAAATAGTACTTAGTGCAACCGTTACAAAATATATAACGTATGTTCTGTTTGCAGTAGGCTTGTTATTAACGGTTTTTAATTACGATAAACTATATACGTTTGTGTGCATCGGGTTATTTACTTTTTTAATGTTGCTTCAGATCATTTTCGAATGGAAATATGCACAAAGATTTTATTTAAGTTTCATCCTTATTTTCATTCCTTTCTTTTTTGTGAACTCTGCACTTACAGGAAGTTATTCTGATCATCCCGTCGTTTTTTATGACAATACCGAAAACTTAGGAATTCGTCTGGGAACGATTCCGGTAGAAGACAGTTTCTATTGTTTCGCTCTACTCTATTCGATTACGCTTTTATTCGAATATTTAAAAACTAAAAAATTCTTTAGATCCACTGATGAAAATTAATATTACCAAACAATCTGGAATCTACACTTTGACTTCGGAACAGATTTTACCACTTTCATTAAAGGAAGCTTGGGAATTTTTTACGTTGCCAACGAATTTAGATAAAATCACGCCTAAAGAAATGGAGTTTCGAATAACCAATAATCCACCGAATAAAACCTACAAAGGTCAGATCATTACTTACAAAATCGGAATTCTACCAGGCATTAGTTCGAATTGGATTACCGAAATTACTCATTTAGAAAACCAACAGTTTTTCGTTGATGAACAGCGATTTGGACCTTACGCAATGTGGCATCACGAACATCATTTTGAAGAAATTTCGGAAGGGAAAGTTTTGATGACCGACATTGTCAATTTCAAAATGCCATTTGGGATTTTAGGCGATTTGTTTGCTGGGAAACTCGTGAAAAATAAAGTAAAATTCATCTTCGAAAGTCGTTATACCATTTTAGAAAAATTCCTTACCTCATGAAAATACTTCTGACAGGCGTAACCGGTTACATTGGGAAAAGATTGCTCATTCAGTTACTGGATGAAGGTCATCATTTGGTATGTTCGGTAAGAGACAAAAACCGTTTTGGTCTGCATTTATTCAAGGATAAACTCGATCAGATCGAAGTGATTGAAAATGATTTTCTGGACAAGAAAACTTTAGACAATATCCCTAAAGATATTGAAGCCGCGTATTATTTAATTCACTCCATGTCTTCAAGCGAGGGAGATTTTGAGGAAAAAGAAAAAATTTCAGCCGACAACTTTCGAGAAGTTTTAGAAAAAACCAAAGCGAAACAGGTCATTTTTCTAACCGGAATTATCAATGAAGAAAAGCTATCGAAGCATCTTCAGTCCAGAAAGAATGTAGAAGAGGCTTTGCAAAGTTCGATGTACGGATTAACGAGTTTACGAGCCGGAATTATTGTTGGTTCGGGAAGTGCTTCTTTTGAAATCATTCGTGATCTGGTTGAGAAATTACCGGTAATGATCACTCCCAAGTGGTTGAATACGAAATGTCAACCAATCGCTATTAGAAATGTAATTCAGTTTTTAGTAGGCGTTTTGGGCAAAGAATTTACTTATAATCAGAACTATGATATTGCGGGGACCAACATTGTTACGTACAAACAAATGTTGCTGCAATATGCTGAAATCCGTGGACTGAAAAGAACGATTTTCATTGTTCCCGTGATGACTCCTCGACTCTCCTCTTATTGGTTATATTTTGTGACATCTACCAGTTATTTTCTGGCGGTAAACTTGGTTGACAGTATGAAAATTGATGTGGTCGCCAAAAAAAATAATTTAGCAGAACAGTTAGGTATTCATCTATTTTCTTATCATGAAGCAATCAATTTGGCTTTTGATAAAATCAAACAAAATGATGTTTTATCAAGTTGGTTTGATTCTTTTACCAATCAGTTTCACAGCCGTAAAGTTTGGCAATATCTGGAAGTTCCGGACGAAGGTTGTTTTAAAGATATTCGCGAAATGAAAGTTGATGATGAAGAAAAAGCTTTAGAAAGAATTTTCAGCATTGGGGGAAAAACAGGATGGTATTATGCAGATTTCCTCTGGAGAATCCGCGGATTTTTGGACAAACTATTTGGCGGCGTCGGTTTAAGAAGAGGAAGGAGAAACATGAATCATCTTGAAGCCGGAGATTCTGTAGATTTTTGGCGTGTCTTATATGCGAACCGAGAAGAAAAGCGACTTTTACTTTTTGCCGAGATGAAGCTTCCGGGAGAAGCCTGGCTGGAATTTAAAATAAAAAATGGCGTCCTTCATCAGGAAGCCACTTTTCGTCCGCTCGGTTTATCGGGTCGGTTATACTGGTATTCGGTCTTGCCTTTCCACGGTTTGATCTTCAATGGAATGCTGACAAAGCTGGCAGGAAAGTAATTATTCTGCCGCCACAGAATCATCTCCTCTCCCATCTGCAACTGCTACTGCGTTTCCGTCGTCATCGATGATAATTAATTCAGTTCTTCCGATCTGGGAAGTCTTTTCAATTATATATCCCTTCTTTTCTAAATCTGAAATTGTTGCTTCTGGAAAATTCTTTTCCGTCAAAACAGTTTCCGGTAACCACTGATGATGAAATTTAGGAGCATTTACGGCCATATTAGGACTCAGTTTAAAATCAATAATATTCACGATAGACTGATAAACGGAGGTTGGAATCGTCGTTCCACCTGGCGTTCCTACGATGATATAAGGTTTAGAGTTTTTCATAACGATCGTTGGCGTCATTGAACTAAGCATTCTTTTTCCTGGTTTAATCGCATTTGCTTCGCCACCCACAGCACCAAACATATTTGGTACCCCAGGTTTTACAGAGAAGTCGTCCATTTCATTATTCAATAAAAATCCTGCACCGGCTACCACTACCTGACTTCCGTATAATCCATTTAAAGTCGTCGTTACAGCAACTGCATTCCCTTCCTTATCAATGATCGAGATATGTGTAGTTTCTGTAGATTCTTTTGGTTGCGGAATAATTTTACCGACTTCCGCACTTGGTGTTGCACTGTCAAAACTAAATGTTTTCCATCGATTTTTAAGATATTCATCAGAAATAAGCATTGCCGTTTGATCTTTAATAAAATCTGGATCTCCCATATATTCTGCACGGTCAGCAAAAGAGCGACGTTCTGCCTCTACCATTATTTGAACAGCTTTTGTTGAGTTCTGTTGGTACTTTTCCAAGTTTTCGTAGCCACTCATTTTAAGCATTTGGGCCAGAAGAATTCCGCCGCTGGAAGGCAAAGGCATGGAAACGATCTCAGTTCCTTTATAATTAAAGGTGATCGGTTTTCTTTCAACAACTTTATAATTTTTCAGATCGTTTAAAGTAATGATTCCATTCCCGCGTTTCATTTCTTCAATGATGAGTTGAGCAGTCTTCCCTTCGTAGAAACCTTTCGCACCATTTTTCTGAATCAATTTTAAAGTTTCTGCTAAATCTTTTTGAATCAAAAGATCTCCCTGTTTCCAAGGAGTAGATTTCTGGAAAATCGTTTTAATTTTATTATGTTCTGCAAACGATTTCATATGATAATTCAGCAAATTGGCTTCTTTAAGGGTAATTGAAAAACCTTGCTCTGCTAAATCGATCGCTGGCTGAATCAGTTTTTCCATCGGAAGGTTTGCATGTTTTAACGTGGCATAAAAACCGGCAATAGAACCGGGAACTCCAACTGCTAATCTTCCATTTTGAGAAAGATCGGTATTAGCATTTCCTTTTTTATCAAGATACATGTCCCGACTCGATTTTTCAGGTGCCGTTTCGCGGAAATCAATGGTAAATTTTTCTCCGTTATTTTTTACACCTACTAAAAAACCTCCACCTGCAATATTTCCAGCTTGTGGATAAACCACTGCTAATGCATATTGCGTCGCGATGACAGCATCATAAGCATTACCGCCCATTTTCATGACTTTCGCACCTGCTTCACTTGCGAGAGGATGTGCAGAGACCACCAAACCTTTGTCTTTGGTATGGATTTCTTTTACAATTGAAATATCGGTGAACTGCGCGAAAGCAAATTGCGAAATTACGACGAGCGATAGAAAGAATTTTTTCATGTATTAAAGTTTTAACAAAAATAGGAAAAAGGAATTCAATAACAGAGATTGTATGACATGCCGTAATTGCGACCCGGCTTAAGTGGAGCTCTTTTTGCGTAACGCAGTGAAGCAAAAAAGCGGGAACGGAAGACGGAAATAGTCGCCCAAAGAATTATTTTAGCAATACTATTTCTTTACATGCGCTAATTTTCTAAATTTGTGCAACTCTTAAACTCTAAAAATGGAATCCCACACGGAAAAAATATTGATAACAGGTGCATTAGGACAAATTGGTACTGAACTCACCAACCGCTTAGTCGAAATTCATGGTGCTGAAAATGTAGTGGCTTCAGGGCTTGACCGATGGGACAAAAATCTGACCTCTGCAGGGTTTTATGAAAGAATGGATGTTACCAATACACAGTTGGTACGGCAAGTCATCAAAGACTACGAAATTACGACCGTTTATCACCTGGCGTCTCTACTATCAGGGACATCTGAGAAACAGCCTCTATTTGCATGGAAACTCAATATAGAACCTCTGCTTCAGTTTTGCGAAATGGCGAAGGAAGGTTTGCTTCAGAAAATTTTCTGGCCCAGCTCGATTGCTGTTTTTGGAAAAGGAATTCCTAAAAAAGATGTTGGGCAAGACGTGGTTTTGAATCCAACAACCGTTTACGGCATATCGAAAATGGCCGGTGAGAAATGGTGTGAATATTACCATGATAAATTTGGCGTCGATGTTAGAAGTATTCGATATCCCGGTTTAATCTCCTGGAAAACTCCTGCAGGCGGCGGTACAACCGATTACGCGGTAGAGATCTATTACGAAGCAGTGGAAGAAGGGAAATATACCAGCTTTATTTCTGAAGATACCGCAATGCCCATGTTGTACATGAATGATGCAATTAAAGCGACATTACAACTTATGGCGGCACCCCAAGAAAACCTAACCGTACATACGTCTTACAATTTAGGAGGATTATCATTTACTCCAAAAGAACTGGCAGAAGAAATTAAAAAAGAAATTCCAGATTTCACGATTGATTACAAGCCCGATTTTCGTCAGCAAATTGCCGATTCCTGGCCAGCATCAATTGATGATTCAGTAGCAAAAAAAGACTGGGGACTTTCTTATGATTATGATGTGACGGCGATGACAAAAGATATGTTGAAAAACTTAAAAGTAAAATTAGCCAGGAATTAAACCCTCTACTAAAATTAATGTTCAAAATTTTTAAATGAAAAGTAAAAATTCTTTTGGATATTTAGGCTTAATTCTCTTTGATTTTTGAATAACAAAAAGATTAGCTTTCTAAGTTTCTACAAAATAATAATCTGCAATCTCACAGGACTTTCCTACTGGTTTTGCAGATTTTTATTATACTTTCATGATATAATTTCGGAGATTTATGATTTTACTTACTTTCAATATTATTAATCCAGACCGGGCTCTTAAAAGCAGTAGTATATTGTCTGCGCAGGAACTCTTAGAAATCACGATACAAAATACCCATTCCCTTTTAAGAAGTTTGGAAAGTACGGAGATTCTTGCTACCTTCTTTATTGAGATCTCCACTGTCGCTTATTTAGAAAAATTAATAAAGAAAATAATTAATGGGGGTCACGAAATTTCTTTTTACCACATCGACTCTTCTTTAGAAGAAATAGAATCGGCAAAAAAACGGACCGAAAACCTCATTGAAAAACAAATTCGGGGAATCCGAATGAAAGAAAACGCATTTCCTTTAGACGCTCTCCATCATTTACGATTTACCTATATCTCGCTAATAGAAGATACCGCAATCATGTTTCCATTCAAAAGATTTGAAAGGAAAGCGGCCTTCACGGAGCAAAATGGCCTCAGTATTCTTCACGAGAGTATTTCACCATATTCCCAAATTCCTTACAATGATTTCATATTTCAGGTTGTTCCACTATCCTACTATCAAAGCATGGTGATCGAAACGATAAAGAAAGATGAATTTGTCTTGGTGTATCTTAATTCCTGGCAGTTTACCGATTTTGACAAATATGTTTTTGAAATGAATTTTTTTAAAAAATACAATTCAGGAAAAAAGCTCCATGATAAATTTGATATTTTTCTAGCGTGGATCAATGAAAATCAGCTTGCGTGTTCCAGGATCAAAGACTTCTTATTTTAAAGAAAACATTCCCAATCGTTGTTCAAAACGCAACCGTCGTAATTTTCTTACGATAAATTCGTCAAAAAAAATTACTGATAAATCCTGTAGCTCATTTAAAATTGATAATTTTGCAAAATGCGCAAACTATTCAATTTTGTTCGCAATTCTCTTAAGAAATCTTTTGATAATATCCGAAACGAAAAACTGAAGTACAATCTTCTTCAGGCAATTCCATTTTGGATCGGATCTTTCATTACCGGATTATTTGCTGTGATTTATGCCCAAATGTTTCAGTGGGGAGAAAATTTAATGCACGCAATGATGAACTGGCATGCGTGGTTAATTTTTATTGTGGCTCCAGTTGCATTTGTTTTATCCTGGTGGTTGGTGAAGAGATTTGCCCCATATGGAAAAGGAAGCGGGATCCCTCAGGTAATGGCAGCGGTAGAGCTGGCCAACCCAAAGGAGCATTCCAAAATCTCCTACTTACTAAGTATCAAAATTATAATTTTTAAAGTCTTCTCTTCTATTATTTTAGTTATTGGTGGTGGCGCCGTGGGCCGTGAAGGTCCTACCATTCAAATTGCCGGATCTGTTTTCAGGAAAGTAAATGAGTTTTTGCCAGACTGGTGGCCGAAGATCTCAAAAAAAAACATGATCATGACGGGTGCTGCGGCAGGTCTTTCCGCAGCCTTCAATACACCGCTTGGAGGGATCGTATTTGCCGTAGAAGAACTTTCCAAAACACATATCAATTATTTCAAAACAGCACTTTTTACTGCAGTGATTATTGCTGGGCTAACTGCGCAAACTTTTGCCGGTTCTTATTTATATTTAGGGTATCCTAAAACAAGCGACATCAGTATTATAATTATTTTCCCAGTGATATTGGTTTCTGCAATTTCTGGAGTATTTGCGAGTCAGTTATCCAGAATTATGCTGATGATCAGTGCGTGGAAAAAAAGGCTCACCAGTGATCGTTCCAATATTATCTTCCTGATCGTTTCAGCTTTAATCATAGCTACACTGGCTTATTTCATTAATAGTGAAATTTTGGGCTCTGGGAAAGGAATTATGCAACGGGTCTTGTTCACCGAAAACAAAAATGAGGATTGGTACATGCCCTTATTCAGAATGCTGGGTCCCGCTCTGTCATTTACATCTGGTGGTGCAGGCGGTATTTTTGCGCCGGCTTTGGCAGCAGGTGCAAGTATGGGCTCCGTAATCGCAGGTTGGATTAACCTAACACCGCATGAAACTAACGTGGTGATATTAACCGGCATGGTCGCTTTCCTTACTGGGATAACCAGAGCACCATTTACCTCTTCAATTATCGTGTTGGAAATGACCGACCGACACAGCCTTATATTCTACCTAATGCTTGCTGGTATGGTATCGTCGCTGATTTCTCTATTAGTGAGCCGTCATTCATTATATGATGAGCTGAAAGAGATGTATTTAGAGGAAATCAGGAAAGAGTAAGGAGCAACAAGAGTTAGCTTCTCACAAAACCGGACCAGCTTTCCACTATATCCCCTCGTTTCCGAATTCGAAACGAGGGGGATGCCGTTGCAATCTGGGCTAAAAGACCTCGCAGTCTTTTTTTTGAAAACTTCCAGGGTAACGTTCTTTATCTTGCATCAAAGTTGAGGAGCTTATTCAATTTCTATAATAAATGAAGTCAAAACCATTTCTAAATCATCTATAAAAATGGAATAAAAAAAAACATGTATAAAAAATTTTATTATCTTTATTTCTAAAATCAGAATATTATGATTTGGTCTGCAAAATTAATTAAGCATAGAAATGAAGACCGAATTGGCGTAGAATTCGAGAAGGATAAAGAAATGATCCAACGGATAAAACTTATACATGGGGCACGATGGAGTCAGCAAAAAAAACTATGGCATATTCCGGACACACGAGAAAATAGAGAACGGTTCCAAATTACACAAAAACAAGACACCGCACTTTCATCAGAGGGTCGAAAACATCACGATTTATTCATTCGGTGGCTTTCTTCCAAAAGGTACAGTCCAAATACAATCAAAACCTATTCTGATGCATTACGATCATTTTTATTTTACTACAGATCAAAAGACATTTGTGAGCTCACCAATGCAGATGTACTTGATTTTAATAATGATTACGTTTTGAAAAAAAATTTATCCGCGTCTTACCAGAACCAAATCATTAGCGCTATAAAATTATACTTTAGAACAATACGGGAAACGAAAATAGAAGCCGATAAAATTGACCGCCCCAAAAAGCCAAAGACATTACCAAATGTTTTGAGTAAAGAAGAAGTCAAGATCATTCTCGAGGCTCATGCCAATGTGAAACATAAAATGATGCTTTCTTTGATCTACAGTTGCGGTTTGCGATGCAGTGAATTACTCCAGCTACGACCACTTGACATCGATTCTAAAAGAAATATTGTTCTGATAAAGCAAGCTAAAGGTAAAAAAGACAGAATTACGCCATTATCTCCGAAGATTCTAGAATTATTGAGGGCATATTACCAGCTTTACAAACCAAAAACGTATTTATTTGAAGGTCAACAACCGGGCACCATTTATTCTGCAAAAAGCCTTCAAAGTGTATTAAAACAGGCATTAGAGAAAACCAATATAAAAAAGCCAGTCACCTTACACTGGCTACGGCACAGTTACGCTACTCACTTATTAGAAAGTGGCACTGATTTGCGATATATTCAAGAATTATTAGGACATAATAGCAGCAGAACAACAGAAATTTATACGCACGTAAGTACAAAAAGTTTACAACACATCAAAAGTCCGTTTGATGATTTATAAAGAAAAAAAATATATCTTCGTGATCAGAAATAAGTCTTACGAATATCAGACAAATACCTACCAAATACGTTGTATTTGTCTGACGAAGTAAGACATATAAACAAGTTGGGAAAAATCGCCCTTTGGGACGATTTTTCCCAACGGCCAGCTCGGCTTCGCCGACTGTCGGGAAACCATCGTTGCTTTCGCACGACGTTCTCCCAACAGTCGCCTTTGACGCATTCCGAAAAGAAGTTTGCAACTTCTTTTCAGAACGACGACAAAGCCGAGCTGGCCGTTATGTACAATTTTTATGAACCGAAAGAGTCTATTAAACCAACTTGAATTAGCTTATTCTCCTTTGACAGCTTATGAATTCGCGGTTGTTAAGGACGACAAGGCAATTGAAAGGGCGCTTGAAAAAGCAAGTCTGTATATAATCGGACAAAGGCCTGTTATCACTTTTGAAAATGTAATTCCCGACACGTCAGTTTACCAGCTTAATTTTGAAATTCATCAAAAGGGAAATCCCAATATTTTAAAATGCAAATTGCCATTTGACCAAGAAATATTTGGATTAATGGCGGACAATGTGGTTGACGTAGCATTTAATTATTTGGACAAGACAGTAAAACAAGTTAGCCCGCCATTCAATAACATTCATGGTTTCTCTTTAGTTAAGCACAAAAAAGAAGGAAAAGAGTTTCTTATTTGGTTTTCACCTGAAAAGCTTCTCCAAAATTGGTGGAAAGAGATAATTGAGTGCGAAATTGAAGGAGATTGGAAATCATTTTTACATTACAAAGTTCATTACGTTGGTAAGGCTACAAAGCAAAGTATATTAAAACGGTTGACAGGTCATTCGACATTTCAGGATATTCTTTCTTTGGAATCGCCAGTAACAGAAAAACAATTACCCGCAAACGAAGTTGTTATTCTTCCTTTTGAATTTCAAGACAATTTACAAATCCAGTCATTTGGACCAGGATCTGATACTAAGGACATGGTTGCTTCATTACTTGGAGAAAACTATCCAGACCAAGAAAAAGTATTTCTTGATGCGGAAAAGGCTTTAATAAAAGCTATGCAGCCGTCATACAACAAAGAAATGTTCGATAATTATCCTGTCAGCAAAGACGGCCTTTACAATGATAACTATGATGCGATTTCATATACATTTATTGACCCAATAGTACTGACTTACGATGAAGGAACTATTCGTGGCGGACTGACACATATTGGAGGAGATGCTATTTTGATACTTGACAACAACGAATTCAAACTAGTTAGACATGAATAAAACTGTACATAACAGGCGTTTGGCTCAATGGCGGGTGACGTGGTTAATTGAACATTCTACCTCGCATCAACTTTTGTGGTGTATTGACAGTTTTGTGCTCCGAAATCCGCCACTGCGCCAAGCGCCAAAACGTTGGTGGCAATATTAACCCAAAATTACGAAAATTGATATTTGACAAGTTAAATTTTTCCGACCCAATTTCCGCAGATTTCTTTGAAGATTTCAGTAAACTAATGACTTTTGAGGAATTACCAAATAAACATTTACTACACACCGAAGGAACTATTTGCAATCGTTTTTTTATACTACATAAAGGATTGGCAAGAGCCTATTATCACATAGATGCCAAAGATATTACGGCTCATTTTGCAATAGAAAACACCACCATAACAGCTATTGACAGTTTTATCCAAAGAAAAAAAAGTCGTTATAATATTGAATTATTAGAAGATTCTTCTTTGTCCTATATCAATCACGAAGATTGGAAAAAATTACTTGAAGAGAAGCCTCATTACGAAAAATATGCTCGTATTTTTCTGGAAAATATTTACATCGATATTGCAGAACGTATTGAAGATTTACTGTTTCACTCCGCAAAAGAGAGGTATAAGAAACTGATAAGTAAATTCCCTACACTGCTACAACGAGTGAATTTAGGGCACATTGCATCTTATATAGGAATAACGCAAGAAACTTTGAGCCGAATTAGAGCCGAAAAATAAAATGCGATTTTGATATTTGTCAAAGAGATTTGAAGTTAATAGACAGAGCTTTGTAAAAAAAACAATGGAAAATATCGTATTTGAAAGTGCTACAAAACTCGTTGAAAAAATAAAGAAACAAGAAATCACTGTTGTTGAATTAGTCACTGCTTTTTTAAATCATATTGAAAAATTCAATCCTACAATTAATGCTATTTGCGACATTAGAAAAAAAGACGAGATTTTAGATGAAGCTCGTAGAAAAGATTTAGAAATTCAGCAAGGGAAAAATCTTGGACTCCTTCACGGACTACCATTAACAATAAAAGATTCTTTCTTGGTAAAAGGACTAAAAAATTCTAATGGAGATCCTTCTTTAAGAAATTATCTTGCCACAGAAGATGCAGAATTGGTTAAAAGATTGAAAGATGCAGGAGCTATTATTATTGGAAAAACAAATACTGCACTCTTTTGTATTGACTGGCAAAGCACTAATTTTTGGAACGGACAAACTAATAACCCTTATGATATTTCGAGAGTTGCAGGTGGAAGTTCAGGTGGTTCGGCAGTTGCGGTAGCTTCGGGTTTTAGCCCTTTGGAATTGGGAGCTGATGCAGGTGGTTCTATAAGAGTTCCGGCTCATTTTAATGGAATTTGTGGTTTGCGTCCTTCTGAAAATTTTCTTTCTAACAGAGGGCATCTCAAAGTTAAAAACAAACCACAAGGAAGGAGGCACATTATTACACCAGGTCCTTTTGCAAAAAGTGCAACAGATTTACTTCTAATGATGGAAGTTTTAGGAAATAATACGAAATATGAACTCCCCGAATTATCGCCAATCAATTTAAACAATAGTGAATGGAAAAAGCAATCTTTAACTATTGCTTATTCTGAAACTATAAACGATACAGAAGTTGATGCAGAATATTTAGAACTTTTTAGGAATTTTATAGGTAAAATAAAAAATGAAAATCATATTTTAAGTATTGACCACCCAAAGTATGATGAAGAAAAAGCCTATTTAGAATGCAGTAAAATTATTGGATTTGAAATAGGAATCAACAATCCCAAAGTGCCTTTATTAGCCAGTTTTATGTACACCTTTATTCGGTTGAAATACAGAGACCACTTGTGGGCAAAAGGAATGGCTTTGGGACAACGTTTGACCAACATTGACTACGCCAAAGCAATTGACTATAAAGATGATTTTTCTGAAATTTATAATTCATTTTTGACAACTTATGACGTTTGGATTACGCCAGTTTGTTCCTTTGAAGCTTATAAACATCAAAATGCAGGAAAACCATTTACTGTCAATAATAAAAAAATAGGCTACACTAAAGCTATTGCTTCCTTTAACTTTACAACTGCATTTTCAGGACATCCAATAGTTGTTATTCCGATTGGAAAAAAGAAAAACGGAATGCCTTTAGGAATTCAAATACATTCCAAAAAATGGACAGATAAGAAATTATTAGAAATTGCTCAGTATTTTGAGAAATTCACTAATGGATTTGAAAAGCCAGTGTTATAAAAAATACTGCCACCAACAAGCGTTTTGCAAAAATGCGGTTTTGGGCTTAATTTAAAGTTTGTTTTGTATCTTTAAACTTTGTGCTTAACCGAAAGTTTTGGCTATTTTAGTCCGCATCTTCGCAAAGCGCTGGGACGTTGGGTAGCATAACATTGAAAATCAGAATTTATTAGAAAAAAAACAGATGACAAAACTAACAATATTACTTCTACTATTATTTAGTAATAATCTATTTAGCCAAGAAATAACAGAAGAACAAAGAGATTTTTATACAACAATTTTACACGGGACAGACTCTCTAAAGTTTAACAAAACTACTCACAATGCATTCAAATTTGTGGAATATAAAGAGAGTGATTTTTTTAAACAAGTAATTACTCCTGAAGAAATATCTTCCTGCACTAAATTGGTTAAACAGACTGCTCAACTAAGTTTAAATGATAAAAATCAATTGCTTTTATCCGGAGAATTGACTTCACGGTTTAATACACAACTAGCTGGTATTTTATCGATTACACTATTGGAAAATAACCTAATCAAAAAAAATGGTGAAAAATTTCAACTAAACACTTTTTACAATTCAAATAGCGGATATAGTAAAATTGATTTTAAAACAGACATAAAAAGTAAATATGCTAAAAATGAAAAGATATCTGGATATGTCAACTTTGAAATAAATTACTTAATTGGCTATGACAAAGTTGAGCTGACTCCCAACGACATTGGAAAAAATATAACTTTAAATAATTGTAACTACACTATTATTAACATTAAAGAGAATGAAATAGTCCTAAATAAACTATGTGAAAAAGAAAACGAACTTAATGTTATCAATTTTAATAAAACAGGAAAGGTAGCAAAATCTTATTCGGATAATGAGTTAATGGAAATGATTGAAAAAGATTCAACTATTTCTATGGAAAGTTTTGACAGAAAAAATAGAGAAACATATAAAATGGTCCGAAACATATTTGAAGAAAACCCAAAAATATCACTTGCAGAATTTAAAAAGATTTTTACTGTTGAAAAGTTATTAGAAATGAAAAAAGAAGGTAAATATGTTATTGTTGAAAGCATAGCTCCCTTTCAAAATAAGTTAGAACTTTATTCCCCTAAATTTCACTCCGAAATAATAAAAGTGGAAATGAAAAAACTGTGAGCAACAAAGCAACGCATTCTACAATAAGATGCTTTACATCATTACCTTAAAAATTAGACTTTCGCAAAAAATAATTGAGACAAACAGTGTCTTAAAAACCTGGAAACCTAACGTGGAAATGGAAAAGGTTTACCCATAAAGTTACGCTACCCAACACACGCTACAAGCAATTTGGGTATTAGGCTTAATTTGAAATTGGCTTTGTATTTGGAAGATTTGGCAAATCCGAAAATAGGGCTTAATTTAGTCCCAAACTGCTTGTAGCGCGGGAACGTTATGCGTCAGCATCAAACGACGGAAATATAATCATAAATAATTTATGGCATTTTTATTTTTTCTTTTCTTTCTAGTTCCATTGACGGGAATAATGATTTTCGTCTGGTGGAAAACAAATAATAAGGTTTTCGGAAAAGTAATCGGATACTTCTGGCTTTCCGTGATTGGATTAATTATTTTATCTTTAGTAGTGGAAAAATTAAAGGCGAAAAAAATATTAAAAAAGAAAGACTATTACGGACAGTACATTATCGACAGAGACTTTTTCCCAGGTAAACAGGCGGATTGGCAATATGAAACTTTTCGATTTAAAATTAATAATGATAAAATTTATTTTTATGTTACAAATCATGACAAAATAGTAAGAACTTTTAGTGGTACAATTTCAACAACAGCACCATATGGTTCAGAAAGACTTATAATAAATATGGAGCAACCGACAATTCATGTATTAAAAACTAATCCAACAGTTTATAGAAACGCTTGGAGTTTTTATTTAGTTTTCCATTCCGATAAATTTAATAATATGTACTTTAAAAAAGGAAATTGGAAACCCATAAATTGAATAAATTTTAAAAAGCCGAACGCATAATCGAGTAGACGGCTCCGCTCATAATCGAACGGAGTACGCCTCTCACACCACCGTACGTACGGGTCTCGTATACGGCGGTTCGTATCTTGATGGGTTAAGTGATAGATGAAGTTCTAACATGGCGATGTATGCACGTTTCTTTAGCCTTGAAATAGTGATTGTTGTTCCTAAAATAGGACTTTGTGCGACTGCCCATCCTCCTTTCCGAGTTCGGCTATATGCATACGCAAGGCTTTGGTCGATTCCTAATCGAATGAGGTTTTTCCTCTTCCGTTCGGGCTTCTTCCAATCATGCCAAATGCAATACCGCAGTCGGTTTCTCAGCCATCCGTCAAAGCTGAGGAGTTTTCCTTTGATACTTGTTCCTCGAAAATAGTTTAACCATCCACGCTGAACTTCGTTAATCTTTTGGATACGCTCATCAAAACTTATCGGAGCGGTTTTTCGGGTGAGGGATTTTAGTCGCTCTTTCAATCGTGTCCACGCTTTCTTACCTACTACCAATTGGTATTTTCCCTTGTCCCCTTTCTTATATGTAGATTCGAATCCGAATCCCAGTAGTTCAAATTGTACTGGCTTTCTAACTCCACTTTTCTCACCATTAATAGTGAGTTTGAGTTTCGTTTTCAAGTACTTCTCTATGGCTTTTAGCGTTGCAGTTGCGTGGCTTTTATACTGGGTATAAATACTAAAATCATCTGCGTAGCGCACAAATCGAAGTTTACGTTTTGTCAATTCTTTATCCAACTCATTGAGCAGGATATTCGACAATAACGGACTTAAAGGCGAACCTTGCGGAACTCCTTTTCTTCGTTTGTGTAATTGACCATTGATTAGAATTGGAGCTCGTAACCATTTGCGGATTAAGCGCATGGTTATTGGGCATTTTACCTTTCGATAAAGTAAGTTAAGAAGGATGCAGTGGTCTACTTCATCAAAGAAGGTCTTTAGATCAATATCTACAATAAATGGATAACCTTCATGGATATGCTCCAACGCTTTACCAACTGCTTGGCGGGCGTTTTTGTTGGGTCTGAATCCATAACTGTGAACACTAAATTCATTCTCATAGTGTGGCATCAGAACTTGTGACACCGCTTGTTGTAACACTCTATCGGTTACTGTTGGTATTCCTAAAAGTCGGGTTTTACCATTTCCTTTAGGAATCTCTACTCCAAGAATGGGTTGAGGAAGATAACACCTCTCTTTTATGGAAGAATAAAGTCGTGTTTTCTCTTTCCGAAGATAATCAGATAGTTCTTGCACGTTCATTCCGTCCACGCCAGCGCTGCCTTTATTCGCAATTACTTGCTCTAAGGCTCGTTGCATGTTGCGAGGATGTAATACTCTTTCAATCATTCTTGTTCTTTTACTTTAACCTGTTCCGCTTTCCCAAGGCTATTCCGTTTAACGGGAATTCCATTGTGAATTAAGAACCAAAATACGTTCAGTCCTTCCTTGGGTTGTGAGTCCTCCGATTTATTCATCGGCTCGTTGCTCCTAAGTACTATGACCTCTGCTGACTTCTTCGTTTTGCCAACTCGTGGCTACGAAGATCTCCCCAGGTAATGGCATCTTCTTTCACTCAATTCCTGCCGTATCTACATTTATGCACTTTTGTAATCTTAGGGCGTTACAATGATGTGCTTGCTTACCCATGCATAAATGCCTCCTATACGGTTCCTGTTCGTCAGTACCGTCCCGATAGCTATCGGGATTGTAGTCGCGCTTTATTCATTCCTTTTTATTGTTTTTTTAAGGTATTCATGAATGCTTTGCATTTCTTCAGATGTAACCTCACGGTTACCACCCTTGCGACTTACTAATGGTTCAAGGAGTTACCCTCGCCCATAAGGGACTTGCACCCTCTAGATTAATTTCCTACTTTCGTAAGAGAAAGATGCCCATGCTGGGCACACACCCCGTGTATAATTAATGGCTGGTTCTCGCCTACTTACGAAAGTCCTCGCGGACTTTCTATTCGGTTTTTATTTGCTAACATTAGTACTTAAAACACGCCACTAATCAGACACGAACACGTTGGGAATTTTAAACAAACTATATTATAAAAAATGAAAAAAATAATTTTACCACTTTTGGTTTTGACCACATTAACAATTCAAAGTTGTACAGTAATGAAAGTTTCGGAAAAAACCGACGATGGACTTTTTAAAGCATCCAAAAAAGCGGATATTCTTGTAAATAAACCTTTTAATTTAGATGAAAATAAAAGTCTTTTAGTCGTTCCAAATAATACATTTATGAAAGGGATGGCTGAAAAAATTGGTTATTTTGACAAAGTAATTACATTTGATGATTTAGAAAAAGATATTATAAAAGATAATAAGCAAGACGAAGTTGGTGCTTTAACAGGCAAAATAGGAATTAACAATGCTTATCGAAAATATAAAAAATTTTTATATCTAAAATTTGATGACAATAAAGATAAAAGTAAAAGAATCCAATTGAAATTAGTAAATCCAGAGGATTTTGATGAAATTTTTGTTAGTGATACTTTATATGACGATTTCTGGGTTGGGGTTAATGACCAAAATACTTTTAATCCTTTATTTAATGCTCTAATAACTTACATCAAAAGTAACTCTAAAACATACGGAAAATAAAACTTCTGCTAATAACTAAGCTTTCGTTTTGTCTGAAAGACAAGAAATGAAAGCCCGTTGAACGGAAGCTCCGGTAGCTTTTCCTCCCCGCTTGGTAATCTTATGGAGTTATCGTTTCTAAGGATATTAGAGCAGTTTTTTAGAAGGAATCCTTTTTTTGCGGCGTTTGGTAGATTCGAGCATTGTTGAAGTTCAGCGAAATCAACTTTGAACTAATTTGGTTCTAGTTCGGCGGACAATTATTAAATTACAGTATGGTCACAGCGACTTTCGTAATTCTGCACTATGTTTAAAATTATGATTCGTTTAAAAAAAGCTAGTACTACTGCAAAAACTTTGTTATTTCTAGTTGCTGACCGTATTAATATTATCAGATTTGCAGTATAAGCTAAGGAAATATTCATTGATCGGACATTGCAAAAATACGCTAAAGAGCGAATCGAGAAATAAAAAAAGAGATCAGTAATCTTTATCAATACTTAAATTATATTGTAATCTCTTATATTAGAGAAAAAATCATCTTTAATCCTTTCATAATCTTGCATGTTACAAAAAGAAGTTATATTTTTGCACCTCGAAATAATTAACAAAATTCATTAACATTATGAACAATTACGAAACTGTTTTCATTTTAACTCCCGTTCTATCTGATGCTCAGGTGGAGGAAGCAGTGAAAAAATTTGAAGACTTATTGACTTCAAACAATTGCGAAATCGTTGCCAAAGAAAATTGGGGACTTAAGAAATTAGCTTATCCTATTCAATTAAAAAAGAATGGATTCTACACTTTGATCGAATTCAAAGGTGAAGGAAATGTAGTAGCAGATTTAGAACTTGCTTACAAACGTGACGAGAGAGTAATCCGTTACCTTACTACAAAACTTGACAAACACGCGATCGAGTATGCAGTTACCAGAAGAACGAAAGTGAAAACTGCGAAAGTTTAATTTTAACCTTAAAAAAGAAAAGACATGGCAATAGATGATATGGCTAAACAAGCCTCAGCAGGTGGAGAATCCGAAGTAAGATTCTTAACTCCAGTAGACATCAATACAAAATCTGATAAAAAATACTGTAGATTTAAAAAATTTGGTATCAAACATGTAGATTATAAAGATGCTTCTTTCCTTCTTCAGTTCGTAAACGAACAAGGTAAAATTTTACCAAGAAGATATACTGGAACTTCTTTGAAATACCAGAGAAAAGTTTCTGCAGCAATCAAAAGAGCAAGACATTTGGCAATGTTGCCTTACGTAGCTGATTTATTAAAATAATATTAATCATTGGTTGTTGGTTATTGGTTGTTGCTGCTAGTTCGCTAACTTCAAACCTCCAAAATCTAACTTCTAAATAAAAAAGGACAACAACAATGGACATTATCCTAAAAAAAGACGTAGAAAACTTAGGTCTTGAATTCGATACCGTAAGTGTAAAACCAGGTTATGCAAGAAACTACTTGTTACCTCAAGGGATCGCACTTTTGGCTACACCAAAAAATAAAGCGGCTCTAGCAGAAACTTTAGAAGCTAGAAAAGAAGAAGAAGCTAAATTGGTAGCTGCTGCAAATGCAATTGTAGAACAATTGAAAAAAACAAATATCACAATCGCAACTAAAGTTGGGTCTGGTGATAAATTGTTTGGATCAATCAACAACGCAAACCTTTCTGAAGAATTATCTAAAGTTGGAGTGCAAGTTGACAAAAAATACATCAAGATTCCAGGGAACAACATCAAGAGAACTGGTAAATCTACTGCAGTAATTAGACTTCACAGAGAGGTTGAATACAACTACGAATTCGAAATCGTATCTGACGCTCCACCAGTGGTAGAAGCTCCGAAACCAGTTGCTAAGCCAAAAGCTGCAGCAGTAACGGAAGAAACTCCAACTGAAGAAGCATAAGCGTTTTCTTACATAATTATAAATCCGATATCAAATTGATATTGGATTTTTTTGGTTATAAAGCGGATTTTCACTTATTCTCCACATTTCTAACAAAGAAAAAAAATTCTATAACTAATACATTGTAAATATTAATAGGGTGAAAACTAACAAGTGTTTTTTACTATATTTAGCCTTTACGCAGGAAAGAGCTTAGTGAGAAAAGTCACGACAAACTTATTCATTCTTTTTTTTGTACCTCTTGAACATAAATACAGTTAGAATTTGTAATCTAAAAGATTAACTTAATTGGTATACCACGATGCGGAATAATTAGGCTGATTCTTGCACTAAAAAGCCATTGTGAGTTCAGTGTTTCCCATACAATCGATTACAGCTGGTCAAGTCCTTTCCTCTATTTATGCATTTGATTTTTCACATATTAAAAGTGATCACAACCAAACAAAAAAAAGCTTCAGGAATATATTCTGAAGCATTTTTTTTAAAATTTTTTGGGTGTTATATTAGTATCTACTAACAGGTGTTTTTACATTACCTAAAACATCTGGGAAATAATAATCTGCAAGATGCTCAAATTCATCTCCACGCATAAACATGCTGGCATCCACTTCTTCGTAGGTACTTCTTCCTGCAGCTGCAATGAGCTCATTACACGTACGCAAAGTATTTTTATGGAAATGATATACCCGCTCACTCTTATCTGTTACATCAAGACCTTTAATAAGCATCTTATCTTGTGTTGCTACTCCTGTAGGACAAGTATTGGTATTACATCTTAAAGCCTGAATGCAACCTAATGCAAACATAAAACCTCTTGCATTATTACACATATCTGCACCCATAGAAACTGCGCGAAGAATATCTAGAGCTGTTAACACTTTTCCACTTGCAATAACTTTCAATTTATCTCTGACGTTGAAGTTTGTCAACGTTCTGTTTACAAATATTAAAGCAGGTTCTAATGGCATCCCTACTCCATCTGAAAATTCAGGAGGTGCAGCACCTGTACCACCTTCAGCACCATCAACGGTGATGAAATCCGGGTAAATTTTCAAAACATTCATTTGTACGCAGATATCTTCAAATTCCTTGGTATCTCCTATACATAACTTAAAACCTACTGGTTTACCATCTGAAAGCTCCCGTAGTTGCTGTACGAATCTCAATAATCCTGCTGCATCTGAAAAAGAAGAGTGAGATGGAGGTGAAATAATAGTTATTCCTGGTTGTACGTGACGGATCGCTGCAATTTCTGGAGTATTTTTAGATCCTGGAAGAACTCCACCATGACCTGGTTTAGCTCCCTGAGAAATCTTGATCTCTATCATTTTTACGGCAGGAATAGAAACATTTTTCTTGAAAATCTCGGGAGAGAAAAATCCATGATCATCTCTACATCCGAAATAACCTGTTCCGATCTGCCAGCAAAGATCACCACCTTCTAAATGGTATGGTGAAATTCCACCTTCTCCAGTATTATGATAGAAACCTCCTTTTTTAGCTCCTCTATTTAAAGAGATCTGTGCTCTGTCACTCAGTGATCCAAAACTCATCGCAGAAATATTAAATAAAGAAGCCTCGTATTTCTGAGTACATTGTGCGCCACCAACTAAAACGGTCGGTAAATGTTCTGAGGGCGATTTTGCATAAATCGAATGTTTAATCCCCTCATATTTTCGATTATTTATCTCTAACTGCGTTCCAAAAGGTACCGTATCACTAATATTTTTTGATCTTCGGTAAGCAGCGGAACGTTCGTTCCGGGGAAATGGTTTACCGTCCGTTTCTCTTTCAATAAAATACTGCTGCATTTCAGGAGAAATACCTTCGAAAATGTAGCGAAAGTAACCTAACACGGGAAAATTTCGGAGAATGGCATGTTTGGTTTGGAATGCATTATACAAACCTAAAATATAAATACAACTCAATAGAATTGGAATCCACAAATGGGCTTTAAGCAATAAAGAAAGCGCCCAAGTTACTACCAAAACTACAAGTCCCCATCTAATGAATTTATCTCTCATTATAACTTTTTTATTTACATGCAAAACTAATAATAATAACCCGACAAAAAAAACAAGTTTAGATTGAAAAACTCTTTTTAACCCTATATTTATCTCCAATTATTTGTGGTCAAATTAATGCTGTTTAATAAGATCAAAATAGTATACGATATAGGTATTGATTTCGAATCTTCTCCACTTTTTTATTACATTTTAGGTAAAAATTATCATCTTTCATAATGAAAAACAGAAACTTCTTTTTTTCTAAAAATTTACGTTCTATACTGAATAGATATTATCTATTATCTTCTTATATTACCTCGAATTATACCAATTAAGCAGGGACAAAATCAGGATAATTTTTTGGCTTACTATTTGAAAAGCTTTATTCCTTAACTTTAACAAAATTATAAGATGACTAAAAATACAATATTAGTTGCTACGATGGCAATAGCTACAGTAGGGACAACTGCACAGTCTTGTGTTGCATTGGCGACCTCAACAGTAGGGTTAGCAGTTTTAAAACAAATTCTACTTGGAGGAATTACCAAAGGTTTAAACATTTTCAGTAACAAAGACAGCTTTATGGGGAACCAACTCATCGAAGCTGCACTACCACAACAACTTCGTGATCTCAATAACACTCTTCAAAAAGTAGGGTTAAGTAATTTGGTACAAAAAGAAAAGGAATATATCGCTGAAGCTGCAGCGTTTACAGTAAACACTTCGCGTCCTATTTTAATTAACGCTGTAAATTCATTAACAGCAGAAGATGCAGGTCGAATTGCTCAAGGTGGAACTGGTGTGGCGACACAAATTTTACGGGAGAGAACTTCATCCCAACTGATGGCAGCGATTGCTCCTAAAGTTGATGCAAAACTAAATGAATTCGGACTCGTGCAATCATTAAATACCGCATTATCCGGCACTAATTTATTAGGAAGTATTTTAGGTGGACAAAATTCATCCAACATGTTAACAAGCGGTTTAAGTAATTTTGCAGCGCAGCAAATGGTTAATGGATTATTTAATATCATTGAAAGCCACGAACAGCAAAACTCAACTACTATTCTGAACTCCATTAAAGCTCAGCAATAAAAAGATATTTTCATTATATTTGAATTCCGGCCAACGGAATTCTTTTCATTTAAACTTACAAGAAATGGCAGATCAAACAGCTCCTGAGCAAAGTAAAAATCCGGAAGATTTTTATAATTCTTTGAAAGAAAAATTAACAGCTCATCATAATTTCCCAGAAGATTATCTCTTCAAATTTATCATAACCAGTGATGAGTCGAAACTTACAGAAATCTATCGCGTTTTCGACGATATAAAATTTACGATGAGTACTAGAGATAGTAAAAATGGAAAATATACTTCCCTAAGTATCAATGCTTTCGTTTTAGATGCTGAACAAGTAGTTAAAATATACAAGCAAGTTGCTTTGATAGAAGGAGTAATGATGTTGTAATGTAGTTAAAATGAATATTTTAATAACTGGAGGCACTGGACTCGTAGGTAAATCTCTAGTGAAGAAACTTACAGAAATTGGACATATCGTCAGAATCCTAACCAGAAATCCCTCTCAAAATTCGAATGAATTAAAATGGAACATTTCCGAAAAATACATTGATGAAAAAGCATTTAATGATTTAAACTGTATCATACATCTGGCGGGAGCAACAATCAGTGAGCGCTGGACCGAAAGTTATAAAAAAGAAATGTACTCCAGCAGAGTTGACGCAGCTGAACTTATCCAAGATTATTGTGTTAAACTCGGCATTCGATTAGATTCATTTATTTCTGCTTCCGGTATTAACTATTATGGAACGTTTACCTCCGATCAGATTTTGAAGGAGAACTCACCCATTGTCCAGCATGATTTTTTGGCAAATCTTTGTGAAAAATGGGAGAAATCTGCTTACCTCTTTTCATCAATAGCTGATCGTGTGGTTTGTTTACGAACGTCTATGGTTCTGGCAAAATCTGGCGGTGCTTTTCCTCTCCTCAAAAAAATCGTTGACTTTAATGTGGGCTCAGCTATTGGATCAGGAGACCAGTGGATGAATTGGATTCATGTTGATGATTTAGTAAACATGTACGTGTTCGCAGTTGAAAATTCAAGAGTAAGTGGAGGTTTTAACGCAGTTAGCGATGATTTGGTTACTAATGAAAGTTTTATGAAAAAACTTGCTGCATCTTCAAACAAATTATTTTTACCGATCAACGTTCCCAGGTTTGTAATGAAATCAGTACTAGGTGAAATGAGCACCATTATATTGGAGGGCACCAGAGCGGACAATAAAAAAATCAAATCTCTGGGATTTGATTTAAAGTATTCGAATTTAAATAATGCTTTTAAAAGCTTGATTTAATTAATTTACTATAAAGAATTTCGCAACCTCAACTGGTCTTCCAATCATTGCAACCCCATCTTTTATCAAAATTGGACGTTGAATAAGCGATGGGTTTTCTACAAGAACCTTCACCCATTCATCTTCGCTTAATTCTTTATCTAAGTAATTTTCTTTAAATATTTTTTCATTTTTACGAATCAGATCTTTCGCTGCCATTCGTAATTTCTTCAGCACCGTACGTATTTCAAGTTCACTTAACGGATTCTTTATAAAATCAATGATCTCAAATGGAACGCCGTTTTCATCTAAGTATTCTAAAATTCCTCGACTTTTAGAACAGGAGTTATTATATAGGATTTTAACCATTGTAGTAGATTTAGAAATGTTAAATTAAATAAAAAGCCAGCAGATGAACTTTTAGCACTAGAATAGTCCGTGAAGTTCAGTTTCAATTCTTTCCAGAATAAGACCAAAATCTTCAGGTCTTTCGACGAAATCCAAATCATCAACTTCAATGATTAACAGGTTGCCTTCGTTGTATTCGGAGATCCATTTTTCATATTTCTGATTCAATTTAGAAAGATATTCTATGCTTATAGAAGCTTCGTATTCACGCCCTCTTTTATATATTTTCTTCACCAAATTGGGTACATCTGATTTTAAGTAAATTAGCAAATCCGGTGCCGAAACAAAACTCTTCATTAAATTAAAAACGGACGAGTAATTCTGAAAATCACGATCACTAAGTAAATTCATGTCATTCAGGTTCTCAGCGAATATATGTGCATCTTCGTAGATGGTTCGATCCTGAATAATATTTTTGCCACTTTCACGAATTTCTTTGACCTGTCGAAACCTACTTCCTAAAAAATAAATTTGAAGGGCAAAACTCCATTGACTCATATCTGCATAGAAATCCTCCAGGTAAGGATTATGATCTACATCTTCAAATTGAGCCTCCCAACCATAATGCTTTGACAGCATTGTGGTTAATGTGGTTTTCCCAGCTCCAATATTTCCTGTAACAGCGATATGCATTATTTCCTAAGTTATAATTTGATGTATTAATAAAAAAAACCTTTCCAATAAAAATTTCTGTAAAAACCAACTCAATCAAGGCCTTTATCATCTTTTTCTTTTGGGCGGTAAAGATAAAGGTTGTTGTCTTTGATAACAAAATAAGACGATGAGTTTTTATCCACAAACTGAATATTTTCAGTCCGGAATAAGTCTGTTAATAATGAACCATTGATCATTTGAACAGAACACCTATTGATCACTAAAATTCTATTATTTTCACGACGTAACTTTCGGGGTTTCGTAACTTCATATGAATCTAAAGTATTCCCTTTCATATCAAAAACCTTTAACTGTTTGGGATACAAAAAGTAAAACTTTTGATTGAAAACTAAAAAATCAACCACATTGGTTAGATCTTCAAAAAAGGGATAAGATCCTACCTGTCGATTATCTCTAAAGTTATACTGGACAATTCGTTTTGAGCTTTCATCTACCAGCCAGGCCTGCTGTAGATCTTCTACAAAAGCCAACTTAATGAAACCAAAATTTTGCCGCAAATCGACTGTCTGAATTTCATTTAAATTTCTATCAAAAAAACGAAGTTCCTGTGCATTTTCTGAAAACGACGAAATATTCAAAGGATTTTGAACAGACTGGATCTTAAATGGCAAAGTAAGCTTTAACCTGGCCTTTTGCTGGCCTAAGGAATCATATTTTGTAAAACTGAAATCCTTATTTTTATATAAATAAACATTACCGTAATCGTCTACCAATATCTCTTTAGTTTCTGCTAATTTTAAGGTATCAAATGGCAGTATTCTCTGCGCAGAATGGGTGCAAAATAAAAACAAAAAGACTATTTTACAAACTTTCAGCATTTATTTATTTTATAGACACTTCATAAATCTTAGACCATAATTTGCCTGTAATTAACATATTATCACCTTTAAAAGCGATCCCGTTTAATACATCATTTGTAACATCTTTCGTATTTTCTTTGGCAATATCCGTAAAATCAAATTTGCCGACTACTTCTCCATTAGCTGGATTTATTTTTAGAACTACAGGTTTCTGCCAAACATTTGCATAGATGAAACCCTGGTGATATTCCAGTTCATTCAATTGGTCATAAGCTTCAGAATTTCCTGCAACCGCAATATAACGAACCATTTTAGAAGGATCGGTAGAATTTAGAAAATAAAGATTTTTTGTACCATCGGACGCAATAAAGTTTTTACCGTCATACGCTAAACCCCAACCTTCGCCCATCACATTCGGGTTAGGAAATTCGTTTAATAATTTTAAAGAGTTTTTATCGTAAACAAATATCTTTTTATTCCGCCACGTTAACTGAAAAATTTTATCACCCACAATCGTACAACCTTCAGAGAAAATATCTTCTGCCTGGCGCGTTTCAGCAATCGCATTTGTAGTTCCTAACGTATATTTCAAAATTCTTGACTCCCCTAATTGCCCATCAGATTCATAAACAATATTCCCTTCTAACTCAAATCCCTGAGTAAAATTCTTAGGATCGTGAGGATATTCTTTTACCACTTCATAATGGAGTACAGCTTCAGGATTTTTTGCGAAGACATTAATGGTTGCATCCTGAGTTAGAACTTCGCCTCCTTTCTTTTTGATATTAAAAGTTACTGCGTTGTCTCCTAGTGTAAAATATTTTGGATCAATTACCAATTTGGATGTTTCTTTATCACCAAAACTTATGGAAATACTTTCCGCATTATCTGTCACTTCCTTTGGAATTTCTACTGCATCACCGAAATGATAACCTTTGCTTTCCATAGAAAGATTATAATCATTTAGATTATTCAGAATTTCTTTATCATTATTACATGACACAAGGAAAACACAACAGAAAAGTACACCTATAATTTGAAGTTTCATTTAGTAAATTTTTTCAAAAATACTGAATTTTAATAATACTGCAGTAAAGTTTTTCCGATCATAAATTAACCAACTCAAATATTAATTATATTTGCTACTCTTAATCAATGAAAATGAAAAAATCAATATTACTTTTATTTTTAATTTCTGGTCTTTTTTCTGGACAACAGTTTAAAAAACAGGATACACTCAAAGGTTCAAATACTAGATTTAGAGATTTTTGGGACGTTAGAAAATATGAAATATCAGTTGAACCAAAATTTGCTGATCAATCTGTTTCAGGTACCAACAAAATTACCTTTGAAATTATTAAGGATATAATGAATCCAGTTTTTCAAATTGATTTACAGCAACCGATGAATTATAAAATTATTGATTCTGATGTAAAGCTTTGTTCCTCAAAACGAGAAGGTGATTTTATTTTTATAGAAACTAAAAAAGATTATAAAAAAGGGGAAATCCATTCATTCACTATTCAGTTTTTTGGAAATCCTATTATTGCTAAAAATGCACCTTGGGATGGTGGTTGGGTCTTTAAAAAAGATGCTCATGGAAACCCATGGATGTCGGTTGCACAAGAAGGAATCGGTGCTTCTGTATGGTTACCGTCGAAAGATATCTGGAGTGATGAACCCGACAATGGCATGATTATGAAAATTATCACGCCAAAAGATTTGGTTGGTGTGGGTAATGGAAGATTGATCGCTCACATGACAGAAAAAGATAAAAACATTTATACCTGGGAGGTTAAGAATCCTATTAACCTCTACTCTATTGTTCCTAATGTTGGAAAATATCTAAATTTCAAAGAAACTTATGCCGGTGAAAAAGGACCACTCGATTTGGATTATTGGGTTTTAGATTACAATCTAGAGAAAGCCAAAAAACAATTTCAGCAAGTTAAGCCAATGATGAAAGCATTTGAATATTGGTTTGGACGCTATCCTTTCTATGAAGATTCCTATAAACTGATCGAAACTCCCTATCTTGGCATGGAACATCAGAGTGGTGTTGGCTATGGAAATAATTATGAAAATGGTTATTTAGGACGTGATTTATCTGGAAGTGGAGTTGGTTTAAACTGGGATTTTATTATTGTTCATGAAAGCGGACATGAATGGTTTGCGAACAACATCACCGCAAAAGACAAAGCAGATATGTGGATTCATGAAGGTTTTACCAATTATTCGGAAACGTTATTTGTGGAAAATTATATGGATAAAGCCTCGGCCGAGAAATATGTGGTAGGGATTCGCAGAAACATCAAAAATGATGAACCAATTATCGGTCCGTACGGAATAGCGAAATCAGGAAGTGGCGACATGTATTATAAAGGCTCGAATATGATTCACACCATTCGCCAAGTCATTAATAATGATGAAAAATTCAGACAAATATTGCGGGGTTTAAACAAAGACTTCTATCATCAAACTGTTACTTCAAAACAAGTTGAAGATTACATTTCTAAAAATTCAGGTATCAATTTTCACACCGTATTTGATCAGTATTTAAGAACTACGAATATTCCGACTTTAGAATATACACAAAGTGGAAATGAATTGAAATTTCGATATACTCATATCGTATCAAATCTGAAATTACCTGTAAGAATCAACGATAGTATTGAAATAAACCCTACCAAAGAATGGCAGACTTTAAAGTTAACTTCTGCTGATCCAGTTCAATTTAATGAAAACTATTTCATCAGTTATCAAAATCAAAAATAGTTTACTAAACAATTTATAAAAAATGCCACTCTCTTCCGAAAGTGGCATTTCTATTATGATTATATTTTACTGACAGTTTAAGACATCCGAAACCATTAGTCTTTGACTTGATGTATTCGCAGGTACTGCAACATCATCCGAGGGAATGAAATTAACAGTCGATAAGGTAGCTGGAACATAAATTTTAACAGTCATTTCCCGATAACCATGTGGTTGATAGGAAACCCAATAACCTTTGGGATGTAGACCCCACGTTCCGTAAGCGATTTCTGATTTTTCTGGATTAATCCCTCCTAACATAGCTAAGCGCTCCAGATCGGCATAACTTGAAGAAGAAGAACTGAAATAATTTCTAATTTTATTTTCTGCATCCAAGGCTACTTGAACCGGTTTTGGCAAACTGCTTTTCGCTTTCGACATCATGCTATCAGGAATAAAATCTAAACCCATTTTTGATAATTGCAGGAATTCTTTTTTTGATAATAATCTCGCGGCTACTATCTGCAAATCAGAACTCATATTTTTGAAGCTTGATTTCGCAATCACGCCCCAAATCAAAGACTGTACTTGTTCTTGTGGAATATCTTGATGCAGATACCAGTTCTTGACCAAGGAACTGATGACTTCTTTTTTGGGCCCTTTTAGCGGCGCATATAAATAACCATCTCCAGAACTTGGTGCATACGTACCTGCTTTTAGACAAAAACTTTTCAAATTGATTGTATAGTAGCCCGGTCGAAGTACATACCCTTCTCTTTGTGAAAAACTATTGTTGCAAAGATTAATATATTTCTCATTCTCTGCGAATGATGGATTCTTCACATCCGCTTTGTTACAATCTTTGAAATTAGTGGTAATCGCTTCTGAAGTTATACTGCCAATTAGTTTTCGTCCGACTAATGAACCTGCTTTATCCAACACCTTATCTTTCAGTATATCAAAAATTTGTGCATTCACAGAAAACATGGTCAATAGTACAAATAATTGTATTATTCTTTTCATATCTATAGTTTTTATTTAATGCACAATTTAAATACAAAATACTGAAACGCAAATCTGTAAATACCGTTTTTTAACCCTAAATCCACTTAAGAATTTTTCATCATGATCCTGAAAGTAGTGCCAGTTCCTAACTCCGAAGCCGCAATTTTAATATCGCCATTATGATATTCTTTGATCACTCTCTTCGCTAAAGACAACCCTAAGCCCCAGCCTCTTTTTTTGGTGGAAAAGCCTGCTTTGAAAGCATTTCTTATCTGAGACCGTGTCATTCCCGACCCAGAATCAATAATATCAATGATGATATGTTTATTCTTTTCATACAGATTGACTTCGAGCCTACCTTCGCCTTTCATTGCGTCAACCGCATTTTTCACAATATTTTCGATTACCCAACTCAATAAAATCCTATTGTGAGGGATGAGTATTTGTTCTTTTGGAAGTACCAACATCAACTGTACTTTTCTTGAAATGCGGGATTTTAAATAGTCGTAATTCTGCTGAATAGTCTCATTAATATTTAAATCTTTGAGTTCAGGGACAGAACCTATTTTAGAAAATCGCTCGGAAATGGTTTTAAGACGGTTAATATCATTTTCAATTTCTTTTACCCCTTCAGAATTGGGATTTTCCATCCTCATAATTTCAATCCAGCCAATCATAGATGACAAAGGTGTCCCGATTTGATGGGCCGTTTCTTTTGCCAATCCGGCCCAGACATAACCTTCGTCCGTCTTTTTAATCGTTCGCAAGAACCAAAACGAAAAAAGCAAATAAGTTCCGATAAGAAAAGCCAGGCCATAAGGATAGTATCTCAAATTATTTAGAAAATTTGAATTGTCATAGAACACCAACTGTTCCTGGGTATCAGAAATTTTAATTTTTATTGGTTTATAAGAGCTTTCCATCGATCTTAATTGCGACTTGAGTTTCATGGGATTATTAATAATCTCTTCGGGTAAATTACGCGTATTGTCTTTGTACGGTATTCTTGACTCATCGGTAACGATGACAGGAATTTGATTATTTTCTTCTAAAACAGCAAGCAACAAATTTTGAATATTATCATCTAACTGGACATTTTCCTGTAGAATCTGCATGGCAGTGGTAAACACATGCATCCTTTCTATTTCCTTTTGGCGTAGTTTTTTTACTAAATAATTGGAAGCCAGTGTCAATGATAGAACAATGAGTGTGAGCAGTATAAAAACAAACCAATTGTTCAGACTCGATAAAGAAAATGTTTTTCTCATTTAGTATTTCTTCAAATTATTTAAGAGTGTTTAGCACTTCATACAAAGCGTTACTTACGTTCCCACCCTGATAATTATTTATGATGATAGCAACAACATATTTCTTTCCGCTTTTGGATGTGTGATAACCTGCATATGATTTAGTATCCTTCATAGTGCCACTTTTCAGTTTCATCCCATTTCCTTGGGTCGGGAAACCGTCATAAAACTCATTAAACCACGGTTGTTTTTTGCTCCAGAGAAGCGACTGCACTTCTGCACGTGCAGCAACATAATTCTGCGGAGACAAACCACTCCCATCTGCAAAGTTGATCATCGCAGGATTGATTCCTCTTTTGGTCCAAAAATCTTTTAAATAAGAAATACCCGCCTCAAAACTTCCTCTATTTTTCTTTTCCTTTCCCAAAGTTTTAATTAAAGTTTCACCATACATATTGATGCTTTTACGCATAAACCAAAAGATAATTTTATCCAAAGTCGGTGATTTATATTCTAAAATCTGATTATTCTTCGGTGCAAAATTTTCTTTCTCTCCATCAATTTTTTGCTGAGATGTGGAAGATATTTTTCCATTAAATGCTATTCCAGCTTCTTTTAACCAAGTGGTGATTTCATCTCCTAAAGTTAAAGGCGGATTTGGAGTAGATCCAGAAACAGTTATTGTTTTGTTAGGTAAAACCCCATTGATATAAGCAACATCCGAATGTGGTGCTGTATAGATTAAGCTTTGATCAGAATTCCCACCAGTTTTGATGTCATTGACCCATTTAACTTTCGGTAAATTCACATTAAATCCCTTAATACTTCCGCCAGTCATCTGAATATCGAATTGATTTTCCCTCCAGTTTACACTCCAAACTCCGGCACCGTAATAGTTTCCCATGTCATTCCAAGGCCATCCACCAGGAACGGTTTGAAAATCAAAATAAGAATCATCGATAATAAGATCTCCTGAAATTTTGGCAATATTGTTTTCTTTTAAAGCAGCAATTAATTTCTGTTTAAAATCTTCTGGTTTATAACCGCTGTACCGCCAGCTTCCCAACGTAGGATCTCCGGTAGAATAAATAAAAAGATCACCATTTAAATTACCGGCTGAAATGGTTCCCGAATAATTAGCCGTTGTGACATACTGAAAATCCTTTCCTAGAGTCTCTAAAGCAGCTGCCGCAGTGAATATTTTTTGTGTTGATGCAGTTGAGAGACCATTATTTCCGTTGGATTCATAAACAAAATTTCCATCTTCATCTGAAACATACATAGATAAGTTTGCTGCATAAGCAGAAGATGAACTTAATAATTTCTTGGTTGCAGCATCTAAGTTCTGCGCTACATTTTGGGTAAGATAGAATTGAGAAATCAGCAGAAAGATCGGAACCAGCTTTTTCATAAAGAATTTTTATTTTCAAATATAAAGAAATATAATTTTTCACAAATAAAAAGCTGTTACAAAAGAATATATTCCATTATCGAAAAATCAATTAAAACACCAATAAACTTGCATATATCATAAAATAATCGTAAACTTTGTGTAATAATTTTAAAATTTGAAGCCATGTCATCAATTATCACTGGTCTTTTTAAAAGCCAAAGCCAAGCGAAAGCTATTGCTGCCGACTTAGAAAATTCAGGTTTTCAAGACGCAGATTATATTATTTACCTGCATGCCGAAAATATTAGCAAAGAAGTGAAAACTTCCATCTGGCAATATTTTTTTAAAGACAAAACGAAACTTGAAGATGAGAGTTTGGTCGTAAGCGTAAAGGTGAAAACCCCTGAACAAGTTGATAAGGTGAAAGCATTGTTTGCGAAAAACAATTGCATTCATCAAAATTATATTGAAAACATAAAATTTCGAGACGCGCAATCTTTACAATACCTTAAGAGAATTGTTTCATTACGGGCAAAGTCAGAAATTTATAACGCTCCAGAAGTTAATTATCGTGACCAATCCATTGGTATGAATTCTGAAGTTCTTTTTGGAAAATCATAAGCGCTAAGAAGGTCTTTTTTTAGAAAGCGATGAGAAGCATTTTTTTATTTTAGCTTTTACCTGACTATTCGTCGTTTTTTTCTTATTTTCGTGCTATAATTGGCTTCAATAAATGGTTTACGATTTAGAACAGGAAAATAAAGAAATTCTCGCTAGGTATAAGGATCTTATCACAAATACCTACCGTAATTTGGATGAGGAAAATAACAAACTCATTCGAAAGGCTTTTGATATTGCCATAGATGCGCATAAAGATCAGCGTAGAAAAACTGGCGAACCGTATATTTATCACCCAATCGAAGTTGCAAAGATTGTCGCTAACGAAATTGGTCTTGGTACCACCTCTATTGCATGTGCACTTTTGCACGACGTAATTGAGGATTCCGATTACACCTACGAAGACCTTCTCAAAATATTCGGAAAGAAAATTGCTGATATTGTTAATGGTCTTACCAAAATCTCGGTAATGAATCATCAGAACATTTCGATTCAATCCGAAAACTACCGTAAATTATTACTGACCCTATCTGAAGATTTCCGCGTTATTCTTATAAAAATTGCAGACCGGCTTCACAACATGCGTACGCTGGACAGCATGGCACCCGATAAGCAAAAAAAGATTGCTTCCGAAACAGTATATATTTATGCACCTCTTGCCCACCGACTTGGCCTTTACAATATCAAATCTGAGCTGGAAGATCTTTCTCTAAAGTTTAATAATTCTGAAGTCTATTTAGATATTTCAGAAAAATTAAAATCGGCGAAGGAAAGTCGTGAAAAGTATATTGAAGAATTTAAGAAAGAAGTTACTGAACAACTCGAGGATGAAAACCTAAATGTTTCGATAAAAGGAAGAGCCAAAGCAATTTCGTCGATTTATCGTAAAATGCTGAAACAAAACGTTTCATTTGATGAAGTTTTCGATAATTATGCGATCAGAATTATTTATAAATCCGATGCGAAAAACGAGAAATTTCTAGCATGGAAAATCTACTCCATTGTCACCGATCTCTATCACAGTAATCCGCAAAGGATGCGCGACTGGATTTCTCAACCGCGGTCTACAGGATACGAAAGTTTACATCTTACTATTTTAGGTCCTGATAAGAAATGGATTGAAGTCCAAATTCGTTCTGAACGAATGGATGACATTGCCGAAAAAGGAGTTGCTGCTCATTACAAATACAAAGAAGGTTTCCGCCAAAATACGGACGAGAAAAAGTTCGAACAGTGGGTTACCGAAATCCGGGAGGTTCTTGAAAATCAACAATCCTTAACAACTACTGAACTTTTAGATGACATTAAATTAAATCTTTATTCTAAAGAAGTATTTGTTTTTACACCGAAAGGAGAAATCAAAATTTTACCGATTGGTTCTACTGCTTTAGATTTTGCATTTTCCGTACACTCAGATTTAGGCACAAAATGTTTAGGGGCAAAAGTGAACGGAAAACTAGTTCCTATTTCTTATGTTTTGCAAAATGGTGATCAGGTTGATATTCTATCTTCTCAAAATCAAAAACCTAAATCGGACTGGTTAGATTTCGTGGTTACCTCGAAAGCTAAGTCTAAAATTAAAGCAATTCTAAACTCTGAGAAAAACAATTTATCAGAAGAAGGAAAGGAAATTCTTCAGCGGAAGATGCGTCACGCCAAGATTAATTTTAACGATGAGGAAATTAATAAAATGCAGAAGTTTTTTGGTTTAAAGACTTCACAAGAATTATTTCTAAAGTTTCAAAGTGGCAGTCTCGATACAAGTGATGTAAAAAAATATACAGAAGGAAAAGGTATTTTAAGTAATATCATGCAGCGTTTCCGAAAATCGCCAACGAAAAATCAGGTTTTCACAGAAGTACCGGAAACAAATCTAGACATGATTGTTTTTGGTAAAGAAGAAGAAAAAATGAACTATTCTTACGCAAAATGCTGCACTGTAATTCCTGGAGACAGAATTTTTGGTTTCATCACCATTTCAGACGGCATTAAGGTTCATAATGACAACTGCCCAAATGCTATTAATCTACGGGCACAGTATGACTACCGAGTGCTGCCTGCAAAATGGGTGAATGAAGAAAAGTTCAAAAATAGAATCAAAATCGAAATTGAAGGTCTGGATCGTATGGGTATGATTAACGACATCACCACCGTGATCAGTAACAATATGAATATGGATATGAAAAGTATGTCTATGGAATCCAATAATGGTATTTTCTTAGGAAATATTAATTTGGAGGTACGAAATCGTGTTCAACTGGACGAAACCTTTAAACAATTAAAAAACATTAATGGGGTCTCTCGTGTGAAACGACTCTAAATATTAAATTAACTTTATGCTCATTACCGACTACTTTAAAAAGTTTCTTCATAGCTCACAGTCTTCAGGAATTATTTTAATCGTTTGTGTTCTCATCTCGCTGTTTATTGCAAATTCTTCCGCAGGAGTAGAATTTCAGCAGCTGTTAGACACCCAAATTGGACCTAGTCTCTTTCATTTAAATTATCCGATAAGCATTTGGATTAATGATGGCTTGATGGCCATTTTCTTCTTGCTTGTAGGCCTTGAAATTAAGCGGGAAATCGTGGAAGGAGAACTCTCAACATTTAAGTCGGCCTCTTTACCAATTATCGCTGCGGTAGGCGGAATGCTTGTCCCGGGTTTAATTTATTATTTCTTTAACAAAGGGACCGAATATGCAGGCGGATGGGCAATTCCAATGGCGACTGACATCGCTTTTTCTTTGGCTATCATTTCTATGCTCGGAAAACGGGCGCCACTTTCACTGAAAATATTTTTGGCTGCATTGGCTATCGTTGATGATTTGGGCGCAATCTTAGTTATTGCTATTTTTTATACCGATCAAATTCATTGGATGTATATAGGGTTAAGTGCGGCTATGGTTATAATCTTAGTCTTATTAAATACTTTTAAAGTTAAAAAGCATATTTATTATATTATTCCAGGGCTATTTATGTGGTATTTCATGCACCATTCCGGGATTCACGCAACAATTGCTGGCGTTTTATTAGCTTTCACCATACCTACCAATATTTCGACCACAGAAATTTCACCTTTAGAAAAAATGGAACAGAAATTACACCTTCCTGTGAATTTTCTTATTATGCCCATTTTCGCTTTGGCAAATACCAATATCATGTTTAGGGAAGGTATGGTAGATGAACTTTTCAGCAATTTTGGGTACGGGATTATCTTTGGGTTAGTAGCAGGAAAAGTAATTGGGATAAACCTCTTCTCCTACATTTTCATTAAATTAAAAATCAGCAGTTTACCGGATAAAAGTAGTTGGTCGCAAATGTTAGGTGCTGGATTATTGGCCGGAATTGGATTTACCATGTCCATTTTTATCGCGTTGCTCTCTTTTAAAGGCAACGTGGAAATTCAGGATGAAGCCAAATTTGCAGTTCTTGTTGCCTCAGTAATATCAGGATTTGCGGGATTCTCTTTGCTAAAATACGTGGGCAAAAAAAGAGAGCGTTTAGAAGACTAAGAAATATTTCCTCCTCAATCGATTACATTTTAATATGATGATGTTCTTCAATCTCTGGAGAATCAGAATCGGCATCCATTTTAAAAAGTAATTTGTTAGACGTCATTTCGTCGGCGATCATTTTTTCTACTCGAACCTTTTTAATGGCTATATTTAATTCGTTTCCGAGGAGAATCAAGATAATATTGATGTTAACCCAAACCATTACTAAAATAATGGTACCAATGGAGCCATATAAGACATTATACCGAGCGAAATTTCTAACATATATTGCAAAAAAGTAGGTAAGAAGCATAAATAAAATAGTGGTCAAAATCGCACCCGGAACCGCTTGTTTAAAGGTTGTTATCTTCAAACAACCAACCCAATAGAATAAGGCTAATAATATAAAGTAGAAAATTGGGAATGAAATGAATCCAATAATCTTAGACATATTATCCACCAGCCAGGAAATATTAATTTCGGGTGTGAACAATTTCAAAACGACTTCGCTATAATAAACACCTAATAAAGAGGCAATTATCAAAACAATAAAAGCGATTGTAATCACGAAGGCGACTAAAAATTCTTTTATAACCCCTCTTCGCAAATTCGTATTAATATTAAACCCATTAATCAAAGAGTGCGTTCCATTGACAGCGAATACCATGGCAAAAACGATGGTAAGATTACTGATATTTTTAATATTTGGAATAATGAAATTTTGGATGTAATCCGTGACATCGCTCTGCATGCGAGATGGTAAGATATTATGCAGTAAAATTTCAAAAATATAAAACTGCAGTTTATCATAATGAGGCAGATAAGGCAGAAGTGACAGAAGGAATAAAATAAAAGGAAAGAGACTTAAAAAGAAACTCCAGGAAATACTTGCGGCAATTCTTCCGATTTGCATTTTAAACACACCCTGACCATATATTTCAAACATTTTCAATAGAGAAATTCCTAAAAAAGGGATATGAATCTGATCCAGAAAATCTCTAATTTTAATGATGAATCGAGGAGTTTTAATGCCCATTAATTTATATTTGCAAAACAAAGATAAGAAATGAGAATCAATTTACTCTGCATGGGCAAAACTGCCGATCCTGAAATCAATACTTTGATCAATTATTACCGCGGTAGACTTCCGAAATATTGGAATTTCGAGATGATCGAAATCCCCGATGTAAAAAATGCAAAAAACCTTACTCCTGATTTACTAAAAAAAGAGGAAGGAAAATCTTTTTTACATTATATCGATAACACAGATATGGTTGTAATTCTAGATGAGAAAGGGAAACAATTTACCAGCAGAGAATTTGCAAACAAAATCGATGGTTGGATGAATGCGTCCATTAAAAAAGTCTCTTTTGTGGTGGGCGGAGCTTACGGTTTTTCAGATGAAATGTATGAAAGAGCTAATGAGAAAATCTCTTTATCTAAAATGACTTTTACCCATCAAATGATTCGCCTTTTCTTTGTGGAACAAATTTACCGCGCAGATCAGATCCTACAAGGCAAACCCTATCACAATGACTGATATCATGTCGATTGCTCACAAATTATAGTAAATAATTTACAATTAAAGTTGAATAATTCCTAATTTTTGCCCTCTCAAATTTTACTCTAAAACCTTTCAGCCCTCAACTTATAACTCAAACCTTTTTTCGTATTTTTGCTTCATGAGTAAAGATCTGTCTCTACGAACAGTAACTGTAATGCGGTATATTTTACCTTTGCGAGAAGGTGGCTCTTTGCCAGCACTTGCAGAAGCTGATGACGAATTTAAATACGTTTTGAAATTCCGTGGTGCTGGTCATGGAGTAAAGATGTTGATATCGGAACTTCTGGGTGGTAAGATCGCGGAAGTTTTAGGACTTCCAATTCCGGAGTTAGTGTTCGCTAATCTTGATGTCGATTTTGGGCGAACAGAAGCGGACGAAGAAATACAGGATTTACTCAAATTTTCTGAAGGTTTAAATTTAGGGCTTCACTTTTTATCCGGCGCAATAGCATATGACCCTTCGGTTAAAGTTGATCCTCTTTTGGCTTCCAAAATTGTTTGGTTAGACGGTTATATCACCAATATCGACCGTACTTTTAAAAATACCAATCTTTTGATGTGGCATCAAGAATTATGGGTAATCGATAATGGTGCTTCTTTCTACTTCCATCATTCTTGGATGAATTTTGACAAGCATGCTTTAAGTCCGTTTTTGTATATTAAAGATCATGTCCTCCTTTCGCAAGCCACAATGCTCGATGAAGCAGATCAATTTGCGAAAACGGTTCTAACAGACGAAGTTTTACGAAATATCGTCGATCTAATTCCGCTGGAATGGTTGGATTGGAATGATACAGATGACTCCCCAGACGAGATAAAAAAAGTATATTTCAATTTTTTGAAAACACGCCGTGATCATTCTGTTAATTTTGTAAAAGAAGCGCATCATGCAAGAGGTTAAAATTTACGAATACGCGGTAATACGATTGGTACCAAAAGTTGAAAGAGAAGAATTTTTCAATATAGGATTAATTCTATTTTCAAAAAGAGAAAAGTACATCCGTTTTGAATTTCACCTTTGTACAGAGAAATTTCAGTCGATGAAATCAAAACTTGATTATGGCGATATCGTGAAAAACCTTGAAAATTTCAAACATGTTGCAAAAGGAGATCAAGAAGGCGGGCCAATTGCCTTATTGGAGATTCCAGAAAGATTCCGTTGGTTAACAGCTGTCCGCAGCTCAGTGATCCAAACGTCGCGTCCACACCCTGGAAAAACACAGGATTTGAATGGAACCTTTGACAGGTTGTTTGAGGAACTGGTGAAATGACGTAAATATGATTTCGAAGTTCACGAAATTTAAATTGAGTTTAAACAATAAAGGATGATGCGTTTTGACTTTGTATCATTTTTTGAGACTTACAAACGAGTCAAAGATTATCGCTCCCCAACAATCTTTAATCATCAAAAGACTTACACAATTCCACTTTCCTATTGTAACTTCGATACAACGGAAAACGAAACAGTACAAATGCGCACGACGGTAGAAACCCTGAAAACAAAACTAAATGAAGATAAATATTGAAGAGAATGTTAGACTTGAACTAACAGCAAAAAAACACGCCCAATTTTTGTACGATGCGGTGAATGACAATCGGGAACATCTTTCTGTATTTTTACCGTGGATAGAAAATATGCAGTCGGTAGATGATTTTGAAAATTATGTTAAAAGTTGCGAATCTCTTTACAAACAAGAGAAAGAAGTGAGTTTTGTTATCATATTAAATGAAAAATTGGTCGGTAGAATTGGTTTACATCATTTAAATCTTCAAAATAAAAATGGTGCTATTGGATATTGGTTGATCAAAGACGCAGAAGGACAGGGAATAATATCCAAATGCTGCAAAAAACTTATCGACTATGGATTTAATGAGTTAGGACTAAATAGAATTGAGATAAAATGTGCATCCGAAAATAATAGAAGCCAAGCAATTCCCCAAAGATTCAATTTTACAAAAGAAGGAATTATGAGGCAAGCAGAATTTGTCAATGAAAGTTTTTTAGACATAATATTGTACTCAATTTTGAAAAGCGAATGGACATTAAATAAAACGAACCGCTAACATCTGTTTGCCAATGTGGCGGGAAAGTACTTATAAAACATTTCTCCAAAGTTGAGTGGCAGAATTTTTTTTTATCTTTTATGCTCCGAAATCGCCAACTGAAATTCTTACGATCTGGAAACCAGAGCTTAAAACCTTCCCTAATCTACACGCTATTAACCATATACAAATCCGTTACAAACTATATCTTCGTCAACTTCGCGAATTTCAAAATCAAATTCTTTTCACCTTCATGCTGAAATTTTACTTTTGCTTTGATGTTCTGCGGATCGGTACCATCCAAGAAGATCACATCACCCACTCCAAAACGGTCGTGGCGGACTCTGTCGCCAACTTCAATGTCCTGAGAAGAATTTCCACTTGGATTAATGATTCTTGCGGTAGCAACAGGTTTTAAATTTTGGGGAATTGGAAGCGGTTCTTTTCTTTCGATGGTTTTTTTCGCCTCTTTCTTTTTAAAAAATCTGGGTTCAGAATCTGCATCATCAAAAATATTAGACTTTAATCCAGAATGATTTACGAACCTGCTCTCTGTCGCTGGATTTATAAATTCCAGGTATTTCTCATCAACTTCACTTAAAAATCTGGAAGGTTCGGCATCGGTAATTTTACCCCATTGAAAACGGGAAACAGCGTAAGTCAAATAAGCCTCTTTTTCTGCTCTTGTTAAAGCCACATAAAACAGTCTTCTTTCCTCTTCCAACTCTTCTCTTGTGGAAGAACTCATAAAACTTGGGAACAGGTTCTCTTCTAAACCAACGACGTGAACCACAGGAAACTCCAATCCTTTTGAGAGGTGAATAGTCATGAGCGACACTTTATCAGTATCATCATTTTTGTCGGTTTGTGTATCGGCAGATAGCGCAATATTTTCTAAGAAACTTGACAGAGAAGCATCTCCATCATCTAACTGCTGTTGCTCTTCAATAAAGCCCTGCATGGAGTTCATTAGCTCCTGAACATTTTCTACTCTGGAAATTCCTTCTGGAGTCTGGTCATCTTTTAAAAATTTAATCAAACCTGTTCTTTTAGCCACTTCCATAGCCACATTGTAGGCATTTTCTGTTTTCAGCATAACCTGGAACGCTTTGATCATTGACCAGAAATCAGAAAGTTTGGTTAAAATACCATTGTTTAAATTCAAATTTGGCGCATAGAAGCCCAAATTATCTAAAACTTGATTTACAGCAATATTTTGAGAGTCGGCGAAGACGATCAGTTTATTTTGAGTAGTTTCTCCAATCCCACGCGCTGGGTAATTGATCACTCTGGTTAAAGCTTCACCATCATTTTCATTGACCAAAAGTCTTAGATATCCGATAAGATCCTTAACCTCTTTTCTTTGATAAAATGATAAGCCACCAAACACGCGATAAGGAATATTCTTTCTTCTTAACGCGTCCTCAAAAGCTCTGGTTTGGGAATTGGTACGGTATAATATTGCAAAATCAGTAAATTTTTTCTGCGCAGAATTGTGTTGTTCCCAGATATTCGAAGCAACAAAATTGGCCTCATCTGCATCGGAAAGAGAACGATAGACCTTAATCTTCTCCCCTTCTTCATTATCACTAAATACGTTTTTTTTGAACTGCTGAACATTCTTAGAAATCACCACATTTGCTGCGTTTACAATATTTTGAGTCGATCGGTAATTTTGTTCCAAAGAAACAGTAATGGCTTCCGGATAGTCCTTCTTAAAGTTTAATATATTATAAATGTTTGCACCACGGAATGAATAAATGGATTGTGCATCGTCTCCCACGACACAAATATTTTCAAATTTTGATGCTAAAGCTTTAACAATTAAATACTGAGAGTGATTGGTATCCTGGTACTCATCTACCAAAATATAACGGAATCGGTCCTGATACTTTGCTAATACTTGAGGAAATCTGGTAAGTAATTCATTGGTTCTCAACAACAAGTCATCAAAATCCATCGCGCCGTTTCGGTAACAGATATCCACATACTTCTGATAAATCGCACCGATATGTTTCATATTGGTACGTTCATCTGCTTCAATCAATTCTGGATTATTTAAATATGCTTTTACGGTAATGAGATTATTTTTATAAGAAGAAATTCGAGCCTGAACTTTTTTGGGTTTATATAAATCTGAATCTACATTAAGTTCCTTGAGTACTTTCCTTATCACGTTCAGTGAATCTTGAGAATCATAGATGGTAAAGTTAGACGGAAAGCCCAAGTAATCCGCTTCTGAGCGTAGGATTCTGGCAAAAACAGAGTGAAATGTTCCCATCCATAAAGATTTCGCTTCGCTTTGGCCTACCACTTTTGCGATACGTTCTTTCATTTCCTTGGCTGCTTTGTTAGTAAACGTGAGCGCCAGAATATTGAAAGGATCCACCAAGTTGGTAATTAAATGAGCGATACGCATAGTAAGTACCCGCGTTTTTCCTGAACCTGCACCAGCTAGTACCATCAACGGGCCTTGTAATGTGGTTACCGCTTCGTATTGTGCTTCATTTAATCCTTTCAAATAATCCATCAGTAAATAAAATTGTGGTTCAAATTTACGGAAATATAATAGAATTAAAAATGAAGTCAGCATCCATATTGAATATTAAAAAAGGATAATAAATAATATAATCCCCAGTAAATTAAGGTATATAATTTCAATGTGACAATGTTTTTCACTCTTAATAATAACAATAGTCAACTGAAAATAAATCACTTTTTAATTTGAGTTTAACACCATTTTATCATTCAAGTTAAATTGTGTTAAACCTTACTAATTTTATATTATTGGAATGTTTTGTGCATCACTCTAAACACAACATTAAAAATTGACAAAATGGAAAATGAAAAATTAGTAAGCGTATTGAATGATTTATTAACAAAAAATTACGACGCCGAAAAAGGTTATAAAGAAGCAGGAGAAAAAATTGAACACACTTCGTTAAGATCATATTTCGAAAAGCAGGCTGAGAACAGATATTCTTTCGGGCACAAAATAAAGGAGATGATTGTAAAATATGGTGGTACACCAGACAAAGGAACCAGTATCGTTGGTGATCTTCACAGAACATGGATCTCATTAAGAGATGCTTTCGCAAGTGGTGATAAAGCCATTTACGATGAGTGTATCAGAGGTGAAGAATCTTTCTCCAATGAATATGGAGAAGTTCTAGCTGATGACGTTTTACCACCAGATGTAAGAGAAATGGTCACAATGCAGAAAGATTCCGTAGACAAAGCATTGGCCAGTTTAAGAACAATGGAAGGTTTCGCTGCGTAAGCTAAACTTCACATATAAATTAAAAGGTTTCCAAATTTGGAAACCTTTTTTTATATCAACCAAAATTGACGTTTTACAGATTAAAAATGTTTGAAATTAGTTAAGTTAAATTACCGGCTTCTTTATAATTCATCAAATCCGCCAATAGTTTTCTCCGCGATATCCTAGAATTTCAACTTCTCAATTACTAGCAGCTTGCTGATTCTTTTTGCAAACTCTAATTTTTGGTAAAACTCATGACCTTCATCTTTAACGATTTGTCTTTCTATTTTAATGTCTTGAAACCATTGATTATTAGGTTGAGACTCATCATTCTCGCCATAAAACAGCTTAATAACGCCTTCCGGTTTTTCAACCTCATTCCTTAATCGTGTGGAAGAGAGAGCGAAGATTGATTTAGCTTTTAAACCCTTCAGACAAGCTTTCCATGCGACAACACCGCCGATACTGAATGCAAGAACATCAATTTCTCCCTTTTCGAGTTGTCTTAAATTTTCGACAGCTTTTTCAATTCCGCCATTTAAAAATTGCCAATGCAAATGTTCTGCTGTGTATTCCGTTGTATCAAGGTTGGCCAGCTCACAACAATCATAATATTTAATCGTGAATTCATTCTCCAATAATGAACGGTAATATTCTATCCAGAATGATTTTTTTCTTCCCCATAAATCGGAAAGGATGATTAATCTTGGTTTAGTTGTATTGATTACCACTTTTAATTTGAAGAAAATACGAAAACTATTGAAGCATTGTTTATTCGGAGATTGATGGGATTACTTTCCAACGTTTTTCTCTCCATTCTTTCTGTTCTTCTTTTGATAGAAATGACCAAGCTATAATTCTGCTTGACTTGTTACCAGTACCAATAGGAATGGTTTTTACCTGAGAAGCTTCCTCTATGCTCAAAGCTTTATAAATCCCTTTCAAATTAGATTTTTTCGATACTAAAGTAGAAAACCAATACACCTTATCAGAAAATTTCTTGCTTTCAGTAATCATATTATGAATGAAGGTATGCTCTCCGCCTTCACAGATCAATTCGTTACTAATACCGGCAAAATTTAGAACTGGTCGAACTGCTTTCTTTCCAGCCAAATTCTTAATTTTTCGTCTGCTACTCTTTTGGGCCTCTTCAGTAGATGAATGAAAAGGTGGATTACAAATTGAAAGATCTACACTCTTATCATCAATTATCCCCGCGAAAAATGATGACGGATTTTCCTGTAATTTACATTCTACTTTGTTCGTCAGCATAGGATTCTGCATCACAATACTGGCTGCTGATTCAACGGATTTTGGATCGATATCTGAACCAATAAAATTCCAGTCATATTCTGTAACTCCAATAATAGGATAAATACAGTTGGCTCCTACTCCTACGTCCAGACAGGTAATTTGTTCTCCATTTGGGATCACACCAAAGTTGCTCTGCGTTAACAGATCTGCCATATGATGAATATAATCTGCTCTACCCGGAATTGGTGGACATAGGTTTTCAGCTGGAAAATCCCAATTTTTTACACCATAATAATGGTTTAACAAGGCTTTATTCAACAATTTAACTGCAACTGGATTTTCAAAGTCAACAGAATCCTCACCGCTTTTACTTGGCTTAATATGATTTGACAATTCCGGTTCCACCTTGATCAAAGCTTCTAAATCATATCTTTCTCGATTTTTATTTCGAATATGGAGCCTTGTTTTTTCTACTATATTTTTTTCTGTTGACATAATCTTTTCGTTTGGTTACAATAACCTTGTTCTTTAATATCTTACAGTGCAAAGAACGAAAAAAGTATTTATCAATCCTAACGAACTTGCTAAGGTCATTAACTTTAAATTTATCTGACCAGACTAATCAATCTCTTATTTTATCACTAGATCCCCATCTTGAGAAAGAATCACGACTCCATTTTTTTTGACAACGAGTGAGATCTCTGCAACTCCTTTTTCGGCAATAATATTCCTGGAGACTTCATACTCGTAGTTCCCGTTCCTAAAGATAATATCATGATTGCCGCCACTCCCTTCAAATACAAGTTCTCCATTATTTAATATCAAATCAGGTTTAGAGCTTTCATTCTGGCCAATTTTCCAGGAAGTATATCTATATTTTGAGTTGTTTAACTCATCTATTCTGATCAAATAACGCTTGGTGAGAATTTTGTAAACCGGACTTTTAAAATGTCTTAACGACGGAGCAAGGCTTTCTTTATCTTTGGCGATTAATTTTTCTAAAAGCTTCCTTTCAAGATCAGTTTGATGATTAACCGCAAGTATTTGCCCTCCATCACTATCAATCCATAATACTCCTCGATCAAGCATTATTCCGCTCCAACCGACGTCTGACCATTGATCTACTTTTGAGTGCGCAATTCTCTCAATTAGTTCCTGATCAAAAACCTCATTAAATCTTATTTTTAAAGCTTCCCTATTATTAATATTTGGAAGAGGATATTCTCTATTCAAAGGATATTTTACCATAGAAGCTATAATATCTATGTTATTTTCTTTAAATGTATTAATGATTTTTTCAATGTTATTTATCTTGGAAACTGAAAGTTGATCGGATTGTCCGTGTCCCAAATTAAAAACAAAAAGAAGGAAGAATAATAATTTAGATTTCATCATATTAAAATTTTGTAGAAGGTTTGTGTTATTCCTTAACCGTTTCAGAAATACTCAGCCTGCTGTTATTTATACCTTTACATAAAAAGTTATTATATAAATCCGTTTTCACTTATGTTGTAAATTTTAACGCAATCCCGATAGCCATCGGGACGCAAAGATTTAATTACAAAAATGCTGTTTTATAAGGTATTTTGAGTTTTACAAAGGCATTTCATTGAGCAAAGTTCGCAGAGAAGATACAATAATGACGATTTGCGGATATACATTAAATAAATTGATTTATTTATTGGATCGTAATCCATTAAAAAGTCTTTTTAGTTCAAATTATAACTTAAGTTGGAGAATACAACTAAGACTTCTTAAAAAACAATTCGAAGCCAACACCTAGCTGAAAAAATGAAATCTATTACCTCTGTAATTAAATAATACCTGAAATTTAGTTGCTAACCCTCTATTACTACTAATATCAGCAGTATTAGTACATCAGGAAATCCGGTCAGCATAACACCCTCTAATTAACACCTAAGGAAGATTAAATAATAGACTAATAATAACATAATCACCTTATTTAATAGTATTAAACTATCATAATATAAGTAACATTTCAATTTAATAAAAATAAACAGATATTTTTATAGAAAATATAATGAATATTAGCAATGCAATACATATATTTGTACTCCCAAATTTTTATTTAGGAAAATCTATACTTATGAAACATTTAATATTTCTAATTCTAACGATATTAGTCACCTCATTTTCTAGCGCGCAGGTTGGAATAAACACAACGAGTCCAGACACTTCCGCTGCGTTGGATGTTCAGTTTCAAACCGGAAGTCCGAAGGGGATGCTAACACCGCGAATGACAACTTTGCAGAGGACGGCAATAGCCAGTCCTGCAAACGGATTATTGGTCTTTGATACCGATTTAAAATCATTTTATTACAATGAAGGTACATCCCTAGCTCCAGTTTGGGTTAAAATTAACAGTGGTGCAGGAACAAGAACCAATTTTAAAAGGATACAAACAGAAGCAGATCTTATAGCATCGTCTACATTAGTAGGGGGAAATTATCAGTTAAACACCAATACCTTTTATGAGATTAATGGTACAATTACTCTAACAAAATCCATCGATTTAAATAATGCGTATGTTTCTGGATTAGATGCAAATGAGGATATTCTTTCGTTTACGGGAGGTACAGTGTTTAAGGGAACTACAGGAGGAAGTATTAAAAACGTCACTTTAAAGGGTGCTAAAGCTTTTGAAATTACTGGTCCTGGCATCTTATCAAGTTCTTCTCTTTTAGTTCAAAACGCTATAATTTTTGGAATGACTACAAGTGTAGGAAGTATTTCCGGATTAGGTCTGTACTATGGAGGAGTGGTGCAATTTATTGGCAATGCAGATGGAATTACCTATTCAAATATTGGAAATTGTTTGCTAGATAATCAAGCTTGGTTAAGTTCCAACAACGGAACCTTCGAGAAGTTCGCTGGTACCTTTGGATTGATTGAAAAAGGTAGCGGTTTTAGTACAGTTGATGGAGCAGACATTGCGCTAGATGTTAGTACTGCAGGTCTAACCGTTGGTACGGGAACTTTAGAAGGAACTGTATTTTCTGGAATAAGTTCATCTGTTCCTGGTTATATTAAAGGTTATACAACGGGAGATATTTATACAGGATACAATTTCACCAATCAATGGACTGTGAATTCACCTGGTATTCCAAGAGAAAGTGATGGCGTTGCGACAGGCAATTTGTATTATGATAATTCATCTGTGATTACAATAAATACTACTGCTCAAAAATTACCAGTTAGTACTAATTCAATTAGACTCTTTCGTACTGCTGAGGGTACTGGAGTAGATAGCGAAAATCGTCTGGTATATAAGGGAGAAAAAAGAAGAGCGATAAATGTATTAGGTAGTATATCTTTTACAGCTATTGCAGGGAGCAGATATACTTTTTCAATATATAAAAATAATTCTAAAGTAATTGGTAGCGATGTAGTTGCAGATGTATTACAAACTAATGCAAGACAGTCTGTTTCCATAATTGGCACAGTAGACGTTGTAAAAAACGAATATATTGAAATATATGTGCAAAAAAATACTGCTGGAACTGAACAGTTTTTAGTGACTTCATATAATATTATTGTCAATTAATAATTCGGATAGAAAAATATAAAACCTTCAATCATTAATAGCTTAACTTTATTTAAATTATAATAATTAAACTAAAGATTAATATAAATATATTAAACTCATTTAGAATAGCAACTTTAACAACAAGTTTCTACTGAAGAAGTTATTTCATCATTAATTTTTCCTAAAAAATCATCTTTTACTCTACTAGTCGGGATCTCACATTTTTCTCTGGCTAAACAATCAGTTTGTTTGGTAGTCAATAAAAAATGAACTCCCTTGAAATCTAATCCGAACTTACCGATGGTGTCTCCCTGGTATTCCACTTCCACTTCTACGTCACCTATTCCTAAAACCTTTTCTGACAGTTCAATGATTTGTAATAATTTTTCTGGATGCAATCGATGGTCATAATCATCGGCATCCCAGAGTTGGAAATTCACTACTTCTTCATTGCGGATCTTCCCGCCACAATCAATAAAATGTTTGGTGATTTTGCCTACTTCTGTTACGTGGAAGTGATTCGCAACCAATTCACCATTAGGTAGTTCGAAGGCGATCGCCTCCAATTGATACAATTTTCTTTTTACTTTGGATAGTTTCATAATATATTTGTTTATTGCGATTATACGATTAATGTTTATAAATTTTTTTTAGCAGGTTTTATCGTTGACTTCTACATCTTGATTGAGGAAGGTTAGCATTTTTTCTTTCATAGCCGACCAATTTTCGTGATTTATGCAGTAGCACACATTAGTACCTTCCACAGTTCCTTTTATTAAACCCATATTCTTTAACTCTTTTAGATGTTGCGAAATAGTAGGTTGTGCCAATCCAATAATATCGACCAAATCACCGCAATAACAAGAATTAATTTTAAATAGATGTTCTAAGATTACAACCCTTGCTGGATGTCCGAACACTTTTGCATACAAAGCAATTTCTTGCTGTTCGTCTGTGTACTTGCTATCTTTATTAATGTTCATCTCTTAATTATATAATTGCAATAATACGATTAATAATTAAATTACCAAAGCTTATGTAGATTTCTTCTTCGTAAAATTAATTTGATCTTGTAATTCGTTACTAATCATTCATATTAAAAATACAACAAATTGGCTTGTTTAATTTAGGTTTTCCCATTATTAATAAGTGTTAGAAAAGCTTGATAAATCTCTGTCTTGGTAATTTCAACTTCGGAACTGACTTCAACATTGATAATAAATTCCTTATCACCAGCTTTAAAAAGTAATCGATCAGAAATTGGAATATTTAAGTTTTCAGGATCTTTTATTTCCACCATTTCACCGCCATAAAACTCGATGGCTAAAACCTTCTCAAAATCGAACTGAATCTTTCGTTTTTCCATATGATCATCACTAAAATAATCAAAAGTTAAGGTAAAAACTGACCCTGAAAATGCTGTTTTATAATGATCGGTAACAGGTCTATATTTACCATCAAAATTATATCCTGTTTTAAAATCTGAATAATATTGGGTAATAAATGCTTTTGCAGAGAAATTATCTTTTGCCTTTATTTCTGCTGCAATTCTTTGTTGATCTGGTTTCGTACAATCCAAATCCCTTTCTTTTTTCAATCTTGCGGCTGCTTCAATTTTACTTTTATTTTGTGCACTAACTGAGCAGCAAAATATAAATAGGCTAAATAAAATTAGATATTTCACTCGGATTGAGTGTCTTTTTATCACTTCATTTTTCTTCTGATGTAAACTCATCTATTTTTTAGATTTTGTAAGTTAAAAAATTGGTTTTTCTTGATTCCCAAATACATTAGTGCTGTCGCAAAAATCCAGATAAATATTACAATTGGGCATTCTCTCTTTTAAAATAAAGGCTTTTTCTTCTAGGTTACTTTCATTTTCTTCAGAATCCAAAAAGACTTCTTTTAAATTTTTATTATCTAAACTTTCACATAAATCTGAAAGCGTGATTTTAGTTCGGGTGACATTCAAATATTCCAGGTTTTGCATTTGATTAATAAAAGGAATAATCGCTTTTGTAATATTTTCATGTTTTCTCAAAAAGAGAATATTCACATTTTTAAATTTTGTCATGTACTCCACTGCCTGATCTGTAATTAAGGTATTCTTTAAATGAACTTCGACAATTGTGTTTACTCGCAGGGAAAAATAATAAAAAAACTCATCATCGTGATTACTGTCGACAGACCAAATCTGACTCCAATTTTCATGAAGTTGCGAAGGCTTATCAAAATGATAATGCGTTTTCCAGAATTTTTTTTCTTCTTTTGAGAATTTCATAGAAATCTAAAAATTTTAATTCACCATATAAAAGTTACCATTAATCTATAAGAACTTAATAAAGCGGTGATAAATCACTCACGATCGCAAAGTAAACAACTTTGCGATCATCGTATGAACGTAATGCAATGCGATAAGGATAATTTGTTTTATCCCATTTACTCCTTGTTGTTATTCGTCCAGTTTTTTCATCTTTTTCATCTTTTGTAGAAATTAACTTAAAACCTTTATCCAGCAATACTTGATGAGCATTTTTCAATAAAATGGTTTCAACGCCCATCGTTCCAATAAATTCTTTTTTGTCTGAAAATCCTATTGTATATACTCTACTTTCGATATCGTCTTTTTTAACAAAATCAAAAATGTAATCTTCTTGAATAAGGTTTAATCCTTCAAAATCTACATTACTTTTGACGTTGGCTAAATTAGTTCCAGCTAATTTTGAGAGAGCGTCATAATTATAGGTAAGTACTAATTGTTCAATCCAATTTAAAACTCGAATTCCGAAATAGGATGAATGTTGCACATGAATATCCAACCAATCCATACGATCTACAAATCCCTCTTCTTCGTAAATAATTTCTGCACTTTTTAATCGTCCTGATTTATAATATCGGAATCTATTATTGAAATCATTTATTTCATTATTTTTCACACCTTTAAAAATGACACCATCCAGTTTGGTATATAGTTCGCCACTTTTATAGTAATATATTACATCACCAGTTTCCTTTCCCTTCGCGTCAAGATAAATAAATCGAATATATTGCGCATTTTTCTCAGTAGTAAGAGAAAAGTTTTCATCTACAAAATCTTTTTTTTCAGACTGCGCCAGTAGATTGATTTGAAAAGTTAAAAGAAAAACAGCTGTTAAAATATGGTAAATTTTCGTCATTGTATTATTATTTCTTTGAAGGTTATTTAATAAAGGAATTAATAGGTAATCAATAATTTTTCACCATCACTCTTTCGTTATAAAAATAAAACTATTTATTGAGTTAGCACAGAAAAATATTAGTTTCTTCCACAATATAAGTTGATAATCAGTTTCATACCTATTGACGTCCTAATAAACACTGCAAAAAAGCGTACCGCTCACGTCTTTTTACAATCAGTTTTTAGTAACAAAAAAACCGCCTCAGTATTGAGACGGTTTCCTGTAATGATTTTTGTATTTTTTACTTTTGTAGATCTTCCATTTTCTGCGTTGCCGCCATAGAAACCATCAAATCGTTAAGTAAATTGCTAGCGGAACTCGGAGAATTAGGCAATAATACCAAACTGCTCTTATTGCTACTTCCGATAGCCTGTAGTGTATCGTAATGCTGAGTTACTACAATCAAGGCAGATGCTTCCTGCGCATTGATATTAGCATCATTCAACATTTTAACAGATTCTTCCAATCCTTTGGCAATTTCACGTCGTTGATCTGCAATCCCCTGTCCCTGTAATTTTTTAGATTCTGCTTCTGCTTTTGCCACAGCAACAATTCTAATTTTTTGTGCTTCAGATTCATATTCTGCAGCTGTTTTTTCACGTTCTGCGGCATTTATTCTATTCATCGCATGTTTCACCTGTTCATCCGGATCAATATCAGTAACCAATGCTTTAATGATATCGTAACCATAACTTTGCATCGCTTCCTGCAATTCGCTTTTAACCGCGATCGCAACATCATCTTTTCTAACAAAGACATCATCCAGTTTTAACTTCGGCACCTCTGCTCTTACCACATCAAACACATAAGAAGTAATTTGATTTTCAGGATTTTCTAAACGATAAAAAGAATCAGCTACCTGAGCTTCGATTACCTGATACTGAACTGAAACTTTCATTCTTACAAAAACATTATCCAACGTTTTGGTATCAATAATAACATCTAACTGTTGAATTCTCAAGTTCATTCTTTTAGCAACCTGATCAATAAAAGGAATTTTCAAATGCAAACCAGATTGGCGTACTTTATGAAATTTCCCCAAACGCTCTACGATTGCAGCAGTTGCCTGCTTCACCGTAAAAAAGGAAGCAAATAAAACAATTAGTCCTAAGAATATTAAAACCCCTAAATAAGCCATAAAAATATTTTTAAAAATGTGTTATAAAATCGTTTTGATTTTGGATAAAGATAATTAAAATTTGTGTAATTTACATGGTCATTCCAATATCAATTCCTTTGATTTTACGGTATAAATCAGTAGCAAAGTTATCCGTCATTCCAGAAACAAAATCAAGAACACCAAGAACTTTCTGATAATCGGATCCATCCTCATACAAAAATTGATTCGGCAACAGTTTCAAAGCCATTTTATCATAAGATTTTCTTTGAGATTTGTCTGTTAAAATGGGTGGTATAAAATGATTGAGCAATTCGTACATTACATTATAACCCGCATTTTCAATTTCAATAACTGCTTTATGATTATAAATCTTGTTAATTGAAAAACTCTCGATTTCCTGTAGTGATTTATTTTCAGTCTTATAAATATCCAATAAAGCTGTATCTAAATTTCCACTTAAAATATCCGGAAACCGATTCTGATAAATCTGTATAGATTTATTAATTAAGGCGTTGATCACTTTAGCACGGAGATAAGAAATCCGCTCATTCGCATTGGTCAATACCGCCAGTTTATCCTCTACTCTTTTTGTATTTCCATTTTCTGATTTTATCAATTCAAAAAAAAGATTCTCACAATCCGAAGTCGATACTATTCCCAACCGGTGCGCATCTTCCATATCGATAATATTATAGCAAATATCATCTGCCGCTTCTACTAACCACACGAAAGGATGCCGCTTAAAAACCACAGGCTCTTCACTTTCCTGCTTTAGATTTACTGAATTTGCAATATTTAAAAAAGTTTCTTTTTCATTCTGGAAAAAGCCAAATTTCTTTCGATGAAGAATTCCTTTCTTTTTGGCAATCGCTTCGCATGGATACTTGGCAATACTCGCCAGTGTTGAGAACGTCAACTGCGTCCCTCCCTCATCTTTACCAGTTTGCTGATGCGTTAAAACTCTTATTGCATTAGCATTTCCTTCGAAATTTACAAAATCCGCCCATTCTTTGTCGCTAAATTTCGGCTTGAGATCTGCTTGATTTCTTTCAAAATAACTGGCAATAGCATCTTCACCTGAATGTCCAAATGCTGGATTTCCCACATCGTGGCATAAACATCCTGCCGCAATTACATTATGTAAATTGTGCAGGTAAAAACTTTGTGCATTATCATCCAATTCATTTTTAAACTGATTGAAGATAAACTCACCCACCGCATTTCCTAAACTCCTTCCCACCGAAGAAACTTCTAAAGAATGGGTTAAGCGGTTATGCACAAAAACACTTCCCGGCAAGGGGAAAACCTGTGTTTTATTTTGAAGTCTCCGAAAAGCAGCTGAAAAGATGATTCGGTCGAAATCTCGTTGAAAATCGGTGCGCGAGGCCGGGGTTGCAGGATGGTTTCCTGTTCGCTGATGCGTGTAGATGCTGTTTAAAATCATAATACTAACCCAAAAATAAGTCTTAAATTTAAGTAATGGAAATTTTTATTATGAAAGTTCACTATTTGCTAATTGATTTAAAATAAAAAGTGCAGAGTCCACAAAGATTTAAGTACAAAAATGCTGTTTTACCCGCTTTTTTAAATTTCGCAAGGGCATTTCATTTAGTAAAGTTCGAAGAGAAAATACAATAATGCCGATTTGCGGATATACATCAATAAAAATATGATAATGTGTTCTCCGTGATTATTCCTGCATTTTCTGATTAATACAAAAAAAATTCCTGAAGGTGATCTTCAGGAATTCTCTTACTAGGTTTATAAGATTACATATAACTTTCGATTGGTGCGCATGTACACACTAAATTTCGATCTCCGTATGCTTCATCTACCCGTGAAACGGATGCGAAGAATTTGTTGTCACGAACCCACTCCAATGGATAAGCAGCTTTTTCACGGCTGTAGGGTCTGTCCCAATCATCCGCAATTACCACTTGCATGGTATGAGGAGCGTTTTTCAATACATTGTTACTGGTATCATACTTTCCATCAACAATCTCATCAATTTCTCTTTTGATTGAAATTAAGGCTTCTGCAAAACGGTCTAGTTCTGCTTTACTTTCAGATTCAGTAGGCTCAATCATCAAAGTTCCAGCAACTGGGAAACTTACTGTTGGTGCATGATATCCGTAATCCATTAATCGTTTTGCCACATCGGCAACTTCAATTCCGAACGCTTTGAACTGACGGAAATCTACAATACATTCGTGTGCAACTCTTCCCTTTCCATTTGCATAAAGGATCGGGAAATGCTCTCCTAAAACTTCTTTCAAATAGTTGGCATTCAATATTGCGTATTCTGTGGCTTTTTTCAAACCATCAGTTCCCAGCATTTTAATATACGCATAAGAAATATTTAATACTAAAGATGATCCGTAAGGTGCACCTGAGATCGCATCGATGGAATCTTTGCTACCAATTTTGATATTCGGGTTTCCTGGTAAAAACTTAACCAAATGTTCTGCAACGCAGATTGGGCCAACGCCTGGACCACCACCACCATGTGGAATTGCAAAGGTTTTGTGTAAATTCAAGTGACAAACATCAGCTCCAATATTTCCTGGCGATGTATAACCAACTTGAGCATTCATGTTGGCCCCATCCATATAGATCTGGCCACCGTGTGAATGAATCAAATCTGTAATTTCCTTGATGTTATCATCAAAAAAGCCATAAGTAGATGGATAGGTAATCATCACGGCAGCTAGGTTTGCACTATGCTGTTCTGCTTTAGCTTTTAAATCTTCAAAATCGATTTCTCCGCTTTCAATATTTTTGACTACGACTACTTTCATCCCTGCAAGAACTGCAGACGCCGGATTTGTTCCGTGTGCTGACTGAGGAATTAGAGCAATATTTCTATGGCCTTCGCCACGTGATTTGTGGTATTCTCTAATAACCATCAATCCCGCATACTCTCCCTGTGCACCTGAGTTCGGTTGTAAAGAAGTTCCTGAAAAACCCGTGATTTCCGCTAAATCCTTTTCTAATTCTTTAATTAAAATCTGATAACCTCCTGCTTGATCGGTCGGCACAAAAGGATGTACACTTCCCCATTCTGCCCAAGACAAAGGCAACATTTGAGTAGCTGCGTTCAGCTTCATGGTACATGAGCCCAATGAGATCATGGATTGGGTTAAAGAAAGATCTTTCTTCTCCAAACGCTTGATGTATCTCATCAACTCGGTTTCTGTATGATACTTATTAAATACTTCTTCTTTTAATATTTCGTCAGTTCTTAAAAACTCCTTAGGAATTTGACATTCTTCTTTGAAAATAAGTTTAAAACTTTGTTTATCCAAAAAGTCAGCGAAAGCATCAAAAAGTTTCTGAACCTTATCATTAGTAGAAGTTTCATTTAAAGAAACACTAACGATCTCGGGGGTGAAATAGTTAAGATTGATCTTATGATCTTTCATTTTTCTAATCAATCGATCTTTATCATCCTCATGAACTCTAAATTTCACGGTATCGAAAATAGATTCTTCTACGATATCGTAACCCAGACTCTTTAAGCCATCGCGAAGTGCAATCGCCTTAAAGTGAATTTGATCAGCAATAAAATTCAACCCTTTTGGTCCATGATAAACCGCATACATTCCGGCCATCACTGCCAACAATACCTGAGCTGTACAGATATTAGAAGTTGCTTTTTCACGTTTAATATGCTGCTCTCTGGTTTGCAAAGCCATTCTTAGAGCTCTTTTTCCGTAAGCATCTTGGGACACTCCAATAATTCTTCCGGGAATATCTCTTTTGTAATCTTCTTTACAAGCAAAGAATGCAGCGTGAGGCCCACCATAACCCATAGGGATTCCGAAACGTTGTGTTGTTCCCACGGCACAATCTGCGCCCATATCTGCAGGTGACTTCAGCTTTACTAGTGCCATTGGATCACAGGCTACAACAACTTGAAGTTCAAGTTTCTTATAATTCTGAATATCTTCACTGTAATCAACGATAATTCCGTTTTTTCCAGGATATTGTAATAGAACTCCAAAATAAGACTCATCCAATTGGTGAGTTTCATGATTACCTTCAACAATTTCGATCCCTAAACCTTCCGCTTTGGTCTTTAGAACGGCAACCGTTTGTGGAAATACTAACTCTGATATAAAAAACTTCTGAGCACTAGATTTTTTCTGCGTTTTGGTTCTGCTTTCAAAAAACATGTGCATGGCCTCTGCAGCTGCAGTCGATTCGTCTAATAAAGATGCATTTGCTAATTTAAAACCTGTAAGATCACAAACAACGGTCTGAAAATTTAACAATGCCTCTAATCTCCCTTGCGCAATTTCTGCCTGATAAGGAGTATACGCGGTGTACCAAGAAGGATTCTCCAAAATGTTTCTTTGGATCACACTCGGTAAAACAGTGTTATGATATCCGAATCCGATATAATTATCGAACATCAAATTTTTAGCCGCTAAATCTTTGGAGTAAGAAAGCATTTCCTGCTCAGAAAGAGCATCAGAAATATTAAGGTCTTTTGCTAATCGAATCGAGTCAGGAATAGTCTGCCCAATTAATTCATCGATATCTGCAACACCGACTTTGGCTAACATGGCTTGTTGATCGGCTTCATTCAATGAAATGTGGCGATTTACAAATTGTGTAGTATTCATATATTTTTACTAGATTTTTTCTGAAATAAAGGTGCGTAAAAATACAAATTTTTAGACAACATCACAATTGATAAATCTCATTAAATTAGATCCTAAACCAATTTGTCAATAGACCTAAAATAGTAGACCTCATCTTACCTTTCATGTTGGTAATTTTTGAAAAAAAATCATATAAAATATTTGTTATTTTGATTTATTCTAAATTAACATTACATTTGCAGCATGAATAGTCAGATTATTCCTTTTAAAGTATCTCCGCTGATGCACGTAAGAGAAATCAGAGAAGACCTGATTTGTGGCAAAAAGAATTGCTGTAAAAAATTTAAGAAGGGAAAAAGGTGCAAAAAATGTCCAGGCAGATTGAAAATGGCTTAGAGCATTAAAATTTTTTTCTTATTCTAAGCACGCTTTTGTTAGAAATAATAGAGAAAGTGCCAACAATACGATTGTCATTATAATTCTAAAAACCTGTGGTTTTCCAGTAGGATTTGGGACCGAAGGTTTGTGGGGTTTAAATAAATTTTCAGCATCGTTTCTGAACTCCTCACTTTTATTTTCAAATACTTCTGTAATAGTGATTCCCTGAACAACTGTTTTATTCAATAGTGAATTGGTAGCGTGTAATAAAAGTTGAAATTTCCCGTCCTTGAATTCTGTAACTCTGATGATCTTCTCACCATAACCTTTTTCTAAGCCAAACGGCAAAACTTTTACGATATCTGCGTTTTGAGTCTGCCAGGTAATGATCAGTTCTTCACCCTTTTGAAGCCTTACTTTATTAACAGAGAAAGATTTGATAACAGGTGGTAAGGTCGGACGATAGCTCCGCTGTTGATGGCCTAAATTATCATCGTAGATTCTTCGTTTCTCCTTGTCATTAACCATCTCATAAGCTTCCTGAATTTCGCGGAAACGATTTTCAAAAAATTCATCTCCTGGGTTTTTGTCGGGATGGTATTTTAAAGATAATTTACGGTAGGCTTTTTTGATGTCCTCATCCGAAGCATCTTCCGTAACACCAAGAAAATAGTAATAATTCTTCATTCAGTTCAATTCCTTTGCAAATGGAATCATTAAGCTGACAAAAATAATAAAATTTGAATTTTGAAGCGTATCATTTTTAATAGATGTTGTATTTTTTAGCTTTCTGCGATGCTTTTAAGTAATTGAAAACCTTTATTGAAACCCTCGTTCATCGCCTCCTCCTGAATTTGGTCTGTGTGAACAATCGCTCGAAGTTCGGTCTTGTCACCATCTAAAATACGCAAAAAATATTTTTCTTCAGCACCACTCCATTCTTTGACCTTTTTACTTTCGGTATCTTCAATCCCATCTTTTATCAAACCAAGATGGCGGAAAACTATTTCATAAGGTTCATTCATACTTTCAATTGTGGAAACCATCCCATCTCCATTTTCATCAACAAAATATGTTTTGCCACCAATTTTCCAATCTGATCTCATTTTGGAACCTGTTGTAAAAAATTGCGTCCACTGGGGATAAGTATCTTCATTCCACAAAAGATCCCAAATCTCCTGAATATTTGCATTAATGTGTACTTCGTAGTTTAAGGTCTCCATAATAGGTGTTTTAGGTAAAATTTCCAGACGTTTTAATAACGATCAATTGATTGAAGATCGGTATTTTAGTTATAAGTTTTAATGATAATGAGTTTATCTAATTGAAACTTATACAACAAACCTTAAGCCGCAATCTAGGACTGATATGCTCGTTCCAATTCAGAAATTTCAATTTTCTGCATCGTCATCATTGACTGGACTACTTTTTGTGCTTTCTGAGGGTTATCAAAATCGTTCATCAGCTCCAGCAAGCGCTTCGGTACTATTTGCCAGCTAACACCAAATTGATCTTTCAACCAGCCACACATGGACTCTCTTCCACCGTTTGCAATCAAGGCATTCCAAAGATGGTCGGTCTCTTTCTGATTATCGGTCATCACGACAATTGAAATCCCTTCATTAAAATCAAATTGATGTTTGTGCGAATTATCCATACAGAAAAAATGATAACCATCTATAGCAAAATCTGCATGTTGTATGTTTTCAGAAACTTCATCTTGTTTATTTCCTACACCTTCGCCATATTTCAAAGCAGAACCAATTTTTGAATGTGGAAATACAGAAGTATAAAAGTCCATCGCTTTTTGTGCTTTCCCATTGTTCTTATTAATAAACATTAGAGTTGGAATAATTTTTTGTTCAATTGGGCCGTCACCAAGATTGAATTGCCAGGTGACTCCAAATTGATCGCGGATCCACCCATATTTTTTTGACCACGGATATTCGGCTAACTCCATTAAGACGAGACCGCCTTCAGAAAAACTTTCCCAGTATCGCTGTATTTCTTCTTCTGATTCACATAATACCATAAAAGATATGGACGCATTTTTTTCAAATTGAGGACCGGCATTCAGCAACATCATTTTTTGACTGAACAATTCAATATTGATGACTACGCCACTATCAGCACTTATTGATCCTCCGAAAGTCTTGCAATAGAACTTGGCGGCTTTCTCACCATTGCCATTAAACCAAAGACAGGGAAATATATTGTTATTCATGATCTATTTATAAATAAAAAACAGCATTTATAATGCTGCTAGAATTACTAATTTTTTTCGACGTATTTATGAAATCGATCTAGAATAGCGTACCAACCGACGCGCTGCATCTCCCGGGAAAACTGAATCTCGGGTTCAAATATTTCGATAACTTCCGTCGTATTTTCGTCGATTTTGCGAAAGTGAACTTCGATCTTACGACCATCGTCCAATTGACTTTTTACGTATTCCAATTCTTTAATTTCTTCGATTGTACCGGCAATATTATATCCGAAACTTTTATCTTTATACTCTAATCGATAGTCAAATTTACCACCCTCTTGAAAGTCAATTACTGCTTTAGGACAATGCCAATTTGTAGTGGTAAAATTCCACTTCACAATATGTTTCGCATTGTAAAAATAATCCCACACTTTTTGAATGGGTTTTAAAATAGTAATATTAATAGTTATGGGTTCCATATAGATTATTTTCCTTAAAAATACGGAATAAATTTTAAACTAATTTATCCCATAATTATTTTTACATTAATTATTCTCGACATGCTTATGAAAATTATCTAAAATTGCATACCAACCATCGCGTTGCATTTGTCTAGATTCCTGATTTTCAGGATCGAAAGTCTCAATTACTTTAGTTGTACTTTCGTCAATACTTTCAAATACCACTTCTACATTTCTACCATCTTCTAAATGATATTTTATAATTTGCAACGGAATGATCTCGTCATAAGTTCCTTTATAGTCAAATCCAAAAGTACCATCTTTTGCTTCCATTCGGTAGTTAAAATCGCCACCCACCCGGAAATTATTTTCCGCAGAAGGACATACCACGTTTCGTTTGCAAAATTCCATTTCGTTATTTGATCGGGGTCAATAAAAAATTCCCATACTTTTTCAACAGGTTTTAGAATAGTAATATCTATCGTGATCGGTTCCATATTTTTTTATTTAAAAGTAACGAAAAAAAGGATTTCTAACAAATTTTTTAATCAAATGACAGCTAAACCTATTTTGTCAACGCATTTTTAACTGAAAATTCATCTAATCTTTTTTAAAATCTAGTAAAATCGAAAAAGAACCTGCGATAGAATTGGTTGAAGTACGGGCTTTACCGTACAGAATTGAAGCGCATTAATTAAATTTGGTATTTTTTAATTTAAAATAAGGAGAGTTGAATTGTCTGCTGACCTTTGGGTTTTTCTGCGTCTCCAAAGACGGTTTTGCCTCCGTATTTCCAGGAATTTGCGCGTTCTTCTTCTATGACTTCATTAATGTCAAAATTAGGTTCAAAATGCTCTTCGGCTTTTGCCATCATCCGATGTAGTTTTTCGACTGATTTTAACTGATCGGAATTTCCCAGCTTGGATTTTTCAATTCCTTTTTGAAGAATAGAAATTGTTTCATCATAAATTTTTAGGGGAACAGGAAACGGATGTCCGTCTTTTCCGCCGTGTGCAAAGGCAAACCTTGCAGGATCCTGAAATCTCGACGGTGCTCCGTGAATCACTTCACTAACCAATGCCAAGCTTTGCAAAGTTCTGGGACCAACTCCTTTCATTAATAATAATTCTTCGAAATTTTCGGGCGGCGTTTCTCTCGTCATGTAAAGTAAGGCGCCTAGCCGTTTTAAGTCGACATCGGAAGCCTGTATATCGTGATGAGCAGGTAAAATTAAACGGGCAAAATCCGACATGATCTTTTCAGAATTGGTTTGAGAAATATCCAGAATTCCGGAGCGGTTTTCTTTCGCATCTTGGGACGTAAGATTTAGAATTCTCCCTTGATTCATTCCTTCAATTCCAGTATGTGGTTCTTCGATAAAAGATTTTAAATTTTCGGAATGCCAGTGATAGCGCCGTGCGGTTTTATCGTTCACATTCATTCCCTGCTGAATGACAGCCCATTGTCCTTCATCCGTCAGCATGAAATTATGCGTATAGAGTTGGTAACCATCTTGCATCGCGGTATTATCAACTTTTGCAGAGAGTTTACTGGCTCGAACTAATTCCAGTCCATTTAAACCCGTAATTTCCGAAATTTTCAGCAGTTCATTTGGTGTTTGAAGTGATGATTTCCCCTTTCCGCCAGCGATATATATTCCGAGAGCTTTTGAATTGGGGTTAATGGCTCTTTTTAATGCACCCATGACTGAAGTGGTGACACCTGAAGAATGCCAATCCATTCCCATGACTGCACCAAAACACTGAAACCAAAAAGGATCGCTCATTCGCCGGATGACCTCATCTTTGCCGTAATCACTCAGTAGAACCTCTATGACAGACAAGCCGAGTTTAGACATACGCTCATAAAGCCATTGTGGTACATAGCCGTAGTGAAGTGGTAAATCTGCTGAACCGGATCGTTTCATTATTATTTTCTTGGTAATATCTGTTTAGAATGGAGACAAAAAACCTTGTCAAGTTCTACATTCCTGACAAGGTTATCAATATATTTTCAATAAATTATTTTAAAGCATCTAAAGCTTTATCATAATTAGGCTCTTGCGCAATTTCAGGAACCTGTTCGGTGTAAAGTACTTTTCCGTTCTCATCGGTAACAATAACCGCACGACTCAAAAGCCCTTCCATTGGAGAGTCCGAAATCTGTACTCCGTAATCATTTCCAAAAGACCCCCGATAATCGGATAAACTTACTACATTATCTAAACCTTCTGCGGCACAGAAACGGTTTAACGCGAAAGGCAAATCTTTAGAAACATTGATTACTACTGTATTATCTAAATCGGCAGCTTTCTCATTGAATTTTCTTGCTGCGGCCTGACAAACGCCGGTGTCGATACTCGGAAAAATATTGAAAATCTTTTTCTTGCCAGAAAAATCATCATTTGTTTTCTCTTTTAATTCACCATTGATCAGTTTAAAGTTTTTTACTGTACTTCCTACTTCCGGCAAGTTCCCAACGGTATGAACCGGATTGTCATGTAATGTAATATCTGCCATAATTCTAAATTATTTTATTAACTCAAATTTACTGAATCTTTACTCAAATTAGTGAAAATGAAAGTTAAATTAGTCATAATAAATTTTTATACATTGTTAAATTCGTCAGATAAGTTGGTAATATCTTGTAAGAAATTTCAAAGTTTTTGATCTTACGCCGCAAACTATAGCAATTTATAACTGCAATTTACTATTTGTTTATCTTCGTAAAAAATTAAAAATTTCTAATATCGCCAAAGAAAACTAGAAAAAAATTTAATTCAGAACACCAATGAAAAAAGCAGTATTTAACTGGAGTGGCGGAAAAGACTCGGCCTTAGCACTTCAAAAAATAATCCAGGAAAATGAATATGAAGTTATTTCATTACTTACAACCTTTAGTAAAGAGACTCTTAAATCTTCAATGCATAATATTTCATTAGATATATTAACAAAACAAGCAGAAAGCATTGGCATTCCTCTTTACACCGTCTTTTTTGCTAAAGAACTGAATAATTACGATGAGAAGATGAGAGAAGCTGTTGATCATTTTAAACAACAGAATGTCGCTCATTTTATCTTTGGAGACATCCATTTATTTGATGTTAAAACTTATCGGGAAAGCAAACTTAATCCTTTAGGAATTGAAGTATTAGAACCACTTTGGGGCAAAACATCAGAAGAAATCATGGAAGATTTATTACGATCGGGAATTAAGACGAAAATTATCATTACTCAGGCGGACAAATTAGATTCCAGTTTTATCGGTAAAGATTTAGACGCGGATTTAGTTCGACTCTTCCCTTCAGATATCGATATTTGTGGAGAGGAGGGTGAATATCATACTTTGGCTTATGAAGGCGGTCCGTTTAAGAAAAAGGTTGAATTTTTAATTTCAGAAGCCAACAAAATATCTCACGAATTTAAATTGGATGATGGAGAACTTAAGACTTTTGAGTATTGGCAAGCAGAAGTAACCTGTATCCATAATTTATAAATAAACTTCTTGGATTGAGTTAAGATCTGTAATATTTTATTATCCTTTAATTACATTCTTAACGGATGAAAAGCAATTAAACTTTAATACCTAAAAAAACCCAACCTCCTAATGTAAAAATTAATTGATTGGGAATCTAACACTAAAAATTACTTAATTATCTTAAGTAATGCCGGAGCGTCCAGGTATTGAAAATATCTGGCTTGTGCTTCAAAATTTTCATCAAATCCTTATTGTATCTGATGGAGGACCGATTTTGGATTCTACATTTCGTTCATTTTGCATTTCTACAAGATTTTGCGCAGTAAGCCCCTTGATAGCAGAAAAGAAAAAAACTGCAGCGATAAGAGTAAATCTATTGAATTTCATAAATCTAATAATAATTGTTATTCTGCAAACATACAAAAGTTCGACTAGTCTAACAATTATTTATTGAATAAAAATCTTGTTTCCTACTTTATAAGATATGGAAAGGATGAAAATAAAAAAATCAGCTATAAAAGAAGGAACATTCTTTTATAGCTGATATAGTTTTAGGCGTATAAATAGTAATTCTAACAGCAAGTCGGGCCGCAACATTCCTGTTGTTTCTCTGCATAAACAGTAATACTGAAAATGACATTCTTATTCGAGTTATAAATTTCTATTTCAGATTCATTCAGATAGTTTTTCAAAATATCATTTGGAATGATAATCGGTTTTTCTTTTTGAATCGTGATATTTTTAAAACCTGAATTTTTAATAATATTCAAATAATCCTCTTTCTGAATGGCACTTGCTACACACCCAGCATACATTTCTGCCGCATTTTTAATTTTTTCTGGAAGGTCACCAGTCAAAACAATATCTGAAATACTGAAATGACCGCCCATTTTTAGTATACGGTGGACTTCAGCAAAAGCTTTTGGTTTGTCGGGAACCAAGTTCATCACGCAATTACTGACCACGACATCAGCAATATTGCTTGTCGTCGGAATATTTTCGATGTCTCCTAAACGGAATTCTACATTATTATAATTCAATTTATCGGCATTAATTCTAGCCTTGCCAATCATTTCTGGTGTAAAATCAATACCGATCACTTTTCCGGTTTCACCAGTTTCATGTCGGGCAACAAAACAGTCGTTACCGGCTCCGCTTCCTAGATCGACCACGGTATCTCCCGACTTTATCTTTGCAAATTCTGTAGGCAATCCGCAGCCTAATTTTAAATCTGCTTCCATGCTGTATCCTTCTAAATGATCATATTCATCGCTCATTACATTATAAACTTCTGTTGTACAACCTCCACTTCCACAGCAGGATGAGGCATTGGTTTCCTGATTCTGTAAAGCAATTTCACTGTATTTTTGCTTTACCATTTCTTTGATTTCTTCGTTGGTATTCATTGTGATTTTATTTTAGTAGAGGTTAGAAAATAATTGAAGGATGGTGGACTTAACAACATGTGCTTCTTACTGTTAATTTACTCGAAATATCTTTAAAGTAAAATTGAAGTTTTTCAATGACTTTTTCGTCAATACAATAGCAGACAGAATTGCCTTCAATATTTCCTTTAATAATTCCGGCATTTTTCATTTCTTTTAAATGTTGCGAAACGGTTGGTTGTGCTAAAGGAAGTTCTGCTACAATATCGCCACAGATACATTCGTTCACTTTTAACAAATGCTCTAATATTGCAATTCTGGCAGGATGTCCGAGCGCTTTCGCCAGGGTTGCCATTTCATTTTGTGTTGTTGAAAAGTGTTCGGTTTTACTCGCTCCCATATTCTTATTTGTATATTGCAATATTACGATTATTACTTTTAATAACAATATTATTTTTAATGTATGTCTGCAAATCGTCATTATTGTATTTTATCTGCGAAATTTACTCAATGAAATGCCTTTGCGAAATTTAAAAAAGCGGGTAAAACAGCATTTCTTTAATTAAATATTTGCGTCCCGATGGCTATCGGGATTGCATTTAAAGTTTGCAACATAATTGAAAACGGATATCCATTTTAATTTTTCTAAAAAATCATTATAAAAAAAACATTCTTATTTATTCACAAATAAAATTAAGCTCCATGTATTCAAAATCAAGTAACTTTCTTTGAATACCTCAACAAAAAAAAACAGCAATCAAAGAATGCTGTTCTATTTGTATATATGCTATTTTTTATCCGTGTGTATCGATATTCTCATCTACGTTTTCTTTCTTTTTACCAAAGAAAAACTTAATAATAATTGGTACGGTAGTGACCAATACGATGATAATGATGATCATTTCTAAATGCGCTTTCAAATCAATATCAAACTGATTTTTAAATAAAGCATCTAAATAATGACCAGCAAAAATTAGAGAGAATGACCATAAAACAGCTCCAATGATATTGTCAATTAAAAAGCGGGTTTTATCCATTTTCACTATTCCAGCAACTATGGGAGTGAATGTTCTTACTATTGGTAAAAATCTCGCCATAATAACAGCTAAAGCACCATGTTGCTCAAAAAAATCATGGGCTTGGAAAAGGTATTTCTTTTTAAATAGAAAAGAGTCTTCTCTTTTATAAAGAGCTGGACCGGCTTTCACCCCAAACCAATATCCAATTTCATTTCCTATAATTGCAGCGATAGAAACTGCAGTTGCTAAAATGGTAGTATCTAGAAAATCACTTCCCGTGGAACCGAAAGTTTCTTTGATTATTTCTACAGCGTAAATCCCTGAAACAAAAAGCAGACTGTCACCAGGCAGGAAAAATCCTACAAACAGACCTGTTTCTGCGAAGATAATAAATAGGATGAGCCAAAAACCTCCCATCTTTATATAAAATTCAGGATTTAAAAGATCCTTCCAACTTTCGAAATTTTCCATAATCGCAAAGATAATAAAAGACTGCGTCTATCAAGATTAAGTTTTTGTTAAAGTTTACTAAAGTTTACAATAGAAAATCATCATCGGAGACCGCGGTACCATCCGCCATCAGGAATGCTTTTAGAAAAGGAGTTAAATCCCCATTCATCACTCCGTCCACATCAGAAGTTTCATGTCCCGATCGCACATCTTTGATTAACTTGTATGGGTGCATTACATAATTTCTGATCTGACTTCCCCACTCTATTTTCATTTTCCCAGCTTCAATTTCTGTTCTTGCTTTCATTCTTTCCTCCAATTCCATTTCGTATAATCGGGAACGTAACAATTGCATCGCCTTTTCTTTATTTTGAAGTTGTGAACGGGATTCAGAATTTTCAATAATAATACCTGTTGGTGCATGACGCAATCTTACAGCCGTCTCTACCTTATTTACATTCTGTCCACCTGCACCACTGGACCGCATGGTCTCAAAGGAAATATCTGCAGGATTGATGTTAATTTCAATCGTGTCATCTACCAGGGGATAAACATAGACCGACACGAAACTCGTGTGTCGTTTTGCATTAGAATCGAAAGGTGAAATTCTGACTAAACGGTGAACGCCATTTTCTCCTCTCAAATAGCCGAACGCAAATTCTCCATCAATTTCCAAAGTCACCGTTTTCACCCCAGCAACCTCACCATCCTGATAGTTCAATTCCCTAATTTTATATCCTTGATTTTGAGCCCACATGCTGTACATCCTCATCAACATTGCAGCCCAATCACAGCTTTCGGTTCCACCTGCTCCAGCAGTTATCTGCAGGACAGCAGAAAGCTCGTCGCCTTCATTAGAAAGCATGTTTCTGAATTCTAAATCTTCTATTTTCTTTATAAGAACCGGAAAAGAGGTATTAAGTTCCTCTTCTGATTCTGGATCTTCTTTAGCAAAATCCATCAGGACCTGGATATCTTCAAAACGCGAAAAAATTTCTTCGTAATCATTTACCCATTTTTTCTTGGACCGAAGTTGCTTCATAAAAACTTCCGCTTCCTTCGGACTATCCCAAAAATTAGGAGAAACCGTTTTTTCCTCATCATTCGCAATTTCAATTTGCTTTCGGTCGATTTGCAGATATTTATACAACTCGCCAATTCTGGCTTGTACGTCTTTTATTTGGTCGCTATTAATCACGAAATTTTAATTTTAGCAAAAGTAATATTTTTAAAAAGAAAATATTGCAGGTTTTGATATGGCGATCTCCTGCAAACGCATTGCAAAGATTCAGTAGAAGTGATTGTAAAATAAAAATTCTATAAAAAACAATCTCGTCCTGAACTTTTGTTTTAATATGATTATAAATAGATCTCCTTATAATATTCGTCTGCCATTCTATCGGAGTTAAAAACATGTCTTACATCATCCATGGCATTATGCTGTATTTTTCTCCATTCGTCTGGACGATCATAATACATTGGAATAATTTCATTTTCTAAAATTTCATACAATTTATTGAGATCGTAATTATCCTGATCGTAGATGCTCATATTTCCGTAATCTGCTTTTGGGACTACAAAAGAATTTTGACCATGTTTTGCAAATTCCGGAATCCAGCCATCGTCGGTTGACAAGTTGACAGAACCATTCATAGCAGCACTCATTCCAGATGTTCCAGAAGCTTCTCTTGGAACACGCGGATTATTTAACCACAGATCAGATCCTTGTTTCATTGATTTACTCAAAGCCAACTCATAGCCAGTAAGAACCGCCATATTTTTATAATATTTGCTTTCCTCTACCAAAGTATTAAATGTTGATATTGCAGTATAGTCCATTGGGTAAGGTTTTCCTGCCCAAATTATCTGTACTGGATACTTTGGATTATTCAGCAATCTTTCAAATCTTTCTTTGTCATGGAGTAAAAGATCTGCCCTTTTATAGCCTGCAAACCTGCGTGCCCATACAATGGTAAAAATAGCTGGATCGAATAAATTTCCTGTCTGATCTGCTACGATATTAAAAAACCTTTTCTTCAAATGTTTTTTTCTGAAATCGAACAGCATATCATCGTCTTCGTCTTTGGATTGATATAGCGGCTTATCTGCCCAATATTTATACTCCTGTGCATTGGTAATCGCTTTTATCTCACAAATACGCGGATATTTATTCCACATCTCCCGTGAAACGACGCCATGTAAACGAGAAACTCCATTCGCTATTCTTGCCATCCGAAGAGCACAAAGCGAATGATTAAATCGATCGTCTTCTACACCTTCTATCGTTTTCACTTCATCAATTGATAATCCTGAAAAGTAAGACATGTCATGACACATGAAAATATTGTGTTTCTCATTACCAGCTTCTTCCGGTGTATGCGTTGTGAATACTAATTTTTCTTTTACTTTTTGTAAATCTCCACCAAATTTTTTCAATAAATAAAATGCTGCAGGCAATCCATGTGCTTCGTTTAAATGGTAAACTTCCCTTTCAAAATTCAATTCATCTAAAAGTTTTGCGCCCCCTTTCCCAAGTAAAATATACTGTGCAATTTTTGTAGAATCATTGGCATCATATAAGCGGTGGCAGATCGTCTTAGAAATATGATCATTTTCACGAACATCTGTTGACAGGAAAAACATGGGTGCTGTATGAAAAACCTCTGGTGCGAGATAATAAACTTTAACCCAAACGGGAGCGGAATGAATTTCTATCTGAAATTTTAAACCTGTTTCTTCTAAAAAAGAATACATTTTCCGAGTCCAGGTCGGTTGCAAGGTTTGATCATGATTTCGAGCTTGGTCATAATAGCCAAACTTCCATAAAATTCCGATTCCAACTAGATCCTGTTTCAAATTATAGGAACTTCTCATATGGGAACCCGCCAAAAATCCCAAGCCACCAGAATATATTTTCAGCGCCTGATCGATGGCAAATTCCATCGAAAAATAAGCTACTTTCTTTGTATATTCCGGATTGATGCTGTACGGCATCTCATAGTTTTTAAAGTCTCTCATGATCTATTTCAGATTAGGATTGATTTACAAATATATTGATTAAAAGTTTCGTAAAAAATGAATATTAAATAAAATAATGCTAACCTTTTCATTTGAACAATCTCTGCTAAATTCACCTTTTAGTAATCGTAATTTCAAGTGAATAAAATGGAGTTCAATCGTTAAGATGCGATAATAATTTCACATTATCTGTTAATAAAAAACACAACCTAATCGCAAAAATATGAAGCGTTTTTACCTAACTTTGAAAGAGCTATCTACTTTTAAATATAATGATTATGAAAGAGGTATTTATTAAACGATTCAAGTATTACAAAGATCTCGGAGATGAATCTTTTAAACAAGTAACCGAAGAACAACTTTTTTGGCAATTCAATGCTGAGAGTAACTCGATTGCAACGCTTGTAAAACACTTATCTGGAAATATGGAATCTCGATGGACTAATTTTAGGACAGAAGATGGTGAGAAAAGTTGGCGAAATCGTGATGCGGAATTTGAAAATGATCTGGGTTCAAGAGAGAAATTGCTTGCTCGTTGGGAGAAAGGTTGGCTCGTATTATTTGACGCTTTAAATACCATTAATGATGATGACTGGGATGAACCTATATTAATTCGCGGAGAAAAACATTCCGTATTAGATGCAGTTTTAAGACAACTAGCCCATTATCCGTATCACGTAGGCCAAATTGTTTATATCGCAAAAATGCTAAAAAACGAAGATTGGAAAACGCTGTCTATAGCGAAAAACCAATCGGCTAATTTTAATTCCGAGTTTTTAAAGAAACAGCAGGCAGCAGAAATACGCGAAAACTCATCACCAGTCTGTTTTGCCAAGAGTGATGAAATACGAGACGATTATAAAATTTGATTTTCTGACATTAATCATTGTTGATATAAATCATTCTGAATATTTTCAGGATTTTATGACCAATTGCTATATTTACTGTAGAATTTTTCACTGATGAATACTACTAATGACATTCAAAGTCTTGAAAAGGTCTTAGACATAATACGTAAAAAAGAACTTAGTTTCAGCGATGTTTGCGACTTGCTTTTTACTTTTAAATTCGAAGATTTCGATGAGATTTTCGGACTGTCAGAAATAAAAATTCCAGCAGAAACTTCCCGCACAATTCCGATCATTCAAGCAGAATACCTTTCATTTTTAAAAATTTGGGGAGTTAGAAATTATTCTACAATTCGTGATCACTCTAACTGTGATTCTGTAAATAAAATTTTGAAAGGAAGTTTAACAGAAGTGAACTACCGTGAAAATTCAAATTTTATCGAATACGACTTGCGGACTACTCATCGAACTGGTGATCTATTTATTGAAGAAAAAGATGACATTAATTCCCTTGTCAATAATTCAGAAGAGATTTCCATCAGTTTACATAGCTACAGAACTTCTAAAACGGAATTAGAAGGAGTCAGAATTTTTGATACCGAAAATAGAAAAATTGGTTACTTATCAAAAGAAGCAAAATCATGCACTTGGACTCTACCGGAAAATGCTTTCCGTAAGATCGTCAAAGTATAGATCAAAATATTCATTTCTAAATTTAAGTTTGTTAAAAAAGGAAAAATCACTTATATCGGTGGTTTTTTCTTTATTAATGGAAATCAAGTCAGTGGAAAAAATAATTCTTAAATTTGTAATCTGAAATTATGGAAAACCTATCATCAAAAACCGCCGCTTTTCACACCTTGGGTTGTAAGCTTAACTTTGCAGAAACCTCTACAATTGCACGACAACTCACTGATTCGGGCTACCAAAAGGTAAGTTTTGACGAGCATGCAAACGTATATGTAATTAACACATGTTCTGTAACTGAAAATGCAGACCGTGAATGTAAATTTCACGTAAAACGCGCTATGAAAGCCAATCCCGAAGGATTAGTAGTTATTTTAGGTTGTTATGCACAATTGAAACCAGAAGAAATTTCAGCAATAGAAGGGGTTGATTTGGTCTTAGGTGCAAAAGAAAAATTCAACATCTTAAGTTACCTGGAGGATTTGCAAAAATCGGAACAACATGGAATTATTCATTCCTGCGAAATTGACCAAGCCGATTTCTTTATCGGAAGTTATTCGATAGGCGATAGAACACGTGCGTTTTTGAAAGTTCAGGATGGCTGCGATTATAAATGTACCTACTGTACCATTCCTTTGGCAAGAGGGATTTCCCGATCAGACACCATAGAAAGTGTAGTAAGGAATGCGACAGAAATTGCCCAAAAAGGAATCCGGGAAATTGTTTTGACGGGCGTAAACATTGGTGATTATGGTAAAGGCGAATTTGGAAACAAAAAGCATGAACATACCTTCCTGGATCTTATTTCGGAACTAGACCAAGTTGAAGGCATAGAAAGAATTAGAATTTCTTCTATTGAACCCAATTTATTAAAGGATGAGAGCATTGATTTAGTGGCTAAGAGCAAACGATTTGTACCTCATTTTCATATCCCACTTCAAAGCGGAAGTGATGATTTATTAAAGAAAATGAAACGAAGATATCTATCTGGTTTATATGCTGAACGGGTTGCTAAAATCCGTGAAGTGATGCCCGATTCCTGTATTGGTGTGGATGTAATTGTTGGATTTCCAGGCGAAACTGAAGAGAAATTCCTGGAAACTTATCATTTTTTGAATGAATTACCCATTTCGTATTTGCATGTATTCACCTATTCGGAAAGAGAAAATACAGAAGCTGCTGAAATGGAAGGAGTAATTCCCATTCCAGAAAGAAAACGTAGAAATAAAATGCTTCGAATTCTTTCAGAAAAGAAAAAAATGGCTTTTTACCAAACACAATTGGGCAAAACTCTGCCTATTCTTTGGGAACATGAAAACAAAAATGGATTGATGTTTGGCTTCACAGAAAATTATGTTCGTGTACAGAAACCTTTTGATGAAAGCTCAGTTAATGAAATCGAATATTTAAAACTTGACACCATACAAAGCGACGGAACCGTTTCGGTTATCGCCGCTTTTGAAAATTTTCTTGCGAAAGTTTAGTTAGTTATAGGTTGTTCTGCGCCAACTTGTAAACTTTGGAATAAGTCGGGAAAGAAGGTGAGCAGAATAAAATATGAAATTATGGCGATGATCACCGCCGCAATAGCTATAATTACAACTGGTCCTGGTTTGTTTTTTTTACTTGTTTCCATAATAGCTTAAATTTTAATTTCATTTACTTTGCATCAACTTTTGCACCAGTTTCGGGCGGAGTCTCAGTTTGTGCTTTAACCATTTTCATTTCTTTGAATCTTGGTTGTAAGATTTTCGCAATGAGACCGGTCCAACCTGTTTGATGTGATGCTCCCACTCCTCGTCCTGTATCTCCATGAAAGTACTCATAAAATAAGATATAGTCTTTAAAATTTTCATCTTCCTGAAATCTTGGATATTGCCCATTAAAAGGACGTTTCCCATTTTCATCCATTAAAAAAATATTAGCAAGACGGGTACCCAGAAACTCTGCTATCTCAATTAAATTAAGGAAATCTCCGCTTCCTGTAGGACATTCCACTTTAAAATCAGGACTATAGTAAAAGAAAAACCGCTGTAAACTTTCCATAATAAGGAAATTCACAGGAAACCATATTGGACCACGCCAATTGCTATTACCTCCAAACATGTCACTATTACTTTCTGCCGGCATATATTTTACACAATATTCTGTCCCGTCTAATTTTAGATAAAAAGGATTTTCTTCATACTCTTTCGACATAGCACGTACCCCATAATCACTCAGAAACTCTTTTTCATTTAACATTCTTTCTAATAGCTTTTTCAATCGGTGACCTCGCAACAAAGACAACAAGTGTTTCGAATCATCACCTTTCACTTCCCAATGAGAAACAAGTAAAGCTAACTCAGGTTTATTTTTCAAAACCCAATTCATTCGTTCCTTGAAAGCAGGCAGTTTATTAAGCATTTCCTCATCAATTACTTCCACGGCGAACATTGGAATCAAACCAACAATCGTGCGGATCCGTAGAAACATATTTGTTCCATTTTTCAACTGAAGCGCATCATAAAAAAACTCATCTTCTTCATCCCATAAGGCGAAGTCATTTTCTCCCATATTATCTAATGCATAAGCAATATGTAGAAAATGCTCAAAGAATTTTGTTGCCAGATCTTCATATACTTTATTGTAAAGAGCCAGTTCCATTGCTATTCTCATCATATTCAAGGCAAACATCGCCATCCAACTTGTTCCGTCGGCTTGCTCTAAATTTTCTGCATTGGGTAAGGGTTGATTGCGGTCAAAAATTCCAACATTATCCATACCTAAGAAACCGCCTTCAAAAATATTATTTCCGTTCACATCTTTTTTATTCACCCACCAGGTAAAATTCATGAGTAATTTTTGAAAGACCCCTTCCAAAAATTCTAAATCGGGTTTACCTTTGATTACTTCATCTATTTTAAAAACCCGAAAAGCTGCCCACGCATGAACAGGAGGGTTTACATCACTAAAATTCCACTCGTAGGCCGGCAGCTGCCCATTTGGATGCATAAACCATTCTAAAGTCAGCAGTTTAAGTTGTTGTTTTGCAAAATCTGCATCAATCAAAGAGAAACTTAAAGTGTGAAAGGCTAAATCCCATGTTGCAAACCAAGGATACTCCCATTTATCGGGCATCGAAATGATATTAAGAGAGTTAAAATTATCCCACTCCTGATTGCGGATGTTTGCTCGGGATTTTGGTGGAGGAATTTCCCCAGGATCACCTTTTAACCACTTTTCAACATTGTAATGATAGAATTGTTTGCTCCACAACATGCCGGCGAATGCTTGCCTCTGGACTAATTTTTCATCTTCACTGTCAATACCTTTTTGAATATTGGCATAGAACTCATTTGCTTCGTTTTGTCGCGTTTCAAAAATAGTATCAAATTCTTTAAAAGGTTCACTTAAATCCTCATCTGTAAGCCTAAATTCAAAAATTTGTGTAGCATTTGCTGCAATTATTTCATCAATTAAAAATGAGGCTTTAGTTCCCGATCTATCAGGATTTATAGAATTTTTATTTCCATTAACGATAAAGTCGTTAATGCCATCTTTGCAGAATTTTCCATCGTTTGATGATTGATACAAACGCTGCTTATTGGTTTCATTATCACAAAAAAGGATATTTGAAGATTGTTTAGCATACAAATTTTTGATGGTAAGATCCTTATGATTTATGCGAATCTGTTCTAAACCTTCGCCAATTAAGACAGGTTTATAAACATCATACCCCCAACTCCAACTATTTCTAAACCAAATGGTTGGCAAGAGTAATAGTGGCGAATTATTTTCTGATTTGTTGGTTACTGTAATTCTAATTAAAATATCTTCCTGAGTTTCCTTAGCATACTCTACAAAAACATCAAAATATTCGTTCTGGTCAAAAATCCCAGTGTCGATGAGTTCGTATTCAGGGTTCTCTTTGCCAGCCAGTGCATTTTTTTCGATTAAATCTTGATATGGAAAAGCATTCTGTGGATATTTGTACAACATCTTCATATAAGAATGAGTTGGTGTATTATCTAAATAATAATAATATTCCTTCACATCTTCGCCGTGATTTCCTTGTCCATTGGTTAGTCCGAAGAATCTTTCCTTGATTATTTCATCTTTTTTATTCCAAAGACCTAAAGAAAAAACAAGCTGTTGTTTGTCGTCCGAAATACCACAGATCCCTTCTTCACCCCAACGGTAAGTTTTGGCTTCGGCAGTACTATGGCTGGTGTAATTCCACGCATCGCCATTTGCACTATAATCTTCGCGAACTACTCCCCACTCCCGATTGCTAACATAGGGACCCCATCTTTTCCAGGTTACATCGGGAACTCTTTTACTTTCTTCAGACATTTATAGGTAGTATTATTTAAGCAAAAATTTTCAGCGACAAATGAAAACATTACTTTATTATCAATGGTATTGGACGGAGTCTCATAAAAACTTTTACCCTCCAGTTGAAAATGATTCGAATGTAGTCATCCCACCATCTATAAAGATGCTGGCGCCAGTGATATAGTCGGATAGATCACTGGCTAAAAATACGGCAAGGTCTCCAATATCCTGTGGTTGACCGATTCTGTTGTACGGGATTAAAGTTAGCAAAGAATTAAGTTCCTGCGGGGTTTGCCACGCATTTTTATTAATTGAAGTTTGAATTGCACCTGGACAGATTGAATTTACGCGAATTTTATCACCTCCAAACTCTTGTGCTAAGGTCTGCATAAGCATCCGAATTGCTCCCTTACTGGCGGCATAATTAGCATGTGTAGACCAAGGAATAATTTCATGAACAGAAGAAATATGAATAATTTTTCCGCAAGCCACCGATTTTTCGGGAACTATTCCACGACGCAAAAACTCTTTAATTGCTTCCCGTGCACATAAAAACTGACCAGTTAAATTCACCCCTATGACTGCATTCCACTGATCGAGAGTCATTTCTGTAAACTTTGCATCTTTTTGAATTCCCGCATTATTTACCAAAATATCAACCGTTCCAAATTGTGCAATAACCTGCTGAAAAAGCTCCACAACCTCATCTTCTTTTGAAACATCGGCTCGAGCAATTATTCCACTTCCGCCTGCATCAGTAATCACTTTTAAAACGGCCTCAGCTTTTTCTTTGGAACCATCATTTGGAAAATTAATAACTACAATGGCACCTGCAGCTGCCATTGATTGTGCAATTCCAGCTCCGATTCCACTCGAAGAACCAGTAATAACAGCGACTTGATTTTTTAGCGAAACTTCCATTTGATGACTTTGTTTAAAACGAATTTACCAAGAGAAAGTATCGAGCCAAAAATAAAATAACACTTAAATTTTTAAGAATTCTTTAATGATGGTAAACATCTTCGTACATCACCCCTGCTTCTATTCTTATTGGCAACTTATTTTCCTCAGGAACAATCGGACAATTATAGTCGTACGCATTATATGCACAGAAAGGGTGATACGATTGGTTAAAATCTAAAATAATTACATCGTTTTTGGGGATTCGTAAATCCATATACTTACCACCGCCATATGTTTCTTTACTGTTAGTTTCGTCTCGAAATGGAAGAAATAAATAGTCGTTAAATCCTGATTTTTTAGTTAAACTAAGCATTTGATAAAGTGTTAAATCTAATTCCTTCCCCTCTAAAGAAAAGTACGCTTTTCCATACTCTTTATAACTTTTTGTTTTACCCGAAGAAGTAGGAATTTCAAAAGGAACCGCGTTTTCCGTTTTAATAAATTTTGCTGTAACCCGATATTTTAAATCAATCGGAAAGAAAGGATGCTGTTTAAAATTAGTAAAATTACTTCCTCTTAGAGGTGTTTCTTTAGCACTTTTGTAATCAGTGTTAAGTTTTTTCTGGAACTTTTTGATTTCTGAAAGATGATGGTTTGGCGACTGAGAAATACAAGCGGTTAAGATCAGCAGGGTCAAGAATATGAACTTTTTCATTTTTTATAATATTTTTTTCTCATTGTTTCAAAATAATTTTCATCAGAAGAGGTATAAACGGGTAATTCCAAGTAATTTTTATCACGATAAATTCCCAGGTGGATATATCGAATTCCTGGATGCTTTTCCGTTTTTATTTTAAAATTATAAACATCCAAAAAATCTTTAGGAGCATTTACGGAATGCGCAGATACAAATTGATCAATCGTAATTTTACCGTTAAACTCTGCCCATTTCTCACAGCTACTTCTTAAAGAATCCTACGATAGAAACTTGTTTTCTAAACGCTTGGAAAGATTAAAACCTACAGGTTTAGAATAATCCTTCTCGTCACATTTTCGAAATAAGGTCTCTAGAAATTGATGAGCAATTTGTTTTCGTTCGTCGGTTATTATATTTTTGGGAACGGAACTGTATCTTGAATTGCAACTCCCCAACAAAACAGGAATGATCAAAAGAATGTATTTTTTTTTCATCTTAATTTATTTTAACTCTGTATATATCTGTGTTATTCCTTTTAATATTTCGCATCTGGAAGCCCCCTTCCTGTGGAATCTCTTCTACTAGATCAAAACTCGTACATTCTCTAGGCAGACCTGAAAAAACTAAGGTAAACCAATAATCTTTCATCGGTGAAACCTCTGTCCAGTAGGGGAAAAGAGAGATATTTTCATGATGAATTAAGTTACTTTTATGCGCTAAACTTTCATCAACAAGAAAAGTAGATGACCAAATACGAATCAACATGTCTGAATAAGGCGTTCCGGGGAAACAACAGTGAACAATCACTTGCTTCTCCTCTTCAATTTTTGGTTGTAACGCTTCCAAAAGCTCCGGTGAAATTTTGGGTTTTATAATCGTAGTCATTAATGCAAAATACTGCTTTTTAAATTAAAAGCAGTATTAAATTTTATGTTAAAATTAAGTTTTGGTATTCTTAAAGTACGAGCCTTAGCAAAAAAGTCATCTTATTCCAGCTCGTATTCGAGTTCTAATATTTCTTTGCTATAATCACGAACTTTATTAATTAATTCAGGATTGTCTCCTAATTTCTGTCCGTACGACGGAATCATTTCTAATAATTTGTCATTCCATTCATTTTTAACTTTTTCGGGAAAACATTTTTCAAGAATTTGAAGCATTGCGTAAGCTGCAGTTGAGGCACCAGGGGACGCACCTAATAATGAGGCGATCGTTCCATTCTTATTAACTACAACTTCTGTCCCGAATTCCAATTTGCCCCCTTGCTGATCATCTTTCTTAATGATCTGAACACGTTGACCAGCGATTTTCAGTTCCCAATCTTCCTCTTTCGCGTCTTTTACAAATTCACGTAGATGTTGCATACGCTGATCTTTTGTCATGGCAACTTGTTGTATCAAATATTTGGTTAAAGGCAGATTGTGCCACCAAGCACCAAATAATGATCTAATATTCTTAAAGTTGACGCTTTCGGGGAGGTCCAGATAACTTCCTTCTTTCAAAAACTTTGTAGAAAAACCTGCAAATGGTCCAAAAAGCAAAGCTTTTTTACCGTCAATAATTCTTAAATCCAAATGAGGAACGCTCATAGGCGGTGCATCTACGGTTGCCTGTGTATAAACTTTGGTTTGATGTTTAGCAATTAATTCTGGATTGTGAGAAACCAGCCATTCACCAGAAACTGGGAAACCACCATAACCCTCACTCTCTGGAATATCTGAACTATCCAATAATGGTAAAGCATAACCACCAGCTCCAATAAAAACAAAATCTGCAGTAACTTCGTGTGAGCGATGTTTCATTCTGTCTTTTACTTTCATCCACCACTTTCCATTATCCATAGGATCAATATCTTTCACCGCATGATATAGAAAGACTTCAACATTCGAATCTTCTGCCAAAAACCTACCCATTTTTCGAGTTAAAGTTCCAAAATTAACATCGGTTCCCAAATCCATTTTGGTAGCGGCCATAACCTCATTCTCTTTTCTTTTGCTCATGATAAGTGGAATCCATTCACGAAGTCTGTCGTGATCTGTGGTGAATTTCATCCCTTTAAAGAGTTTGGATTGGGTCATTTTCTCATGGCGTTTCCTAAGAAATTCAGAATCATCTTCCCCAAAAACTAAACTCATGTGCGGACAGGAATTTATAAAATCTTTGGGACTGTCTATATAATTTTTGGATATAAGGTAAGACCAAAATTGTTTCGAAATCTCAAACTGTTCAGCAATTTTCTCCGCTTTTGTTATTTCTATAGTACCATCTTCTTTTTGTGGAGTGTAATTCAATTCACAAAAAGCAGAATGCCCTGTACCAGCATTGTTCCAGGCAGCAGAACTTTCTCGAGCAAAACGCCCGAGCCTCTCGAAAATTGCTATTTTTAAGGTGGGGTCTAATTCATGAAGCATCGTCCCGAGCGTGGCGCTCATAATACCGCCACCGATTAAAACAACATCATAATGTGATTTGGGTGGGTTTCTATTTGAATTGATAGGCATAAAATATTTTTTACTTAATATTAATTTGAACTAATTATGGTGATAAAGAATAAAACACGAGAATAAGCGCTGATCTAAACCCAGATATCTTTACAGCAAAAAAATCGCCAAAAGCGAAATTAATTCTGTTCTGATCAATTTAAATATAAAAAACAGAAAAAAATTACTGCATAACATGACGCGGAAAGCACTCCATTTCAAAAACCTAATTGGTATTCTTACCCGATGAATTATTCAAAATCATGAAATCGATGAAACCGGAATTACATAAAAGTAAACAGAAACAAAGTGACAAAAAGTACCTGCCAAAACGAATATATGAAAGATGGCGTGATTAAATTTAAGTTTGTTAATACTGTATAATATTGCGCCAACGGTGTATGCAACTCCACCCGAAATTAACCATATTAAGCCATCGTAGTTTAGACTTATCATTAAACTTTTAAAACTGAAAATAATTAGCCAACCCATGACTACATAGAGAAGGGTGGACAATATATTGAATCTACCCGTAAAGAAAATTTTAAAAATTATTCCCAGAAAGGCAATACCCCAAACGATTGAAAAGATAACATACCCTTCTGTTCCGTTTAATGAAACTAAAACAAAAGGCGTGTAACTTCCGGCAATTAACACATAAATTGCGGCATGGTCGAAAATATTGAGTCGATATCTAATTTTTGGAGTCTTTGAGAAATGATATAAAGTTGATGCTAAATAAAGAACGATCATACTAACCCCGAAAATCGGAAAACTGATCATTGCCCATACATTTTCTAAAGCAACTGCTTTAAAAATCAAAAAAATTAAGGCGACCACACTCATCACCAAACCTACGAAATGTGACCACACATTTAGTTTTTCTTCCAGATCAGAATAGGTGTGAACAAGATAGGTTTTCTCCGTTTTCATTTAATTGAGCTGGGTTGTTAATTTTTTAAATTCTGCTTCAGCACTTTTCTCTTCATACAGAATTGCGTAAATCGCATCTATTATAGGCGTATTAAGTTTTTTATCTTTTGATGTATGGTACACTGAATTTGCGGCATAATATCCTTCCGCAATCATATTCATAGACTGAATTGCCGATTTTACCGTATAACCTTTACCTATAAGATTTCCTAAATTTCTATTTCGAGAGAACAGAGAGTATGCGGTAACCAATAAATCACCTAGATAGGAACTTTCATTCACATCTCTCGGGACTTCGTAGACTGCTTCTAAAAAAATCTCCATTTCCCTGACGGCATTCGATACAAAAACCGCTGTAAAATTATCGCCATATCCCAAACCGCTGGAAATACCAGCTCCGACTGCATAGATATTTTTAAGGATTGCACTGTATTCATTTCCTAAAATATCTTTACTACAATGGACATTGATAAAATCCGAGGCAAATAAAGAACGTAATTTATTGGCAACTTCGTCCTCTGCTACCGCAATAGTAAGATAAGACAACCGCTCCATGGCGACTTCTTCTGCATGACAAGGTCCCGCGATTACCGCTTGATTTCGGAAACCTATTTTAAATTCATCACGAAGGTAATGGGCAACTACATCATTGGCTTTCGGAACAATTCCTTTTATAGCAGAAACAAAAATCTTATCGTCATAATTGCAGGTCATTTTATCCATCGCATCGGATAAATAGATAGAAGGTGTTGCGAGAACAATGACATCACACGCAGAGACCAGTTCATTAATATCGGTAGTAACTTTCAAACGATCTAGATCAAAAGAAACAGAAGTAAGATAAGTTGGATTATGACCACGTAATTCGATGGCACCTTTCACAAATTCATTGCGAACACACCAGTGTACCACTTTACAATTCTCAACCAACATTTTAACGATTGCAGTAGCAAAACTACCACTCCCCACTACTCCAACGGGAATTTCATGCTGGGGATCTTTCTTAGCTGGACCTTTCTTTTTTGTCATAATTAAAAACTTACATGGTTTTCTACAAGTTAACAGCCTTGCAGAAATTTATCCCACAAATATATTAAAGCTTTAGGAATAGTCATCATAAACATATCCCAAAATTAGGCTTTAAATAACTATAAAAAGAAGATATTAATCATGATTTCCACAAAATATTTACAATATAAATACGTTATTATTTTATTTTATACATTTGCGCTCTTATTTTTTGAATATCACTACTCTAGATTATATGAAGAATTTTTTAAGCAGTAAAAAGAATATCAATCTATTATTAGGAGTTCTAGTAATGATGATTTTCGGACAAGCTTTAGTTATTGGTAAATTGTATGCGGACAAAGATGATAAATCCTACCAAGTCAATATAGTTCCCATAAAAACTGAAAAAGACAGTGTTGATTATCTGGCAATGAAGAATAATCTGGCTTTGGTTGATCATACTGTAAGAGAACTCAACTCTTTTCTCGCAGCAAAAAACTTATCTGATAGCAAAATCCAAATGCTTGTTCAAGACAGCATTTCGAACGATGTTTATTTATCAAAGCAAACCAACCGGTACAGTCAGTACTTAATGGATCTGCAGACAAAATTGTTACATGTGCCCTTAGGTGTCCCAACAGATGGTTATATTTCTTCTAATTTTGGCAAAAGAACAAATCCAATTCCGCTTCGAACAGTAGTGCTTGCTTCAATAAAACCCTTAAAAGCTGCATCTCAATTTATCGAAGAAAAAGACAGTTTGGGAAATGTCGTGAAAAGAATAGCTATAAATAATTCGCAGACGCCACTTGCTGCTCAGAATAATGCCCCCGCAGAAAAGAATCAGGTTCAATTTCATAAGGGCTTAGACATTGCAGTCGCTCACGGATCCGCAGTTAGAAGTGCAGCAGCGGGGAAAGTTATTTTTGCCGGAGTTAAAGGAGGATACGGCAATTGTGTTATTATATCACATGGAAATGGTTTAGATACTTTGTACGGCCATCTTTCAGCTTTATTAGTAAAAACCAATGATATGGTAAATGTAAATGACGTGATCGCAAAATCAGGAAATACTGGGCGATCCACAGGACCTCATCTTCACTATGAAGTTCATAAAAACAATACGCCTGTTAATCCAAAATTATTTTTGAATTTGTAAAGAACACTTTTTAAATACAAACGCTTCTGAAAAACCAGGAGCGTTTTTCTTTCTGCGTAAGAAACAAGAAACCAATTTTCATGAAAGTCCTGTATATAAAGACAAACTACATTTAAATTGGTTTGAAATTACCAGCCACTAACTTTCCGGATTCTTTGAATTTCGCTCGTTGAACAAATTCTTACGTCTTATGTTATAAAATTTACTGAAATTTGCGTTCGCCCAAAAAATGAAGTTGACTTATGAAATTATGTATTGCTGAAAAGCCTAGTGTTGCCCGAGATATTGCCAAAGTATTAGGTGCAGACATGCCCAAGCAAGGTTATTTTGAAGGTAATGGCTATTGGGTAACCTGGACGTTCGGACATCTTTGCACGCTCAAAGAACCGCACGATTACAGTCCGCATCTTAAATCCTGGAATCTCATATTTCTTCCCATTATTCCCGATCCGTTTGGGATTAAATTAATAGAAAACCCTGGTGTTGAACGGCAATTTAAAATCATTGAGAAATTGGTTGCAGACTGCGAAGAAGTGATTAATTGTGGTGATGCTGGGCAAGAAGGAGAAGTGATACAGCGCTGGGTTTTGCACAAAGCAAAATGTAAAAAACCAATGAAACGGCTTTGGATTTCGTCATTGACGGAAGAAGCCATCAAAGAAGGATTTGCTAAATTAAAACCAGCAGAAGATTATAATAACCTTTATCAAGCTGGAAATGCACGTGCAATTGGCGATTGGCTTTTAGGAATTAACGCCACCCGATTATTTACCCGAAAATTCGGCGGAAACAAAAGCGTACTTTCGGTTGGTCGGGTTCAAACGCCTACTCTAGCGATGATCGTTCAGCGACAAAAAGAAATTGATGCTTTCAACACCGAGGAATATTGGGAACTGAAAACCAAATACCGCGATGTACTTTTCACTGCGGCGATCGACCGTTTAAAAACGAAAGAGAAAGCAGAGAAAGGTTTAGAATATCTAAAGCAAAATCTCTTCGAAATTGTCTCTTTTGAAATTAAAGAAGGCAAAGAGAAAAATCCACGGTTGTTTGATTTGACCGCTTTACAAGTGGAGGCCAATAAAAAATTTGGTTTTTCAGCAGACAACACACTCAAATATATTCAAAGTTTATACGAAAAGAAACATACGACGTATCCACGTGTTGATACCACTTACCTTTCCGAGAGTTTGCATCCCAAAATTCCTGGTATTCTTCAGTCGATGAATTTTTACCGAGAATTGACGGCGCCACTTTTATCGCAGCCGATTCCAAAATCAAAAACGGTTTTTGATGACACTAAAGTCACGGATCACCATGCCATTATTCCGACCGAAATTTCTCCCACTTCCAATTTAAGCAGAGAAGAGAAATTGATCTATGATCTGGTGGCGAAAAGATTTATCGCAGTTTTCTATCCCGAATGTAAAATTTCAAATACTTTGGTGGAAGGTCAAGTTGGAACGATTCCTTTTAAAACTTCAGGGCGACAAATTCTTGAATTAGGTTGGCGAGAAGTTTACGTGAAAGATAAAAAAGACGACACGGACGATAAAAAGGAAAAAGACGAAGAGCAGACGATTCCCGAATTTAAAGCGGGTGAAAAAGGTCCACATAAACCCTTAATTCATCAGGGAAAAACCAGTCCGCCAAAAGCTTATACCGAAGCGACTTTGCTTCGGGCCATGGAAACTGCCGGGAAACAGGTTGATGATGAAGAACTGCGTGAGATGATGAAAAACAATGGGATCGGAAGACCTTCTACCCGAGCCAATATTATCGAAACGCTTTTCCGAAGAAAATATATCGAGCGAAAAAAGAAAAATATCTTTGCGACTTCTACTGGTGTAGAACTGATTGACACTATTCAAGATGAGTTATTGAAAAGCCCAGAATTAACGGGTGAATGGGAATTAAAATTAAGAAAAATTGAGCGTGGTGAATACGAAGCCACTCAGTTTAAAGAGGAACTGATTACGATGGTGACTAATTTAACCCGAACAGTCATTAACGAGAAAGCAAAAGTGATTTCGTTTCAGGAAGAAGTAAAGCTAAAAGAAAAGAAAGAGCCAACTCCAAGGAAAATTACCACGATTATTTGGGAAGAAGAAGGTTGCCCAAAATGTAAAGAAAGCAAACTAATGAAAGGAAAAACTGCCATCGGTTGCTCCAATTATAAAGGATGTGGTCTCAAAGTTCCTTTTGTTTTGTTCGGAAAAAAAATGACTGAAAAACAGATTCACGATATTATTAACAAAGGAAAATCGAGCAAACTGAAAGGATTCACAGAACATCCGGAAAGTATAACTGAAGGCGTTTTACGTTTGACCGAAAATTTCAGTATTGAATTGAAAGCGGATTAGATTTTTCACGCAATGACGGAAAGGTTTTACGCAAAAATCGCAGCTACTTTTTCTGCAATACTTCAAAAAATTTTCGTGAATTTGTGGTAAGTAATTATTTATAAAACTCAGTTTATTTGAATTTATTACCTTTGCCTCAAATAGGATTAACCTAAAAGTTACCCATTAAAACAGACAATTTTAATAAAAGGATTTAAAATCTTTGATAACATTTATCTCATGACAATAGACAAAAATCACGTAGTAGCATTACATTACACGTTAAACGCCATTGAAGAAAATGGTGAAAAAACTTTCATTGAAAAAACAGATTTAGAAAACCCGTTCACTTTTTTATACGGCGTGGGAATGATGTTGCCGAAATTTGAAGAAAACATTGCAGGAATGACTGCAGGCGATAAAAAATCGTTCACCATCAGGCCGGAAGAAGGATATGGCGAAAAAATGGAAAACGCAACAACTCAATTACCAGTAGAAATGTTTGCTGACTCAGGTATGCCACCAATCGGTGCGATGTTACCTTTACAAGACGCACAGGGAAATCATGTAAGCGGTATCGTTTTGGAGGTTTCTGATGAAGCAGTAACGGTAGATCTTAACCACCCGATGGCTGGGAAAAAGTTGCATTTTGATATTGAAGTTGCATCAACAAGGCCTGCAACCGAAGAAGAATTAGCTCACGGTCACGCTCATGGAGTGGACGGAAATGAAGCACATTAATTAGAATTTTTTTCTTTATATAAAAGCTGCGATAATTTCGCAGCTTTTTTTGTTTCTAAAAAAGCAGGCTAAAACGAACCGCTAGAATTAAATGGTAAGAAAGTGGTGATAACACCGTAAAAGGTAAGAATTTGATTTTAAAAGACGCTGCCAATAAAGTATTTGCTGTTTTTGAAACGATGTAACCTTTATTAAAACTTAAACTTAAGTTGTACTTATATAAAACCTTGGACTTAGCAATTCAAGGTTTTTTGTGCTTTCGAAGCATGGGAGTAGTAGTACTATTTATTAAATGGAAGTGCTATTATTTCTTTAAATTTTGAAACCAAATCCATCTAAAACTCGTATTTTTAAATATGCGAAAAATAATTTATCTTATGCTTGGATCTTTACTCGTGATGAGCTGTCAGTCTAGAAAATACAAAGATGTCATCTATGGACAATCGTCGAACAAAGAAGATTTGAAACTCAATATTTTCGTGCCCAATAATTCTGACCATAAAAAATTTCCGGTTTTAATTTTCGTGCATGGTGGAAACTGGAATAGTGGCAATAAAGATCAGTACGGTTTTTTCGGGAGAAACTTTGCAAAGAAAGACGTCATCACCGTTATTCTGGAATATACTTTAAGTCCAACGGCGAATATCGACCAAATGACGACCAAAATTGCTACCGCAATCATGTGGGTTCAAAAAAACATCAATACATATCACGGTGATGCAAGTCAAATTTTTGTGACTGGGCATTCTGCGGGTGGACAATTGGTAGCGTCTGCGGTATTAAATCCGAAATTCGAGGTTGCTGAAAACTCTATTTCAGGTATTATTTTAAATGATGCCGCTGGAATTGATATGAAAGATTATTTAGAGAAATATCCACCCACAACAGAAGATGATTATTTAGCGACGTGGAGCAACGATCCTAAGAACTGGTATCAAGCGTCTCCTATTTATTTTTTAAATGAAAAGTCACCGCCGTTTTTAATTTATGTGGGTTCAAAAACCTATCCTTCCATTACGACTGCAAATGAACATTTTCTTACGGAATTAAATAAATTTCAACCTGAAGTAAAACCGATTATCCTAAATAAAAAACACATTCCGATGATCTTGCAATACTTTTTCCCGTGGAATAAACGCTCCGCAGAAATGGTGGCTTTCATGAAAAAGAATAAGAAATAAGCGTGAATTTTCGGTGAATAATAATTCAATCTGTTATTGAAAAATTCTACTCCAATAAGGAAAACTTGATTTTTCTAAACAAATGTTCCAAAGTGAAAACTCACTTTGGAACATTTTAATTAGTAGTCGAAACGAATCGATTTATTTTTGAAGTTTAGCTAGTAACATTTCAGCTACTTTTTCGGAGGAAGCTGGATTTTGACCCGTGATCAATAAACCATCTTCTAAAGCGTAAGGTTCAAAATCGCCTGCTTTGCTGTAGATTCCGCCATTTTCCTTTAACATATCTTCCACTAGGAATGGAACAACGTCAGTCAGTTTTACCAAAGCTTCTTCGGTATTGGTAAATCCTGTTACTTTTTTACCTTTTACCAAAGGTTCTCCATTCGTACTTTTCACATGTTTCAAAGCTGCCGGAGCATGACAAACAAAAGAAACAGGTTTATTGGTATAGTAAAAACTTTCGATCAACTTCGCAGAATCTACGCTTTCTGCCAAATCCCATAACGGTCCGTGACCACCAGGATAAAATACGGCGTCGTAGTCATCTGAAGAAACCTCAGCAAGTTTATGCGTTTTACTTAATTTTTCCTGTAAAGCTGCATCAGCTTTAAATCTGATGGTTGATTCCGTTTGATTTTCCGGTTTGTCGCTTGTAGGATCAATCGGTGGTTGACCACCTTCTGGCGAAGCTAAAGTCACCTCAACTCCCTTATCAACTAAGTAGTAATAAGGACTTGCAAATTCTTCGATCCAAAATCCGGTTTTCTCGCCGGTATTTCCCAATTCTGAGTGGGAAGTAAGAACAAATAATATTTTCATTATATCTATTTTAATTGTTAATTCTTAATTTTTAATTACTAGTAGCTCATTTCAATGATTTTCTGAGCGTCAGAAGGTTTCAAAGATTTGTGCTCTCCAAGTCCTTCCCAACCTCTTTCAGTAAAACGTTTTGCAACAGCACTTCCGGTTTCTGAATAGTCTTTGGTGTACTCTGATAATTTAATATCGATTCCTAAAGATTTGAAGAACTCATCTGTTTTGTCAATTCCAGCATGCGCTTTTTCTTCTAAAGTTCCATCGGTAATATTCCAAACACGTTCTGCATATTGTGCTAATTTTTCTTTCTTGGTTTCGAAATTATAACGGTAATGATTTCCGGCTAAAATTGCTAACGTTCTCGCGTGATCAATTCCGTACATCGCTGTTAATTCGTGTCCCATCGAGTGAATTGCCCAATCTCCCGGAACTCCTTGCTGGATTAATCCGTTCAAAGCCATCGTACAACTCCACATAAAGTTAGACGCCGCTTCATAATCTGAAGGATCTTTCATAATAGCCGGAGCCACTTCAACTAAAGTCTGCATAATACTTTCTGCAAAACGATCCTGTAATTTCGCACCAATTGGATAGGTCATATATTGTTCCATCACGTGGGTGAAAGCATCTGCGATTCCATTTGCCAATTGACGTTGAGGAATAGATTTAATCACTTCCGGATCCAAAACGGAGAATTGTGGAAACATTCCCGGTCCACCAAAACCTAATTTTTCTTTGGTTTCTGCTCTCGTAATTACGGAACCTGAATTCATTTCTGACCCAGTTGCAGGAAGTGTTAAAACCGTTGCAAAAGGCATTGCTTCTGTCACTGGTTTTTTATTGGTTAATAAATCCCACGGCGTTTCACCTTCGTATAAAGCTGCTGCTGATAAAAATTTAGTTCCATCGATTACAGAACCACCACCAACTGCTAAAAGATAAGTGATATCTTCCGCTTTAATCACCTTTAAAGCGTCCAATAAAACATTGTATTCTGGGTTGGCTGGAATTCCACCAAATTCTACAACTTCGTAGTCAGAAAGAGCATTTTTCACTTGTTCGTAAATTCCATTTTTCATAATACTTCCACCGCCGTAAAGCATCAGTATTTTTGAATTTGCGGGGATTTCTGTTGGAAGATTTTCTATTTGACCTTTACCAAATAATATTTTTGTTGGATTTCTATATTTAAAATTGTTCATATTTTTTATTTTAGTATTAATTATAACTTAAGGTCGGGTGCGTATCGCATCCCACACTGCTTGAAAAATTTCTTCTTTTGCTTCTTCACTTAAAGTGTAAATAGCTCTTTCCTGCATTCCTAATAAAAAAGACAGCGGATAAATTGTAAAAGCATATAACACGTAGTCTGAAAGCGGTTTTATAATCCTCTCTTTTTTTCCTTTTCCCCACAAATTGAGTAAAGGCTGTAAATGTTTCAACCCTTCTACTCTAATGTCCTCCTCAATCATTGGACTGTTGTCGCATTGCGATAAAAAGTTTGCTTCTTTGATATGTGATAATTTATAATTGGCAATGTTAGACCAGATCAATTCAAAACCTTTTTTCACCGATAGATTTTCGGTATAACCTTTGAAAGCACAACTGCTAAAAGATTCCTTAACCTCCAAATACAACTTGTTAACAAGATCCTGTTTGTTTTCAAAATAGAGATAAATCGTAGCTGGAGCAACGCCTGCCAATTTCGCAATTTTAGACATCGGTGCATTGTGAAAACCGTGATTATTCACCAAAGTTAATGTCGCATTTAAAAGCGCAGTTCTTTTGTCTACTATCTTTTCTTTTTTAATCATGATTCCATTTTGCAAGTGAAGTAAATTTGAACGATTTCCAGGAAAGCCAAATCAAAAGAAATTGAATTACCAATCTCACATATGCTACCGTATGGCTTCCGATAACGGGTTGATCTTTTAAAGCATCTGCAATATGAAGTGGCAAGAAAATAACCATCAAAATAAAAATACCTAACATTCCGTACTTGGTATATTTATGATTTAAAAACAAAGTGATAACTCCCAAAAGTAACTCCACCATTCCTGACCCATAAACGATTGCCAACGGAAACGGTAAAAAGGACGGAACAATGGGAACATAAAATTCGGGGTTAAATAAATGATAAACACCTGCAACCATCATTAAAAATGCTAAAAGGATACTCACGATCACCCAAACTATTACTTTCATTTTACTTGTCTTTTATTCTATGTAACAAAGATAATAAAAAAAAGAATGAACGTTCATTTATTTTATCTATTGTCTTATTTTATCTTTTTCAATATCAATTAGATTTCGAAAATTCATTCAGAAACTTTTTAATTTCAGGAAAACAATCTTTCATTTGCTCTTAAACTTACTATTTTAGCACCTCTAAAAATGACGCATGAATTCCATTGATTATATTAAAAAATCTCTTCAATTATCTGACAACAGTATTAAAGCGACCCTTAAACTTTTGGCTGAAGACTGCACCATTCCATTTATATCAAGATACCGAAAAGATGCTACCGGAAATTTAGATGAAGTTCAGATCGAGGGAATTTCAAAACTCAACAAACAGTTTGAGGAAATCATCAAACGGAAAGAAACTATTTTAAAATCAATTGAAGAACAGAATGCTTTAACGCAAGAATTAAAACAAAGAATTGAACAAAGTTTTGATCTTCAGGAATTGGAAGATTTGTATTTACCTTTCAAAAAACGGAGAAAAACCAGAGCGGATTCGGCGAAAGAAAAAGGTTTAGAACCATTAGCGAGGATGATTATGAGTCAAAATGCGAACGACCTTCAGCATTTAGCATCAAGATATTTGAACGATCAAGTGGCTACGGAAGAGGACGCGCTGCAAGGTGCGAGAGATATTATGGCAGAATGGATCAATGAGAATATGTATGTCCGTAAAAATCTGCGTCGCTTGTTTCAACGGAAAGCGGTTATTGCTTCAAAAGTTGTGAAAACGAAAAAAGAGGATGAAGCAGCTCAGAAATTTTCACAATATTTTGAGTGGGAAGAAAGTCTGAACAGAATTCCGTCACATCGATTACTGGCCATGTTGCGAGCTGAAACTGAAGGTTTTGTAAAAACGAAAATAGAAATTGATAAAGAGGAAGCGCTTGATTTTATAGAAAACTCTATTATTAAATCGAATAATGAATGCGCAGATCAAATTTCATTAGCCATAAAAGATTGTTATAAAAGATTGCTGGAGCCCGCAATTTCAAACGAAGCTTTGCAGGAAGCCAAAGAAAAAGCCGACCATAAAGCAATCGAAATATTTGCTGAAAATTTGCGGCAACTTCTACTCGCTCCACCTTTAGGAGAAAAGCGGATTTTATCTATCGATCCAGGTTTTAAAAGCGGGTGTAAAGTCGTTTGTTTAGATGAGAAAGGAGATTTACTGCACAACGAAACCATTTATCCGCACGCTCCACAAAATGATGCGGGAATGGCAATGAAGAAAATCCGCTCCATGGTAAATGCTTATAATATTGAAGCGATTTCGATTGGAAATGGAACGGCGAGTCGGGAAACAGAATTCTTTATTAAGAAAATTGCTTTCGATAAACCGCCATTGGTTTTCATCGTTTCAGAAGCTGGAGCTTCAGTTTATTCTGCAAGTAAAATTGCGAGAGATGAATTTCCGAGTTATGATGTGACGGTTCGAGGTGCAATTTCGATTGGTAGAAGATTATCCGATCCATTAGCAGAACTCGTTAAAATTGATGCAAAGTCAATTGGTGTCGGACAATACCAACACGATGTGGACCAAACACAACTTAAAAATGAACTGGATTCTACCGTGATGAAATGTGTGAATTCGGTCGGAATTAATCTGAATACGGCGAGTAAATCCTTGTTAAGTTATGTTTCTGGAATTGGCGAAAAGATGGCAGAAAACATCGTGAATTATCGCGCAGAAAATGGCGCTTTTGAAGACCGAAAACAGTTGAAGAAAGTTCCGAGATTGGGCGAAAAAGCGTATCAACAGGCGGCTGCTTTTATCAGAATAACTCACGGTAAAAATCCTTTAGATAATTCGGCAGTTCATCCGGAAGCATATTCGATTGTAGAAAAAATGGCGAAAGATTTAGGCGTTAAAACGAACGACCTCATCGCCAATAAAGAATTGATAAAATCCGGCAGTCCTGAAAATTATATCACCGAAACAATTGGTATTTTAGGAATTAAAGATATTTTGAAAGAACTTGAAAAACCCGGATTGGATCCGAGAAAAGCAGCGAAGGTATTTGAATTTGATCCTACCGTAAAATCTATTAAAAACCTGAAACCCGGCATGATCCTTCCCGGAATTGTCAATAACATTACCGCATTCGGATGTTTCGTTGATGTTGGAATTAAAGAAAGTGGATTAGTTCATATTTCTCAACTCAAAGAAGGTTTCGTATCTGATGTGAATGAAGTCGTAAAACTACATCAACATGTTCAGGTGAAAGTGACGGAAGTGGATGAGGCCAGAAAAAGAATTCAGTTGAGTATGATTTTGTAAGTTTTGCTCGCAATTAAACAAAGATTTTGACGCAACGACTCAACGTTTAAAAAACTCTATATAAATTACAGGCGCAAAGGCGTTCCACCTAGCAAAGGGATTTTTCTAAAATGTTCTGCAAAATTTGCTGAGAATTCTGTTGAGTATGATTTTGTAAGAAAATCCAAGAGCGCTTATGAACGGTGTTATCCAATAATACTCCAATAAAAAAGCCGTTTCAATCACTGAAACGGCTTTCATAACCAAATTAACTAATATATAATTAAAGCTGATGTTTCGGAGTAAATCCGTCGTCGCTTAATTCTTTGTGTTCATAATCGGCTTTCATTTCGCCTTCGTAATCTACTTTCTCGTCTTTACCCATTCTTCTCAACATAGAATCGAAAAGGGAATATACTACAGGAACGATGATCAAGGTAAGGAATAATGATGAGGTTAAACCACCGATCACTACCCAAGCCAGACCGTTGTTCATTTCGGCTCCTGCACCTTTTGCCAAAGCAATTGGTAGCATCCCGAAGATCATCGCGATCGTGGTCATCAAAATCGGACGAAGTCTCGCGTGATTTGCCTGGATCAATGCATCATGAGTATTGGCTCCAGCTGCTTTTCGCATATTGGCGAAATCGACGATCATAATCGCATTCTTCGCCACCAAACCGATCAACATGATCATCCCCAACATCGTAAAGATATTGATGGAATTATTGGTTAACGCTAAAATCACCATTACTCCGATCAAAGCCAAAGGAATGGAGAACAAGACCACAAACGGATAAACGAAGCTATCATACAGTGATACCATTACCAGATAAACCAATACAATAGCCGCTAATAAAGCGATCCCTAAAGTACCGAAACCTTCGGTCTGGTTTTCCATATCACCACTCCAGATATAATTAACACCGGCTGGTTTTGTTTTCTCGTTATTCATGAACTGGTCCGCCCATTCATTAGCAACATCTCCCGCCGGGCGACCTACTACTTTTGAAAGTACTTTTACAGAAGGTGATTTGTCTCTACGTTGAAGCAAACTCGGTCCTGAACTCATGTCTACATTGGCAAACTGGGTTAATCTGATTTGCTCTCCATTATTGTTCGTAAACATTAAGTTTCTTACATCATCAATGGACTTTCTGTTATTGTCTGCAAAACGGATGTTGATATCATATTCATATTCACCTGCCCGGAATTTTCCGTCGGTATTACCGTTAAACGCCGTTTGCATCGATTGTCCAACACTTGAAAGGTTAAGACCTAAAGTTGCCATTTTATCACGGTCAATATTCACACGGACTTCCGGACTTCCTGTATCAGTTGACAATTCTGCATCTACTGCTCCTGGAACTTTTTTCAGTAATTCTAAGATCCTGTTGGCTTCTTTGTTTGCAGTTTCGTTATCTGCAGCCGTTACGACCATCTCGATCGGGGCATTATCTGCTCCCATTAATCCGATCGGGGCGGTTTTAAATTCAACACCGGTAAACTTTTCTTCAAGATCTCTCTTGAATTTTGCTGCCAAGATATCGGTGCTTTGTGCACGTTCTGATTTATCAACTAAGTTTACCTGAACTTCTGCCTGATAAACCGTAGCCTGCGAAGCTCCAAATCCTGAAGATTGCTGACCTACCGTGGTAATTAAATCGACCACATCTTTATTATCTCTTAAATATTTTTCAACATTTAAAGTTACCTGATTGGTTTTTTCAATGGTAGCATCTTTAGGCAATTCTATTTGTACTAAGAATTGTCCACGGTCCATTTTCGGGAAGAATTCTCCACCGATGAAACCGAATCCAACCAACATAAAGGAAGAGATTAAAATAAGGAAGGTGATGACAACCGTCATAATTCTTCGTAAGCCGGTTTTCAAACACCATTCGAGAATTCCTGTAATAAAATGGGTGAATTTATCGAGTTGTCCTTCAAACCAAAGAATGAATTTTTCAAAAGGATTTTTACCCGTAAGATGTACTACTTTCCCGAATCTGGAAGACAACCACGGAATAATGGTAAACGAAGCCAACAATGAGAACAAAGTCGCCATTACCACCGTAACACAGAACTGCGCTAAAATATCTGACACCAACCCGGAACTCATCGCGATTGGTAAGAAAACCACCACAATAACCAAAGTAATGGCGGTTACGGTAAATCCAATTTCTGAGGCACCGTCGTAAGCTGCACGAATTCTGCTTTTACCCATTTCCATGTGTCGGTAAACGTTTTCCAGAACCACAATGGCATCATCCACCAAAATACCAACCACGAGGGAAAGTCCTAATAAACTCATTAAGTTTAAGGTATAACCCATTAAATACATTCCGATAAAAGTCGCGATCAACGATAACGGAATAGAAACCATGACGATGAATGCGTTTCTAATGTTATGAAGGAAAAGCAACATTACGATGGCCACCAAGATAACCGCAATCACCAAATCGAAGATCACATGGTCTGCTGCTGCTAAGGTAAAATCTGTACTGTCATCAACAATTTTCACTTTAACGCCTTGCACGGCATAATTTTTCACCACTTCTGCTATTGTTTTCTGAACATTTTCAGAAACGGCAACAGCATTGGCATCCGACTGCTTTTTCACTTGCATCAAAATCGTAGGATTCTGATTAAATCGTGCAATTTTTTCTACATCCTGTTGCGTATCAAAAACGCTGGCAACATCTGAAAGTCTAACCTGAGCTCCATTTTTACTGGTAATAATCAGATTGCTCATTTCTTCGATCGACTTATATTTCCCTGATAATCTAATCGTCGATTTTGAGGTTCTCGATTTTAAACTTCCTGTTGGAAAATCTAAATTGGAAGAAAGGATGGCTTGCTGCACTTCTCCAATAGAGATATTGTAGCCCTGTAATTTTTTCTCATCAATATTAACCTGAATCTCGCGCTCCTGTCCACCAACAAGGTCAACTTGCGCAACACCACTCACACGGGAGAAAATAGGTTCAATTTTTTTATCTAAAAGATCATAAAGTTCTCTGTTATTCAACTTGTCACTGGAAAGACTCATGGTCATAATCGGTAGATCATCCAGCGAGAATTTATTTAATGACGGTGCGTCGATATCATCCGGAAGTTGTGATAAAATAGCATTTACTTTTCTTTGTGCATCATTCAGAGCGTAATTAACATCCGCTCCTGTATTCAGCTGTACCATAATTACGGACAGACTTTCATAAGAAGATGATTCTACTTTTTTTACGTTTTCCAAAGATCCTACGGCATCTTCAATTTTACGGGTAACCGAAGTTTCCACCTCACTTGGCGACGCTCCTGGATATACCGTAGAGATGGTTACCATATTGGTTTCAAATTTCGGGATAAGCTCGTACCCCATCATAGAGTAGCTGAGTAAACCACCTAAAGTAAGTATCGTAAATAAAACGATCACCAACGATGGTCTTTTGATTGATATTTCTGCTAATTTCATTTTTCTACTTTACAATATTTATTTTCGATCCGTTCTCCAGGTTGATCTGTCCACTGGTGATCACCTGTTCTCCTCCATTCAGACCGCTGATGATCTGTACTTTGTTGCCGTACACTTTTCCGGTTTTTACGTTGATCATTTTAGCCGTTCCGTTTTGAACGATGAACAACTGACCTGAACTTACACCATTCACAAAAGCTTCTGCAGGAACGGTTAACATATTTTGATTTTCAGCCCCGTAATTGGTTTTGAATAATGCTGTTCCGTACATTCCGGCTTTTAAACTTCCGTTGTTTGCCACTTCAATTTCTACAGGAAAGTTCAAAGACGCGTCACTTTTCGGAGCGATAAACGTAATTTTTCCAGCGAACGATTCATCAGGTAAAACATTTACTGTAATTGGAACCGTCTGACCCATTTGAATTCTTCCGATCTGACTTTCATCCACCAAAACAGATAATTTTAAACTGTTGATATTGACGATCTCGAATAAAGGCGTTCCTGGTGCAACGACCATTCCCGGCTCCACCATTTTTTTATTAATAATTCCGCTAATTCCTGCTCTTACGCTGGTATCATTAACTCTCACGCTTTGTGCACGGACTGCAGACTGCATGTTTTTCAGTTGTAATCTGGAATTATCTAACTGCTGTTTGGTCACTCCACCCGTTTTATAAGCATTTTCATAACGCTGATTATCGATGATCGCGTTTTGTAAATTGTTCTGTGCCTGGCTTAGATCAACTTCGATTGCATCTCTTTTGATGGTTGCTAATACCTGACCTGCTCCAACTCTGGAACCTTCTCTTACCAATACATTCACGATACGACCGGAGATCTCCGACGATTGATTCGTTTCCTGTTTCGGAATAAAAGTTCCGTTTGCCGAATAATCGGTATTGATATTTTCTCTCGCGGCAGTCACCACATTCACATTGATCTTATCCACCTGCTTTGCAACTTCTGCTACTTCTTTCTTTTGATTTGCTTTGTTACTGGCAATCTTATACGCTCCCAAACCAATGAGTACCGCAGCTACGATGATATATATTATAGTTTTTTTCATGAGTAAATATTTAATTTTTTAATGTCAAAAGGAAACTTTCAACATAATTTTATGTTCAGTTTATTTTAAATACGTTTTAAGTTCACCTTTAGATTTATAGAATTCGATCTCTGCAATTTTATAATCCAAAATGGCATTGGTATAATTATTTTTAGCTTCGACCAAAGCATTTTCAGCTTCCAACAGATCGGTAAGCGTTGCTAAACCGTACTGGTAATTGCTTTTGGTATTGGCAGCCACCGTTTCGGCAAGACTTACATTCGCTTTCTGACTGTCTAAAGCTGCAAGGCTGTTTTCAATTTGGGATTTGGCATTTTGGTAGGACAGATCCAAACCAAGTTTGGTATCTTTCATATCGACTTCCAGTTTATCCAGTTCGATCTGCGCCATGGCCACTCTTGCTTTGGTTGCAAAACCATTAAAAATAGGGATATTCACGCCTAAAGTAATCGCGGAATAATCTGACCAATATACCCCACTTTTTTTCCCGTGGGTTAAAGGAAATTTATCTCCCAACGCCTGATAACTATAATTTGCATTCAAATTAACGGTTGGATAATAAGCCGCTTCCACCGCCTGTTTGTTATACTGTAAGAGTTCTTTTTGTTTGTTTAAAATCTGAACTTCAGTTCGGTCATCGGTTCCAACCACGTCTGCCAACAAATGAGGCGTAACTTCCATATCAGTTGCTTCCAGTTGAATTTGAGTTTCAATAGGCATTCCCATGTAAAACTTCAACGCATTTTCTGCCTGGTTAATTCCATTTTGTTGCTGTTTGATCACCGTGCTGATATTGGTCAAATTAACATTGGTTCGGTCCAAATCTACTTTCTTTGCCAAACCATTATCAAATAAACTCTTGATCACATTTCTGGCTTTTTCATTGCTCGCAAAACTGCTTTCTAAAGTTTCCTTTTTCTGTTTAATGGTAAAAACCTGAAAATAGGCATTTGAAACTCTTTCGATAATTTGCTCTTCTGTCAGCTGTTCGTTCAGCTGATAAAATTCTTTGGTTGATTTTGCTGCTTTCAGTCCAATAAAAACTTTCTGATCAAAGATCGCCTGCGACAGTTGCAAACCCGCTCCGGCATTCCATTTCTGCCCGAAAGAAATAAGCTGAATATTACTAGGCCCACCACTGAAGGCACCAACATCTAAGGCCGATTTCTGCAAAAGCGGATTGTAGGTAAGGTTTGCCACCCCCGAAATATGAGGCAAAGCGTTCGATTTTGCTTCCATGATTTGGTAGTCGGCATTCCGGACATCCAGTTTTGCTTTTAGTGCTTCGGCTTTATTTTGAAGCGCATACGTTATGGCATCTTTCAGCGTGACGGTCTGTTGCGCTTTCAGTACGGAAACTGAGATAGCAAAGAGGCCGACGAAAGCCATTTTTCTCCAATTGGTCATTTTATATTGTTGTTATTTATTACAGTTGATGTTAAAACTTACTTCTTTAGAAATGAATTTTCACGCATTTACAAGGAACGATTTTGCGAAATTCACTATTATTTTTGATGAACGTTTTTCAGTACTTCTTTACCTTTTTCAGTGGTAATGGCATTCATATAAAGCATCAGAGTTTCCTGCATAAAATGTTCTCTTTCAATGACCGCCGTATCAAAAAAGGGCGAACTGTCATAAGACATTACAAGCTGAAAGAAAATTTTAGAATAAATTTCTGCATCGAAATCGTCGCGGTAAAATCCCTGTTGTCTTCCTTTTTTAATATTATGAACCAGCACTTCTGAAAACTTTGAAGAAAAATTCAACATATGTTTTTGGAAAATCGCAGGATAATATTTTAATAATTGACGAATCAGAATATTATTATTAGCGTGAGAAACCTTATCGATCTCTTCGTCTCTGCAAATCATTCTTTCAATCGCGTTTTCTACGTTGTCATCAAGATACTGAAGTCGGTCGATCACTACTTCCAGTCTATGTTTCAGCACTTCTTCGAGTAATTCCTCTTTATTCTTATACTTTTGATAAAGGGTTTTCTTTGAAATTCCAAACTCTTTTGCAATCTCATCCATCGTCACGGTTTTGGCGCCGTTTTCAATAAACAGGTTTGCTGCTTTGCTTAAAAAAATTGTTTTTTCGTCCATATTTCGGGTGCAAAGATACAAAAGAAAACTAAAAAACAAAATTAGTTTCCAAGTTTTTTATCTCAATGCAACCGATAGATGATATTAATAACAGGATCTAAAAACCTCGCTGTATATTTTTTTTAAACAGTTCAAGTTTCAACTTTCATAACAATTTGGACACAAAAAAAGCGGCTAAATGCCGCTTTAGATATAGTAAAGACTTTTGATCTAATAAAGAAAACTCTTAAAGAATATTACTTCACTTTAAACCGCGTCGCAAAGTTAAGTCCGATCCAGGTCCAGCTTTGCATCGAAGTGGGATCTGCCACGTTTTTGAGACGTTTCATACCATCTGCAGCAAACATTTGAGAATGTCCTAGTTGCATGGAGAAAATACTAGCCACTTTATAAGTGAACACCAGATCACCTTCGGTTCCTAAATACCGAGAATATTCTTTATTATTTGCAACATCATCTCCCAATTTTGCATTGCTGGCAAAACCATGAATATTAAAAGCCAAGGCTGCTTTTGGATTAAACTTCCAGGTCAACTTCAAGTAAAAGTCCTTCAACCCCACACTGTTAAAATGATTTCCGACGAAAAAATAATCCATAAAACCATTGAACTTATGATTTGTACCGTACATTGGGCTGAAGGAACTATTTTTAGACGGATCTGCGTTATAATCTGTTCCGGAAAGCCATTCGGTACCCAAAACAAAATTGACATTTGGGTTCAAAATAAAATCAACATTGGCTGAAAACTGATACGCATTTTTGCTTTGAGCCAACGTATTTTTACCCGTCTGCCAGTAAGCCGATCCAAAAAAGCCTACATTTCCGTAATATTTTTTCGCGTTCATTCCGACGGTCAGTACGCCGTAATGTGCACCGTCGATATTCTGAACTACATTATTTAATCCAATAACGGAAAGACTTGCTTTCGGCCACAGGTACTGATAGTGAAGAATCTGCATTGATTTTGTCCTTTCACCACCGTCCATAATACTGTAGAATTCACGATCCGGTAGATCATTGGCATCGTTGTCATCATTATTATAGGTGACTACAGCTTCCAGTTTAGACTGTGGATTGAAACGGAAAATTCCTTTGGCTGCATCAAAACTTCGACCTTGCATTTGCCAGTCTAAAGCACCTATCAATCTTTCATCATCGTAAGAAAGAATTTGTCGGCCCACCTTTAAACCCGTATTCTTCGTGAACTGATATTTTGCCCAGGCTTCATTAATATTAAAACTTCCGCTGCGTTGATTCGTAGACGACACTTCTCCCCAAACCCGTGCATCCTGCAGCGACATATACAGCTCCAGATCCTGCCAGTAATAATCCACTCCCAACTGCGCTCTGGAAAACACATTGGTTTCGGCTTTTTTGTGGTTTGGGATTAGTGTTTTTTGACCATTGTCGAGTTCAGCACGCGTCCGGAAATCAAGGTTGATCTTCAAACTGTCAACCTGAGCCTGTACAGAGAATGTGAACAACACCACTGTACCGAAGGCAAGAATATGTTTTTTCATAACGATGAGTTGATGGTATTAAAATCTTATTTTTAAATTAAGACAAATTTATCCTGATTTGTTAGAGCGAATTTAAAGATAAGCAGGTGAACTATTTAATCGTTAGCAAGGAAAATCTAAATTCCTGCTAAAAATCATTTCCTCTGATGTAGAAATTCAGGTATTAACCGAAAACACATGGTGGATTTTACTATAGAAAAAATACAAACCAGACCGTGAAGATCTAGAATTCAATGGCTTAAAAATAATGTATCATCTTTCTGCAAAATAGGTATATCCGTATTCTCATTTTAAAGGAGGTGTACCGTACACGAAATAACACAGTCGGTAATGTGATTACTGACTGTTGATTCTTTTTCTAAAAGATAATCGATCTAAAGCAGTTTTTCTCATTTTAAAAATTATCCTCTTAATAACTGTTCAAGCTGACGAACGATATCTCTTGGATGCGCACCTTCCTGCAAAGAATCGGCTGCAATTTTAAAAGCCAGGATCTCAGGTCCCAGTTCTTTTCCTTTTTGCTGAATCATTTGGATGAGTTCATTCATTTCAATTTGATAGCCCAACATCATGAAAGAAGAGAGCATTTTTTCGGCAATTTCGGTATCGGTTTCACCGAAGGCTTTTCCGGCGATAACGGGTAAAAGAAATTCCCCTTCTACAAAAACCTCATCTCCATCCGGGAAATCCTGCACAAACTGCGGGAAATTAAATCTTGTTTTGGCACTGGAAAGAATAAAATCTTCGATGAGATCCAGTTCTTCATCAGAGAGATGACTGAAGGCATCTTCATCCTCTTCGTCTTCATCTTCATCGTAAAGATCATCATCATACGAATCTTCCTCCTCTTCAAAATCATCGCCGTCTTCTTCGGAAAAAAGATCATCGTCCTCATATTCGTCTTCGTCTTCAGCATCGTCCTGCTTCGGATCGACTTTTGTGGTGGACTGGATCTTCTTCATCTCCTGCTGGACCAGGTTGTAAAACTCGTCGAAACGGAATTCATATTTCTGGTCGAGTTCGTTGAGTTCTTCTTCCACCTCTTCCAAAAGTTCAGCATCTTCTTCAAAGATCTCCTCTTCCGTAGCGACGTCACGCAGCCAGATCTTGTCCCGTTGCAGCATACTGAATACCCGATAAATTACCGCTTCTGCCTGTTTGCGATCTTCATCTTCAATGAGAATATCAAAAGCAGAAAGGTTTTCGAGGTAGAAGTTTTTGTGGATCATGGTGGTAGGTTTGGTGGTTGAAATTGAAGGTGTAAATTTAAGTAAAAAGCCTTTAAAAGTTCTGTTAAAAACATTTTTCATAAAGGGAAATTACTTAAAATTCGCGCTTCAGTCAATTGAAGAAGTATTTTGGGTTGAAGTTAAGTCTTACAAAAAAATGTAACTTTATTAGTGCAATAACTAACCTACATTTAGTTTCGCGCTTTCTTGCCAAAGGAAATGTGGTAAATTTTTCTCAAGCTTCCATTTTATAGACATTGGTTTTGACCCCGAATATTCAACGAAATTTACCGGCCCTACAAATACATAACCTTTTGTAAATCCATCTGCATCACTTTTTGATTCGCGGACAAAGAGTAAAATAGTTTTTTTTCTTTCCAATTGTTTGATGTACGATTTGCCTTTTTCAGAGGTTGCAGCTGTTTGATTTTGCGACTGCCAATGAAACAAAGAATCATTTATAGCATAATCATCATACATTGTAGTTGGTGAAAAATCTTCTTCAGACTTTTTTAAATTCACAAATAATGCTTCGCAGTTAAGAGATTTATTTTCTGCAACTCCTTCTCGACTTGAACTTTTCTTTTTTAGAGTACTTAAACGTAGTGCTACTAAAATTTGATCTCTTGTATATCTAGAATGCAGTTTTAGCGGGAATGCAAATGAAAAATCTTCAAGTGGAAATTCTTCATAATTAATTTGATCAATTTTTATTGAAAGAAAATCCCTCACTTCTTTAACCATCGATCTATTTTCTCCGATTTTTCTTAATCCTTCTTCCAATGTTAAATCATTTGATGCCGTTTGGTAAAAGTCATAAAAAAGCATGGTACCCATCAAGGTATTATTCTCTGTCTTTGGTAACTTTTTTAATTCAAAATTTTGATTTGCCAACTCTAAAATAAAATTAAAATAGGATAACGATTCTGTTGCAATCATTTTTTTTGAAAGCATCGATTTATAACTTGCATAATTATCCTTGTTGAATGGAATACGCAAAGCTTCTTCTAAGAGCTCATTGAATGTATAATTTTTATAGATCTGTTGGAATTTTAAATTATAGATTTTCAAAAAATTACTTAGAGTTAAATCCAGATCAGTATGATTATGAAAATTTTGAATCTTTAATACCAATTGTCTTTTTTTAACCGATGTCGCCTTTCTAATATTTTCTATAATAAAATCCTTGGCTTTTTTCTCTAGTACTATTGAGCAACCTAAAGGTAAATGCGGAAAATCCTGTTCAATTTCTTTTAGAACTGTTGTATTTGTCTTTCCAATTAAAGCGCGGAATTTACTTTCGAAATCATATTCATCTCTAGCCTGACCTACAAAATCTAATACGGTAAGAACATCTTTTCCATCTGCTAATCTTAACCCTCTTCCGAGTTGTTGCAAAAAAATAGTTAAACTTTCTGTAGGTCTTAGAAATAATACGGTATCGATTTGTGGTATATCAATACCTTCATTAAAAATATCTACTACAAACAAATAGTTTATTTTTTTTGTGGAAAATTGATAAATAATTTCCTCACGTTTAGATGAATTTTCGGAAACTAAATATTCAGCTGCTAATCCTACTTCTTCAAATTTACGTTTCATGAATTTCGCGTGCTCGATACTAATACAAAAACCAACAGCAGAAACTAACTTAAAATCTTTTGTATAATTATTTAAATTCTTAATAATATCACCAACTCTAATATCATTTTGAGTAAAAATTTTAGTCAGTTCCTCCGAATCATATTTTCCGTTGGTCCATTTAACCCGTGAATAATCGATCGAATCGGAAATTCCAAAATATTGGAAAGGACAAAGAAGTTTATTATTGAGTGCATCAGGAAGACGAATTTCTGCGGCAATTCTATCATTAAAGTCTGGCAAAATACTTTTACCATCCATCCTTTCTGGAGTCGCAGTAAGACCTAAAAGAATAGTTGGTTTAAAATAATTGAGAATTTTTTGATAGGTTGAAGCTTGACCATGATGTGCTTCATCAAGAATTATATAATCAAAATAATTTGTGGTGCAAAAAGTTTCAAATTTTAATTTACTTAAAGTCTGAACAGTTGCAAAGACTGAATTTTTTGACGTAGGATAATATCCGCTTCCATACAGTTCACCGAAATTTTGATCTTTAAGTACATTTCTGAATGTATGAAGAGATTGTTTTAGGATTTCAATTCGATGGGCAATAAACAGAAATTTAGTATTCGGATTTTCACGTAAATAATTTTTAAAATCAAAAGCAGCAATCATTGTCTTTCCAGTTCCTGTTGCTGCGACAATCAGATTTTTAAATGAATGATGAACCGTTCTTTCAACCTTTAACTTTTCTAAAATTTCTGACTGATAATGATAAGGTTTCAAATCAAAAAATCTCACGATTTCTAAAGTTGCCTTCCCTAGTTTATTATTTTGAAGTGCATTATCTAAAAGCTCTAACTTAGACTCATCATACAACTCAAACTCTGCATTGTTCCAATACGATTCAAATGTTTTTTGAAATTTGTCAATAATATGTGGAATTTCTTTGGTCGTTACTTTTACATTCCATTCTAATCCATCTGTTAAGGCTGATCTGGAAAAATTTGAGGACCCAATATAACCTGTATGAAAGCCTGAATTTCTAAAAAACAAATAAGCTTTTGCATGTAAACGTTCATTGGAGTTGTTGTAAGAAACTTTTATTTCAGTATTGGGAAGTTTAGATAATTCATGAATTGCCTTTGCATCTGTGGCGCCCATATAGGTAGTTGTAATTACGCGTAATTTCCCACCTCTTTTTGTAAATTCTTCAAACGCATCGCGCAAAATAACTATTGCCTTCCATTTAATAAAAGAGACCAATAAATCTATTCTATCAGAAGATCGAATTTCCTTTTTTAATTCTCCATCCAATGATAAACCTACATTTCCGCCGGTGAATAATTCACTTTGAGTCAATCGTGTTAGTGGCATTATCTCTTTTAAATGAAGCTTGACATCAGTATAATCAGAATTCAATTTTTCAAGAACACCTTCTAGAATTAAACCATCTGCATGTACTAAATCTTCCTTAAATTCATAACTTGAAATCTCTTGTGTAAGATATTTCAGAATTTTGTTTGTAATTTCAATTTGTTTTGAAACCAATAAATCTTTTTTTTCAGACTTAATTAAGTTCAGTGCTTTTTTGATCGCTTTCCCTAAATGCATCGTAAGAAAATGAACTGCTTCATTCGTATCTAGTTTTTTTTGATCAGCAATGTAAAATTCATTTCTATCAATTACGTCAAGACGCTTTTTAAGAGCGTCTGTTATCAGACTTTCATATATCCCTAAATTCATAGTATCTTTTTATCCCGTTTTATCATATCTGAATCCTAAAGAAAATAAAAATTTAGGAAAATTATTCTCCATTTTAAGTGATTCTGTATTCAAAGCTTTAGAAAAGCCCGTCACTACATTTCATTATTTTAGTTAAGGATCATAAATATATAAAACATTCTTCATTGTGCAATATAATGAACAAGATTACATCCTGAATGTAGGACTTCACATTATAAAAAGGCCCTATAGATGAATCAACCACAAATTGATTTTAACAACGAGAATTATTTAATGAAGAGATAAGAAAAAAAAACTACCTCAAGGTAAGTGCTTCTAAGGTTTACAAAAGAACTACAACTATTAAGAAAGAATCTATAATTGAATAAATTCAGATTCAATTTTATCAATCACTTTTTGTGGAATGTTTTGTTTTTCTGAAAATGATCTAAATAATTGAGTTGCCGAAAGTACATTATCAATAGTGGCATTGGGATTTTTCACCGCAACTTGCGCAGTGAATAATCCGGATGTTAACCGTAAAAAAAATCACTCTGTCTCATTATTTTCCTCCAGGCTTTCGAATTTTCTATAGGAGGCTTTTAGTTCATGAAGTTGATCCTGAACAACCTTGCTGCTTTCCGGACAAAGATCACCACTATCCAGCGCTTTTTCAAAAGCTTTGATCGCGGCACCCTCACCAAAAAGAACATTCTCCAGGGTTACTTCGCCTTTATCGAAAGACAATGAATTTTTTACATCGATCCAGGTTCTGTGCAAACCTCCTGCAACCGTTGCAGTATCATTTGGATCTCCGCCTTTTTCCGTAATAAGAGTGGAAAGTTCTGTTCGAAACCTGTTAGACTGAATCACCCCGTGATCATACTCGTCCCGAAGTTTAGGATAAGAGGAAATCATCTTGGCATCCACATTCTTAAATCCTTCTAAGCGGTCGTTGGTGATCTGTAGCAGATTGTTCAGAACGTCTACTGTTTTATTATTTTCCATGTCAGAGTATTTTGGGGTTAATATCTTTTCGAAGTACAATTTAAAGACCGTTACAGATATCTTTCAAAGTTTATCAGGTGCAAAGAAATAATAATGGATATCCGTTTTCAATGATGTTGTAAATTTTAAACGCAATCCCGATAGTCATCGGGACGCAAAGATTTAGTTACAAAAATGCTGCTTTACACGCGTTTTTTGAGTTTCGCAACGGTATTTCATTTAGCAAAGTCCGCAGAGAAAATACAATAAATGACGATTTGCGGATATACATGAAATAATATTAATCTTCCGAAGATTAAAAACTTAAATAGTTTAAAGATAGAAAGAAATGCAATGCGGTGTTTTTAAAATAGGAGGCTTAGAAAGATATTTCTGAGAAAAGTTTGTTGTACCTATATTGTACATAAGAGAAATTTGAACCCATCAAAAAAAAGCACCTACATCACTGTAAGTGCTTCTATTCCAATATTGTGGCCCTCCCGATAGCTATCGGGACTGGCTCGAATAAAACGACAACTTATATTACATGGAATTTCTCCAACAAACGAACAGTAATTTCTGGGTATTGTTTCAAATTTTCAATATATTTTCTACTTTTCATTTTTTTAATATGATGTTCAATTTTACGGGCTTGCGTTCGATTTTCACAATGTATTAAGTGATATATTTCCCAGTCAGAATGTTTTTGAGTGTAAGAGTTTTTAAAAAAATGAGCGTTGTGTTGCACCAACCGTTGTTCCATATCCTCAGTTTCTCCAATATAAAAACTTTTGGAGGAATTCAAAATTAATATGTAAACAAAATGGTTCATTACTAAAAAAAGCACCTACATCGCTGTAAGTGCTTATTTACCAATTTAGTGGCCCCACCTGGGCTCGAACCAGGGACTTGCTGATTATGAGTCAGCTACTCTAACCAGCTGAGTTATAGGGCCTAACTTAATTTCCGAAGAAATAACAGTCTCAATTGGGTTTGCAAAAATAGCGTTTTTTCTAAAAAAACAAAATTTTTTTAAGGTTTTTCCTGACAAAGTTCAATTAAAATCCCATTGGTGGATTTAGGATGCAGGAAAACAATGAGTTTATTGTCGGCGCCGTCTTTCGGTTCTTCGGAAATAAAAATAAATCCTGCTGCTTTTAATCTTTCGATCTCGGTGTAAATATTTTCGACACCGAAAGCGATGTGGTGAATTCCTTCGCCACGTTTGTCGAGAAATTGGGCGATGGGACTATCAGGATTGGTCGCTTCTAGAAGTTCTATTTTACTTTCTCCCAATTCATAAAAAGAAGTGGTTACTCCTTCCCTTTCCACGGCTTCCTGTTTGTAGTTTTCTTTGCCTAATAGTTTAGCGAATAAATCGTCTGAGTTGGTTAAGGATTTTACGGCGATACCGAGGTGTTCTATTTTCATGGTGTTAGGTTGTGGGTTGTAGGTTGTGGGTTGTAGGTTATAGGTATTAGTTGATAGTTGGTAGTTGGTAGTTGATAAAAACTTAACTTAATTCATAATTTCTATCTGTAACAAAATTTAATTTTAGATCGGGTTTGCGTGAGGGCGGAGGGCATTGTTGGAGCTCTTTTTCTGCGGCTGGATAACGTTGGCGAAAAAAAGCGACTGCCCGCAGACCGACCTTTTTTGGCGTTGGCCATGTTGGTGCTGTAAAAAAAGGGCACGCCCAAATAATTCAAACAAAAGTAGTAAATTTGCGCCATGAACGAAAGCAACAGACAAAGAAAAGTCGCCCAAATTATACAGGAAGATTTTGCTGAATTTTTCCGCAAACAGGCTTCGGAAAGCAAACAGACCTTTTTGATCAGTGTATCTGATGTTAAAGTAACTGCTGATTTAAGTATCGCAAAGATTTATTTAAGTATTTTCCCTCCCGAATTTCGCAAGTCAATCATGAAAGAAATTGTGGAAAACAAAGCTGCATACAGAAACTTTATGGGGCAAAAAATGGGGAAACAGGTTCGGATCATTCCAGAACTTAATTTCTATTTGGATACCACTTTGGACGATGTAGAAAAAATCGAGAAAGAATTAAGAGGCGAAGGCGACAACCCGATTCTTTAATCTACTAAAGGGCTATTTTTTTGAAAAACACTGCATTTTATATCGCAACACGTTACCTTTTGGCCAAAAAAGGAAGTACAGCGGTCACTTTTATCACCTGGCTCGCAGCTTTGGCAATGTTAGTGGCAGTAGCAGCAATGTTTATTATAATTTCTGTTTTTTCTGGGCTGGAAGATCTTAATCAGGATTTGATTGCCAATCTTCATGCGGACCTTACCGTAAAAAGCAAAGAAGGAAAACAACTTCCCGACATTGATAAAGCGACTAAAATTCTTTCTGCCAATGAGGAAATCGCTCATTTTTCTAAAGTAATTGAAGAGAAAGCCTACATCAGTTTCCGTGAGAACGGTGATATTGCCAATTTGCGAGGTGTAGATTCTGCTTATATCTTCGTGAACCCAATTCATAAAAATATTTTCTACGGTACCTATCCAAGTTTTAAATTTTCCAACGAAGTTTTGATGGAAAACAAACTGAATAACCGACTTACGATTCCCGTAGGTGAAGGTGCAGACTATGCAACGATCTTGATGCCAAAACCGGGCAAAGGAATGATCAGTAAGGAAGATGATATTTTTACCAAGCGCGATATTTATGTTTCTGGTGTATTCCCCGGAAATGATCAGCTCGATAACACCATCATTTCACCTCTCGAATTGGTACAAGAACTTCTTAACCTGCCGAAAAATGCAGCCTATGAAATCGTGATCAAGCTAAGAAATGCGGACCACGCAGACGAAGTGAAAGCAGATCTAGTGAAAAACCTAGGATCTAAATATGATATTAAAACCAAAAAAGAAGAAAATGCTGCTTTTTGGAAAATGATTAATACTGAGAAATTGTTCATTTACTTAATTTTTGCCCTTGTGATTTTCATTACTACTTTTAATCTGGCAGGTGCAATTATTATTCTTCAGTTGGACAAAAAAGAACAGGCAAAATCGCTTATTTCTTTGGGAATGAATTTAAAATCCTTACGAAACATCTATTTTTACACGGGTATCTTAATCGTTTTCTTCGGTATTATTTGTGGGTTGATTTTGGGAACCGTTATTTGTTATTTGCAAATTAATACTGGATTTATCAAAGCTGGATCCAATACAGATTTACCTTTTCCGGTCCGTGTAAACTTTATTAACTACATCATCGTAGCAGCAACAGCCGGAATCTTCGGTGTAACAGTTGCCCGATTATTCTCAAAGGTTAACAAAAGACATTTTAAGACCAATTAAATTAACCAGTTAGATGGTCAATTTTCACTTATCAGCATATTAATTTGATTTTTCCGAAGCAGATGATCACTAACACCTGGTTGATTTTTTTCTGCAAAATAAATGATCTGTCTATAAAGATCCCGATAAATGATCATCATCAGTCTTTTTTTTATAATTTTGAAAGATGGAGCAACAATACCAATTCGGATTAATCGGAAAAAATATTTCCTATTCCTTTTCTAAGAAGTTTTTTACGAATAAGTTTCAAAAGTTAATATTACCAAATTACAAGTATGATATCTTTGATATTGCCAGTATAGAAGAAGTTCAATCCATCTTTGCAAACCCAAACCTTCAGGGAATTAATGTGACGATTCCATATAAAGAACAAATTATTCCCTACCTTGACCGACTGAGTGATGAGGCAGAAAAAATTGGTGCAGTGAACACTGTTGTAATTAAAGACGGGATTAAAACAGGATATAATACGGATGCTTTTGGCTTTGAGAAAACCTTGCTCCTTCATAAAAAAGACCAACATCGATCTGCTCTTATTTTAGGAAATGGTGGTGTTGCAAAAGCAGTTCAGTACATCTTGAAAAAGCACAGTATTTCTTACCAATCGGTCACAAGAGCTGGAGATTTGAATTTTGAGACCATTACTGAAAATATCGTTCATGACCATCTTCTCATCATTCAATGTACGCCTGTTGGCACTTTCCCCAATGTAGAAAATTGTTTGCAATTTCCTTTCGCAGGACTCTCAGACAAGCATTTAGTGATTGATTTGATCTACAATCCAAACTACACTGCGTTTATCAAAAAAGCTGCTGAAAATGGTGCAAAAACAGTGAACGGCTATTATATGCTTGAACAACAAGCAGAAAAAGCATGGGAAATTTGGGACGTTCGAAAAAAATAAGCTAATTTAGTGCACGGTTTTACTACAAAACTGAATATTTAATAAAAAGACTGCTATGATTACAGAAGATAAACTGTCTGAGAACCCTGAAAAAGAAACTTTGAATCAAACAACTGGTGTTGAAGCGAATATAGATACCGAAGTTCAGGCCGAAGTTGATGAAACTAAAACCTCGGAAGTTCTTCCGGCTGAAGACCAACAAAAATCTTCACCTAATGAAGAAGTTCTTAGCCAAGATGAAGCTGAAAAATCAATCGATCCCCTTCCAGATGAAGCGGAACAATCAAAAGCAGCATCAAATCAAATTGTACGAGAAGACGAAAAAGTTTTAAATAGTGATTCTAGTTCTGAAAATGGAGATCGTCACTCAAAAGAAGAAGAAGAAGGTGAAGATTTATCAAATCTATCGCTTACAGAAATTCTGACCAAGATGGAAGCTATTATCAATAAAGAGGATGCGGGCGTTCATTTCAGAGCATTTAATCATTTGAAAGAGCAAGCTAATCATCTGATACACGAAGCAACAGAGAATTCAAAAAAAGAGTTTGTCGCTGAAGGAAACCCTGTTGAGTTATTCCAAAATCATCATCCTGCACAAGCTCGTCTTTCTGGGATTTTGAATATCTATCGTGAGAAAAATGATGCTTATCACCAGAAACAAGATGAGCAACAACATAAAAACCTTGCCCACCGTCAAAATATAATAGACAATCTAAAAAATTTATATACCAATACCGAAGCAGGAACCAACCTTTTCAAAGCCATTCGCGAAATAAAGGAAGACTGGAAAAATGCTGGTCAGGTTGCAAAATCAGAATTCAAGTTACTAAACAACAACTACTTCCATCATCTTAATCAGTTCTATCAAATGCTTGATATGAATAAGGAATACATGGAGCAGGAATTCGCTCATAATTTAGAAAAGAGATTGCACATTATCGAAAGAGCAAAAGAACTGGAGAAAGAACCTTCCGTTCAAAAAGCGCTGAACGAACTGCAATATTTACATAAACTATGGAAAGAAGAAGCAGAGCCCGTATCCGAAGAATTCCGTGAAAAAACATGGGATGAGTTCAAAGAACTTTCCAATAAAATTCATGACCGAAAATCTGAACTTACAGAGCAAATTGAAAAAGAGCAAGGTGCGAATCTTATTCGGAAAAATGAAATCATTGAAGAGATCAAAAAAATGGCAACTTCTGCAAAGGAAGTGAATCATAATTATTGGCAAAATGCGATTAAAAAAGTAGAAGAATTACGCTCAGAATTTTTGAAATTAGGTAATGTTCCCAGAAAAGTATCCAATCAAAACTGGAATGATTTTAAAGAGCATTTGCGAAATTTCAATGTGAAGAAAAACGAATTTTACAAAGGTTTAAAAACTTCCCAGCAGACCAATCTTGATGAGAAATTAAAATTGATCCAATCTGCAAAAGACAACTCTCTCTCTGAAGATTGGGAAACTACAGTGCCACTATTCAAAAAGCTGCAGGACGACTGGAAAAAAATAGGCCATGTTCCTCGAAGTATGACCAATAAAGTATGGGACGATTTCCGCGAAGCGTGCAATATCTTTTTTAACAATTATAGAGAAAAGAACAACGCCGTAAATGATAACTGGAAGGAGAATTTTAAAAATAAAAAACAGCTTCTGGAAGATTTAAAAGCGATCGGAGAAGAAGAAGGAAGTATCGAGAAAATTGAACAGATAAAAACGAACTGGAATAATATCGGAAAAGTACCGAGAGAGAAAATCACCATTAATACTGAATTTAATAAGACGTTACGTGATAAACTAAAACTCAATAAAATTAATGAGTATGATCTTAAAGAAGAAGGTCTATCTGAAAATCAATTGACCGATAAAGCAAGAAAAATAAAAAATCAGATTGCAGATTTGGAAGCCGAAATTGTCAAAATGGAAAACAACCTTGGTTTCTTTAGCAACTCTTCTCGTGAGAATCCTTTACTAAAAGATACTTACCAGAAAATAGATGATAAGAAATCACAACTCGAAAGCATGAAAAGCACGTTACATAATATCCTTGTAGGAGAGCATTAATAGATTGAGTATGATAAAAAGAATATTAGTAATAGCACTTCTTTGCACTTTGTCTTTCTTTAAAGCTCAAAATTACGTCAAAGATCTACTTTCAATCCCAGGTCCAATTGAATTAGACGGAACAGAATACCATTTGTCATGGAGCAAGCAGATGTCAAAAACACTTTTCAGACAACAATACTTACCTATTGATGAGCGTATAGAAGATTTTAACCAACTGCTTGATCTTTCCTATTTCACCAAAGAAATTGACATGGAACTCGCTGTTCGACAAAAGGTTGATGGAATCCAGCAAAGAGAAAAGTCAGACAAATATGCAAAAGTAAATGTAATCGAAAGTCCAGATGGGAAAGAATATATTGTAGATTATTATATCTCGGAAAGTCCACAAAAAGGAGATTCATTTATAGAATATAATGTCTATCGCTTTAAAAGTTCAGACACTGGGAACGGAAAGAATTTTTTAATCCTGTCTTATGCAAAAAGAATGTATGGCGATCTAAAATCGTCTGCAAAATCTCTAGCTAAACAACGGGACCATATTCTAACTACCATGATCGAATACAAGGTTCCGGAAATAAGTATTAGCAATCAACAATAATTTTTATAGAAAACAAACACCCGGCATTTAGCTGGGTGTTTTTTAATGATTATGAATCACGAATTTTATATAAGACGATGTATAGAGCTGGCAAAAAAAGCTTTAGGTAACACGTATCCCAATCCTGTGGTCGGATCTGTAATTGTGCATGAGGGAAAAATCATCGGCGAAGGTTACCACGAAAAAGCCGGAGCACCACATGCCGAAATTAATGCCATCAATTCTGTTAAATCAGCTGAATTGTTGAAGGATGCTACGATTTATGTTTCATTAGAACCTTGTTCACATTACGGAAAAACACCGCCTTGCGCCAATAAAATTATAGAATTGGGGTTTAAAAAAGTAGTTATAGGAACATTAGACTCTCATGAAAAAGTAAACGGCCAAGGAAAGAAATTACTAAAAAATGCAGGTATCGAGGTGATATCTGATATTCTAGAAAAAGAATGTCAGGATTCAAATAAAAGATTTTTCACTTATCACCAAAAAAAAAGACCTTATCTTATTTTGAAATGGGCGCAATCAGCGGATGGGTTTTTAGACCGGGATTTTAAGCCTACCCAAATCGGAAATCCTTTAACAAAACAATTTGTTCATTTATTGAGAAGTCAGGAACATGCTATTTTAGTCGGAACTACAACTGCACTAATTGATAACCCAAGTTTAACAACACGAGAAATTGTGGGAAGAAATCCAGTGCGAATTTTAATTGATTTTGATTTAAAAGTACCTCAAAACTTTAACTTGTATAATAATGAAGCAAGAACAATTATTTTCAATATCTATAAGGATGGGACTGAATCAAATATCACCTTCATCAAAATAACTAAAGAGAATTTCCTGGATCAGTTAATGATGAATTTATATAAACAACAGATTCAATCTGTCATCATTGAAGGAGGTTGCAATACCCTTCAACAATTCATCGATCAAAATCTTTGGGATGAAGCAATCGTGATTAAAAATGAAACACTATTCCTAAGAAACGGTACAAAAGCTCCGGAATTTGAGAACGAATTAGTTGAGGTCAAGAAATTTCGCGACAATAGTATCCAATTTTATAAAAATTAAAAGCGGTGAATTATTCCTACAATACCCTATTGTCTACCGTGGAAAATATCCTGATTAAGGAAAAAGGCAGCAAATTCATTGGTTTTGCTTTTCCAGTGAATAACGAACTGGAAGTAAAGGAATCCTTAAATAAAGTAAGAGAATCACACCCAAAGGCCACCCATCACTGTTATGCTTTTCGACTTGGAATAACGGGTGAAAATTATCGCGCAAATGATGACGGAGAACCATCTGGAAGTGCAGGATTACCTATGTACAACCAACTACTAGCTCATAATGTAACCAACATTTTGGTTATTGCGGTAAGATATTATGGAGGTACGAAACTAGGCGTTTCAGGTTTGGTAAAAGCATATAAAGAAACTGCGAAGCTTACCCTGGAAAACGGTGTAATCACTACCCAAGAACTGGAATCTGAACTTGAAATAACATTTACCTTTAACCAACAAAATGTAATTTTCACTTTGTTGAATAAATTCGCTGCAAAAATCAGCAGTTTTGAAACGGCAGAAAACTGCACAATCACCGCTACACTTAAAACATGCGAAAAAGAAAACATCTCAGAACAACTGTCTGAGATGCAAATAATTTCATTTAAGTTTTTATCATAAAGTTTGCAAACTTAATCGCAATTTTCTTCTCTACTTTAATACATTTTCTTGTTCTTAATCTCTTCTACCCATTAACAAAGATGCCCAGTAAAGCAATTGTGCTAATGATCCTAAAGCAGCTACCACATAAGTTCTAGCAGCCCATGTCAAAGAATCTTTTACTCCAACATACTCTTCTGCAGTTACCGTACCCGTCGTTTTCAACCATTTCATCGCACGATTACTTGCGTCATATTCGACTGGTAATGTGATAAAAGCAAATAAAGTGGTGACTGCGAATAAAGCAACACCAATCGCCAGAACGGTCGTATTTCCATTAGGATTTTCAATAGTACGCGTTGCTCCCATCAAAATAATACCAGCTATTAATACAAATTGCATTAGTCTGGAACTGATGTTAACCATAGGCACTAACTTTGAACGAAGTTGTAACATCGAATACCCTACTGCATGCTGTACAGCATGGCCACACTCGTGAGCTGCTACTGCAGCGGCTGCAGCATTTCTTTGCATATAAACACCTTCTGATAAATTAACAGTCTTATCTGCAGGATTATAATGGTCGGTTAATTGACCAGGAACGGAAATTACTTTAACATCATTAATATTGTTATCTCGCAACATTTTCTCAGCAACCTCTTTACCAGACATTCCATTGCGTAAATGAACTTGTGAGTAGTGCGCAAACTTCGATTTTAAACGAGAAGATACCAACCAACTCACCAGCATTGAAATTCCAATAATTACATAATATCCGTACATTCTTTCTACTTTTTTATATTTTAATAATCGACTATTTACTAATAAAAAACGTGCCAAAGTTTTTAGTTATAAATGAATGAATTACCTTTGTTTTCTCAAATTATACCAAATGTCTGCCATTTCTATTATTGAAGTAAAAAACGAAAAGGATTTAATAAAATTCATCAAATTTCCGATGGAACTTTACAAAACTAATGAAAATTATGTTCCGCCCTTAATCAATGATGAAAAAAATATTTGGAACCCCAAAGAAAATGCCGCTTTAGACTTTTCGGAGTTCAAAACATATCTGGCTTTTCAAAATGAAAAAGTGGTTGGTAGAATTGCGGTAATGATTAATTACAAGGAAGTTAAAGAATTAGGAATTAATAAAGTACGATTCGGATGGCTCGATTTTATTGATGATATCTCTGTCTCAAAAGCACTTATTGATAAAGCTAAAGATTTTGCTCTCGAAAAAGAAATGACCATGATCGAAGGTCCGATGGGTTTTACCAACTTAGATAAGGCAGGCCTGCTCACAATGGGTTTTGATAAAATAGCCACCATGATAGGACTGTATAATTACTCTTACTATTCCGAGCATTTGGAAAAGTTAGGATTGGTAAAAGAAAAAGAATGGGTGGAATTTGAATTGGATTTCCCCGAAGTTTTATCAGAAAAGGTACAGAAATTTAGCAGTTTAATTGCAGAGAAATATAAGCTGCGGGTTTTAGAATTTAAAAATAAAAAGGAAATTCTTCCTTATGTGCGTCCTATGTTTAAGTTATTGGATGAAACCTATAAAACGCTATCAACTTACACCCCAATTTCAGAAGAGCAGATTCTTACCTACAAAGAGAAATATTTTAATTTTATAGATAAAGATTATATCGTTTGTATTGTCGATGAACATGATGAATTGATCTCTTTTGCGATTACAATGCCTTCTTATTCTAAAGCTTTACAGAAAGCAAATGGAAAATTATTTCCATTTGGATGGTACCATTTCTTACAGGCTGGAAAAAAGAATTTGCGGGCCAATTTTTATCTAATAGGTATTCATCCTGATTATCAAAGAAGAGGCGTTACTTCTATCATTTTTAAAGAAATCTGGAAAAATTTTAGTAAAAAAGGGGTAAAAATTCTAGAAACAAATCCAGAGTTAGAAGAAAACAAAAGCGTACAAGTTCTTTGGCAAGATTATAATCCGGTTAATCACAAGCGACGAAGAACCTACGCTTTGGATCTTACATCTCAAAAAAAATGAAGAATTATGAAAAAACAGTTGTACATCTACATGGGAATGATTCTAGCATTCTTCGCCTATAATCAGTTTTTTCGAGTAGAAGATGAGCAGACCAATGCGATCATTAACATTTTATTTGCGAGCTTTCTTTTTCTGTACATTGGGTATATTGCCTATTTAGTTTTAAAAAGATTGAAAGACACCAGTAAAAAATAGCTATTTTTAACAATTCTAAATTAAGAAATAGAATTTTTTGAATAATATTTGAGTGAAGGAAATTTCACTTTTACATCTTAATTCATTAAATTTGCAAGATCAAGAAAATTACGTTTACATGAATGTTCCCGAAAATTACATCCCGATAATCATTCAAATAGCAGTTGCTGCAGGTTTCGTTTTACTCTCTATTTTAGGGACTCATTTTTTAGGACCTCGTCAAAAGGCGACTTCTATCAAGAAAAATGAAAGTTTTGAATGTGGAGTTGAAGTGGAAGGTAATGCGAGAAATCCATTCTCCGTAAAATATTTTCTTACCGCGATTCTGTTTGTATTATTCGATATAGAAATTGTATTTTTCTATCCTTACGCGGTGAATATTCGCGAATTTGGAGTAGAAGGGTTTTTCGCAGTTCTAATGTTCATTGCAGTATTTTTCATTGCATTTGTTTACGTTTGGAAACGAGGAGCTTTGGACTGGGATAAATAGTTTTACAAACTGAACTTTTATTAATTTAAAGAAAAACAAAATGTCAGATAATAAACCGGTAATCAAAATGGATGCGCAAGCTCCAGATGGCTTTGAAGGTGAAGGTTTCTTCGCCACTCAGCTAAGCAGTGTTATTGGAATGGCTAGAAAATTTTCACTCTGGCCATTACCCTTCGCAACATCATGTTGTGGAATTGAGTTTATGGCGACCCTAAATCCAACTTTCGATGCTTCTCGATTTGGAATGGAGAAAAACTCTTTCTCACCAAGGCAGGCAGATATGTTAATGGTTTGTGGAACCATATCTAAAAAATTAGGTCCTATTCTGAAACAAGTTTACACGCAGATGGCAGAACCAAAATGGGTGATTGCTGTCGGAGCTTGTGCTTCCAGTGGTGGTATTTTCGATAGCTATTCTGTTTTACAGGGAATCGATAAAATAATTCCGGTCGATGTATACGTTCCAGGATGCCCTCCCAGACCAGAACAGATTATAGAAGGTGTGATGCAGGTACAGGCATTGTGCGAAAGCGAAAGCATCCGCAGAAGAGATATGCCAGAATATCAACAATTATTAGCTTCTTACGATATAAATTAATGGAGATGACGAACAATTTTGTATTAGAAGCGATTACGAGAGAATTCCCGGATTCTGTCCTTTCACATGCGACTCCTTATGATTTTTTAACTTTAGAAATTAAGAAAGCAGATCTTAAGAAAGTAATTCATCACTTGAGAGATTCGAGTCTTCAGATCAATTTTTTAACCGATATCTGTGGTATTCATTATCCTGATACTCCGGAAAAAGAATTAGGAGTTATTTACCATTTACATAATATGAGGACGAATTTTAGAATTCGTTTGAAAGTGTTTATGCCAAAAGACAATGCAGAAGTAGATTCCATGACAGATCTTTATGCTGGCGCTAACTGGATGGAACGTGAGACCTTTGATTTTTACGGAATTAAATTTAAAGGGCATCCAGATTTACGCGTTATTCTGAATATGGAAGATATTGGATATCATCCAATGCTTAAAGAATATCGCCTGGAAGATGGTACCAGAATGGATAAAGATGATAAAATGTTCGGAAGATAATTGGTTTAAAGATTTTTCTTTACACCTAAAGTCAAACAACTTATGAAAGACAACGCACTCTCAAATATACTGAACCAGTACGATTCCAAAGAACAGATTGATGGACAGTTATACACCTTAAATTTAGGTCCTACCCATCCTGCAACACATGGGATTTTTCAGAATGTACTGACGATGGATGGCGAAAGAATTTTGCACGCAGAACAAACTGTAGGCTATATTCACCGTGCCTTTGAAAAAATTTCTGAACGTAGAAATTTAACTCAGATTACGACCCTTACGGACCGTATGAACTACTGCTCAGCGCCAATCAATAATTTAGGCTGGCACATGACCGTAGAAAAATTAATTGGTTGCGAAGTACCTAAGCGTGTTGATTACATGCGCGTAATTATTATGGAACTGGCAAGAATTACAGACCACTTAATTTGTAACGGTGTTACTGCAATGGATGCCGGAGCGATTACAGGATTAACTTACCTGTTCCAGGAAAGAGAGAAGGTATATGAAATGTACGAAGAAGTATGTGGAGCAAGACTTACCACTAACATGGGAAGAATTGGAGGATTTGAAAGAGATTTCAGTCCTAAATTTCATGAATTTCTACAGACTTGGTTAAAAAAATTCCCGAAGATCTTTGGTGAATTTTGTGCCTTGAATGAAAGAAACAGAATTTTTATGGACAGAACCATAGGTGCTGGTCCAATTTCTGCCGAAAGAGCTTTAAGCTATGGGTTCACCGGACCTAATCTAAGAGCTACTGGTGTAGATTATGATGTACGTGTTGCAAATCCCTACTCTTCTTATCAGGATTTTGATTTTATTATTCCGGTAGGAACTTCAGGAGATACTTATGATCGATTTATGGTTCGTCAACAAGAGGTTTGGGAAAGTTTGAAAATTATAGAACAAGCTTATAAAAATTTACCCGAAGGACTTTTCCACGCAGATGTTCCCGATTTTTATCTTCCTGAGAAAGCAGATGTTTATACGAAAATGGAAGCATTGATCTATCACTTTAAGATTGTCATGGGAGAAACCGATGTTCCAAAAGGTGAAGTGTACCATAGTGTAGAAGGAGGAAATGGTGAATTAGGTTTTTATTTAGTGAGTGATGGTGGCAGAAGTCCATATAGACTGCATTTCCGTAGACCATGCTTTATCTATTACCAAGCATATCCCGAAATGATTCAGGGAGCAATGATTTCAGATGCAATCTTAACGCTTTGCAGCATGAATGTAATTGCAGGTGAACTTGATGCATAATTTAGAAGACGAACTGGATTATCCATTCATCCGGATAGGTATTAAAAATATTTAAAGTTTTAGAATTTAAAATCTAGAATTTAAAATTTAAAATAAAAAAACGTGAGCGAAACGATTGCTTTTAAACCTGAAACATTAGCTCAGGTCGATAAAATTACCGCGAGGTATCCACAGGAAAGAAAAAAATCAGCACTTATTCCGGTGTTGCATTTAGCGCAGAAAGAATTCGGAGGTTGGTTACAGGTTCCGGTAATGGATTATGTTGCTGAACTACTGGAGATTAAGCCAATTGAGGTTTATGAAGTGGCTACGTTTTACAGCATGTTCAATATGAAGCCAGTCGGAAAATATGTTTTAGAAGTCTGCCAAACCGGACCGTGCATGCTCAACGGCAGTGATGATATTATCCAGCATATCAAAGAAACGCTAAACATCAATGTGGGTGAGAATACCGATGACGGTATGTTTACTTTAAAAACGGTAGAATGCCTTGGAGCTTGTGGTTATGCACCAATGATGCAGTTGGGGAAATTTTATCATGAACATTTAACGAAAGAAAAAGTAGATGAAATCCTTCAGCTTTGCAGAGAGGGACAAATTGCTTTAGATTAATTATAAGAATAATGAGTAAAAAACTTTTACTTAAAGACGCCCATATAGAAGGAATCAGAACATTCGAAGTATATCGCAAACAAGGTGGTTACGTGTCTGTTGAAAAAGCCCTCAAAATGACGCCTGAAGAAATCGTGGAAGAAGTAAAAACTTCTGGATTGAGAGGTCGTGGTGGAGCGGGATTTCCGACCGGATTAAAATGGAGCTTCGTGGCGAAACCGGAAGGAGTACCCAGATATCTGGTCGTTAATGCTGATGAATCCGAACCAGGAACCTTCAAAGACCGCTATTTGATGGAATTTATTCCACATCTTTTGATTGAAGGAATGATTGTATCTTCTTTCGCTCTTGGTGCTAACACTGCATACATCTATATTCGCGGTGAGTATGCCTGGATACCTGATATTTTGGAAAAAGCCATCGATGAAGCGAAAGCTGCAGGCTTTTTAGGAAAAAATATTTTAGGAACCGGTTTCGATTTAGAAATTTACGTGCACCGCGGTGCTGGAGCTTATATTTGTGGTGAAGAAACCGCGCTACTGGAATCTCTGGAAGGAAAAAGAGGAAACCCTCGCTTAAAACCACCATTCCCTGCAGTGAAAGGACTTTGGGAATGTCCAACCGTTGTGAATAATGTAGAAACCATCGCAGCAGTTGTACCGGTTATTAACTTAACTGGCGCAGAATATGCGAAAATCGGTGTTGGCCGGTCTACAGGGACAAAATTAATTTCTGCTTGTGGGAACATCAACAAACCGGGAGTTTACGAGATCGACATGACCATCACCGTAGAAGAATTTATTTATTCAGATGAATATTGCGGTGGTATCCCGAACGGTAAAAAATTGAAAGCCTGTATTCCGGGTGGAAGTTCTGTACCGATCGTACCAGCTAATCTGTTGTTGAGAACCATTAATGGTGAACCAAGATACATGAACTATGAATCCCTTGCGGATGGTGGTTTTGCCACAGGAACGATGATGGGTTCAGGTGGATTTATTGTATTAGATGAGGATCAGTCCGTCGTAAAACATACCATGACTTTATCTCATTTTTACGCGCACGAGAGTTGCGGACAATGTACCCCTTGTCGTGAAGGAACACCATGGATGTTTAAGATTTTGAAAAAAATATACAGTGGACAGGGAACTATGGCAGATATCGATCTGCTTTGGGATGTTCAGAGAAAAATCGAAGGAAATACGATCTGTCCATTAGGTGATGCGGCTGCGTGGCCGGTTGCTGCTGCGATCCGTCATTTCCGTGACGAATTCGAATGGTATATCAACAATCCGGAAGCAACACGAAGTAATTATGGTTTAGCACATTATGCTGACCCTATTCCTGTGCCTGCAAAAACAGAATAGAAAAAAAGTCACGAAGTGACTGTTTAATATAAACAGGATGAAATCCTGCGGGAATTAATGAAAATAGGATAATATCCTGGGAGGTAGATGAAAAAGATAAGCATTTTATTAACATTTTTGATCGGAGTTGGTTTTGCGCTCGCGCAGGAAGGAAAATCGAAAACAGAACCTTTAACCAAAAAAGGTCAGATGTTGATTTTTTGGGGTTGGAACCGGGCGATGTTCAGTAATTCCGATATTCATTTTAAAGGAGAAGGATATGATTTTGTTCTGCATAAAGTAGTTGCTCACGACCGACCGTCTGATTTTTCGTACCACAATTACTTTCAGCCCGACCGAATTACAATCCCGCAGACCAACCAAAGATTTGCGTATTTTGTACAAGATAATATGGCATTCGTAGTCGGGGTTGATCATATGAAATATGTAATGGATCAGGATCAGACCGTGAAATTTTCTGGTAAAATCACTAATCCGGTGTATGGATCAATGATGCAGAACGGACAGATTGATTTATCTGATGCAGAATTTTTGACTTTTGAACATACAGATGGATTAAACTATATTAACTTTGGTTTAGAAAATTATAAGAATATTTATAATAAAGATAATTTTGATATTGTTTGGAGTTATGGTGCCGGTTTAGGACCCATGTTTCCGAAAAGCAATGTGAAATTATTTGGTAACGAAAGAAGTGACCGGTTTCATGTAGCTGGTTTTGGAGTAGACGGTAGAACGAGTTTGAATTTTGTTTTTTGGAAACATATCGTTGCCAGAATCGAAGCCAAAGGCGGATACATCAATATGTTCGATGTTAAAACGACCTTAAACAACAAACCTGACAAAGCATTGCAGGATTTTGTTTTCGGCCAGTTTAATTTTGGCGTTGGATATACCTTTAATACCAGAAAAAATAATTAAAAGCCAAATGCTTAAGGCGTGAAGCTTAAAGCGATATGATATGAGCGAAGAAATAAAAAAATTTAAGATAACGATCGACGGACAGACTACTGAAGTTCTACCGGGAACTTCTATTTTGGAAGCCGCAAGACAAATTGGTGGTAAATCTGTTCCGCCTGCAATGTGTTATTATAAACCGCTTGAAAATAGCGGTGGAAGATGTAGAACGTGTTTGGTAGAAGTTACCAAAGGTTCTGATGCAGATTCCCGACCGATGCCAAAATTAGTGGCAAGCTGCAGAACCAGCGTGATGGATGGTATGGAAGTAAAAAACCTGCAGTCCGAAAAAACACAGGAAGCCAGACATGCAGTGACTGAATTCCTGTTAATTAATCACCCACTGGACTGCCCTATCTGTGATCAGGCAGGAGAATGTCATTTACAGGATTTAAGTTATGAACATGGGGTTGAGAATACGAGAACAGAATTTGAAAGACGAACGTTTGAGCCCGAAGATATCGGTCCAAATATTAAATTAAATATGAACCGGTGCATCTTGTGTGCACGATGCGTTTTGGTTGCGAATCAGTTAACCGAAAATCGGGAACACGGTATTTTATTCCGGGGAGAACATGCGGAAATCTCTACCAACTTAAATAAGGCTTTAGAAAGTGACTTCATCGGAAACGTTATTGATGTTTGTCCGGTAGGGGCTTTAACAGACAGAACGGCGAGATTCGCCAGCAGAGTTTGGTTTACAAAACCTATGAACGGTACATGTGAATGTTCAAAATGTGCAGGGAAAGCAGTTGTTTGGATGAAAGGTGATGAAGTAATTCGTGTAACAGCAAGAAAAGACCAGTACGACGAAGTTCAGGATTGGATCTGCGACGATTGTAGATTCCACAAAAAAGATTTAAAACTTTGGAATATCGAAGGTCCGCGACATATCGACCGACACTCCGTGATTTCATTGAATCACTACGAAAAACCTAAAAACATGATTAGTCTTTTGGATAATCCAGATGCAAAAGAATTAAGCGATAAAGACGAGAAATAAGATATGGATTTAATTACTTTTAAAATAATATTGGTTGTCAGCCTTTTTGCTTTATCATTAGGTGTTGCAGCATATTCTACTTGGGGTGAAAGAAAAGTTGCCGCGCTTCTTCAGGACAGAATTGGTCCAAACAGAGCGGGTCCTTTTGGGATTTTGCAGCCTTTAGCCGATGGGGGTAAACTTTTTTTCAAAGAAGGTTTTGTTCCGCAGGGTGCAGATAAATTTCTGTTCTATATCGGTCCAGCATTGACCATGTTTATTTCCCTAATTACGGGCGCTGTTATTCCATGGGGAAAAACATTAAATATTGGAGGTAATTCTTTTGATATACAAGTAGCCAATATCGACGTTGGTGTTCTGTATCTGATAGGAATGGTTTCCATCGGAGTTTATGGAATGATGATCGGTGGTTGGGCTTCAAATAATAAATATTCTTTGATTGGTGCGATTAGAGCTTCATCACAGATGATCTCTTACGAATTGGCAATGGGTCTTTCTCTTCTTTCCATTATTTTAATGTCAGGAAGTTTGGATTTACACGTCATCACTTCCACTCAGGGAACCGGAAAAATCTGGGGATTCATTCCAGCAGATGGTATGAACTGGAATATCTTTTATCAACCTTTAGCATTTATCATATTCTTTGTCGCTGCCATGGCAGAAACAAACCGTCACCCTTTTGATTTACCCGAATGTGAATCTGAATTGGTAAATGGATATATGACAGAATATTCTTCGATGAACTTCGGACAGTATATGTTTGGTGAATATGTGAACATGTTCATCTCAAATGCCTTAATTGTTACCTTATTTTTCGGAGGCTTCAACTATCCGGGAATCAGTTGGGTTTCGGATAATTGGGGTGAGAATATCGCGGGGATCCTTAGTATTGTTGCGATGTTAGGAAAAACAGTCATTGGGATTTTAATCTTTATGTGGATTCGGTGGACGATTCCTAGATTCAGATATGACCAGTTAATGCATTTAGGCTGGAAAAAATTAATTCCATTAGCATTAGTGAATTTAATAATTACTGCAGCAGTAATCGTTTTCTTCGCAAATTAATAAAAAAAGAAGTTTTAATGCAACGCTGAAAAGTGGCGCTAAAACCCATCAATATGAAACTTACAAACAGATCAAAAGTAGTCTCGAACAAAGAGATGACTTTTATGGAAAAACTATACCTTCCTGAAATTTTCAAGGGAATGGCTATCACTTTAAAGCACGCAATCGCGGGACCAAAGGGTAAAGTGTATTCTTACCCAGAAGTGGAAAAACCGCGTGCGAAAGTTTGGCGAGGACTTCATGTTTTAAAATTAGATGAAGAAGGACGTGAGCGATGTACGTCGTGTGGATTGTGTGCAGTTGCTTGTCCTGCAGAAGCGATCACTATGACTTCAGGTGAAAGAACTAAAGAGCAAAAGCATCTTTACCGTGAAGAGAAATACGCAGAAGTTTATGAAATCAACATGCTTCGTTGTATTTTCTGCGGAATGTGCGAGGAAGCTTGCCCGAAATCAGCTATTTATATGACTGACCGTTTGGTGGATGTAGAAACCAACCGAGGAAGTTTCATTTACGGTAAAGATAAGTTGGTAGAAAAAATCAACGCAAGAATTGACATCACACAAAGGCAAACTGAATTACAAAAAAAAGCGGTAAAATAGTATGGAACAAATCATATTTTTCTTTGTAGCAGCTTTGGCATTGATCAGCGGATTCTATTTTGTTTTTGCAAAAAACGCGATGTATGCAATTCTGTCTCTAATTATAACCTTCTTCTCGATAGCTGCGCTCTATATTTTATTAAATGCTCAATTCTTGGGAATTGTTCAGATCATTGTATACGCGGGAGCGATTATGGTTTTATTCCTTTACATCTTAATGATGTTGAATTTGAATAAAGAAGACGAGAGCAAAAAGCATAATCTACCCAAATTCATCGGTGTTTTTTCAGCCGGTTTACTATTGGTAGGTATTCTGGGTGCATTTAAAGGTTTAAATCAAAAAACCTACGCAGTTGATATAGATAGTTCTGTTGGTTTAACAAAAAATCTTGGTAAATTATTATTTAACGAATATGTTTTACCTTTTGAGTTGGCTTCTATCCTGATCCTTGCAGGAATTGTAGGAGCGGTTTTAATTGGTAAAAAAGATTTATAGTATTATGGGAGAAGCAAATTCATTTATACAGGCAGTTCCACTGGAATATTTTATTATTCTGAGTTCTGTTTTGTTTTGCATGGGCGTTTTAGGTGTATTAATTCGCAAAAATGCTATTATTATTTTAGGATGTGTCGAGTTGATGCTGAATTCTGTAAACCTTCTACTGGCTGCCTTTTCTTCTTATAAAGGTGACGGGAACGGACAGATCCTGGTGTTTTTCATCATGGTCGTTGCGGCGGCAGAAGTTGCGGTAGGATTAGCAATTATCGCCATGCTGTACCGAAATACAAAATCGGTAGATATCAGTATTTTTAATAAATTAAGAGGATAATAAAGGATGGAAAATTTAGTTTACGCAATTATACTTTTACCTCTTGCGGGATTTCTGATCAACGGATTATTGGGAAAAAGACTTCCAAAGATGGTGGTCGGAACTTTGGCAACAGTCGTAGTTTTTGCCTCATTTATTATCGCTGTAAGTTTATTCTTAAAGTTTGATACAGAATCGCAACCAGTTGTTGTAAGAGCTTTTGAATGGTTTAGAGTTAATGGGATTCAAATTAATTTCGGTTTTCAGATCGATCAGCTTTCGCTGATGATGGTTATGATTATCACAGGAATTGGTTCTCTAATTCACCTTTACTCCATTGGATACATGAGTGAAGACAAAGGGTTTTACAGATTTTTCTCTTACCTGAATTTATTTATTTTCATGATGCTGTTATTAGTAATGGGAAGTAACTACCTTATTCTTTTCATTGGATGGGAAGGGGTTGGATTATGTTCTTATTTGCTTATTGGCTTCTGGTATAAAAATAAAGAATACGGTGCCGCTGCAAGAAAAGCGTTTATCATGAACCGTATTGGTGACTTGGGAATGATCATCGGGATCGTAATGATTGCTTCTCAGACCAATGCTATCGATTATCTTTCTGTTGCTCAAAATTCAGGAAAATTTGAATTAGATTCAACAATCATTATATTCATAACCTCCAGTTTATTTATTGGAGCTGTAGGGAAATCTGCACAGATTCCATTATTTACCTGGCTTCCGGATGCGATGGCAGGACCAACTCCTGTTTCTGCTTTAATTCACGCCGCAACAATGGTAACGGCCGGAGTTTACTTGGTTGTTCGTTCAAACTTCTTATTCTCATTGGCACCAACAACTTTAGAAGGAATATTATTCATAGGACTTTTAACTGCTTTAGTTGCGGCCTTTATTGGTCTACGCCAAAATGATATCAAAAAAGTACTCGCCTACTCTACTGTTTCTCAATTAGGATTTATGTTTGTAGCACTTGGTGTTGGAGCCTACACTACGGCAATGTTCCACTTGATGACGCACGCTTTCTTCAAAGCTTTATTATTCTTAGGCTCAGGTTCAGTAATCCACGCAATGAGCGGAGAACAGGATATGAGACTGATGGGAGGTTTAAAGAAGAAAATTCCGATTACCCATATTACTTTCTTGATTGGAACCTTGGCGATTTCAGGATTTCCATTCCTTTCCGGAATGATTTCCAAAGATGAGATCCTAGCAAATGTTTATGGGAAAAACCCGTTGATCTGGGTGGTATTGTTTGCAATTTCAGCCATGACTGCATTTTATATGTTTAGAGCGTACTATTTAACTTTCCATGGGGAATTCCGCGGAACGAAAGAACAGGAAAATCATCTTCACGAAAGTCCTTTAAATATGACTTTACCATTGATCGTTTTAGCAGTACTTTCTGTTATCGGAGGATTTATTAATCTCCCACATTTTATCGGTCACGGTAATTACGCACAATTAGCAGACTGGTTGAAAACCATTTACGTTTACGATGTTGAGTTGGCTGAAGTTCCTTTTGTCACCGAAATGATTTTACTCGGCTTAACGGTTTTAATGTTTTTTGTAGTTTGGTTCCTCGTTAAAAGGATCTACGTTGATAAGAAAAAAATGGCATTGCCAGAAGAACAATATACAGGTTGGGAAAAACTTTCTAACAGAAAATTATACATCGATGAATTGAACAATGCAACATTTGTAAAATTTATTGAAGGTCTTGGCGTAGGTGGAAACATGTTCGACAAGGGCGTTCTTAAGAGATTTACGGATTTCATCGGTACCGGAGCTGAAGATTCCGGAAGAGCAGCCAAACGCCTACAAAACGGAAATGTAGAGAATTATGTTCTCATCATGTCCCTGGCCATTGGAATTATTTTATTTGTTAACTTTATATTACAATAGTAAATGTCGTATCTATTATTAACATTACTACTATTACCTCTTGTAGGTTCAGGATTGGTGTTCGCGTGGAAAAATCCCGCAAGTAAATATCTAGCATTGGGAATTGCATTTGCACAAATGTTTTTGACCTTTTATATGCTGTCGAATTTCGATTTCAAACCTACCGTAGACGGAGTTTTGCAGTACGAGATCAATTATCCTTGGTCTAATTACATCAAGAGCAATCTTCATTTCGGGATCGATGGAATGAGCATGTTGATGTTGTTACTCACCAACATTTTAACACCACTGATCATTCTTTCATCTTTTAATGAAAAACCAGGCTACCGAAATACCTTCTATGGTCTAATTTTGTTGATGCAGTTCGGATTAGTTGGAGTTTTCACTTCTTTAGATGGTTTACTATTTTATATCTTCTGGGAAGTTACACTAATTCCAATATGGTTGATCGCTGGAATCTGGGGACAGGAAAACAAAAAAGTTCAATTTACGACTCGATTCTTTGTGTACACGTTCGTTGGATCATTGTTCATGTTGATCGGATTAATTTATGTATATACCCACTCCGCTTCTTTTGCACTAACGGATTTATATAATGCTGATTTAAATGAATTACAACAAACGGTCATATTCTGGTTTATCTTCTTTGCTTTTGCAGTGAAGTTACCCATATTCCCTTTTCATTCCTGGCAGGCAGATACATATACTTATTCGCCGACACAAGGATCCATGCTACTTTCGGGAATTATGTTGAAAATGGCTATTTTCGGTTTACTTAGATGGTTATTACCAATTACACCCGCTCCAATTTTAGGAATATCAGGACAGATCGTTTTGGTTCTTGCAATTATTGGAGTTGTTCATGGTGCTTTAATTGCCATTATTCAAAATGACTCAAAGCGTTTAATCGCGTATTCTTCCTTATCACACGTTGGTTTAATGACCGCTGGGATTATGGCTTCTGCGATTCTAACGACAAAAGGAATTTTGATGATTGAAGGTGGCGAAGGTGCTTTAGTTCAAGCATTTGCTCACGGTATCAACGTTGTTGGTTTATTTTACTGCGCTGATATTCTATACAAGAGATTCAAAACAAGAGATATTCGACAAATGGGTGGTTTAGCCAGGGTCGCCCCGAAATTTGCAATTCTGTTTCTGGTGATTTTATTAGGATCGATCGCATTACCATTAACCAATGGTTTTGTAGGTGAATTTATTTTGATAAAATCAATTTTCGATTATAGCATTATAGCTGCAGTAATAGCGGGTACAACTATGATTTTCTCTTCTGTTTACCTCTTTAGATTTTACGGAAAAGCGATGTTTGGAGAAGGTGATGAAAGAATTTTGGAAACTGCCGGTGATTTAACCGGAGTTGAATTTGCAGTTTTAGCCAGTCTTACCGTTTTTGTTATTTTATTGGGGATCTTCCCTCAACCGATAATCGAAATGGTTAATACTCCTTTGAAGTTCATTTTCACTTCAATGATGAATTAAGCATAAATAAATAATTAAGAAATAAAGAGATCGAGACCAACGGTGAAAATCTGAAATCTCAAATCTATAAATCTCAAATCTATACTCAATGAGCGTTTTAATAATTATATTCCTTACTGCAGTTGCTGCACTATTTGCAGGAGTTTTCGAACAGGGGAAATTCTCAAGATATATCGGAATCTTAGGATTACTGATCGCACTTTACGTCAGTTATTTACCGGAATTTTCCTTCTTCACCCAATATCAGCATATGTTTGAATTTGGGGCAAACGCCGCCTTGTTCACTAAAATAACAATCGTTATTACGATCCTTTTATTTTTCATCGCAGGGTTCGCATTCAGTAATCATCGTTCCCACCAGTCGGAATTATACGCTTTAATGTTATTTTCTCTTTGTGGTGGCGTCATCTTATTCAGTTTTCAAAACTTAGTGACTTTATTTTTAGGAATCGAGATCCTTTCTATTCCACTATACGTTCTAGCAGGAAGTAATAAAACCGATTTGCGCTCCAACGAAGCTTCAATCAAATATTTTTTAATGGGAGCTTTTGCAACAGGATTTCTTTTATTCGGAGTAGCCTTAATTTATGGAAGCAGCGGAAGTTTTGATCTTTATAAAATTCACGAATTTGCTGTAACCAACCCAAAAAACCTGATGTTTATTTTAGGTGCAGTTCTAATGTTGGTGGCACTGGCATTTAAAGTTTCACTCGCGCCTTTCCATATGTGGAGTCCTGATGTTTATCAAGGTTCGCCATCCCTCATTACCGCATTTATGATGTCGGTGGTGAAGATATCTGCCTTCTTTGCTTTCTTTAAGTTAATGACGATCGGCTTTTTGGGTATTACCGGAGAATGGATCAATATTATCGGTGTTTTAATTATCATTACTTTATTCCTGGCGAATGTTATGGGATTAGCCCAAACCAATGCAAAAAGGATGTTGGCCTACTCTTCCGTGTCACATGTTGGTTACCTCACTTTGATTTTCTACGGAATGAACAGTCTGTCAAGTTACAATCTGGCATTCTATCTATTTGCGTATTCACTTGCTACCGTGGGCGTCATGATGTGTTTGATCTGGGTTGAAAAACTGAAAAGAGAAACGTCATACAATGCATTCCGGGGTTTAGCACACACAGAACCGATTTTGGCTGTAACTGCGACCGTATCATTGCTATCAATGGCTGGTATTCCTTTAACAGCAGGATTCATGGGGAAATTTGCCATATTTGCACAGGCCATTGAATCAACACCGTTTTTAGTTTTAGTTGCAGTTTTAGGTTCCGCAATATCAATTGCCTATTATCTTCGTTTAATTATGGCGATGTTCTTTCCGAAAGAAAGCAGCTTCAAAACTTCGGAGAAAGTTTCATTAACTTATAATATCGTAGCAGTATTTATTATCTTCGCTTTAGTAGCTATGGGTGTTTTCCCGGATTTATTTGCGAAGCAGTTTGGATTGTAAAAAGATATTTTTAAAATAATTAAAGCGCACTTCATCTGATTTGCGTTTTTTTTATTTTTAAATTTTAATCATTTGATTAATTCATTTGTTTAAATCAAAAAATTAACAGTAACTTTACTAAAGAAATTAAAAAATGAAAACTGAAGAATTTTCTACGGAAGACAAAATATTAGTTGCAGCTTCCAAGGTATTTACTGAAAAAGGATTTTCAGGAACCAGAACCCGTGACATCGCTGACGAAGCCGGAATCAACCTGGCATTGCTCAATTACTATTTCCGCACCAAAGAGAAATTATTCGAACAGGTGATGAAAGTAAAGATCGTTTTACTTTTCGGTCAGATCATTCCCATTATCACAAATGAAAAAACCTCCTTAGATGAAAAACTGGATTTAACGAGTACAAAATATTTCGACATTTTATCCAAAAACCCGAATCTTCCGATTTTTGTATTAAGTGAAATCCAAAAGAAAACCTCGGATGTGAAATCAATACTTCCCTTCGAAAAAGTATTGAAAAATTCTTTTTTAATGCAACAAATTAGGGCACGAAAACCCGATATCAACCCTTTTCACTTCCTGTTGAACTTTCTAAGCATGACCGTTTTTCCTTTCGTAGGAAAACCGATCCTCACCAGTTTCGATCTGATGAATGAAGATGAATTTCAACAATTCATAGAAGAGCGTAAAACGATGGTTCCCATATGGATGAAGATGATATTAAAATAAATAACAGCTTCCAGTTCTAATTATTATCATCCAATTCTAACATGATGTCTAATATCTAAATCATCTGTAGTGAAACATATAAAATACCTTTTCCTCCTTCTCTTCTTTTCCGGCAATGCGCAAACGTTGACCTTAGAAGAATGTTACGGTTTGGCAAAGCAGAATTATCCACTCCTCAAAAGATATGATCTGATCGCCAAAACCAAGGAATACACGATTCAGAATGCTGCGAAAGGATGGCTGCCGCAGATCCAAATTGTGGGGCAGGCAAGCTATCAGAACGAGGTCATCGAGCTCCCACTCCAACTGCCTAATATGACCATCGAGCCGGTGAGTAAAGATCAGTACAAAGTATATGCAGATGTTCAACAAAATATTTACGATGGCGGAATGATCGCCAATCAGAAAAAAATGGCCACTATCAATTCTGAAATTGAACTGCAGAAAACCGAAGTCGAGACCGATCTACTGGAAATACGAATCAACCAGATCTATTTCGGAATTCTACAAACTGATGAACAGCTTCAACAGCTGGGACTTACTAGATCTGACTTATCAAGCGGACTGAAAAAAGCCAAAGCACAATTGGAAAACGGGGTTATCTTTAGAAGTAATGTTGATGTTCTAAAAGCACAATTAGTAAATCTGGAGCAGAAAGAAATGGAACTACAGTCCACTAAAAAAAGTCTGCTACAAATGCTTTCTCTTTTTATTCATAAAACTTTAGATGAAAATATCACGCTCAAAAGACCGGAGAAAATTCTAATTCAGGATGAAAATAAACGGGCAGAACTCAAACTCTTTGAGTTACAAAAACTCAGCTTAGAACAGCAGAAGTCAAACATCAACTCCAAAAATCTTCCAAAATTAGGAGCTTTTTTCCAGGGTGGCTATGGAAAACCGGGCTTCAATATGTTGAAAAATCAATTCGATATTTTCTATATGGCCGGTTTGCGTTTGAACATCCCTATCTCCGGATTTTACACGAAGAAAAATGATCTGGCTTTGGTAGAAACGCAACAGCAGGAAATAGACGTACAAAAACAAAACTTCCTTTTCAATCAGCAATTTCAAACCATACAGAACAACAACGACCTGGATAAAATCCAACAACTTATTAATAAGGACAACGAACTCATCGAATTACGGGAAAGCATTAAAAATGCCTCTTTAGCCCAACTGGAAAACGGCGTCATTACGACGAATGATTATCTGCGGGAAGTCAATGAACTCGATCGCACAAAAAATCAGCAGATCCTGCACGAGATACAATATCTGTTAACACAGTACAATCTCAAGGCGCAACTGAATCAATAGACAATAGACAATAGACAATAGACAACTTAAATTTTACGGTTTAGAAAAGCAAAATATTAAATGCATTTATCAGTTTTAAAAATTCCGAAGGAATGAGATTATTTTAATATAAAAGGAACGCTCAGTATCAACTCCGAAGGCGTGACATTAAACGAAGAAGAACTTAATATTCAGTTGAAAGTTCAAAAATAAAAAACAACGTAAGATCATTCCATTTAGATAAAATTCCGAAGGAATGAAATTATTTTAATATAAAAGGAACGCTCAGTATCAACGCCGAAGGCGTGACATTAAACGAAGAAGAACTTAATATTCAGTTGAAAGTTCAAAAATAAAAAACAACGTAAGATTATTGCATTTAGGTAAAATTCCGAAGGAATGAGATTATTCTAATATAAAAGAAAAGCTCAGTATCAACGCCGAAGGCGTGACATTAAACGAAGAAGAACTTAATATTCAGTTGAAAGTTCAAAAATAAAAAACAACGTAAGATTATTGCATTTAGGTAAAATTCCAAAGGAATGAGATTATTCTAATATAAAAGAAAAGCTCAGTCTCAACGCCGAAGGCGTGACATTAAACGAAGAAGAACTTAATATTCAGTTGAAAGTTCTAAAATAAAAAACAACGTGAGATCATTCCATTTAGATAAAATTCTGAAGGAATGAGATTATTTTAATATAAAAGCTCAGTATCAACGCCGTAGCGTGGCATTATGAAAACAAAAAAAAACGATCCTAACATGAAAAAATATATCTTCTTACTCGCAACATTCGTATCGTTTTCCTGTAACAACGCAGCGGATTCCTACGATGCTTCCGGAACTTTCGAGACAGACGAAATCTTGGTTACTGCAAAAGCGAACGGAACCATCCTGAACCTGAATGTGGAAGAAGGTCAGCAGTTGGCACTTAACGAAAAAGTAGGTGAAATCGATCCGAAAAATATAGAACTCCAAAAAGAGCAGGTGATTGCAAGCATGAACGCCATCAATCAAAAAACCACTTCTGCGCTACCTCAAATCCAGGTTTTACAAACCCAAATTTCAGGTCAGAATGCCAATGTTTCCATTTTGCAGGAACAGCTTCAAAATGCCGTTCGGGAAAGAAACAGAACCGCTAATTTGGTAGCGAAAGATGCGGCAACAAAAAAGCAACTTGACGATGCAAATGGTCAGATTAAAGTCATCCAAAAACAAATCACGGCAGCCCAAAGCCAACTGAACATTTTGCAACAACAAATTTCAACTGCCAAAGAAAATGTTTCAATTCAAAACCGCGCAATATTAAGTGAAAGAGAACCAACTCAGAAAAAAGTGGATCAAATAGATGAGCAGTTGAAAAATAACACGATTGAAAGTCCAATCTCCGGAATAGTACTGACGAAATATTTAAATCAGGGGGAATTCGCTACCATTGGAAAACCGATTTTCAAAATAGCAAATTTAGAGGTAATGACCTTAAAATCATTCGTAACCGGCGATCAGTTGCCTCAGATAAAAATAGGCCAACAAGTAAAAATCCTCATCGATGCGGGAGATAGAAAAACGAAAGAACTTCCGGGAACAATTTACTGGATCAGTTCAAAAGCCGAATTTACGCCGAAAACCATTCAAACCAAAAATGAAAGAGCCAACCTTGTTTATGCTGTAAAAATCCATGTTAAAAACGACGGCTTTCTCAAAATCGGAATGTACGGAGATATAAAATTTTAGTTCAACCTCGATCACGGTAAAAGAAAAATACTTTTAAAAATTAAAAATTCTCATTAAAGTGCACAATTTAACCTAAAGAAAAACTTTTTTCTATCCTCAGTTCCAACTTTAAATAGAAAAGCTTTTGTGACTTTTGTAATTATAAATACAAGACTAAAACCTGGCAACTATAGCCTGAAACCTGCTTATGAAATCAATCATCGTCAACAATCTCACCAAAACCTACGGCAAGAAAAACGACAAAGTTCTTGCGGTTGACGACGTGAGTTTCGATGTAGATCACGGTGAAATCTTTGGTTTGATTGGTCCCGATGGTGCTGGAAAAACTTCCATTTTCAGGATGCTTACAACTGTTCTTCTGCCCGACTCAGGTGCGGCATCGATAGAAGGATTGAATATAGTAAAAGACTATAAAGAAATCCGGACGATTCTGGGTTACATGCCCGGACGGTTTTCGCTTTACCAGGATTTAACCATTGAGGAAAATCTGGAGTTTTTCGCCAGCGTTTTTAATACGACGATTGCAGAAAATTATGATTTGATTAAAGACATTTATGTTCAAATTGAACCTTTTAAAAATAGAAGAGCAGGAAAATTGTCTGGTGGAATGAAACAGAAACTCGCTTTATGCTGCGCTTTAATCCATAAACCGAAAGTCTTATTTCTGGACGAACCTACAACGGGAGTGGATCCGGTTTCACGCAAAGAGTTCTGGGAAATGCTGCAACGTTTAAAAAAACAGGAAATCACCATCGTTGTTGCAACACCATATATGGATGAAGCTGCATTATGTGACAGAATTGGCTTAATGCAAAACGGTAAAATATTGTCTATTGACACTCCAGAAAACATCAGCAATTCATATCCCGATTATATTTTTGAAGTAAAAGCAGGAAGAACTTCTGCAGTTTTAAAAGCTTTAGGAGAATTTGACCACAAGAAAAATGTATATGCTTACGGTGAATTTGTGCATTTAACTCTCGATAAAAATGATAACATCAACCCCTCAAGAATTGAAGAATATCTACGAAAAGAAGGATTCGAAAACATCGAAATCAATCCGATAAAAGCCAGCATCGAAGATAGTTTTATCCGCTTATTAGCTCAGTAATAATGAAAACAGAACCTCAAGATATCGCCATTAAAGCAGAAAATATTACCAAAGTTTTTGGTGATTTCACTGCGGTGGATTACATCACTTTTGAGGTGAAAAAAGGAGAGATCTTTGGTTTCCTCGGGGCTAACGGTGCGGGAAAAACCACAGCTATGAGAATGTTCAGCGGACTTTCAATTCCGACTTCCGGCACTGCGACTGTCGCTGGATTCGATGTTTATAAAGAAACGGAGAAGATCAAAAAAAACATTGGTTACATGAGTCAAAAATTTTCTTTATACGGCAATTTAACCGTAAAAGAAAATCTAAATTTCTTCGGTGGGATCTACGGAATTCCTCGAAAAGAATTGAAAACAAAAGGCGAAGCATTGATTAAAGAACTCGGTTTAGAAAAGGAGAAAAACAAACTGGTTTCAGAACTTCCTTTAGGTTGGAAACAGAAACTGGCGTTTTCAGTCGCCATTTTTCACAATCCGCAGATCGTCTTTTTAGATGAACCCACCGGCGGAGTTGATCCCGTCACGCGTCGACAGTTTTGGAATATGATCTATGAAGCTTCTGATCGTGGAATTACCATTTTTGTCACCACGCATTATATGGATGAAGCCGAATATTGCGACCGGGTTTCGATCATGGTAGATGGAAAAATTGCAGCGTTGGACACACCCGCAAATCTGAAAAAACAATTCAGTGCCGAAAATATGGATGATGTTTTTTATGAACTGGCGAGAGGCGCGAAAAGAGTTGACTAAAATAAATGAAACAGTTAATCACTTTTGTAAAAAAAGAATTCTGGCACGTTTTGCGTGACAAAAGAACGTTGTTGGTCCTTTTCGGAATGCCGGTTATACAGGTTCTTTTATTCGGTTTCGCTTTAAGTACAGAAGTGAAAAACACTAAAATTGGCGTGCTCGATCAGGATAAAACCCAAAATTCCATCGAGTTGGTTTCTAAAGTAGCTGCCAATCAATATTTCGAGATCAATAAAGATTTGAAATCCATTAATGAAGCTGAAAACGCTTTCAAAGGTGGAAAAATAAAAATGATTCTGGTCATTCCTCAAAAGTTTTCTGAGAACCTGATCGAAGGAAAAAAAGCCCAATTGCAGTTGATTACCGACGGAACCGACCTAAATATGGCGAACCAGATCTATAATTTCATGTCCAATATTATCATGGATTTTTACGGCCAGCAAACACTGCAAAAGATTTCCGGTGTACAACCCGAGATCCGAATGCTGTACAATCCACAACTCAAAGGAGCACCGAATTTTGTTCCCGGCGTTATGGCTTTAATTCTTTTGATTATTTGCGTTTTGATGACTGCCATAGCGATCGTGCGCGAAAAAGAAATGGGCACCATGGAAGTATTGCTGGTATCGCCTATGAAACCTTACATTATCATTTTAGCCAAGGCAATTCCCTACTTCATTTTGTCGATGATCATTTTAATCTCCATTCTTATCTTAAGCGTTTCGGTCCTCAATTTACCCATTAAAGGAAACGTTTTTTTACTTTTCGGCGTCAGCATCATCTTCATCATCACCAATCTGCTATTAGGAATCGTTATTTCAATTGTAACGGAAAGTCAACAAACCGCAATGCTCATCGCGCTCGTGGGAACAATGTTACCAACTTTGATGTTGAGCGGTTTTATGTTTCCGGTGGAAAATATGCCGGTGCCTTTACAAATAATCGGAAATGCAATTCCCGCAAAATGGTATTATGAAATTGTTAAAAATATAATGATCAAAGGAACCGGTTTAGAAGTCATTTGGAAACACGTTTTAGTTCTTGTCGGCATGATGATGGTATTGTTTGTCATCGCAGTGAAAAAATTTAAAATCCGATTAGAATAGAGAGGAGATGACAGACCGCTTCGCTGATAGATAAAAGTTAATAGACAAAAATATGTTCAGAACACTTTCCATATTAATCAAAAAAGAATTCCTGCAGATCTTCAGGAACAAGTCGATATTAGCTATCATTTTCGTTATGCCAGTGATCCAGTTGGTGATTCTTCCTTTAGCTGCCAATTATGAAATAAAAGATATTAAGATTGCTGTAGTTGACCATGACAAATCGACGGAATCCCGTGAACTGATCCGTAAAATTACGGCTTCCGGATATTTCAAAATCATGGATTACGGCGAGAACTATAACGATGCTTACCTTGAAGTTGAAAAAGATAAAATTGATCTGATCCTCGAAATCCCCAATAACTTTGAAAAAGATCTCGTGCGCGAAAACAATGAAAAAGTACTCATCGCTATCAACGCCATCAACGGAACAAAAGCCGGACTTTCCGCCAGTTATTTAGGTCAGATCTTACAGAATTACAATCAACAGGTTCAGTTAGAAATGAATCCCGAACTGGAAAGTGCAAAGAAAATTTCCGGTTTAGAAATCATACCGAACTTCTGGTTCAATGAAAACTACAATTACCGCCTTTCTTTGGTGCCCGGAATTTTAGCATTTCTCGTCACCTTGATTGGAGGTTATTTAACCGCGTTAAATATCGTTGAAGAAAAAGAAATTGGAACCATCGAACAGATCAATGTATCGCCCATTAAGAAAAGAGATTTCATTCTGGGTAAACTCATTCCGTTCTGGATCTTATCCATGGTCGCTTTTACTATTGGACTTTTAGTGACGATATTTGTTTATAAAATCCAGATGCAGGGAAGTTTTCTCTTACTCTATGCCTTTATTTCGGTGTATCTGATCGCGATTCTGGGAATGGGACTTTTGGCCTCCGTGTACAGTGATACACAGCAACAGTCTATGTTTATGGTATTTTTCTTTATGATGATCTTCATTCTCATGAGCGGACTTTTTACCCCGACCCAAAGCATGACCGATTGGGCAAAATATATTGCATACTTAAACCCTGTCACTTACGGTGTAGATGGCGTTCGGTTAATTATGTTGAAAGACAGTAGTTTTATGGATTTACTCCCCCACTTTGGGTTTATCACTTTGCTGGGGATCGTGGTAATTACCTGGGCAGTCTTGCGTTATCAAAAAACAAGTTAGAAGTTAGAAGTTAGAAGTTAGAAGGTAGAAAATTATACCATTAGGGTGTAAGAACGAATTTAAAAGATTCATTAAGGATGAATAAAACAGCGTAAAAAACTCCTTTAGATCTTTTTCTTTAATGACTTTACATTCTTAGGCTCAAAGTGAAAACCGCAGATCTTATAATCGATTACTGATGCAAATCATAACAAAACGAATTATATATCCTTACCTTTAAATATTTAGAATTATGAAAACCAGATTACTTTTTGCAGCCCTCCTACTCTTTGGATTGGTGACTGTTTTTGTCAGCAGTTCTGTCCTCTTCGACTGGTTCGGAATGCGCGAAAAAGAAGGAAATTATGTCGCTGGTATTGTTTGGGCGAACTTTGTTTGTGGACTTCTTTACTTAGTTTCCGCGTACGGAATATGGAAAGGAAACAAATGGGCAATTATTCCATTGATGATCTCTGTAATCATTTTGATTCTGGCTTATATCGGTTTATTTATTCATATAAATAATGGTGGTTTATATGAAACAAAGACCGTGGGAGCCATGGCTTTTCGGCTAGGAGTAACAACGACCCTATTATTAATTACAACAAAATATTTTAAAAAATGAAAAAGATTATTTTATCAGCCCTATTGGGTTTAGCAATCGTAGTTTCTTGTGAGAAAAAACAGGAAATCGTTACCGATCAAAACAACGATATAGCATCAACTGAACAAAATGTGACGGACGATCATGCAAATCATGATGATCACGAAAAATCTGAAGATCACGACGAATCGGTAAAACTGGAATTAAACAATGGTGAAAAATGGCCTGTAAATGCAGAAATGAAACCTTACGTCGCCGAAACTGAAACTCAGCTTAATACCTACAAACCGGCAGACGGTGATTATAAAATGTTAGCGACCACCTTGGAGAATACCAATGAAAATCTTGTAAAAAGCTGTACCATGACAGGAACGCCGCATGACAATCTTCACGCCTGGTTAGCGCCTCACATGAAAGAAATTGAAAAGCTTAAAAATGCAGAAAACAGAGAAGAGGCAAATCATATTGTCGGCGAACTCAAAGAATCGATGGAGAAATATCACCAGCATTTCAATTAAATCAGAACTTCGTCATAGAACGGAACTTTACAGCCAAAATGGACTCTCTGATTTCTATTTTATTAATGGAATCGTCGAATTACTTTCGTGATTCGAACGCAGCTCTTTTTCATGCAACGTAATGCAAGAGAAAATCGGAAATGGAAAGCGGAAAAAGCTGTCCAAATAAATTTAAACCTTCAGAATTCTGGAGGTTTATTCACTTTTCTTGGCCTCTTCCCAAAGTTCATCCATTTCTTCTAAACTCAAATCAGCTAAATTTAAATTTTTGTCTATAGCCAAATTTTCCATTTTCTGGAATCTGCTGATGAATTTATTATTGGTTCTTTCTAAAGCGGTATCGGGATTAATCCCCGAAATTCTCGCATAATTGATCAATGAGAAAAAGACATCTCCTAATTCCTGTTCCTTTTTATCCATATTAGTTTCGGCGTGAAATTCTGCCAATTCCTCATCTACTTTTTTCCATGCATCTTCGGCATTAGCAAATTCAAAACCAATTCCTTTTACTTTATCCTGAATGCGATAGGCTTTTATTAAACTCGGCGTTCCTTTCGTAACCCCCGAAAGTACCGATTTGTTGCCTTCTTTCAACTTCAGTTTTTCCCAGTTTTGTTTTACTTCTTCTTCATCTTTAACCTCAACATCGCCATAAATATGGGGATGACGGAAAATTAATTTTTCATTTAAAGAATTGATGACATCCGCAATATCGAAACTTCCTTTTTCGGATCCAATTTTTGCATAGAAAACCAGATGCAGTAAAACATCGCCCAACTCTTTTTTGATCTCCGGTAAATCCTCTTCGAGCAAAGCATCCGAAAGTTCGTAAACTTCTTCCAAAGTCAAATGGCGAAGTGATTGTAGCGTTTGCTTCTGATCCCACGGACATTTTTCCCGCAGATCATTCATGATATCGAGTAACCGGTTGAAAGCTTCGAGTTGTTCCTGTCTTGAGTTCATAGGTTGATGTTAGATATTAGATTCCAGATGTAAATTTAGTTTAAATAAAAAAACCTTGTCAAGATTTTGCAATTTGACAAGGTGATCATTATGTTTGTTTTAATAAAATTTTTAAAAACTTGAGAATTCCCGAATATTAGGACCCGTTTAACCAAGTAAATTTTAAAATACTAGAGGAATTTATCCCATTTTTCTATGCGTACTTTTCGGCGCAGATTTAGCAGACGAAGTAGATGCTTTTGCTTTTGGAGTCTTTGCTTTTTCAGTTTTGGGAGCTGCTTTTTTTGCCTCTTTTTTATCAGCAATTACGGGCTCTTCTTCCTTCGCAATTTCAGCTTTCACAAAACTATCTGGTGTAATATATCCGGCTTTGTGAAGGATATTATACCATTGTGCTAGTTTTTTAATATCAGAAACATAAACTCTTTCTTTATCATAATCCGGTAAAGATTTAGTCATCAATTCACGTAAATCATCTTCTGAAGCTTTGTGAGAGATTGTTTCTTTGTAATCTTCATTTTTTGCCAAATTTTCAAAAACATCAAACAAAGGAACTTCACTATCAGATGTAAACATCGCGATATTATCGAGCAAACTTACTTGTGAAGAATTAGAAATACTGGCTTTCTTTTTCGTCAACACGTCTTCAACGATAAAACCATTTTTCAACTGCGAAATCAATTTGTAAAGCCCAGGTTTCCCGGAAATTGAAATTATTTTTTCTAACTGCATTTTTTTGTTATTTGTTTGAATTTAATTTATTTTTTATGTCCCACTTTTAAGGAATCTATTTGGGAAATCTCATTTTGTAATTCACAGAAACTTCTCCCTGAGAAATTTTCATTAATTTGCCTTTGACTAATTTTTTCTTTAAAGAACTCAGATGGTCGGTGAACAAGATACCCTCAATATGATCATATTCATGCTGAATAACCCGCGCTCTCATATCTGAGAAGGTGTCAGTATGTTTAACGAAATTTTCATCATAATATTCGATAAGAATCGTCTCTTTTCTTTTCACATCCTCGCGCACATCTGGGATAGAAAGACAACCTTCGTTGAATTTCCATTCTTCTCCACTTTCTTCTAAGATTTTTGCATTGATAAAAACCTTTTTAAAATGTTTAAGTTCATCTGCAATATCCTCATAATCCTCATCTTCTGCCAATGGAGATAAATCCACCACAAAAAGCCGAATATCTATGCCAATCTGCGGTGCCGCCAAACCAATGCCATTTGCACTGTGCATGGTCTCAAACATATTATCAACCAATTGCTTCAACTCAGTATAATCTTTGTTGATTTCATGGCAATGTTTTCTTAAAACAGCATCTCCAAATGCTCTAATCGGTAATATCATCTTTGTTTCTGCTCTAAATAGTTTTGCAAAATTAATGTTGCACTCACTTTATCAATCAAACCTTTCTCTTGTCTTTTCTTTTTGTTCTTCCCACTTTGCGATATAAAGAAAGAAGCCATTTTTGAGGTAAAGCGTTCATCAAAACGCGCAACCGCAATATCGGGAAAATCAATTTTAAATTGGTCTATAAACGTCAAAATATTCGTTTCTATCTCATTAAGATTCCCTTTTAAATCAGTTGGAAGTCCAATAACGATTGTTTCAACGTTATTATCCTCAACATATTTTTTTAAAAATATAAAAATATCTTTGGTGGGAACAGTTTCCAAACCACTCGCAATGATCTGCATTTCGTCGGTAGCAGCCAAACCGCACCGAGCTTTACCGTAATCAATTGCTAAAATTTGTGCCATCGTCTGCAAATTTAATAAAATTTTGTTGAAATGATTTTGTACAGGTTTATCTTTTTTAGGTCTGCATATCAAAATAATTTATAATTTTATTGTTTTAAATAATCTCAGCATGAAAACTTTAATTCTTGTAAGACACGCAAAAAGTGATTGGCCCGAAAATACGGATGATTTCGACCGACCTTTGGCGGAAAAAGGCTTTAATGATGCTGAAAAAATGGCTCACTTTCTCAAAGATAAAAATATACAGATCGATAAATTTCTTTCGAGTCCCGCATTACGGGCTCTTACCACATGTGAAATCTTCAATAAAGAATACGGTATTGAAATCGAAACACTACAAAAACTCTATAATGCATCGGAAAACAATTTTGAATCACTCGTGGTAGAAATTGATGATGACCTGTATTCTGTGGCGATGTTCTCGCATAACAACGGCATTTCTAATTTTGCTAACAGCATGTCGGAAGATGTTTTTATGTTTCCAACTTGTGGTGTGGCCGGTTTTCAAGTAGATTGTAATTCATGGTCTGAATTTCATGGCGCTACAAAAAAGCTGATTTTCTTTTATGAGCCGAAGAAGATTTAGATGATCTTATTTTTACAAAATATGGAATGACAGTTTTATACATAGATCTTCCACATCAGAATAAGAAATTACCACAAAAAAACCTCATCAAAATTAATCGGTGAGGTTTTTCATTTTTGTTGAATTAGATTATTTCATTCTTTGTAAATCCAAATCTTCAAAATCAAAACTGAAATCTGTCACGTCAGAAATTGGTTTTAATTTCATTCCTGTAGCTTTTCTATTTTCATCTAACTGAAAATTTACAAATGCATCTGCATCGTAACTTCTATCGTCCCATTTAGCAATCATAACATTGGACGAATAAGGCAGCAACTCTCCTTTCAACCTCGGCGAATTCTTACAGAAAATACGAAAAGTTTTGCCATCAGAGGAAATTACGACCTCACCAAACCATGGATCTTTATAAGTCCCTACAATCTGATCATTTTTGATTTGATTATTTTTATCTTTTTTAAATGCTTCTGATTTTGCGAAAATTTCTTTTTTATCTTTATCATAATCAGCATTCACTTTATCCATTCTATCACCATATAATTTTACCCAATCTTTTTGTGGCATTCCTAAATACGACTCCTTAATTGTATTTGTGATCGCGCTGAACGCAGCACCACTCTGTTGGTTTGTCAATACGACTATTCCTAATTTTAAATCCGGGATTAAAGTAAACTGTGTTACTGTACCGATCAATCCACCGGTATGATATACCTGTTTGTGCCCTTTCACATCCGTTAGAAACCAACCTAAACCATAGCCACCAAAGTTGGAGTCATATGGGTTTTTCAATGCAACCGGCGTTGAAATCTGCAAATTCCATAATTGCTGAATTTGCTTATCTGAAACGAGTTTTTTTCCCTCTTTGGTCGTAAATCCATTGATTAAAAACGCTGCCCAAGTATTCATATCTTTGATATTGCTGATGATTCCACCTGCAGCATTGGCGGTCTCATTCCAGTCATGTGGAACTGCAATTGCTTTTCCATTAACCGGAGCATGAGCGTCGATAATATTCTGAACATTCGCTGCTTTTGCTCTGCTATAACTTCCGAAACTTGAAGTCATTCCAACAGGTTTTAGGATTCTCTGCTCAATAAATTCTGCCCAAGAAAGACCAGAAACTCTATGAATAACTTCTCCCGCTACAATGAACATTATATTGTTATAATCCAAAGTTGTACGGAAAGGATTCTCAGGTTTCAAATATCTTACGTTGTGGATAATATCATTCACCGTCATAGTCCCGCCTTCAGGAAAAAACATTAAGTCACCCTGCCCTAAACCTAAACCCGCACGGTGAGTTAGTAAATCTTTGATGGTAATTTCTTTAGAAACATAAGCATCATTCATTTGAAATTCTGGAATATATTTAGAAACTTTATCATCAAGATTAAGTTTTCCTTCATCTGCTAACATTGCTAAAGCAGTGGCCGTAAAACCTTTGGAATTAGAAGCAATCCCTACTAATGTTTCATCAGTCATTTTCTGATTAGTGGTCAGTGATCTTACCCCAAAACCTTTTGAATAAACAATTTTTCCATCTTTAATAACTCCAACTGACATTCCTGGAACATCAAAAGTTTTTAAAGTATTCTGAATGAGTTCATCGAGTTTTTTTTCCTCCACTTGAGAAAAAGAGAAAAACGAAATAAGAATAAATAATAAAGTGAATTTTGTTTTCATTGAAATTTTGATTTATACGAAGATAGAAAATTTTAGAAGTAAATCATAATTGTAGATAGATACCAGTTGTTCATCCTCCAACAGGAATAAATGGACTCTTAATAAAAGAGTTAGTAAAAATTAAAATCTCACTTCAATTTAAATTCATGTCAGTCGTTACCAAATACTGCCTGCAGCTTGTAGTTTAACAGCTTTTCTCTTAATTGCAACATATTAAGATCGTTAGAGAAATATTTAGTAAGTCCCAAATTGGTAAAAATAATACCTTACAGTATGTTACAAGAATTTATATTTTTCAAAATATTTACGTAATGATTTAAGATAATCATATTATGATAAATAAAAGTTTTTAATTGAAGTTGTAAAATATTAAATACCTTATCTTTACGCTCCTTTTAAGTTAAATTAAATTCAGTTTTATAAAATGATCTTGATTGTAGATGATTCCCCAGAAAATATAGTATCCTTGAAAAAGGTACTTGAGAAAAATGATTTTGAGGTAGATACGGCTTCTTCAGGAGAAGAGGCTTTGAAAAAGATCTTAAAAAAATCATACGTTCTGATCATCCTGGATGTTCAGATGCCGGGCATGGATGGGTTTGAAGTTGCAGACGCCATTTCGGGTTACAGCAAAGCAAAAGAAACCGCGATTATTTTTCTTTCTGCCGCCAGTGCGAACGTAAACTTGATTACCAAAGGCTATTCTTCTGGTGGACTGGACTACATCAGCAAGCCAGTTGATATGAATATTCTTCTTTTAAAAGTAAAAACATTCTATCGCATCTATGAACAAAGTAGAGCATTAAACGAAATGCAGAAAGCATTGAGAGCTGAAATAGAATTCCGGAAAGAAGCTGAAAGAAAAAAAGATGAATTTATTAGTATTGCCAGCCATGAACTGAAAACTCCTATGACCAGCATCAAAGGATATATTCAATTACTGGAACGAAGTCTTGATAAAAATGATAAAGAAACAATAAGAACCCGGCTTCATAAAGTACAAAATCAAGTTGAAAAATTAAATTTATTAATTGCCGACCTTCTAGATATTTCTAAAATAGAAAGTGGAAAATTAAAGTTTAATAAAAAAGATTTTAATTTTGATGAATTGGTTGAGCATATCTTGGAGACCATGCAACAGTCGAACGCACAAGTTAAAATGATTAAAAAAGGACTTGTTGGAGCGTCTATTTTTGGTGATGAAATGCGTATCGAGCAGGTCATTATTAATTTTATAACCAATGCAATAAAGTACGCTCCAGATGGAGAAGAAATTCACATTACCTCGGAGATGCGGGACCACGAAATCTATTTTTCGGTTAGGGATTTCGGGATCGGTATGTCTGCAGAACATCAGCAAAAGGTTTTTGAGAAGTTTTATCGTATTGAAGAAACTTCAGAACGTTTTCAAGGATTGGGGATTGGTTTATATATTTGTCAGGAAATCATTGATCGTCACAGCGGAAAAATAGGGGTAAAAAGCGTATCAGGAGAAGGATCGGAATTCTATTTTCAGATACCCCATAAATCTTAAAAAGAAGGAAAAACACTAATATCATGACTTTTAATAAAAATCTACTATACGGACTGGGAATATCGCTTGTCCTTTTATTTATAAGTTCTTTTGCATCCTATTTCAGTATTAAAAAACTGATTGATAACTCTCAGATGGTACGCAGCAGCAACGTAATTATTAAAGATCTAGACAACCTTTTTTCTCTAATGAAGGATGCTGAAACTGGCCAAAGAGGATATCTTTTAACGGGTGATCGGGCGTTTTTGGAGCCTTATACTAAGGCGAAGGAAAAAATTTCCAGTGGAATCGATGCATTATCTCCGAAATTTGAAAATACCGCAGTCCAAAGCAAAAATTTTGACAAATTAAAAACTAATATTGAAGCACGTCTTGAGATATTAGAAAAAAATTTAAATGAAAGAAACAAGAGAAATATTGTAACGACGGATCAGCTTTTAGAGGGTAAGAAGTATATGGATGATATTCGCAGTACGGTTACCGTTATGCAGCTAGAAGAAAAAAATATTTTGGCGGACCGCACGGAAAGCATGGACAAATTGGCCTCCTACGCTCCTTTTCTAATTATTCTCTCATCGTTACTGGCAATCATTATCACTCTTGTGTTTTTTCGTAAAGTTTCGCAGGACTATAACGAAAAGAATCTGCTAACTACAGAATTACAACAGAAGAATAAAGACATACAAAACAGACTGCTAGCCATTGAAATGGTGGCAGAGCAGATATCGGGAGGTGATTACAATATCCTTTTAGACCAAAATGGAAAAGACAGCTTGGGAAGTTTGGCAGATCCTCTCAATCAAATGGCAGAATCTCTTCAAAGCTCATTTAATTTATTAGAAGAAAAAGAGTGGCTGAGTTCCTCTATTGCTAAGTTAAATGATCTTACGATGGGAGAAAAAACCGTTGAGAGCTTAGCAGCAGACCTTCTTAACAATATCGTTGAAGTTACCAAAAGTAGTGTGGCAGCAATTTATTTGCAGCAAGAGGATAATCAACTGCACTTGGCAGCAAGTTATGCGATGGTGAATCTAGGAACCAATAAAACACTAAAAATAGGCGAAGGTATTGCAGGAGAGGCTTTCCGGGCATCAAGACAAATATTGGTTGAAAATATCTCGGACACTGATATTACAATTAGCTATGCAACAGGAAACACCAAGCCTCAGAATATCTTAGCAATTCCTGTTACAAGAAATGGCATTCCATTGGGCGTCATAGAATTAGGAGGAACACACAACTATTCGCCACGACAACTAAAATTCCTTCAATCGATTTCTGGCAATATAGGTCTTGCATTCTATGACGTACAAAGTCGTGTTAAAATGCAACATCTTCTAGAAGAGACACAGGCGCAATCTGAAGAGCTTCAAAGTCAGCATACCGAGCTTGAAAACATTAATGCTGAACTGGAAGCCCAATCACAAAAATTACTTGCATCAGAAGAAGAATTGCGGGTACAGCAGGAAGAATTACTTCAAAGCAATCAAGAGCTGGAAGAAAGAACCAGTTTACTGGAAGAAAAAAATGCTTTAATTGAAGAACATAATATCGACATTCAGCAGAAATCACTCGAATTAGAACAGAGTACCAAGTATAAATCTGAATTTTTAGCAAATATGTCTCATGAGTTACGTACTCCTTTAAATTCGATTTTACTGCTATCCAAATTAATGACGGACAGTGAGGATCTGGACGAGCAGTATGTAGAATACGCAGAAGTAATGCAAAGCTCTGGTTTAGGCTTATTAACACTTATTGACGAAATTTTGGATCTATCCAAGATCGAATCAGGTAAAATGACTTTAGAAGTAAATGAGGTTCCATTGGAAGAGATTACCGCAGACATGAGGATGATGTTTAATCCAATGGCAAAGGAAAAAAACCTTGCTTTAAATATAGAAATTGAAGATCAAACATCCAAAATACTAAGTACGGATAAACTACGTTTGGAGCAAGTCCTTAAAAACCTTCTTTCCAACGCCATCAAATTTACTTCCGAAGGAAGTGTCACCCTGAAAGTATCAAATGATACTGCAAAAGAAAATATACTGTTCCGAGTAACTGACACCGGAATTGGAATTGCAAAAGACAAGCTGAGTATGGTGTTCGAAGCATTCCAGCAGGCAGACGGATCAACTCAGAGAAAATATGGCGGTACTGGATTGGGCTTATCCATCAGTCGCGAATTAGCTCGTTTGCTCGGTGGATCAATAGAATTAACAAGTACCGAAGGAGTGGGCAGCGAGTTCACATTGAGTATTCCAATTATTTATAGCAAGGAAACTCCAGCGGAACCTATTGAGAAACAAATAAAAAAACCAGTATATCCAATAGTAGAATTGGAAAAACAGCCAGAACGGTATATTTCTGATCGTATTCCACAACCTATTGAAGATGACCGTGATCAAATTATAGCAGGTGACAGGGTGATTTTGATCATTGAAGATGATACTGCTTTTGCAAAAATACTTTTGGATTTTTCCAGAACTAAAAATTACAAGGTCATTGTCGCGGTGCGAGGTGATGTAGGAATAGAAATGGCACAACATTTTAAACCAGTCGCTATATTGCTGGATATTCAGCTTCCGATCATGGACGGGTGGCAAGTAATGGAAGCGTTAAAATCAAATCCAGAAACAAAGCCTATCCCTGTACACATTATGTCGTCCATGAAATTTAAACAAGAGAGTTTGCTGAGAGGGGCCGTCGATTTTATTAATAAACCTTTTGCGCTGGAACAAATGAAGGAAGTTTTCATAAAACTTGAAAACGCACTGAACCGTTCACCAAAAAAAGTCTTGATCGTTGAAGAAAATAAGCAGCATGCAAAAGCATTAAGTTACTTTCTAAGCGCCAACAATATTACTACTAACATTGTAAACAACGTATCAGAAAGTATTGATTCCCTTCAGAAGCAAGAAATAGACTGTGTGATTCTTGACATGGGGATGCCTGATAAAAATGCATATGATACGTTAGAGACCATCAAACAAAACAAAGGATTAGAGAAGTTGCCTATTATTGTATTTACAGGAAAAAGTCTTTCTCAGGGCGAGGAGAGCAGAATAAAAAAATATGCAGATTCTATTGTTGTGAAAACAGCCTATTCTTATCAACGTATCTTAGATGAAGCGGGCTTATTCCTCCATCTAGTGGAAGAGAAGCAAAAGAAACAGCAGGATAAGACTTCAAATTTTGGAAATCTAGGGGAATTAAGGAATATTTTGAAAGATAAAACAGTACTCATTGCTGATGATGATGTACGTAATATCTTTTCCCTGACGAAAGCGCTTGAAATTCAAGGCATGAACATTCTTCCTGCAATGGATGGTAAAGAAGCGCTACAAATTCTGAAAGAAAATGATAAAATAGATATTGTGCTAATGGATATGATGATGCCGGAAATGGATGGTTATGAAACCATTAGGGAAATAAGAGCTATTCACCAATTTAAGAATTTGCCTGTATTAGCAGTCACTTCAAAAGCAATGATGGGTGACCGGGAGAAATGTATAGCCGTTGGAGCGTCAGATTACATCTCAAAGCCGGTAGATATCGATCAGCTTGTTTCCTTACTAAGAGTCTGGTTATACGACAAAATATAAAATTCAGTTTATGAAAAACGTAAAGGAAATTCTGATCATCGATGATGACAATAGAAACATATTCGCGTTAAGTGCTGTTTTGAACGCAAAGAATTATCAGTGTATTTCGGCCATGAGCGCTAGTGCAGGACTGAAAATACTATCTTCTAATGAAAATATCGGAGTGGTGTTGATGGATATGATGATGCCCGAGATGGACGGTTATGAGGCAATCAGAAAGATCAAAAGTGACCATCTACTGAAAGATATTCCAGTTATAGCAATCACCGCGCAGGCCATGACGGGTGACCGGGAAAAATGCATAGATGCCGGGGCGTTCGGTTACATATCAAAACCAGTAGATGTAGATAAATTGCTCCAATTACTTAACCAATTAATTGACTAAAAAGTGAATTCAATAGAGAATAGCGATGAATATATTGAAACCCTACTTGCAGATGTGTTGGAAGTTTATGGTTATGATTTTACAGGATATTCTCGTGCTTCCTTAAAGCGCAGGATTTTGAGACTCTATGAATTAGATCATTTTATTAGTTTTGCAGAATTTAGATATAGAATTAGGAGTGATTCAGGTTATTTTAAACGGTTTTTGGAGCAGATCACCATTAACGTAACTGAAATGTTCAGAGATCCAGAATTTTATAAAACATTGAGAAGTGAAATTCTCCCACGTCTCGGCACCTATCCCTTCATTCGTATTTGGATTGCAGGATGCAGCACGGGTGAAGAGGCTTATTCCGTCGCTATTTTTTTAAAAGAACTCAACTTATTACACAAGTCACTGATTTATGCTACCGATATTAACGGTGCTGTACTAGAAAACGCAACTCAGGCAATGATTCCGTTGAGTAAATTAAAATCCTATACAGAGAATTATATTTCGGCTGGCGGTAGCGAACAGTTTTCTGATTACTATGCGGCCAATTATTCACTTGGGAAACTCAATGATGATTTAAAAAGAAATATTATTTTTTCGACCCACAATCTGGTTTCAGACAATTCTTTTAACGAATTTCAGCTGATTCTCTGTCGAAACGTCCTTATTTATTTTGACAGGCAACTTCAGACAAAAGTTTTTGAATTATTTGATAACAGTTTGGAAAAATTCGGATATCTAGCCTTAGGAACGAAGGAAACTTTGGATTTCTCAACGGTCTCTAAGAATTTCGAAAGACATCCTATGGGTAAAATATGGCGTAAAATTCAATAAATGACACACTGTGAAGCATTAATTATAGGCGGATCTGCTGGTAGTCTGGATGTACTTCTAAAAGTACTGCCAAACCTCAGTGCAAGTATTGCATTTCCTATTGTTATTGTACTTCACCGGAAGCCTGGGAAGGAAAATCTTTTAACCTATTTGTTAAGTTCCAAAACCAAGTTGTGTGTAAAAGATATCGAAGAAAAAGAAACGCTGAAGCCTTCTGTCATCTACATTGCTCCGCCAAATTACCATTTACTCATCGAAAAAGATAAAACGCTTTCGTTTGATTCTTCTGAAAAAGTAAATTTTTCCCGCCCTTCTATTGATGTAACTTTCGAGAGTGCTGCAGATGTATATGCAGAAAATCTCGTATGTTTGTTGTTATCTGGAGCTAATAGTGACGGAACGAAAGGATTACAAAAAGTACATAGAAATGGAGGTACTACAATAATTCAAAATCCAGCCTCTGCAATTGTTGGTTTTATGCCTGAATATGCAATGGAGCATGTAGCAATTGACCTAGTCTTAGAGCCAGAAAAAATGGCAACTTATATAAATCAATTAGTAAAATGACAGATAATCCCTCTTTAAAAGGTAACAAAAAAGTGTTTATTTTTGATGACAACCTGGATATTCTTGAGTTGTGTACAGAAATCTTAAACGATATTGGATGTGAAGTAAAAACATCCCCCACCACCAATAGCATTGAGCAACAGGTATCTGAATTTTCACCTGATCTTATCTTGATGGATAATTGGCTACCGGATATGAGTGGAATTGAAGCTACACAACTGATTAAAGCCAATGACACATTAAAGGAAATTCCTGTAATATATTTTTCTGCTAACAGCAATATTAGCGAACTGGCGAAGGAGGCACTTGCTGATGATTTTCTTGCTAAACCATTCGATATCGACGAGTTTGAAGAAATGGTAAAGAAATATATCAGCTGATTACACATTAGCTGATCTAGAGAAATTTCATTTTAATTACTTTCTGCAACAAATTGCTCGCGCATGATGATCCTAATTTTTTTTGTGGCGTTTTTACCTTTCAGCTTTACTCGAAATTTCCTTAAAAATCTTAACTTTGTCTTAAAGTAAAAAGTAAATGGAAAGTAAGAAAGAATTTTTTCTAGAGTGTTACAAACTCGGCATTATCAAATTCGGCCGGTTTACCCTGAAAAGTGGTATTGAAAGCCCATTTTATGTGGATTTAAGACCACTTGCGTCTGATCCCAAAATTTTAAAACATCTTGCCAATTATCTATTGGATATGCTTCCACTGGATAATTTTGATTTGATCTGTGGTGTACCTTACGCCGCACTTCCGATGGCAACTGCAATGTCTTTGGAAAGCTACCTTCCTTTGATCATCAAGAGGAAAGAAGCGAAACAGTACGGAACAAAAAAAATGCTTGAAGGGATCTTTACAAAAGGGCAAAATTGTCTCTTGGTAGAAGACGTAATTACTTCAGGAACTTCTTTGCTTGAAACGATTCCAGAAATTGAGAATGAAGGAATATCCGTTTCCGATATCGTGGTTGTTCTGGACCGGCAACAAGGTGGAAAACAACTGTTGGAGAACAAAGGTTATCGAGTTCATACGCTTTTTACAATTTCAGAAGTATGTAAGATATTGCAAGATGAAGGTCATTTAATTGATGAAGAAGTAACTAGAATTAACGATTTCCTTGCTGGCAATGTTGTTAAATTTGAAGAAGAAAAAAGACTTTCTTACGAACAGAAATTAGAAGTTTGTGAACATTCTGTAGCGCAAAAATTATTGGACATCGCCATCGAGAAAAAATCAAATCTAATTGTTTCCGCAGACGTTACTTCTACTCAAGAATTATTGGCTCTTGCAGAAAAAGTGGGACCTCACATTGTAGCGCTAAAAACCCATATTGATATTTTACTTGATTTTGATGCAGACGAAACAATTTTACCATTAAAAGAATTAGCAACTAAATATAATTTCCTGCTAATGGAAGATCGAAAGTTTGCTGATATTGGAAATACTCAAGAATTACAGTTTTCTTACGGAACTTATAAAATCTCACAATGGGCAGATTTAGTGACTGCTCAAGTGATCGCAGGTTATGAATCCCTTGACTGTTTTAGAAATGTAGGAGTTGTTGCTATCTTGGGAATGTCATCAAAAGGTACATTAACCGACTCTAACTATCGGGAAGAAGCTACAAAAATAGCCCAAGCGCACCCGAATGTTTTTGGAGGAGTAGCGCAAAATAAAATCCCAAATGAACTGCTGTTATTTACGCCTGGCATCAATTTAGCCGATTCTGGTGACGGAAAAGGTCAGCAATACAATACTCCGGATCACGCATTTAAACAATTGGAAACAGATTTTATAATTGTAGGAAGAGGAGTTTACAAATCTGACGATGCCGAAAAATCTGCTTTAAGTTATAAAATTGCAGGCTGGAATGCTTACGAAGCAAGTTTGTAAAAGAAATCCAAATCATAAAAAAATGAACTCTCGCCATTAAGCAGATTTTGCAGATATATAGTTTTTATATACTGTAATGTCTGCTTAATCTGCGGGAGTTTTTAAAATTATTCCATTATTATTCTGTCTATTCAAAGTCAAAGAAATTATTCAATAAAATTAAAATTTGTCCAATATAATTTTACTTTTTCTCTGCCTATTTCTGGGGTTTCTCCTCAAGAAAACTAAACTGTTCCCAGAAAATGGACATGTCGCGCTGAATTCTTTCGTGATTAACATTTCACTTTCGGCCTTATCGCTGTATTACATTCCAAAAATCAATTTAAATTTCCAGGTGATATTTCCGGTTATGGTTCCGTGGTTGAATATTATTTTAGCCGTTCTTTTTTTTAGCTTTCTAGGCAAGAAATTGAATTGGTCAAAAACGCTTATTGGAGCTTTAATTATGGGTGCCGGTTTCGGTAACACTTCTTTTGTAGGGATCCCGGTCATTCAATCTTTATATGGTGAAAGTGGCTTGAAAACAGTGATGCTAGTGGATCAACCAGGTTCTTTTGTAGCACTTTCTACTTTGGGAATTACTATTGCCAGCTTTTATTCAGGCGAGAAAACAGGTGTCGCTCAAATCATCAGGAAAATCATAAAATTCCCACCCTTTATTGCATTTGCTATTGCCGTCATTTTAAATATTATTAATATAACGATTCCAGTCCAGATTGATGAAGTTTTTGCAAAATTAGGAGCCACTACTGTTCCACTGGCATTGGTTTCTGTAGGAAGTCAACTCAAATGGCATAAATTAGATCACGATGCAAAACCTCTGTTATACGGTCTTTTGTTTAAACTGATTTTATTTCCAGCAATTATTTTTATCTTGTATTTTATGCTTTTAAACCAACGCGGAGAAATGATTGAAATAGCTTTTTTTGAATCTGCAATGGGACCAATGGTCACGGCTACGATTATCGCTGCGGCACATCGCCTGGAACCCAAACTTTGTAATTTAATGATTGGTGTTGGAATTCCATTATCGTTCATCACTTTAACATTTTGGTATTTGCTACTGAAATACTCTGGATTATTAGTAATGTAATAAATTTTCTTTTAACATTTCACCCTACTCTTTTATCAGCTATCTATTTTCAGCTTTAAAGTTTTCTGATAACTTTTTTACCGGATTTTACAGCTTATTCATTGTATCTCTTCTTATCATATATCGTGAGTAATGGATTTTAAGATTTGTATCTTTGTTATTATCAAAAAGAAAAATTTATGAAAGTAGATATTTGGAGTGACATTCGTTGTCCGTTCTGTTACGTTGGAAAAAAGAATTTTGAAAAAGCATTGGACCAGTTTCCGGATAAAGATAAAATTGAAGTAACATGGCATAGTTTTCAACTCGAACCAGAATTGAAAACGCAACCTGAGAAAGACCCGCTAGAACACTTTTCAGAGAAAAAGGGAATCCCCATTTCTCAGGCCAAAGAAATGTATGAACATGTTTATAAAGCTGGTAAAGAGGCAGGGATTGCGTTTAATTTTGAGCATCAGAAAGTCGCCAATTCCTACAGAGCACATCTTTTATTACAATTGGCTGCGACGAAAAACGTAGCAAATGAAACAGAAGAAGCGCTATTTATAGCTCAACTTATTGACGGTAAAAATATTGACGACGAAGCAACTTTAATTGAAATTGGCAAATCAGTTTCATTAGACGAGGACGAAATTAAAGACGCTTTAAAATCAGATGACTTCGGAATGGACGTAACCCGTGATATGATGATGGCTAATCAAATGGGAGTAAGTGGTGTTCCGTTTTTTGTAATTAATGATAAATATGGAGTTTCTGGTGCACAACCTCCAGCAGCATTTACAGATGTTCTGGAAAGTTCCTGGAAAGAATTTTCTGCGGGTGATAAAGGGTTACAGATTATCTATGGCGGCGAAAGTTGCGATCTGGATGGTAACTGTGATTAAGAATTTACACTATAATGATACCAACTTCCGAAGTCTCTGATTCCGGAAGTTTTTTTTCATAATCACTAAAATTAATCAAGGTCTGAAAATTGTATTAAATCCTGTTTAAAATTTAAATCATGAGCAGAGGTTTTGTAAAAGAAGATGATCAGGAAGAAATCCCTTTACTTCCACCGAGAGCAGATCTACCCGTTGGAAAAGAAAATTTCGTAACTGAAAATGGGTTCAATTATTTATTGGAAGAAAGAGATAGTCTTTTGCAAAAGCAGGAAACATTGGATTCTTCGCAAGAGAAGGAATACCGAATCTCATTTAATCATATTAACGCGAAAGTTCGATTATTAAATGAAAGAATCGCTACTGCGAAAATTGTAGATTCTAAAAAATTACCTCAACAGGAAATTCATTTCGGAGCAAAAGTTACCTTTAAAAATGTAGAAAATAATTCAGAACAGACTTTTCAATTGGTTGGCGTCGATGAGGCGAATATATCCGAAGGTAAAATTTCATTTATAACTCCACTGGCTAAAGCATTAATGAATAAAAAGGTTGGTGAGCAAGCGGTTCTCAATCTGGGTGAGAAGAAAAATGTTTTTGAGATTTTAAAAATTGAATATTAATTTTAATAATCTGGAAGATAGCGGAGATTAAATAAAGTAGTATTCTTTGAAAAGAGTCTGAAACTAAAAGAAAAATTAGTAATTGGTCAAATATTCTTTGGGATATTTAGGATAAGATGAGCTAAATTACTAATCAAATTGTTCTTTTATTCGTCACTAATTGAAGGATTAAAATAATCCCAGAAAAAATCAATCCAACAATCGAAACACCTGTCCATCCGAAATAATTCCAAGCAAGCGAACCGAAACTTGTTCCTGCTGCTCCTCCGATGAAAAATCCAACCATATAAATCGTATTTACTCTATTTCTAGCTTCTGTGTTTTTAGAAAAGACGATGTTTTGATTGGTAATATGCACCCCTTGAACGCCGAGATCGATTAATATAACACCTATAATTAAACCGATTATAGAATGAGGAGAAACCAGAAACATCAACCATGAAACGATTATTAAGATCGCTCCAAAAATAATTAATTTACTTTTTTTAACGCGATTATTTAATTTTCCAACTACCGTTGCACCGAGTGCTCCAGCGATCCCAAATAATCCAAATCCACCCGCAATGGCACTTCCGTAACCAAAAGAATCTTCCATTAAAAAAACAAAAGTCGTCCAAAAAGCACTTAAACTGCCAAAAGCTAACGCACCACGCAAAGTTGCTAATCTCAATGTTGGTTCTGTCTTTAAATAAAACCAGAGAGATTTCATCAATTTCACATAACTTTCTCCAAACTTTGGTTGAATGACGGGCAGTTTTACATTTAACAAAAAGAAAAGTAGCGTCATTAATCCAGCAGCGCCATAAAAAACAGTTCGCCAGCCGAAATATTCACCGACCAAACCACTTAAGACCCGACTTCCCAAAATACCAATCAACAGCCCACTCATCACAATTCCGATAGATCTGCCACGAGTATCATCACTGCTTAAATGCGCTACCATTGGAACAAATAACTGGGGAAGAGTCGAGGTAAAGCCAATAAAAAAACTGGAGATGATTAACAATATCAAAGACTTGGAAAGTGCTGCACCCAATAGTGCCAGAACCAAAATTAGAAAATCAACCCTTATGATTTTCATATTGCTGATCTTATCGCCTAAAGGAATAATAAACAACAGCCCGAGCGCATAACCAATTTGCGTAGAAAGAGCTACATTACTCACCTCAGAATCACTTGCATTAAGACTCAATGCAATATCATGAAGCAGTGGTTGGTTATAATACAAATTCGCAACAACCAAACCTGCAGAAACACTCAGCAGGTAAAGTAAGGAATTTGATAAATTATTTTTCATTTAATTTATTAAGCCGTTGCAAAACTAAACCTTCTAACCAAATAACCATTCAAGGTCTTTATCGTATTGATAAATGAAGAAATATGAGTAAGTCTATTAAGGAAAAATTACAACTACTAAAAACAAAACATAATTTATCTTAATGCGTGAAATCTTTTTATTGAGGTTGGTTTGAATATATATTTCGCTGTCACTGTCTGCGGAGAATTGACATCTAACTGATACCAAGGTGAAATCGCAGGATTTTTATGATTGACCAAAATATGAATGTCTTGGGCTGGCATAAAACTTTCCGCCAATAAATACACTTTATTACCGGCAGAATCCTTTGCAACTCCTACAATAATAACGGTATGACCTGGACTGCCAGGCTTAATAATTAAATCTCCCGCTCTGATGATTTCGTTGTCACTAATAGGTAAGGATTCCCGATCCAGAGAAATAGTCCCTGCGTACGTAAATATCACATTTAAATATTTACGGAAATTTTTATAAGAACCGTCGACTTTTCCTGTGCTTATAAAATTAACCCGTTCTTCAGCTTCCTGTGTTCTAAGTCCATTTTTAAAATCAATCCAGGAAAACATTTGACCACTCGTCAGTTCAAATTTAATCTCATCAAATCTTTTATTTTTCCATAAATACTCGGCGTATAATCTCATCCAAGCATCCGCGCATTGCTGCAAATCAAGATTTCCGACATCGATCCGCAAGACTGAGATATGATGATTTTGCTTCTCGATGGGTACTGCATTGTAATATCTCACCGGGAAATCAGGTGGATGAAGAGGGAATTTAGTTAAATATTCACTGAAACTTCCTGGCTCTCCTTTCACCCAAGCGAAACCACTGGGCGGTATAAATCTTGTTAAAATTTGAGATTTTGATCGGTCATAATTCAAAAATTTGGTCGTTTCGATAACTTGATTGAAATATTTTTGCGAAAAAAAGAATAAAAAAATACATAAAAGGTGTTTTAACGGTCTCATAATTAATAGTTTAGCCAAAATTAGACAATATTTTCAAATAAAGAAAAATAACTTTTCCTTTTAAAAAACATCATTATATTTGAGCAACACTTGAAAATGAAAAGATATTCCTCTGCCTTCTTCCTCTTATTCCTGTTTTTTGAGATTTATGCTCAGCAGGATCACATTTATATCTCTGCGCAGCTAGCCGAAAACAAAAAAACGATTACAGTAAATCAGGAGATAGTTTATCATAATATATCGCAAAAAACTTTAGATAAGATAAAACTTCTTAACTGGATCGCGGCATACAAGACTCGCGACACTCCCCTTTTAAAAAGAAAGCTGGAAGATCGTAATAGTGCGTTATACTTTGCCGAATCTGAGCACTTAGGTTCCCTGGGGGATTTAATGGTTCAGATTGATGGTTCCGATTGGGTGAAAACTCCCTCATCGGAGGAAAACATTTATATTCCTTTAGGGAATCCACTTCCTGCAGGTGACGCATTAAAAATAAATTTGAAATACCAAATCAATTTACCGGACGCTAAGTTCACGGGATACGGAACAGCAGTAAATAAGATCGCTTTAAAATATTTCTTCCTAACTCCAGATTCTTTTGAAACAGAAATACCGTCTTTCCGCTATTATTTGGATATAGAAGAAAATCAAAGTCCTGGAAATTTCTGGAAAATTAACCTTAAAGTCCCGGCAGGATTAGCGGTGGAAAGTAATTTACCAAAAATTAGCGATCATTCTTTCGAAGGCCAACTGAATAAAGATCCCGAGTTTATCATTAGGGAAGCAAACTTTGATCAAATTACAACACAAGTCAACGATCAAAAGATTACTATAGAGTTCAGTTATCTTTTAACCGAGTTAGAACGCCGGAATTTAGAGTTTTTCCTTCCGCTACAGTTACATTTTATAAAAAACAAAATTGGTTTTCTACCTTCTAAAATTTTAATTACAGAGAAATTCAACAAGGATGAAAATTTTATTGGAATCGACGATATCAACTTTTGGAAATTTCACTATAAACTTTTCAAAGATGAGGAGAAAACGGATTTAAACTATTTCAGTATTTTGTCCAAAGCAATAGTTCAACGAGCTGCGATTTTCGAAAAAAGCCAAGATCACTGGTTGACAAATGGGTTAAAAACCTATCTGGAGATTCAGTACATCGACCGATATTATCATGATCGGAAACTGTTAGGTGATTTACCTAATGAACTGAAGATATTTGGTTTAAAGCCTCTTAAATTTTTTCATTTATCAAATTTAAAACTCAGCGAGAGATATGGTCTAGGGTATCAATATATGCTCACACAAAATCTAGATCAAAAAATTAAAATACCTTTTGAAGATTTAAGTAATTTCAATGCAACAGCAATCAGCCATTTCGAAACTGGTAACCTGTTCTCCTTTATTGCAGAGAAAATGGGTTCAGAGAAATTTGATGATTTTCTTAAGAGTTATCTTACTAATCATGAGGGGAAACATATTGATCAAAAAGAATTTTTAGATGAACTGACTTTAGCTTCAGGATATTCAGCAGATTTTCTGGAAGAGTTCATCGCTCAAAAAAACAGGGTTAATTTTAAGTTAAAGAGATTTCAAAAAAGCGGAGATCAATTTCAAGTAAAAATTTCGAAGAATACAACTCAACAAATTCCCTTTAAATTAGAAACTGAAACAAAAACGGGAGAAAAGCAAGTATTTTGGTTTGATACCGAATCTTCTAAAAATACAGTACTTTACAATATTCCCCAAGCAAATGCTGATAAAATCGTCGTAAACAGTGATTACATTTTCCCAGAAGCAAACTTCCGCGATAATTACCTCTACACCAAGGGATTATTTGCAAATACAAAGAAAATAAGATTAAAGGTGTTCAAAGACATTCCAAATCCTGAATATAATGAGATTTACGTAAATCCACGACTTAATTTTAATGCGTACGACAAAGTACTTTTTGGAGTTAACTTTAAAAACTCGTCCCTATTTGACCGGAAATTTGATTATTCAATTACTCCTTATTTTAGTTCAGGAACGGGAACACTGGCGGGTTCTGGAAATGTTTCCTATTCTTTTCAACCAGCCAATAGTTTTTATAGATCTTTGGATTTAGGAATTTCCAGCTCCTACTTTCATTATGATTATGATTTAACTTATAAGAAATTTGCAGCCTCTGCCAACTTGAATTTCGCAAAGAACCCTCGCTCCGACATTCGGCGGAATTTGGTATTCTCTTACAATTTTCTTGAAAAAGAACTCAATGAAATATTAAGAGCTCAGAATGACTACGCGAAATATAATCTTTGGAATTTAGGATATGCTTACTCAGACCGGAGCTTAATTCATGAGAAATATCTAAGCGCAGGACTGCAGTGGATGGAGGATTTCCAAAAATTTTCAACGGAACTCTCCTATCGATGGGAATTTGACAGAAATAAAAAAATAAGTTTCCGCTTTTTCGGAGGTTATTTCTTCTCTAATAAAACAAAGAACAATTTATTTGATTATGGAATTTCAAGAGTTTCAAATTATTCATTTTCTTACGGCCTCATAGGTCAAAGCGCAACTACAGGTTTGCTTTCGCAACAGTTTATTCTAGCTGAAGGAGGATTTAAATCTTATATCGGGACCCCGGCAAACCAATGGATTTCGACGGTTAATGTCGATTCTCATGTTTGGCGTTGGTTTAATGTTTACGCAGATGCAGGAGTTTATAAAAGTAAATTTCAGGATCCTAAGTTCATTTGGGATTCTGGAGTTAAGCTGAAGGTCATTCCTGATTTTCTGGAAGTTTATTTTCCAATCCAAAGTACTTTAGGGTTCGAACCCTCATTTAAAGATTATGGCAAAAGAATCAGATTTACGTTGACTCTAAATTTCTCAGCGATTACCAGTTATTTCCGCAGAGGATATTTTTAAAGATATTAAAAAAAGCGGTTCAGCGCTGAACCGCTTTATAACTATTATGTATGACCATTTTCAATCATGTTGCAAATTTTAAAAGCAAAGTGTGCAAAGAAAATACAATAATGACGATTTTCGGATATACATTTAACTATTTTAAGAAATTTAGTTCTTTAAAATTTTCTGAGAAACTTTTTTCCCATCGACTTCCGCATTTATGAAATAAACACCTTTAGTTAAAGATGATACGTCCAATGCCGAATTTTCAGATACTGTCGCGGATTTTACTACCTGACCATTTAAGTTTATAATTTGTACTTCTGCATTGGCACCAAATACAATAGAGTTTGTAACACTTGTATTTTTTACTAATTTATTTTTTATATTATTAACATCTGAAACAGCCAGAGAAGCTAGTGGTGTTGGAGCACCCGTCTTAAAATCTGCACTATTATTATTTGAATCTACGCCTCCTGTTCTTGCAATGGATACAGTAGCTGACGGGCTTGGTGCAGCGCCAGTTCCTTCAAATTGCGAAGCAGCGCCATATCCTACAAAATCTAATACGTTCGCATCAGTTGGTGCTACAACTTGAGTAGTATTAGATGCAAGCACAATCTTTCCATCCCCAGCTGCCATTATAAATCCAGCTACAGTATTGGTACCACCACCAAAATTTATAGGGATAGGAGCAATAAGGTCAGGAGTTAGATCTACAGTTCCACCAGCTCCAGCCCCTTCCTGAATTAAATAGGTCTGCCCAGGATTTAAAGTAATAGGAGGTAAAGGATGATACTGATTAAATGTTCCGGTTTTTGACGCATACTGTAATGTTGCGTTTGTTAAGGTAGCTGCAGTTGCTCCAGTATTCATTAACTCTATGAAGTCATTTTTATAAGTGGATCCTGAATTCCCACCGCCACCGTAAACTTCATTGATAACAATCTGCGCATTGCTCATTGTAGCAATCGCTGATAGACTTAAAAAGGTAAAGATTTTCTTCATTTTTTTAGAATTTTGTAATTGATGATTAGTTTTGTAAAGTAAAGCTACACAATACTTTTCATTAAAAACCTAAAATAATAATAAATATTTAATAACAAAAGAAGATTATCCTTTCGGATAATCTCTTTAACTGATATTTTTTCGAAAATTTACCTTTTAACAATTTTTTGAGAAACTGGGCGCCCATTTAGCATTCCCGTAACTACATATTGACCTTTGGGCAATACAGCGACATCTAAAGGATTTTTCGCTGAGACTGAGGCAGTTTTTACAATTTGACCATTCATATTAACAACTTTCACGTCGGAGGTAACAGCAAATGAAATCGTGTTTTCTACCAAAGTATTTTTTACAAAAGCTGTTTTTTTAGTATTGGTATTATTGACACCGAGACCAGCTTTATAAACTTCAATATCATCTAAAAAAAATCTATTTTTGGCACTTTGTGACGAAAAAACAATCTTACTATTAGGGGTACCTCCAGTGATTTGCACGGTGTAACCAAAAAAAACACCTTGTGCTAAATTAATAGTTGAAATATTTAAGGATCCACCACCAATGATCGCAATATTCATTTTAAATTTCTCGCCATTACCAGCCCAGGCACCCGCTTTGAAACTTAATATGGCATCACCCGAAAGTGAAGACAATTCTGGTGTAGTGACTGATCCAGGCTGAGTTTCTGTACCAACTCTTATACATTGATCTGCAGCGTAAACATTTGTGAACTCAAATCCCGGCAATGTCGTAGCTTGCAATAATGATACAGAGCTCCCAGTCCATATACCATCATTTCCTCCACTTCCTTGCATGTTGTCGAAATCAGCAGCAAAAACCGATATTTGAGCATTAAAACCAACTGCAACAATTACAGTCGCAACTAAAGAATAGATTTTTTTCATTTTTAATTATTTGAGTATAATATTATAGTTGTAAAAATAGGATTTGTTTTACCAATTTAAAAATTTTATAACCCAATTATTATTAATTATTCAAAAATAATTTTAATGATAGTTTTTCGTTACTTTGAAAAAAATACCTTCGTACGTTTTGATTAAGAAAATAAGTTTAATTTTCTGTGTGTTAATCGCATTATCTCCTGTAAATGCACAGATTTTCACTTGGCAAAATCCTAATTTATCTACCGACTCTATAAAACGCGATTCTATATTGACTGCCAAGATTGAAAAAGATATTTTTTCAAAAGATACCTTAGATTTTATAAGAAGACCTGATCAAAAAATTATTGAAGAGGGTGTTTTAGTGAAAAATAACCGGTCACAAATTTTAACCGATTTAAATTCAAAAGGATCCATCATTCGGGGAATCACTTTCGGGAATAATCAGGGACAAAGCGTCCAAAGTTCCATGGACTTACAAGTTACAGGAAAACTGTCTACTGATGTTTCCATTCTGGCCTCTATCTCTGATCATAATCTTCCTGTACAAGCAGATGGATACACCCAAACGCTGGAAGAATTTGATAAGATCTACCTGCAGCTTAACATAAAAGATCGTTCAATTTTACGCGCTGGTCATTTAGATTTATTTAATAATCAAATTCATTTTGCACGCTTTCAACGACGAAGTATGGGTTTGCAGTTTGAGACGCAAATTGGAAACGAAAATAAAACGTTTGTAGATCTTTCTGCGGGAGTGGCGAGAAGTGAATTCTTCCGGGTGCGATTTGACGGCGTGGAAGGCAATCAGGGTCCATATCGTTTGAATGGAAAAAATGGTGAGCAGTTTATAACCATCATTTCAGGTTCAGAATTAGTCTACATTGATGGTATATTGATGAAAAGAGGTGAAAATCAAGACTATACCATTAACTATAATACGGGCGAAATAACTTTTACAACTTCCAGGCCTATTTTTAAGCAAAATCAAATTTCAATTTCGTACAACTATGCAAATCGAAATTATACTCGATTTCTAGTAACTGGTGGTATTCAACACGAGAGAGAAAAACTAAAGATAGGATTCAACTGGTTTCTAGAGAATGACAATAAGAATGCTCCGTTGGCTTTAAATCTTTCGAAAGAAGATGAGCTGATTCTTGCAAATGCAGGCAACGATACCAATAGCATGTTTGCTCCATCGGGAACCGTCTCAGATTATGATGTGAATAAAATACTGTATCAACTCAAACAAAATGGATCAAATTCCTATTATGAGTTCTCAACTGATCAAAACCAAAGCCTTTATCAAGTAGCATTTACGTATTTTGGTGAAAACTCAGGTGATTATCGTTTAAAACAAACAACAAATAACGGTAGGCTTTTCGAATATGTTGGGACTAACTTAGGTACCTACAGAGCGGTGAGGAAACTTCCTGCTCCACAAAAAGCGCAGGTTTTTTCTACCAATGCAGAATTCCTTTTAGATAATGGGAAAATAGGAGCTGATCTATCTTTGAGTAATTATGATATCAATTTATTTTCTTCCAAAGACAATAATCAAAACCTAGGTTATGCAACCAGAATTTTTGGCAATAAAACTTTCATCAAAAATAACTGGAGAGGGACGCCAAGTATAGAATACCAGCATATCAGTTCCCGATTTCATATTTTAGACAGGATTAACGATGTAGAATTTGCACGGGATTTTAACCTCTCTCAAGAGTTCAATCAAATTGCACAAAACAGATTAATTTTTAGTTTTCTAAATCAATGGAACAACAGTTCTTATATCAACTATCATTTTAATTTCTTAGATGAAAAAAATTTCTATCAAGGTCTGAAAAATGATATTGAATTTGGGTGGAAAGCAAGAAAATTTAATACTCAAGGTGCAATCTCCTATCTGGATACAAAATCGGTATTCCAGGATACCAACTTAACCAAAGCCAAAGTCACGACCGAATACTCGGGAAAGAAAGGAAATTGGTCCATTGGAGCAAGCATGGAACATAATCTTAAAAATTTTAATCAGACCGGCTTACTGGATGTGACAAGTTATCGCTTGAAAGAAATTTTCATTCAAAAGAAAATTGGTGATTCTACCAGAACAAAACTAATGGCTAAAATGTACTTGCGGGACAATGATTCAGTAAAAAACAATATACTGCAAAACAGAAATCAGGTACTTGGTTTTATGGCAGAAAGTCAACTCGTCAAAACGGAAAAAGCAACATTATCAGCATTGGTTCACTACCGAAAATTTTTTGAAAAAGCAGAAGATCAGCAAACATCCTATAATCAGGATTTTATTGTTGGAAATATCACTTACCAACAACAGTTATTTAAAACGGGAATGCGGTTGCAGGCGTCTTATGAACTGGGAAATGGTCAGGAAGCACAACGGGAATTTCAGTACATCAAAGTAACTGATGGTCAGGGAATTTATAAATGGACGGATTATAATGACGATGGAATCCAACAACTTGATGAATTTGAAGTTGCTGAATATGCCGATTTAGCCCAGTACATACGAATTTATACAAATACCGTAAAATACATACCATCTAATAAAAATAAAATACAGGTTGCTTTATTTATCAATCCTTCTATTATTTTTAATTCAGAGAATCAATTTTTAAAACGTTGGAATTTTAATATTTCCGTAAACTCTCAAAATTCTTATTTAAAAAAAGAACAGGCAATCGTTTGGAATCCACTGTCTAAAAACCAGGATCAAATTTTGAAAAATCAAAACATTTTGGCTTCAGCTCAGTTTAATTCTTCTGCGCAATCCGGCTGGAATGGCAATTACCGCTTCATTGCCAACGATAATTTAATTAATGCCAATTTTAGTAATGAAGAACGTAAGCAGACTTCTCATTTCTTAAATATTGGTCATCGGTTTGGACAGGACCTTAGATTACACTGGGAAAATTCTGCTCACGAAGTAAAAAATTCTTCGCAGCTTTTTTCCAGCAGAAATTTTGAGTTAATAAATTTTGAAACAAGACCCAAACTCACCTACCAATTTACAGATGCTCTTCAATCGGAAATATCTTCCGCATTTCGTCAGAAAAAAAGAATCGATGGTAATGAATTTTTAAAATCGTTTGATCTTACCGGAAGTTTACAATGGGATTGGAGAAAAACTTCAATTCGTGGAAATTTTTCTTTCATTAATAATGATTTTACAGGAAATAACTTTTCAATTGTTGGCAATCAAATGCTGGATGGTCTGAAGCCTGGAAAAAACCAGGTATGGTCCGTTTTTCTGCAGCAAGCCATCAATTCTTTTATTCAGCTTGATATGAATTACGAAGGGCGAAATTCTGGCGAACGAACGATTCACATTGGATCCATGCAGGTTAAAGCCAGTTTCTGAGAATTAGGTAACGGGTGTGAGGTCGTAGTCCGCAGATTAAAGTAGAGTGTTTTAAATTAATAACTACTTTGATGAATAAATTAATACATACTCAATTTCTTAATTAATCTTCATAAATGATATACTTCATTCTGATTTTCTCGAAATCATTCAAATCATTTTTCCACGAATCTTTAATTTCTTTTGCAGATTTACCAGCGATGATTTGCTTTCTAAGTTGATCTGTTCCTGCCAGTTTATCGAAGAACAAATTCTTTAGGAAGAAGTCCTGTTTTGGATTTTTATATTCTTTATAGGACTGCAGAAGCCAGTCTAAGTTTAACGCTCGTAAATCATCTGTATGATTTGAAAGGTTTTCACCGTAACACAATTGACCGTTTAAAAAAGGATCGGTTGCACCGGCAGAAGGTTTTGGTGTAAATTGATAAGCGAAATCTTTAGTCCACGGCGAACCGTAAATCTGAAAGGGCAAACCAGTTCCTCTACCCACTGAAACCTGAGTTCCTTCAAAAAAACATAAACTAGGGTACAAATTAATAGATAGGTCGTTAGGCAGATTAGGTGAAGGTTGCTCAGAAATCTCATACCTTTGTTTCTTATGATAATTCTGCATAGGAACCACCGTATACTTGGCTTGTATTCCTTTGCTAAGCCATTTTTCACCATTGACCATTTTCCCATATTCCCCAATCGTTAAACCGTACACCACGGGAATATTGTGCATCCCAACAAAACTCTTCCACTGATTTTGTAAAACCGGACCATCAATGTATCCATCATGTGGATTTGGGCGGTCCAGCACGATCACTTCTACATTATTTTCAGCGGCGGCCTCCATTACATAAGTTAAAGTAGAAATATAGGTATAGAATCGAACACCAACGTCCTGAATATCAAAAAGTATGACATCAATTCCTTTTAATTGTTCCGGTTTCGGTTTTTTGTTAGTTCCATAAAGGGAAATAATAGGAATACCAGTTTTGCTATCTACTCCGTTTTTAACATGTTGTCCCGCATCTGCATCGCCCCGAAAGCCATGCTCAGGCGCAAAAATAGTTCTGATGTTGATATTATTTTTCACTAAATAGTCCACCAAAAAAGTCTTGTCTTTCAGTAATCCCGTTTGATTAGTCACAATCGCCAGCGATTTATTTTTAAGTAAAGGGAGATACAATTCTGGGCGGTCTGCACCCGTTTTAAAACAGTTCTTATCGATATTCTGTGCAAAATTCATTTGGTAAAAACCAAAATAAATTAGCACAATCAGAAGTAAATCTTTATTTTTGGCTCTTAAACTCATCTCTTGAAATTTCCGTTATATTTTTCTAAAAAAATTGCTTTTTCCAAAGATAATAAAAATAATCTGTCACGGGTTATAGTCTTTATTGGTCGACTTTCCGTTGCATTGGGAGTGATTGTTTCACTTTTGACAATTTCTATCGGATTTGGCTCCAAAAAAGCCATCAAGGAAAGAATGGCAGATTTCTCGGGCCACATTTCCATTAAATCCAAACAATCCAATAATTCCTACAATTCTTCAATTTTAAGCACAGAAGGCCTTAAGGTAGATAAAATAAAAGCACTTCCGGATGTTGCATCAACTCAAAAATACGTAGCGGTAAGCGGCATTCTCCGGAACGAACATAACTTTGCAGGGATTATATTTAAAGGTGTCGGAAAAGATTTTGATTCTGCAAGATTCCGAAAGTTTTTAGTTGAAGGACATCTACCGGCTGTTACGGAGAAAGGCTATAATAACGGCATCTGTATTTCGAAAAAGATTGCAAATGACCTCCATCTTAATGTGAAAGACAGTATTGTTGCAATTTTTTCTAAAGAAAGTCAGAAACCACTTTATCGTAAATTTGAAATTGTAGGTATTTACAAAACCGACATCAAAATGATTGATGATTTGTTCGTAATCGGAGGAATTAACCATGCCCGAAAAATTCAGGGTATGCAAAGTAATGATGTGGGCGGAATTGATGTTTTTCTAAAAAATATTAATGATATTGACGAAGACGCTCCGAAAATTGATAAGTTGGCCGGCTACAAAAATTACACCGTAAAAGCTACAGATCAATATCCACAGATCATGGATTTCATTGCTATTTTTGATATGAATATTGCTCTAATTATCATTATTATGTTGGTGGTAGTTATCATCAATATTATCATGGTTCTCCTCATACTAATTATTGAAAGAACCAAGTCTATAGGCATGCTGAAAACTTTGGGAGCCACAAATGGTCAAATCCGATGGATCTTTATTAACTATACTTTACTCATTATGATCCCAGGTTTAATATTTGGTAATTTAATTGGTTTGCTTCTTTTATTTATTCAAAAATATTTTGGTATTATTCAGTTAAATCCAGAAAACTACTATTTGAGTGTAGTTCCCGTGGAAATCAATGTATTACACATCATCCTAATTTCTGTCGGCATCTTGATTATTTCGGGTATTTCTTTGGTCTTGCCAAGCTATCTGATCAGTAAGATTTCGCCCGTTAAAGCAATCAACTACAATTAATATATAAAATTATATCTTTGCAAATTCATAATTATTGTTACAATATTTATCGAATTAACAATTCAAAAAAAGCTATGAAATACGCACAAAATATTCTTGAAACTATTGGAAATACACCGCTTGTAAAACTGAACAAGGTTTTGGGTGAGGATTTTCCAGCTTTGGTTTTAGCAAAAGTAGAAACCTTTAATCCCGGGAATTCTGTGAAAGACAGAATGGCTTTGAAAATGATTGAAGACGCTGAAAAAGACGGACGTCTAAAACCAGGTGGTACCATTATCGAAGGAACTTCTGGGAATACAGGAATGGGCCTGGCTTTAGCCGCAATCGTGAAAGGTTATAAATGTATTTTTGTAACAAATGCTAAACAGTCCAAAGAAAAAAATGATATTTTAAGAGCTGTTGGCGCAGAAGTAATCGTTTGCCCGACAGACGTAACGCCAGATGATCCACGCTCTTATTATTCTGTTTCCAAGAGATTGGGCGAAGAAACTGAAAATGGTTGGTACGTGAATCAATATGATAATTTATCGAACAGATTAGCACATTATGAATCTACCGCACCAGAAATTTGGGAGCAAACGGAAGGTAAATTAACACATTTCATGGCAGGTGCAGGAACAGGGGGAACGGTAACTGGCTGTGGAACGTTCTTCAAAGAAAAAAATCTCAATATTCAAGTAATTGGTGTTGATACTTATGGTTCTATCCTAAAAGAATTCCACGAAACCGGGGAATATCATCCAGACCATGCTCATTCCTACATCACCGAAGGAATTGGCGAAGATATCATTCCAGAGAACTTTGATATGACTGTAATTGATCACTTTGAAAAAGTAACTGATAAAGACGGTGCTGTTTATGCTCGAAAACTTGCAAAAGAAGAAGGTATTTTCTGCGGTTATTCTGCAGGAAGTGCAATTGCCGCTTTAAGTCAGATGAAAGATCAATTCACCAAAGATGACGTAATTGTAGTTTTATTACATGATCACGGATCCAGATATGTGGGAAAAATCTACAATGATGAGTGGATGAAAGAAATGGGCTGGTTGTAAAATTTTGTGGGCGTGTCCTTTATAAAAACAGCCGTAAAAGTTTACTTTTACGGCTGCTTTTATAAACGTCGGTATCCAGTTCCCAATCTTTTTTCATGTAGTTCCCTCCTTTGGAGAAGGTTAGGGTGAAGAAAAAAGGATTTCCACCTTCTCCCTCACGCAAAGTGGTTACAAAAGTTCCGTTAGTTTTTTAGTCAAATTTTTTCGTGAGAATTGTTCTATATTTTGAGTTTCAGAAATTGTATTTCCTGACTTCCATTCTTCAAATTTCTGTAATAAAAACACTTTCAATTCTGATTCATCATCATAAGAAAAATGTTTTCCAGCATTGGTTTCTTGTAAGATTTTCTTTACATCACTCTCTTTTGGGCCAAAAGAAATAATCTGTTTTCCAATTGCTAAATATTCAAAAATCTTTCCGGGAATAATTCCTTTTGAGCTTTCATCAGGGAAATTAGTGAGTAAAAGTAAATCAGAATTCGCCATTTCTATATTCGCTTCTGAATGTGAAACATACCCTAAATTACGCACCAAATTTTTAAGTTCTGATTTTTCAATTTCAGTCATAATTTTATCATCGATTCTTCCAACAAACTTTAATTGAAAATCATTTTTAAAATCCTCGTTCTCGGAAATCAGTTCGTTTAAAACTGTCCATAAAACTTCAGGATTTCGCAACTGTTCCAAAACTCCGGTATAACTTAATGTAAATTTTGAATTCTTTGTTTTAATATTTTTCGCAACTTCATGTCTATCATAACCATTGGTAATACAAAAAGAATTCGCTCCTTTCTTTCTGAAATTTTCAGCATCAGAAAAACTGGTGGCTAAAGTAATATCTGCAGTTCTAAAAACTTTCTGTTCCAGATCTCTGTGTTTTTGATCTGCAGCCTTGGTCAATTTCAAATGTTTATAATAAGAGATTTCTGTCCATGGATCACGAAAATCGGCAATCCATTTTAAATCAGGAAACTCCTTCTTTAATCCCAAGCCAATCAGATGCATCGAATGCGGTGGACCGGTCGTAATAAAAGCGTCAAACTGATTCTCTTTCAAATATTTCTTTAAAAAGTTCACAGACGGTTTCACCCAGAAAACACGTGCATCAGGAATGAAAAAATTACCACGTACCCAAATCGAAAGCCTGGATTTCCAGGATTGATTTTTTCCAACATCAAATTGCCCGGCTTTGAATTTTTTATTGTCTTTTCCAAAAAACTCAGCAAGTTGATAAGGTTCCCAAATCTTGGTTTTAATGATTTCTAAATCGTTAGAAATTTCTTTTTCTAAAGTCTCATCAACAATCGGATAACTCGGGTTTTCAGGAATAAAAACAAAAGGTTTCCAACCGAAATCGGGTAAATATTTTACAAATTTCAACCAACGTTGAACTCCTGGTCCACCCGCTGGAGGCCAATAATAGGTAATGATTAATATTTTTTTCGCTGGTTTCATTTAATATTTGACAGGAATTAACAACCGTGAAGTTACTTTCAGAAATTATAAAATAAAATTATTTAAATGCATAATATAAAGTCAAACCATTAAGAGATTAAGAACAATTAAGACTTCATCTCCTTAATTTCTTAACGGTTTATTTTAAAGAATAATTGATTGCTTCTTTTGCGGTAAAAATCAAAATTAGGAAGATCCCGCAAATCTTTTGCAACGATTTAAGATCCTTACACAGCCAAATTTTCTCTGTCTTTGTTCCGGTATAAAAAATAAATTCCCAAGCCACTCAACAATAAAAATAATCCAAATGCAATCATCGAAATAACTTTTCCTTTTGCAATAACATCAGGTGCAAAAATCATTTTAATGGAGTGCTTTCCAGCTGGAACATATACAGCTCTTAACAAATAATCTGCTTTGATGTAAGGCACTTCTTTGTCGTCAACAAACATCTTCCAGCCTTTTGGATAATAGATTTCCGAGAATACCGCTAACTGTGGCGTTTTCGATTGAGAGGTGAATTCCAGTTCGTTGGCTTCGTATTTCTTTAAATCTAAAAAGGCCGTAGAATCTTGCTGCAATGGTTTTCCGTCAAAATACTTTTTATCATCTTTAGAGATAACAGCAATTTTCTTAGTATCAATATCGCCAATTTGCTGAATCTCCTCATTCGATGAATTCGCTATTTTAATTTGCGAAACAAACCAGGCATTACCGTTGGCATCAGCATTACTAAGCGCTTCTGGTTTCTCTAAATTCCCAAAAATAAAATATCTTGTATTCAGCATATTAAGGATTCGCGGGGTTTTAACCGTATCCATTTTACTGAAATATTCATTTATTAAATCATCATATCTTCTCAACTTTACAGCATGATATCCACCGACTGATGATTTAAAATAAGAAGTATTCGTTTCGCCGAACGCTCCTAAAACTTGATTATAAATTCGATAATGACCTTTATCTTTTTCTGCAATAGTTTCTAAAGTTTTATTAACGTTTACCTGATCTAGAAGAGATTTCAAATTAGGATTTTCACCCACTTTCTGCATCAGCAAATCAGAGTTCTCAGTTTGAAAAGGATTTTCAGTAAAAGCTTTATCAATGAAATTTTCATTATTGAGGTATCTCTTATTTACACTCCACAAATCAAAAAAACTGACCAATCCTAAAATGATCAGGACAATATTCGGACTTATTTTCTTCTTTAAACTTAAAAATAAAGCGCCTGCTGTAATTGCAACAAAAACAATGGCTTTCATAGCATCGATTCTAAACATAGTAAAACGCTCGTCCACCAAAAATTCTAAAACGAAGGCAGGTAGATAAGTTTTTTCCTGTCCGGTATAAAAACCTAAAATAGACTTTCCGAAGAGTAACAACAGGAAGGTAATCCCTAAAACAATGGAACTTGTGTAGATTAATATTTTCTTTTTATACTCTTCAGTTAAAATATTTTCTTGAGAGGTCTCGGTCTTTTCATTGGAATTAAAAAAACGATAAAGCCCCACAATTGCAATTAACGGGAACAGTAATTCTACCACAACCAAAATAGAACTTGGAGCACGGAATTTATTATAAAAAGGCACATAATCAATAAAGAAATCTGAAAGAGGCATAAAATTGCTTCCCCATGCTAAAAGAATGGTCAAAATGGATGCCCCAAGAATCCAGTATCGGTATTTCTTCCATGCAAAGAAAAACCCTAACAACGCCAAGAAGCACACCACGGCACCTTGATACGCCGGCCCAGATGTTCCTGGTTGGTCACCCCAGTAGGTAAGAGAGCTAAACCCCCGAGAAACCTGATCCATTTCCTGCTGAGAACTCACATTTTCGTTAATCAAACCCTGTAGTCTACCCATCATTTCTTCGGAGCCTGCCTCGTTACTTGCCCCTCCCATTAATCGGGGAATAAACAAATTTAAAGTTTCCAGCTTACCATAACTCCACATCAACATGCTTTCTTTATCCATCCCGGATTTATCAGCAGAATGACGGTCGTTATCCAGAATCTGCTTACCTCTCACTGTTTCTGTAATATATTCGGCATTGGCCATGATCCGTTGTGAATTCATGCCAACTCCAAGTACAAAAGCTAAAGCTAAAATTCCTGTTGAAATCCCAAAATGCCTCCAGTTTGTTTTTCCCTGAATCGCCCTAATAAGCTCCGAAAGGAATAGAAAACCTAGTGCAACAAAAAGATAATAAGTCATCTGTGGATGATTTGCAGCAATCTGCAAACCCATAAAAAGTGCAGTGACTATGAATCCGATCACATATTTCTTACGGATATAAACAAGGAGGATTCCGGCTAGAAGTGGAGCAAAATACGCAACTGTATGGATTTTACCATTGTGCCCTGCGGCAAGTGCAATATAGAAATAAGTAGAAAGCCCGAAAAATGTAGCTCCTAAAAGTGCATATTTCCAATTTTTGACAACGACTAAACCCAAAAGAAAGAATCCTGAGAAAAGTAGAAAAATATAATTTGCCGGCTTCGGAAGAAAGTTCAAAAGATCATCAATACTTTTTATAACATCACCTCTGAACTGCGATCCCATTTGGTAAGTTGGCATTCCACCGAACATAGAATCGCTCCAGTACGTTTCTTTACTATTTTGGGCTCTGTAATCCAAAAGCTCCTTTGCACCGCCTTTGTATTGCACAATATCGTGCTGAAAAAGCTGTTTGCCGGTAAGAACAGGATTAGCGTAAATAACTGCCAATAAAACGAAAACCACAAGGCTTCCGATTATGAAAATTAAATTTTTATTTTTTGTCATCATTAGTTTTATATTCAGAAAAACCCTTTGGCAATGCCAAAGGATTTACTTGTTTTTCGTTTCTTCTACTTCTTCGTAATCTACGGTTTCCGCATCCCATTTTATATTGGAATTAAGGTTTTTTTTATTTGTCTGTTGTTGGTTTACCGTTTCGTTATTCCGCGGTTTTGGAAATTTAAATAAACTGGTAAAAAATATTCTTTTCAAAAAATTCCAGACAAAGAAGATGATTACGGTCGTTAGAATTAATTCTAAAATATATTTCATTTATTATTTTTAGTAATGGATGAAGGTTTCTTTAAAATCAAGGTTAGATTTTGCGATCTTATTTCTATTTGTAAATGTTTATTTTGAAGGATTAACAACAACAGTAGAATTAGAAGTCGACTTCATCGTTTGAGTTTGTTTCCCGTCTGACAAAGTTTCCATCTGAGTGGTTTTCACTGCAATATTTTGATTCTTCACCCAACCTGTATTCTGATCCAATGTGATGGTTCCATTTTGCTCCAATTGTGAGCTCATACTTCTGGTAATTCCCTCTTGTGTTTTCTTATCCGATTTTTTAGGAATACCCCCCGAAACTGCAATTTGTGCGGTTCCATTTCCAACACTTTTTAAGGTGTAAGTGGTTGTTAATTTAATTTTCCCGTCTGGGGTAGCATTTTCACTTTGGGTCCATTTCTCTCCTATTTTCACTCCTTTTGCTGGAATTAAAACTAAGTTTTTGTCAAACTGTTCTTTCAAAGTCTTTTCATTAAAACTCTTTTTAAAACTGCTGACGAATGCTGTTTTATCTTTCGCGTCTTTAATCGCAGTCCCAACTGATGCAGAAATTTTATTGTAAATCGCATCAAAACCAGTGATTGAATTAACTTTTCCGGTTTCGGTCATTTTTAAGTTTAATTTATTTCCTACCAGGGCTTTGTTCACTTTCCACATCATCTTCAACTGCTCGTCTTTTGGTTCAGGTTGTTTGGTATCAACTACCACATTTTTCCCGTTCGCAGTTTGTGCATTTCTTTTTCCGGTAAGATTAATACTGATATCATAAACTCCATCTTTAAGATCATTTACTGTAAACGACATTTCATCAGTCATTTCGCTAGTTCCACTTTGCGATTTACCATCTGGCGCAGTCATAGTCTGTACATCTTTCTGGTAGGTAACCAGTGGATAAGTTTGCCCTTTTTCCAATTTAAAGGTTTGTTTATAAACACCTAAAGAATCACGAATTGCTGGTTGAGCAGCTGCATTTTGATCAACAGCACTTGAATCAGCAGTGTTTACTACAGGTACTTCTACACTAACCGTTTTTCCAGTTTCAGGATCAATCTTAGTTATTGTTTTGGTTTCTTTTTTACAAGCAATTAATGTTATGGAAAGAAGCGCAATGGCTGTGAATTTTTTCATTTATTGATTTTACGGAATTTTACTTACAATTAATTTCTAAAGATGTTCATTTTTAGAAACAATTGACAAATTTAAGGTAATTATTTCTGATGGTTTCAAAGATTATATATTTTTAACATCCTTTCCCTAAGTAGAAAAAGTGACTAAATTTATTTTATCTTTTCACAAATAAGTTGGATTAAAAAAAACGATTACATTTTATATTTAAAATTTATTTCTCAGGTCTTACTTTCAAATCAATCAAGCCTCCACCAGGCGATTTATGCATTTGTCCATCCATAAATAATTTCATCAAATTTATAAGGTAATCCAGGTCGCAATCCTATGCCAAGTTTCTTTTTTAAAGTTTCCTTGAGGAGTCAGGATGATTTCAGAAGTTGCATCACTTTCAAAAAGTTAATTTTCAGTAAATTTGCTGTTCAATCTTAAAAGATAAAATTTAATTATACTTAAATTACAAATGCAAAATCCCCTACTACAAACATTTACAACAAAATACAATTCGGCGCCTTTTAATGAAATTAAAGAAGAACATTTTCTTCCGGCATTTCAAGAATTAATTAGACTTTCGGAAAAAGAAATTGATGCAATCGTTGACAATAAAGAAGAACCTGCTTTTGAAAACGTTATCGAAGCCCTGGCCTACTCTGGCGAGCAGTTAGATATAATTTCAAGTATTTTCTTTAATCTAAACTCCGCGGAGACCAATGATGAAATTCAGAAAATAGCTCAGGAAGTCTCACCACTTTTAACAGAATTCTCCGCAAAAATATCTCAAAATACCGCCCTCTTTAAGAAGATTAAAAAAGTATTTGACGAAAAAGAAAAATACCACCTTAGTGAGGAACAGCAAATGCTTCTAAATGAAACTTATAAAGGTTTCGTAAGAAGTGGTGCCCTCTTGAATGAGGCCGATCAAGAAAAATTTAAAAATATCAGCGTTGAACTTTCAAAGAAATCGCTACAATTTGGGCAAAATGTATTAGCAGAAACTAATAACTATTTCAAACATATTACGAACGAAAAAGAGATGCAAGGAATTCCGGAAGCAATTCTGCAACAATATCGTGAAGAAGCAAAAAATAGAAATTTAGAAGGGTTCGTAATTACTTTGCAATACCCAAGTTATTCACCCTTCATGACCTATGCTGAAAATCGAGAATTAAGAAAAGAATTAGCGCTGGCAAATGGTAAAAAGTCATTTCAAAATAATGAGTTTGACAATCAAAATTTAATTAAAGAGATCATTTCTTTAAAACAGGAAAAAGCAAAACTATTAGGCTACGAAAATTATGCAGATTACGTTTTAGAAGAAAGAATGGCGAAATCTCCCGTACAGGTGAAATCATTTTTAAATGAATTATTAGAAAAAGCAAAACCTTACGCAGAAAAGGAAATTGAGGAATTGAAAACACTTGCCAAAGCAGACGGAATCGAAGAAATGGAAAGTTACGACCATACTTTCTACGCTGAGAAACTGCGCAAGCATAAATTTGATATTGATGATGAAGAATTGAAACCTTTCTTCCAATTAGAGAAAGTTCAGGACGCAGTTTTCGGCTTAGCTCATCAATTATTTGGTTTAGAGTTTAAGGAGACTAATGAAGTTCAGGTTTACCACGATGAAGTAAAGACGTATGAAATTTTCGAAGAAGGAGATTTTAAAGCGCTACTCTACGCTGATTATTTCCCGAGAAAAGGAAAAAGAGCTGGTGCCTGGATGACAAGTTTTAAAAATCAGTTTATCAAAAATGGTAAAAATCATCGGCCGCATATTTCTGTGGTTTGTAATTTCTCAAAACCGTCGGGTGATACTCCAAGCTTATTGACTTTTCAGGAAGTTACTACTCTTTTTCACGAATTTGGGCACGCTTTACATGGTGTGATGGCAGACACTATTTATCCTAATCTTTCCGGAACTTCGGTTAAATGGGATTTTGTAGAACTTCCCTCTCAGTTTTTAGAAAACTATTGTTATGAGCCAGAGTTCTTAAAGACCTTCGCAAAACATTATCAGACTGGAGAAATTCTGTCAGATGAAAAGATCCAGAAAATCTCAGACTCCAAAAATTTCATGGAAGGATATCAGACATTAAGACAAGTCGGTTTTGGAATTTTGGATATGAGTTATCATACTACATTTGATAAAGCTGGAGATATAAAAACCTTCGAAGTACAAGAAACTAAGGCAACCAACCTTTACCCAAGCAATCCAGAAACGGTTATGAGTACAAGTTTTTCGCATATCTTCCAAGGAGGTTATTCAGCAGGATATTATTCTTATAAATGGGCAGAAGTTTTGGATGCAGATGCTTTTCAATATTTTAAAGAAAATGGGATTTTCAATCCTGAAATCGCTGCAAAATATAAGATTCTACTTTCTTCGGGCGGAACAAAAGATCCGATGGAATTGTATAAAAACTTCCGAGGCAGTGAACCACAAGTAGAAAGTCTATTGAAAAGAGCGTTTGGATAATATGGACGAAAACAACAATCACATACGCGCTATTCGGCTGATGCGGGATGCAAAAGGGGAAAGTTATTTTGATAAAGGAACAATATGCACCAATGTAAAAATTAATTCTAAAGAATTTTGGTTTGCCAATGAGATTGACACTTGGCAATTAGGCACTCACACGGCGCCACGGAAACAGATTGTTGTAACGTTAAGCGGTAAGTTAAAATTCAAAACAAGTGATGAGAAGTCTTTCGTTTTGGAGCCAGGAATTATCCTATTAGCAGAAGATACTGAGGGAGAGGGTCACGTATGGAAAATGAGCGCTGGTTATGAAAACTGGCAGCGAATTTACATCCCATTAATCGATGAATCTGACACCTTTTTCATCAAAGATTAACTTTCATCCGATTACAAATCGAAAAGGGCTAACTTAACAGTAAACCCTTTTTTAATATTTTTATTCTCTACTTACAAATTCCTCCCTGAAGCTCTACTTCTGGATTTAGCCAAAACAGGAATGGAAATCGCACCCATAACCAACATGATCACCAGTTGCATGGTGTGGGAAATGAACGCATACGACAAGCCTACTTCTCCACCTTCCTCTGGATTTTTACCCATGGAAAGAAACAAGGCCATAATTCCAAATTTTAATGCTAAATGAAAAGCACCGATTCCGCCAGATGCGGGAACCATCATTCCTAAAGTTCCTACCACAATAATAAAAAACCCATCAGTAAAAGTAAATTGTGAAGTTTCCGGTAAAGCAAAACAAACCAAATAAGCGGCCATATAGTAACTCATCCAGATTCCTACGGTATATGCAAGAAATTTACCCTTTTGCTTCATTTTAAAAATTGAAGTTAGCCCATGGAAGAGTCCTTTTCCAAAATTAACAACTTTTTGATAAATTGTTAGATGTTCTAATTTTTTTCTAAGTAGGATAAGAACTATTGCAATAATAACAAAGGCACCTAAAACGATAAATAGGGTATTGTTAGAAGAAGATTCAGCAGCTTTACCCTTTTCCTCTGTTATATAGTGGTAAAATGCAAAAATTGCTTTGTATTTAAAGAGAAGTGTTAATCCTAAGAAAACCATCATGCATAATAAATCCACAACTCTTTCTAAAATTATTGTTCCAAATGACTTCTCTACAGGAACGTTCTCCACACTGAAAAGAGCGGTTGACCGGGCCAATTCACCACTTCGTGGAATAGTTAAATTCATTAAATAACCAAAGGAGATGGTCCACAACGAATTGGAGTTAGATATCTTGTAACCCATGGGTTCCAGTAACAGGTTCCAACGCACAGCCCGAAACCAATAAGCTAAGATCCCAAATAGTGCAGCGGCGAAAACCCACAGATAATTGGCTTTTGCGAAGTAGCCTGCAATTTTTTTAAATTCCATTCCCTTCAACGCCCACCACATAAATAAGGCAGCAATTGAAAGAGAAACTGCAATCGTTAAAAACGTTTTTAAAGGATTTGCTTTCTTGTTTTGATCCAAAATGATAATTCAAAAATTAAGTAAGTAAATTTGTTTTTTCGTTTGGAAATATAATTTTAGGCTGAAAAGTCTTTGCTTCTTCGGGAGTCATCTGTGCATAAGCGATGATGATAATAACATCATCTTTTTGTACACGCCTTGCAGCAGGACCATTTAAGCAAATCTCACCAGATTTTCTTTTTCCTTTAATAGTGTAGGTATCAAACCTTTCCCCATTATTTACATTTACAATATACACTCTCTCCCCAACAATAATTCCGGATGCCTCGAGTAAATCTTCATCAATTGTGATGCTTCCGATATAATTAAGGTCCGACTCAGTAACTCTGACCCGGTGAATTTTGGACTTAAATACTTCAATTAACATGGCGCAAATTTAATTATTTTAAATGAAAAAATTATCATAATATTTGATCTTCATAAACGCTTTTCATTTAACATTACAAATAGCCTAACAAAAAAAGAAAATATAGGAGACCGATGTCATAATATGTAGCTAGTAATTAACTTTCAACTTTCAATTCCATAATTCGCAATCAGTGTTAAAATTTACCATCATAAAACTAAAGCTTATCAGCATTGAGTTTAATTTAAAACGGTCTCTCGGTAACCCTCATGAAATAATAAATGGTCAATTATAGTTTTCTTTTGAAAAGATTAAAATAATTATATTTTGATTAATTAATTCCAAAAAATTTGCTCAATATGAAAATTGTTTTATATTTGCTTGTATAATCGAACTAACCTTAACTAATTTAATATTATGAACAAGTCTGAATTAATCGACGCTATTGCTAAAGACGCGAACATCACAAAAGTAGCAGCTAAAGCTGCCCTTGAATCTTTTATTTCTAACGTTACAGAAACTTTGAAACAAAAAGACGGTAAAGTTTCTCTAGTAGGATTCGGTACTTTCTCTGTTGCTGAAAGAGCTGCAAGACAAGGTATCAACCCTGCAACTAAGAAACCAATCAGCATTGCTGCTAAAACTGTTGCTAAATTCAAAGCGGGAGCTGATCTGTCTGCTTCTGTAATGGAAGGAATGGCAAAGAAGAAAAAATAATCGTAGATTATAGTAAAAATTTAAGTCCCGACTACTCGGGACTTTTTTTATGGAGCTAAACGCGAGATCTTCCAGCTAAAATCTGGTTGTAACTCATAAATGATCCGATCATGCAGCCGATTCGGGCGACCTTGCCAAAACTCAATTTCATAAGGTTTCGCTAAATATCCACCCCAATTTTCAGGTCGGGGAACTTCTTTACTTTCAAATTCTTTTTCTAACGCTTTTAATTGATCTTCTAAATAAGTGCGATCCGGAATAATTTGGCTTTGAGGAGAAACCACAGCTCCCAACTGACTACCTTTTGGTCGCGAGTGAAAGTAACCATCGCTTAAATTTTCAGGTAATCTTTCTAAATCAGCTTTAATGATAATTTGGCGTTCTAAACTTGGCCAAAAAAAATGCAGACATGCTTTATGATTTTCTTCAATTGCTTTACCTTTTCTACTATCATAATTGGTATAGAATACAAAACCCTCCCAAGTATACGCTTTTAATAAAACCATTCTGGTTCGCGGGCAACCGTCTTCTTCCAAGGTAGAGATCGCCATGGCGTTGGATTCTGCTACCTGTGCATTTTGCTCGGCATCTAGAAACCAGTTCCGAAATTGCTCCATCGGGTTTTCTTTAATCTCACTTTCTAAAAGTTCAGAACGGTCATAAACTTTTCTTTTGTCATGCAGGTTTTCCATTTAATTTTTATTACTTTTGGTCAAAGGTCCTTTTATATAACCCGACTTATCAGATGAATTATTCTTACAAAGGTAAAATTTTAATTTCCACTCCGGATATATCCGGTGATATATTCTCCCGTTCTGTGGTCTTAATTATCGATCATAATGAGCAGGGTGCTTTCGGCTTGATTCTTAACAAGCGCAACGAGAAAATGAGCTCTAAACTACTTGAGATATTTGGATTTCAGGTAACCGTTTATGACGGTGGTCCTGTAGAAAATGATAAAATATTTTTCATTTGCAAAGGTGAAAAATTCACTGAAGAATTCTCCGAGCTTAATGCTGAATTTTATTTAACAGAAGATATTGAAAATATGGTTGCGGCAATCCTGGATCATCGATTATCCATCACCGATGTAAAAGTTTTTTCAGGTTATTCCGGCTGGGGAGCATTGCAATTGGATCGTGAAATTCAACTCAAAATGTGGACTCCAGTGGAGGTATTTAACTTAGATTACACCTCCCCAAACGACCAAAGTCTGTGGAAGAACATCATGGAAAACTTAGGTGGCGAGTTTCTTTTATGGGCAAATTCGCCAGAAGACGTGTCGATGAATTAGCAGTTGAGATTTCTATTTCTTATCAATTTCCATTAACTACTTGGATCACGCTATTCTTCAATCCAGATCAATAAGAGACCTTTAATTTGCTTTAATCAACCGCCAACATTTTAACAAAACTTTAAAAATATTTAAGTATTCATTAAGAAATTATCTGAGAATTCTTTCGTTATTTCGTTATGTTGTAAATAACAAAAATGATGAATAAAATTTTTAAATTATTTGGTGTATGTTTTTTGATTTGTTTCTTCTCATTCACCTCGATTGACGGTAAAAAAGTTATTGTAATTGATGCTGGCCACGGTGGAAACGACTCAGGAGCGAATATTAACGAAATCAAAGAAAAAGATATCGTTCTTAGTATTGCAAACAAAATCAAAGAATTGAATACGAACAAGAATATCGAAATAATTCTTACAAGAGATTCCGACACTTATAAATCCCTTTCATACAGGACGGATTTTATAAAAAAATTAAATCCAGACCTTGTTATTTCGCTTCACATCAATAACAGTTCAAATACTCAAAAAAAAGGGCAAGAAATATATACTAAAACTGAAAATGGAGACCTTGCCAAAAAATTAGCCTTAAAATTTGGAGATTGTAAAATATTTTCACCCAATCTACATCTACTAAAAAATTCTACAACACCTACCATTTATTTGGAATTAGGTTTTATGTCTAATATTGAAGACCGATATTTCCTTAGCAGCTCCACCGGGTTAGAGGAAAACTCAAAAAAAATTATCGCGTTTATTAACGAATTATAAGAAAGCTTAAACTTTCGTAAAACCCGGTCACTGACTTTACTTAAGGTTGCTGACTGGGTTTGTCAATTTTACACGAAGTTGCTCTTCCACTTCATGATAAGCTCTGCAAATTTGCTATTTCCAAAATTCTTGTTCCGGATTTTGGTTACTGCAAAAATCCCTTTCAGATCAGAAATAATCAAAACCTCTTCCGCTTTCTGAGATTCGAAAGCAATCAACTCTGATTCTTCAATTTTTGCAAGATTTTGCTTGTGTACAAAGGTCACAAAGTTTTCTAAAAGTGGCGAAATATAAGCGCCTTCTGTTTGTTTTGGGATCTTAATGGTATTGCCATCCAAAAAAAGAAAATTCCCGAAAATTGACCTCGCAATTCTCTTGCTTGGATTAAGAAAAATCACATCATCCAGATCATTCTCTAACGCGTAAATTTCCGCATAGATATTTTCAGGACAATGTACATGAATATTGCTTAGAACGTTGGTATTCACGTTTACTTCCTTGATTAAGTCAATTTCAATATCTCTTTGAATACTTAAAACATCATCAACCTCCTGCACTTCACAATAAAACGAAATTGACCTTTTTGATAAGGCGTTTTCCGCTTCATCTCTGTATACAAAAAAATGAATGATCGCATCTTTCACTTCTTTTTGTAACACCTCTTCTGCAAATAAATCCTGAAAAAACTCCAGTGTGTAAGATAAAGGAATAGACATCCTCATTTTACGCATGGAAGCCATGAGGAAAAAATAGCATTCTTCTGCCATGATGAGTTGAGAACTGCGCACAAAGAAAGAAACACGAACGGAATCACCATATAAAAATGCACGATTTTTGGCTAGAAATTGCTCTGAAGCAAATGATACTTTCATCATATAGACGTTTTTAGTTACAAAAAATGAACGAAAATTCGTTCATCATTGTTTATTCTTAGAATTTAAAATTAGGATGCACCCAATTTCAATTTTAAATTTTCAATTAAATTTTCCCAGTAAAGACGGTTTTCTTCTTCGTCACCAGCATCACAAAAATCGGTAATATTTAAAGCTAAATCTTCCGTAATATCATCGATAACGATGGTCATTTCAAAATAATTTTTTGTTCCCTCGTCCTCTTCCCAACGATACCGTACAAAGTTTTCTGGTTTATAACGAATCAGCGTAGCTTTCTCTTCAGGACCATCGCCCCAACTGAAGAAAAAATCATCCCCTTTTTCCACAACATCATCTGCAAACCACTCAGAAAGTCCTTCTGCGCTTGCCATATATTCGTATAAAATCTCTGACTGACAGTGCATTGGAAATTCATATTGCACCTTCGTTTTCGCCATATTGCTACTTATTTTTTATGAGTCGCAATATATAAATTAATTTCTAATATCTATCATTTATTTCAGCGAAAGAGTTAAATTATCGGAAGGCACATAATTCTATATTTTTTATAAACCTGTCTCACTCTCCGCTATATCAGCAATTAGGGCAATACGGGGTAATTATCATGATATATATCATCACGCGACACTACTTCCATGGGGCAAAAACAAATTCTATTTTTTATTTAGAAAACTCAACTGGAAAGGTATCGGCAATCAATTTTTTACATAAAGTTAAACCTGTGCATTTTACCGAATGTAAGAAATACTTCGAATCAATCTACTTAAATGAGGTTTGGCATATTACGATATCAAATTTCATTTAAAACATCGATAATAATTCCACAACCTTCTCTAATTTCTTCTAAAGAAATGGTCAGCGGTGGAGAAATTCGCAAATATTCATTTCGGTATAATTGCCAGAAAACGATTAATCCTTTATCCATGCAACTTTTTGCAACTTCCAAAGTGAAATCTGGTGAACCCAAATTTACGGCCAACATCAACCCTTTTCCGTTGACATTTTTAATCTTCGGATGAACCAACAATTCTCGGAATAGATTTTCCTTATCTTGAATTTCGTTCATCAAATTACTTTCTACCACTTCATGCAAGGTTGCATAACTCGCGGCAGCAATTAATGGATTTCCACCAAAAGTTGTGATATGTCCTAATTTTGGGGAATGCGAAAGGGAGTGCATAATTTCTTTGGAACTCATAAACGCACCAACGGGTACTCCACCGCCCATTCCTTTTCCCATCACCAAAATATCTGGAACCATATCGAAATGTTCAAAGGCAAAAAGTTTTCCTGTTCTGCCAAATCCAGGTTGGATCTCATCGAGAATTAATAAGGCACCAACTTCTTCGCACCGCTTTTTAAGATTTTTAAAATAATCGGAATCTGGAACTAAAAATCCAGCTGCACCTTGAATCGTTTCCGCTAAAACACAGGCTGTCTTTTCGGTGATCTTAGAAAAATCCTTTTGATTATTAAACTCAATAAAACTAATCATTGGCAAGAGCGGACGAAACTCCCGTTTGTGGTATTCATTTCCCGACACGGACAAAGCACCATGCGTATTTCCATGGTATGAATTGGTCATGGAAATGATTTCTTCTCTTCCGGTATAGCGTTTTGCCAACTTCAAAGCACCATCGATGGATTCTGCTCCAGAATTCACGAGATAGGTAACTTCCAAGGGTTCTGGTGTGGAATCTGCTAAAAGCTTGCATAACTGCACCGGCATTTCCTGAGCATATTCGCCGTAAACCATGACATGCAAATATTTCTCTGCCTGCGTTTTAATAGCTTCTACGATTTTCGGATGCGAATGACCCAAAGTATTTGCAGAAACTCCCGCTACAAAATCGAGATATTTCTTACCATTTTTTCCATAAATGTAAGAACCTGCGGCTTTTTCTACTTCAAAACCAGCCGCGAATTGGGTGGTTTGGGCTTGGTATTTAAAGAAATCGTGTTGCATTTTAGATTAGTGATTTATCAAGATTCTTTCGATCTGCATTAAATGTCTTAGGGTGTGATTATTTAAAAACATCAGCGTATCACCTAATTTAATTTTAATGAGTCTGGTAATAGAAATCTTAGTTTTAACCTTATTAAGGTCTATATTTTTTGAAGATTCCAATAAGCTTAAAAATTTATATTGATTCGAAATGAATCTATCAATAGCGGATTTGTCAATTTTACTATTGATTGGATTTTTATCCTTTGAAGTTTTCATTTTATTAAGTTGTTCCCTTGGCGACATACTTTTCACAAAATATCCACCAATTAAGCCACTTTTAAATTTACGATTAAAGGTAGAATTCGATCCAGAAATTACTTTAGCAATTTCTGGAAGGTAAAAATCTGAGTATAAATTGAGATGTTCTAAGCATTCTAAAACACTCCAACATTCTGCATTATGTTTTCTATTTAACTCAAGGTTAGATTTTTTTCTCAAATCTTCTGCGGTCAAAATATTAGAATGAGTTGACCTGATAATTTCTTCTAATAAAAATGTACTGTCCATTTATTAAACGTCTCTTATATTTGATAAAATGAGTCGCCGAAACTTATTTTCTAACCCTTTTAGGCTTCTGAGCTTCTTCCTTAACTTTCGCATCGTCGATTTTTTTCTGTGCTGCATTGTAGAGCACATCGTCCGATTGGTATTTAATTTCTTCATAATCGGGCGAATCAACAAATATATCGCGCCAGGTTCGCAGTCGGTCTTTGGTATTCCAGTTAAAATCGGGGAAAAATCTTTGTTTAGAAGAAATCAAGCTCATTGGATAGGTGTCTACATTGGCTCCAATAGTACAGGAAATAATCTGTACTTTTCGGTCTTCAAATTCGGCCTCTATGGTGCCACATGTTGAAAGGGAAACGCCAATACGTTCCACTTCTTTTGTTTTCTCATTCTGGTCATCAGCGTAGGTAATGGCTTGTCCGTTCCCGATTACTTTGGCTAGTTTAACATCGTTTTTTTCGTAGTAAACCGTCATGAGCTTTCCTTTTACCTGATTGAATTCGTCTTTCATATTCAGCGAATCTGCCTTGCTGATGGCAAAGGCATTCCCAATCACGCGGAGAGAATCGATGAACTCATTTTCAGTATCGAAATAAGCTTCAATTTTGTCACCAGTTATTTGTTTCTCCCCACTCCATGCAATCGGACTACCATCCAAATGCATGATTCCATCCGTTTCATTGAAACTTAATGAATCTGCCCTTACTTGGATGTTAGATTTGAACATTCGCGCTTTTTTGTAAGCACGTAGGAAACTTTTTTTCTTTAACGGATTTTTATCATCCAATTTTTGATATGCCAGAATTCGATCCGCAGAGAAATACATGGAATCCTTTTCGAGAATCTTTACTGCGTACGGTTTCTCCGTCATCATTGCAGAATCTTTCTTCTCATAAATTTCCCCGTAACCGCCTTTCATATAGCGCTTCTCCAAAGGATCGCGTAGGGTTACATTTCCTTTTCCGGTACCGAAACCTGTGATTTGATTGAAATAAAGATCATCTCCCGTCAGAATTTTTCCATTATAATGAATTCTGGAATTTTTCTTAAGAAATACCTCTTTGGAATTCATGTTATAGGTCCCTTTCTCAGTATAAATAAGATTGCTGGGATTCTTTTTATTGGTAATAGTGGTTGCCCCGTTAAAAGTGGCTGTGTTGGTGTTTTGATTCTGAACAATATTTACGCCTTCAACGGTATATTCGGGATTATCAATCTTTACATTCCCTGTAAAATCGATTAATCTGCTGTTTAAATCATACGTCGCAACTTTGGTATACATCACATTTCCATCTTTAGTAATTGTACCTCCAGTATTGAAGTAAGCTTTATTGGAAAGTCGGTCGTAGTAAAGCGTCTCTGTCTTAATGGTTTGTCCGGGATCTGTTAATAAAACATTTTTTCGAGCAATACCCTTTTGTGTATTTCCGTCGTATTCCATTTCGCCAGAAGTAATTACAGAACCATCTGCATTTTGAAGTTTCACGTTTCCGATTGCTTTTACGAAATTCTGTTCTCTGTAGAAGATGACCTCGTCAGCCGTAAGAATAGAACCTTGATGCGAAAACTCAACATTTCCTGAAAAGAAAGGATTATCATCATATTTTCCTTTTACGACTCCAAATTCATCAGAATGAATCAATTTCACTTTCTCCCCTTGCGAATTTTTTTTCGGATCTGTAAAAAATGGATCTTTCGTCGCAGGATCTTTCGGTTGCGTAGGGATTTGCGCAAAAATATTGATACTTAGAAAGAGAAAAAAAATAAGAAACCCTTTCATTAATCCTTTTTAGTTCCGTAAAAATAAAGTGAGTGCGAATCAATATTGACCCCAAAAGTCTGTTCAATTGATTCTTTAATTCCTTGAATTCTTGGATCACAAAATTCAATAATTTCCTGAATCTCCTTATCTGAATCCTTTTTATAGATCACTAAATGATCGTGTTGCTTATCAAAATAGGATTTTTCGTAAGAAGAAGAAGTCATGGTTTTTTCTCCAAACTGATGCTTTCTAATCAATCCGGCATCCAGAAAAATCTCTATGGTATTGTAAATGGTCGCTTTGGAAACATGGTATTTCTTCTGCATCATCAAGAGATACAAATCATCAACATTAAAATGATGTTCCATGTTGTAGATTTCTTCTAAAATAGTATAGCGTTCGGGCGTGTTTCTAAAACCTTTCTGCTGAAGGTATTGTCGTAGAACTTCCTTTATAGTTGCGATATTGAGATCCTTCTGTTTAACGTCCATTTAAAATAATTATCTACAAATTTATCGAATTTTTAATTAACGAAGTATTCTAAAACCGTGCTAAGATTTTACTGCTTAAGAATCATATCGACGGAATTCTACCTGCTGAATCTTTTTGCTGAGTACCTTTTGATCAAGCAAAGGCGCCGATTCTACCACAACATTATGTGAGGAAATCCCCCATGCTTTGAAATCATCACTTCCGATATATTTTACAAAGTTGTAAATATTAAGGGTGATCTTCTCTTTTACATTAAGTAAAGTATCATTAATGTAGGTATTATCAATAATCACATATTTCAAATCCGGTGGAACATTATAATGTCGTAATGAAGGGTGACTGCTTCGTGAAGGAATACTTCCCTCTTCCATCATGTCCTCTAAAACCTGGTCAAAATAATCATTGATTCTACGATCTACTTTAAATCCAAGCATAAAATTAATACGGTAAATAGTTCCGGGCATAATTTCATCAATGGTATATTTAAAGCTGTAAGGATCTTCCTGATTGGTAATTTTGAGAATGAAATAATGATCTGCTCTTTTGGGTTGTTTGCGTAAAATGGAGTAAATAATTTTTGCTTCTACCTCATCCTGTCTTTTTGCACGACTCAAAAAAGCAAGATTTGTCGCATATTTCGGAATGGTCTCATCCAGTTTAAGCTCTTTAATTACCGGAACATATTTATCTAACTTCACAAATTTCAAGAACTTTGCTTTGATGAGTCTCCCATTGTACCAAGCGTACATACAAACTGCTATAAACCCTCCCAATACCATTGTTAACCAACCTCCGTCGAAAAATTTAATAACATTTGCATAGAAAAAGCCCAATTCAATAAAAAGATAAACTGCAATAAATCCAAATGCAAAAACTCGAGTTGCTTTATTTCTACTGAGCCAGAAAAAGAGAAGTACCGTCGTCATTAACATCGTGATCGTTATGGTTAAACCATACGCAGCTTCCATTGCTTCCGATTTCTGAAAATAGATCACCACGATAAAACACAAAAACATCAAACCCCAATTGATTCTTGGAATATACATTTGACCTTTAATCCCTGATGGATAATCAATTTGTTGATTGGGCCAAAAGGTAGTAGACATCGCTTCCGAAAACATGGTAAATGAACCTGTAATAACCGACTGACTTGCAATAATCGCTGCAGCAGTTGCTAATATAACTCCTGGCAAAATAGCCCATTCCGGCATGATGCCAAAAATTGGATTGATACCTTCTGAAACCTTTAATGGATTGTCCAAAAGCCAGGCACCCTGACCTAAATAATTCAGAATCAACATGGTTTTTACAAAAATCCAGCTCATCTGTATATTCCTTTTTCCGCAATGCCCCAAGTCAGAATAAAGTGCCTCTGCTCCAGTAGTACAAAGGAATACCGCCCCCATTATGACAATGGCACTAGGCGAGTGAGTTATTAAATTATAAGCGTAATAGGGATTAAATGCTTTTAAAATTTCGACATGATCAACAATATGTATCGATCCAAATATTCCTAACGTTAAAAACCAAACCACCATGACCGGTCCAAAAAGTTTCCCAATAGAGGCTGTCCCAAATTGTTGAACGATAAAAACGATTGCTAAAATAATAAGAGTTATGCCTACAACTGGAGTATGGGGTGAGAATATTTTTAAGCCTTCTACAGCAGACATTACGGTTAAAGAGGGGGTAATAATGCTATCTGCAACTAAAGTTGAAGCTCCAATAATGGCAATCACATAGAGCCACTTCTTCTTTAATTTTTTTACGAGCGAGTACAAAGAAAGAATTCCACCTTCTCCGTTATTATCAGCTCGCAAAGCGATAATTACATACTTTACGGTAGTTTGCAAAGTTAGTGTCCAGATGATGCAGGATAGTGCTCCTTCTATATATTCATCAAACGGTAAATTTCCCGTTCCATGTCGTGCATTCACAATTGCCTTCATGACATAAAGCGGTGAAGTTCCAATATCTCCAAAGACAATTCCCAAGGAGACCAAAACCCCAATTGCGGTGAGCTTTTTCGTATCGAAATGTGATGAAACAGTTTGTGACATGAATTGTAAAAAATTTCGTCAAAGATATATTATTATGCTCGTGTTCTTATAACTATTTATAAATGAAAAAACTCTCTTTCGAGAGTTTTTATCTATTAAGCTTTAATGTAAAGTGCTTTTTTGATTTCTTCTTTTACGTTCTCTAATTTTGGAAACCAGTCTGCAAAAAGTGGTGCAGAATAAGGTGCTGGAGCATCTGGAGTGGTAATTCTTTTAATTGGAGCATCTAAAAAATCAAACGCTTTTTGTTGAACCATATATGCAATCTCAGTTGCGATTGAACCAAGTGGCCAAGCTTCTTCTAAAATAACAAGTCTATTGGTTTTCTTTACTGATGCCAAGATCGTATCATAATCCAAAGGACGAACCGTTCTTAAATCAATAACTTCTACAGAAATTCCTTCTTTTTCCAAATCTTCTGCTGCCTGGATCGCCAATTTCATAATTTTACCGAAAGAAACCAAAGTAACGTCCTTACCTTCTTTTTTAATATCGGCTTTTCCTATTGGAAGGTAATATTCTTCTTCTGGAATTTCCATTTTGTCACCATACATTTGTTCAGACTCCATGAATATTACAGGATCGTTATCTTGAATTGCTGATTTTAATAATCCTTTTGCATCATATGGATTTGATGGGACCACTACTTTTAAACCAGGGATATTTGCAAACCACGACTCTAAAGCCTGTGAATGCGTAGCTCCTAACTGACCTGCAGAGGCTGTTGGGCCACGGAAAACAATAGGGCAATTCCATTGCCCACCACTCATTTGGCGAATTTTTGCTGCATTATTAATAATCTGGTCGATTCCAACCATACAGAAATTAAAAGTCATATACTCTACAATCGGACGATTACCATTCATAGCTGATCCTACTGCAATTCCGGTAAATCCCAGTTCTGCAATGGGAGTATCAATAACTCTTTTAGCACCGAATTCATCAAGCATTCCTTTAGAAGCTTTATAAGCACCATTATATTCTGCAACTTCTTCACCCATTAAATAAATGGCTTGATCTTTTCGCATTTCTTCGCTCATTGCTTGCGCAATCACTTCTCTAAAAGTATATTCCTTCATAATCTGTTAAAAAATTAAAGTACAAAAGTAAAGATTTTTTCGCAAATCACAGTAATTTGGTCCAGTAAAAAAGCACCTCAATTAAGGTGCTTTCTGTTTATATTTATGTAAAATATTATTTTACGGCATTCCAAGTTTGCGTTCTTCCAATTAAAGAAAATCCAACATAACCTCTTACATTCAGTTTATCACCATCACGGGTGATGTTACATTTGTAAGTTTTTCCAGTTTTAGGATCTGTAATCGTTCCACCTGTAAATTCAGAACCTTCTTTTTTCATGCCTCGGATCACTTCCATTCCTAAGATCGGCTTATTTTTACGATCATCTTTACAATCTGTGCAATTAGCATTGGCAGGTTTAATCAAAAGCTGAACGACTTTACCGTAGTACTTACCATCTGATTTTTTGCTAATTTCTACAATTGATTTTGCCTGTCCAGTTTCGTCGTCAATGGTTTTCCATTTTCCTTCGATTTGAGCATTAGACAAAGTTGCCATAAGTAAAGCAGCGAAAGAGAAAAGTATTTTTTTCATTTTATAATATTTTTTAATTATTGATTGGATAAAAGTAATTAAAAAAAGTTAAATCACAATTATTTAACTATTCATGTCATAATTCATACCACTTTCGCATTTTTGCAAAAACAGTCTAAAGGATGGAGATCTCTAATTAAGCATTCTATTGATGACCCGGTTCATATAATCCTGATACCAAGCTTTGCATTTCAGCATCCCTTTTTCTACTTCTGAACTATTCAGTTTGCCAATAAGATTCTTCTCTAATGATTTATCTAAAATATCGTAAATCCCAGTAATGTCTTTTCCATTAAATAGATAAATATAATTTCCAATAATAAACTGTTCATTGATAGAATCAGAATTAACGATCATGTAATCTTCCTTTTTATCAGAAACCAAACTCCTACCCCAACTTCTAATTTTTTTATTGTACCCCATTAAATCTGCTAAAGTGGGATAAATATCCATTTGTTGAGCAGGTTCTTTAATTTCTCCCTTCAACTGATATTTAGGATTAGCCGAATAAAACATAATTGGAATTGCAGCTCTATTGATCGCCTTTTCATATTCCGGATAGGCTGTTTGATTGGTGTGATCAGCTACGAAAACAAATATTGTATTATTAAACCACGGCATTTTTTTAGCAGTTTCAAAAAATTCTTTCAAAGCAAAATCTGTATAACCGATTGGTTCATGAATTTCCAGCGGACCTTTTTTAAATTTCCCTTGGTATTTTTCAGGAATTTTAAAAGGATGGTGTGATGAGACTGAAAACAAAGTAGCCATAAATGGACTTTTTTTCTTGTTTAAAGTATTTGCAAAATACTGAAAGAAAGGTTCATCCCAAATGCCCCACATCCCATCGAAATCCGCATCGTTGTTATATTCCGTCTTTCCGTAATAATTTTTGAAGCCAAGGATATTTCCAAATCCTAAAAAGCCCATTGATCCATTTGGTGCACCATGAAAAAACGATGTATCATAACCCATGTCATTCGATACTGAAACGATTGACTGAATGTTCTGATTAGAAAAAGGAGAACTTGTAAAGGCATCTTTTAAACTCGGTATTCCTGCTAAAACAGAGCTCATCCCATGAATCGATTGTCTTCCATTGGCAAAGGCATTGGTTGCTATTAAACTATGAGCGGCCAAACTATCAAAGAATGGCGTGTAGGAAACAAAGTTTTTAATATTGGTTTCTTTATTAAAAGCACCCGAATATTCTTTACTAAAACTTTCAAGAATAAAAATCACAACATTGGGTTTCGGTTTAACTTCTTCACGAATATATAATTTGTACGGATGAATATTTTCATCAATAAATTTTTCATCTACAAAATGAACTTCCTCAAAATTATTGGTATTAATGGTTCTAAAAAAAGAGAAAACGCTGTTGAGTACAACATTAGCTTGTACCGGTTTTGTAATATGGCGGTTGGCATCCACCAAATTAATCGGGCGCGTTGAATGTTTAAAATCACCACGAATTCCACCCACAACAAGTAAAGCCGTTAAGCATAACGTTACCACCGAAAAGATAAAATAAGGAACTAATTTTATGGGTTTATGAATTTTTACCTTAACTTTTTTATACAGAAAAATCCACAGTATCATCAATGCAATAAACCAAACGATGACGAGCGGATGTTCTATTACTGAAACGGTAAAAACTTTACCTATATTACTTTCATGCTGGGCAACATTAATAGCAGCACTTGTTAAACGTGCTTGCGAAAATCTAAAGTACACGAAATCCCCGAAATTCATCGCGTAGGCAACTCCATTGGTAATAAAATAGATAAAAAATAAAATCTTTTGATAGATCTTCTTTGTATTAATAATTACCGGAATAATACTTAGCAATATAAACAAGGCATTTACATATAGAATTGCAGTGGTATCAAAAGCAAATCCACGATAGGCCAAATTCAGATATTCACTAATGCCATCAACCGGAATCAAATTTTTATTAAAAAACCAAAAGAGCAGTCGGGCGATCTGGTAAAAAATGTACGCCAAAAATAAACGATAAATTAAAACGAAAATTTCTTGAAATCTAAATTCTTTCATCAAAGGTTCTGTAAAATGATGATGCAAATTTACATTATTTTACTTTTTTAACGAGAAAGTAACTTTAACTCCAAAAAAGGAAATGCAAATTTTAATAAAAACCTTACTTTTGTTTTTGTTAAACATCAAAATGAAAGTTTTCCATTACAATATGGATTTTTGATGCTTCACAGGAAATTTAAAATGTAGAAATGAATTTTATTAAATACAATTTGGCCAATGCCTTTACGCTGGCGAATTTATTTTCGGGGAGCATAGGTGTTATTCATTTAATAACAGGTAATTATCGAATTACCGCCTTCTGTATCATTCTGTCGCTGATTCTAGATTTTTTCGATGGTTTTGTTGCACGTGCCATGAAATCAAATTCTGAACTAGGCACTCAATTAGATTCTCTCGCAGATATGGTAAGTTTCGGCCTTATACCTGGATTGGCGCTATTCAAGGCTTTGGAGCCGTTTGGCAACCAACTCTTTTCATTAGAACTACCGTTTGAAATTAAATATATAGGACTTTTCGTGACATTATTCTCTTGTCTTCGTCTAGCCATATTTAATCTAGATGAAGAGCAAACCTATTATTTTAAAGGATTAAATACACCAGCAAACACCATTTTAATCTTTGGCATGTATTATTCTTTTATGGAGACCGAATTTTTTAAAGTGTTGTTTGAAAATCCAGTACTTTTAATTTTGGTGACCATTATTTCCTCCTGGTTACTGGTAAGTCCCATAAAAATGATTTCATTAAAATTCAAGTCGATGACCATTTCAGATAATTATCCGAAAATCATTTTAGCAGTAGGTGTGATCCTGCTTGTAATTTTACTTAAAACAGTTGGTATTCCTTTGGCAATACTATATTACATATTGGTATCATTGATTTTTCAAAAACATTTATCAAAATAAAAACAAATGGACTAAGAAACTACCTGTCCTCAACAAAAAATAAAAAATGAATTTAAAACTCCATAAACCGCTTTGCGTATTTGATTTAGAAACAACAGGAATTCAGGTCGCAAAGGATCGGATTGTTGAAATCTCTATACTAAAAGTAAACCCCGACTCTTCACGGGAAAGTAAAACATGGCTTGTTAACCCAGAAATGCCTATTCCCGCTGAATCATCTGCAATCCACGGAATTACTGACGAACGAGTAAAGAATGCCCCTAAGTTTAAAGATATTGCTGGAAAAGTACTTGATATGATCGCTGGTTGCGACTTAGGCGGATTTAATTCTAATCGCTTTGATGTTCCTCTTTTAGCAGAAGAACTTCTACGGGCCGGACTTGACTTCGATTTAAGCAAATTCAAATTAGTCGATGCACAGACTATTTTTCACAAAATGGAACCTAGAAACCTTACTGCTGCATATCAATTCTATTGCAAAAAAAACTTAGAAAACGCACACTCCGCAGAAGCAGATGTTCTGGCCACCTTCGAAGTCTTGGATGCACAGGTTGGTCATTATCAAGATTTACCAAACGATATCGCGGGATTAAGTGAAATATCTTCTCATCATAAATTCGCAGACTTGGCAGGGTTTATTGCATATGATAAAGAAGAAAAAGAGATTTTTACTTTCGGGAAATACAAAGGTCAGAAAGTGAAAGAGGTTTTCCAAAAAGATTTAGGTTATTACGGCTGGATCCAAAATGCTGATTTCCCTTTGTACACCAAGAAAGTTTTGACCGGAATTCAGCTGAGAAGTAAATTCTAGAAATGCGCACAATCGCAAAATAAAACCTAACTCTATGCCTGACCTCAAATAGTATAATATAATTCCATTAGAATGAAGATAATTTGTATCGGTAGAAATTACGTACAACATGCTCAAGAACTGGGAAATGAAATCCCTTCTAGTCCGGTCATTTTTATGAAACCAGATACTGCAGTTCTAAAAAAAGGAAGTGATTTCTACATTCCAGAATTTTCCAATGATGTTCATTATGAATTAGAAGTAGTCCTGAAAATTTCTAAAGGGGGAAAATATATCCAGGAAGAAAATGCCAGTAAACATTTTGATGAAATTGGACTGGGAATTGATTTTACCGCGAGGGATTTACAAAGTGAACTTAAATCCAAAGGATTACCCTGGGAACTATCAAAAGCTTTTGACGGAAGCGCAGTAATCTCTGAATTTTACAGTAAAGATGAATTTGATATTAAAAATATGAATTTCTCTTTACTAAAAAATAAAGAGGAGGCTCAAAATGGAAATACCTCACTGATGATTTTCTCACCTGAAAAGATTATTGCTTTTGTTTCTCAATACTTTACCTTACGAGTTGGTGATCTTATTTTTACAGGGACACCTAAAGGGGTTGGCAAAGTAACTGAAAATGATCAACTCGATGCGTTTTTAGAAGACAAAAAGCTCTTTTCACTTAGAATTCAATAAATATTGTATACTATGTTATGAGAATATATTCGTAACTTTAATAACAAATAAAAAAATCATGATAAACATTATTTTACCAGTAGATTTTTCAGAAGCAACGGATAAGTTGCTTGATGGAGCAATTAAATTTGCAAACCAAACAAATGGAAAAATTTGCCTTATTCACGTAGCTCCCACAGATATTGGTTTTGCAATTGGAGATATGGGTTTTCAATATTTTCCAGAAATAGAACAAAATGAAATCAAGCAGGAATTGGTAGAACTCAACACCCTGGAACAGAGAATTATTGCCCAAGGCGTTGATTGCGAACATTTGTTAAAACAAGGGATTGCTGGAGATGTAATTTTGGAGTATGCAAAAGAAAAAGCGGCGGAATATATTGTCATGGGTTCCCACGGCAGAAGTAATATGTACGATGTATTTGTAGGCAGCTTAACTAAAGAATTAACTCGAAAATCTCACGTTCCTGTTTTAGTGATTCCAATTCATTAAATTTCACCAAGCTAAAATAATAAATCCCGAAATTAAATAAATTTCGGGATTTTTATAGTAAAAACGGGTATCAATTATTTACTTCTCTTTCTTGTAAATTCTAGGATCGTAATAAGGATGATGACCTTCTGTAGGAGAGAAATACTCTTTATCCTTATTCCCACTTAATGTTGCAAATAGTACATAGCACCAATAGCAGAATAGAGCTGTTGCAACAAAGAATAAAATCCAATTTAAAAAATTCCCTGCGAAATCAAATAAACCGAAAGACCATTTAAACAGGCCGCTTAAGAATAACCAGAAAGACGTCATTATTTTCCTTTTTTAAATTAACTTTGCACAAATTTATAAAAAATGTTTCGATTACTTTCTAAAGAAAGCAATATTTTTTCAATTCCTGTTTACATTGGCATTCTTCTTTTAATTGTAATAAGCTTTAACTTTCTAGAATACAATACTTTAGATTTAATTTCAGCTGCTATTACTTTTGCAGGAGTAGCCCTTGGATATTTCTGTTTTCATGCAATTGCTCTCACTTATCAAACTCATCTACCATTATTTTTATACACCGTGTTCGTTTTTGCACTTTATCCTGGTGATCTGGATATTGGCATCGCTGTATCACTTTTCACCAATTCGATCATACTTCTTTTGTTAACTAATGATGATGTATCGGTACGCAATACATCTTACATTTTAGTAGGTTCAATTTTGGCTTTTAATTTTATCTTTCTACCAACCACCTGGCCCATGGCTATATTCGTAATTTTTCACATCATAGGGACTTCGGATAAGATTGGGCTTCATATTTTCAGATTATTTTTTGGAATATCCCTCATTGCACTCTCTTACTTTACGCTTGCATTTTTTTTCCACCTTGAGTCGTGGAATCCCGCATATTTTCCATTCTCAGGTTTTAATAAAATTTCCCATATCGATAATATTCTTTGGCTAATTCCTATTATTTTACTTTTAATACTTTCCTTATACGATCATTTCGTCAACTTTACAAAGAAGAGCCCGACCAGCAGATTTAAGTATACGTTCCTACTGGTTTTTTCATTGGCACAATTGATCACTATTGTAATGTACATGGGAAAGAATTATGAGTATCTGTTACTATTAGCTTTACCCTCCTCTATTATTTTGAGCAGAATGCTGAAATTTTCTAGAAAATACTGGTTCAAGGAAATAGGTTTGTGGGCAATTATTATATTTCTTATTATTTTCAAACTTTCTACCTATTTTAAATTTTATTAAAAGACATGATTCAAATTGACGATAAATTAATTTCAGAAGAGATTTTCTCTGAAGAATTTGTATGTAATCTAAGCAAATGCAAAGGCGCTTGCTGTGTAGCAGGTGATGTAGGCGCACCACTTGACAAAGAAGAAACAGTGATCTTAGACCGTATTTTTGAGCAAGTAAAACCTTACCTGCGGCCAGAAGGTGTGAAAGCACTAGAAGAGCAAGGAACGTGGGCTATTGACCCCAATGATGGCGATTATGTCACACCAATGGTGGAAGGTAAAGAATGTGCCTATGTAATTTTTGATGAGAAAGGAATTACCAAATGCGGTATAGAAAAAGCGTACGAAGATGGTGCTGTGGATTGGCAAAAACCAATTTCATGCCACCTATACCCTATCCGAATTGATGAATATAGAACATTTACCGCTTTCAATTACCACCGTTGGGAAATATGCAGCGATGCCTGTACATTAGGAAGAGAATTGAAAGTTCCCATTTACAAATTCGTAAAAACGCCCCTCATCAGAAAATATGGTGAAGAATTTTACAAGACTCTGTGTGATGCTGCAGATGAGTGGAAAATAGAATATGGTTCCTAAATTATTTTTACCTTTAAATAAAAAATGTCAGAGCATTTCGAACTTTTAGATATTTACAAAGCCATCATTTCCCTGATTGCCGGCCTAATACTTGGTTTTGAAAGAGAAATGAAGGATAAATCTGCGGGTTTAAAAACCATTACGATTATTTGTCTAGGTTCTACCCTTTTTTCCATTTTATCTTACAAATTAGCAGGAACTGGAGATCCGACCAGAATTGCGTCTTATATCGTAAGCGGCATAGGTTTTCTGGGCGCTGGAGTCATCTTCAAAGAAGGATTTAATGTTTATGGATTAACGACAGCCGGAATTATATGGATCGCAGCAGCAATTGGGATGTCCATTGGATTTGGTGAAATCTATATTGCCTTTACTTTCCTTATTGCAGCCCTGATCATCATTTACATTGCCAAACTACTTACCAAAAACATTCTCGCCTACCATCACAATAAGATCTTAAAATTTAAAATTTCCGCCGATAATTTTGCGAAAAAAAATGGAATTGTGCGTGACATCCAGAAAATATCAAAAGTAGCTTATCAAATTGCGCTTGAGAAAAGGGAGGATTTCATTCTCATTACCCTCGATCTTCATGTTACAAACAAACAGATTGAAGAACTTGAAACATATCTTATTGAAAATACAAATATTGATTCTTTTAGTTATTAGAAAATTAAGAATTTGATCAAAATAGAAAAACCGCCTCATTTCTGAAGCGGATTTTTTATGGTTTATCGAAAATTACTTTTTCAATTCTTCCAAAAACTCATCATGAGAGATTTTGGTTTCTTTTTTAGTTGCTTTTTCTAGGATAACGTCTTTCAATTTTGCCATTCCAACTTCAGAAGAGATCTGACGAACCTGATCTTGATCTTTCAACATTTCTGCTGCATACTTCTGTACCTCTTCATCTGGTAAATGGTGAATACCGTACATTGCCAATTGATTACGAACCATTTGCTCTGCCTGTCCTAAAACATCAGCATAATCTAATTTGATCTCGTTGTCATTCATCAATTTTCCTTCAAGGATTTGATATTTCAACTGATTTTTCTCTGCTTCCAGGATCTCTTTTGCCTGTTCTTCACTATTAACCTGCTCATTACTGAACATTAACCATTTAATCAAAAACGTTTCCGGAAGTTTTACTTCTTCTTTCTCGTTGATTTGTTGTAAAATCTTATTTACAAAATGAACATCTGCATTTTGTTGGAAATATTCATCCAATTCAGCTTTCACCTTATCTTTTAATTCTTCTTCCGTTTTAATGGTTCCTTCACCATAAACTTTATCGAATAATTCAGAATTCAATTCAGCTAAATTCAATCCGAAGAAATCTTTTACTTTTACCTCGATTTGATCATGGTGTAAATGCTCAAATTCTTTTTTACTAAAGCTTAATTCTTTCGCTAATTCTTCATTTTTTTCTAAATCTGCTTTAGAAACCTTTACCGACTCATCTTTTTTCAAAGCTTTAACCAATTTGAAAGCTTCTTTTTTAGTTGCCTCAATAGTGATATTCTTTGGTGCATGATTATGCTCACCTTCTGCACCTTCTTCAATCACCTGACTAATTTCTAAAGCGATATGCGTGTCATCACCAATTGCATCCTGTGGAACTTGCTCAGCAAAACGCTTCTGCATGTTTTCGATACTTTGGTTGATTTCTTTTTCAGACGCTTCTACTTTATAATGAGGCGCTTCATATTTTGCTAAATCAATTGTAAATTCTGGTTCGTATCCAACTTCAAAACCAACTGAAAGTTGTTCTGCGTTGTGATCCATTGAATCAACTGGTTGTGGAACCGGCTGACCTACCAATCTCAGTTTATTATCAGTCACATAGTTATTCAATGCTTCTGAAACTTGTTTGTTGATTTCTTCAAAAGCGATTCCCGCTTCATATTGTTTTTTCACCATGCTCAATGGCACTTTTCCTTTTCTAAAACCAGGAACTTGTGCATTTTTTGCATAGTTGATCAATTGTTTTTCAACTTTATCTTTATAATCTGACTTATCTAATGTAACTGTAAGTAACGCACTTACTTCATCATGGTTGGTCGCTGTAACGTTCATTGTAATGTATTGAAAATTTAGGTTGCAAAAATAGGAATTTTTTTTTGATTTTTTTTAAAGGATCAAAAAGTTAACTATCCTTAACTTTATTTGTATTGAATGGATATTAATTAGAAATACTATAAGTGGCCATCGCATCAGTTTCGCCACCGATTATACTGCCAAACTCACTTCCGTTTTGTACTTCACTAACCGACACTGGATCGTGGATTACCGTTAAAACCAATTGTGAGTTTGCTCCGTCTTTTGCTTTGGCAACGGTCCATTTTGTTATTAATCCGACTTTGTTCCCATCACTTCGAGTCGAAGATTCATCGTCCATTCTTTCCAAATTAATACTGGAGTTTTGAAAATCGAACAATATAAAATGTTCATCTTTTGCTTCTTTGATACTTTCAGTTTCATCTTCGTTTCCATTTAAGAAAACTGCATTTACAGTATAGGTTTTTCCGTCGGTCAATATAATTTCTGGATTTGCTGTAGAATTAACCGTGTAATTGTAAGTTCTCACAATTCCGGTGGCGTCGTCTTTTACATTTAAAATTATATTTGAAATATCTTCTTGCGAAAGAACGTCATCATCTTCGTCAGCGCGGCTGCAGCTCACTGCAAAGACAACTATTAATAAAAAGACGATATATTTTAGTTTAATTAAAGATTTCATTTTTAAAGAATTTTAGAAGTTATATTTAATATTAAAAATAATATTTCTGCCCATTTCATACGAGAAAAAGCGCATTCTGTTCAGGTAATCTTTATAATTGGTATCAAAAAGATTGGTCACATTTAAGCCTACCTTAAAATGTTTATTAAAGTCGAAACCAGTCTGTACGCTCCACAAAGTATAAGTCGGCGGCGGCGTAGAAAGATCTAAAGTTTTCTCCACGTCTATTCCATTTTCAAAAATATTAATGGTTGGATTAAATATGGGAAATCTACTTTGATGCAAAAACGTTTGTTGCTGAACTTTGAAATAGAAACTTTTCCATTTTTCATTTTTGAATTGCAGACTATTGGTGAAATTCGTTGGAACCATCATTATTAAAGGTTGATTGTTGGTTTCATCCTGTCCGTTGATATAAGAGAAATTTCCCTGATATTCAAAATGATCATTTAGTTTCAACTGTGCGTCAACATCTAAACCATACATTCGCGCATTAATTTGTTTATAAGACCAAACCGGAAAAACACCACGAATCGTGTTTTGGATTCCAGTCGGAACTTCAGTGATAAAATTCTTGGTAATGAATAAATATGGATTTACGGTAACTCTTAAACCATCAAGAATATCCAGTTTTCCATCGATATTTAAATTGAATTGGTTTCCATCTTCATTTTTCATTCCCATATTTCCAACTTCGATGATCGCGGCCGAATGATGCAATCCATCGGCAAAAAGTTCTGCGATATTTGGCGTTCTTCCAACTTTAGCATAATTCAGTTTCACATCAAAATTTTTCGAAGGCTGATAATCTAATCCAGCATTAAATGAAAAATTCTTGAAGGTTAAATTTGGTTTGGTAAAAACACGATTTCCATCGGTCTTCACATAAAACTGAGAAAACTGGTCGGCGTAAAGATTTTCCCAATCGCTTAGGTCATACCATTTTTTAACTTCATATTTTGCAACATCATATCTTAATCCTGCTTCTGCATTTAATTCTGGTGTCAACTTATATTTAAAAACAGAATAGACACCACCTGAATACTGATCATAATTCGGAACTAATCTTCTCGCCTGGGTTTCTGGCGTGGAATAATTAAACTGATATTTCAGATCAATTCCGGTTTCTAAACTCCAGTATTGACGCTCGATAAAATCATTGATATTGATTTGATTCGTGAACAATTCCAAATCTAAAGACGGAATTTCAGCAAGTTCACCTCTTCTCACATCATATTCTTTTCTATGATTGTATTGAAAGTTATAATCAACAGAAACTTTCCCAAGATTTTCGAATCTTTTAAAAGCCGAGATCTTTGCAATATGATGCTGAACATCCTGTTTCGGATTATTAATCGAGTAGGAAAAATCTCTGTCGTAAATCGGAATATCTGAATTTAAAGCTTTGTAAAAATCTTCTAAATTCCCCAAATCAGATCCTCTATAAATTCCGATCTCAGAGTCAGTCACGCTGTAATCAAAAGAAATTCCCTGTAAGAAAGTATTATTTTGAACAGTGAATCCAAACGAATTATTCTGCAAACCAGTATTCATTAAGTTGTAATTCGGTGTTTTCAAATCACCAAGTTTTTTAAATCCACCTACCGCTTTTATCGCCCAACCATTTTCCCAGGTTTTTAATAAATTAACTCCAAGTCCAACTCCTTGACCATTTGAAATTCCGGCAAGATTGACACTTCCCTGGATGGTATCTTTTCTTTTAAAAATTTGAGATTCCAAAACCACAACGCCTCCAATCGCATCACTTCCGTACTTTAAAGCAGATGCTCCTTTAATGACATCGACATGATCAAATTGATTAACGTCAATATTCGGTGCATGTTCAACGCCCCATTCCTGTTCGGCCATTTTTACGCCATTGTTGATAATAGGAACTCTACTTCCATACAACCCGTGGATGATTGGTTTCGCAATATTATTTCCACTTTTCAAAGCTCCAACACCCGAAATACTGGATAAGATATTACCTAAATTCTCGGTAGAATTTCGGTCGATATCTCCTCTGTCTAATGTTTTTACGATGAGAGAATTCGCATTTTTATGCTTTCCATGGAGCGTAATTGTTTCTATATCAGCAATATGATGCTCGAGATGTATGGTGATTTCCAAATCCTTATCGACAATTAATTCTTCTGTAAAAGCATCGCAATCGGGATGATTTGCGATGAGCGTATATTTTCCTTTTTGTAAAGATTTAAAGCTAAATTTTCCCTCTGCATTGGATTTCTGAGTTGTCTTACCAATAGTAATTGTCGCGTTTTTAATGGGAACTTTATCATGGTAGTCGATTATTTTTCCTTTGATCACAAAGGCATTTTGGGCATTAGCGAATAGCAATCCAAAAAAGATTGCAATGATATTTATAATAAATTTCATTTATAATTATTTTAAGAGTGAAAAATAAGAAATAGTTAAAAATCAGATAATCAGATTTTTAACAACAATTCTCCAAAATAGTAATGGATATTTTTAAATGAAATAGTGTGGTGGTCCCCGAAGAAAAAAATGGGTAATGGTGCTTGCAAAAGATTTGCTTTTCGGACTGAAAGTCTTATCAACATTTACGTGAAAAGAATAAGTAGAAAATTCAAAAGGCTTAAAATTAAGATGTTTACCATCATGCAAAACATGACAGGACAAACAATTACTATAATTATAGACCTGAGAAGATTTAAATGTTTTTTCCTTTTGGGAAAAATGAAAATCCTTAAGAACTTCACCACTTCCATGGTCGTGGAAATTTTGAGAAAATAAAGCAACGAAAAGATAAACGATCGCAAAAAGCGTCGCTATCATTTTCTTACTCTCTACCTTCCTCAACATTTTACAAAACTATAGATTTTTCAAAGAATAAAAAAATAAGGTGTCAGCCTTTTAATATTTAATTAACGATATTTATATATAAGGTTGCTGATAAATGTTCTGTGCTAAACACTTACATAATTGATAGAGATTTCGTAATTTTGTGCTGAAATTTTTATTTATGAAAGAAAGTGCAGTAAAAAAGATTGTCGTTCTTACTTCTGGGGGAGATGCCCCGGGGATGAACGCAGCCGTGAGAGCGGTAGTTCGTACTGCAAGTCATTATAAAATAGAATGTTACGGAGTTCGTGAGGGTTTTAATGGATTAATTAACAATGATTTCACCAAAATGGGGCCTCGATCTGTAAAAAACATTATTACAGAAGGAGGTACAATACTGAAATCCGCCCGTTCTTTAGAATTTAAAACTGCAGCAGGAAGAAAAAAAGCCTTTGAAAATTGCCAAAAATATGGCATCGACGGTATTGTATGTATTGGTGGAGATGGAACTTTCCGAGGAGCTAAAGTTTTTAATGAAGAGTTTGGCATTAAAGTAATCGGGGTTCCCGGAACGATCGATAACGATATTTTCGGTACTGATAACACCATCGGCTACGATACGGCACTGAATACCGCCATGGAAGCGATTGATAAAATCCGCGATACAGCAACATCACATAACAGAATATTTTTTGTAGAAGTAATGGGGCGCGATGCAGGATTCATTGCCTTAAACAGTGGTTTGGCTACTGGTGCAATTGGTATTTTGATCCCAGAAAGAAAAGACAGTATCGAAGAATTATTCGCCACATTTGAGCGTGCAGAAAAAGCTGGAAAAGCTTCCAGTATCGTCGTAGTCGCGGAAGGTGAAAAATTAGGAAGTATATATGATATTGCAAAAGCAACTCAAGCCGGTTTTCCAGATTATGATATTCGAGTGGCCATACTAGGGCATATTCAGCGAGGTGGATCACCAAGTTGTGCAGATCGTGTCTTGGCAAGCCGTTTAGGATATGGTGCAGTTGTGGGATTAATGGATGGCAAAACCAATATGATGGCAGGATTACAATCGAACAGACTAACTTTCACGTCTATAGAAGAAGCCATTAAAAAACACAATGAACTGGACCAGGATTTATTGAAAATTTCAGAAATACTGGCCATTTAATAATAGAATAAATTTAATTTTAAAATAGAAATTATGTCAACAATCAAAGTAGGAATCAACGGATTCGGTAGAATTGGCCGTCTCGTTTTCAGAGCAATGGCTGAAAGAGAAAACATCGAGGTAGTAGGAATCAACGACCTTATCGATGCCGAATACATGGCTTATATGCTAAAGTATGATTCTGTACACGGCACCTTTAAAGGAGAAGTTTCTGTATCTGGAAACGACTTAGTAGTGAACGGAAAAAAAATCCGAGTAACCGCAGAAAGAGATCCTAACAACTTGAAATGGAACGAAGTTGGTGCAGAATATATCGTAGAATCTACAGGTTTATTCCTTTCTAAAGATGCTGCTCAAGCTCACATTAACGCAGGTGCGAAGAAAGTAATTCTTTCTGCGCCATCGAAAGATGATACACCAATGTTTGTAATGGGTGTGAACCACAAAGAGTTGACAGACGATATTAAAATTTTCTCAAACGCTTCTTGTACAACCAACTGTTTAGCACCAATTGCTAAAGTTATGCATGACAACTTCGGAATTGTAGAAGGTTTAATGACTACAGTTCACGCAACTACTGCAACTCAAAAAACTGTTGACGGACCTTCAGTGAAAGACTGGAGAGGTGGACGTTCTGCTTTGAACAACATCATCCCTTCTTCTACAGGTGCTGCAAAAGCTGTAGGAAAAGTAATTCCTTCATTAAACGGAAAACTAACCGGAATGTCTTTCAGAGTACCAACAGCGGATGTTTCTGTAGTTGACTTAACGGTTAGATTAGAGAAACCAACTTCTTACGAAGAAATCTGTAAAGCGATGAAAGCTGCTTCAGAAGGTGAACTAAAAGGAATTTTAGGTTACACAGAAGATGCGGTAGTTTCTCAGGATTTCGTTGGTGAAAAAAGAACTTCAGTATTCGATAAAGATGCTGGGATCATGTTGTCGCCACAATTCGTGAAAATTGTTTCTTGGTATGACAACGAAATGGGATACTCTAACAAATTAGCTGATTTGTTGGTACATTCTGCTTCTTTGTAGTCAGAAAATTTCAATTGAACTCATCTCATATAAACCTCTCGGAAACGGGAGGTTTTTTTGTACGGTAATTTGGGCAATTCCCTCGCTTCCTCTCCCTAAGTCCCTCTCCAAAAGAGAGGGGACTTACAGCATCACCACTCGGGTCGGGCTATCCGTTGCAATCTTTTTTTCTCAGTCCAGATCTCTCCAAAGGAGAGGAAGCCAACCAAAAAAAAAGGATTTCCACTGCTATCCCTATTGCGGGGCAGTTATAACAAAAACAATCGGCTTAAAATTTGTAGAAAGAAAACGGTAATTAACGCACAGGAATCAGCAAACTACTACAGGGTCAAATGAATTTCCCTTTGCGTTATATTTAAGATTAAAACTTTGTTTTCATTGCGTTAAATAAAATCCACCTTTTACCGAGATTAATAAACTATGACACCAAAATTCCAAAACGCCGTACATTTTAAAAACTACTGGGAAAGAGGTAATGGGAAAGAATTATTAGATTGGGCTCAGATAAAACCAGACATTCAAATTTTTGAAAAATACGCACCGCTTTATCATCAAGTAGATCAACTTGGAGACGAGGCCGTAAAAGACACTTATCTAAAACTTCCTTACAAAGAAGCGAGTGCCATCATCCATAAATACTCAGAAAACAATCTTACTTCGAATGATAACGCACCGCAAAGCGTACATAATCTATTCTTACAACTCCAGAAGGTTCCGGATTGGTTTCATGAAAACTTAGCCAACAAAGGTGCGAGATTTTGTATGCGAACAGGAGCAAACGGTTTAATGATTTTACGAGACTTCACTTTAATGGGTGGTTATGATTTCGCTTACATTAGCAAACCTTTGATCTTGACAGAAGCTTTAAAGAAAGGCGCTGTAAAACGCTTAAAAGACACTTTAGAGTTTTGGATACATGTTACTCGAGAAAATGCTTTACACCCTAATTCTAAAGCATATCAGTTAATCGTTCGCACAAGATTAATGCATTCTTATGCTCGTTTGAAAATTAAAGATAAAAAACACCAATGGAATCACGAAAATTGGGGAGAACCCATCAATTCCTGGGATATGATTGCAACTTATACTGGTTTTTCATTGGTCTTTATGCAAGGACTAAAAAAATTAGGAATCAAAATTTCTGATCAGGAAGAAAAAGGTGTATTTCATCTTTGGAAATATATTGGCTATTTACTCGGAATACCAGAAAATTTTCTGCCAGAAAACCGACAGCAAGCTGTGGAACAATTCTACTGGTGGACTACTTTACAAAACACCGGCGACGATGATTCAACCCAACTCGCTCAGGCTTTACTTCAGGAAAATTTAGACAACACTATTTATAGATATCCTTTTCAACGCACATTGTTGAAAAATTTGCATCAGAGCATGAACTGGTTTCTACTGGACAAAGAAGTCAACGAAAGACTTCAGATTCCAAAACCATCTAAGGCTTATGCTGCTTTTCCTAAAATAGTGGTTCGCGGAAATAAGATTTTTCAAAAAATATACCTGCGAAATGCAGCTCAATATCAAAAATTAGTGATGATGGGTGATATTCAGCAAAGAGAAGTTTTATCTGATTATATCAAACATACCCCGAAAGATTTCCATTACTAAACATCTTGCGGGTATTTCACTTTAAGGAATTAATTATTGAGTAGCCGCAAATTCAATTGCTAAATTCTTACTTTCCGAAATAGCACTCGCATTTTCTAAGAAAAAGTTTTTACCTGCCAGAAGCTCTGTTAGTAAAGTGCGCATTTGTTCTGCTGCAACTTCCGGAAGATGGGATTTTTTCGCTGCTTCTATAACCTGTCGTTTTCCATTCTGCTGAATTTTAGCTAAATCATCTTTACTAAAAAGATTGAAAAACTGTTCTTCAATATTGTAATATTTATAATCAGTTTCGGTGGAAAGGATTTGTGGTGCGGGAAAGTTCAACAATTTTACTTTTCTGTTGACTTCATCAATTTCCCACTGAAATTTCTCAAAATCATAACCTACCAAAACTTTAGCCTGAACGATAACCAATGCTTTCTTTTTTGATGGAATAAAATTAAAAATTTTAGTCGTTTCTTCGTAATTGTAAATTTCATTAAAGTGACCTTCTGCAGAAACTACTTTGAAAACCTTTCTCATGCTTTCCGCAATGGTGTGCGAACTTTCGGTAATTACCACAGGCGCGGCGCTCATCTTATTGGAAGCCAAGTAAGCAATAATGCCACCAAGAAGCAATCCTAAAACCAGCATCACCAAAGTCATCATGGAATTAATCGATTGGCTCTGCGTCATTTGATATAGAAAAAATCCTAGGAAAGCGACGATTAATATTCCTACAGCCCAGAATATAATTTTATATTTTTTAAAGTTCATTTTGTTGTATTTAAGTAAAGATAAGAATTTTCAAAAAAGTATTTTTAAAACTCTTCAAGAGAATATACCTAACCAGTGTTGGTTTAAAATTAAACGCTAATAACTTTATTTCTTCTAAAGAAATTTTGGCGGTAAAATGAGTTCTTCAAATTTACCTTTTACCTCCAATTTTTTATAAAATAGATTTCGCGCCATGATCTTCAGCATCAAATCCTTGTCAAATAATTTCCAGAAAGATTCATTGTGAACTCTTTTTGGTTTTCTAATTTCATCAAAACTCGTTTTCCAGGAATCCGGATTATGATAAAATTCAATAATTCCACAATGCAATGGAATTTCGTCTCGCTCGATCATTCCTTGCGGCAATAGAAAACTAAACTGGTTACAAGGATAATCGCCACAGGAAATCTTATCGTGTTTCAGAAATTTCTCTTTGGTTTTCTGATTTTGATATTGTTTTTTGAAATCATTTTTAAAGTCCGCTTTCGAAAATTTAATTTCTAATTCATGACTGAAACCGTCTTCATTGATAATTAAAATATCAGCTTCCCAATCAGAATGAAAGTGATTCGTCAAAACCAGATCCTTTTCAAAATCACAAAATTTGGAAATATAATTATAGGTTAGTTCTTCTACTTTCAGCATCTTATTTAAAGTTTAAGAAACCAATAAACTACAACCTCGAATATCAGAATGGTCAATTCTTCCTAAGACTTGAAACTGATTTGAATTTATTTCGTCCATAGTTTTGTCATTCTGAGCTTGTCGAAGAATCTCAGAATCCACCAGAATTTTACCCAAATCTTGTGTCGCAATAAAACTACAGGAATGGAGATTTGCTAAATCAATAATGTTGATGGCGCCATTTCTTCCATCATTCACGTAAGAAAAAGGATCTTCGATATTTCTAATGAGAATGCGCATCCAGTTTGGACTTTCATAAATATTTTGACCTAAAGAATAAGCTTGAGAAAGCAATTCAGTCATAGAATATTCTGAGTAAATCTTGTCGGTTCCGAAACCTTTATGAAAAATCGCCAACAACTCATCTTTCGTCATTTCTTGCTTGCGACCTTTCATACCTCCTGTTTCAATAATGATGAGTTCATCTGATGATGTGACGATGTGATGATTGGTTTCTGCGAAATCAAGAAAATCTAAAAGAGCAAAAGAAACCCCGAAAAGAATTACTTTTTTATTCTCCTTTGAAAGTTGATTGAGTAACTCGAATAATTCTTGGTGATTGTAAAGAAAATATCCATTCTCAGGTTTTCCCGATTTCTTCATTAGAAAATCTACCATATATATTAAGGACGAATTTTGTTTTTCAAGATAACTTGGCAACAATCCGAGGAAAATATAGTCTTCTGGATTCCCAATGAATTGCATGAAACTCTTTTCAATACTATCATGATACAATGATTCATCAGCAATCCAATGTTTCGAAAGATTCATCTGAGTTGTTCCAGAACTTTGGAAAAACAAATCTGTCTTTTTATTTTTATCTAAAAGAGTGTGATTTTTAAACATTTCAATCGGTAAAAAAGGAATTTTTTCCACTTCCTGAATTTCGTTTGGACTGATATTTAAATAGTCTACAAACTTTCTGTAAACTTCGATGTTATTATATTGATATTGAAAAGTTTCCAGACATTTCTGCTGGAATTCTGCTTCGGTTTTGATTTGAAAAATACTCTTCATAATAGGTTGCAAAAATACTGATAAATAAGATGAAGAGAAAATGAAAACAGCAAGAATAATAAATCTTGAAGTTGAGAAAATCTTAAAATAGATGTTAGAAAATGTCACTCCTTATCTGTTTAAATGATAATATATGGTGCTGAAAACAATTTCACACCTTCGGTGTTCAGCTGCGGTTATTGATGATATTAGAATAATAACATTCCTTCGGAATTAAGCAAAGGAAGCCTTACAGTATCCAATAAAATTATTTAGTCAGAAATATTTAAACGCCGAATGCATGACATCATTGTAAAACAAAACTCAATTGACATTTGAAACCGTAAAGCAGAAATGATTCTAAAAACCACCTAAAAACACACAAACGTTGAAGCTGTGACATCATTGTAAAACAAAGCTCAAATGACAATCTGGAACCGTAAAGCAGTGAAATGATTCTAAAAACTACCTAAAAAATACAAAAAGCTGAAGGCGTGACATCATTGCAAAACAAAACTCAAGTGTCAATCTGGAACCGTAAAGCAGTGAAATGATTCTAAAAACTATCTAAAAAACACACAAACACCGAAGGTGTGACATCATTGTAAAACAAAACTCAAGCGACATCTGAACCGCGAAGCGGTGAAATAATTATAAAAACTACCTAAAAACACACAACCGTTGAAGGCGTGACATCATTTTAAATCAAAACTCAAGTGACAATCTGGAACCATAAAGCGGTGAAATGATTCTAAAAACAGAACCTAAGGAAACCTAAACCGCGAAGCGGTGAAATAATTCTAAAGAAGTGTCAAATAAAAAAACTTCTCAATACTAAACGTGTGACATGATTTTAAAAAGCAAAACCGAAAGAAAATTGAACCGCAAAGCTATGAAATAAATGTAACCGAAATTTCTGCCAATAATATCTGAACACCGAAGGTGTGAAATGATTATAAGAAAGTTTCAAATAAAAACTCGTCAACGCCGAAGGCGTGACATCATTGTAAAACAAAACTTAAGTGACATCTGAACCGCGAAGCGGTGAAATAATTATAAAAACTACCTAGAAACACACAACCGTCGAAGGCGTGACATCATTATAAAACAAAACTCAAGTGACAATCTGGAACCTTAAAGCGGTGAATTAATTATAAAAACTACCTAAAAACACACAACCGTTGAAGGCGTGACATCATTATAAAACAAAACTCAAATGACAATCTGGAACCGTAAAGCAGTGAAATGATTCTAAAAACTACCTAAAAAATACACAAACGCCGAAGGCGTGACATTATTTTAAAATAGAACCAAATTTAACCGAAACGCGAAGCAGTGAATTGATTCTAGAAACTACTTAAGAAACACCCAAACACCAAAAGCTTAAAATAATTCTAAAAACTACCTAAAAAATACACAAAGGCTGAAGGCGTGACATCATTGCAAAACAAAACTCAAGTGACAATCTGGAACCGTAAAGCAGTGAAATGATTCTAAAAACTATCTAAAAAACACACAAACACCGAAGGTGTGACATCATTGTAAAACAAAACTCAAGTGACAATCTGGAACCTTAAAGCGGTGAATTAATTATAAAAACTACCTAAAAACACACAACCGTTGAAGGCGTGACATCATTATAAAACAAAACTCAAGTGACAATCTGGAACAGTAAAGCAGTGAAATGATTCTAAAAACTACCTAAAACACACAAACGCCGAAGGCGTGACATTATTCTAAAATAGAACCAAAGTTAACCTAAACACGAAGCGGTGAATAAATTCTAAAACAAAACCTAAGGAAACTTAAACCGCAAATCGGTGAAATAACCACAAAAACTACCTAAAAATACACAAACGCCGAAGGCGTGACATCATTGTAAAACAAAACTCAAGCGACATCTGAACCGCAAAGCGGTGAAATGATCCTAAAAACAGAACCTAAGGAAACCTAAACCACGAAGCGGTGAAATAATTATAACATACATTGTATAAGAAAAACACCTCAACGCCGAAGGCGTGAAAGAATTCTTAAACAAGAACGAAAGAAATCTAAATCGTGAAGCGGCTTAATCATTAAAAGCAGGCCTATTCTATTCCTTCTTCATCATAAAACTCAAACAAAAATTCTTCTTTATAATCGATCTTAAACTTCTCCAAAAGCTCTATATATTCTTCTTTAAAACTCTTTTTTTGATGATGCCTTTCCTGATTTAAAATATATCGATAAACATTGTCGATCTGCGACTGAGAATAAGAAAATGCACCGTAACCTTCCTGCCAAGAAAATCGTCCCATTACGAATCGTTTTTCATTAATAAAATTGGTCGTATTATTTTTTACATCTCTCACCAGATCGGAAAGTCTCATGCTTAGCTTTAACCCAATAAAAAGATGAACATGATCTTCAACACCATTAATAATGATACTTTTTTGCCCTTTAGCTTTTACAATCCCGCTCATGTATTTAAAAACTTCATCTCTAAAAGTTTTCTTCAAAAGATTCTCTCTTCCTTTAACGACAAAAACAACTTGAATATAGATTTGAGAAAAGGTTCCGGAGCTCATGATTTTTTCCTTTTAATAGTTCGTCATTAAAAGTACAAAATTTCCAAAAGGAAAGCGGAATTCAAAATTTCGAATTTCGCCTGAAAATTTTAATTGAAGAAAAACCAGTTTTAGTTTCCTCTATACGTTGAGTAACCGTAAGCAGAAAGCGTAATCGGAACGTGATAGCGATCAGCATTTGTAATTTGGAAAACCACTTCAACCCATGGATAAAAACTTTCAGTATTCATTTTTTTGAAATACTCACTGGTATAATAAGTCAGTTTGTAAATCCCTAAGTTTGATTTGTCATTTGGTAAAAAATCAGGAATACGACCGTTTTTGTCGGTTACTTTTTCTTCTACAGAAGTCCAGATTTTTTCAGCGTCATTAAATTTTTCCAGTTTAATCGTAACTCCTGGCGCAGGCATTCCTTTAGAAACGTCAAGAATGTGACTCGATAATTGGTAAGTAACTTCTTTTTTCTGTCCGAAGGCAAATGCAGAGATAAGCACGAAGATAAGTGCGATAAATGAATTTTTCATGATGATAATCTAGATTGTTGTTTGAAGTAATTTTAACCGAAAATGATATTGATTTCACGTCGATTCTCTTACTCAACAATAGTGCCTAAACTTTTTAATTTTCAAACGATTTTAGCTCAAATTCATTACCGAATTCACCATAAGTGAAATAGGAAATCCAGTCACCTAGGTTGATATACTTTGCTTTTCCATTTTCTAAATCTAAGACCATAGGTAAGTGTCTATGACCGTAAACGAAATAATCTATTTTCTCTGTTTTGAGTTTTTCTTTAGAATAAATAATTAAAAATTCTTTGTCTTCCCCTAAGAACTCTTTGTCCTCTTCACCAGAAATCATCTTGTTTTTGGTGGACGCATAGATCGCAATTTTCATAGCAATATCGGGGTGCAACCATTTGAAAGCCCATTGTGCCAAAGGATTAGTAAAGACTTTTTTCATTCTTTTATATCCTTTATCACCAGGACCTAAACCGTCTCCATGAGCGAGTAGAAAATTGTTTCCGTTGATCTCAAAATACTGTTTGTCGAAAAAAACCTTGCATCCTATTTCTTCTTCGAAATAGTTTTTCATCCACAGATCATGATTTCCGACGAACATAAAAAGTTCAATTCCTGAATCTTTCAACTCTGCTAATTTTCCTAAAACCCGAACATAACCTTTTGGAATGACGTGATTCCACTCATGCCAAAAATCGAAGAGATCGCCCATCAAAAATAAAACCTGAGCATCAGCTTTTATTTCGTCCAGCCAACGGATGAATTTCTCTTCGCGAACTTTACTTTCTTTCGGCGTTGGTGCACCAAAATGTTGATCAGAAGCGAAATAGACTTTTTTATTTTGTTCTAAATTGATTTTCATATTGAAAGGCAATAGGTAGTAGATTTTAAGTTTCGGATGATAAATATAAAATTTGAAGTAATAATTATCAAATTATCTCATCGACAAATTTTCAAATTAAACTTGATCTTCTGCAAACCATTCTCCGTAAGAGTTCTCGGTTTCGTGAAGTTTCAGATAAGCCAAACTTACTGTTTCTGGTAGTTGCTTTTTTATTTTAGTTGCAATGTCGTACAACATATTTTCGCACGTCGGTTGGTAATCGCAATAAATGACTTTGTGACCTTGATTTTCTAAGTCTTCACCCAATTGTTTATGCGGTGAAGTTCCATTCAGCATGACGGCATGATCCCAAACATCGAGGATTTCTGATTTTACAATTTTTTTGATGTCGCCAAAATCTACCACCATTCCGTTTTTTGGATGGTCTAAATCATTGATCGGATTTCCTTTTACCGTAACAAATAATTTGTAGGAATGTCCGTGCATATTTTTGCATTTGCCATCGTAATTGTAGAGAACGTGAGCGGTTTCGAAAGTGAAAATTTTGGTGATTCGTATCATGGTGCAAAGATAAAGAAAGTTTCAACTTTTATGATTAATTCGGTGATTAGGTTTTTAACGCAATGACGCAAAGAAATTATTTTTAAAGCGTTCTACAATTACGGTCGCAAAGGCGCTTCGCTTAGCAAAGGACAACACATTTTTTTTATTTTTCAAGTTTTTATAAAGATTGCGATATTACGTGAGCGATTGCAATGGAAATCCTTTTTTGTCTCAAAAAAGATTGACTCAAATATTTATATTTTTTATTTGAATCGTCGAAACTCGTTCCTCGTTTGCAACGGAAAGCGTGCTCTTTTAACGGAGGGCAAAGCAGTAGTGAAAGACACGCCCACAAAAAAAATCCCTCTCAAAAAATGGGAAGGAAATTCTAACAATTTAAAAATATAGAGAATCTGTGTTTTTAATTAATGAAACTGTTCTGCTTCAGTTGAACCAGCCAACGCATTTGTGGAAGATTTACCAGCCGTTACGACAGTTTGAACTTCATCAAAATAAGAAGTTCCGACAAAACTTTGGTGTTTCACCGCGCGGAAACCTTTGGATTGCAATGCAAACTCTCTTTCCTGCAATTCGCTGTAACCCGCCATTCCTCTTTCTTTGTAAGCCAAAGCCAATTCGAACATTGAAGTATTTAGAGCATGGAAGCCAGCCAATGTGATGAATTGGAATTTGTAACCCATTGCCGCTAATTCTTCACGGAAGGTCTCCATTTCGGGAACAGACAATTTCGCAGCCCAGTTGAAAGAAGGTGAACAGTTATACGCTAACATTTTTCCCGGGAATTTTGCATGAATTCCTTCTGCGAATTTTCTCGCATAATCCAAATCGGGATTTGAAGTTTCCATCCAGATCAAATCAGCGTAAGGCGCATAAGCCAAACCTCTGTCGATTCCCTGCTCTACCCCATTGTTTACTTCATAGAAACCTTCTGTTGTTCTTTTTCCAGTCACGAATTTATGGTCTCTCTCATCGATATCTGAAGTCAATAAATCTGCAGCATCAGCATCGGTTCTTGCTACCAAAACGGTAGGAACTCCGCAAACATCGGCTGCTAAACGTGCAGCAACTAATTTATTAATCGCTTCTTGAGTTGGAACTAAAACCTTTCCACCTAAATGACCACATTTTTTAGCAGAAGACAATTGATCTTCGAAGTGAACTCCTGCTGCTCCAGCTTCAATCATTTGTTTCATCAATTCAAAAGCGTTTAAGTTTCCACCAAAACCTGCTTCGGCATCAGCAACAATTGGAACTAAGTATTCTTTACGATTAGCTTCCTCTACATTATTTACAGTTTGAATTTGATCTGCACGCAACAACGCATTATTGATTCTTTTCACCACAGAAGGAACTGAATTCGCAGGATACAAACTTTGGTCGGGATACATTTCACCACTCAAATTCGCATCGGCTGCAACTTGCCAACCTGAAAGATATATTGCTTCTAAACCCGCATCAACTTCCTGTACGGCTTGGTTTCCGGTTAGGGCTCCCAATCCTGCTACGAAATCCTGATTGTTTAACTTATCCCATAATTTCTCCGACATTAATTTAGCGATCGTGTAATCTAGTTTATAAGATCCTCGAAGTTTCAGTACTTTTTCTGCGGAATAAGGTCTTTTGATACCATTCCATCTTGGGCTTTCTAACCATTCTTTTTCCAGTTGCTGGATTTGTTCTTGCTTGTTCATATTTTAAGGTTTTAGATTGTGGGTTTTAGGTTCTAGGTTTTAGAGTATATCTCAACGCAATCCCGATAGCCATCGAAACGCAAAGATTTTTTTTAATAAACTTCTGAAATTACCTTTGCAAAGGCGTTATCATTTAGCGAAGGGTAATTGTTCATTCACCTTTTTTAGACTTTTGCCTTGCTTTTAATCCTGCTCTTTTGTGACTTTTATGGTTGAAAAACTCCATGATTTTTTCTATTGTTTTAGAGATTGGGACAAGTCGCGACTAAACTCCACTTGTCTCTTTTTACTTTTTACTTGGCTCTTATAAGAATTGATACGCCTTCAAAGTCAGGAATTCTGCGAAATTATCATTGAGAATAAGATCATCAAAAAGTTCAGTTGCTAATTGGAATTTTCCATTGTTGTAACGTTCTTCACCCACATGATTTTTGATTTTCTCTAATTCTTCTTCTTGCCAATGTAAAACCATTTCGGGCATTAAGGTTCTTCCATCTTCCAATTTCGCTTCGTTTTTTAGCCATTGCCAAATTTGAGTTCTGGAGATTTCTGCCGTTGCAGCATCTTCCATTAAATTATATAAGGCTGCTGCTCCAACTCCCATTAGCCAAGATTCGATGTAAAGAATTCCGACATTGATATTTTTTCTGACACCGTTTTCAGTGATCGTTCCTTTTGGAATTTCAAGTAGGTTTTCTTCTGATATATGGTAGTCTTCGAATTTTTGATCAATTTGATTTGATGTCGGCATAAATTCATCGAAGATTTTCTTTGCGACAGAAACTAATCCTGGATGCGCAACCCAAGTTCCATCGTGACCGTTTTTAACTTCTCTTTCTTTATCGGCACGAACTTTAGCATAAGCGATCTCGTTTTCTGCTTCGTTATTTTTAACAGGAATTTGTGCGGCCATTCCGCCCATGGCGTGAACATTTCTCTTGTGACAAACTTGAATCACTCTTTTGGAATAGGCACTCATAAACGGAGAAGTCATGGTTACTTGATCTCTATCTGGAACAAGAAATTCTGGTAGATTTCTGAATTTTTTGATGTAGGAAAAAATATAATCCCATCGTCCGCAATTCAGACCAGAACTGTGTTCTTTTAATTCATATAAAATTTCATCGAGTTGGAAAGCAGCTGTGATTGTTTCAATTAAAACCGTTGCTTTTATTGTTCCTTGTTGAATTTCTAAATAATCCTGAGAGAATTTAAAAACATCGTTCCACCATTTTGCTTCCTGATAATATTCTAATTTTGGCAAATAAAAATAAGGTCCGCTTCCGTTCTCCAATAGTTGTTTAGCATTTCTAAAGAAGTAGATTCCAAAATCAATTAGAGACGCAGATGCCTTTTCACCATTAAATTCAATATTTTTCTCCTCTAAATGTAAACCTCGCGGACGAACCAAAAGCGTTGTTAAGTTTTCACCCAATTCATATTTTTTTCCATTCTCATTTTCAAAACTGATGGTTCTGTTAATCGCATCTGAAAGGTTTCTTTGTCCATCCATACAATTTTTCCAAGTCGGAGAATTGCTGTCTTCAAAATCTGCCATAAAAGTTGATGAGCCAGAATTCAGAGCATTGATCACCATTTTTCTTTCTACAGGTCCTGTAATTTCGACACGGCGATCAAGTAAATCTTTTGGCAAAGGATTACAAACCCAATTTCCATTTCTAATATCTTCAGTTTCAGGATAAAATTTCGGAAGTTGACGATGATCAAACTCGATTTGTTTCATTGTTCTGAACTGAAGAAGGCCAATTCTTTCATTATTAAATTTCACATGAAGTTCCATTAAGAAAGTCATTAATTCTGCAGTAAAAATATCGCTGTATTGTTCTTCGGGTATTATCTGAAATTGTGCTGCCGTTTCCATTTTGTATAAACTTTAATGATTTGGTGAGACAAACATAAGCAAAAAACTTTCACTAATAGCGAACGTTCGCCAAATTTATTCAAAATTTATTATGCGAACAATCGCTTATTTTTATTTACCTTTGTATCCATCGGATTCTACATCCTATTTAGAAATATTATAAATTAATTTTGATTAATGACAAGCGACAGTGATTTTATAAAAACGGTTTTCGGATTGAAAATGAAGCAGTTCCGACAGAGGAAAAGTTTTTCATTGCAGGATCTTGCCAATGCGACAGGAGTTTCTAAATCTTATTTGAACGAAATTGAAAACGGAAAGAAATACCCAAAACATGATAAAATCGCTCAACTCGCAGAAGCATTGAATTGCAGTTACGATGATTTAGTTTCCACAAAACTGGATAAAAATCTAGCACCGATTACCGAGATTTTACAATCTGATTTTTTCAAAGAAATTCCACTTGATCTTTTTGGAATTAACAAGAACAACCTCATCAGTATTATCAGTGATGCTCCGAAAAAAGTAACGGCTTTTATCAATACTTTAATTGAAATTTCGAAGAATTATAATTTAAGTAAAGAGCGTTTTTACTTCGCCGTGATTAGAAGCTTTCAAGAATTACATGATAATTATTTTCCAGAAATTGAAGAGAAAGCAACCAATTATATTCTCGAAAACAATTTGTCGCTCAAGCCTCATTCTGCAGAATTTGAACTCATTTTGAAAAATCAATTTGAATATGAAATAAAGTCATTGGATCTTGAACAATATGGCGCCTCAGGAAAATTACGGTCGCTTTATATTCCTGAAAAGAAACTGCTTTTACTCAATGAACTTTTAGATGAAGACCAGAAAACTTTTATTCTTGCGAAAGAAATCGGCTTCAATATTCTAAATTTAAATCCTCGTCCAAACACTTATTCCTGGCTGGATTTTACCAGTTTTGAGGAATTGTTGAATAACTATTATGCTTCTTATTTCGCTGGATGTTTGTTGATTCGCAAAGAGATCCTAACCAATCAATTGAGTGATTTTTTCCAAAACCCTGAATGGAATCCAGAACTTTTTGAAAATTTAATTGAAGAATTCACCAACTCTCCAGAAACTTTCTATTATCGGTTAACGAATGTTTTACCACAGGAATTAGGCATCAAAGATCTGTTCTATCTCTGTTTCACCAAAAAGAAAAACTCAGATAAAATTCAGATCTTAAAAGAATTACACCTAAATCAGCAACAAGCGCCACACGCAAACGCAACGAACGAGCATTATTGCAGACGATGGATTGCGGTAAAAAACCTGACTAATTTAAAAGGAAACGAAAAAGTTACCGACGCGCAAATCTCTCATTATAAAGATAGTGGCCTAACTTATTTGGTGATTTCAACCTCTCAGAGAAATCCGTTTTCCGATGGAACGAATAGAAGTTATTGTTTAGGAATTTTACTGAATTCAAATTCTTTAAAGAAAATTAAATTTGCCAAAAGTGACCAGATCAAAACAGTGAATGTTGGCGTGACTTGTGAATTTTGCAGCATTCCAGATTGTGAAGTTCGGCAAGCTCCACCTTTAAGATTAGAAAAGGAAATCTTTAATGAGAATATGAAAAAATCGATTCAGATGATTCGAAAAGAAATACTTTAGAATACTTTAAACACCACAAATTTCTATTAACCCCAAAGTCACATAAGATGGCTAATTAATGCAAGTTCACAAAGTGGAAATCTAGAGATTTTCTGTGGTTTTTCGAAATGATTGCTTGAAAATATCTTTAATTTTCACTAATAAAGACTTTTGTGACTTTGTGGTTTTATAAAAACTAAATCGTAACTTTCATTAAACAAATGATAAATGCTCTTACTCGATTTACTTTTCCCCAACCGCTGTTTGGAATGCAACCGCATTATTCATCACGATGAAGTGGTTTGTGAATTGTGTTTTGATCAAATTCATTTTACTCATCATCACTATGCCGAAAACAATCTTTTGACTGAAAAATGCCGTTTACTTTTTCCAGTTGAAAATACTTTTGCTTTAATGCAGTTTGAAGAAGATAGTACAAGTCAGAAAATAATTCATCAACTAAAATATGGTGGACGCCAGAAAATTGGAAAAATAGTCGCAAAGTGGACTTTAGACAATTTAGATTTTAATCATGCGAAACCCGATCTTTTAGTAACCGTTCCACTTCATTCCAAAAAACAGAAAGAACGAGGATATAATCAGTTGCATCTCTTTGCTGATACTGTTTCAGAACAAATAAAAATAAAGTGCGATCATACTTTGATTAAACGCAATTTCTACAAAAAAGCACAAGCGCAAAAAAATCGGGAGCAAAGAGTTTTTAAAGAGAATCTTTTTTCAATCACCAAAAGCATTTCAAATCAGCATATTTTATTGATTGATGATGTTTTCACGACTGGAAACACAATGAGCGCTGTAGCCTGGCAAATTTTGAAAGCGGGAAATAATAAGGTGAGTATTTTGGTAATGGCGATGGATTAATCCTCACCGTACATCCCTTTCCAATAGAGAGGGACTTTTAAAGAATATATTATTATCTGTGTAAATCTGGGAGATCCGTGTGCATTATTCAGCACACAGATTTCACAGATCTGCACGGATTTTTTTTAAATGAAATATAAAATCGAAGATTATTATCTCTGTAATTTTTCGCCGTAAGATAAATCTCCAGCATCACCTAAACCTGGTGTGATATACCCTTTTGAAGTCAATTTTTCATCAATTACGCCCACCCAAATTTTTGCTTGAGGATAAGCTTTTTGAATCGTGTCAACTCCTTGCTGAGAAGCAATTGCTGCAACGACATGAAGTTGCGTCGGAGTTCCGTGGTTTAATAAATCTTTGATTGCTTCAATTAAACTCGCACCCGTTGCCAACATTGGATCTGCTACGATTAAAGGTCTTCCATCAATGCTTGGACAAGTCAAATAATCTTGTTTGATTGAAAAATAATCGTTCGCATCGTGTTTTCGATAAGCTGCTACAAAACCACAATCTGCTTTATCAAGATAATTTAAAATACCCTGAAATAAAGGAACTCCAGCTCTTAAAATCGTAGTGATAACCGGTTGAACCGAAACTTCTGTAACTTTAATCTGATCTAAAGGTGTAGTGATTTCAACTTCTTCAGTTGCTAAACCTTTGCTGATTTCAAATGCAGCGATCTCGCCGATGCGTTCCATATTGCGACGGAATCGTAATCGGTCGCTTTGAATATCGACATTTCGAAGTTCATTGATCCAGGTATTGACAAGAGAAAAGCTATCTGATAAAACGGTAATCATAATATTGATGTGATGATTTTTGATGTGATGATGTGACGATATAAATAATACCTTCTATCTTATTTATTTATTTTTGAAGTCGATATAATTTTAGACAATAGTTTTTGAATACTAAGTAATTTCAATTTTAAGTCTTCATTAGAAGGATAACTCCGTGATTTCTCACAAAGCAAAAGCCAATACTCAGATTCCTTCGCTTCTTTATCTGCGATTTTCAATTTGTGAATAAAATCTGCTCTACTTTCTGCACTCTGGGATTCGAAAACATTTGCACCTACAGATGTTCCGGATTTCAATAATTGATTAGCAATTACAAATTTCCTCTTACTCTCAAGAATTTCAGTAAATTCAATAATATCTAAGGCAAACTGAATACTCAATTCTAAAATCTCATTTCTTTTTTCCATTTGATTAAATCAGCAAATTAAGAAATCGACACATCATCAAATCAACTTATTTTTGTCTAAAATAAATTTCGATAGGGACTCCGGTAAATCCGAACTCTTTTCGAAGTTGATTTTCAGTAAATCTTTTATAGGCTTCTTTTACATATTGAGGTAAGTTGCAGAAAAATACGAACTGCGGACTTGGCGTTGGAAGTTGTACGCAATATTTAATTTTTACGTATTTCCCTTTCAATGCTGGTGGCGGCGTTTTTTCAAAAATAGGAAGCATAATTTCATTCAGTTTAGAAGTTTTAATCTTCTTCGCTCTGTTGGCATAAACCTCCATTGCCACTTCAACGGTTTTCAGAATTCTCTGTTTTGTTAAAGCAGATACAAAAAGAATAGGAATATCCGTAAACTGACCAATTTTTTCTTTAATTGCGGCTTCAAAATCCCGGGTTGTATTGGTTTCTTTTTCTACCAAATCCCATTTATTGACAACGATCACGATTCCTTTTCTGTTTTTCTGAGCCAGTCCGAAAATATTCATATCCTGAGATTCCCAACCTAAAGTGGCATCAACCATAATAATCACGATATCAGAATACTCAATAGAACGCACAGATCGCATCACTGAATAAAATTCAAGATCTTCTTTTACTTTCGCTTTACGACGCATTCCGGCCGTATCAACCAAAACAAACTCATGTCCGAATTTATTGTATAAAGTTTGGATAGAATCACGGGTTGTACCCGCAACATCCGTTACAATATTTTGCTCTTTGTCTAAAAGTGCGTTGGTTAAAGTAGATTTTCCAACATTTGGTCTTCCTGCAATCGTAATTTTAGGTAAACCTTCAAAAGGATCTTTGTATTCGGTCGTCGGGAAATCTTTTACGAGATCATCTAACAACTCTCCGGTTCCGGAACCTGTTGCAGAAGACATGGTGTAATATTTCGAAATTCCCAGCTGATAAAATTCGGTTGCAGCTAATTCTTCTCTGGCAGAATCTGCTTTGTTAACCACGATGTACACCTGCTTGTTGGAACGGCGTAGCATTTCATGAATTTCGATATCCGTATCTGTTAAACCTTCAGCAACATTCAGCATGAAGATGATCGAAGTTGCTTCATCAACGGCTAATTCGACCTGTTTGATAATTTCTCCCTGGAAGGCATCTTCAGTATCTACTTCATAACCTCCAGTATCAATAACGGTGAACTCCACTCCGTTCCAGTCAGATTTTCCGTAATGACGGTCTCTGGTAACTCCGGCTGTGGAATCTACGATAGCTTCTCTTCTTTCAAGAAAGCGGTTAAAAAGAGTGGACTTTCCTACATTCGGACGTCCAACTATGGCGACGATATTCGACATAAAATTTTGTTTAATAATGACATTATTAATGGGTTACTCGAACTTTTCGAGCCCAAAAATTTTTGCAAAGATAGCTTTTTTTTGACGCATCGTTTATTACTTCAATTATTTGTATCTTCCGAATTGATTTGATCTCTGAATACAAGCGATTAATCCAAACTTATATAACTCAAAACAACACTTCAATAACTAAAACTTAAAATTATGATGATTCCTTTAATAATTCTTGGCATTGTTCTTCTTTTTTTCTTTTATGGTATTTCAATCTACAATCGATTGGTAAAACTGAGAACTATGGTGCAAGAAGCATGGTCAAGCATCGATGTTATGCTGAAAAAAAGACATGATCTAATTCCCAACCTGGTAGAAACGGTAAAAGGTTATGCGACCCATGAGAGTTCAACTTTCGAAAGCGTAACTAGAGCTAGAACTGCTGCAATGAGTGCAAATACGGTACAGGAAAAAGAATTTGCAGAAAAGAATTTAAATCAAGCGATGATGAATTTGAATGCTGTTGCAGAACAATATCCAGATTTAAAAGCCAATACCAATTTCTTACAATTGCAAGGTGAACTATCTGCCTTGGAAAGTGATATTGAAAAATCTAGAAGATATTACAATGGAACGGTTAGAGAAAACAATATTCTTGTAGAAACTTTCCCAAGCAATATTATCGCGAACATGTTCAAATTTGTTAAATCTACTTTCTTTGAATTGGATAATATAGCTGAACGTGCTGTACCTTCTATAAAATTCTAAAAAATGAAACGTTTTATTCTACTTCTCTTCCTGCTAATTTTTGGTTTTGGAGCTGCACAAGATATTGAGGCAAGTTCTGAAAACCAGAATAATTATGAACATATCCTTTCGTTTCATTCTGATGTCGACATTTCTAAAGATGCCGAAGTTACCATTACAGAAAAGATAAAAGTATATGCAGACGGTAATGAAATACGTCGTGGAATCATGCGATCTTTACCGCTTTGGCGAAATATTAATGGGAAAAATATTAGAATAAGATATGATATAATTTCCGTTCAGCGAGACGGTAAAAAGGAAGGCTATCATACGGAAAACGGCAGTTCTGATATGATTATTTACTTTGGCAAAAAAGACGTACTTCTAGAACCTGGTGTTTATGAATACGAACTCCAATACCAAACAAAAGATCAAATTAGTTTTTTCGAAAATTATGATGAGTTCTTTTGGAATGTCAACGGGAATTTAGGAAATTTCAAAGTAGATGAAGTTTCGGCGCTAGTTAATTTACCAGATAATGCAGAAATCCTTCAGCAATCTTGCTATACCGGAACTTATGGCACGAATGAATCTAATTGCGTAAGCAAACAAGTCAATTCTCATTCAATTTCATGGTCTGCAAAAAATCTTGCAGAAAACGAAGGTTTGAGTGTAGCCGTGGGATTCAAAAAAGGAATATTTACGCCACCACCTCCACCGACGATGTTGGAAAAATATGGGGTATTAATCGCCTTATTTTTATCTGCTTTAGGCCTCTGTTTTTACTTTTACAATAGCTGGCAGAAGTATGGAATTGATCCGCAAAAACCTGTGGCTTATCCACAATTCAATTCTCCTCAAGGTCTATCTCCAGCGGCAATTGGTTATTTGGAAAAAGAATATTATGCAGGTGAAATGATTACTGCCGCGATCATTAATTTAGCGGTCAAAGGATTTATAAAAATAATTGAAGACGATAAAAGAGTATTGGGAATCTTTGGTGGTAAAGAATACACCTTAGAAAAATTAAAAGAACCCGATCAAACCTTGCCTAAAGAAGAAATCAACTTAATGAATAAGTTTTTCTCTGGGTCATCAAACACCATCGCATTTGATGGGAAATACAATTCGAAAATTGAATATGCAGTTTCTGATTTTACAGCCAGTTTAAAATTTCAATATGATGAGTTCTTAAAAAAAGGCAACAATACGAGTAAAATTATTTTACCAATTATCTCCATTTTTATTCTTTACGGATTAGGTTTGTATTTAAGCTATAACCTCACTTTTAGCGACGTCCATTTAGCAGCAGGATTAATTTTTGGCGGGATTTCATTATTCGTCGGAATTGTTTTGGCAGTGTCTTTTGAACGGTATAAGGTGATGAGAATTCTCTTTGGTTTTGTAGCAATAGGTATGATTGCCCTTCTGGCAACGATAATCGTTGCAGATACACGCAGATTGGATAACATTGGATTTTACGCGAGTTATGCTTTTCTAATTTTTGGATTTATCTTAATGGTGCTTTTTCAGTATTTGATCAAACAACCAACCCCCGAAAAGTTAGAAACAAAATCACTGATAGACGGGTTTAAAATGTATTTGGGCACCGCGGAAGAGAAAACTCTACAGTTTCACAATCCACCTGAAATGACACCTGCAGTTTTTGAAAAAATGCTGCCTTTTGCAATGGTTTTGGGCGTTGATAAAATTTGGGGTGAAAAATTTCAAAACATATTGAAAAATTCCGCGATGCAAAACCAGAGTTATCAATCTAAATGGTTTGTAGGTGCCTCAATAATGAATATGAATTTTGCGAATACCTTAAACTCATCATTGTCACAATCGATTGCGAGTTCTTCTACCCAACCATCTAGTTCCGGAAGTGGATCTGGTGGCGGTGGATTCTCTGGCGGTGGCGGCGGTGGCGGTGGCGTCGGCGGTTGGTAAAGTAAGCAAAAAACGTTCTGAAATTATTCAGAACGTTTTTTGTTTTAGGGTGAAAAATATCAAAGTTAAATTCTTACGATATCAGCACCAATAGCCTTTAATCTTCCATCGATATTTTCATAACCGCGATCAATTTGTTCAATATTATGAATAGTGGAAGTCCCTTCGGCAGACAGTGCCGCAATTAAGAGGGCGTTTCCAGCTCGGATATCTGGCGAGATCATTGTAGTTCCACGCAATGGATATTCGTGATTCAATCCAACAACCGTGGCTCTATGCGGATCACACAAAATAATCTGAGCGCCCATATCAATTAATTTATCTACAAAAAACAATCTTGATTCAAACATCTTTTGATGGATCAAAACAGTTCCCTTCGCCTGAGTGGCAACTACTAAAATGATAGATAGTAAGTCGGGCGTAAAACCAGGCCAGGGCGCATCAGAAACCGTTAAAATGGAACCATCTATAAATTTCTGAATTTTATAATTTTCCTGAGCAGGAACATAAATATCATCTCCTCTTTTTTCCAACTGAATACCTAATTTTCTGAAGGTATTGGGAATCACACCCAACTCATTCCAGTTGACATTCTTAATAGTAATCTCTGACTTGGTCATTGCTGCCAGACCGATCCAGGAACCAATTTCTACCATATCTGGAAGCATTGTATGCTCTGTTCCTTTCAATTTGGTAACACCTTCTATCGTCAATAAATTAGAACCAATACCAGAAATATTAGCACCCATTCTATTGAGCATTTTACATAATTGCTGCAAATAAGGTTCACATGCAGCATTATAAATACTTGTTTTTCCTTTTGCCAAAACTGCTGCCATCACAATGTTTGCAGTTCCCGTTACCGAGGCTTCTTCCAATAAAATAAATTTACCGTTAAGCTCTTTTGCTTTCAAAGAATAAAAAAATTCTTTCTCGTCATAATGAAACTCCGCTCCCAATTCCACCAATCCCTGAAAGTGCGTATCTAGTCTACGTCTCCCGATTTTGTCACCACCAGGAGTCGGCATATAAGCTTCTCCGTATCTTGCGAGCATTGGACCGAGTAACATGACAGATCCTCTAAGTCTTGCTCCATCTTGCTTGAAATCTTCGGATTTTATATAGTCAAAATTAACAGAGTCTGCTTGAAAAGTGTAGTCTCCATGACCATTTTTGGTGATATTAACGCCAAAATCACCTAAGATCTCTATTAACCTGTTGACATCATGAATATCAGGAATGTTCTTAACACGAACTTCTTCATCGGTCAATAAGACCGCACATAAAATCTGAAGCGCTTCATTTTTAGCACCTTGCGGCGTAATCTCTCCATGCAACTTTTTCCCACCTCTAATTTGAAAACTTCCGCTCATTGCTACTTGCGATTTTTATTATTTTGAAAATTCTTTCTGTTATTTTGATTTTTTGGATTATTCTGCCTCGGATTTGACTTGTTGGAGCGATTGGTTGCGTAATAAATTTTACTTTTCTCCAAAGAATCCAAAATGGTAAGGTCTAATCTATTTTTAGATAAATCTTTCAAATGGCGGAAAATAACCTCATCCTGTACATGTTCTTTGTTGTAAACATTATAAGACTTCTTCATGTTATTGGCAATCACCTGAATCAAGGCATCTTTCTCATCACCGCTTTCCAGTTCGATCGCTTTGTCAATCAACTGCAAAATACTTTTGCCATAAAATTTGAATTCACCCTGTAGTACAGGATAATCCATTTTTTTTGGTTTCACCTGCATTTCTTCTTCGGTGGGGATATGAAACGGAGAATCTACGTCTAAATCGTACTTGGCCAAAATAAAAAGATGGTCCCAAAGTTTATGTCTATAATTTTCTTCGTCACGAAGTTGTGGATTTCTTTGTCCCATAAAATCCACTATTGCAACGGCCATTTCATTTCTATCGTCTTTATCTTCAATTTCCTTACATCGTTCAACAAGCTGCTGAATAATACGACCATATTCTGGCATTTGAAGTAAGGTTTTCTGTGTATTGTATTCCATAATTGCAAATATATGAATTTGTTGATGTATAAAGTTTGGACCGTGATAATTTTTTGGGCGTGGCCCTTTCCCCAGCATACCAACCGCTCGGGTCGGTCTGCATTTTCAAAACGGGGAACTAGTTTCGATGTACAAATAAAACAAATAAAATATTGAATCAATCTTTTTTTAGGAAAACCATCATTAAAAATAAGATTCCAAAAAAAAGGATTTCTGACTACACCCTCACGCAGATTGCGCAACGATCAAAGGTGGTCAATAAGTGAAAACTTTAGAGAAGTACAATTCTCCCTGAGCGAGATTCGTTAGTCAACAAATTTTTTACGTTCTTCAGGTGTTGGTATTTCGCACGCTCCAGTAGCTAATTTCTTTCTATTTGCAGCTACTCTATTATAGAAAAAATCGGTAAGCACTATAGGGAAATGACGTAAAAACGATAACAGTCTGTATTTCCCTCCAATGACCTCCGCAATTTTAAAAACCGCATGAGATTTTTGCAAGTAATATTCCTTTGGTTTCCAAAGATAAAGTGTGCTCAGTTCCTTGAGTTCGAGATTTCTCTCAATTAAGAACTCCTGTCCAAAGTCAGACTGTAATGATGCGAACAAAAAATTATTCTTGCTATCTCTTTTCAAGATCCAATGGACCCAAAAGTTGCAGAAACCACATTCGCCATCGTAGAAAACGTAATATTTGGAAGGATCTGTCGTAGTCATTATTTAGTTTTAAAATTAAAGTTTTGAACTTCAGCAGGTATATTATTCATAATTCGGATATCCTGCGCTACCATCTTGAAATATCTAATAACTTCATCTTTTTGGGCTTCAGTTAATTTTGCTTCCGAATGTGCGATCACATAAGAATCCATTGGCATTTTCCCTTTTTCAATCATTTCTACCGCTTCATCCAATTTATGCGCCTGTCTTTTCTTATCGTAGGTAGCAAACGTAGAAAAATTCAATTCTTTTCTTCCTTCATTAATATGATTTTCTAAAAACCAACCGAAAGGCTGTACATTTGAATACCAAGGATATATTGACTCATTACTGTGGCAATCGTAACAAGAATTTCTAATAATAGCTGCGGTGCTTTGAGGTGTATTTTTGATTTTCAAAAAATCGAGCTGCGGTGTCGCGACAGGATTATTCTTGTCAATTGGGAAGAATTGAATCAATATAAACGCGACAATGATAATTATCAGTAACTTTTTCATACTACAAATTTTGTTTTGTGAAATTATAACTTTAATTTTAATTTTGAAGTATGATTGGTTGTTATAGATAATATAAATCGAAAATAATTTTTTCATTGACGAAACCTTTGTACTTTTGCAGTGTTCAAATTCGAATAAGTAATAATTTAAAATAATATAATATGTCAGTAGTAGGAAAAAAATTCCCAAATGTTGCGATTGATGCAATGTCAGAAATGGGTGATGATTTAAAAATCAACATTTTTGAAGAAACAACTAAGAACCAACAAAAAGTTCTACTTTTCTGGTATCCAAAAGATTTTACTTTTGTTTGCCCAACAGAACTTCACGCTTTTCAAGAAGCTTTAGGTGAATTCGAAAAAAGAAATACAAAAGTAATCGGTGCATCTTGTGATACTAATGAGGTTCACTTTGCATGGCTGAACACCCCAAAAGACAACGGAGGAATTGAAGGGGTTACTTATCCAATTTTAGCTGATACCCACAGACAATTGGCAAATATGCTGGGAATTGTTGATCAGGATTATGATTATGATGAGGAAGGAAATGAATCTTTCACTGGTTCTAATGTCACGTACAGAGCTACTTATTTAATCGATGAAACGGGGAAAGTATTCCACGAAGCGGTAAATGATATGCCTCTAGGAAGAAACGTGAAAGAATTTTTAAGATTGATCGATGCTTACGCTCACGTTCAGAAACATGGTGAAGTTTGTCCTGCAAACTGGGAAGAAGGTAAAGAAGCTATGCATGCAAACAGAGTTTCTACTGCAGAATATTTATCTAACCAGAAATAATTCTTCATATGTATAAAGAATTAGGAGAAGATACGCTGCAACAAATAGTTGCAGACAATGAAAAAGTAGTTGTACAGTATGGAGCAACCTGGTGTGGAAACTGTAGAATTATGAAGCCAAAGTTTAAAAAACTGGCTGCCGAAAACGAAGAAATACCATTTCTATACGTGGATGCAGAAAAATTACCAGAAAGTAGAAAACTTGCAAAAGTGGATAATTTACCTACGTTTGCAATTTTCAAAAATGGCGAATTGGTTAATCAAGTACAATCTAATCAAGCAGAAAGTCTTATCAATCTTTTTAAAGAACTTAACTAATGAAATTACCTGTAATCAGACAGTTTTATCAAACGCAAACCGTGGAAAATTTAGAAAAAACTTTAGAAGTCTTGGAAGCATTTACAGAATTCCGAGGGACAACCGAAGAAGATATGAATGTTGCCGGTGAGTTAATCACCAATATTTGCGGTGCGCTGGAGGTTCACGCAAATGTGGCGAACGGAATGGCTGAAAAAGATGCCTTAAACTCTTTTGCAAAAAAGGTTTTAGGTTCTATCGATAAATAAGTCGAAATACAAAACAAGAAAAAGCGGGAATTAAAACTCCCGCTTTTTTGCTTTTAATCGTCATCGCGATTTTTATACTTTTTATTGCTGTTTTTATTATACTTTTTATATTCTTTATGATTTCGATCTCTGTGATCATCACGATCGTGATCATATTTCTTCCATTGATTATTTTGTTTCTTCTGTTGTCCTTTCGCATAATCAGTCGCTTTTCCCCCATAAACTTTTTTGCCTTGTCCAGGTGGAAGGTTACGTCTGTTATTCCTTGGGTAATAAATATCCCCATTCCGGTTTCCTGTTAAAATACCTGGATTTCCATATACATCACCGGTTTTAATAACTCTACCATTTTGGTAAACGTTCCCATTTCGGTCGCGGTACACTTCACCGCGTCTATAGACTACGCCATCATTTGCTCGGTAAACATTTCCGTTTCTATTTTGATCGTTGTTTCTGTACGGATCCTGAACAGCGCCACAAGCTGTAACCAGAACCACTAAACCAGTACTTATTAATATTTTGAATAAATTCTTCATTGGAGATCTGTTAAATATTAAAATGATTTCCAATATTAATGCCAACTTTTAGACGGAGTATTACTTCTACATTTTATTATCAGAAAGACCAACGATTTTACTTCGGCGCTCTAATAAGATAATATCCCGCCAAACACCTTCCATTTCTCCAATTTTTTCACGAGTTCCAACAATTCTAAATCCGTGTTTTTTGTGTATTCTGGTACTTATCTCATTCTCTGGAAAAATTCCTGCCTGCAAAGTCCAAAATTCATGTTCCTCACTATCCAAAATCAGCTTTTCCATAAGAACCGTTCCCAATCCTTTTCCTTGCACAGATCCATCCAGATAGATACTGACTTCTGCTACCCCTTTGAAACAATCACGATTGCTAATGGGTTGTAATGCACACCAACCAACAACTTCATTATTTTCATCTTCCAAGACGAAACGGCAAACATTAAAATGTTTGGTATCCCACGCTTCCCAAGTTGGTGACACTTTATCAAAAGTGGCATTCCCGCCGTTTATTCCCTGTTGAAATATCTCTAAAACTTTTTCACCATCTTCAGGTTGCATTGGTCGGATTTCGTAATTCATTATGTTTTAAATTAAATTTTTTATTAATATTTATGACTTTTTCTTGGAAACTTGCGACGATGACGCGTAAAACTTGTTGAGTTACTTTCTTTATCCATCGAAACAATACTAATATTTCCATCAACCTCCAGTACCGCTAACCGGACTTGCTCCATCTTTTCAACGCCGTGTTCCCGAACTGCTTCTTCCAGTTCATCAAAGCTGACCTGTTGCTGCTTCATTTTTACATTATCGATTACTCCATCTTTAATTAAAATTTCAGGATCAGATCCAACCAAGCTCTTTAATTTAGGATTTTTAAAAATAACTTTTTTACGATAAAATTTGCGGTAAACAAAACTAAGACAGCAACTAAACCACCTTCTAAACTTACATTGGAACCAACCATCGCATTTTGGACTGCGTTGGAAATCAGCAAAAGCAATACAATATCACCTGCATTTAGCTGCGACAACTGGTTCTTTCCAAATATTCTAATTGCAGCAAACATAAAAAGATAGACCGCAAGACTTCTTAAAGCAACATCGAGGAAAGGATCCATTGTTTTTAATTTTATAATACAAAGTAAAGAAAATAAAAAAACCGAACATCACATTCGGTTTTTGATTTCTAAAAAAATACGACTATTTCAATTCTCTTTTTAAGAATTTAGCAGTTAACGATTTTTTCGATCTGGCAACTTCTTCGGGTGTTCCTTTTGCGATAATCTCTCCACCACGATAACCACCTTCTGGACCAACGTCAATGATATGATCTGCCAATTTTATCACATCTAGATTATGCTCAATAATAATAAATGAGTTTCCTAAATCGACTAATTTATTGATTGCATCCATTAACACTTTTACATCTTCAAAATGCAAACCAGTGGTTGGCTCATCAAGAATATATAATGTATTTCCTGTTTGTCTTTTAGATAATTCTGTAGCTAATTTAATCCGCTGCGCTTCTCCACCACTTAAGGTAGTCGACTGTTGGCCAATCGTGATGTATCCTAAACCAACATCCTGCATCGTTTTTACTTTGGCATAGATCTTTGGAATCGGCTGAAAGAAATCTGTAGCTTCGTCTATTGTCATTTGTAAAACATCTGAAATTGACTTCCCTTTATAGCGAACTTCTAAAGTTTCGCGGTTAAAACGTTTTCCGTTACAGGTTTCACAATGCACATAAACATCCGGCAAGAAATTCATTTCAATCACTTTCAAGCCACCACCCTGACAAGTTTCACATCGTCCGCCTTTTACATTAAATGAAAATCTACCAGCTTTATAACCTCGAATTTTCGATTCTGGCAGTTCTGCAAATAAGTTCCGAATGTCGGTAAACATTCCTGTATATGTTGCTGGATTTGAGCGTGGTGTTCTTCCGATTGGCGTTTGATCAACATCAACAATTTTATCAATATTGTCGATTCCTTCAATTTTTTTATAAGGTAAAGGCTCTTTTACAGCTCTATAAAAATGCTGATTCAAAATCGGATATAAGGTTCCACTAATCAAAGAAGACTTGCCACTTCCCGAAATTCCAGTCACCACAACCAGCTTTCCTAATGGAATTTCAAGGTTTACATTCTTTAAATTATTTCCCGTCGCACCTTTTAAAACTAAAGATTTACCATTTCCTTCCCTCCGAACTTCTGGAACTTCAATTTTTCTTTTCCCAGTCATATAATCTGCGGTTATGGTATCTGCTTTCAACAAATCTTTTGGTTTTCCCTGCCATAAGATCTCGCCACCAAATTTTCCGGCACGCGGACCGATATCCAAAACCTCATCAGCTTCCATGATCATGTCTTTGTCATGTTCTACGACAATAACAGAATTACCGATATCCCGAAGGTTTTTTAAAGAGGTGATTAATCTTTCATTATCTCTTTGATGCAGACCAATGGAAGGTTCATCTAAAATATAAAGAACATTGACCAATTGAGAACCAATTTGGGTGGCCAGTCGGATCCGCTGAGATTCTCCTCCAGAAAGTGTTCTTGAACTACGACTTAAACTCAGATAATCTAAACCCACATCCAACAGAAACTGTAATCTTGTTTTGATTTCTTTAAGTATCTCGTGAGCGATTATTTTATTATTCTTGCTAAATTTATCTTCAACCTGAATCAGCCAGTCTTTTAAATCGAGCAAAGACAATGCATTGATTTCCGCAATATTCTTGCCGTCAATTTTAAAACTTAAACTGGACTCCTGTAATCTTGTTCCTTTACAATCGGGACAAGTTTCTTCGGTTGTAAAATGTCTTTCTAATAAAGTTGCCTCATAGCTTTCTTTATCTTCTATCACTTCATTAATCAACACAATAAGTCCATCAAAATTGACTTTAATTTTCTTATTGATTCCTGCATGTTTTAGATCTTTATTGATCTCTTTATGGCAACCATTATAAATATAATCCAACGCTTCTTTCGGAATATCCTTCAACGGCGTTGCTAAGGAAAGGCCATATATCTCTAAAATATTTTTAATTTGTCCCAAAACCCATTTGTTGGATTTAATATCCTCCAAAGGCAGTAAACCACCCTGATTAATTGATAATTTGGGGTTTTCAACGAAATAATCCGTATTTACTTTTTTCACGGTTCCTAAACCTTTGCAATAAGGGCAGCTTCCTTTCGGTGAGTTAAATGAAAAAGTATTTGGTTCTGGCAAAGCCAAAGAATGTCCCGTATCTGCATCCATCAAATTTTTAGAAAAATATTCGATGGTTTCTGATCCCAATTTCTGAATTCCGATCACTCCTTCACCCATTTGCAAAGTTGTTTTCAGCGACTTTTCCATTCTGGCTTCGGAAGCAGTTTCACCGATGATCCACCGATCAATTACAATATCTATATCATGAGTTTTATACCGGTCGAGTTTTAAATCATATTCGATATCCTTGATCTCTCCATCAATTCTTGCCTGTCCGTAACCTTTCTTGGCCATTTGGACAAAAAGCTCATGGTAATGACCTTTTCTGGAGCGAACAACTGGTGCTAAAAGCATCACTTTTTCTCCCTTGTAATTATTTTTGATCGCATCTAAAATCTGTTCTTCGGTATAACTAACCAGTCGATGTCCAGAGGTTAAGGAATAGGCATCTGAAACTCTAGCGAAAAGTAAACGCAAAAAGTCATATAATTCAGTCACCGTACCAACCGTGGATCTTGGATTTTTATTAGTTGTTTTCTGTTCGATGGCGATTACTGGTGAAAGGCCGTCGATTTTATCAACATCAGGTCTTTCTAAACCACCCAAAAACTGTCTGGCGTATGCAGAGAACGTTTCAATGTATCTTCTTTGTCCTTCGGCGAATATGGTATCAAACGCTAAGGAGGATTTACCACTGCCTGAAAGTCCCGTGATCACAACTAATTCATTGCGGGGAATCTTGACATCGATATTTTTTAAATTATGTTCACGTGCGCCGTAAACTTCAATATATTCTTTTTCGTCTTTCATTGTAATGTTCCAAAATTTCAATTTTTGGAATTCTGCAAAAATACGGAATTTTTTATGGGATATTTATCAGACAAAATATCTTCCAATTAAAAATGGAGAAACTATTTAATCATATAAAACATTGTTAGACACTTCTGTTCAGAATTAATTTCAAATAAATTTGATGAATGTACATGATTAAAGAAACACTCACAGACCTTAAATAAAATGAAGGATCAACGGACATTTACAGCATCAAACACATTGCCGAAGCAATCTAAATAGTTAAAAATAACAAAAGTGCAAAATCTTCAAAGTCAATTACAAAATAAAATCAACGATCAAATATTGAAAAGCCGAAATTATTTCTTGTAACGCGGTGGTCGCTTAGTATCTGCAGGCAAAGAATAACTTCGGAATATGAATGAAACATTTAGCTCTTCGTCTACATTTATGTTTAATAATTCTTTAATCAACTTATTATTTTGTCCAATGGGATAGAAAAATGAATTAAAATTAAAATATAGAGTAGTAAATATTTAAGATAATGATAAAGATTCTATAAAATTTATAATGATTTTTTTTAAAAACTAGATATTTTTTTTCCAGAAGACTATTGATTTTATTAAAAAGAAAATGAGTTATAGATTTTCTATAACTCATCTTTATTATGTGGAGGATATCGGGATCGAACCGACCACCTCTTGACTGCCAGTCAAACGCTCTAGCCAGATGAGCTAATCCCCCATTTTGGGTGCTGAATTTTACGATGTAAATTTCAGATTTGCAATGATACAAATTTTTGTGATTTAAAAGCAATATTTTGGCTTTATTTTTTCTCTGCCACCAGAGAATAAACAAGTGGTATTTTATTTCCAAACTGAGGAATTTGATATTTTCCTTTTTCGATTTCTTCGATATGGCGGAAACATGGATACGGCGACCAATTGTATTCCTGAAACGATTGCAGCTGCAAATTCTCCCCTAACAGACTGGTCAAAACTTCGGACAGAGAATGATTCCAACTGACTTCTTCATTGGCCACATCGGCGGTTCGGTCTGCGTAAGTTCCTTCGTTGGTTTCTATAATCTGTTGGTCTTTAAAATAACTGTATTGCACAAAAGTGAAGTCATTATCGTACATCCAAACGACGGGATGAAATTCTACGAAGATTAATTTGCCGCCGGGTTTTAAAAAATGAGAAATTACTTCTGCCCATTTCTGCAAATCGGGAAGCCAACCAATTGTTCCGTAAGTCGTATAAATGATTTCGAATTTCTGATGCAGAACATTTGGTAAATCATAAACATCTGAAACAATAAATTCGGTATCTGTTCCACATTTCGCTGCTAAATCTTTTGCGGCTTCGATGGCTTTATCTGACAAATCGATTCCGGTAACTTTTGCGCCGAGTCGGGAAAGTGAAATAGAATCCTGTCCGAAATGACATTGCAAATGCAGGATTTTTTTATCTTTAATATTTCCTAAAAGATCAAGTTCGATTGAGTTTAAAGAAGTTCGGCCTTTTATAAATTCATTTACAAAATAGAAATCAGATTTGAGGTGCGAATCTACTTTTGCATTCCATAATTTTCGGTTGATGTCGAGATAGTTTTCCATGAGCGGTTTTATGTAAAAATAGAAATTTAAAAACAAATTTTGGGTTGACGATTTGGGTCGCAAATCCGACGTATTATTTATATTTTTACACAAGAACTTAAAAGTGCAGAAATTTGATAAAACCGCCGAAATTTAATTCACTATCATGAAAAAATCTTTACTCCTATTTTTGATGGTTATATTAAATTGGCAAGGAACTCTTGTTACAAAAACCGATGTTTATCTTTGCAACAGCAGCGGTGGCAAAAAATACCATTATTTAAAAAACTGCAGAGGATTGTCTAATTGCAAAGCGCAAATCATCAAGGTAAGTCTTCAAAAATCACACACGTTAGATAAAGAACTTTGTGGCTGGGAAGATTAATTTTCCATTATTTCCAGATTAAAAATAAAGTTCCGGCGATAATTAAACCTGCGCCCACGGCTGTTTTCCAGGTTAATGTTTCGCCTAAAAATATGACTGCAAAAATAATGGTTAGAGCCAAACTGAGTTTATCGATTCCGGCAACTTTTGAAACTTCGCCCATTTGTAATGCTTTAAAGTAAAAGATCCAGGAAAGTCCGGTTGCGAATCCTGAGATGGTTAGAAAAATCCAGTTTCGGGAAGATAATTCGCCGATTGCTTTATATTCGTTTCGGAAGAAAACGATCATCCAAATCATGATCAAAACAACCACTGTTCTAATGGCAGTCGCCAAATTCGAGTTTACATTTTCTACGCCGACTTTCGCAAAAATCGCGGTTAGTGCAGCAAAGAAAGCCGAAAGTAAAGCGTAAATCCACCACATTTTTTTGAGTTGTTAATTGTAATAAAAATCCAGTTCGAATAACAATGAAAAATTAAAACGCGAAAATTTAGTTCGTGAAATTATGTATTTGGTAGTTTGTAACGCGCAACGCTGTTTGACTTCGCAAAATCTTCTATTTCCCTTATCAAAGATAGTATCAAACCGTTAAACCTTGTCAAGGTTTTGAACCTTGACAAGGTTAATTCATGGTTAGGCTATAAACTCTTCTGTCGTCTGAATAATTTGTTCTCCGGTTTTCAAATCCTTAACGGTAATTTTTCCTTCTGAAATTTCCTGCTCGCCATAGAAAACCAAGTTTGGAATTCCTTTCTTTTCGGCGTAGGTAAACTGCTTTTTCAATTTTGCAGATTCAGGATAGAGTTCTGCAGAAATTCCTTTCGCGCGAAGTTGACCGATAATTTTCATCGCGGCCAAAGATTCATTTTCTCCATAATTGGCAAAAAGATATTGCACCGTTTTCACCGAATCCTCCGGAAATAATCCTAGTTCTTCCATCACCAAATAAATTCGGTCCAGACCAAACGAAACTCCAATTCCCGGAATATTTTTCACTCCAAAAACTTCGGTTAAATTATCATAACGACCGCCACCGCCAATGGAACCCATGGCAACATCTGTGGCTTTCACTTCGAAAATAGCGCCGGTATAATAATCGAGTCCTCTGGCTAAAGTGATATCGAATTTTAAGCTTTCTTCGGAAATTCCGAGTTCAAAAGATTTCGTTAAGACGAACTCTAACTCTTCTACTCCAGTCGTTCCGATTTCATTTCCTTGGAATTTTTGTTTTAATTGTGCTAAATTCTCAAGAGCATTTTCACTTTGCGTAAAGAGAAAATCTAATTTATCGATCGATTCCTGATTGATGCTTTTTTCTAAAAGTTCTTTAACAACTCCTTCTTTTCCAATTTTATCCAGTTTGTCAAGCGCAACGGTAAAGTCAATTAATTGATCAGAAATTCCAGCAAATTCTGCTAAACCAGAAAGTATTTTTCTATTATTTAAATGAAGAACCACCTTCACATTTAGTTCCGCAAACGACTTTACATATAATTGAACCAACTCGACTTCCTGCCATAAACTTACACTTCCAACGACATCGGCATCACACTGATAAAACTCACGAAAACGTCCTTTCTGCGGACGATCAGCACGCCAAACCGGTTGAATCTGATAACGTTTAAAAGGGAAAGTCATTTGTCCGTGATTCATGGCAACATATCTTGCGAAAGGAACTGTTAAGTCGTAGCGCAATGCCTTTTCAGAAATTTGTGAAATCAGTTTTTGCGAATTTTTAGCCGACCAGTCTTCGTCTTTTGTTTTGGAAGCATAATCACCGGAATTTAGAATCTTAAAAATCAACCGATCACCTTCTTCGCCGTATTTTCCGGTTAAAGTAGAAAGGTTTTCGAAACTCGGTGTTTCTAATGGTTGGAAACCAAAAAGTTCAAAATTTTTCTGTAAAATATTGGTGATAAATTTTCTTCGGTACACTTCTTCGGCAGAAAAATCTCTGGTTCCTTTTGCTAAACTGGGCTTCATAGTTATTGGTAATGAATAATAAGTAGTGAGTAATTATACTGGCAATATACTTGCGTAAGTCTGCAAAAATACAAAATTATTAATCTAAAATCACTAAAGATGCTTGATCATCCAAAGGTTGCAACCGCTATGTCCTGAATTGCCCAGTGGTTTTTTCAGGTAAGTAAAACCCTGCTTTTCGTAGATGGAAACAGCTGTTGAAAACTCGGGTAAACTTTCTATATAAATGGATTCATAATCCGATATTTTTGCAAACTCAATACTTTCTTCCATTAACTTTTTGCCTAAACCTTTTCCTCGAAAATCTTTGTGGATATAAAACTTAACGAGTTCGGCACAGTTTTCTGATAAACCTTCGGTGGGGAAAATCCCACAGCAACCACATAATTCACCATCAACTTCTGCTACAAACAACGCTGAGTTTTCTTCGCTAAACAATTCGTATAAATGATCTGTCGCTGACTCTTCATAAACAGTTCCTTGCGTAGGAACTTTAAAATCATGAAAGCAACTGCGAATAATTTTTGCTAACAATTCATTATCTGATTTTTGAATTTTTCTAATACCAGTTTCCATTCCCTAAAAATAGAAAATTCGGTGAGATAAAAACAAAAAAAAGAATTTCAATAAACAATTTACAGATCAAAAAGCCAAAGAAAAACTTCTTCGACTTTTATAAAAATATATGGACTTGGTGTTTTTAAACAGTTTCTAAGATCTCAATGATCTCTTCACCGTAATTTTCGATCTTGTATTTCCCGAAACCTTTGATGTCCAGCAACTCTTCTTTTTTTGCAGGTTTATATTTTGCAATAGAAAACAATTCTTTGTTGGTCGCGATCAAGTAAACAGGAAGACTTTTTTCTCTCGCTTTTTCGGAGCGCCATAATTTGAGCGAATCCATAATTTTTACTTCATCCTGACTGAGGTCATCTTCAGTTGCGCTGTATCTTTCAGGTTTTGCTTCGTTAACCTGTATTTTCAATTCTTCGAAATAAAGAACAACCGACCAATAACTTTCTTCGTCTTTTACAAAAGCGGTCTCGTATTTCAGAATATTATTTTCCTGTAAAAAACGGTCGAGCGCTTTTTGATCTGTATAAATAAATTCGTCTGACAATCTTATTTTAAATATTTGAACTTTCATGGTATTGTATTTTTAGTTTTAATTTGAAAAAGAAAAACAAGCCGGATTCCATGGTATAAAATCCGGCCTCACTCCAACTCTACTTAGCACCAAGCAATAGAATTTCCATTACTCGGATTTCTGTGATATAACGTTTCGTGCCATCCTTATCATCGTAAGTTCTGTAAATTACTTTCCCTTCTACGGCGATTTCTTTACCTTTTTCCACATACTTTTCCATAATATCGGCAAGCTTTCCATTGCAGACTAGGTTATGCCATTGCGTTTCCTCCACTTTTTCACCCATGGCATTTGTGTAATGATCGCTTGTTGCTAAACTTACTTTAGCTAATTTGCCGTTTTCGAACTGTACGATTTCGACTTCTTTTCCTGTTCTACCGATTAAGGTAATTTTGTTTCTTAGTGACATGGCTTTAGATTTTATAATTAAACATTAGAATCGAGTCTCACTGATCTTCCTCGAATCTCTGTTGCAAAGGTTCACCAGCTTTCAAAAATTAGTCGGTAATGAACCGCTTAATATCGTTTGTATCCGCTTGTATCGTTTATAAGATTAGTAATCAATTATTTGAAATTTTGTTTTTTGGGAGCAACAAGATGATATCTCCTTTTAAATTTCGGTCCCGCTCTTCGTTGCAATCTTTTTTTATAAAAAAAAAGGATTTCCACTTCGCTCGGGGCTAGAATATAGCGCAGGTTTTTATTCACAGTATTTTCGAATATGGTCTCAATAATTTAACCTCATTTAACTTCACATGAAGAAGATTATAGAAGTCTAAAAACTCCTATATTTACAGAATCAACAACCAAACATAAAACGATGAATAAAATTTTGCTGCTATCCATTTTCTTACTCATCAGCTGCAGCTCGCTGCTCATTGGTGGACTTACGGTAGGTATTTCAATATTTTTTTTGTTGGTATATCGATTTAAAAAAAATATTAAACTTAATTAACATCAAAAAATGAATTTTAACGTCAAAAGCTTGCTAGCACTACCTTCATTAATTTGGCTCAGCCTTCTATTTTCCTGCAATAAAAGTTCTGAAAAAAAAGTAATTGAGGCAAAACCTCTGCCGAAAGTTTCACTGGAGAATATCAAAATGCAAAATATTGCTCCAACAGATAATCCTGAAGAATCGAACGACGAAAAATATGTGATCTTGGAAAGTTTACCTGATTGGGTAAATAGTACCGAGGTCATTACTGATTATAAAATTAAAGACAAATATTCACTGGATATTAGATTAAATCCTTTTTATCTCGAAGAAGATTTTAATGGCGACGGCATTTTAGATATTGTACTTCCGATTAAAGAGATCAGTTCTAAAAAAGTGGGTTTTGCAATTATTCACGGTGGAAAAAATGAAATATTTATAGTCGGTGCCGGTAAAACAATAAAAAATGGGCTCGATGATGATCCGTCTTATATCGATGTCTGGAAATTAAACCGCGAAAAAGAAAATACAGGAACCGATACGGACGAACAGGGCGATCTTATAGAAACTGCGCCGATATTCATCAATCAACCTTCTATAAATATTCTCAAAACTGAGCTGGGCGGTGGCCTGATTTTTTGGAACGGAAAAGAATATGAATATCTTCATCAAACTTGTTAACGCAATCACTGAATAAATTTTTCAGTTGACCAAAAGAACAGTAAGGAGCAAATCATCGGGGATTCTCCGACTTTCAGACCCGCTGTCCGCTTTATCCCACCAAGGCAGGAATGTCGCTTCCATCGCGGATAGAATAAAGATCTTGTTCTTCTTATAAGATTTTCTAAAAATCGTTTAAAAAAAATATGTATGTCCGTAACTTCCCATAATTCCGTATATTTGTTTGATAATTAAATAATTGAGATGAATATTTTTAGTTTTGGCGTAGAGTTTAGCAGTGAAGAGGATTGTATATTTCATTTCAAAGCAGAACGTGACAAAATTGGTGTTTCCTGCAAGTGCGGAAAAACTGATTTTTTTTGGATTAAAAGCAGATTAAGTTACGAGTGTAAATCTTGTAGAAAGCGAACTTCATTACGAAGTGGAACCATCATGGAGAATTCCAATTTGTCCTTTCTAGTTTGGTATAAAGCGATGTTTTTGATGAGTGCAACAAAAAAGGGATTTTCTGCTAAAGAAATGCAAAGGCAATTAGGTTTGAAGCGCTATGAGCCAGTTTGGGCCATGATGCACAAATTGAGAAAAGCGATGGGAAAACGAGATGAAAGATACACTTTAGAGGGCATGATTGAAATGGATGAAGGGTATTTTACAGTTGAATCTAGAGAACTGGAACAAGAGAAAGGGATTCGTGGAAGAGGTGCAGTTGGAAAGCAAAATGTTGCAGTGATGGCGGAATCTACGCCATTAGAAAATATAGAAACGGGAGAGACATCGAAATCTTGTAGATATTTTAAAGCAATAGTATTAGAAGATCATACAGCAGAGGGAATTAATGAGACTATTAAAGAATCTTTGGCAGAATCCAGCATAGTTTTTACAGATCAAAGCACGTCATATGTTGATATATCACAACTTGTAGAAATTCATATTTCAGAAAAATCTTCGAAAGAAACTACAAAAGATACTTTGCGTTGGGTTCACATATTTATCAGTAATGCGAAAAGGAATTTATTAGGAAATTACCACAAAATAAAACGCAAAAACCTTCAACTTTATCTAAATGAGTTTGTTTATAAGTTAAATCGGAGATATTTTGAAGATAAACTGTTCGATAGACTTGTGATAGCAAGCATTACAGAAGTATGATGAAAAACGGATATACATAAAAAAAAATTTAAAAATCGCGAGAAGATTTTTATATTTGAGATTGAATGACCTCCCTAAAAAATGACTTAGTAATGACAGATTTACAGTACAAAATCAAATCCGCTTTATTTGGTGTGGCGATCGGTGATGCCTTAGGTGTTCCGGTGGAATTTAAAAGCCGCGAATATCTCGACCAAAATCCAGTTACCGAAATGTTTGGCTACGGAACTTACAATCAGCCACCCGGAACTTTTTCAGATGACAGTTCCATGACTTTTTGTTTGGCAGAAGCTTTAACTCACGATTTCGATCTCACCCGAATTGGAGAAAATTTTGTGAAATGGTATCACGAAAATTTTTGGGCAGCGCGTGGTGAAGTTTTCGATATTGGTATTGCGACCAGAGAAGCCATAAACCGACTTGCTCGGGGAGAACAACCAGAATTTGCTGGGAGCATTCATCCTTCATCCAACGGAAATGGTTCTTTAATGCGTATTTTACCACTGCTGTTCCACATCAAAGATTTGCCGATTTCTGAACGGTATGAAATCACGAAAAAAGTTTCTTCAATCACTCACGGACATATTCGATCGGTGATTTCCTGTTTTTATTATCTTGAATTTGCAAAAGAGATTTTATTAGGAAGAAACAAATTTGAGATCTATAAAAAACTACAAACCCAAATCCCGGATTTTTTAAATTCACTTTCTATCAATCCGCATGAAATAGCTTTATTTGACCGACTTTTAAAAGAGGACGTTTCAGAATTAGAAAAAAATGCAATTTCGAGCAGCGGTTATGTTCTTCATTCTTTAGAGGCCAGCATTTGGTGTTTATTGACGACTGATAATTATAAAGATTCAACTTTAAAGGCCGTAAACTTAGGAGAAGATACCGACACAACTGCTGCAATAGCAGGCGGATTAGCCGGGTTACTTTATGGTTTTGATACCATTCCAAACAGTTGGCTCGAACTCCTGGCTCGCAAAGACGATATTGAAGATTTGGCAGAAAGATTGACTACAAAAATCGGAAGCTAATTTGCAATAAACGAAAATTGTTCAGCGGGGAACATTTCATATTCGTTTACTGTTGTATACCCAGAGCGGTACTTTTTTCTTAGAATTTTATTTAAAGCTTTCAGCGCACCAAAAGTCCCAATTTTAATTGAATTCTCTGCAGAACCCAACATTCTTCCTTTTTTTCTATAAGTATCATACGAAGTTTCCGCCAGTAAATCACCAGTAGCATTAAATATTTTCATGCTAATAATCACTTGATTAGAGAAAACGTATTTTCCAAAACCAACTTTAAAATATTTAACTTTTGGAACTACCGCAAACTGCGCATTGTTATTTATGCAAAATTCTAAAATTAATGCTTTTTCTACGGTGTCAAATGGAATATTATAGTCAACTCTTAACAACTCAGTATTTTTAGAATTACTTAGTTCATCAGATAAAGCACTAAAAAAAGCGGTGTAAGTAGGTTCCTTAATTTCATTGATATCCGGAAAGACTTCCGGGTTAAAATAAAGTACCTTAGAAATCTTGCGGCCTTTAGTCTCCGACACACTTTGAGCCAGTACTGTATAATAACCTGTTAACAGAAATAGTACGGTAAATGTATTTTTGACAAAGTAAAGATTTTTCATGAGCTTGTGTAGTGCAAAGATACTGCCATGAAGGTAGATACGCAATATAAATTTATGATAATCTTAACATTTCTGGTAGAGGTTTAATTAACAACCTTCAAAACTGTTTTCACAATTCAAAAATAAATCGTACTTTTGCAGCCGTTACATAATAATCATTAAAATAATATTGGAATGTACTTAACAACTGACACGAAGAAAGAGATCTTCGCAAAACATGGAAAGTCTGATGCAGACACAGGAAGCGCAGAAGGACAGATTGCCCTTTTCACTTTTAGAATTAATCACCTTTCAAATCATCTGAAAAAGAATCACAAAGATTATGCAACTGAGCGTTCTTTGGTACTTTTAGTAGGTAAGAGAAAAGCACTATTAGATTATCTTAAGAAAAAAGAAATTAATCGATACAGAGCTATTATTGCTGAGCTAGGAATAAGAAAATAATTTCAATTCAGACAAAAAAATTAAAGCAACTCCTAATCGAGTTGCTTTTTTTTATCCTTCCTGAAAGATTAAAAACAAAAAAGAAGCAATTCATATTTGAATCACTTCTCTTCTATTAAAGAATATTCTTTAACTATACTTTTCCTCTGGTGAATAAGTTTACAATTGCTAATAATACAATAGCACCAACAGTACCGGTTAGGATTTCACCAACTACGCCTTCACCCAGTCTGCCTCCCAGCAACCAATATCCGATAAAACCACCGACAATACCTACAACGATATTCCCTATTAATCCAAGACTTCCGCCTTTAAATATTTGTGATCCTAACCAACCTGCAATTGCACCGATAATCAATGTCCATAGAATTCCCATAATGTTAAATTTTTAATGTTTATAATTATTTTATGTTAACGTTAATATCCAAATTTATGCCGAAATGATTTTTATCATCTTGTAATTAAAAAATTAAAAAATCTTAAAGAACCTTCAATCAACACCCCGCAGTTAGTATCAGAAAGCAATAGAAAGATATTTTATGCAAGATTAAAAAGAAACCGAATTTTTTTTCGAATATTTTCAGTTCATATCAAGTTTTAATCTAACCAGCTAAGCTGAAGAGCCTATTTACGATGGCCCTATACCTATTTATACTCGATAAAAATTCCGTATCTTTGCACACGAAAATTTAAATAAATTAAATTATAATGCACTCAATACGGAGTGCCAAAGACGAACAAATTTTATGAATGCTCCACAAGCAATTATTGAAAAAATTCAATTAAGCGATGGTAGAGAAATCACCATCGAAACAGGAAAATTAGCGAAACAAGCTAATGGCGCTGTAGTAGTAAGAATGGGAGGCACTATGCTTCTTGCAACAGTTGTCGCCAGCAAAGATGCGAAACCAGGTGTTGACTTCTTACCGTTAACAGTAGATTACAGAGAGAAATTTTATTCAGCAGGAAAAATTCCGGGAAACTTTTTCAGAAGAGAAGCAAGACCATCTGACGAAGAAATTTTAACAATGAGATTGGTTGACCGTGTTTTGCGTCCACTTTTCCCATCAGATTTCCATGCAGAAGTTCAGGTGATGATTTCCCTGATTTCTTACGATAAAGAATGTATGCCAGAATCTTTGGCAGGATTAGCTGCTTCTGCAGCAATTGCAATTACCGATATCCCTTTCAACGGACCAATGTCTGAAGTTACCGTAGCGAGAATCGACGGTAAACTTGTTGTTAACCCAAGTATGGAAAATTTAGCGAAAGCTGATTTGAACATTATGGTTGGTGCAACAAAAGATTCTATCGTAATGGTAGAAGGTGAAATGGAAGAAATTTCTGAACAGGAAATGATCGAAGCGATCAAATTCGCACACGAAGAAATTAAAGTTCAGGTAGCAGCTCAGGAAAGATTAGCGGAGAGAGTTGGAAAATCTCTTCCAAAAAGAGAATACACGCACGAAGATCACAACGAAGAAATTCGCGAAAAAGTTTGGGCAGCAACTTATGATAAAGTGTACGAAGTTGCAAAAACTCCTTCTGCTAAAGAAGAAAGACATGATAACTTCCAGGCTATTTTAGAAGAATTCTTAACTCAGTATTCTGAAGAAGAATTAGAAGTTGCAAAACCTTTCGCAAAAATCTATTTCCACGATGTAGAAAAAGAAGCAATGCGTCAGATGATTTTGAACGAAAAAATCCGTTTGGATGGAAGAACTCCGGAAACGATTCGTCCGATCTGGTCAGAGGTTGACTATTTACCAGGAGCTCACGGTTCTGCAATCTTTACACGTGGAGAAACTCAGTCATTGACTGCAGTAACTTTAGGATCTGTAAAAGATGCAAACATGGTGGACACGGTTGCCATCAACTACGATCAAAAATTCTTCTTACACTATAACTTCCCACCGTTCTCAACGGGTGAAGCAAGACCTTTAAGAGGAACTTCAAGAAGAGAAGTAGGTCACGGAAACTTGGCTCAAAGAGCTTTAGCGAAAATGATCCCTACAGAAAACCCTTACACCATCCGTATCGTTTCTGATATATTAGAATCAAACGGTTCGTCTTCAATGGCGACAGTTTGTGCTGGAACTTTAGCATTGATGGATGCCGGTGTTCAAATTTCAAAACCAGTTTCCGGGATTGCAATGGGATTGGTAACTGATCCAAAATCAGGAAAATTCACGGTACTTTCCGATATCTTAGGAGACGAAGATCACTTAGGTGATATGGACTTCAAAGTAACGGGAACTGCAGACGGAATCACGGCTTGTCAAATGGACATTAAAGTAGAAGGACTTACCATGGACATTATGGAAAAAGCATTACTTCAAGCGAAAGACGGAAGATTGCATATTCTTAATGAATTATTGAAAACTCTTGACGCTCCAAGAACAGATGTGAAACCACACGCACCGAAAATGGAAGTATTGGAAATCTCCAAAGATTTCATCGGAGCGATCATCGGACCTGGAGGAAAAATCATTCAGCAAATGCAGAAAGATTTCGAAACAGTTATCGCGATTGAAGAAATTGGCGAAATCGGTAGAATCGAAATTTCTGGTGTTAGCAGAGAAAATATCAATGCAACGATTGCAGCGATCAACGAGATCTGTTTCGTTCCTGTAGTTGGAAACGTGTACAACGGTAAAGTGGTTAAAGTAATGGATTTCGGAGCATTCGTAGCGATTGCAAAAGGAACAGAAGGTTTACTTCACATCTCAGAGATCGAATGGAAACGTCTGGACAAAGTTCCTTACAACGAAGGCGATATGGTAGAAGTGAAATTCATGGGTTACGATGATCGTAAGAAAATGAAACTTTCAAGAAAAGTTTTGTTGGACAGACCAGCTCGTGAAGAGAGACCACAAGGAGATCGTCCTCAGGGAGATCGTCCTCAATACAATAACGACAGACCGAGAGAAGATCGTCCACAAGGCGACAGACCTCAAAGAAGAGATGACCGTCCGGAAAATAACGGACCACGTCAAGAAGATAACCAGAACTAAGAAGATCTGAGATTATATAGAAACTCCCAAAGTAATTTGGGAGTTTTTTTTATAATTTATAATTCCAGAAATTTCTTCAAAACTTTTTTCGTATCTTTTTTTTAAATTAAAAATATGTCCAACATCTTTTCCAAAGTCAGAAACGCTATCGAAATATTTAAATCAATTGATCTTGATGAACTCTCCAAAATATCCGGAAAAGTAGACCTCCCAAAAATGATGGAAGGTTTTTCTAAAATGAATGATAAGCAGATCAAAATGCTGATGCGTGCGATTGATCCGGAAAAAAAGAAAAAAGATTTGCCACCTGTTGACGGCGATTTCTACGATGTGTTCGAGACTTTGACGCCGGAACAGAAAGAGATTCAAATGCGCGTTCGGACTTTTATGGAAACGGAAGTAAAACCTTTGGTCAATAATTATTGGTTGCACGACGAATTTCCGTTTGAGATCATTGAAAAATTTAAAGAACTCAATGTTTGCGGCGTGACTTACGAAGGTTACGGTTGTCCGGGTTTACCTTTTTTAATGGAAGGCGTTCTCGCGATGGAAATGGCCAAAGTTGACGCCTCGATCGCTACTTTTTTTGGCGTTCAGTCGGGACTTTCAATGGGCTCGATTTATATGTGCGGTTCTGAAGCACAAAAAGAAAAATGGTTGCCGCAAATGCAGAAATTTGAAAAGATCGGCGCTTTTGGTTTGACAGAACCGGAAGTTGGTTCTGGCGCGGCGGGAGGTTTAACTACGACCTGTAAAAAAACACCGGAAGGTTATATTCTGAACGGACAGAAAAAATGGATCGGAAACGCCACTTTCGCAGATGTTATTATTATTTGGGCCCGAAGTTTAGATGATGGCGAAGTGAAAGGTTTTATCTTAGAAAAGGACAATCCTGGTTTTAAAGTTGAAAAAATTAAAGGAAAAATGGCGCTCCGAATTGTTCAAAACGGTTTGATCACTTTGACCGACTGTTTCATTACTGATGAAAATAAATTAGAACACGCCAACTCTTTCAAAGACACCGGAAATGTCTTGCGCATGACCAGAGCCGGCGTGGCGTGGATGGCGACCGGTTGCGCAAGAGGCGCTTACGAAAGTGCTTTGGCGTACACTAAAACCCGCGAACAGTTTGGGAAACCCATCGCCTCTTTCCAGATGATTCAGGGACATTTGGTAGAAATGCTTTCTAATTTGACAGCAATGCAAACCATGGTTTTCCGTTTGTCTGAAATGCAGGATGAAGGAATTTTAAAAGACGAACACGCTTCGCTCGCCAAAGTTTTCTGCACCATGAGAACCCGCGATATTGTTTCCCGAGCGCGTGAAGTTCTGGGTGGAAATGGGATCTTGCTGGAATATGATGTGGCGAGATTTGTTGCCGATGCCGAAGCCATTTATTCCTATGAAGGCACGAAAGAAATTAATTCTTTGATTGTTGGTAGAAGTATTACGGGGTTTAGTGCGTTTGTGTAAGGCTGACACCATCTTTCCCGACTTGCTTTTATAATCATTATAATAAATGTTTCACTGCAGAAAAGATTCTTACTTTGCCTAAGGAATTTCCTATTTTTAAAGAATAAATAACTTTCCCACAAAATCCAATGCTCAACCTCAACCCAGAAATATTCGAAGCTTTTCAAAAGAAACTCAAAACCGGTAACCGACGAGGTGTTCACCTCAACGCTATTCCCGGAAATTCGCGGTATAAGTTGGATCTGGCGCAGCTTTCGGAAATCCATAAAAGTTTACCAGAACATTTCATCGTAGACCTTCTGACGCAAAAGAATGTTTCCTTTAAATTTTCGATCCATGATCGAATGGTAGATGAAAATCCGACTGATGTTCGACGTCTTTCTTTTGAGGAAGAAGACCCAGACGAAGTAATAGAAAATTCTAGTGGAAGTCGAAATTTGGAGGACGAAGAGCAGGATAAAAAAAAGGAGAAACTATCTCGGAAATTAGAAAATCTTATTTTTCAGAACGAAGTTATTTACTCTGAAAAAGGAGTCAATTCTTTGGGATTTGGTTTTCCGATACTGATCAGGAAAGATGTTTCAGACGGCCAGATCTCGGCTTCTCCCCTACTCATTTGGTCGATCAACATCAAGCCGACCAACGAAATGAATACCTGGGAAATCAGTCGGGCGGAAGATGATCCGATTTACCTGAATGAAGTGCTCATCAATCATTTGCAAGGGGATTCTGGAGTTGTTTTAAACCAACTCTCAGCCGAAATGCTGTCGGATGGTAAAATTGATAAGCCGGAACTATTCAATATTTGCGAAACCATTTTAAGTCAGTTAAAAGTTACGCAGAATCTGGATTTCATCATGAATAATTATGCGGAAATTCCGGCCATCAAAACCAAAGCTGTTTACGACACTTTACTTCCAAAGAAAGGCGACGCTTTTATTATAAAATCAGGGATCTTTTCTATTTTTGAAGTCCAAAAGCAGAATATCATTAACGATTATGAGGTTTTAAAAAGCAACTTTACACCTTTAGAAGGTCCGTCAAAAGTTCCATTTCAATCCATCACTTCCATCGAAACCGATCCTTCGCAACAGGGAATTTTGGAATCGCTGAAAAGTCAGAATAAAATTTTGATTCAAGGTCCGCCGGGAACTGGGAAAAGTCAGACTTTGACGGCAGTTTTGGTGAATGCTTTGGAAAACCAACAGAAAACCATCGTGGTTTGCGAGAAACAAACGGCGCTGGAAGTTCTTTATAATGCGCTCCATAAAATGGGTTACGCGCGTTATTGCACGATGATCAAGGACAGCATTTCTGATCGGAAACTGGTTGTAAATGCGGTAAGAAACACGATCGATCCTGCAGATTTTAAAAAACCGATTCAATTGTATTCTTCCCAATCTTTGATAGACCAGATCGCGGAAATTACCGATCATCAAGAAAATGTAAATGCGGTCCACCATTTACTCAACAAAGAATTGTTGCCAGAGAAAAACTGGACTGAAATTGTGGGAAATCTTTTAGAGTTTAAAAATTCTAAAGAAACGGTTGATTTACAAAATGCAGCCTTTTCATTTTCGACCGAAGAGTTTAATGAAATTGAAACGGTATTGAATGTTGGTGCTCCACTCTATCAGGAATATCAACCTTTTCTTGAATTATCATTTCTGAATACGGAGAAATTAATTCAGGAAAATTTCCTTAGCAGTTTACAAAATTTAGCTACTTCTTTCCAAAGCTATCAAACTTCCTGGAACGAAATCCAAACGTTGATTCGTGATTTTCAACCAATCTATATTGCTAAGAAAAAACAGGAATTTGCGCAAAATTTACAGAAGCTTACGTCTTTAATCAACGAAACAGAAATTATTACTTCGACCTTAAATTCTAATTCTGACGAGTTTTTGCCAGAAGTAATCGAGAGCTTCTTCTACAAACTGGGAGCGCTTTTCTCGTCTGCCAAGAAAAAGAAAATTCACACCCAGAAAAAATTAATCGAAATCTCTTCATCGATCAAGGAAATCAGTTTGAATCCTCTTTTCCCTTCCATTGAGATCTCGGGAAATCTTTGGAGCAACAAAAATGAAATCCTTAGTTACCGTCAGAAAGCTGAAAGTGCACAAGCGGAATTTTCATCCAACATCGACGAAAATTATCAAGCATTGGATTTTATGAATCTTTTTGATTCAACTATTTCTGACCGACAGACAGAAACTATTTCACAAAAAATTCAGAACCTGAGGAAGTCCGTATTAAATGACCATTGGATCAAAAATACGGTCATTGGAAATACATATCAAAATACGAAAGACCTGATCACTTTAATTTTAGATCAGTATTCAGCAGTCCGCAATCATGCTGAAAATCCTTTATTGGCAGAATACAATTGGTTTTCGTTTTATGAAAACTTATCTTCATTTCAAAAGAATTTATTGGATCAATTATATCCACTTCAGAACTGGAAACCTTCTTTTCTTTCCGCTTATTTTCCCCTTTTGCTAAAACATCACGCTGACCAAAAACTCAATTTCAATGAGCAGCAATACGCAGAAATTATTAAAAAATTAAAAATATTTGGTTTCACGCAGAAAAGTTTCATCGAACAATTCTGGAATACTGCTCAACAGGAAAGCGTGAAAAATTTTGAGAAAAACAATAAAGATATTACGGTTGCGAATCTTTATAACAAGCGCAGCAGCATAAACCACACGCGATTAACTTTGCGACAAATTGCCCAAAAAGACATTGATCTTTTCACCACTTTCTTTCCGATCATTCTGACAACACCGGATGTTTGCAGCAATCTTTTTCAGAATAATAATTTATATTTTGATTATGTGGTTTTTGATGAGGCGAGTCAGCTCAAACTCGAAGATAATTTGCCGGCTTTGCTGAAAGGAAAAAATATCATCATCGCCGGAGACGAACATCAAATGCCGCCGTCGAACTATTTCAGTAAAGTTTTTGACGGTTCGATAGAAGACGAGGACGAATTGGAAGGAGAAAACGATGTGATCACCTATAAAAATGCAATGTTGAATATCGAATCTTTGTTGGATTTCGCCATGGAAAACAATTTTGAAAAGAACCATCTTGATTTTCACTACCGATCCAGGCATCCGTATTTAATTGATTTTTCTAATCACGCTTTCTATAATTCCAGACTAAAACCACTTCCGGCACAATCCCGAATTAATCCGATCGAATTTTTTCAAGTGAACGGGATTTTTAATGATCACATTAATGCGGAAGAAGCGGAGAAAGTGATTGAAATATTAGAAACGATTGAGCCTAATAAAAAGGGGAAATATCCATCGGTAGGAATTGCGACGTTTAATATTACGCAAAGAAATTACATTAAAAGAAAGATCGTTCAGAAAACCGGCCTTCCAGAAAACGAAGCTTTTAAAGAAAGGATTCAAGGTTTGGAAGAAGCTGGACTTTTCATTAAAAATCTCGAAAATATTCAGGGTGATGAAAGAGATATTATTATTATTTCGACGACGTATGGACGAAAACCAAGCGGGAAGTTTGTGCAGAGTTTTGGGCCGGTGAATCATTCCAAAGGTTATAAATTGTTGAACGTGATCATCACCAGAGCCAAAGAAAAGATCTATATCTGCAACTCGATTCCCGAAGAATTCTTTATGAGTTACAAAGATGCGATCGAACAGGAAGGTGCCAATAATAGAAAAGCGGTTTTCTATGCTTATCTGGCGTATTGCAAAACAGTGAGTGATCAAAATGAAACGCAAAGAAATGAAGTCCTCAATGTCCTGGATGTTTTCGGACATAAAGCTGCAGCTGAGAAGGATGATGAGACCAACCTGTTCATTAATGAGATCCACGATCATTTACAAAATAGATTTCCGGACTTAGCAATTTCTAAAAACCATCATTTTGGTGGATATATTCTGGATCTATTGATTGAAAAACCTGAACAAAAATCAATCATCGTTGAATGCATGAGCAAAGAAAAGTACGACGGTAATCTGGGTTATCTGGAAGACTTACACAAAGCGAAGATCCTGCAGAATTCGGGATTTGAATATGTAAGAATTTGGAGTCAGAACTGCTGGCAAAACTTAGATGCAGAAATACAAAAAATAGTAAAAAAGATCGCATGATTTTAGAACAAATAAAAAACAAGCCCGAAAGTATCGATTTTAAAGAAGTCATCAGTTACATTGATGAACATTTCGATTTCACACCGACAAAATTCAACAATGGAAATACGATCAATGAAGTCAATCAGAACAATGGTTCCTGTAAAGTGTTCAGTTTTGCAAAGTTGAATCATTTATCGAAAGAGGAAACTTTATCGTTATTTGGAGATTTCTATAGAACTGATGTTTTGGGGAATCCAAACGAAAATGACCATCAGAATATCAGAAATTTTATCGAGTTTGGCTGGGATGGAATTTCATTCGAGAATGAAAGTTTAAAAATGAAGAAGAATGTCTAATCGACTAAGAGATTTCTGAAAAAACCACCTCTTTCAAGGTGGTTTCATTTATTTAAAGTTGCTCAAATCTCGCTTGAAAGAACCTCAGATATTTCGGTTCGTAAATCATTTTCAAACCTTTGATCTGGTTTCTTCTTTCGTAAACTCGGGCGGTAGATTCTGCAATCACATCCATGTGTGCTTGGGTATAAACCCGACGTGGAATCGTAAAACGAACCAACTCTAATTTTGGATGGTAATTTTCACCTTTGGAATTCCGACCAGCGGAAACAATTCCCCTTTCCATGGTTCTGATTCCAGCATCCAGATAAATTTCTGCCGCCAACGCTTGTGCGGGAAAATCATCTTGGGAAACATGTGGTAAAAATTGTTTCGCATCAACAAAAATACCATGTCCGCCAATTGGCGTTACGATGGGAACACCGAATTCTCTCATTTTATCGCCCAAATAAAAGACCTGACCAATTCTAGCTTTCATATGTTCCTCTTGTACACTTTCGTAAATACCAATCGACATTGCCTCCATGTCGCGTCCAGCCAAACCGCCGTACGTATGAAGACCTTCATAAACGACAACGAGATTACGTGCTTCTTCGAAAATATCGTAATCATTTAAAGCTAAGAACCCTCCGATATTCACCAAAGCATCTTTTTTACCACTAAAGGTTGCACCATCCGTATAACTACAGATTTCTTTTACGATTTCAGCGATTGTTTTCAAACGATAACCTTCTTCCTTTTGCTGAATAAAATAAGCATTCTCAGCAATTCTGGTCATATCAAGCATCACCTTAATTCCTTTTTCCTGCGTGTATTTCCGCACTGCTTTTAAATTTTCCATACTCACGGGTTGTCCACCCGCTAAGTTCACGGTTACTGCAACGCAGATATAAGCGATTTTTTCAGCTCCATATTCCTGTACTAATTTTTCCACCTTGTTTAAATCCACATTTCCTTTGAAGGGAAACTGAGATTCAGAATCATGAGCCTCGTCAATAATCACATCGTGAAAAACGCCGCCTGCCAATTCCTGATGTAATCTGGTCGTGGTGAAATACATATTTCCGGGAACAATATCTCCAGCCTTAATCATGATTTGTGAAAGAATATTTTCTGCGCCACGACCTTGGTGTGTTGGTACTAAATATTTGTAACCATACACTTCTTTCACAGCTTCTTCCAAATGGTAATAATTCTTACTTCCCGCGTACGCTTCATCGCCAAGCATCATCCCACTCCACTGCTGATCGCTCATCGCGTTGGTGCCACTGTCCGTTAAAAGATCAATGTATACCTCTTCGGATTTTAGTAAAAAAGTATTGAATCCAGCTTCCAGTAAAGCTTTTTTCCTTTGATCTGCGGTAGTCATTTTAAGCAGTTCGACCATTTTTATTTTGTAAGGTTCTGCCCAGCTGTCTCTTTTTGATACCATATATTTGTTTTAATAATTAAATAGAATTTTTTAGGTGAACTCAGGATGAATCCACTTCGGTCATGTTAGAAAAACAAATAAAGTTAAGTCGGTTTTCGAAGAAATTTTTTGAAGAGAATTAATGAGAAGAGATCCAAAAACAATTCGGATAATTTCAGAAAAACCAATTGATCGATTCTCATTTTTATAATTCTATGAAACAAATGTAGCGAAAGAATATGTGAGTAAAATCTGATTTGAATCATATTTGGCAAAGTAATTGCAAATAAATCTCGAAAACAAACAATATGAAACGATCAATTTTTAAAAGACTTTTGATTTGGGTAGCACCTCTTGCAATTGGATATATCGTCAAGAAATTCCAAAACAGAAATCAGCAGGCAGTTGCCAAAAGATAGTCATCAAAAAAAATTCCGTTTCAATATCGAAACGGAATTTTTTCTTTTATAGATCGTAGGAATTTACTTCCCGATATTCTTTCAATAGGTTTTCAAATACTTTTTCAACAGACAGAATTTCATGAATTAAAGCGGAGACCTGTCCTATTTCCAATTCGCCTTCTTCTAAATCGCCTTCGAACATGCCCCGTTTTGAACGTGCTCTACCGAGACTTTCTTTTAAGGCTTCTACGTTTCGTCCTTGATCATACAACTTTTCTAAATCGTAATAGAATTTATTTTTTACCATTCTTACGGGTGCGAGTTCTTTTAAAGTTAAATGAGTATCGCCTTCGTTTAAAGTGAGAATAGTATTCTTCCAGCTGTCGTGTGAACTGGCTTCTGTGGTAGCGGCAAATCGAGATCCGATCTGTACTCCATCTGCGCCTAAAATCATGGCTGCTTTCATTTGAGAACCCAAAGCAATTCCACCCGCGGCAATTAAGGGTTTTGAGATATGTTGTCTTACATTAGGAATCAAACAGAACGTTGTTGTTTCATCACGTCCGTTATGGCCGCCAGCTTCGAAACCTTCGGCGACAATGACATCAACGCCGGCATCTTCGCATTTCATGGCAAATTTGGTTGAGGAAACAACATGACCGACTTTTAAACCTTCTTTCTGAAGAGCCTCCGTATATGTTTTCGGATTTCCGGCGGAAGTGAAAATGATCTTCACGCCTTCCTCCAAAATGATCTGAATCACTTCATCTAAATTCGGATAAAGCATTGGCACATTTACACCGAATGGTTTGTCCGTGGCTGCTTTGCATTTCTGAATGTTTTCGCGTAAAATATCAGGATACATACTCCCCGCTCCAATTAAACCTAAGCCGCCGTTATTTGACACCGCAGAAGCCAAACGCCAGCCAGAATGCCAAATCATGCCACCTTGAATGATGGGATATTTTATTTGAAAAAGATTGGTGACTTTATTTTGTTTATCATTCATTTCTTTCAACTTTTTGGCTACACCAAAATCTAAAAAATTACTCATGTGGTAAATTTAATTAAATCAATGAAGAGGAAAAAATGTTGGAGTAGAAAATTAAGATAGGAACGGAAAGACTTGGAAATGTAAAATAGTCTAAAAATGCAAATCTTTAATATTTAACCGCAAAAGAAACAAAAGATAATTGAAGAAAAAGAATTTCAAAAGAATACAAAAAAAGCAAAATGCTTACTGCATGCATCTTTTTACCTACTTTTGATTAATCTACTACACCGAAGGTTTTGATGAACTCTTATTCTTTGTAATTTTATAATCACCCAATTTCCCGTTCCAGTTTTCACCATACGTTGTAAATTCGATATATAAAATTTTACCATCAGTGATATCGATAACATAACCTAAACCATGTTTTAAAGTTTTTATTTCTATATTTTCTTCACCGCTAAACAAGGCGTTGACATCTTCAAAATCTAGGTTTTCCTCGGCATTCACATATTCAAAATCAACCTGCATTCCGGTTTTGGTGATTATTCTTTCCTTCACTTTAAGATAGGAAATATGAGATTTCAAAGAAGGATATTTTTCTACTAAACCATTTAAGAGTGTTGATTCAAGATTGTTTAACTGGTCCATAGTTTTGTTATTTAGGATTATTGCACTCAAGGTGCAAATATAAAAATAACATCTTATAAAATTCTGCAACTTGAAGATTGTAAGATATCAATTAAAAAATAAAAAACGGTTTGAGAATAAACCCAAACCGTTTTTGTTTTAAACCTTATTAAAGTCATTTTAGCTCGCTATGATAAATTACAGAATCTAAAATCTATAATTTTAATTTTAGGCTTGTTTAATAAATTGTGCATCAATAACTAATTTCACTTTGTCTGAAACGACAACATTTCCTGCCTCTGTAACTGCATTCCAGGTTAAATCAAAATCCTTTCTGCTGATTTCTCCGTTTAATTCAAATCCTGCTTTGGTTTGTCCGTAAGGATCAATAGCTACACCATTTAATTCTACATCTAATTCTACTCTTTTAGTGACATCTTTAATCGTTAAATTTCCAATTAATTTTTGGCCGTCAAAAGAGTCAGAAACAAATTTCATATCTGGATATTTTTCTGAACTGAAAAACTCATCAGATTTAAGGTGGGCATCTCTATCTCTGTTTTTAGTGTTGATTGAATTAATTTTTGCATTGAATTTAAAAGAAGCATTCTTGAAACTTTCATCATTTGCATCGATCGTTGCATCAAAATCTTCAAAATTACCCGTCAATGTTGAAATCATCATATGCTTTACTTTGAAGTTAATTTCTGAATGAGCGTTGTCTATTTTCCAAATCATTGTAATATATTTATAGGTTAACATTTATATCATGCAAAATAAGGGAAAACTAAAAACCGTTACATTGATGTAGGATAAGAAATTAATTATCACAACATGATACAGGTGAATACCTGAGGAATAAAAAATGCCAACAAACATGTTTTGATAGCAGCACTGACCTAATCTCAAGAAGAATTTAAAAGTTTATCACCAAAAAAGTCCATCGAAATGCCCAACTGATGGATCTTCCCCAAGGAAATTTCTGGCAATTTTATCACTATGAATTAAACCATTCCAAAAATCGAAATATTCTCTTTGCTAAAAAAGAACCTCTCTTAAATCACTTTAAAAGAGGTGTTGGATCTTATCTCATTTTTTGGAGTAATTGGATAATTGAAGGGTTGTGCAACGGCTACCAATGATAGCAGAATTTTATTATTCTTTAATAAATTTTAAAATTTTTCCACTTTTAAATTTCAATAAATATAGCTCTAGAACGAGTATTAAGGGAAAAACCAGAGTCAGTCACCTGGCGGATAAAAAGATGAAATCGTTGCTGCATATGGTTTCACTCACTGGCATTAAATATGATCCTGAACTGAAAGATTACTACACGCGCAAAAAAGCGGAAGGAAAGCACACGATGCTGGTTTTAAACAACATAAAATGCAAAATTGTGTACAGAATATTTGCGGTAATTCAACGAGAATCAAACTTTGTCAATCTGCATAAATTTGCAGCGTAAATTTTGTGGGATTTGTTTGGTTTTTGTCATAGAATATGTTCAAGCAACACCTTCGGTGAGCGGTAACTGCTTTTCAAAAATAGTCTATTTATTGTAAAATCTCAACTTTACCTTTCATTTAAAAATTTATATTATGAAAGGGAATTCGATTTCAATTAAACCGCTGAATGATAGCGGAAAGTTTTGGTTGCAAAAAGCATTGCAATTGATGCAAATTCAAGAATATGGGAAGGGAAGTGTGCGGAGTTACCTCCAAGAACTGACTTTACTTTTTAAGCATTACAATGATCTCAAAGTTGAAGATTTACGCCAAGCACACATCGAAAAGTATTTGATTTTTATTAAAGAAAATCACAAAGTCGGTCGAGCCAAATGCCGAAGTGTAGCCCAATCTTGCAGTTTTTTCTTTAAAAAAGTAATGCCCAGCAATTACATTGTTCCGAGTAATCTGTACCCCAAAAAGCAATTTATTTTGCCCAACATCATGACGGAAATGGAGGTAGAAAAACTATTTAAAGCACCTCTCAATCTAAAAGAACGTTGTGTGGTGGGCTTGCTTTATCGTTGTGGGTTGCGGATTTCTGAGGTTTGTAATTTGAAAATCCAAGACATCGATAGTTGCAACAGCCGAATTAAAGTCATTCAAGGAAAAGGCGGAAAAGATCGTTCTACCTTGTTGCCACAGACTTTATTGGAACAACTCCGCGCGTTTTATATTGTCGAAAATCGTCCGAAAGAATACTTTTTTACCAGTCCGCAGACCCGAAAACAACTTCATGTTCGCAGTTTACAAGTGGTGGTGAATGGTGCGATGCAAAAGGCGGGTTTCCAAAGTGGACGATTTACGGCGCATACGCTGCGACATTCCTTTGCGACTCACTTGCTTAATCAGGGCAATAACATTCATGTTATCAAGACTTTGCTCGGTCATAGCAAGTTGGAAACCACGATGATTTATCTGCATTTGCAACATCATACCCAACTCGGAATTGTTTCTCCTTTGGAAAAATTAAATGATGTAACAACCGCAAATTAAGCAGTTACTGCAAAGTAAAATCTTCAATCATCCAAGTGCGAAACGCTTTAATTTATACAGTCAAAATGTGCTGCAAAAATTGTCAGATTGCCATACGGTTCGGTTGGGAATGCATGTTTACGGCTGTAATCATTGTCACCATCAACATTACCAATTTCACAGTTGCGGCAACAGACATTGCCCCAATTGTGGAGGCTTGAAACGCGAACAGTGGCTGCAAGACAGGATGAGCGAATTGCTACCGACAGCTTATTTCCATATCGTTTTTACCATTCCTCAGCAGTTGAGAAGTCTGGCGATGGGGAATCGGAAAGCGGTTTTCAAATTGCTTTTTGAGGCAGGTACTTACACTTTGAAAACCCTTGGAAAGGATGAAAAATATTTGGGAGGAATACCTGGAATCATCAGTGTTTTGCATACCAATGGGCAGGATTTAACTTTTCATCCTCATGTTCATTGTATTGTAACGGGTGGTGGACTTTCAAAAGAGGGAAAATGGATCACTCAAAAAAGAGAAAAAGGTAATTTTCTTTTTCCCAGAAGAGCGATGGAAAAGATCTTCAAAGGTTATTTTTTGGCGCAATTAAAGGCCTTAAAAACGAGTGAAAATCTAAAAATAAACAACGAAAAAGAGTTCGACAAAACGATTGATGAAGTGCAATTCATCAAATGGAATGTTTACGCCAAAGCACCTTTTGCAGGTCCCGAACAGATTGTGGAATATTTGGGAAGGTACACGCACAAAGTGGCGATCAGCACGTATAGAATCACTAAAATCAGCGACACCGAAATCACCTTTAAGTACAAAGATTATCGGGACAAAAATCAACAAAAACTAATAACTTTGAGCCATGCAGAGTTTTTACGAAGATTTGAGCAACATATCCTGCCCAAAGGTTTTGTGAAGATTCGGCACAGCGGATTTTTGAGTCATCAAAACAAAACAAAACAAAACGGCTGGAAAGTATTTGTGCACAATTGAAAATAGCGGCTCCCAAACCCAAAGTAGAACTTCCGGTTTCGGTTTTGGCAGCCATGAAATACGGCATTGATATTACCAAATGCAGTATTTGCAAAATTGGAGCGCTGGAATGGGTTGCAACTTACGTAAATGTCGCAAAACAGGGTGTTCATCTAGTAAATGCTGCCAAATTACAAAACCGAGGTTCACCAAAGAAAATCCCCCGTAACCATTAAAAAGTGTAACAAAACCCGAGTAAAAAGCCAACCGAATTTTCCCCAAAATCTCTTATTTTGGGTAGGGGGATTTTTGTTTAAAACGCAAAGTAAACTGCTGGAAACAGAGCACTTTAATGCATTAAAACGGTTTAATTCTACAAATTAAAGAACGCCCAAACCTACAAAACCACCTATGAAAAATGAGTGGCGTCGCTGAACACCGAATAGCAAAAAGGCCTAACATTTTTACGTGTTAGGCCTTTTTTCTATTCGGCATAATGTTAGCAGAAGTAGTTTTTTACAGAAAAAATCCCCCGACTAATTTTACAAATACTTCTCTATCTCCAATCTTATAAATTGTTAATACGCTTCCATCAGAAAGTTGTTTCATTTTTTGGTCAAATTGTGCTCTTGGTCCTGATTGTATTAATTTTTCAAGTTGTTGTAAAACTTCTCCTGCCGTTAAAACACAAATCGCCGTTTCCTCACTTTTTCCGTCTCCACTTTTTTTTATAGTTTGTATTATTAACTCTTTTTGTTTGGAACATAAGTCTGCTTTTTGATTTTCATTTAATGCGCTGTAAATATTAACCATATCATCTAACAGATTTTTATTAAGAGGATTTTTTAAATATTTTAATTGTGCCTCTTTCACGATTTTTTCTGCCTTACTTTTAGATAATTTTCTGTGAGCAGGTTTCCAAAATGTTCCTGATTCACTATTGTAGCTTCCAATTGTATAATCAATTTTCACAAATTTACTTCCGTAGTAAAGTTGATTTAGTTGATCTTGCGTTAATTCAGAAGGATTTGATTTGAAAATCTCTAAAAGTTTATAAAAATTTTCTTTAGGGTTTTCAGTAACATTTTTTTTAATTAGTTCAGTATTAATCTGTGCAAATGAAAATGTAGATATTACACTAAAAATTAAGATTAGAATCGTTTGTTTCATATTGTGAAGAGTGTTTGGAAACTATTTCTGCTAACGGCCAGCTCGGCTTTGTCGTCGTTCTGAAAAGAAGTTGCAAACTTCTTTTCGGAATGCGTCAAAGGCGACTGTTGGGAGAACGTCGTGCGAAAGCAACGATGGTTTCCCGACAGTCGGCGAAGCCGAGCTGGCCGTTGGGAAAAATCGTCCCAAAGGGCGATTTTTCCCAACGGTCTAGTGTATGAGCAGTAGCGGATTAAAACCCACTAACTTTTCGGTTAAACACTTACCTTTATTAATATTCATTTCTTTTCAATTTTGCACTAAACCCGCTATTGTTTATACACATTGTTACCTGCTGGCTTTTTTCCGTTCAGCTTGGTTTTCAGCGTTGGCAAAGACATACTCTTTTGCAATTTTTGGCTTGTGTGTTGGCTGGCGCGAATTGCAAATGTGTATGGCTTTTAGCGTTGGCTTTTTACACAAAATCCAATGGTTCAAAATCAATATCTTGATTCGAAACAGAATCATAAATTTTGAATGTTCCTTCTTCTAACCACACAACTTTAATATTTTCGGAAGTACAAAATTCAATTAAACTGACTTGTGGCTTTTGAGAGTAGACCAAAAATTCTTTAATGTCCTCGTATTCCATTTGCCGGTTTACGATTGAAAACTTATAGTATTTAAGCTGTCCAACTCCTTTAATAGTTTGTTTTTCTTGGTCAGACATTGAACTTAAAATAGTTTTAATTTCAAAAACTAAAGCTGTTTCTTCCATTGTCGACAAACAATCAAACTTTCCTTCATAAAGTTCAAATGCTCTTTCTTCGCAGAACAGTCCAAGTTGTCTTACGATTTCTTGATGTTCTGCCAAACGTTGCTGACGAATTCTAATCGATTCTGTATAATCTATACTAACTGTAGAAATTGTATTAAAAATTGGGTCGACAGCAATTGTACCTGAAGTCACAGGTCTAAATTGTGAATAGAGAACTCCTTCTGCATTTGTTGCATCAGGTGGAATTTCTGTGGAAATTTCATCCTCTGTAATAACAATTCTACCTATTGGAAAAGCATTGTTTCCTCTTCTAACAATATCTCCTAATTGTTCTGCAATTCCAGGAAGAATTTTAACAGCATTTCTAGCCATTGATACAGAAGTTCCTGTAGATTCAAGAATTTCTTCCAATGACAATTCGGAAAGTTCAATTATTCTCTCGTATTCTTCAATTGAATCATTTTCAGCTTCTAAAGCCAGCATTAATTTTTTTGTTTCTATTCCAGATTTATCTTGAACAAGTTTTAGTAAAATTCTATATGGATGACTTATTTCTCCATCTGTACCCTCAACACCTAATTGAATAAAAGCGTTCCTCCATAATTCTTTTCTAATATTTTCGTCTGGTATAGACAAAATTTGAATCGCACTTGGTGTAAGTTCTCCTGATTTGTTATCATAAACAATTAAAAACCCAATTAATTTAAAGAATTTAATAGTTTCCCTTGCTGCCGTATGATAACCTCTATTTGAAGGTGTCTTTGCACTTTGTTCTAATAAATATTCTTCAATAGTTAGTCCTTCACGACCTGGATTAATCACACCATTCCTTAAAAGTTGTTCTCCAAGGTTTTCATCTCTTAAAGGTGTTTCCTCCTCAATTAACTGCAAGACAGTTTGTAGTGCCTCAAAATACTTATCAAGATTATTGAATTGGTGTGGTATGTTTTTCATTGAATTAGCAGAGATTAAATTTCTGCTAATATACCATTTGTATTAATTTCTATCTCAATTTGATTCTCGACATTTAATTCTTCCAAGCGATTATTTGCGATTTTAATGTAGTCTCTGTTTTTTTCGAAAGCAATAAAGTTCCTATGGTTTTTTACGGCACTTACGCATTCGCTACCAGAACCACCAAAAGGAATTAATACTAAATCATTCTCGTTTGAAAAATGTTTGATTATTCTATCGCAAATAGCCAATGGTTTTTGAGTTGGATGGTCAACTTTTTCATTTGCAAATCTTTTACCTGCTAATACAGGAATATTCCAAACATCTCCAGCGTGTTTTCCATCAGGGTTTGGTGTCCAAACTTTACCATTTTTGGTTATTTTGTTTTTTAATCTTTCCTTGCTTTTATATGGCTCTCTTATTTGATGATAAGTATAATCATCAGTTTTTGAAAACCAAAGTATAGGTTCATAATTTGCCGAAGGCGAATTTTTATAACCTGAAAAACTATTTTCATAATGCCAAATTATTTGCCTTCTGTATTTTAAATCTTTCTGATATAGATATACTTGAAGATGACATAAATAATGGTGGATGCCATAAATGAAAATTGAACCAGTTGGTTTTAATTTCGTGATTGCAACATCAAGCCATTTTTTTGACCACTTTATCCATCCATCTACATCATCCCAATTATCTGATGAATTTCCAAAATCCTTGTTGAGATTGTAAGGTGGGTCAGCTATTATTAAATCAATTGATTCATTTTCTAATTTCTGCATTTGCTTAATGCAGTCTCCGTAATGTATTTTGTTAGTCTCAATCATCTTTCTTGATATTTTGAAATATTAAAACGTTTTGATGGTGCATATTTGGAACGAATGAAAAAGGATAGCCGTAAGGATAAATACTTTTGTGTCTTTGATACAATATTTTAATTCCTTTCAAAACGAAATTTCCTTTTTTCTCCAACTCATTCGCTAAATCAGCGTGAAAAGTATAGTATTTCTCTTTTTTTCTAAAATCGCTTACAATTACGCACATATACTTTCCAGATTTTAATGGTCTTGAACAGTCGTTGAAAAATTTTGCAAGTGTTGATAAAAATTTGTCATAATCCTCAATGTTTGCCAAGTCCTCATTATTCTCACTATACTTGTGGTCTAAATCATTTTCAATTCTTTCCTTTCCTTTATGGTCAATAGTTTCTAAAATGTTCCAATATGGTGGGCTTGTCGCAATAAAATCTATTTCATTTTTTTTAAACTTTTTAATTTCTTTCTGACTATTTCCATTTATCAAAGTTTGTTTAGTTTTTAATGGATAATCGTCAGGAACTTCCAATTCAATTCGTTGTAATCCTAAATCGTGGTATTTAGGATTTAATTCAATACCGTAACCAAATCTATTATTGAAAGCACAAGCTTTTACAGTTGAAGCAACTCCAGAAAAAGGGTCAAGAACTTTATCATTTTCTTTAGAAAAGAATTGAATAAGTCTACCAACGTCTTGAAACGAAAAAGGTGCAGGATGCTGTTTTTCAATTTGCGCATCCTTATTGCCTGCACCTAAACCTTTCTGACTGAACACAGTTATAGTTTCTGGCAGCCATTCTTTGGCTGTTAAATCATTTAATCCATTATTTAAAGCAAAAGCTGATTTCTCATTTGGAAATAGAATTGCGTTAGCTTTCTCAACATCTCCTTTTGAATGAAATAATGCAACTTCATCCCACGCTTCAATAAATCTATTTGGGATTCTCAATTCAATTCTTTTTTCAAAAAACTCCTTGAGTTTGGATTTCGCAAGTTTATTAAGTTCAGCTTCTTTAACTGGAACAACTTCTTTTCTATCTTTTTTATATAGTTGATATTTCATCTATTATTTCTTCTCGTATTTCATTTGTTCTTCTGCAACTTTTAAAGCATTCATTCCTTCCTTTTCGTCTTTTACAATATCATAAACCTTTGAACCAATCCATAAAGCTTCCAATTCCGAAAATGAGCAATTGAAAGTTTCGCTAATTGTTTTTAAGTGTTCTCGTTTTAAAGGTTTCTGGTCGCTTTCAACTTTACTTAAAAAACCGTCTCCGATTTCAAGTATTGAAGCAAGTTGTCTTTGAAACATTCCATTTGATTCTCTTAATTCCCTGATTTTCTGTCCAAGTGTCATTTTACCAAATTTAGACTTGACTATTATTGGTCAAATGTAATAAATATTATTTGAAATTCAATTCTTGCGGTGGGAAATTTTAGCTCTTTTGGTTTTTTGAGCGTTGGAATTGTGTGTCGACAAAAACCGAAAGTGCTAAAATGTGCGGCTGGGTTTAGCTTGAAGGTAACGTTTGGGTATTTCTGCAGGCGGGCTAAAAATACGAAATCTCTCTACTTGCTGAAAACTTAATTAATCGCTAAAATCTTCGATGAAAACTTCATACCCGCTTGTAGAAATACCGTCTTTACTTTACATTCATAAAATTAATACCTTTAAATAAACAAGACAGAGGTGAACTAGAAATACCGTTAGAGAGTAGAAGTCTCAAATAACATATCAGTCCTCTGCCTAGTTTTAAAAGGTTGAAACAGCTTTAGATAGAATACCAGATTACCCAGATCTAATAAAGATTTTAAAGAATTTCAACATTTAATTTAATACCCAACTAAATTATGAAAAATTACACAACTTACCTCGGAATTGATGTGGCTAAATTAACGCTAGATTATTGTGTGGTAACAGATGATCAAGAGCTTGAAAGAGGACAGATTCTCAACACCGAAAAATCCCTAAACTCATTTTTAAAAAATCTCAAAAAAACCGGACACAAATTGGAAGAAATGCTTTTCGTCTTCGAAAATACCGGTATTTATTCCTCCCTGCTCTCTTTAGTTTTGAGCGAAAATGAACTCGATTACGCGCAGGTTCCAGCTTTGGAAATAAAACGTTCCCTGGGAATTACGCGTGGCAAAAGCGATAAGGTAGATGCCAAAGAAATTGCCTTTTACGCCAAACGAAATACCGATAAAATAACGCTTTCTGTACTTCCTGAAGTGAATCTGCAGCAACTTAAAATCGTATTTGCTGAACGTGAAAAAACCATCGCCGCCATTAAAGTTTTTGAAAGAACCATGGAAAACGAAATGTTCCTCAGCAAAGAAGTTTTCGGAAGTGTAAAATCGATCAACCGACAAACTGTAAAATACCTGAAAAAGCAGCTTTCAATGCTAGATGACAGGATTAAAAAACTAATTAGGGAAGATGAAACGCTGTACAAACAGCAACAACTTTTAAAAAGTATTCCGGGAATTGGGGAGATCACTTCAGTCTATCTTTTGATGGTTACCAAAGGATTTACAGCGTTTACAAACGGAAGAAAATTTGCGTGTTATTCCGGCGTTGCACCTTTCGAACACAGCTCTGGAACAAGCATCAAGGGAAAAACGAGGGTCAGTCATCTGGCAGATAAAAAGATGAAATCGCTGCTGCATATGGTGTCGCTCACTGCGATCAAATACGACCCTGAACTTAAAGAATATTACACGCGAAAAAAATCGGAAGGAAAACATACGATGTTGGTTTTAAACAACATAAAATGCAAAATTGTCTACAGAATTTTTGCGGTGATCCAACGAGAATCAAACTTTGTCAATCTGCACAAATTTGCCGCGTAATTTTTTCAATTTTTGCTTGGTTTTTGTCATAGAATATGTTGTACGACGTTTTATTTACTTTATTGTTTTATATTGATTGTCTGTTTTCCATAATTTGTATTCAATAGTCCAATTTTCGGGAATATAAAACGGAACAGGATAATAACTTTGATATTCAGTCTGGATGCTCTGGTCACTAATTAATTTTCTTTCAACGATTTTATTTTTATCACAATTTTTGTCGTTATAAAATTCTAATGTTTCAATAGGAATTTGAGATGGTAAAATGTAATATGGAAATCTTGAAGGCTGAATTCCATATTCATTTTTTAAGTTTTTAATGTTAAAACTAAAACTATTACTTTCAGAGCATTCAGAGGTTTTAGATTTCATTCCAAATCTTATTTCCACTTTATGGTTTTTTTCATTTTCAATTTTTGGTAAAATTAAGTCAACTCTTTTCATTCCTGACAAAGGTTCAGGATAGTTTGCTTTTTGTTGACCAAATAAAGTAAATGTTTGAGTTGTTAAAAATAGAATCAGAAAAGGATTTTTCATAAATATTATCTTTTTAATGCGGTTTTTATAAAATGTTGTACAACGGCCAGCTCGGCTTTGTCGTCGTTCTGAAAAGAAGTTGCAAGCTTCTTTTCGGAATGCGTCAAAGGCGACTGTTGGGAGAACGTCGTGCGAAAGCAACGATGGTTTCCCGACAGTCGGCGAAGCCGAGCTGGCCGTTGGGAAAAATCGTCCCAAAGGGCGATTTTTCCCAACGTTTTGCGTATTGGCGATGGTGCGGATTTAACGCGGAAACTTACTTATTATAAAATAATCTTCGTAATATCTCAAATAGTTAAACATGCGATCCCTCCGCACTATTGCCAATACGATGTTACCTGGAGTTGTTTTTTACTCAATCTTAGTTTTAAAATATCCTTTACCACTATGATTTAAGTTTTGATCTTTTCTTACCTCTAAAGATGAAAAATCAACATACCCATAAATACTATCTCCTTTTTTATAGTCTGTTTTATTTAATACTAGTTTTTGATTCTTGAAATAATGTTTTGGAGGTTCTTCGTAAACCTCTTGTCCGTTATCATCTACGAAAACTGCAATAATATCCGTTCCGTAATATGGTTCAATTTTATATTTTTTATCATGATATAAAATTCTGAAACCTTTTGATGAAAATCCACTTGAAAACCCAATACTAATATTTAATGTATCTTTTATGATTTCTGCTTCGCAAACATTTTTGTTATAATCATTGTCGTAAGTAATAAACGATGTTTTTTTATTTCCCGAAATAGAATCATTATAAAATTCGTCGGGGTCATATAATTTATTCATCATTTTTATAGTATCATTTTGCGATATATTCTTGTCAAAATTGGTTTGAGTCCATTCATCGTTTTTTTTATTGCAACTGACAATAATTAAAAAAATAAAAATTATAGAAATTTGGTTTTGGGAAGTCATTTTTATACAATTACAGGTAACGTTCCGGCGCTTGGCGAGGTTGCGAACTTCGGAACTGATTATTTTCTGTTAAAGATAAAATTTCTTGCGAAATGTGAACGTGAATTTACTACAAAATTCGCAATCTTGCCAAACGCCTGTTAGCAGCTGGCATTTAACTAAGGATTTAACGCACATTCACAACCATTCTCAATTTCTTTAAGTGCGTTTGCAAAAGTAAATACTTCATTTTTACATGAAGATTGGTTACATCGCGGTATTTGTTTTGATAAATTCTTTATTGTTCTTCTTAGTTTAGACCAAAATTTTTCTGTAACTTTTTCACTTCCATTACCAATAATTTTATAATGATTTCCAATCCAGCCAAAACTTGACATTGGAATCTCACCAACATTATTAATTTTTATTTCCAAAGAAATAACTCCTGGATGACCTGCGCCAAAATATGGCACATCTAAATCAGCACCGCTTGTAATTTCAGTCCAACCTTCAAATGGATTAACTATTTTTTTTCCTGAATTAATATGGTCGAATAAAGGTAAAGGACCAGATGGAATATGCCAAAGTTTATATTCTACAAAACCGAAATCTGAATTTTGTCTTTCAATTTCTTCGAGAATATTATGTTCATTTTTTGCTATCCACTTTCTATTTCCATTAGAAACCAAAAAAGCTATTTGTTCTTCTTGATTTAATAAATCATTCAGAATTTGAACATCTTTTTTTGTTAAGTACATTGGAATCCATGCCATAAGTTTTAAGTTTCTGTTGCTTGCTGCTAACGGTTGGGTATTTCTGCAGGCGGGTTAAAAATACGAAAACTTTCTACTTGCTAAAAACTTTATTAATCGCTAAAATCTTCGATGAAAACTTCATACCCGCTTGTAGAAATACTTTGTTAGCAAACGTTTTTAGGAATATTATAAATTTGTAAAACTAATTTTGAACGCGGGAAAAATATCATTTGCATTATATAATTTTTTATATTCTTCTTGAGATAAATATGAATAAATCACTTCCGAATTGACCATAGAAGCAGTCGTTAAGCGAAAATCACCACAAGCAAAACTTTTAGCAGACCAATTAACAGATATTATTTCTCCACTATATGCTTTACCACCGTGCATATATTCCAAATCTGAATAATCATCCGTTATATCATATACAGAACATTTCAAAGAATTTAATTCTGTAAAGAGTAAATCATAATTGTAGCGATTTAGAGTGTACAAATCATAAAATATTACTTTTTCATTTCGGGAATTATTTATTTTATTTCCAACTTTTGCAACAAACTCGGTGTCTTTGCTATTATTGTTAAAAACATAGACTGTTTCATCTAAATTTCTATCTTCTTTTTGTTTTAGGCTCCAACCTCTTTTTAATAAATATTTCTTTATCTCTTCAATACTAGAGTATCTAAACCTTAGCAAATCATTAAAAGTTAATTCAATTGTTGATTTTCGATATTTGTGATTTCTTGCCGAATAGTTAATTGAACTTAACTGTTTTATTTTTCTATCACTTGCAGCATAGTTTTGTTTTCTGTCATTTTCTAATTCGACTTCGGACAAAAAACTTTGTTTCCTATCTATCCTAATATCAATATTTTTTCTAGTGTTTAGTGCCTTAAATCTATTTAGTTCGAGGGCATTCAGTGAATCATTTACTGAGTTATTCTTTAAAAGTAATTTTATGTATTCATTGCTTTTATTAATTTCTTCAATTAATAAATTAATATTTTTAATTGATTTTTCACTATTAGACAAACAAGAACCTAACGAGTTTTTCATTGAGGTGATTTGTTCTTTTAATTGAATATTTTCTTCTGATAATATTTTGTTCTCTTGTGAGAAAAAAAAGGGAGAAAATAATAAGAATAGTAAAATTTGCTTCATTGATAGCGATTTTAAATAAAATGGTTGCTAACGGGTTGGGTATTTCTGCAGGCGGGCTAAAAATACGAAAACTTTCTACTTGCTGAAAACTTAATTAATCGCTAAAATCTTCGATGAAAACTTCATACCCGCTTGTAGAAATACCGTGTGTGTGCCCAGCATGGGCATCTTTCTCTTACGAAAGTAGGAAATTAATCTAGAGGGTGCAAGTCCCTTATGGGCGAGGGTAACGCCTTGAACCATTAGTAAGTCGCAAGGGTGGTAACCGTGAGGTTACATCTGAAGGAAGCGAGACTACAAAACTCGGTACTGACGAACAGGAACCGTATAGGAGGCATTTATGCATGGGTAAGCAAGCACATCATTGTAACGCCCTAAGATTACAAAAGTGCATAAATGTAGATACGGCAGGAATTGAGTGAAAGAAGATGCCATTACCTGGGGAGATCTTCGTAGCCACGAGTTGGCAAAACGAAGAAGTCAGCAGAGGTCATAGTACTTAGGAGCAACGAGCCGATGAATAAATCGGAGGACTCACAACCCAAGGAAGGACTGAACGTATTTTGGTTCTTAATTCACAATGGAATTCCCGTTAAACGGAATAGCCTTGGGAAAGCGGAACAGGTTAAAGTAAAAGAACAAGAATGATTGAAAGAGTATTACATCCTCGCAACATGCAACGAGCCTTAGAGCAAGTAATTGCGAATAAAGGCAGTGCTGGCGTGGACGGAATGAACGTGCAAGAACTATCTGATTATCTTCGGAAAGAGAAAACACGACTTTATTCTTCCATAAAAGAGAGGTGTTATCTTCCTCAACCCATTCTTGGAGTAGAGATTCCTAAAGGAAATGGTAAAACCCGACTTTTAGGAATACCAACAGTAACCGATAGAGTGTTACAACAAGCGGTGTCACAAGTTCTGATGCCACACTATGATAATGAATTTAGTGTTCACAGTTATGGATTCAGACCCAACAAAAACGCCCGCCAAGCAGTTGGTAAAGCGTTGGAGCATATCCATGAAGGTTATCCATTTATTGTAGACATTGATCTAAAGACCTTCTTTGATGAAGTAGACCACTGCATTCTTCTGAACTTACTTTATCGAAAGGTAAAATGCCCAATAACCATGCGCTTAATCCGCAAATGGTTACGAGCTCCAATTCTAATCAATGGTCAATTACACAAACGAAGAAAAGGAGTTCCGCAAGGTTCACCTTTAAGTCCGTTGTTGTCGAATATCCTGCTCAACGAGTTGGATAAAGAATTGACAAAACGTAAACTTCGATTTGTACGTTACGCAGATGATTTTAGTATTTATACCCAGTATAAAAGCCATGCAACTGCCACGCTAAAAGCCATAGAAAAGTACTTGAAAACGAAACTCAAACTCACTATTAATGGTGAGAAAAGTGGCGTTAGAAAGCCAGTACAATTTGAACTACTGGGATTCGGATTCGAATCTACATATAAGAAAGGGGACAAGGGAAAATACCAATTGGTAGTAGGTAAGAAAGCGTGGACACGATTGAAAGAGCGACTAAAATCCCTCACCCGCAAAACCGCTCCGATAAGTTTTGATGAGCGTCTCCAAAAGATTAACGAAGTTCAGCGTGGATGGTTAAACTATTTTCGAGGAACAAGTATCAAAGGAAAACTCCTCAGCTTTGACGGATGGCTGAGAAACCGACTGCGGTATTGCATTTGGCATGATTGGAAGAAGCCCGAACGGAAGAGGAAAAACCTCATTCGATTAGGAATCGACCAAAGCCTTGCGTATGCATATAGCCGAACTCGGAAAGGAGGATGGGCAGTCGCACAAAGTCCTATTTTAGGAACAACAATCACTATTTCAAGGCTAAAGAAACGTGCATACATCGCCATGTTAGAACTTCATCTATCACTTAACCCATCAAGATACGAACCGCCGTATACGAGACCCGTACGTACGGTGGTGTGAGAGGCGTACTCCGTTCGATTATGAGCGGAGCCGTCTACTCGATTGTACGATGCTTTTTTCATTTTATCATTTTTTCATTCCAAAGTTTCCACGAAAAAAAAGCACTTGGATGCCTTACAAATACAAATTCAACCTCTCTGTCATCATATTTTGCAATTCTTTTCCTACCAAAAGTATTTCCAATTTTAATTTTCGGGTTTGCACTATCTTTAATTGCAAAATTTTCCTTACCGTATACTTCTCGTATTAGATTTACTTTTGATATGTCTGATCCAAGAAATATACATAATTCAATATTCAATAACTTTATTATATTTTTTAAAACCGCTGCTCCAACTTTGTATTGTTGTTGAGTAGGACGAGTTTTATGATTATCCATCGGTTCTTGGACAAATTGATGAAAAATAATACCCGTCCAAAAATCAAAGCGTTCATTTTCGGTAATATCTTTTTTTCCTGAAAATAAACGTTCAATTCCACGATAAAAATTATGTGTTTTTTTATCTTTATTTAAAAGTAAACCTTGAGTAGAAACTGTTTTCCTTAAAAATATTTCTGAAATGGCTTCATTATGAATTTCTAGGAAATCTTTGTTGTTTTCTTTCCAGAGATAAAGGCTTTCACCAACTATTAAAGTTCTTCTTTCACGCAACTTATTACCAATCCATGGAAGATAATTTAGACCAGTTAAATTTTTTAGTTCATCATCAAATGAAAAATCAATAAAATCATTTAATTTCTCTTTTTGCAAGTCATAATCACTTTTCACAATATCGTGGAATTTCAATCTTTCTTTCATTTGCGTAATTTTTTAAAGTAGCGTACAACGGCCAGCTCGGCTTTGTCGTCGTTCTGAAAAGAAGTTGAAAACTTCTTTTCGGAATGCGTCAAAGGCGACTGTTGGGAGAACGTCGTGCGAAAGCAACGATGGTTTCCCGACAGTCGGCGAAGCCGAGCTGGCCGTTGGGAAAAATCGTCCCAAAGGGCGATTTTTCCCAACGGCCGGGTATTTCTGCAGGCGGGCTAAAAATACGAAATCTTTCTACTTGCTAAAATCTTAATTAACCGAAAATCTTCGATGAAAACTTCATACCCGCTTGTAGAAATACCTTGTTATCTACTGTTTCTATTAATTATCTCGACTTTCGATATATTTTTTTGGTAAGTCCATAACTTTGTTAATATCACAACCGAAAACAAAAGTTCGGTAAGCAATTTTATTAAAAGGAATTTCGTCTTGTAGATAATCAATTTTCATTTCTGTAAGAATTTTTAGTAATTCGTCCGTTTTTTGTTTGTCATAATTAAATCCAACACAATGAGTTTTAGCCCATTTGTCCGATTTAATTTTTTCATACGCATATTTTATTATTTCACTTTCAGTTCTGAATATTTCTAAATTATTTTTATTCCCCTTTTCAGTGTAGTACCAAACATATAAAGAACCATTTTTTTCAATTCCAAATCCCTCGTAAATAAAATTTCCATTAATTGAATAACTGTCAAAATTGTAACAATTAAGTTTCATCCAATTTTCTAATTCAACTTCTGTTTTGGGACTTGGGTTCATTGTTATAGCTGGGTTTTGAAATAGTAGATAACGGCCAGCTCGGCTTTGTCGTCGTTCTGAAAAGAAGTTGTAAACTTCTTTTCGGAATGCGTCAAAGGCGACTGTTGGGAGAACGTCGTGCGAAAGCAACGATGGTTTCCCGGCAGTCGGCGAAGCCGAGCTGGCCGTTGGGAAAAATCGTCCCAAAGGGCGATTTTTCCCAACTTGTTTATATGTCTTACTTCGTCAGACAAATACAACGTATTTGGTAGGGATTTGTCTGATATTCGTAAGACTTATTTCTAATCACTAAGATATATATTTTTTTTTATAAATCATCAAACGGACTCTTTATGTGTTGTACTTTTTGTACTTATGTTCGTGTAGATTTCAGCTTAGTTAATATACTAGGGTACTAAATTTTCCAATAAAACAACAGACTGAACTTCTAGCCCGGATCGCAGTGAAAATCCCGGAATGAGGTGCGATCCGCCGTGGCGGAGAGCGCCGAAATGAGGAATTGCAACGAAGAGCCGGACGGGTTTTGTAAGAAGCGAAAACCTTGTTGCTCCTGATTTAAATTGTCAAGTTTCCATCATCGGTGAAGCAAAAAAAATCTCCGCCGAGGCAGAGATTATGTTTTATACAAGACGCAGATTGACTGCTGCTGTCTTATTTGTCTTCAACTGTTTTACGCCAGTCGGTTTTGAAAGTACAGTCTTTATAACGATCGTTGATGGAGATAAATACGTTTGGTAGTTTCTCTTTTACCCATTTCTCAACCATTTCGTTTTTCTTTTTGTTAAGCGCCATTTGCTTAATTCTGTTATAATCTGTAGCAATATCCAGTTGGTGTGCCGCGATTACATCATCTATTTTCAGTAAAGTAACGGTCTTTCTATCCTGTTGCGCTACATCTTGAAAAACCTCGGTAATGTCACCTTTGTTTAAGCCTGCAATCTGATAGCCGATGGTAGGAGGTAAATCCAATTTCTCAATTTTATCTGATCCATCTTGGGAAGTAAGAATTCCAGCGTTAAATTTGGTTTGTTTGTCATCTGAAAAGCGGAAGGCAGCTTCTTTAAATGTCATGTTACCATCCATTATTAAAGTTCGGATGCTGTCCAGTTCTTTCTTTGCAGAAGCAATTTCCTCCGCATTAGGTTCAGCTTTCAACAAAATATGTCTTGCATCATACTGTTTACCACTCTTTTTAACCAACTGAATTAAATGATAACCAAAGTCTGACTCTACAGGATCAGAAATTTCTCCTTCCTGTAAATTCAAGGCTGCTGCTTCAAAAGATTTTACCATTTTTCCTTTAGAAATACCGGTGTACAAACCTCCTTTTGCGGCAGAACCCGGATCTTCGGAATAGATTCTGGCTTGACTTTCGAAAGATTCTCCTGCAAGGATATCTTTTTTTATTTTATTTAGTTTGGCAATGATCTCATCTTTGTGTGCATCCGTTAGTTTAGGGAACATAGAGATTTGAGATAGTGAAACTTCATCTTTTACTTCTGGCAACTGGGTCTTGAACTCAGTAAAAAAATCAGTTACTTCATTAGGAGTAACATCAGCTTTGTCTGTGATCCGGCCATATTTCATTTGCCCGTAATAGTTATCGCTATCAATCTTTTCAATTGCATTCTTCATTTCATAAGAAGTACGGAATTTATAGGTTTTAAGCATTTCTCTCTCATCTGGAAACTGGCCTAAGATCTGCGCATATTTTTGGTTGGCTGTTTCTTTTATAGCAACGGAGCGATTCTCAATAAGGGTATCTCTTTTTGCTTCATAAATCAATAATTTATTATTGATAATGCTCTCTACAAATTCACATTTGTTAGCTACATTCGAACCCTGCTGTTTTGCAAAATTTGCCTGATCCTCGATATCGGATTCTAAAATAATCTCATCTCCTACTACAACCGCAATTCCATCTACTAAAGATCCTGCTTTCAATTGAGTCTGTGCACTTGCCTGGAACCCGAAAAGCACCATGATAAAAGTGAAGAGTAAGGTCAACTTAACGTTCTTATTCATATTTATTTATTAACAATCTGCAAAATTATCATTCTAATCGAAATAACTTGCATATTTTATTATAATTATTTCTTAAAATTCTTTTCTAAATCTTTTATAAACTCAGGCTGAACAATAATTGAGGTTTTCGCTTTTTGTTCTGCAATAATCTCATTAAGTTTTATTTCAGTTACGGCATTCTGCAATTCTTGAGCAGCTTCTTCTTGAGACATTTGTCTTGATGGCAAAATTTCATCAATAGCAATCACTAAAGATTTTGTACCCATTTCTGTTTGATGTACTCCTTTCTTAAAAGGAACTTTATATTTGGTAAATACGTCAGCATCTTTTGACATTTCTCCATTCTCAAAAGTTACAATAGCTTGTTTTTTTGCGTCAGCTTTTCCGGCATATTTCGTTTTTAAAGCATCCCAATTTTTTGGATCTTTAATATCTTTCGCAATTTCTTTTTTTAACTTACGGTCTGCTATAATTGCTACACGCCCATCTGCTCTTTCATCTAAAATATACTTGCTTTTATTTTTATTGTAATATTCCGTCAACCATTCAGGATGTTTAGTAATTTCATCTGACAGGTATTTCGAGAAGATAAAATCTGAATACATCGATTTTCGGAAATCTTTGAGTTCCTGTTTTACATTTTTTAACTGTGTGAAATTCTGGTTGTAAATTCTTAAAACATCTAGATTATTCACATCGTTAATGATTTCTACCCAAGCTTCCGGAGTTAGTTTTTCAGCTTCACTTTTCTTATCACCCATCATTTTCTTCAGCACACCAACCGTTATTTTTTCGTTCTTGAATTGGTACAAAACATCGCTATCCTTTGCTGCAGCAAAATTTTGATATGATTTTTTGATATTTTGTAAGGCTGGAAATTCTTTATAACTAGCATCTGTCTTTAAAAACTCTACCAATTTATTTTGAACCAACTCCGCGTACAATGAATTATTCATTTCGCGCAGATAGAATGATTTTGTCTTATCATTTAGAACATAAGGCTCTACATTATAAATATTAAATACAAAATACTGATCATTGTATAGTATTGGTTCAGGCGTATAATAACCATCTTTTTGACCTTTAAAAAGTGCATACACTTCATCTGGTAAAGTTGGCGAACCCATTACCACCCCACCATTATTTTTTTCATGATCATTGGCTCCGTATAATTTTGCGACTTCCTGAAAAGATTTTCCTGCTTTCAATTCTTTATAAATATTTCCTTTCAAAGCGTCCGATTTCTCATCTTTCGGAAAGGATATGGTACCAAAAACCACGTATCCCAAACTAGGACGGGAGTTGGTAACCTTCGCAAAACCAACATAGGAGGCGGTATTAAATAACTTTGTAAAAGAATTATTAGGCAAACTTTTTATTTCAGCATACATCGTATGATCAATACTTCCAGGTTTCAAATACACCGGTTTTGGATTGCCTTTCGAATATTTAGAAATGGCTTCTTCCATCGTAATTTTGCCCGATTTCACGTCATTATAAACCTGCTGATAATTGGTTTTATCATCCGCTGTTTTATCAATAATGAAGATCTGTACTTCTTTTTCCGTTTGATTGTCTTTTACAAACTGTGACAATACCGGATCTATCACATTTGCAGGATAAAAATATTTTGCACGAAGTTCGCTCTCCTTTTTAGCCATTTTCTCACGAAAAGAAGTCAGCGTATCTGCTTTTTTCTCTTCGGCGAATTGTTGAAATAATAAGAAATTCTGGGCGGTAGTGATCGTATTATCAACCCCAGAGTTTTCTAATCCATATTTATAATCTTTCTTGAACTGGCTTAGGGATATACTGTCTTTGCCCACAATCATATACTGTGCGGACATGATACTGCTATACCCTACCAACATTAGAACAACGAGTAATTTTTTCATATTTCTATCGATCATATATTTAATGATGTATCTAATTTATAAGTAATTCTGATTCTGTATCCCAGCTTAAGTTAAACCTCAACTTCGAAAGTGGTTAATTCTTTAAAGCTGTTGATTCTTTCCATCATGTCACTTTCTTTCACTTCTTCCAATCTTTCGGTTCCAAATTTTTCCACCGTAAATGAGGCCATCGCAGATCCTACGATCAAAGCTGCTTTCATATTTTCGAAGGTAAATGCTCCTTTTTTTGCTAAATAAGCTGCAAAACCACCAGCAAAAGTATCTCCAGCTCCAGTCGGGTCGAACACCTCTTCCAGTGGTAACGCTGGAATAGCAAATATTTTTCCTTCATGGAATAATAAGGCACCGTGCTCTCCTTTTTTGATGATCACGAATTTTGGACCCATCGCATGAATTTTCTGAGCAGCTTTCACCAATGAATATTCACCAGAAAGTTGTCTGGCTTCTTCATCATTAATAGAGATCACATCTGTTTTTGAAATCATTTGCAACAAGATATCCAGGGCCGAATCCATCCAAAAATTCATAGTGTCCAAAATAACTAACTTCGGACGGTTCTTCATTTTCTCTAAAACAGAAAGCTGAACTCCAGGGTGAAGATTTCCTAATAGCAAAATTTCTGCATCCTGCATTGATTCTGGAATTTTCGGATCGAAGTTTTCTAAAACATTTACTTCTGTAACCAAAGTATCTCTGGAATTTAAATCGTTATGATACTTACCACTCCAGAAAAAAGTTTTCCCTTCCTTAACAATTTCGATCCCTTCTATATTCACTCCTCTGCCGGAAAGCATATCTAAATCTGCCTGTGGAAAATCACCACCAACTACAGAAACGATTCCTGACTGAACACCAAGAACTGAAGAAGCTAAACTGATGTAGGTAGCTGCTCCACCTAAGATTTTATCTGTTTTTCCGAATGGTGTTTCAATAGCATCAAATGCAACTGAACCCACAACTAATAATTTCATATCTATTTATTTTAAAGAGTACGTTTTAATTTAATTTTTTGGAAATCTACTTCCATTGAAAAGTATCGATCATATGAAGCAAATCCTTTTTAATATAATCAATAGCCGGTGCCAAGGAATCCGGTTTCGGCCGGGAATTGAAATATAAATTCGCGGTCATATAATGACGGGTAGAATCGGTGACAAAAAACTGCAGATTGGAAGCAGTAGGTCCTTTTAATTCATAAAAATTACCAAAAACTTTACGTTCAGGATAACTAAAGGATTTGGTATCAATCGATGTTGCTTTTATCGTATGTTCATATACCATCTTCTCTGATTCTTTTACGTGCAGGGCAAAATCACTTTTAATCGGAAAATAGGTAATGAAAACTTTTGCTTTCATCTGTGGATACTCTATATAATACCAACATGGATTTTTCGCATCCCTGATCTTCGCAAAATCAGAATACTCGAAAGTAAAATTACAGGGTGATGTAAAACTCTGGTATTTAGCCACTGGATATTCTAAACGCAGTTCGCCACTCGGTTTTGGTTGAGTGTCCTCGGCACAGGAAAGTAGAAGAAATCCTAAAAAAGTGAAAATGAGTTTTTTAAACATTGCGCAAAAATACGAATTAGTTTTAAATTCTTAGTAAGGTTAATTTTTATCAAAATTGAGACTAGAAAAGGTCAAAACTTAACTTAGAAATCCTTAAGATCTACAATTTGATATTTATTTAAGTTATTGCAATAAATTTTTCACCATGGAACTTATAAAAATCACACAAAATTCTATAAATCAAGTATTTAAAAATTGTGTTTCCTAAATACTTTTACTTCGTAATAAAATAATCAGTGAGGTAGTTTTCTAATGGTTTCGGAAAGGATTTTTGGTGCGCTTCCTCTTCATTACTGATCATGAAATTATTTTCTGTGGAAAATTCGGTGAAGATTTCTTTAGATTCCAAAACAACATGATTAATTTGAATAGATAGGTTTTTATGCGTCAATTTATGAGCGATTGTTTTCTGGTTACTAATAAAAGGTGCTAACTCTTCCGGAATCTCAATCGGAAACTCATATAATTTTTTCCAGATAAAATCATCTTTTCTTTGTTTAATTAAAAATTGCCCGTCAAATTCAACAAAATAATATTGCAAATTCAAGTCTGTTGGCTTCAACTTTTTAGTTTTTACTGGAAAATTTGGAATTTTACCAAGATTATAGGCGAGACAGTCCAAATTTAAAGGACAACTTTCACAAAGTGGATTTCTGGGTTTACAAATTTCTGATCCTAAATCCATCATTGCTTCATTGAAATGCCCTGCTTCCTTTTCGGGCATCATTTTCAAAGCCAATTCTGAAAAGTATTCAAATGCTTTTGACTTTGAGACATCAAAATCATCCGCAAAAACCCTTGATAATACCCGATAGAAATTACCATCAACGGCGGGTATTTTTTTACCAAAACAAATGCTTGAGATAGCCGCTGCAGTGTATTTCCCCACACCTTTCAACTGAATGATATCAAGGTAATCCACTGGAAAAACTCCTTGAAAATCATCAATAATTTGATTGGCTGCTTTATGGATATTAAGTGCCCGGGAATAATAACCGAGTCCTTTCCAATACAATAAAACTTCATCCGTTTCTGCTTCCGCTAAAGTATGAACATTTGGGAATCTTTGTATAAAATTATTGTAGTGATTGATACCTTGTTCAATTCTCGTTTGCTGGAAAATAATTTCGCAAATCCAAATCTTATATGGGTCGTTGGTTTTTCTGAATGGCAGGTCTCTACCATGGATTTTGTACCAATCCAGCAATTTCCTACCAACATGAAGAAAATCAGCATTTTGTTTTTTTGTTTTCAAAAATTCTTATTATATTTGCACACCAAAAATATAAATAAAAAAAGGAAATGACAAAGGCAGAATTGGTAAACACCATCTCAAATAAATTGGGAACTGAAAAGAATGAAACCCAGAAAGTTATAGAGGCTTTTATGCAGGAGATCAGAACATCAATGTACGGCGGAGAGAATGTATACCTAAGAGGTTTCGGTTCATTTATCATTAAAACCAGAGCTGCAAAAACAGGAAGAAATATTTCTAAAAATACAGCAATTGAAATTCCTGCCCATAACATACCTGCTTTCAAACCTTCGAAAACCTTCGTAGAGAAAGTAAAAACTAAAGTAGCAGTAAAATAATTAACTAATAAGAATATACGTTACAAACTAAAAAATTTAAATTATGCCAAGCGGAAAGAAAAGAAAGAGACATAAGGTCGCAACTCACAAAAGAAAGAAAAGAAGAAGAGCAAATAGACACAAGAAAAAATAATCTGTTTGCGATTTACAATATAACAATATAGTTGGTGTTTTTATATGTATAAAATTCATCAGCTATATTTTTGTTTTTATCAAGGTTATCAACCACCATCAAGTCTTCATTAGTCAATAGAAGACTTGTAATTATTGATATAACACAGCACAGAAACTATTAAAAAATTGAGCGATTGAATTGATTTTTTCAGAATTTCTATCCTTAATATTTTAATTTATTATCATTAACATGAAGAAAGAACTGATCATATCACATGAAGATGAGCAATCAAAAATTGCCCTACTTGAAGACGGTCGCCTTTTTGAGCTCCATGAGCAGGAGGATAAAAGCGATTTCGTTGTAGGCGATTTATTTATCGGTAAAGTAAAAAAGCTCGCACCCAATCTTAATGCTGCATTTGTAAGCATTGGTTATGAAAAAGACGCGTTCCTGCATTATCAGGATTTAGGACCGCAATTCTTAACCTACAAAAAATTTCTACACGATACTGTCACCAACAAACAGCAAAATTCATCGTTAAAGAATTTCGAAATTCAAAAAGAAATTAATAAAAACGGAACTGTTGATAAAGTTCTTGCTAAAGACGACAGTGTAATCCTACAAATTACGAAGGAACCTATTTCTACAAAAGGACCAAGAATCTCCACTCAGATTTCTCTTACGGGGAGGTTTTTAGTATTAATACCTTTCGACAAAAGTGTTTCTATTTCAAAAAAGATCGGTAATCCTGAAGAAAAGGAACGTTTAAAGACTTTAATTGAAAGCATTAAGCCAGAAGGCTTCGGTGTTATCATAAGAACTGTGGCAGAAGGAAAAAAAGTTGCTGAGCTCCATAACGACATGAATCAGCTGATTCAAAAGTGGGAAACTACCTTCAAAAACCTTCAGAAAAATAAAGTTCCCAGCAAAGTATTAAGTGAAGAGGATAAAGCTTCTTCGATCTTACGTGATAACTTTAATGCAGACTTCGTTTCTATTATCTGTGATGATGAGCAGATGGTTGACGACATGCGTAATTATATTGAAGTCATCGCACCAGAACGAAAAAACATTGTACAATTCTACGATAAACCAATTCCATTAATGGAATATTACAACGTAGAAAAACAACTGAAGCAGAGTTTTGGTAAACATGTAAACATTCCAAGTTCCAAAGGAGCTTATCTTGTTATCGAGCACACAGAAGCGTTGCACGTTATCGATGTGAACTCTGGAAACAATTTATCTTCCGGCGCTGGTGCTTCTAACAAAGAACACGCACTTCATGTAAATATAATGGCTGCAACAGAAATCGCACGTCAACTTCGTTTGCGAGATATGGGCGGAATTATTGTAGTCGATTTTATTGACATGATCAATGCCGATCACCGAAAAGAATTATACGACCATTTCAAAGAAGAAATGAACCGCGACAAAGCGAGACATAAGATTTTACCTCCGAGTAAATTTGGTTTAATCCAGCTGACGAGACAAAGAACACGCCCGGAGAAAGTGATCAAAACGAAAGAAGATAATCCGAATATCGATGGTGAAATTCTTGCCCCAATTGTGGTGGTAGAGAGAATGGAAGAAGTTATTAGAAACATCATTCAAGTTGAAAAAGGAAAAATATTCCTGCACGTTCACCCATTTGTAGAAGCTTATTTGACCAAAGGTCTCATGAGTATACAAGCCAAGTGGTTTTTGAAATACAAAAAGTGGGTAACCATTATCCCTAGGGATTCATTTAAATATCTGGAATACAAACTGGTTAATTCTAAAAAAGAAGAACTAAGCAGCTATTCTAATTAAAACCGATAAAGATTTACATCTTAGCTAAAGCTTCCGAATTATTTCGGGAGCTTTTTTAGTCAAAAATTGTTAAATACAAATTCCTAAATGAACAAGATTTAATTAAAGAGAAATCATTAGTACCATGCTTTAAGCAAGGTATAAAGAATGAGAAATAGTGATATAATACGTAGCAAAAAAGTAGGGATTAAATTATAAGCTCCATTTTTCACGAAAATTTTACTACAGATAACACCATTGATATTAATTTCATTTTTTTCATAGAAAAATCGGTAAATTTGACTTTATAAAAAACACAAAATGAAATCAATTACGTATTATTTTCTACTTATTATTTTATTAATAGGATGTGGAACTAATCCCCAACCGGAAGATCCCGTTCCTTTACATCAGACGCTGAAGTTACAATCAAAAATCCTTGGTGAAACAAGAGTAATTAATATCTGGACACCACTAAATTATACTACTGGAGATTCATTACCGGTTTTGTTTATGCTTGACGGTGGTGTCAAAGAAGATTTTCCACACCTTGCGAATACTCTTGCAAAATTAATTGCAACTAACCAAATTCCCTCTACCATTTTAGTCGGCATAGAAAACACGGAGCGAAGAAGAAATCTCACAGGTCCCACGCAAGTTGCAAAAGACAAAGAAATTGCTCCTTTAGTCGGAAAGTCAGCAAACTTTCGAGATTTCATCAAAACAGAATTGATCCCTGAAATCAATAAGAAATATAGCATTACAGCCGAAAAAGGAATTATCGGAGAATCTTTAGCTGGATTATTTGTTACAGAAACACTTCTGGTAGAACCCGAATTGTTCGATTATTATATTGCTTTCGATCCGTCACTTTGGTGGAATGACTCCGATTTGGTAAAGAAATCACAAGAACATTTATCAAAATTCCCATCTGGTGAGAAACGATTTTGGTTTGCGGGGTCGAACGAAAAGAATATCTCATCTAATACCAAACTATTAGCTCAAGCTTTATCCGAAAAGAATCTACCGCAACTAAAGTGGAATTACTCCGATGAACCAAAGGAAAAACACAACACGATCTTTCGAGCTACAAAAGAAAAGGCATTAATCTGGACAATGAACAAACATTAAAATTAAAGACTTCAATTTCAAACCATATTTAATAAGGAATTAATACTTTGGAAATAAATCAGTTAGCGATTGACCAACTTGTCACGGAACGATTAATTCTTATTCCCTTTACGACAAGAATCTGTGAGAATATCTTAAAAAATGACTTTAGCGATTTAGCGATTTCTGGACTACAAAAAGGTAAAGGTTGGCCTGACGATGATGTCATGGAAACTCTACCTAAAATAATTGATAATTTACGTAAAGTGAAATCTCCTAGTGGATTCGAATCTTGGATAATCATCAAACGAGATACTTTAGAAATAATTGGGGATGCCGGTTTTAAGGGTTTTGATCCAGCTAAACAAAATATTGATCTTGGTTATGGAATCATAAAAGAGGAACGGAAAAAGGGATATGCAGAAGAAGCCTCTTCAAGTCTTATTCAATGGGCCTTCTCAACCGATATCGTAGCGGAAATTACTGCAAACTGCTTAATTGATAATATCAGCTCTGTTCATTTACTTCAAAAATTAAATTTTATTAAAATAAAAATAGAAGATAAAATGATTTACTGGATTTTAAGTAAAAAACGCTATCAACAAGCACAATAAACAGTAAAGAATGCACTATCGTAGCAATTAACTATTTATAATTTGTCAAAATCGGAAAACCCTACCCTATTAAAAACGTCAGAATGAACTTACTAAAGATTACACTTAGATAAAGATGAGCTTCAATAAATCAGAAATTATAAACAAAATCTGCTACACCGAGCTGGTTTATGGCCGAATAAACAAAAAATTAAAAAGCAATTATTCAAAATCAGAAATAAAAAGAATGCTTTTGAAAGTTTTGAAAGACACTCCGGAAACCGACTTTCAGCAAATTGGTAAGAATATTTATGTTTCAAATACCATAAACCACATTAGAATCACCATAAATTCTTACACGTACAGAATTATAACGGTGGATACACTAGCGATCGGTTAAAGAACAGTCGATATTGAAGTTCTTTTGAATTTTTGGAAGATCTATTCATATTAGAATAAAAAAAATGCCTGGTTAGAAAATCTATTGGTAACCACAATTGATTTTTTACAATTTTTAAATCCTCAAAGAAAATAGAGCTTTTTCCGACAATTTGCTCAAAATTATAATACTACTTTTAAATAGGATCTGTTATTCTAAATTTCAGTGGATAATTTTAAACGGTAAAAGACAGGCAGACCCCATTATTTATAAATATCTTTGTTTAAAAACTCAGTAATGCAATTGATAAAAGTTGGTCTTTGTGCCTTTGGAATGAGCGGAAAAGTATTTCACGCACCATTTTTAAAAGAACATCCTGAATTTTTTATGGCCGCGGTCGTAGAGCGGTCCAAGGAAGAATCAAAATCTAAATATCCCGAAACTACAATCTATAGATCTGTTGAAGAAATGCTCCGGGAGGCAGATGTTAGTTTAATCGTGGTCAACACACCCGTTCAAACGCATTTTCAGTACGTAAAAATGGCTTTGGAAGCTGGAAAAAATGTTATAGTAGAAAAGCCTTTTACGGTCAGTGTTTCAGAAGCTGAGGAACTTGATAATTTGGCCAAGGAAAAAAATCTCTTTTTAAGTGTCTACCAAAACCGAAGGTTTGATCGTGACTATCTTCAGGTCGAGCAAATATTGCGTGAGGGGAAATTAGGAACTATTAAAGAAGCGGAAATACGATTTGATCGTTTTCGTATAACACCTAGTGGAAAGGACCATAAAGAGAACGCAGGACTTAGAGGTTCTGGTACACTACATGATTTAGGTTCTCATCTAATCGATCAGGCAGTACAGCTTTTTGGTTTCCCCGAGAAGCTTTTTGCAGATGTATTCTCGATGAAAGGGAAGGAATTCGCCAATGATTATTTCGAAATTTTACTTTTTTATAAAAGTGATTTAAGAGTAAGATTAAAATCTTCTATTTTTTCTAAAGAAGCTCAATATGCTTATATTTTACACGGTAATAAAGGCAGTTTTCTACAGGAAAGAACTGACGATCAAGAAAATGAATTAGCTATAGGCGTCATTCCTACATTTGCAGAAGCTTGGATGAAACCTTTGACAAAACCAGACGGAATTCTAAATTACATAAATGAAAATTCTGATTCAGTAAGAGTTACGACTACCAGCTTACCTGGCAATTATATGAACTATTACCAGCAAATTTATGAACACCTTGTATTCGGCAAGACTTTACCTTCTGCCGGATCAGAAATCATCAAAAATATGAAAATCATAGAAGCTGCTTTGGAAAGCTCTGCAAAAGGAACAGTCATTAGCTTTTAATGATAATTAATATTAATCAATTTTCCTTACATTTTATTGCTGATCTCTTTCTATAAAATTAATAAAGGTAAAAGTAAATCTATTAAGAAATTTATTCATAAACACTGATTAACAAAACCTTAAATATCATTAATATCAATTCTATAATCAACGAATTACCGTCCCTTAAGAGATATCACCATCATTATTTTTTTCTATAATTTACAGGGCAGCAATGGTATGATATTCCTATATCTTGCATGAACACAATTAAGGATATGTTTCAGAAGTTCAATTTATCCTAAGTGAAAATAACAAACAAAATTGATATTATTAACCTTTAAAGGTTATTTCTGTTGGTGTTCAAATGAATAAAGTAAACGCGAGATTGATGACAAATAAAGATTTAAACTTTGGTAAAGGTTTTACTTTCACTAAACATACCCCAAAAGAAGTATCACACTTTGACCGGGTTTTCGACGTATTCAAAGATCTTCTAACCCATACATCTGGCGACATTGAAGAAGCTTTTGAGTGGCTCGATATGCTGGATAAAGAATATGATATTTTCACCGATGAATATTCTCTTGAAGATTTTGAAGAAGATCTAAAAAAACGTGGATATATCAAAGAGGAAAACGAGGACGAAGAAGGAAACTCAGGTACTGGAAAAGGAAAAAATGTTCTCACTGCAAAGTTGGAAGCAGCATTACGTGAATATGCATTAGATCAGATATTCGGTAAACTCAAAAAGAGTGGTATCGGCAATCACACTACTAAAAAAGTAGGTATGGGTGATGAAAGGGATGGTGAAAACCGATCTTTTCAATATGGAGATGACCTATCGACCGTGAATATGACCGAAAGTCTTAAAAATGCGCAAATCAATAATGGTATCTCGGACCTACGATTAACCGAAGACGATCTTATTGTAGAAGAAACGAAGCACAAAGCACAAATGAGTACCGTGTTGATGATCGACATCAGTCACTCTATGATTTTGTATGGTGAAGACCGTATTACGCCTGCGAAGAAAGTAGCGATGGCCTTAGTAGAATTAATCAAGAGAAAGTATCCCAAAGATTCCATCGATATTATTGTATTTGGAAATGAAGCCTGGCCTATTAAAATCAAAGATCTACCCTATCTTAAAGTGGGACCATACCATACCAACACTGTTGCGGGATTAGAATTAGCTATGGATATTCTGCGTAGAAAAAGAAATACCAATAAGCAGATTTTTATGATTACCGACGGCAAACCAAGTTGCATCAAACTGCCAAGCGGCGAGTTTTATATGAATAGCAATGGCTTGGATGAAATGATTGTATCTCAGTGTTTGAACAAAGCAGCACAAGCTCGAAAACTAAAAATCCCAATCACCACTTTTATGATTGCTCAAGATCCATATCTGCGCAAATTTGTGGAAGCCTTTACCGCTCAAAACCAAGGTAAGGCATTTCTGACTGGACTCTCTGCTTTAGGGGAAATGATTTTTGAAGACTATGAAAAAAATAGAATAAAGAGAATTTAGCCGGAGGTTAGAAGTTAGAAATGCGCGAAGACATTTCAAAATAAATTAAGAATAAAACATCATTTTAAATACATGAAAAACGATATTACATTTAAAGAACTGAAAGATTCGGGTTACACCGACCGAACGATCAGCCAAGAAATTCAAGCAAATCTAATTGCCAAAATTAAAGCAAAAGAATCAGTATTTGAAGGGCTTTGGGGTTACGAAGATACCGTAGTTCCGCAATTAAAGAAAGCTATTCTTGCGGGACATCATATCAATTTACTTGGATTACGTGGACAGGCAAAAACCAGAATTGCCAGGAGTATGGTGAGTTTATTGGATGAATATATGCCGATTGTAAAAGGATCCGAGATTAACGACAGTCCCTTCCACCCTATCTCAAAATATTCCCGAGATCTTATCGCGGAAAGTGGTGACGAAACCATGATTTCGTGGGTGCACCGCTCTAGCCGTTTCTTTGAAAAGCTGGCGACACCCGACGTAAATGTGGCAGATTTAATTGGCGACATTGATCCTATAAAAGCTGCAACCTTAAAGTTACCTTATTCTGATGAACGCGTTTTACATTATGGAATGATTCCGCGAGCAAACCGTTGCATATTTGTCCTCAACGAACTACCCGATCTGCAAGCACGAATTCAAGTTTCGTTATTTAATATTTTACAGGAAGGTGATATTCAGATTCGTGGATTTCAATTGAGAATGCCGCTGGATATTCAATTTATATTTACTGCCAATCCAGAAGATTATACCAATAGAGGAAGTATTGTTACCCCTTTGAAAGACAGAATTGGTTCTCAGATATTCACTCATTATCCAAAAACCATCGCCCTTGCCAAACAAATTACGGAGCAGGAAGCAAAAATTTCACCAGAAGATCAGGCGCAAATCCAAGTTCCAAGCCTAGCAAAAGATCTCTTGGAAGAAGTTGCCTTTGCAGCTCGCGACAGTGAATATGTAGATGCTAAAAGTGGCGTAAGTGCTCGATTAACAATCAGTGCCATGGAAAATTTAATAGCAGCAGCAAAATTGCGGTTAATAGAGTCAGATTCTGAGAAAACGACTGTTCGTTTGATTGATTTCTTGTCGATTATCCCATCCATCACAGGTAAGATTGAACTTGTTTACGAGGGTGAGCAAGAAGGTGCAGACCATGTAGCCAAAATATTAATTGACAAAGCGATCATGGTGCAGTTTGATTCTATTTTTCCACGCATTCCAAAATTAGAAAAAGAAAGCATTAAAACACCTTACACGGATTTGATTTCTTGGTTTAACAAAAACACCCTTGAACTCAACCATACAGACACAGACAAAGAATTTTACGCTAATTTAAGCACGGTGAGGCCGTTAACCGCTTTGGTAGAAGAGTATGCCAATGACTTAAGCAAGGATGATCAAAATTTCTGCAAGGAATTGGTTTTATGGGCTTTAACAATAAACAACAAATTGGATAAGTCACAAAATGAAACTGCTTTTAAGTACGACTCTGCAGGCATAGGCCAGTATTTTCGAAGTTAGATCATTAGAATAAATTTACAGCTTTGTTCCACTCATTGAATTTTTTACGATTTAATTTTATAGATTTCAACCTTCCTTAAAGCAATTAAAGGGAGGTTTTTTATATTTGGGGGCGTGCCTTTTCTTTTTCGCTACCTCAATTCCCTATAAGAGAAATAAAAGTAGGCATCCGGTTCCCACTTTTTTGTTACACTTTATTTCACAAAAAAAGTTCCACCTACTTCCTCACGTAATCACACGAGTACTTCCACTCGATTTATAAAATTAATACGCTGAAATTAAAGAGGGCAAATTAAAAGCGGGAAACTATTTTTCTGTAAATTAGTTCTCTGAAAACTCAAACATTATCAACCTCAAAATCATTCAACATTCTACCAATGGAAACCAGAATAAATATATCAAAAGTAGACCCGAAAGCCTACGAAGCCATGATTGGCTTGGAGAAATATCTTATGCAAAGCGGCTTGGATAAAACGCTGTATGAACTTATTAAAACAAGAGCTTCCCAAATCAATGGCTGCGCATATTGTCTTAACATGCACACTAGAGATGCTATGGAGCTTGGTGAAACACCTCAACGGTTATTTTTATTAGACGCCTGGAGAGAAACAAAACTTTTTACAGACAAAGAAAGAGCGGTTTTAGCCTTAACAGAATCCATGACTTTGCTTTCAAACGGTCAAGTTACAGATGATATTTACAAAAATGCGGAAACTCATTTAACACCAAATGAACTGGCGGCAGTAATCATGGCAGTAGTCGCGATTAACGGCTGGAACCGGATAGCAATCACTACAAGAACGCTTCTGGATTAGAAAAATATTCCTTTTTATAAAATCAGTTGAAGTTAAATTTCTGAACATCAAAAAAAAGCACTTGCCGACTTTAATAAGATTTGATGAACTAAATCCTTTTCTTGCATATTTTCAAAAAATTTTTATCGCTACTTTTAAGATGTGAAAATAGAAATTCGCATAGTCAGCAGTTGCCAGATCATACTTAAATAATAAATCATTCTTATTGTGAATACCGAAGAACTCCTATTAAAACTAACTGAATTAAACGAATTAAGTCAGCAACTAATCACTCCTGAAGAGGAGCGATTAGAAATGCTAAGCACTGTGACCAATTATGCTAATCAGTTTATAAAGGAACTTGATACCGTTAAAGCTTATCACCAGAAAGAGCCCCATTCTTTAGAAATTACGAATCAAAAAAAATCGTTGACTGAACTTTTAGACTTGTATCAGAAGCAAGTTGTAGAAACAGGCATTAACGCAGCTTCTGGAAAACATATGGGATATATTCCAGGAGGTGGAGTTTTTACTGTAGCGCTGGCCGATTTTATTGCTGCTATTACCAATCCATTTGCAAGTGTTCATTATGCCTCGCCGGGTGCAACCACTATTGAAAATGAAGTAATCAATTGGTTAAAAACTACCTTTCTATTTCCAGAGAGTTCAGTAGGTTGTTTATCTTCTGGCGGGTCAATTTCTACTTTGATTGCATTTACTGCTGCCCGTGATCATCATAAAGTAAAGAATGAATTCATTCAGAAAAACGTAGTCTATTTAAGTGAACAGGTACACCATTCCAGCCAAAAAGCCTTGCGGATTATTGGTTTAGAAGATATTATTATTCGATATGTTTCTTTAGACCACAATCACAAAATAAAAACAAAATCTTTAGAAGACCTGATCCAGAAAGATATTGCTGCCGGACTTCAACCCTTTATGGTCGTTGCAACCGCAGGAACTACAGATACAGGAACGATCGATCCTTTGGATGAAATTGCTAAAATCTCCAGGAATTATAAAATGTGGTTTCACGTAGATGCCGCGTACGGAGGCTTTTTCATCATGACTTCAAAAAAAGAACTTTTCAAGGGTATTGAAAAAGCAGATTCATTGATCATTGATCCACACAAAGGATTGTTTATTCCTTATGGTGTAGGAGCTGTACTAGTCAAGAACAGCGATGCTGTTTTGCACTCTAACTATTATACAGCCAATTATATGCAAGACGGAGCAAATGAAGAAATGCTCAAAAGCCCTGCAAATATTTCTCCAGAATTGACAAAACATTTTAGAGGCCTTCGCGTATGGTTACCTTTACAAATGCATGGAATTGATCCACTTATTGCTTGTCTGGAGGAAAAATTATTACTGGTTCATTATTTTAGAAATCAACTTGCGGAACTTGGCTTTCATTTAGGACCAGAACCCGACTTGTCAATTAGTTATTTTTATTATCCTTTTGAAACCGATGCTGATCAAAAAAACAAAAAGTTAATGGATGAAATACATGCTAATGGCTCTGTGTTTTTAAGCTCATCCATTATTGACAAACGTTTTGTAATAAGAATCGCTATCCTGGCATTCAGAACAAAAAAAGAAACTGTTGATGAAGCAGTAGAAATGATTAAAAAATGTCTACATAAAGTGAAATAACTACTTTAACAATCTCTTCGTAAACAAGGTCAGATTTTGCTTTTTGATATATATTCGTTATTGTTTTACTATTAAAAAGATCTTATTTACGTACCAACTTTATTTGTTTATTATTTCTTTTGAGCGTCACTCTCTAAACAGATTTTTTCTGTCAAACAAACACTCAAGCTTTCGTCGTAATTGAGGTAGCAATTTTAACAAAATTCTCAGTAAAAATCTAGAAGAATTAAAACATTACCCCCGAAACAAAAAGAAATCATCCTTCATATCTTCAATTTGTGCATCTTCATTGGTGATGATGTAATCGATGGCTTTGATAGTGAATTCATTTCCTTTTTCCGTCAGAGAAACAACGTCGTTATCAATGATGAACAAGTTGTTTTTTAATCCCAAATTGAGGACCGTTTTGCTGCGGACTTTTTGCCAGTTGATATGTTCATTAAGGTGATTGACATGACGTTCTTCTACTTCTTGATGATTTTTAAGATGCAGAATAAAAGTGATTAAAGAAACTTCAATACGCTGTTGTTTTTCACGATATAACACCGCAATTAAACCTTTGCTTGGTGCAAATAAGTACACGATAAAAAAGACCACACCCAACATCGTGGCAATACTTCCCGCGATGGACGCATCCAGATAATTAGCAGCCCAATAACCTGCAATCGCACTGAAGACTCCAAAGAAACAAGCCAACACAATCATTTTGGTTAAGTTGGTCGTCAGCAAATAAGCCGAAGCTGCTGGCGCAATCATTAAGGCCACGACCAAAATTGCTCCAACGGCATCAAAAGCACCAACAGTCGTTACCGAAGCCACACTCATTAAACCGTAATGAATGATGGCTGGCGAAAAGCCTAAAGAAGTAGCTAGTCCTGCATCAAAAGTACTCATCTTCAATTCTTTATAAAAGGCAAATAAAAGCGTGAGTGTCAGCACCAAAATAACTCCGATCACCCACAATGATTTCGGACCTAGATCCAATCCATCGTAATAAATACGATCGAACGGCGTAAAAGCCAATTCCCCTAAAAGCACGGCATCAATATCGAGATGCACATCATTGGCATATTTTGCAATCATGATAACACCGATACTGAACAGCGCCGGAAAAACCAAACCGATAGCGGTATCTTCTTTGACCAGTTTTGTCTGTTGAATTTTTTCGACCAAAACAACGGTCAATACTCCAGTCAAAGCGGCTAGTAGAATAAGTAATGGCGAATTCAAATCCTGAGTGATAAAAAACCCAACTACAATTCCAGGTAAAATGGAATGACTGATGGCATCGCTTATCATGGCCATTTTCCGCAGCACCAAAAACGTTCCCGGGATGGCGCAGGCAATCGCAACTAAACTGGCGATCAACTGTATTTCTAATTGGGCACTACTCATCCTTCAGGTTTTGGTTATACATATTAGTCGCAGCTTCTACGCCTTCCGGAGTCAGACTCCACATTTCTCCCTGTAAGATCACATAATTTTTGCTCACTAACTTTTGCAGACCTTTTCGGCTATATCCCTGGAAATTATTCAAAATTTTAATAGCGTGCGGATGCGAAACATCTTCATGATCTTCCACAATATGATACATAAAGGTTAAGGTTTTTTGTAATTCTAAATCGTTTCGGTTCTGAATCAATCTTATTTGTCTGAATAAAAGTCCTCGCTTGGGAGAAAATATAAAAGAAAAGAGTACAAAAACGGAAGCGACTAACACAATCACAGGTCCCGTTGATAAATTATTTTGGGTTGAGCTGATTGCGGTTCCGAAAACTCCTGCGGCAGCCCCTATAATTGCGGCCAGAAAAACCATTATCCCTAAACTATTCGTCCATTGTCTGGCGGCAGCGGCAGGTGCTAAAAGCATGGCGCTCATTAAAACTACCCCAACGGTTTGCAAACCTAAGACTATCGCCAACACAATAAAAGTCGTAATTAAAATGTCGATAAACTTGACATTAAAACCTAAAGTATGCGCATAATCTTTATCAAAAAGTAAAATTTTAAATTCTTTCCAGAACAGCAACAGAACGATCAAACATAAACCAGTGATAATACTCATTAACCAAACATCGCTTTCTACCAAAGTGGCAGCTTGACCGAACAGATATTTGTCTAACCCAGCTTGATTGGCATTGGGTTGTTTCTGAATAAAAGTCAACAATAAAATTCCGAATCCAAAGAAGACGGAAAGGATTAATCCTAAAGCAGTATCTGATTTTAAATGGGTCTTTGTCGTAATTCCCCGAATCCAAAAAGTCCCGACAAGTCCACTGATCAAGGCTCCAATTAAAAGAACATTCGTGTCTTTGGAACCCGTAATTAAAAAAGCCAAGGCAATTCCAGGTAAGGCAGCGTGAGAAATAGCATCGCCTAATAAACTCTGTTTCCGCAAGACCGCAAAACTTCCCAACATTCCAGTGACTCCACCCAAAATGGCAGTTCCCAATGTGATAGTACGTAAGGTGTAATCACTAAAAACGAGTTTTATGTATTCTAGTATATCCATCTTATTTCTGAATACTCACTTTGTAGTTGATGCCGTAAGTCTTGGTTAAATTATCATCGTTGAAAATATCTTTGACCGGACCAGTCGCAATTTTCTTCACATTTAAAAAAGTCACCCAATCAAAATATTCTGGGACTGTTTGCAGATCATGATGAACGACCACTACTGTTTTATTGGCTTTTCGAAGTTCTTTTAAAATATTGATAATCGCTACTTCAGTAGTTGCATCAACCCCTTGAAAAGGTTCATCCATAAAATAAATTTCTGCATCCTGAACCAAAGCGCGTGCTAAGAAAATTCTTTGTTGTTGACCACCAGAAAGCTGGCTGATTTGCCGACTTTTAAAAGAAAGCATTCCGACTTTCTCGAGTGCTTCCAAAGCTTTTTTCTTCTCAGATGCTCCCGGACGTTTAATCCAACCCAAACTTCCATAAGTTCCCATCATGACCACGTCTAGTGCTGTGGTTGGAAAATCCCAGTCGACACTCCCTTTTTGGGGAACATAAGCGACTTTTTTGCGCTGAGAATCATACGGTTTATCAAAAATAGTAACGCTGCCTGCGATAGGTTTTAGAATTCCTAGAATGGCTTTGATTAAGGTTGATTTCCCGGCACCATTTGGCCCCACGATCGCCATCAAAACTCCTTCCGGAATTTGTAAATCAATATCCCAAAGTACAGGTTTGTAGTTGTAAGCTACCGTGAGATCATCTACTTTAACTGCTATTTTTTCCATTATTTAAGCGAATTAACGATAGTGTGAACATTAAATTTAAACATGCCGATATAAGTTCCTTCTGGCGTACCTGGATTTCCCAAAGCATCAGAAAACAAAGTTCCACCAATCACTACATTATGGTTTTTGGAATTGACTGCGGCTTGCAGAGCTTCTACTGTGCGTTTCGGAACCGAGCTTTCTATAAAGACTGCTTTTACTTTATGATCGATAATGTAAGCAGCTGTTTTCTGAACATCCTGCACCCCAGCTTCGGTCGCTGTAGACAAACCTTGTAAACCAACGACATCAAATTGATACGCTCGTCCAAAATATGAAAAAGCATCGTGAGCAGTTACCAAACGTCGCTTCTCAACAGGAAGAGTTGCGATCTCAGCTTCAATTTCCTCTTTTAACGCTTTTAATTTTAGCAAATAGGCTTTCGCATTAGCTTGAAAAACCGCTTTATGTTCTGGTCGCGCTTTTGAAAGCTGATCTGCGACAAACACAGTAATTTTTCCCCAGTTGGTCACATCAAACCAAATATGTGGATCGTAGTTCGACGCAAAAAGAGTGGAACCAATCAGATCTTTTTTATCCAAAGCATCTGAAACAGCCACTGTTTTAATATTTTGTTTTTGCATTTTCTCAAAAACCTCCACTAATTTGCCTTCCAGATGCAAACCACCATACAGAATCATATCGGCATTAGAAAGTTTTGAAACGTCGCCTTCACTGGCTTTGTAAAGATGCGGATCAACTCCGGCACCCATCAAACCCTGCACCACCACTTTGTCACCGCCAATATTTTCTACGAGATCAGTAATCATGGAAGTTGTAGTTACAATGTGGAATTTGTCGTCTTGGGGTTTGGTGTCCTTACAACCAATTAGAAAAACGCTTAAAAAAGCGATAAGTATATATTGTTTCATTAATCTAACATTTGTGGCGAAGTTATAAAAAAAAGATGGTTTACGACCAATAAAATAATGAAACACAACAAATTAAAGGTGAATAATTAAAAAAATATACTGTTTAAAATTCTGAAATTACATTGGTGAAGCCAGCGATTCAGTTCAATTTCGCGCTCCATGTTATAATCCTATCTTTGCCGAAAATTAAAAATATGGAGTGGATTTATGAGCCGTGGCCGTGGTATGTGGCAGGACCGATGATTGCCTTAACGATGTTCCTGTTGCTTTACATGGGAAAACATTTTGGAATGTCGTCGAATTTAAGAACGATGTGCGCAGTTGGTGGAGCTGGAAAAATCTCAACGTTCTTTCAATTTGACTGGAAAAAAGAGCGTTGGAATTTGATGGTTATTGTAGGTGCGATCATTGGCGGATTTTTAGTTTCTACTTTCATGTCGAATAACGTGGTAGAAATCAATCCAGAAATTGCCACTCAACTTTCAGAAAAATACGGAATCGAGAGCGCAAACAGTGCTTATTTACCCACGGAAATATTTAATACCGAAAACCTTTCTAATCCTTTTATCCTTGGAATTTTACTTTTGGGTGGATTCTTAGTTGGTTTCGGTGCCCGATATGCTGGTGGTTGCACTTCAGGTCACGCTATTTCTGGGTTGAGTAATCTACAAGTTCCTTCATTGATTGCTGTTGTGGGCTTTTTTGTTGGAGGCTTGGTGATGATTCATTTATTATATCCTTTTATTTTCGGACAATGAGATATTTAAAATTTTTAGCAGTAGGTATATTTTTCGGAATTGTGATGTACAAATCAGAAGCAGCCTCTTGGTTTAGAATCTACGAGATGTTTCATTTTGCTTCTTTTCACATGTATGGAATCATCGGCTCTGCAGTAATTATTGGAATCATCGGTGTTCAAATTATTAAAAGAAAAGATTTGAAAACAGTCGAAAATAAAGAAATGCATTTAAGTCCAAAAAATCCAGGAATCTACAGGTATTTAATCGGCGGTATTATTTTCGGCTTAGGTTGGGCCTTGACAGGAGCATGTCCGGGACCGATGTTTGTTTTGGCAGGTGCAGGATTCTACTCTATTTTAGTCGTGATCGTGGGATCCATTTTGGGAACTTTTGTTTACGGACTTTTACATAAAAAACTACCGCATTAAAAAATTCAGTTATAAATAAATTCTGTACAGAACTTGACTGCAAAAAAGGAGCATCACCTTGTTAAAGACTTCGACTCTATAAATTTAACAAAGAAAAATTTCTCAATAAAAAAACGGCACCGAAAGGTGCCGTTTGTCAATTAATGCGTCTTAAGATTATTTAAAATCTTCAGCTGTAGCTTTGTTGAGCTCATACGATTGCACATCCAACTGCATATCCTGCCCCATTTGATTTACTTTGATCGTAAAGGGTAATTTTACTCCTTCCACCTCTTTGTAATTAGAATAAAAAGTAGGAATTTCAACTTCCTGACCTTGCATTTTTTGCTTTTTAACTTCACCAACTTTTAAACCCGTTTTCACGTCATAATAGTAAGTTGCATCTGCAGATTTAACCGCGTAAGCATCAGCGCCCTCAATTTTTTCGATGCCACCAAGAGTCAAATCTTTAGAAGTTGCAAAAGTCATTTCCGGGAAAAGGTCTTTTTCTTTGGCATAAGCTGCTTGCATTTCTGCTGGCATATCCATTTTATTACCTTGCTGTTCCATGTATCCTTTGGTACCATCGTAAGTCATTTTCTGTACGGTATTCCCCATCATGGTCACTACCAGATTCATTTTCCCTCCAGTTGCCTGCGTATTTTTAATACCTAATTCCATTCCTTGCATTTTGGTAGTAGAAACGGAAGTGATAGAAGTGATTTTCGATACTTTATCTTTTCCTCCAATCGCTGCGATATATTTGTCTGCTACACCCGCCAACGTTACACTGGCATCTACTTTTTTAACTGCTGGTTTTGCAACCGGATTTCCATAAGCATCAAAATATTTTACTGGATAACCCAATGTATCTAATTGATCTGCAAACTGACTCGTTTTACCTGCTACAAATATTCTCATATTATTAGGCTTGATAAAATAGTCAGAAGCTTTCTGAACTTGATCAATCGTTAAAGCATCTACAGATTTCAAATAATTAGTATAAAAATCTTTCGGTAAATCCTGCGTAATTAAATTCAATGCGAATCTAGCTACAGTTTCCGGTCTCTCCAAGGATAAGATAAAACTCCCTTTCAGCTTCTCTTTTGCATTATGCAATTCATCAGCTTTAATGGTTTTAATTCCCTTTATTTCGGTCATGAATTCTTTGATCGCTTTGTCGGTTACTTCACCTCGCACACTTGCGTTACCACCAAAATTAGAATCATATTTAGAGGTGCTCAAAGAGGTATAAGCTCCATAAGTATAGCCATTTTTCTCCCGAAGATTCATGTTCACACGAGTTTCTAAACTTCCACCTCCTAAAATATAATTAGCGGTAGTTGCCGCAAAATAATTAGGATCTTTCATTTTTAAAGGATGGAGATCTCCTAATAAAATAACGGACTGTGCAGCCGTCGGAACATCCACTACATCAATTTCTGTCGTAGCAACATTCGTAAATTTAGGTAAAGGTTGAAATTTATAGTCTGATTTCTTCCAGCCGTCGAAGGCTTTTTCAATCATCTTTTTTACATCATTGAACTTCACATCCCCAATCACGACTAAGTAACCATTGTTAGGTGCGTAAGATTTCTTGTAAGAATCCTGCACATCAGCTAAGGTAATAGCATTTAAAGTTTGTTCTGTTTCGAACTCACCCATCGCTGTATTTTTACCGTAGGTTAATGCGGTAAATACACGATTTCCTATTACCTGTGCGTTTAATTCGTTCGATTTTAAACCTGTAATGCTTCTTTCTTTTGCCTTAGCAAGCTCATCAGCAGAAAATTTTGCATCGGTAATACCTGCAGCAAAAAGATTTAAGATCTCTGGATAATATTTTGAAAGGGTATTTGCATAAGCTCCGTTTGCTCCATAATTAATGGAAGCTCCTAGAAAATCTACTTTTTTATTAAAGTCATCTTTAGAAATTTTAGAAGTTCCGCTCCCCAAAAGGTTAGCCATAATCCCACTAACACCTGCCTTGTTTCCTTCTATCATCGGTGGATGATCAAAGGTTAAAGTGGTATTTACTCTTGGTAATTTATGATCTTCTACAACCAATACCGTCAAACCGTTTTTTAGTTTAAAAGTTTGTGGCGTTGTGATGTTTACCGTAGGTGTTGGTCCAGGAGTTGGCATTTTATTAAGATCAATAACCTGTGCACTCATAAAGCCAGAAACAAAAAATACGGCTGCGATACTATATAATGATTTTTTCATTTTCGATTATTTTTTTTCTGGTAAATAATTAATAATAACTCTCTGATTGCTGTTCAAATATTTTTTAGCAGCTTCACGAATATCTTCACGTGTAATTTTTCGGTAGATTTCAATTTCTTTATTAATTAAATTGGTGTCGCCCTGTAAAACGTGATTCGTAGCCAAAGAACTTGCAATTCCCTGAATACTGGAATTAGCGTTTACAAACTGATTTTCAAACTGATTTTGAAGCTTTTGATAATCTTCTTCACTGATCAAATTCGTTTGAAGTTTTTTCACCTCTGCATCAATGTCTGCTCTCAATGTAGCTTCTGTAGTTGCTCCCATTGGAATTGCAAAAAAAGCAAAAACACTGTAATCTTCCTGACCTAAATTAATAGCCTGAACTTCCAGTGCTTTTTTCTCCTGATCAACCAATTTTTTGTACAATACAGAAGATTTACCTGTACTTAGATAAGATGAAACCATATCCAATACTTTCGAATCTCTCGTTTTATTACCTGGAGTTCTGTAAGTATAAAGGTAGGCCGGTAGTTGAATATTAGGATCGGTATAGGTCATTACTGACTCTTTAGTAATAGGATCCTCCTGAGGGAAATTTCTTACAATTGGAGCTCCTTTAGGAATGGTAGAGAAATAAGTATTGATTAATTTCTTCGTCTCTACTGGATCAATATCTCCCGCTACTACTAAGGTCGCGTTATTAGGAACATAATATTTTTTGAAGAAAGTTAAAAATTCTTCTAATTTCGCGGAATCCAAATCTTCCATTTCACCGATCGTAGTACTTTTGTACGGGTGTTTTTTAAACAAACCAGTCTTAATAGCTTTTAAAATATTACCATAAGGTTGATTGTCTACACGCAGTCTTTTTTCCTCTTTTACCACTTCATTTTGAGTATCTACTCCGATCTGATTGATTACAGGATGTCTCAAACGCTCCGATTCCATCCATAAACCTAACTGTAAATTGTTAGAAGGAAATGTTTCGTAATAATACGTACGGTCATCAGAGGTATTCGCATTATTAGAACCTCCGTTGGCCCCCACAATCTTCATCCATTCACCACGTTTGATGTTTGGCGTTCCTTCAAAGAGTAAATGTTCGAAAAAGTGAGCAAAACCAGTACGGTTTGCGATTTCATCTTTTGCACCTACATGATACATCACTGCGGTAGTGACCACTGGTGCTTTATTGTCCTGATGAAGAATAACATGCATGCCATTCGGCAAATCATATTCTTCAAATTTAATTTCCTGAGCCTGTGACAAAACTCCCAAAAGAAGAAGGCCAAAAGCTGAAAAAGATTTTTTTATCATAATTTTATATTATTTCTATTTACTATAAGTAGCAGATTTGCATAAAAAGTTACATTATCATACCGAATTTTATCCTACAAACTGAATTGGTAATGATTTCTATAATCAACCTGTAAATTTTGCTATCTACATTATCAATTAAGATCGAGACTAATTTGCTCATTTTCAATACCAAAGTGGCTTCGTTTATATTTTGATACAACAACACCCTCGCTGAGGAATTTGTTTTGTTTCTCTCTTATTTTCTCCAGAAGACAACACCATCTAAAAAAAATAATACGGTTTCCAATTTCCTGTTAGTCTGGAATCTTCACCCTATTTTCTTGCAAAATTGAAAGCGTTTACGATAATCAAAGACAGCATCAATCAAAAACCCTCTTAAATTGCTTTTTGTTTGGGACCCTAATTCGTCCTACCTTCGCCCTTTTTTTTATATTGTTTCAGTTCAACAACCGCAAAATAAAAGAGAGTTCCGTTCAGGCTCCCCCAAGTCTTCGTACATAACAAGATTTGAATGTAGTTTTCAATTAATATTATAAATAATAATGGTCTTTGTGTATATTTGAAAATTAGCAAGCTTAACAAAAATACAGGAGTAGAATAACATTTCATGAAAATAATTCCACCTTATAAATTACCAGCGAAATTCTGAACCAATAAATGAGGCTAAAGAAGAAAGATTATAGTTTCACCTTACGTTAATTTTAACAATTGGGATAGAATAAAAAAGGAGATTTAAATATATAATTTTATATAAGATTAGATAATGAAAACTTGTATAGACTGTCAAGGACTTGGCAAAAAGAAGCGACGCATCAAAAAGAGTATTCGGCTTCGCTATCAAGTCGCTTTAGCTGAATTTGAAAAATCAAATGGGGAGATACCTCCGCCAATTCGTCCCGAAGCCCAATCATACACTTGCGAAAGCTGTTCGGGTTCCGGGTTAATTGCTTCTGAAAATTTTCCAGTTCCAAATACCGAAAACTATCCACACGTCGCCATAATTGGTGGCGGAATTGGTGGCGTCGCGCTTGCAGTTGCCTGTTTACATCGTGGAATTCCGTTTACGCTTTATGAACGCGATCGTAGTTTCGATGAAAGATCCCAAGGTTACGGACTAACGCTACAACAAGCCAGTAAAGCCATTGATGGATTTGGAATTTTCAACTTGCAGAAAGGTGTTATTTCGACCCGACATCTGGTTCATACTCCAGAGGGAAAAGTCGTGGGAGAATGGGGAATGCGAAAATGGTTGGACACGGATGTAAAATCCACGCCGAAACGCACCAACGTTCATGTCGCTCGCCAAGCTTTACGTCAAGCGCTTCTCGATCAACTTGGTACAACCCAAGTTCAATGGGCACATCAATTGGTAGATTTTAAAGAGACTAGTGATGGTAAAATAGATCTCACTTTTCAAGTAAACGGAAAAACAAAAAATACCCGGGCAGATCTTTTGGTCGGAGCAGATGGAATAAGAAGTGCAGTCCGAAACTTATTAATTGGCGAAGAAGCTTCTCCTTTACGCTATTTAGGTTGCATTGTGATTTTAGGTATTTGTCCGCTCAGTGAATTAGCAGAGGTCGAAAGTTCTTTACTCGATTCCGCCACCGTTTTTCAAACCGCCAATGGCAATGAGCGGATCTACATAATGCCTTATGATTCCGACTCTGTTATGTGGCAATTGAGTTTCCCAATGACTGAAGCCGAAGCCAAAACATTGAGTGCAAAAGGACCACACGCTCTGAAAGAAGCAGCCATTCGACGTACGCCGTGGCACCAACCTATTCCTCGTATTTTAGCAACCACGAATGAAACTCAGATTTCAGGATACCCTGTGTACGACCGTGCTTTACTCACCTCAGCATTATTAGAAAACGCGGGATCCATCTCTTTAATAGGTGATGCTGCACATCCCATGAGTCCCTTCAAAGGTCAGGGAGCCAACCAAGCACTACTCGACGCTCTTTCACTCGCCCGTACTATTTCAAAAGGCTGCAAACCCTTATCTCATTGGAGGGAAAAGGGATTAAGGGAAACTGTTCTAAATAAATTCGAAACGGAAATGCTAGCCCGAAGCGCTACCAAAGTCGAAGATTCAGCCGCAGCAGCAGAATTCCTTCATTCGGAAATTGCCCTTTACGAGGGTAACGAACCGCGCGGAAGGGTCTTAAAAAGAAAAGAATCTTAGTAATCTTTGATCTGATTGAGCGCCTGTTTCCATTCTCTGTTTTTAAAACAAGGAACGAGTTTCGTTTGTTTAATAAAATAACAATAGAATGATCAATTATTGTTTTTCTAGCCCACGTTTAACAACTGCAAAAAAGGATTTCCACTGCGGCTGGTTCGCAGCAGATTATTCTTAAAAAATTGAGTTCCTAAATTAAATTTTCGTAAGAATTCCTAAGGATAATAATTCTATTTGTTAATCTGATGTTAAACTGTGTTCAAATTTTCATGATTGGCGTGGTATAAGCTATCTTTAAATAAGAGTAAAAACCTTACTTAAAAAATATTAAAAATAGAATAATATGGAAATTTTAATCAATACCGATCACAACGTTTCAGGAAGTGAAAAAATCAGATCTTATATGACCGCTGATCTAGAAACCTCTTTCGAAAGATTTAGTGATCATTTAACCAGGCTGGAAGTGAAGATCAGCGACGAAAATGCGGGTAAAGAAGGTGAAAATGATAAAAAATGTGTATTGGAAGCACGAATCAAAGGAATGCAGCCCTTAGTCGTAACCAGCCACGGGAATTCTATCGATCAAGCCTTGTCTGAAGCGACTACTAAAATGAAAACCTCTCTGGATTCTACCATGGGAAAATTAAGAAGCTATTAGAATTTAAAATAAAATGAAATTAGAATAAATGACGTGTTTATCGCCTTTTTAAGTGCCTCATAAATTCTCAGAATCTTAAATAATTATAAATTAGCATTTACAAAAAAGCACAATTTCTTGCGAAATTGTGCTTTAAAAATAAATTAAACTGGAAAATTAATCTTCCATGGCTTCGCCATTTTTTCTGTAGATATAACTTCCGTAGATGTGTCTTCTTGCAAAACGACTTGGCGAATCTGCGTTGATCATTTTGATATATGTATTTCTGGGAACACCGATGTATTCATATTTTTTACCATTCAAATGCTGAACTTTCAAAATCGCTTTTTCATATTCAAAATCCTGAATATTCGATTTTGAGATGGTTTCGGTATATTCTTCTTTGTATTTTTCTTGTGTTTCAGGGTTAATGCTCACCAAAAAATGGTAGGCCTCAATCACTGTTTTACTTTTTTCTTCTGCTGCCAGCTTCCCTTCTTCGTCATTCACAAATTTATCAGGATGCGCATCTTTCATCGTATTTCTGTAAATTGTTTTTAAATCTTTTAAAGTAGCGGTTTTATCAACGCCTAGAAGCTTTCTGTGCTCTCCAACTCTTTTCATATGTAAATATTTACCGAATTTATAATATCATTTACAATCGTGTTTTTAAATCTATTGAGAATGAATTGCGACTGCACTTACAGATATTTATTTCGGGGTGCAAAATTAAGTAATTAATTTTAAATATTACTATACTAAGACTGCTGATTTTGAAGAACTTAATCAATAGAATATCAGCATCATAATTTAAAGAATACCGTTGATTTTCAGATGTTTTAAAAAATGGTAAAAGAAAAATATATTCAATTGACAGTAATCAATACAATTTCTGTCAATTTCTCTGTTGTAAAACCTTTATTTCTACCTACCTCATTACTCCTTCCGGAAACTTAACTTTGTCTGGCGACCCGTTCAGTTTGGGCAAGGCATATTTTAAAATTCTGTTTCTTCTTCCCGTCGTATCGGTAGGTTCTACAGGATAAGAAATCACGGCTTCCATCCAGGCATATGCGTTATTTCGGAAATATACCGCTGGCTTCCACTTCTTGTGTCTCTGCAAGTCAATCGTAGGATATTTTTCTTTGAAATCTCGTTCTACAGCTTCTAACAAGCAATCTTCTACCAACTGTAAATCACTGGAATACGCAATTTGAAGAGCAGTTTCATTCCAAATAAAAGGAACTTGTGGACCTGAATAATTGATAATCTCTTCACGTAAAATTAAACTATTGGGAAAGCGAATGGTTCTTCCACTGCGTCGGTCATTGCCCAAATAATCTCCACTGCATTCTAAAATTGAAGTATCTAAATAGTTGATCTCTACTACATCTCCACGAAATCCTTTTATCTGAATTCGATCACCTACTAAATAAGAACGTCGTAAAATCAAATAAATCCAGGCGATAAAAGAAGAAATAGGAGCCTGTAAAGCAAAACCTAAAACCAATGAAATCAAACCAAAACTTACAGCGGCAGCGTACAAATTTTGAAACAAAAAAGAAGCAGCGACAATGAGGCTAAAAACTAAAGCAAGGAATTTTACAATTCGTAAAAGATTGTAGCGATCACCTTCTAAATGGTTCTGACTGTAAATGAGTTGCTCAATAAACTTACTAATCAGAAAAATAACAGAGATCAAAAATAAACTCAAACTCAACTTTCTGATGAAAGGAATATATTCTCCCCAAGAAATGAAAATAGGTAAATTAACAAGGTAATAAATAGCGATAAGCGCTACGGCAATAGATGCATAAATGATGATCCATTTTTTGTTATTCTGTTTGTCCATAAAGTGATAATTCAGATTTAAATCAGCTCAAAAACATGTTTAAAATTATTTGAGGAAATAAAGGTAAAAAATTATTAAACAAAAATTGTACAATGAATAACTAGGCCAAAGATATAATTATTAAATCTTCGATAACCCCACTTTCCTATCTCTCGATTTCCCTCAAAATTCTTACCTTTGCCTCTTAAAAATTAGCAAGAAAATGAACGCTTTTATTGAAGAACTGAAATGGCGCAGCTTGTTTGCCGACATGATGCCTGGAACCGAAGATCAACTGAATAAGGAAATGACCACCGCCTATATCGGCTTCGATCCCACAGCAGATTCGTTGCATATTGGGAGTTTAATTCCGATTAAAGTATTAGCGCATTTTCAACAACACGGCCATAAACCCATCGCTTTGGTCGGCGGTGCGACGGGTATGATTGGAGATCCTTCTGGAAAATCCAATGAACGTAATGCTTTGGACGAAGAAACGCTGAACCACTATGTAAGTTGTTTAAAAGCTCAGTTGTCTAAATTTTTAAATTTCGAGGGGTCTGAAACCAACAATGCCGAATTAGTGAACAATTACGACTGGATGAAAGAAATTTCTTTTTTGGAATTCATTCGCGATATCGGGAAGAACATTACCGTCAATTATATGATGGCCAAAGAGTCTGTAAAAAAAAGAATTACGGGCGAAGGTGGTGCAGAAGGAATGAGCTTCACCGAATTCTCTTACCAGTTATTACAAGGGTACGATTTCCTGCATTTATACAAAGAAAAAAACGTAAGACTCCAAATGGGTGGCTCTGATCAATGGGGAAATATCACCACTGGCACAGAATTGATCCGTCGTAAAGTTCAGGGAGAAGCTTTTGCTTTGACCGTTCCCTTAATTACCAAAGCCGACGGTTCCAAATTTGGAAAATCAGAAGCTGGTGAAAATTATTGGCTGGATCCCAAGAGAACTTCACCGTATAAATTTTATCAATTTTGGTTGAATGCGACTGATGATGATGCAGAACGATTTATTAAATTCTATACTTTCTTAAGCAAAGAAGAAATAGAAGCTTTAATCGATGATCACAAAACTGCACCCCACGAAAGAAAATTACAGAAAAAACTGGCGGAAGAAGTAACGGTTTGGGTTCACAATCGCGAAGAATATGAGAAAGCAGTAAAAGCATCTGAAATATTATTCGGTCGTTCAACCGCTGAAGATCTCGTGAAGCTGGATGAAGCTACCTTCTTGGAAGTTTTCGAAGGAGTTCCGCAAACAGAAATTTCTAAAAACGAAGTTGTCGGAAGCAATGTGATTGATTTAATTTCTGAAAAATCAGGATTCTTAAAATCTAAAGGTGAAGCGAAAAGAGAAGTGACAAGTAATGCAATTTCTATTAACAAGGAAAAAATTACCGAAACATTTGCAGTTACAGAAAAAGACCTCATCGACGGGAAATTTTTGTTATTACAAAAAGGAAAAAAGAATTATTTCATCGTAAAAGCAGTATAATTAAAACCAAGTAACAATTAACATAAGATTGTGAGAGCCGGATGATTTCCGGCTTTCTTATTTAATGTTTTCATCGTATCTTTGTACCCTAATATTATACTATGGTTATCATCCTATTTATCGTAGTCCTGTGGTATTCAGGACTTTTTTTTCAGACTTTTTTCCTGCACCGCTACGCAGCTCATCAATCTTTCAAAATGTCAAAATTTGGAGAGAAATTGTGCTATGTTTTAACTTGGGTAACGCAAGGTTCTAATTATCTTTCTGCTTATGGATATGGCGTTATGCACAGAATGCACCACGCTTATGCTGATACCGAAAAAGATCCGCATTCCCCAAAATACGACGACAATTTATTTACGATGATGTGGAGAACTAAGAAAATATATGCCAACATCAACAGTCAGAAAGCAATTATAGAAGAAAAATTTACCAAAAACGTTCCTCAGTGGGCCACGTTCGATAAGTTCGCCAGCTCTTGGGGTTCTCGATTAGCATGGGGAATTGCTTATACTGTATTTTTCTATTTCTTCGCAACTGCTTGGTGGCAGTGGCTTTTGTTGCCTGTTGCTTACATGATGGCGCCTATTCACGGTGTGATTATCAACTGGTTTGCACACATTTATGGTTATACCAATTTCAAAGTTTCTGATACTTCTAAAAACCTGTTGCGTTTCGATTGGTTAATGATGGGTGAAGCCTATCATAACAATCACCACAAACATGGCGGAAGAGCCAACTTCGGCGGCGTAAGATGGCATGAAATGGATGTGACTTATCAGATCATGATTTTGCTGGACAAAATGAAACTGATCAAGCTAAATCCAGTAACTGTTGTAAAAAGAGAGCATTAAAAAGTAAAAACCGAGTTTTAAAATCGGTTTTTTTGTGCTAACTACATAGGTATACTTTAACTGGGAATTTGAATCTCCGGTTGTAGTTGGTGTACAAATTCAATAAGGAATGGAAATTCCCTTATCTCTTTATCCACCATAAACCCATTGTAAGTAGTAACGTCCAGATCAATCTCACGCGGTGCATTTTTATTTGAAGTTCTTACTCTCCCTAATAAGGCTTCAATCTGTTTTAAATGCATCTTTACTTCTGATAAACTTTTTTTTGTGTTCAGCAGAACGGCACCATTGAGAAATTCTGGCTGGTCTTCAAATTTTAATGGTTTTGTTTTAATGAAAGCAGAACGATGCATGATAAATCCTATTTGTTGCAGGAGCGTTAACGCTTTGTTAAAATTTTCCTCTGAATTTATATTAGAACCCAAAGCTATAATTGCAGTATTATAACGGTCTCTACCATCAATCTGCACCATCACATTATCCGCAAAACGTAGAGCATGAGGTTTTTCAACTTGTACCTTAATATTTTGAAGTTGTGCACCGACAGATTGGATATGGTCGTAAATTTTCTCTGCCATAGATTCTATGAGATGAAAGCTTTTATGATCTACCAAATCAATAATCCCTTTCGTAATATTTTTATAATCTACGGCATTTTCCACATGGTCCGTTTGGGACGCTAAGGAAGTATCATATTTAAAAGAAAATGAAATAATGACATCCTGTAACTTTTCGGTTTCCCAATCGATAAAACCTATAAATGCTCTCAGACGTAAATTTTCTACTCGGACTATGGATAATTTTGGATTATAATTTGACCCCATATTTTTCTGAATTTAATTATGATTACCTGCTTCTTTACTGAAATTACTAATTAACCAAAAAGATCGCAAACATTTTTAACTATTGGTTATCATTATGATTGCACTGGTTTCAATTGGCAATAGCTACCTTAAAAAAAGTGCATTTTAAACAAGATGTTCTCCACCATCAATATATAGAATTTGTCCGGTAAAAAACTGACTGTCCAAAATAAACTGGACTGCTTTCAAAATTTCCTCTAAATTACCTATCGTTTTCAGTGGGATATCCTTTGCTAAATTTAAAAGGTAACTTTCATCTTTACCTTCCGGTGGTAGAATTAATCCTGGAGCAATTCCATTTACCCGAATATGTGGTGCCAGTTCTACCGCAGAAATTTTGGTGAAATCTTTTAGTAATTTTTTGCTCAAAATATAATCCAGATGGACCGTGCTGTTTTTAGCAACTTTGGTATCAACAAAGTTAATGACATTTCCTTTACCGAAGACCTTTGCGAAAGCTTTGGTAAGAAGATAAGGGATTTTAAAATTAATCGTCATTTCTTTATCCAAAAGATCACTGCCCTCTTCTTTAAAACTGGATTTAATAAAATCAGACGCACAATTCACCAAAACATCAACCTTTATTTTCTTTTTTTTTAAATCTTGGAGAATTTGATCAAAATTATTTTCTTTCAAAAAATTAATTTGAAGCAATTCTACCTTAAGACCACTATAAATTGATTCAATTTCATCTTTTAGTTTTTCGGCTTTTTCTCTCGATGAATTATAATGTAAGACTAAATTATAATCTTGTTTGGCTAAATGTACAGCGACCGCTTTCCCGATTCTGTCGGCACTTCCCGTTACTAAAGCATAATTTTTCATATTTATCATGGACTACATCATGCTCAAGCTAATAACTTCGATCAAGCATAATAAATTGATTACTTAAAATAGGTTTTAAAAACCTTCTTTTACTATAAATTCTTCTGTTATTCCTAATGCTTTCAATTGCTCTTCAACCGCTTTCATCATGGGCGGAGGACCGCAGAGATAATAATATTTTAATTGCTTTTCGGAATACTTTTTAATTAATTCCGAAGAAATATATCCGTATTCGTATCCTTCTATCTTTTCTTTTGATAATACATTGATGAAATTCTTGCCTAGCAGCTCGTGATAATGATCTTCTAAAATAATATCTGCTTTTTCTTTATTTGCAAAGATGAGTTTGTTCCCATCAATTTGATTTTGTTTTTCTAACTTTTTCAAGATGGCAATAAATGGTGTAATTCCTGCGCCACCCGCAATAAAAATCCCTGGTCCTTTAAAATAGATATCTCCGAAAGGACTATAAATAAGAACCTCATCTCCGGGTTTCGCAGAAAGCAACTCATTGGTCATCCCCTGATGTTCAGGATACGTTTTAATAGTAAATTCTATATCTTCTTCTGGCAAAGAAGTAAAAGTAAAGCAATTCTTCTTCTCGCTCCAATCTGGTTTATTAAGGCCAATGTCTACGGCCTGCCCGGGCATGTAAGTTAAACCTTGCGGCTTTTCAAGAACAACACAAAGAACATCATGCGTAAGATGCTCAATCGATTTAATTTTAGTGATTTGCGACATGGCTACTTATTTAGGATTATAAATATACGATAAAAGAAGGGGGTTTTCTAAAACTTCGGGTACAATTTGGGTTTCTCAGCAGGATTGAATTCTGCTATTATTATCGTAATTGATTATCTTTGCTTCATGGATTTACAATACCTCGTACGCGAACCTCAAAATATTACTTCAAAAACACCCTTACTAATTTTATTGCACGGGTATGGCAGTAATGAGGAAGATCTTTTCAGTTTTGAACCTACTTTGCCTGAAGACTGGTTAATAGTAAGCTTTAGAGCGCCCTTAAAAAGCGATTACGAAGGATATTCCTGGTATGACATTGATTTAATGAATGAAGAAAACAGAATTGATGTAGCACAGGCAAAAGAGTCCATCGAAACAATCCTGGAAAATATAATGAAGATCTCTAACCAATATGGATTAACAGAAAACCAAACCCATCTGGCGGGCTTTTCGCAGGGCGGAATTCTAAGCTATGCGCTTGCACTGAACCATCCAGAATTATTTTCTAAAGTTGCGTGCCTGAGTTGTTATCCTGAAGACAAATTACTTGCTACTATCGTAAAAGATAAAAAAAAGATTGAAAAATTAAGATTTTTCATTTCACATGGATCTGATGATGCCATCATTCCAATTGAATGGGGAAGAAAAGCGGCAGATCTATTATATGATTTAGGTGGATATTTTTCTTTCCGTGAATATATGAGCGGACACGGTGTGAATCAGAAGAACTATATGGATCTAATGGATTTCTTTAAAAAATAAATTCAATTGTGCTGAGCTGTTAAGGTTCAATACTAGTCGAGTTTTTGACTTCTTTAATCATAAAAGAGCTTTGTGTACTTGCAATATGCTGAAGGTTCGTCAATTTACTTACCATAAATTCGCGGTATTCTGCAATATCGCGCACACAAATCTTTAGAATATAATCGTAGTCACCCGACACATGAAAACATTCCAAGACTTCTGAAAATTGCATGATCTCGTTTTCAAACTGGGCAATATATTCTTTCTTGTGTTGAATTAACTTTACATGACAGAGAACGATAAAATTTTTGTTGAGGAGCTCTTTGCTGACCAGCGCCACATATTTTTCAATAATGCGTTGCTTTTCCAACTTCTTTATACGTTCAAAAACTGCTGTAACAGACAGATGTAACTCAGCAGCAAGCTGTTTGGTGGTTTTTTTTGAATCATCCTGCAACAATAGCAGCAATTTTCTATCTTTTGAATCCAGCATTTTTGTAATATTTTCTAATTTAATTATAAAACACCCTCAAATATAAAATAATTATCGGCCAATATTCGATATTGTAGTTATATTTTCTAAAATTAACCTTTCCTCTTGTTTTTTCATTGGTATAGTTGGACTTTTATCGAAACAAAAATAACTTCATGGAAGACTTTAATCCAGCCAATAATATTCAAGACTTACAGTATTTCGGTGAATTCGGTGGTGTAAACCCATCAATTTCAGACAGCTCTACCTATACTTTTCTATCAGCTAAGACCATGTTCGACACTTTTGAAGGGAATACAGAAGGTTGTTATTTATACTCACGTCACTCCTCACCAAGCAATCTTTATTTAGGTGAAGCTTTGGCACAAATGGAAGGAACTGAAAGTGCAAACGTAACTGCTTCAGGAATGGGTGCAATTACCTCTACCCTACTTCAGCTGTGTAAAAGTGGTCATCATATAATTTCGAGCAGAACGATTTATGGTGGAACTTATGCATTCATGAAAAATTTCCTACCAGATTTTAATATCAAAACTTCTTTTGTTGACATTACCGATTTATCAATTGTAGAAAATGCAATTAATGAAAATACAAAAGTAATTTTCTGCGAAACGGTTAGCAACCCTCTATTAGAAGTTGCAGATCTCTTTGGTTTGGCGGCGATTGCAAAAAAACATAATATTAAACTTGTTGTTGATAATACCTTTTCTCCACTTTCAATTTCGCCTACTAAATTAGGTACAGATATAACCATTCACAGTTTAACAAAATTTATTAACGGAAGCAGCGACGCCGTTGCGGGAGTAGTTTGTGCTTCTTCTCAATTCGTCAATGATTTAAAAGATGTGAATTCTGGAGCGTGTATGTTGTTAGGTCCAACTTTGGATAGTTTGCGCGCTTCCAGCATTCTCAAAAATTTGAGAACTCTACACCTTCGAATTAGGAAACATAGCGAGAACGCACAATTTTTAGCTGAGAAGTTCGAGAAGGATGGTTTATTGGTAAAATATCCAGGACTGAAAAGTCACAAACAACATGACTTATTTACAAGCATGATGAATACTGAATACGGCTATGGTGGCTTGCTTACCCTAGATGTGAAAACAGTAGAAAAAGCGAATCAATTAATGGAATTGATGCAAAAGGAAAATCTAGGATACTTAGCGGTAAGTTTAGGATTCTATAAAACCCTATTTTCTGCATCAGGAAGTTCAACTTCTTCGGAAATCCCTGAAGATGAACAAAAAGAAATGGGACTATCCCAAGGCCTTATCAGAATGTCTGTTGGATTAGACCACGATATTCAAAGAACATACGACAAGATGAAATGGTGTATGCAGCAAGTGCACCTCTTACCATAAAGTTTATAATGATGAAATAAATTTTTTCTTAAAACAACCACAATTTTGTGGTTGTTTTTTTCGTTGCTTCCCAATTATTTATTAGTTTTTATAGGTAGAATGGTTACATATCGAATGTATTAGGATGTACTTTACTTATTTCTTTAACGGTACCTAAAACTTTGTCTTTTAAAGAATTTTGGTAGATTTCTAATCGATTTGAAATCTCGTGATCACAAGATCCTAAAATCTTAGCGGCTAAAATCCCAGCATTCATAGCTCCATTCAAAGCTACAGTTGCTACTGGAATTCCCGACGGCATTTGCAAAATAGACAAAATAGAATCCCAACCGTCGATTGAATTAGAAGATAAAATTGGAACACCTATTACTGGCAACGTGGTACAACTGGCAACCATTCCTGGTAAATGCGCTGCGCCTCCTGCTCCCGCTATAAGAACTTTTAAACCACGAGCTTTCGCAGATTTGGCATAGTCAAACATTCTTTCCGGCGTTCTATGTGCAGAAACCACGGTTAATTCATAAGGGATTTCCAATGACTTTAAAAATTCTGCCGCCTGTTCCATCACTTGCAGATCACTTTGACTGCCCATTATTATTCCTACCATTTTTAGTATCAATTTTAAGAATCAAAGTTAAGGAAATTTAAGCGTTTTCAAATTACATTCAAAATTTTGCTTGCAAATCATTTAACTAGCATTAAAAGAAACTTTCAACAGCCAATACATTGCGGTAGCGTATAGCAGTTATAACTCGAATGTAGTTGATAGACAATTAATTAAAATCTTGATAAATGTATTCACGAATTTACAATCGCATTTGCAACAAAAACACCGGAGCTGAAACATGCCTGCAGAAGATAACCACCAGTAGGCGCTTCCCAATCGATCATTTCACCAACGCAATGAACATTCTGGAAATCCTTTAATTCCAGATTCGAATTTAACGCAGAGAATGCAACGCCACCTGCAGTAGAAATTACTTCATCAATCGGTCGAAAACTTAAAACCTCTATCGGAAACTTCTTGATGGTCTTTGCCAAATTATCGATATCCAAATAACTTTGCTTATCCAAAGTCTTTAAAAGATTGATTGCGGTCGTGGACAATTTTAATTTCCTTTTCAGCACAGAACTTATCTTTTCGGTGCCTTGCAACTGTGCTAAAATCTCAGTTTCCGATAAGTTCATTTTCAAGTCGATATGTAGAGTGACTGGGAAATCATGCTTTCTTGTAAATCGGTTCATGTAATAAACCGGACTTCCTTCAATACCATATTTTGTGAAGACGATCTCACCAATTTTATGTTGCTCTTGAAAAGAAACCTTAATATTTTTCAAATACTGACCTTGCAAAGAATGAAACTTAGAATCACTATCGTAACCCGAATTTGCAGATTGTAAGGGAGTAATTTCAATATTTTTCTTAGAAAGCGTCGGTACCCATTTCGCATCTGAACCTGTTTTTTTCCAGGATCCGCCGCCCATTGCCAAAATTAATTTCGAGTATTTTACAGAAATATTTTCTCCGTGATGTTGAAGATAAACCAAAGAATCATCAAAATCGAGAAAAGTATGATCATAATGAATGGTGACATTCAATTTTTCTAACTGGTCCAGCCAGGCTTTTAAAACGTGAATAGGTTTGAAATTTTTCGTCGGAAATATTTTACCGGAGCTCCCGACATAAGTTGTAATTCCAAGATCTGACAACCATTCGATAACTTTTTTATTATCAAATTGTTGAACTATATCCTGTATTGTTTTGGCTTCATATTTTTTGACGAAAGAAATAATTTCTTCATTATGAGTTAAATTAAATCCACCATTTCCAGCTACTAAAAATTTTCTTGCCGCGGCTTTATTCTGTTCATAAACCTGGACCTTAAAACCTTTTTCCGCTAAAATTTGGGCTGCCATTAATCCGGCAGGACCTGCGCCTATAATGATAATTGGTTCTTGATTCATGTTACTACAAAAGTAAGCATTTTGTTTTCCGAAAAGTAAACTATAGAAATTACCTCTGCGTCAAACTTAAGTGCGACCAAATTCAGTAATTTTTACAAAAATTAATACATTCATGACTTTTTACTTCCAGTCTTTATATGGATTTAAGGTCAGGTTGGAGTTGTAATACTTATCTTCTGAAGTGACTTCGCAATCAATCCATTTGGGAATAAGAAATTCTTCCGCTTCGCTTGACAATTCAATTTCTGCTACAATTAATCCTTCATTATCTCCTAAAAACTCGTCGATCTCCCATAAGTGTTCTTCAAAGGCTATTTTGTATCTTATCTTTGAAAGTTCTGTAACTGCGAACCGGTCTAACAGTTCTTTGGCCTCATCTAAAGGGACTTCATATTCGTACTCCGCTCTTGTAGCTCCTACCGAAAGTCCCTTTATAGTTAGAAAACCTTTTTGACTGGTTTGCCGAACACGTATTGTTTTATTGGGATCTGTTAATAAATAGCCTTGCCGATATAACTCACCCGCAGGTTTTTTAAGATTTTTCCATTCTTCTTTTTTAACTAAAAATTTTCTTTCTATTTCTATTCCCATATTGACTATAATCTATGTACTTTTGTTTTATAAACAGTGCAAAATTAAGTGGAATTTATCGAGGCATTAGCATAACTCTGGTAAAATATATTCTTAATCTGTATTGCCAATTGCTCGCATAAAATTTATCTTTGCAAAAAGAAACTAACTGCATCTTTTTTAAGATTAGATCTCTACAGTAATTATAATCCAATTTTTTTCATGCTAAAAGATCCGAAACTGGTACTTGCGATTATCACCGTTGCGTTAGTTTGGGGAACGACCTTTTTAGGAATTCGAATTGCCGTAGAAACCATACCACCTTGGTTTGTAGCAGGAATTCGCCAGTTTTTCGCTGGATTTATATTATTGATCATTCTTCTTGTTTCCAAAGATCTAAAATGGATCGGCTGGAAGAATTTCGGAAACCAGATTATCCTTGCTTCCTTAATGTTGGTGGTTGCGAATGGAATGACTACCGTAGCTGAAAAACATTTGTCCAGCAGTTTAGCCTCGCTCATTAGCGCAACCTCGCCTCTTGCAGTTTTTATTTTGAGTATTGTGTTCAGTATGCAAAAATTCAGTCTACGTGGATTAGTGGGAGTTTTACTGGGATTTACCGGGATTCTTTTGATTTTTAAGGATGGTCTATTAGATTTACTTCAACCTGAATACAGGATGGGAGTTATTTTTATGTTTATTGCCATTTCTGGCTGGGCTCTTGGGACTATTTTCACGAAGAAAATCAATCATCAACCACAAAATATTTCTCTGAATCTTTTCTATCAATTTAGTTTTGCGGGAATTGTTCAAATCATTTTCGGACTTATTGCTGCCGATCAATCGCCTATCTCTACATGGAGTATTAAAAGTATTTTGGCAACGATCTATCTGGCTATTTTCGGATCGGTGGTGGCATTCTTCGCTTTCCATTTTGCCTTAAAGAAAATTACGCCGACTCAAATCTCGATCCTGTCTTATGTTAATACGATTATTGCTATTTTTTTGGGATGGTTAATTCTAAACGAACCCGTATCTGCAACTTTTCTAGCCGCAACCGCATTAATTATCTGCGGTGTTTTCATCACTAATTATAAACCCGGTATGTTTAAAAGAGTACCCTAAATACTATTATTGAAACACGACATTCTATGTTCTGATAATACTTTTATGAACCTAAAAAGCCCTCTTGTTCTTAAGACAAGAGGGTTTTTATTTATTTGTTATTTGCAGGATTTTATTTTATTTGAAAGGGAAATTGCTGTGGCAGGATTTAGTCCACAACTACTTTCACTATAGTTTTAATATGAATCAGCTGTTGCAAAAGTTCCTCACGAGATTTCGCTAGAACATTGATGTGCCCCATTTTACGTCCGGGTTTTGTATCCCGTTTTCCATACAAATGAATATAAGTATTGGGTAATTTCAGGACCTCTTCTAAACCATTATATTTAACTGTACCCGTTTGATGATCTTCACCTACCAGGTTCAGCATTCCTGAAAATCCAAAATTGGAAGTGTCTGCCAAAGGTAAGTTCTTCAATATTCTATACATTTGTTCAAACTGAGAATTAGCATTTCCCTCCTGAGACTGGTGTCCGGAATTATGCAGACGCGGCGCCGTTTCATTAACCCAAACTTTACCTTCCTGATCCAAAAATAATTCAATCGCAAATAATCCTTCGGAGTTAGCTGATTTTATAAACTGATCTGCGATCGCATCAATTTGATTTTGAACCTCATCCGAAATATGTGCCGGACAAATATTAAAGTCAAGCAAATTTAATTTAGGATCTGCAACCATTTCCGTCACGGGAAAAGTTTTAATTTCGCCTTGTTCATTTTTAGCAATAATTAAAGAAAGCTCTTTATCTATATCCACCAAGTTTTCTAATACAGAAGGCTCATTCCACATTTTTGACAAATCAGATTCATCCTTAATGACCTGAACTCCTTTGCCATCATAACCACCGGTATTCAGTTTTTGCACAAAAGGAAACGCGATGTTAATTTCATCGTCCGTAGACTGAATAATTTGAAAATCAGGACTGGGAATATTATTCTGCTGATAAAACTGCTTCTGCAAAATTTTCTGTTGAATAATCTTGATGATATTTGAATTCGGAATCACTTTTACACCTTGATTTTCAAGTGCTTCCAGACCTCCAACACTTACATGCTCGATTTCAATAGAAACGACATCCATCTCTTTTCCGAAATTAAAAACCTCTTCTTTAAGATTAAAATTACCTTTGGTAAAGTGAGAGATATGAGCGCAGGAACAGTCTGAATTAGGATCCAGAATATGAAATTCATCATCATATTTTAATGCTTCCTGAATCAACATTCGACCTAACTGCCCTCCTCCTAAAATTCCAATTTTCATTTTACTATTTTAATTTGCTTATTTTTAAATAACCGATATATGTTACATTCTCTTGGTTTTCTTCTTCCGATTTCTCTAAGACTATTGAAAACCTGTCTGTAAATTCCTTTGGCAGAATGTCCGTAACTTTGAAGATATCATCGATATCAACACCATATTTGTCATCAATATGGCTAACCGCATCTTGGAAACCCATTGTTTTATAAAAGTCGGTTTTCTTAGCTCTTCTAATGATCTGAGCCATCGAATTCCCGACCATTAAATATTGCTTATGAAACTCTTCAAATTTACCAGGTTGATAACCGCCTAGATTAATAAAAAATAGATGATCTTTTGATACCTCTGAGGTTTTCTCTACGATTTTAACTTCGTAGCCATCTACAAATCTCACCTCCTGATAACAGTCTATATGAATTTTACCTTTGGCTTCGGGCCAAAAATTTTTCATGGCAGGTACCAGGTCTTTCAAATGTTCTGCAATACCAAAAAACACGTCGTGCTGCTCAATATTTCTGCCTTTTGGTACGGCTCCAAGAATGGAATAAAATAATTTCATTTTCAAGAAAAAACAAAAATACGTTTAAAATAAATTCTATAAAATTTTTGAGTCGCCTATTTTGCAGAACTTTAATACGAAAGATTGTTCAGGATCGCTTCCGCTTTCATCTCCGTTTCCTGCCATTCTTTATCAGGATTACTATCTGCTGTAATTCCACCACCTACATAAACCAAGGCGGCGTTGTTAAAAAATTGTGCACATCTAAGATTTACAAAATATTGAATGGTTTCCTCCGTTTCTACTTTGATATATCCTGCATAAAAACTTCGTGGATGATCTTCAAATCTTTCAATTGCCTGGGCACACTGTTCTTTTGGGATACCACAGACTGCGGGTGTAGGATGTAGTTCTGCAATTACTTTCTCTAAATCCTGAACTTTAATTTTGGCTTGGAAATCATTTCTTAAATGCTTAATATTTCCAGATATATGATCACAGGTATCAGATTTCTCAACATGCTCAGAATAGATTTTTAAAACAGAACTGATAAAATCCGTTACGGGTTGTTGTTCGTCAATTTCTTTGTGGGTCCAATTTTCATTTACAGAGATCGTACCTGCTAAACTCATGGTTTCAAATTGAGAGGTCGACTTATCAAACCTACCAAGCAATTCTGAAAAAGCACCCAGCCAGCATTTCCCTTCCTCAATTAAAAAGTAAACAAAAGCATTTGGATAGGAGTCGCAAAGATTTAAAAAGGTTTGGGATAAATTGATTGCAGAACTTTCTAAATCGATAAGCTTCCTGCGGGAAATCACCAACTTAGGCAAAGAATGTTTTTTGATAAAACTAATAACCTGCGTTAATTTTTGAACGTATTCGTTTTGGTAATCTTCTTTAAAATTTAGAAGTTGAGAAGATAAATCAGTAGAAAAGATCGGTGATTTTAAGAACTCATCAGTATTTATTGCAGTAATACTACCTAAAAAATCAATATTCTCAGTCTTATCAAATGAAACAAAGCGAACGGTTTTCTTATCAACCTTCTTATCCGTTGTTACTATTTGACTTGTAAAAGGGAATCTGAAATAAACCATTAGTAAGAGTGAATATATTTAGAAAATTGCTTTTTCTAAAGCTTTATCGTGGAATTATATTATTGGTCATGGTGGTATGATTGATGAGCATCCCTTTTTCATCACGGATTTCGATTTCCGAAACGTGCATTGTATTCCCTTTGCGAATAAATCTCGCAGTTCCCGTTACCATTCCCTCTTTTTTACTTCGCAAGTGATTGGAATTAATATTGGTTCCTACCGGGGCAAATTTCTCTATGTCTACATGGATCACAGACAAGCAAGAGCCCAATGTTTCTGCCAAAACACAACTTGCACCACCATGCATAATGCCATAAGGCTGATGAATTTTTGGAGTTACGGGCATTGTTGCTGTAAGCGTTTCATCGGTAACATCTGTAAAAACAATATCTAATGTTTTCCCTAAACTTTCGCCACCCCAGGTATTGAGTTTTTTTAAAATCTGTTCCTTATTTTCCATTAATTTTTTTTTAATTCTATTTTTCAGAGTTCATGGACCAACATAATCATTAATAAATTTTGGGATTCCATTTCTCTGGAAATTTGGGAGTTCTTTTCGTATAATACTCTTCCAGTTCATCCATGATATCCTCGTAAGTTCTTGTTTCTAAATCTTCAACAGAAATTTTCTTACCAAGATATATTGTTTTGTCCTTAAAATCCCCAGAAGCTATAACAATAGGAACTTTTGCCGCTAAGGCCATATGATAAAAACCTTTTCGCCATTTCGGAACCCAACTTCTTGTTCCTTCTGGCGTGATTACCAGACTGAAAGAATCTTTTTTGAACTCGTTAACAACAAAATTTACCAAATTATTTTTTTGTGAGCGGTCAATTCCTACACCGCCCATCGCTTTGATCAAGAATCCGTACCAAGCTTTCGTATGCTGATCTTTTATGATCACCTTCAACGGTTTACCCAAAGACCAATAGGCAAAATTGCCAAGCATATACTCGTCGTTAGCGGTATGTGGTGCAACCACCAGAATACACCGATCCAAATTATCTACATCCCCTTCCAAGACCACTTTCCAGCCTAAAAGTTTTAGCATTAATTTGCCGAATAATTTCTTCATATTGTTAACAGTTTACGTTCTATAAGTCTGAATATTTTTTCAAAAATAAGCAAAAAGGTATAACCAAATAACTTGGTTATACCTTACAAAGATATTGTTTTAAAATCCGAACTAGAATAAACCAGTAACGAAATCTATAATTTTAATTGCTATTTCTAAAACGAATTGTACCATAATAGAGGTTTTTAAAGATGTTAATTAATACCAGATTGTAATTAACAGTACGAAATTAGTAATTATTTTTCAATAAAGGAATTTCCAGACTGTTAATTTTTATTAAAGTTTAAAAAAACTTGAAAAATCAACTAGTGAACTGCTTAATTTTCAATTTTCTTACCATTATCTACTTTGTTTTTATAGACACTTCTTTTTTACCGTCTTTAATTACAATATCGACATTTTTCATCTTCTTCATACCTTTTCCGATAGAATCGATTACATCTTCTGCCTGATCTTTAGACACTTTTTTATTGTTGATAATCACACTATCTTTATCATTAGAATTGTATTCAATCGTAGAACCATTGATCCTGATTTTGTTTTTCTCGATAGAAATTCCTGAATGATTACTGTAATCGTCGTCGTAACTGTCATCACTACTATCATCATCTAACTGCAGCACATTATCTCTTACTTTGAAAATTTTGAAATTTTGTGGTACCACCAACTCATAATTTACATTATAATTTCTGAAGCGGTGTTCGTAAGGATATTTCACATAATTGGGTAGTAGGATTTTATTTCCCTGAATTTCTACCGGAACATTTAACTGAACCGGAACATTATATCCTTTCCCTTCTTTTTTGATGATCAGGTAAGGCGCATTAATATTTGATTTTCTGGTTACCTCTACCGAAGGATAATCTTCTTCAAAAACCGTTTTTTTATCAGAGTAGATATCATCATCATATGCTGTAAAACTCTGAGGAATAGTAACCTGTTTTACGTCAATATACAAGCTGTCTGATCCAGCATTGATCGCCACATTTTCTATATCTTCTTTATGTCCTTTGAAAATCAAGTCCTGTTTAGCCATACTGACACCAAAATAGGTAGCAAAAGCAAACAATAACAGCACTAACGCACCTAAAACATATCCCACATTTCGCAGCTGAGTTTTAGGAGAGATTAATTTAATAGAAAGCAGACTGAAGAGGATTGCAGGGATTAAAGTACCAAGTAACATCATACCAAAAACCGCATTACTTGTTCCCACCTCACTGAAATAGAAATTAAACTCATTCATCCCAGGCAGTCCGGGTACTCCAGGTAATTGTGGAGTTCCGAAGATACCAAATATAAAAAATGCTCCCACGATGCAACCAAGTGCCATCAATCCAAATATTCCACCCAAAGAATATCTAACCAGATTCCAAAGTCCACTTCCTGCTTTGTGGATGTACGGTTTGTTTTCGTTATAGATTTCGCCGACTCTTTGGGTAGATTCGTTTGCAAACTGCACAATTTTAGTAGATTCTTCCTTTAAATTATCAAAATTCATTGGTTTGCCTTTCATTTTTAAAAAGTCTGAGGCAGTTTCCGCTTTTGGTAAAACGATCCAAAGAATGATGTAAATTAATACAATAATCATGGTAGAAATTGCAGTGAATATTCCTATAATCGCTATTCCTAACCAAATTGCACGCATTGCAGTAACATCCATCCCAACGTAATGTGCTAAACCTGCACATACTCCAGCGATTTTTTGTTTCTCTGGGTCACGGTATAGTTGTTTATTCCCGCTAAAGTTTGCAGATGATCTTTGCTCTCTCTTTTTGCTGGAAGTATTATCTGAAAAGTAGGCTTCTTCTTGCTCCTCTATTTTTTCTGGAGATCCAATTTGTGCAATCACTTTCTCTACGTCGGTATCGTTAATCACTTCTCTTTTTCCTAAAAGATCATTAAAGATTTCGACCATTCTAATTTCTATATCGTGCATCACTTCTTCGGCCTCATTGACATCCAAAGAGCTTTTAAGTGCGGCAAGATAATCACTCAATTTTATGTAGGCATGTTCCTCAATAGTGAAAGAGAAACCGGCAAGTCCTATAGATAATGTCTTATTCATCGTTTTAGATTTTATTTTCAAACGAATTGTCGGTATCGTTCGTTGGGTTAGTTTTTTTAGTAATAAAGTTGACAGAGTCAGTCAGATCATTCCAGGTATTCAGCAGTTCAGCAAGGAACAACTTACCCTTTTCTGTCATTTGGTAATACTTTCTGGGCGGACCTCCAGTGGACTCTTCCCATCTATAGGAAAGAAATTCACCATTTTTCAATCGGGTAAGAAGCGGATAAAGTGTCCCCTCTACTACATCTAGTTTCCCTTTTTTCAGTTCATCAATCAAATCGGAAACATACATTTCCCGCGCATTGATTAAACTCAAAATACAGAATTCCAGAATTCCTTTTCGCATTTGCGCTTTAGTGTTTTCTGTGTTCATTATATTAAGGTTTTCATTTTTAAATAGGTCGTGATAAGAAGGTTTTCTTTTAACTTTTTTCATTTGGTTAAAACACTCTTCCTCAACCTTACAATGCAAAGATATATAATTTATTTAGTATTATGCAATACAAAGTAGTAAAAAACTGCTCTATTTTCTAATAAAATTTAGCAAATGCAATAAGCATCGTGTTTTGGAAGCTAAAAATTTTTTCACTAAAAAACAAAAAAACCACTTCAATGATGAGGTGGTTATTATTTAGTACATTGTTTTACTATTTTTTGATCACTTTACGAGATTGCATTGTACCATCTTTCATATAAAGAGTAATAATGTAAAGTCCTGCTTTTAAATGTGCAAAATTAAGTTCGGCAGATGGCTTCATGTTTTTAAGAATTCTACCTGAAACCTCTTTTATGGAAATATTTTTAACCCCTTTTAGGTCAGAAATTTTTAGTACATCCTGGAAAGGATTGGGATATAGTGATATCAGATCTTTAGTAACATTATCCGTTTTTAGCACCGGTTCTTTTATCGTAAGGGAATAATCTTCAAACTGTCCGTAGTCTGTGGTTAGATTGCATGGGTTATTATCCGATACTTCACCATCATAATATGCTTTTTTAATACGTATTCTGGTCGAGCCCGATTTAGCACCTTCTGGAACTACAATATCTCCGTAGACAGGGATGCTTGTAACTCCATCACTATCCGTTTGCATTAAAGTCCCGTCTGCAAAATAAACTTCGCCTGGATCATTTAAACTTCCATTTTGATTCCAGTCGATAAAAACAACATACTGAGAAGTAAAATCCCCATCTGTATTTCCATTTAGATCAATCTTATATGTTTTTGCAGTTTCTACAATACCTTTTGACTCTGTAAAAAATTCATGTGCCGTACCCCCTGTTTCTGCAGCAGAAACATGATCAATTCCCGCAAAATTCACATAAGTAATTGGTTCAACATTTGTAATACCAACTGGACCACAATAATTGATATCGCTATTCGTAGAAAATGAAATTTCATTACAATTAATCGCATCTCCAATACTATTCATCGGAATAACCTTGGCAAAATAGGTGGTTCTTTTTTTTAAGATAACATCCATTGATAAATTGGTCGCAGGGACTATCATGTTTAAAACGCCTGAAGCATTGGAACTTGCGCCAATCTTTAGTTGATATTTGGTAGCACCGCTAACTGCGGGCCAGGAAATATGGGTTTGTCCATAGTTTATTACTGATTCGTTTGCTGGACTGACAAATGTTGCGCAACCCGGCACCGTGCTTACCACTTCTTGGATAATTGATAAGTCATCAAAATATATGGTTCCGCTTCCTGTCGATCGTTGAAAAAATGCACCGATAGAGTATTTAGAACCTGACGCAAGATTATCTTCGAGAACCTTTCCTACGGGAAGTTCTTCGGAAAATGAAGTACATTTAGAAACAGCGGATGAAGTTATATTTTTGCTGGAAATTACCGATATACTCCAAAGTTCCTTAACAGGATCAAAGGTATTTAACGTCAGATATAGTGATCCAGAGAGATTGGCTGTTTTTTTATACTTAACCGATACCGTGATCTTTTGTCCATTACTTTTCTGCTTAACCGGTAAAGCAGAAAAATCGATGGCAAGCCCCCCAGAACTCTCATTGGCAGAATAAGATTGAGACCAAGACGTAAATCCACTACATGCAGCTAAAATACTCGCGTTACCATTTCCAAAAACAATCACGCCATCATACGATTGGAGCCCTTCAAAATTTTGCAGAACGTTATATTGTGCTTTAATACTTATAGTCAGCATTATAAACACTAAAAGTATTTTTCTTATCATCCAATAAAATTAAGGTACCCTAAAAATAATGAAATACGAGGTAACAAACAAGAAAAAATTCAATTATTTATAATAAATAATAGGTTTTTATTCATATTACACAACATTACTTCTTATTTATTAAGATAATGCCATATCAATCCGTGATTATTATTCGGTAATAGAATTCGATTTGTAAAATTTCCTATGTTCATTTTGTAGAAATTCAATTTTCTCCAGCAAATGCTGAATCACCTCTAATCCAGCCAGATTTACATCTAAATCATAATGCCAGGTCATCATTTTTTCAAAAACTGATAGTTGTTCGTAGTGAAGATATTTGATCTCATTTTCGGTTTCAGTCTTAAGCAGGCCAGCCTCTTCCAGAGAATCAAAAAAAGTAATTTCTACGTTATAGATTCTTACCAGCTCTTCCCGTGATATTCTTTCGCTCATTTCTGTAAGTTTTTAAGTTGATTGAATAACTCTTTTTCCTGCTCAGATAAATTTTTAGGCAAAGTCACGTGATACGTTACCAGTAAATCACCGAACTCGCCTTCTTTCTTGTAGACAGGAAAGCCTTTACCTTTTAATCGAACGGTGGTCCCATTTTCAGTTTCTGGTTTTACTTTCAATTTTACAATACCATCCAAGGTCTTAATTTGAACTTCACCACCTAAAATTGCAGTGTATAAGTCCAGATTTAAACCATAACTTAAATGGTCTCCCATTCTTTTAAAATTCGGATCTTCTTCAATTTGAAAAGTGATGATCAAATCGCCATTTGGACCACCATTGAAACCTGGACTTCCGTGTCCTTTTACTTTGATTTTCTGACCATCTGCAATTCCTGCCGGAATTGTGATACGAACTTTTTTGCCGTTGATATTAAAGGTTTGCTGATGGGTTTTTGCAGCGTCTTGCAAATGCAATTTCAAACTGGCTTCTGTATCCTGACCTTTAAATTTCCCGCTTGCACTACCTCGTGAACTGCGGCCACCACCTCCAAACATACTTTGAAAGAAATCTGAAAAATCTGCACCTTCACCAAAATCCTGTCCTGAGTACCCACCATAACTTTGACTGTGTTGGGCTCGCTGGTGGTTTTGAGCTTTCTCATACTCTTCACCATGCTTCCAATTCTCGCCATATTTATCATATTTGGAGCGGTTTTCAGGATGGCTTAAAACTTCATTTGCTTCATTTATTTCCTTAAATTTTTTCTCGGCCGCCGAATCACCCGGATTCACATCAGGATGGTATTTTCTCGCTAACTTCCGGTAAGCTTTTTTAATTTGATCAGCGGAAGCTTTCTGATCGACACCTAAAATTTTATAATAATCAATATATGCCATTGCGTAATGCTTTCCTCAAATTTAAAGAAAGAAAAAGGATTCTGTTTTAAAATTCTGTTAAATTTTATAATAACTTTTTATTTAACACTGTAATAATCAACCTGGCCAAAAAATTATTTTGAAAATGTTTTGTATCTTCGATTATGAAAAATTCTGTTTTTATTTTAGCGGTACTTGCTTTAATTAATTGTAACAAAGAAACTACTGAAATCAAAGTCAGCAATGATTCCATTCAGCTGGATTCTTCTTCTAAAGGAACAACAGATTCTACGAAACCGGCAATAAAAAAGAGTGAAGTCCTTAAAAATCTAAATAATGCTATTTTATCTTCATTAAAAAAGAAAGACTTTCCGGAATTCGCTTCATTTATTCACCCAGAAAGAGGAATTAGATTCTCGATGTATGCGTACGTGGATGATAAGAAAGATAAACACTTTACCAAAGAAGAATTTCTGAAATACATCCCTACTAATATTAAATTTACCTGGGGCCAGCAAGATGGAACTGGGGACCCACTTATTATGTCTATTAACAATTACCTTGATCAGTGGGTTGTTGCAGAAAATTTTAGTAATGTTGAATTTCATCTCAATTCTTTTAAAGGAACAGGAAACTCTTTAAACAATTTACCGGAAAAATATCCTGGATTAGATTTTATAGAAAATTATAAAGCAGGAAGCGGCGAAAGCGCAGACTTTCACTGGAGTGCGCTCCGGTTTGTATTTGAAGAATTAAATGGCGTCTACTACCTCGTTGGTGTAGTAAACGATTCGTGGACCATTTAGAAAAGATCTCACTTTCTATTTTATGAATAAAAAAGCTCCGAAATGATTTTCGGAGCTTCTGCTATTAAGATAATTCTTACTTTAATCTTTATAAGCCTCAATTGTCTTGTTTAAAAGATCAATCTGAGCGTGGATTGTTTTACTGGATGGATTTGCTTTCAAAACCACCATTTTTTTGGCCAGACCATCTGTCAAAATTTGTACAATCATCATTTTTGCTTGCGGATTACTGCCGATCTGACTTTTGACCTGTGTTAAAACTTTGGTTACATTTTCAGTAGCCTTCAAGTTATCAGAACTCATAATCCAGTTAAAACCTTCTTCTGCAGCAGTTCCCAGTTCTGGTTTCTGAAACTTAATAAAAGGATAAAATGCTGCTGTAGAAGCGATCGCCGGCATCTGTTTCTCGATCTTATTTTTTACAATAATTGGTAAAAGCTCACCTATTAAATTATCACTTGCACCTTCTAAATCAAGTTTTTCTGCTAAAGTTGCAACTCTCGCTGGATCAACAGCCGCAATTCCGGTAAGTGAATTTGCTTTCACGGAATTTGATACGGCATTCATTCCATTTTCAAAAAGGGGAAGGTATTTTCTATCTTTTATCTTTGCTAAAGCCGAAATCGCAACACCTTGAACCAAAGTTTTCGGATCACTGGAAGCCATTTTTTCAACTTCCGAAAGAGCGGCCTTGGATTGATCAGCTTTTGATAAATCTAATCCACTTAAGGCCTTCATTCTAATTCTAAAATTCTGATCTTTCAACGCCGCAACTAAAACTTTTAAAGCAACTGGGCTTTTAGAAGAATTTTCTACTCCGTTTTCTACTGCTTTATATCTACTCAAAAAGTCTTTTGAATTTTGATATTGCATGAAATACTGTTCTGGGGTCTTGCTATCTGTAAATTCACCCAGCAATAAACCATCTGCATTAATATTCACCAAATCTGGGTTTTTAGAAACAGGGAAACTAAAATTATTTTTTTCTTTCGCATTTACCCATACATTTTGACGTGTTGGTTTTCCGTTCTCATAGATATCAATTGCCAAAGGAAACTGGAAATTTTTACCAACTTGGGTCTGATTAACAGTTACGGTAACCTGTTTTTTTACCGGTTCGAAAGTCGATGTATATGAAACTTTCGGGTGCCCACTGTCAAAATACCATTGATTAAAGAACCAGTTTAAATCCTTACCTGAAACTTTCTCTAACGAAAGTCGAAGTTGATGTGCTTCTCCCGTTCCGTATTCATTGGTTTTCAAATAATCATTTAAACCCGCAAAAAAAGAATCATCTCCCAGATAATTTCTCAACATGTGAAGAATTGCTCCGCCTTTATTATAAGAGACCCCATCAAACATGTCCTCACGAGATTTGTAACTGAATCGCACCAAATCTTTTGCAGGACTTGACGGATCCATTAAATATCCTTGAATTTCTTTCATTAAACCATAATCGGCTAAATCTTTTCCATACTTATGCTCATTCCACAGATATTCGGAATAGTTGGCGAAAGATTCATTAACTGTTAAATTACTCCAACTTTCGGCAGTCACCAAATCTCCAAACCAATGATGGAATAATTCATGCGCAATCGTGCCTTCCCAACGATTTTCATCGATAAGATCTCCAGGCTTCTGTTGAGCAGACTCCTGATGGAGTACTGCGGTTGTATTCTCCATCGCTCCGGAAACATAATCTCTACCTGTAATTTGGGCATATTTAGACCAAGGGTAATCGTAATTCAGTCGCTTAGAAAAGAACTCCATCATTTCTGGCGTGTTGCCAAAAATCTGTTTTGCATAAGGTTCATATTCTTTCTCTACATAATAATCTACATCAATATTTCTCCATTTATCTTTAACAATTGCATAATCACCGACTCCCATGAAAAATAAATAAGGTGCATGTTTTTTGTCCATTACCCAATGATCCGTTCTTAAACCATTTGAATCTTTTTTAGAAGATTTCATTAACCCATTTGATAAGGTTACGTATTTATCAGGAACGGTCATATAGATTTCCTGCGTTGTTTTTTGGTTGGTTTTATCAATAGTTGGAAACCAAGCAGAACTTGATTCTGTTTCACCCTGCGTCCAGATTTGGGTTGGTTTATCAGCTTCAGTTCCTTTGGCATTAATAAAATATAAACCTTTCGCATCGCTGATTGCAGCACTCCCTTCTTGAGTAACTTCATTAGGACGCGCTGTATATTTGATATATACGGTATAATCTTGATTTCTATTATAGGTTTTGTCAAGATTAATTTTCAGCATATCATTTTTATACTCATATTTCAAAGGACTTTTACTTCCATTTTTATCTAAGGCAACTTCATGAATGAGCATTGCTTTAGCATTCAACACCAAAGAATCAGTGGGGTAAAAATAAGGCGAGGCAGTAAGCCATTCTTCGCCGCCCATCTGTTCTTTTTGGTAATCGAAATTTACTTTTAATTTGGTATGTTTCAATTCCGTCATTTTGGTATGGGCCTGTCTGTAAACTTCAGTTCTTCCTGAAGTTTCAGTCTGTGCGAAAACATTTCCCGAGAAGAAAATTCCGAGGAGACTAATGGAGATAAGTAGTTTTTTCATGTATTTAGGTTATAGTTTTAAAGATTTATGATAAAATCCAGCGGTTTTTACGATTTTTTATTGACAAAAGTCTCAAACAAATCATTGACGAAAGATTCGTAATCGCCACTTTTTAGCTGTTCCTTACTTTTGTTAACAGCTTTTTTAAGATCGCTTTCGTCATTTTCATGATTGATTAATTCTACAGACTTAATCCCTTTAATCTGAATTAAAAGTTCGGTTAGCTTACCAAGGTCGGCGTTATCTTCGAGATTTAGTTTTAAAGATTTCATTGGATAATTGGTAGTATAATTTAAGATAAAGTTACAAAAAAAGTGAAGTTGCACTACTCCACTTTTATAATCATGTTAAATCGCAACCGGCGCTTTTATTCCTGGATCAGGAGAATAGTTTTCCAACGTGAAATCGTGGAAATCAAAATCGAAAATATTTTTTATTTCCGAATTCAATCTCATTGTCGGTAAAGGTTTTGGGGTACGTGAAAGTTGTTTTTCCACTTGCTCAAAATGATTATTATAAATATGAACATCACCAAAAGTGTGTACATAATCGCCAACTTCTAAATCACAAATCTGTGCCACCATCATCAGTAACAAAGCGTAACTAGCTATATTGAAAGGGACTCCAAGAAATACATCTGCACTTCTTTGATACAATTGAAGTGACAATTTCCCATCCGCGACATAAAACTGAAACAAGGCATGACAAGGTGCTAAAGCCATGTTCGGAATTTCGGCAGCATTCCAGGCAGAAACAATTAATCTTCGGGAATCTGGGTTGTTTTTGATTTGCTCGATAACGTCGGTAATCTGATCAATAACTTTTCCATCAGCTCCTGTCCAACTACGCCACTGCGCACCATAAACAGGACCAAGATCGCCGTTTTCATCTGCCCATTCATTCCAGATTGACACGCCATTATCATTCAGGTATTTAATATTTGTATCACCTTTTAAAAACCAAAGTAACTCGTAAATAATAGACTTTAAATGGACTTTTTTAGTCGTCACCATCGGGAAACCTTTTGAAAGATCATAACGTAACTGGTATCCAAAAATGCTTCTGGTTCCTGTTCCTGTTCGGTCGGTTTTATCAGTTCCATTCTCTAAAATATGTTGAAGTAGGTCGAGGTAGTTTTGCATTTAATTTATTTTGAAGATGTGGTAATTTGGAGATATAAATTCACAGAAAAGGTTAGTTTTCAAATTTACCAAATTTTTAGAATTTTATGCTTAAGATTGTTTAAATAAAATTCTTCTTCTTTTTTCTTGCTAAATAAGGATTTACCCAAAGGACTTTCGGTTGAAATAACAAAGATTTTCTGATCATCAAAGATGATTTCACCTAGAGAAACTGCGATATAAAAAAAGCCTTTGTCAGTTTGAACAAGGGAACCTAATCCAATTACTTCATGTGGACTGATACTGATGGATCTTAACGAGTTCTTTGCTTTTACATGTTCATTCAACTGAATCTGCAGATTGTTAATTTGTTGCTGAACCATTTCGCGTGAAGTTTCATATTTATCACCCATCGAGCTTTTTGTTTCGTTATTAGAAGCACGGGTTTCGGTAATCATCTGGTCTAAAACATCAATCTTTTCTGATAATTTAGCGTGAAGAATTTGAAGTATTTCGGATTTATTCATTTATAATTTAAAATGGGTTTGGCTAAAAAAAATGATTGTTTCATTAATAAAAAAGAGACTATTTTAGTATTTAAGCTTAAAATCACTCATTCTAGAAGAATTGATCTATTTTTCTAAGACCGCATATCCTCCAACAGGCAAGTAAAAACTTTTATCTTGTAAAAAATCTTTTACTGGACCACTAAAAATGTTTTTGAAAATGCCAATCACCCTCTCATCATCAATAGTGAAAGAAATATTCTCTTTAGAAAAATTTAATACTGTTAATACCTCATCGTTATCATTTTTTCGAAGATAGGCTAAAATCTTATCATCTGCAGTAGTTTTTATTATGAAGGTCTTCGCAGCAGGATCGCCACCTCTCAAAGCGAGATTACGCGTTTTTAAATTTAATAAAATTTGGTAAAACTCATTAAGCTCCTTTTTATCGGACCAGGGAATTGGATCTTTCTCGAAAAACTGCAGCCGTTTTGTTTTTAAAGGTAATTCCTGACCATTATAAATAAGCGGAACTCCATTCCAGGTAATAGAAAAAACAGCTAATGGAATAGCTAAATCACCATATTTTTCATATTCTGTCCCGTTCCAGGTATTTTCGTCGTGATTACTGGTGAACCAGGCTCTCATTGACGAATCACCGATATTAGAATAGCGGATCAATAAATCTTTTAGATCCTCAAATGAAATTTCATCTTGATTATAAACTTTCGTTTTGTGCATCCACATCCAGGTGTAACTGGCATCGAAAACTTTTCCATACTCTGGATTTTCAAGTTCGTCAAACTCTCCTAATAAGAAAAGTGGTTTAATTTCATCTATTTCAGGTCTTGCCTGTTTCCAAAAATCAACTTGTACCCAACTTGCAAGATCACATCTAAATCCATCAATATCAGTTTCCGAAACCCAAAACTTCATGGCATCTATCATCGCCTGACGCATTGCAGCATTTGAATAATCAAGCTCGATAATATCGTCCATTCCTGAAGCAATTTGAAAGTCATTGGTTGCTGGATCTTTCAGATAAAATTCAGGGTTTGTTCTGGTCCAAACATGATCCCAACCAGTGTGATTTGCCACCCAATCGATCAGCACTTTGAAACCCATTTTGTGCGCTTCACTCACCAGATGTTTAAAATCTTCCAGCGTGCCAAATTCTGAATTAATTGAAACATAATCTTGAGCTGCATATTGACTTCCGAGAGTTCCTTTTTTATTTTTAATTGAAATTGGAGTAATAGGCATGAACCATAAAGTTTCTATTCCCATTGATCGCAGTCGAGGAATTTCCTTTTCGAAAGCTCGAAAAGTTCCCTCTTTTGTGTACTGTCTGATATTGACTTCGTAAATATTGGTGGCATGCTTCCACCTATTGGATAAATCCATTGACCTTTTATTATTGGGAATGATTAAAACCGCTTCTTATCACCCCAGAATGTGGAACAAATTTATAATTTTTAAATGAAAGGGATTCCTTTCCCAGAGAGAATACGTTAGAATTGATACCTTTTTATACTACTTAAGGTCGAAACGATCGCTCATAAAAAAACCCCGAAAGATTCGGGGTATATGCTTATTTTCAACTTTAATCTAAGTCATCTTCAAAATTGTCATCATTGAAATCGTCATCATCATCGTCATAATTCTCATCATCATCATCCTCGAAACTCCCTGCCTTATATTCATCTTCAAAACTTCCGAAATCATCATCTAACAATGGGACAACGTTATTTTTTTTATTTTTCGCACCAGATTTACTTGGAGCTTTTAAAGGCATATTACCAAAACGGAAAACGGTAATTGGATAATTGACCGCCGGTTTCTCATCGATAATTTCTACTAATTCGCAGAAGAACTCCCATAAATCCATAAATCCATATTGAAAATGAATTTTGTCTCCCTTTTTTTCAAAAACTTCACTAATATAAACATCGGACATGATTTCACCGTCCCCATCATCGCTCATATCTTCAAGAGGGACCGATTTCACTACAGCTCCATCTTCATCTAAGATATCAAACAGCGACAGATCATCGCCCATTAAAGAAAACGCACTTTTAATTCCTAAGTGAAGATTCCAAAGGGTTTGCTTACCTTTAATTTCTACATCTCTAAAAATATCCTCCTTGGTGTCTAAAATAATTCGGAGTTTGTAAACCATTATTACCTTAAATTTTAATTAATTTTTACATTTATTGTTCGGGTACAAATATAAAACAATTGAAATTCGACGAGAAAATATTACACCCTTTTTTATTAAAAAGTTTTGCTTACATTTTGGGCGCTCATTAAAACGCTTTTTGTAGATAGAAGCTGAATTTTGAGCCTTCAAGATAGGTGCTTTCCACGCGGATACTCTCATGGTGCGCTTCCAGAATATGTTTTACTATTGCTAATCCAAGTCCGGAACCGCCATCATGTCTGTTTCTACTAGCCTCAACGCGATAGAAGCGTTCGAAAATACGCGGTAACATTTCTGGTTTTATACCCATCCCATTATCGCTAACCACTACCAAAAATTTATTTCGGTGGGCAGTGATTCTTACCGTTATCGTCGCTTTTTCCCGATTAGAATAATTAATAGCATTGGACAATAAATTCATCAAAACTTGAGAGATTTTCTGTTTATCCGCAAGTACAAGGGTTTGACTGGTTGTACTTTGCAATATGATTTTGGTATCTTTCTTCTGGGCTTCTAAATCCAGTAAATCAATCATTTCTCTTACGAGTTGGTTCAGATCAAACTGGCTTTTATTTAGGGTTATCTCACCACTTTCAAACTGGTTGATCATATCCAAATCTTTCACGATTGTCAATAACCGTTCAACTGATTTATCAATTCTACCCAAATATTTATCACGAATTGTAAGATTCTCTACGCCACCTTCTAATAAAGTGTCTACGTAACCTTGTATCGTGAAAAGAGGCGTTTTTAGTTCGTGAGAAACGTTTCCGATGTATTCTTTGCGGTAGATTTCCATCTCTTTCATCGTATCAAGTTCAGTCGTATTTCTTAAATTAAGATCAGATACTCTTTGACCTAATTCGGTAAAATTGAGCGTACTGTCTTCATTGATGATCTCTTCCGGCAAAATAGTTGATATTTTTCTGATTTGCTTTTTTCCATAAAAATTAAATAGAAAATCAAGCACCAGATAGTTGATCAAAGCCATCACGAGACTACTGAAAATAAGCGTCAAAAAGAATTGTTGATTTGTTTCGGAGAATTTATGTTTTGCAGAATCAAAAACATAGATCAGAAAAAGCATGACAACGGTCAGAAAAAGAGAAGCGAGAATAGTAAGCCGATGAAATTTCATGATAATGTAGAACTACTGTTGATTGGAAGGTGGTTTCACAAAGTTACACAACTAATTTATAACCAATCCCCTTCATGGTCTGGATCGTGTTGATTCCCAGCTTCTCTCTTAAACGACGGATATGAACATCTATGGTCCGTTCTCCAACAACCACTTCATTTCCCCATACCCGATCTAAAATCTCCTCTCGTTTAAAAACCTTTTCGGTATTAGATGCTAAAAGATAAAGCAAATCGAATTCTTTTTTGGGAAGTAAAAAATTTTGGCCGTTTTTGGTTACTCTCACATTATCCTTATCAATAATTAAATCACCAATTGTGATTTTAGCGGCATTTTGTGCAGAACTAGATCGCAATTGCAAAAGTGCATTTATTTTGGAAATCAGGATTTTTGGTTTAATTAGTTTTACGACATAATCATTTGCACCTGCTTCAAAACCAGCAAGCTGAGAAAACTCCTCACTTCTTGCGGATAAGAAAACAATAAGTGTTTTCTGAAGTTCCTTGATTGTCCGCAGCTCTGTACAGGTTTCGATCCCATCCTTTTCCGGCATCATTACATCCAATAGAATAAGGTCAGGAATAACTTCTTTCGCTTTTCTTATACCTTCATTTCCATTATTGGCGGTGGTGACTTGGTAACCTTCTTTTATAAGATTGTAGGAAAGAATTTCCAATATATCCTCCTCGTCATCGATCAAAAGTACTTTTTTTTGACTCATTTTTCTCATGGTTTATCTTTTCAAAATTAATCAAATAAAAGGTGCAAAATCCCGTAATTCTAAATATTCATAATTAATTAACATTCGTGGTAGTTTGTTAAGACAATCGTAATTTAAAGTTAAAGCTACCGCAACACCAAACCAGTCTATAATTTCGTCCTTTGCCCCGAAAGAAATTTAACCAAAAAGAAGAAATGAAAATTAGAAAACTGAGTCTTGCAGTTGTAATGTTATACTCCGCCACTCCATTTTTGTATGCCCAAAAATCGGAACAGGATACGGTAAAAAAAGAGAAGAACATTGAAGGAATTATACTGAAAAGTTCTTCTAATAAAAAATCCGAGAGTGCACTTTTAGTAGATCAGAAAAAAGCAATCATTCAAAAGCAATCAATGGGTTCTGAAGAAATCTCTAGAAAAGGAATTTCTAATGTGGAACAAGGACTAAAGAAGGTAACTGGTATTACTACAGTAGAAGGACGTGGATTGTTTGTAAGAGGTTTAGAAGAAAGATACAACACCTTACTTATTAATGGGTTAGGATCTCCATCAAATAACCCCTTTCAGAAAATTATTGCACTAAAACAATTCCCAACTGACGTAGTAGGAAAGCTGAATATTTACAAAACTTTCAGTACCAATTTGTATGCTGACTTTGCAGGTGCTACTTTCGATATCGAAACACTTACGATTGACCGTCCTTTTTCAAAAGTAGAATTTGGAATTGGTTATAATACGCAAACTACCTTTAAAAACTTCAAAGTTAATCCTGACGCCTACACAATGAAGGGTTATATAGGACAAAATTCCAAAGGAAGACAACTTCCTGATGAAGTAAAAGGATATGTTCCTATGAATTACGAATTCTCGAAACAACAATCTTTGAATTCATTTGAAGATGGTTGGAATGTAGATAAAATTAAAGCATTACCTAATACCAATATTGGTTTTACGACTGCACAAAAATTTAAAGTTGGAGAAGCAGGAAATTTAGGTTTGCTTTTATCCCTAAATCAGGGAACTAAATACGAGATGACTGATGGTAACAAAAACCAGTTTCTTTCTTTACAAACGGTAGGAGAAATGAACAATGATTTAAATAGAAAAGAATACACTTACGAATTAGAGTCGTCTGCTTTATTAGGTCTTGGATATAAAAACAAAGGTTTGAATGTAGGTTTTAATACCATCTATCTTCAAAATTCCACAAATTCAATCTCTGATTTTACAGGATATAAAAACCAAGATATACGCAATGCAGGCAAAGGATTTTTTCGAGTAGATCAGATGGATATTTCCAAGTTTTTGGATGTTCAGTTATGGGCTAGTCAGAAAATTGGAGATCGTCATCTCTTTAAAGTTGGAGGAAGCTGGGTGAAAAATAATTTCCAACAACCAGATCGAAAAATTTCTGAGGGAATTCTTACGGATAACCCGAACGAAGTAAAAATGAATTTTGGGGGAAATAACCTCATTCGACAATATTTGGATGTAGATGGTAATAATTATTTCTCTACACTAGCAGAGTACGCTGTACTGCTGGGAGAAAAAGGAGATAGAAAAAGCTACCCTTGGCAAGTTACTGTTGGATACAATGGATTCGTTGATCACCGTAGCAACTCCTACCGATTCATCAATGCTTCTATTAATACAGATATCGCTAAAACGGTTGTTGTAGATATTGACCGTCCACAGCAAAGTTTTGAAGATTATATCCAAAAAGGGTATTTCCACTTTAAAGAAAATACAAATGAAACGGTATATCGATCGAACTTGTATCAGTTTGTGAATGCCGGTTATACTAGTGTAAACTTTAAACCGAATGATACTTGGGATATTCTAGTGGGCGGTCGAGTTGAAAACAGCATCAATATAACGAGATATAAAAAGCAGGGAGATTCTGATTTTAGAGATTTAATTCGAAATCAATATTTTTTACTACCCTCTCTTTCCATTAAAAAGGAACTTAATTCAAAATCCAATATCCGTTTCGCAGCAAGTAAAACACTTACAAGACCAATCCTTATAGAATATATGCCGATTACCTACATTAATCCAGATAACGAAAATATCTTGGGTAATAAGGATCTTAAAAATAGTGAAAATTACAATATTGATCTAAAATATGAAATTTTCCCTACGAATAAGGAAATGTTTGCCATCAATCTTTTCGTAAAAAAAATAGAAAAAGCAATTGAAAGAGGTTATGTTGCTTCTGGAAATTCTACTGGTACTGCCATTACTTTTTTCAATGCGAAAAACGCTGTTTTAGGAGGAGTAGAACTGGAAGGAACTATGAATTTGTCTCGAATTTCCGAATCTCTAAACCAATGGACTATTGGAAGCAACGCGACGTTTATGTATTCCAAAGTAGAGCGAAGTGAAAATCAATTGGAACAAGAAAGACTCAATAACTTCACTGGGGAATTAAAAGACAGAAAACTACAGGGTGCAGCGCCTTGGACTGTAAATGCTGATTTAAAATACGAATTTAAGAATGGACAAAATCTTCCTCAAACTGCATCTTTAGTTTATAATGTTTCTGGATCGAAAATTTTTACTGTGGGAACTTCCGGTTTAGATCACATTTACGAAAGACCTTTTCACCAACTTGATTTTGTATATAATACCCAATTAACAAAAAACTGGAATATAAAAATGGGTATTTTGAACCTACTGAACAGTACCTATCAACTTGATCAAGGGGATGACGGTTATATTCCTTTGAATGTACGAACCAATATCCACACGGATTACAAACGCGGAACTTCTGTCAATTTTACGGCAGGTTATACTTTTTAAAAATAAATAAACGAAAATTAAAATTAATATGAAAAAGAACATTTTATCCTTACTGTCATTAGCAGTGGTACTTTCAGTAACTTCTTGTACTGTAGAAATTAGAGAAGATGCTGATATTAATGGAGGTGGAACGCCGAGTGGCCCAACAACTGGTGCTGTGTTAAGTGGAACGGGGACACTAACTGGAACATTAACGCAAAACACCACGGTAAAAAAAGGAACTTACTCCTTGGAAGGAGTTGTAAAAGTTCCGGAAGGAATTACATTAACTATTGAACCTGGTGCTACGTTTACTGCAAAAACTTCTGTAGGAAGCAGTTTAGTTGTTTTACAAGGAGCAAAAATATTCGCAGAAGGAACCGCTTCGGAACCTATTGTTTTTACTTCAGATAGTAAAAAACCAGGAGATTGGGGTGGTGTTACGTTGTACGGAAACGCACCTATAAAAGCAATTAATGGAGCGATAAAAGCAATTTCGGAAGATGGTAATGAGGTGTATTATGGTGGTGATCAACCAAACGACAACTCTGGAAGTTTAAAATATGTACGGGTAGAATACGGTGGTAAAAAAATTGGAGATGGAACTTCCGAAACGAATTCTATGACATTTTACTCCGTTGGAGCTGGAACAACTTTAGAGAATTTAGTTTCTTACATGGGAACAGATGATGGTTATGAGTTTTTTGGAGGAACAGTAAATGCGAAAAATTTGGTTTCTTACGGAAATTATGATGATGCATTTGACTGGCAAGATGGTTGGAGTGGACAAAACAACAGCAATTGGTTCGCTTATCAAACTGGAACCGGAAACTTCGGGATGGAAATTGAAGCTTCTGGAAACGCTGATAATACTGCACCAAAAGTAAACGGAATTACTTTGATGAGAGCCGCAGGTACCAAACCTGAAAATCCGGGTTCATCAGAAGTAAGTGCCATTCAATTCAAAAAACATGGTTCTGGAATTTTTACGAATGTTTACATAGACGGATACAAAAATACAGATGGCAAAAATGCATATTCTGTTCTTATCCAAGATGCTCCAACAGAAACAGAGCAAGTAAACAAAGGAAAAATAGTGGTTTCACCAGCAAATCATTTAAATTCTGACAACCTGAATATTTGGGGTTATACTTTCTCAGGAAACGGTGGAAAAACTTTTACGAGCGATACAACCGTGAAGAAAGTTTCTCTAATTGGTGGTGCTTGGGCAACGGTAAACGGAGTTGACTTATTGTCTTCATTAAAATAATTTTTTTCATTCTTCATATCAAAAAAGGGCTTTTCAAATTTGAAAAGCCTTTTTTTATTCTTCGTCATCTTCGTACTGCTCGAGGTAGTAGGCAAATGAAAAGTCTTCAAGCTCCTCATCTGCATCTTCTAAAGTTGCCAATAGATCTTCGAAATCTTCTAATTGATCCACACTCATATTCACGAATTCTAGATGCAAAGGCAGTTCGACAAATCCAGTGATCGAATCATAAAGAGCATTTAAATTATCCCCAAACGTTTCTGGCAGTGGCAATTTTTCTTTTAATTGCTGATAAAAATCTTCGGTGTCACCGAGGTCGGTAAAGTCTATATATACAGTATTCATATTTTTAGGTTGTAGGTGTTAGGTTTTTAGGTTTTGGGTTTTGGGTTTTGGGAATTAGCATTTAGATTGTAAATTCTAATCTCATGCCTTTATCTTTGTTCTCTACGTCTGTAAATTACTGTTTCTCAAAACTTTTGTAATGATTTTTGGTGAGCCATACTTCTCCATCTTTTGTAAAGACGATGCGGTCAGCGTTTCTGTTGCCGCAGTTGTAATTTACATCCGCTTCAAAATATTTGTTTCCTTTAGGAAGTGTTTTTTCTCTATTGCTGAAATGATCGCCACCAATAGCTTTCCCAGGAAGAACATCGCAGAGATTACCTTTTGATGCCACCCAACCATTTTTGCGGGCTTCACCTTTTGTCAGGTAATAATCTGGAAGTTTGTGGTTGGTTTTTACATAATTAATAACTTTTCGTTCTTGCGTCAGTTCATCGATATTCCTACTTGATTTTGTGACTTCTGATTGATTAATTCCCGCGGAATTTTCGCTGTATTTATTTTGATTTGAAGAAACCTCTGACTTATTTATACGCTCAGGTTCACTTTCCCTTTTATTATCTTTAATCATGTACATGATCAAAAAGGTACTTAAAACGCCGATGATAAATGTTAGAACGAGTTTGACTTTCTGTCTATCCATATTTAAATTTTGTAGTTATTTTTAACGCCAGTCTTCTGGAATGTTGCAAACTGGAATAGGTTGAATTTTATGTTGTGCCGCTTTATTCATTCTGCTGAAAATTTTATAAACCTCCAGATCTCGACCTGAATAATCACTTTCCGACTTGGTTCCGAATTCTTTCTGAATCTTTTCCAGTTCTGGATAGGTCGCTCCAATTTGCTGTTCGTCGGTTCTTGCTTCATCCCAAAGTCCATCTGCTGGAATTGCATTTTGAATAGATTCAACCAAGTTTAAAGATTTAGCCAAAGCATAAACTTCTGTTTTATATAAATCTGCAATCGGGGAAACATCTACTCCACCATCGCCATATTTGGTAAAGAAACCAACACCGAAATCTTCTACTTTATTTCCTGTTCCACAAACAAGCAGACCATTAATTTGTCCATAATGATATAAAGTTAGCATTCTTAGTCTTGAGCGTGTATTTGCAAAAGCTAGCTTTTCAGCGGGATAATCTTTACCATCCGCATCGAAGGTTTTATACAGCTCTTCGAAAGCAGGAGTAAGGTTAACGGAAATAGCTTCTATATTAGAAAATCGTTTTTTCAGATCTTCCATGTGTTCCCACGCACGATTCACCTCATCTGGATTCTGCCGGATCGGCATTTCAATTAATAAAGTTTTTAAACCCGTCATAGCCGCGAGTGTTGAAACTACTGCAGAATCAATCCCTCCTGAAACCCCTATCACGTAACCTTTCACATTTGCTTTACTAGCATAATCTTTAAGCCAGTTGACTATTTTATCTGTTATTTTATCGGTCTGCATTTAATTTTTACTGTATTTTTCTTTTGTTAATTCATACCATTGACAAATGGCATTATCTACGTCATCAACGAATGTTCCCTTTTCCGCAAAACCTAATTTGTCCTTTAATATTCTGCAGGAATCTCCATTTTTAATATCGGCACAAGCATAAATAATATCCAAATTCATTAGATTAAAACCATAATCCAACACAGCTTTGCCCGCTTCTGTTGCATATCCTTTTCCCCAATACTCTGGCAAAAACCGGTACCCAATCTCATACACATTTTTAAAACCATTAATTGGCTCCGTCAATACTTTTAAACCGCTCCAACCGATTAGCAAATTAGATTCCTTTTCGATTACAGCCCATCTCCCAATACCATTCTCTTTGTATTGCTTTCGGATGTTCTTAATGGTCTTTTCGGACTCTGCCTTAGTGGTCACCGGCTTTACTCCGAGATATTTCATCACCTTCGCATTACTGTCGAGCAGATAGATCATCTCTACATCTTCAGCAATAATTTCTCTTAGGAGAAGTCTGGAGGTTTCAATAAATATTTTTGCCATTAATTTTCCTTATTTTTGCATTTTAAAATTTGATGTAAAAATAATGAAGTTTTTTAGATATCTCTCGTTTTCTCTTGTATTCGTATTAACAATGAGTTCCTGTAAAAAAGATCCGAAAAATCTATGGGAAATAGAAATAAAAAATCCAGGTGAGAAAGCCCAGATCATCGATATTTCTAAAGAGTTTTATGATCCCGGTATCCCACTGGAAATTTTCAAGAACAAATATCCTTGGTTTCAAGGAACAGTGCCGAATGAAGATTTCGCAGAAAGAAGAATTGACAAAGAAGAAATAAAGGTCTACAAAGAAGCAGTTGCAAAAATCGATGTGCAGAAACTCAGCAGTGAGCTTGGTAACTTATTTTCGCACATCAACTATTATTTCCCCCAATTTAAAAATCCAGCTGTTTTTCTCTATTCGTCAAACTTACAGGGGATTATGGAACCAATTTTTTATCAATCTGATGAGAATCTCCTATTCATAGACATTTCTGCATTTATGGGTGAAAACAACCCCAATTATCAAGGTTTGGAGCAGTATTTCCAAAAGAGCATGAATCCTAATAATATTTTACCAAAAGTTTCAGAAGTTTTTGCGAAGAATTTTGTTCAACCAAATACAGATCAGCAGAAATTTATTGATCTCATTGTTTATCAAGGGAAGTTAATGGTTTTACAGGATGCTTTCTTACCATCAGAACCTGACTATTTGAAAATGAACTATACGCAACCACAATATGATTGGGCTAAAGCCAACGAAGCGAATATCTGGAACTATTTTGTAGAAAGTAATTTAGTTTTCAGTGACGACGCGCGTTTAATAGAAAGATTTATCAACCCTGCACCTTTTTCAAAATTTTATACGGAGATTGATAATGAATCCTCTCCACAAATTGGAATTTTCACAGGGTGGCAGATTTGCAGAAAATATTATCAGGAAAAACCAGAAACTAAGTTAGCAGACTTTTTAAAAATGAATGCTCAAGAAATATTTAATCAAAGTAATTATAAACCTAAAAATTAATGAGACAGACCCAAATAACCATAGACATCGAGTTAGATGACAATCACGTTCCCGAGAAAATGACCTGGAATGCTGAAGATGGAGGTATTGTAAAAGAAGAAACCAAAGCAACAATGATTTCCGTGTGGGATGATAAGAAAAAAGAAGCTTTACGAATTGATCTTTGGACCAAAGATATGCCAGTTGATCAGATGAAGATGTTTCTTCACCAAATCTTAATGTCACTAAGCAGCACTTACGAGAAAGCTACAGGCGAAGAAGATGTTGCACAGTGGATGGATGAAATGGCAGAGGAATTTGCCCAGCGTTCCGCGATAAAAATGTAACTTATCACTAAAGCACTGAACAAGTTAATTACAAAAGCAAAACCAATGAATTTTAATACGAAAGTAATACACGGTGGTCAACACCACGAACCCGCAACAGGATCAGTAAATGTTCCTGTATTCCTAACGTCAACATTTGCACAAAAATCTCCGGGTTCACCAGTCGGTGAATATGAATATTCCAGAGCTGCAAATCCGACAAGACAAGCTTTAGAAGACAGTTTAGCCTCTATTGAGAACGGAGCGAGAGGACTGGCTTTCGGTTCTGGTTTAGCTGCTATTGACTGTGTATTGAAATTACTAAATCCCGGCGATGAAGTTATTTCTGTAGATGATTTATATGGTGGATCGTACCGCTTATTTACCCGTTTATTCGAGAAATATCAACTTAAATTTACTTTTGTAAGTTTTGATGAGGTTTCAAAAATTGCAGACGTAATTACCGAGAAAACCAAACTAATCTGGTTAGAAACTCCTACCAATCCACTAATGAAGTTGGTAGACATCAAAGCGGTTACTGATTTAGTAAAAGGAAAAGATATTTTAGTTGCTGTAGATAACACGTTTGCCACTCCTTATATTCAAAGACCTTTGGATTTGGGTGCTGATATCGTAATGCATTCCGCTACAAAATATTTAGGTGGACATTCCGATGCAATTGCAGGAGCTCTAATTGCAAAAACTCCGGAATTAGGTGAGAAACTTCACTTTATTCAGTTCGCTAGTGGTGGAATTCTAGGACCACACGATTCTTATCTGGTTTTAAGAGGTATTAAAACTTTGGCTTTAAGAATGCAAAGACACTCTGATAATGGCTTAGTAGTGGCTGAATATCTAGAGAATCATCCAGCGGTAGAAAAAGTTTTCTATCCGGGACTTAAATCTCATCCGCAACATGAATTAGCAATGAAACAGATGAGGGAACCGGGTGGAATGGTTTCTTTCACTTTCAAATCAGGAAAGCAAGAAGATGCAATTAGGTTTTTAGAAAATTTAAAAGTTTTCACCTTAGCAGAATCTTTAGGTGGTGTAGAATCTTTGGCAAATCACCCAACTTTGATGACACACGCATCTATTCCCGCAAAAAAACGTGCGGAATTAGGTATTACCGATGACCTTGTTCGTTTGAGCGTTGGCATCGAAGACAAAGAAGATCTGATCGCAGATTTGGAAAAAGCTTTTGGTTAAAATCATTTGAAGATTACTGTACAATGGAAAACCACAAAAGGCACAACAGAAGAAGTATAATTTTTAGCTTTTTAAAGATTAAATAAGATTTAAATACTTTGTTATTTGAACTTTAAAAAAGGGTTTCTATTAATTTTCATAAAAACTTTTATGGCTTTTGTGGTCTAAATATAAAATTTTTCGATGACTCAATTTCAAAAATACATTCAAAGATACTTGGATCTCATTCCGACCGACAATTGGTTGGAAGAAATGAAAATCTGCGGAGTTCAAACTATAGAACTCTATAAAGAACTTTCTGAGGAACAAGCTGGTTTCGCTTATGCACAAGGAAAATGGAGTTTAAAAATATTGTTGCAACATCTCATCGACGCAGAACGCATTTTTGTATATCGTGCGTTACGTTTTTCCAGAAATGATGACACTGAACTGGCGGGTTGGGATGAAGAAGAATATGCGAAAAATTATTTTCTTGAAGACACCTCACTGAAAAGCTTAATTGAAGAGTTTGACTATTTAAGAAAATCCACCATTCATTTTTTCAAACACTTAAATGAAGATATTCTCGCCCGAGCGGGAGTTGCAAACCAAAATGAGATCTCGGTGGAAACCATCGGAAAATTAATCGTTGGACATAACCTTCATCATCTGAATATTATTAACGAAAGATATTTACCGTACCTAAAATAAAAGTCAAGTAAATCAGAATTAAATTTACTTAATTATTAAAGCGGGCTTAGTCCCGTTTTCTTTTTTTATTTTGGCTATATTAAAAAAAACAAATCTCTAATTATAAAAACAGATACCGATGAATTGTCCCTGTTGTTCCGAAAAATCTTACGAAGAATGTTGTCAACCTTTTCATCTTGGTGAGAGGACCGCTCCAACTGCGGAAACATTAATGCGATCGCGTTTCTCTGCCTTCGCGATTCCAAATGGAGATTATTTAATGAAAACCACCTTTCCGGCAAAAAGAAAACTTCACAACAAAGAAGATCTGCAGGAATGGGGCGAAATTAACCAATGGACGAAACTTGAGATCATTCAAAAACCGAATGTAAATCAGGTAGAGTTTAAAGCTTTCTATACCGATGAAAACGGAAAACCACAACTTCATCACGAACTTTCAGATTTTAAACAAAAAGAAGGGCGATGGTACTATGTGAAAGGAAAATTTTTAAGCTAAAAAATTAATCGCGAGATCTTTCCTGTTTTTTCTTCTGTCTTAAAACATACAGATACAAACTCTCTACTTTCGTTCGGGCCCAATCTGTTTTCCGTAAAAACTTCAAGGAAGATTTAATGCTCGGATTATCGGTAAAACATTTGATATTGATCTGCTCACCCAGTTTTTCAAAACCTTCGTAATAGTCCACCAATTCCTCCAAAATTACATAAAGACGTTTTCCGTGTAAAGGATCTTTTGATTTCTCTTCCATAATTATTGGTAAAAATAATGATTTTAGTTCTGAAGATCATTTAATTTTCCACCAAATTACTTTTAAATATTAAAATAAAAATCACGTAAAAATTAATTAAAATAAACCGACAAATTCTAAATCCTCTTTTTGTTTCTTACATTTGAGATATGAAAATTCTGCATACGGCCGATTGGCATTTGGGCAAACGATTAGACCGCTTTTCACGGTTAGAGGAACAAATTTTAGTCATGGAAGAGATCGTTCAGATCGCCGATGAACAAAAAGTAGATCTGGTTTTGGTGGCTGGCGATCTCTTCGATAATTTCAATCCGGGCGTGGAAGCGATCGAGCTTTTTTACAAGACCTTAAAACGTTTATCTCTCAATGGAAAACGACCTGTGATTGCGATCTCCGGAAACCATGATTCACCAAGCTTAATTGATGCTCCGGATCCGCTGGCACGGGAATGCGGAATTATTCTGATCGGTCATCCGAAGGCAAAAGTTCATCCCTTTGAACTGGAAAATTTCAAGATCACAACTTCGGTCGATGGTATGATCGAGTTAACATTGAAAAACCACAATTTTCCCATACGCATTTTACACACTGCCTTTGCCAATGAAATGAGATTAAAAGAATACTTTGGCGAAAATAAGGAAGACGCGCTCAATCAGGTTTTAGCCGACAACTGGAAAACAATTGCAGATGAATTTTGTGATGCAAAGGGCGTTAATATCCTGATGACTCACTTATACATGAATAAGAGAGGGACGCCAGTTCTGGAAGAACCGGATGGTGAAAAACCCATTAAGATCGGAAATGCCGACCTCATCTATTCCGATACAATTCCGCCGCAGATTCAATATACCGCTTTGGGTCATTTACATGCTTTTCAAAATATTGGAACGAAAGAGAAACCTGTTGTCTACTCCTCCTCACCTTTATGCTACAGTTTTAGTGAAGCCGGCCAAACTAAATACGTTTCTATTGTTGACGTTGAACTCAATCGAGACGCTTCCTATGAAAAAATTGCCTTAAAAAAAGGTAAACCTTTGGTTCAGAAAACTTTCGACGACGTTGAAAAAGCAATCGAATGGTTATCTGAAAATCAGAATACCCTGATAGAACTCACTTTAGAAAGTGAAACTTATTTAAAAGCGGAGGAAAGAAAAATGCTTTATAATGCTCATCATGGTATTGTACATCTTATTCCAAAAGTTAAAAACCAGAAGTTTCCTGAAAGCCAGCGATCTGAAATTAATCTGAATCAGGATATTCGGAGTCTTTTTAAAGATTACTTTAAATCTAAAAATAACGCTCAGGAACCGAATGAAGATCTTCTCAATTTGTTCAATGAAATTTTAAATCCATAAGAAATGATTCCAGTTCAATTAATTTTAGAAGGTTTGTATTCTTATCAGGAGCGCCAGACCATTGATTTTCAAAGACTGACAGATGCTGGATTATTTGGAATTTTCGGGTCGGTCGGTTCTGGAAAATCTTCAATTCTGGAAGCCATCACATTTGCTTTATATGGCGAAACAGAACGTTTGAATTCCCGGGATAAACGCGCATATAATATGATGAATCTTAAATCCAACCGATCTTACATTGCATTTGATTTCATCAATTTTGAAAATAAAAAATTTCGCGCAACCCGGGAATTCAAAAGGAATTCTAAAAACTTTGAAGACGTAAAAACACCGAATGTTATTTTCTATGAATGGAAAGATGAAAAATGGATTCCGCAGGAACGATCCAATACCGAAGAAATCATTGGATTGAGCTACGCCAATTTCAAACGTACGATCATTATTCCGCAAGGTCAGTTTAAAGAATTCATCGAACTCGGTGCGACGGAACGTACCAATATGATGAAGGAAATTTTTAGTCTTCAGCGTTTTGATCTCCAAAATAATGTTTCTGCTTTAAATGAAAAAAACAAAACTGAACTTCATTTATTAGAAGGTCAATTGAAAGGTTTTGAAACCATTACCGAAGAACAGATTCAACTTCAAAAGGAAAATTTAAAAATTGAAACATCAAATTATCTTGAAGTTGAAATTGGTTTCAAGAAAATTGAAAAACACTATCAACAGCTTAAAAACCTGAAAACTGATTTTGAGATTTTAAACCAAAAGAAAGAAGCATTTGAAAAATTATCGGAACAAAAAGAAAAAATGGATCTACTGTCGGCACAAACCGAAAGATTCGATAACGTTTTCAAACTTTTCAATCCTCTGATTTTAGAAAAGAGTAAACTTCAAAAAGAAATTGAAACGCAGAAAAATAATAAAGAAACTCAGGAGAAAATTTTAAAGGAAATTGTTACTGAATTTAGTACGATCAACGAAGCGTTAAAGATTATTGTACCGAAATACGAAGCTTTGAACGACTCTAAAATTCAGGAACATGATCTGGGTTTAATTGTACAGATGCTGCAGTTTTCAGAAGAGATCAAATTGCTGCAAGAACGCACTAAACATGGCGCTGAAACGGTACAGGAAGTTGATCAAAAACAAAAAGGCATCGCAGACAAGATCAAAATTCTTAATGAGAAAATAAAGGCACTAAAACCTCAAAAATTAGATTCGAATCTTTTAGTAGCGGTCGAGAAGTGGTTTTCAGAGCAGAAAAAGCTAAAAGAAAACCAGAATATTCATACGAAGAAAATTAGAGAACTTCAATTAAAAATAAATGCGATCTCCACAGATCTGGAACCTTTTAAAATTAATATTGAAACCTTTAAAAATGATTTTAAAGAAAAAAATGATGCTTTAGAAGTTCAGCACAAACAACTTTCAGATAAAAAAAACCAATTGGAAGTTCAGCAGCAATTAGCCCATTTTTCCAACCAACTTCACGATGGAGAATCCTGTCCGCTGTGCGGTGCTTTGGAACATCCGAATATTGTGACTTTTGAGGATGTACAATCAGAGTTGAATCACTTGGGAAAACTGATCGAAAACACTGAGAATCAAAAGAAAGATCTTCAACAACAAGTTATGGAGATCGAAAAGATACTGTACCAAAAAAACACCTTTGAAGAACAGTTAGGCACGGAACAGGAAAAATTAAAGCTGGTAAAAGTTCAGCTGGATAAACATCAGCAAAGTTTTACCTGGAAAGAATTCAACTCGGAAAACGAAACTGAGTTTGACCAAAGACGGCAAAAATCTTTTAGCATAGAAGAACAAATTGAAGAACTCAACCAAGAGGTCTCCACTGAACAGAAAAATTTAGAAAAAGAACGCGGAAATTTTGATAAATTCAATAAAGCGCTTGAAACGTTTAAACTGGAAGAAGCACAAAAAGCAACGCAGATTCAAACCAATTGGACTAATCTGAAAATTTTAAACTGGGATAATTATCAAGATCAAAATATAGCTGAGGTTCAGAAAATATATGAGGATTTATCAAAAATCAATCTGGAAACTGAAAAAAATTATCAGCACTTTATTGCGAAAGAGAAACAAGTTGCGCCTAAATTAGCTGCGCAAAAAGCCGGTTTACAACATTTAGAAAAAAGCATTCTAGCGATAAAAAAAGAAATAGCAGATAACGAAAAGCTTTTAAAAGAATCTTTGATCGCGGAAAAATTCGCCGATCTGAAAGAAGTTGAGTTTATTTTAGGTCAACAAATTAACGTTGTAGAATCCCGGAAAATAGTTGAAAATTTCACAGTAGAATTTAAAACGCTAAAAAACGGAATTACAGAACTGACTTCAAAATTGAAAGATTTCTCTTTTGATCAGGAGGAATTCTCTACACTGGAAACTCAATTTGAAACGGCTGAAAAGAAATTAAAAACCGCAAATAATATCGTGGTAAAAACGACGTCTGAAATCGAAAGACTGGAGAAAGAGTTTAAGAAAAAAGAAGCATTGTTAAAGGATCTCGGGAAAATTCAGAAAAGAGCAGATGATCTGAAGGTGATGTTCAATCTGTTTAAAGCAGCCGGTTTTGTACAGTTCGTATCGTCTATTTACCTACGTAAATTATGCGATCATGCCAACGAACGGTTTCATCGGATGACGAGAAATCAGCTCAGTTTACAACTGAATGAAAACAATGATTTCGAGATCATCGATTATCTGAACGAAGGAAAATGCCGAAGTGTGAAAACGCTTTCCGGCGGACAGGCATTTCAGGTTTCTTTGAGTCTTGCATTGGCACTTGCCGAAAGCGTACAGTCGAATGCACAGGCAGATAAGAATTTCTTTTTTATTGATGAGGGTTTTGGCACCCAGGATCTGGAATCGGTGAATGTGGTTTTTGAGACGCTGACCAACCTTCAAAAAGAGAACAGAATTGTGGGAATTATTTCGCACGTTGAAGAACTGAAAGAGAAAATGCCAGTTTCGTTGAATATTACAAAAGATGAGGAACGAGGCAGTTTGATCGAGGTGGTCTAATTTATATTAAAAGTTCATACTGCTAATCAATACGAATCAAAAATAAAAAGGCGGGATCATTCCCGCCATTATTCGCTTCCATTTCATTATCTCACCAATGGCGCCACTTTTTCACCAAATAATTGGATCGATTTCCGCATGATATCATTTTCGGGTGAACCAATATCCATATGCCCAATAAAGCGGGTGAGTCCGAAGATCTCTTTTAGGTAATTAATTTTTTCAGCAACTTCCGCTATGGTACCGACGAATAAGGCGCCCTCTTTGCTTCGGCCTCCGTCGTACTGCATTTTGGTGTAAGGCGACCAACCTCTTGTTGAGCCGATCCGATCCATTTGTGCTTTATAATTGTGGAAATAACCTTCGATAACGCTCGGATCCTCGCTGACAAAGGTGTGTGAATGTATAGCGATCTGCATTTCGGATTCTTTATGACCTGCCGCCAGATATTCCTGTTTGTAAAAATCAATCAGACCTTTAAACTGCAGAGGCATTCCACCAATAATGGCTACGATTAGCGGCATTCCTAATTTTGCCGCACTTAAAACCGATTGTGGTGTTCCACCAACGGCTCTCCATATCGGAAGTTTTCCATTATTTTTAGCACGTGGATATACCGTTTGGTTTTTCATTGGTGCCCGAAGTTTCCCGGTCCAGGAAACATTTTCTTCGGAATTTATTTTTAGTAAAAGCTCCAGTTTTTCATCGAAAAGCTGTTCATAATCATTTAGCGAATAGCCATACAGCGGAAAGGATTCGGTGAAACTGCCGCGACCGACAAATATTTCTGCGCGTCCGTTTGAAATAAGATCCAGCGTTGCAAAATCCTGATATACTTTTACAGGTTCAGACGAACTTAAAACAGTTACGCCACTCGCTAATTTTATATTCTTGGTAACGCTTGCCGCCGCAGCCAAAACCATTTCAGGAGAGGAGACTGCGTAATCAGCACGGTGATGTTCACCCATCGCGAAAACATCGATCCCGACCTTATCCATTAATTGGATCTGATCTATAATTTCGCGGATCTTACTTCCTGCATCTTTATATTTTCCGGTATGCTGGTCGATGGCCAAGTCGCCAAACATTCCTATTCCTAATTCCATACTGTTCAGTTTTTGATGGAACAAAATTACATTTTATGATCTTTAAAAACATTGATGAATGATAAGAACCACATTGTTCTGGCCTTCTTTTTTTAATTACTTTTGCTAATCGTAAATCATCAATAAGATTGACCAAAACAACATATGGAAAAAATCATAGAAACTCTAAAAGCCGGCGGCACCCTTCTTTATCCAACCGATACGATCTGGGGAATCGGGTGTGACGCGACAAATATTGAAGCGATCAACAAAATTTTTGAAATTAAAAAAAGGGAGAAAAACAAGTCAATGATCATTCTGGTAGAATCTGCGAAACGTCTGCAAGAAATAGTTGAAGTCCCAGAAATGGCTTGGGAGCTTATGGACTTATCAGAAAAACCAATCACTTTGATTTATGACAACCCAAAAGGGCTACCGAAAGAATTACTGGCCGAGGACGGAAGTATCGGAATTCGTTTGGTCGATGATCTGTTTCTGAAAAAAATAATTACAAAACTCAATAAGCCCCTGGTTTCTACTTCAGCGAATTTAAGCGGGCAAAAATCACCAATGAGCTTTTCTGACATTTCAAAAGAAATTATCGATGCTGTTGACTACGTTTCAGAAGAAAATCGAGATAAAGTTTCGGAATTTTCTGGATCATCAGTTATACGTCTCTGGATGGACGGAAGAATTAAAGTAGTAAGAGAATAAATGATATAAGATAACAAAAAGAGTGAAATTTCACTCTTTTTGTTTTAGTACCTTTTAAATAATAGAAAAACCCGATTCTAAGTCAGTAATAATATCATCGATATGCTCAATACCAACACTTAATCTAATCTGACCTGGCCGAATTCCTGCCTTCTGCTGCTCGGATTCAGAAAGCTGCTCGTGGGTTGTGGATGAAGGATTGATGATCAGCGTTTTAGAATCGCCAACATTCGCAACATGACTTATTAAGGATAGATGATTAATAAATTTAACAGCAGATTCTTTTCCACCTTTGATGTCAAAACTTAAAACACCACCAAATCCTTTTTTTAAGTATTTCTTAGCACTTTCATGATCTGGAAAACTGGATAATCCTGGATACAGCACCTTTTCAACTTTCGGATGATTTTCCAAAAATTCGGCAATTGTTTGCGCATTACTTACCGTTCTTTCTAACCGAAGCGACAGCGTTTCTAAACCTTGTAGCAGTAGAAATGAATTGAACGGTGAAATAGTGGGACCAAAATCACGCAACCCTTCTACTCTAGCTTTTATGATAAACGCAATGTTTCCAAAATCAGAATTGCTCCCGAAAACATCTGAAAAAACCAATCCATGATAACTTTCAGAAGGTTCCGATAATAAAGGAAATCTACCATTACCCCAGTCGAAATTACCACCGTCGATAATGACACCACCAATCGAAGTTCCATGACCACAGATCCATTTGGTAGCAGACTCTACCACTACATTAGCACCATGTTTTAACGGCTGAAAAAGATAGCCACCAGCACCGAAAGTATTGTCTACAATTAAAGGAATATTGTGTCTTTTTGCGACTTCTGCAATCGCTTCGAAATCCGGAATATTTAAACTTGGATTTCCAATTGTTTCCAAATAGATGGCTTTCGTATTCTCGTCAATCAAGGCTTCAAAATTTTCTGGCTGGTCATCTGCTGTAAAACGGCATTCGATACCTAATTTTTTAAAAGAAACTTTGAACTGAGTATAGCTCCCACCATATAGATAAGGCGAACTCACAAAATTATCGCCATGCTGCAAAATATTGGTAAGGGCAAGAAATTGAGCTGCATGACCCGAACTTGTTGCTAAAGCAGCCACTCCACCATGCAAAGCAGCCATTCTTTTCTCAAAAACATCTGTGGTTGGATTCATTAATCGCGTATAGATATTACCAAACTCTTTTAACCCAAATAAGTTTGCAGCATGTTCTGCATTATCAAAGGTATAACAGGCTGTTTGATACAGTGGAACTGCTCTGGAATTGGTGGTTGAATCTACGGTTTGACCGGCGTGAACTTGTAAAGTTTCAAATTTTAAATTGCTCATATGATTAAATAATTAATTTTATTTTTTTGGCAACTTATCCTTTGAAAATAAATATCGAAAGAGCATAAAAAAAGCTCTTTCGATAAATCAAAAGAGCTTAATATATAGAAATTCTATTTTCTAAATTTTAATATCTGACTTATCTTTCCCGCGCTTGCGAGTTGAATTTTGCACCTTATTTATTTCTAAACAGGTTGCCAAAGCTTCAAAGGGTCAATTCCCTCCACTTTTCTGAATAAGTTGCGATGTTGTTAAAGAACGTCTTTAAGGGTACAAATCTAGAACAAAGTTTTTAATTTAAAACAAAAACTCAATGAAATTTTATAATAAAATACTAATTATCTTTAAAAATACTTTGAAATCATAGAAATAAGCACCTATTTTTCAGTGGATTTGTTCTTTCGTTCCCCAAGGGGCAGCTGGTGTCTCAGTAGTTTTGGTTAGATCAAATCGAACGGTGAACAGTCGATCGCTGCCAATTCTTCGAAGATTGTACGTAAAGCTGGTTTCGTCTATCGTGAACCACCAAACATTTGTTGCGGCTTTCGGTATTAATTGGGCAGTACCTGCATCTGCCGGAAACATTTGAAGATTTTCTAAACCAACATTAGAACTTATACCACCATACTGGGTCGATTTCTCCTCGGTGCCATCGGGATTTCGGTGATCGTGTTTTAAGCTTAAAATCTTATCATCATTCTTATGTAAAACCCAGGTTCGTGACTTATCGTCTCCAACAAAAAATGGAATTCTAATATCATTTTTTTCGCAAGAACGGACATGCATTACTAATTTCTTGCCTGTAAAACCATCACCTGCTATTCCACCAGACGTTATTTCTCCTTCATATGCGTTCTTACAATGTTCCTGGAGTTTTGCCCAAAAAATTTCTGAGGGTTTTAGCTCTTGAGAAACCAAAAGTAAAGGTACTAATGATAATACAAAGTATAATTTTTTCATTTCCTTTTTAAATAACAATTATTAATGTAAAATCTAAACATACAACAAAAATCCCTTGAGCGCTAATTCTCAAGGGACGTTTATAGGTCTACTCTAAAAAACAGACTTCATTTAACTTTATAAAATAATTTCCGTATTTAATTTACTTCAAACTTTCTTTCTCTAATTAAATTCGCGATTGCCAACATATCCTCACCGATTAATCGATCTTCTTCTAATTTTGCCACCTTAGTACGAACCAAAGCATAGGCATTTTCAACGTATTTCGAACATTTTGCAGGTCTTCTAAATTCTAATCCTTGTGCTCCAAACATCAATTCTACCGATAAAATATTTTCCAGATTTCCTAAAACCTGATTGAACTTTCGCCCCGATATACTGCCCATCGAAACATGATCTTCCTGGCCTAAACTTGTTGGGATAGAATCTGCCGAAGCGGGGAAACACAAAGTTTTATTTTCTGTCACTAACGCTGCAGATGTATATTGAGGGATCATAAATCCTGAATTTAATCCTGAACTTTCAGTCAGCAATCGAGGTAAGCCGTATTTACCCTCTAAAAGAAGATAACTTCTTCGATCAGAAATATTTCCAAGTTCAGCAACTGCTAAAGTCGCATAATCTAAAGGTAGAGCCAATAGTTGGCCGTGGAAATTACCTCCTGATATCGACTCTTCGGCACTTAGAACAATAGGATTATCTGTAACTGAATTCAATTCTATTTCTGCTAGACTCTTCAAATGCTCGAAAGCATTCCGACTGGCACCATGAACTTGTGGCACACAACGCATCGAATAAGGATCCTGAACCCTGTCGCAGTATTCGTGGCTTTTCATGTTCTCGGAATTCTTTAAAAACTTCCTCATTCTGGCGGCAACTTTTTTACTTCCATCAAATGCACGAATGTCGTGTAGTTCTTTTTTAAATGGACTTTCAGATCCGCGATAGGCTTCTAAACTCATCGCTGCGGTTAAATCTGCCAGATCGAGTAAATACTCAAATTTATTGAGACCTAAAATCGCATGCGCCAAAATAAATTGGGTCCCATTGATTAATCCTAAACCTTCTTTTGGACCCAATTGCAAAGCCTTTAAACCATTCTCCTCTAAAACTTTTCCTGCTTCTTTGATTTCGCCATTTTGCCAAACTTTGCCTAAACCCAAAAGAGGCAGAACCAGATGAGCTAAAGGAGCTAGATCTCCTGATGCACCCACTGAGCCCTGTTCTGGAACTACAGGGATAATATCTTTTTCTACCATCAAAAGCAGCCTTTCAATTACGTCTAACGAAACACCAGAAAATCCTTTTGATAAAGCATGAATCTTTGCGATCATCATGACTTTGGATAATTCTTTAGCAATGGGTTTCCCAACCCCTACTGCGTGCGAAATAATTAAATTATACTGTAACTGAGCTGTTTCTTCATCAGATATTTTCACATCGCACAAAGGCCCAAAACCAGTATTGATTCCATAAACCGTGCGGTCGGATGCTACAATTTTCCGCACATTATCCTGAGATCTTAGAATTTTTTCCTTTGCTTCTTTGTTAAGTTTTGCTTTATTTGGATCTCCCAAGATCTCCAAAACGTCAGCAATTGTAAAAGTATCTACACCGTAAATTTTCATGAATAAGATTTTGTCTAAAATTACGCCTTTTTAGGAATGTATAAAAATCCAGCGATTTATTTTTTATTTCCTAATAAATATCATACTGATAACGGCTAAGAAAAAATATTATCTGCAACATAATTAAAAATTTAACTCTAATTTTGATAGTCATTTAATAAAAACCGACAATTCATATGGATTTAAAGAAACCGATACATAATTTTCATATTCCTGTAATGGGATTAGCCTATACAATTGATAGCCCCATAAGGGTAGCTCAGTACGGAATTTCTTCCGTAATTTCAATCATAGACGATGAAATCATCGAAAAGATGAACAGCTTGTATCACAAAAGAAATAATTTTAGCTACAAAGAAATTTCCAACAAAGTAGAAGATTATCGTGCAAAAAGAATTACGGCGTACTTGGATATGGTACAAGAAGTCGTCAATGAAAGATTTGATACATTCAAACAGGAATTAAGCAAAAGTAAAGAATCCCTTCAGCAATATATTGCTATGCTTCCAAATAAGTCTGATTTCAAAAAAGGATTAGAAAATTTAGCTGAACAAAAAGAAAATTTCACAGAAAATGTCTGGAAATTTTTAGAAAGTCATCTTTCACCGGGAAGTATTGACGTTAATGTAATGACCAAAGTAGATAAAGATAATTTCGTAAAAGGAGAACAGTTACCTGTTATTTATAATGACGCGCATGTATCTTTGAGAGGATTTGCTAACAGCAAGCTTTCTTCTTCTATCGTATTGTCGGCTGGAATGAATCCTCGCCTGTACAGTTATTTCGAAACTTTCCCTGATTTCTTCCCAAATGAAAAAGGAGTATTAAAAAAGAAAATAATCTTAAAAGTAAGTGATTTCCGATCTGCCATGATCCAAGGAAACTTCTTAGCCAAAAAAGGACTTTGGGTTTCTGAGTATCGCGTAGAATCAGGACTTAACTGTGGAGGACACGCTTTTGCTACCGATGGTTTGTTATTAGGACCGATCATGGAAGAATTCAAACAGAAAAAAAACGAATTGATTGCTTCTGCTCACGAGTTAATGAACAATGCGTTGACTTTAAAAGGATTATGCTATCCAACTCACCCGATGGATATGAAAATAACTGTTCAAGGTGGCGTTGGAACTGCGGAAGAACATGAATTTTTATTAGAAAATTACCAAGTAGACAGTATTGGGTGGGGTTCGCCCTTTTTATTAGTTCCGGAAGCTACGTCTGTTGATCCGGAAACCCGCAAATTATTATCGAAATCCAAAGAAGAAGATTATTACCTTAGTAATATCTCGCCGTTGGGCATTCCGTTTAATACCATAAAAGGGACAACAAATGAATTCTTAAAAAAAGATAAAATTTCCAAAGACAAAGCAGGAAGTTCTTGTCCAAAGAAGTATCTCGCTCTAAGCAAAGAGTTTGGACCTGAAGGAATCTGCACCGCTTCACGTAAATACCAACAAGTAAAATTAGCCGATTTGGAAGTTTCAAAAGCGGAAATCAATATCCATGAATATGAAAAAAGAAAAAATAAAATAACGGAGAAATCTTGTCTTTGTGTTGGCCTGGTCAACTCTTCTTATCTTGAAAATGAGATTCCGATTAAAGGGGAAAAACAAGGAGTTGTAGTTTGCCCTGGTCCTAATTTGGCATATTTTGACAAAGAAGTTTCTCTTTCCGATATGCTAAAACACATTTACGGAAGTATCAACATCATTCCTGATACAAAGCGTCCAAACGTATTTATCAATGAATTGAAATTATATGTAAATTTTCTGAAAAATGAAATTGAAGAATACACCAATATCTTAAATAATGCTCAGGTCAAAAAATGGAAAACGTTCAAAAATAACTTGATCGATGGAGTTACTTATTATGAGAACTTATTCGCGGCAACAAATTTCTTCAAAAATAATTATGCTGTTATTGAGCAGCAGTTGGCTGATTACAAGAGACAGATCATGAATCTTGAAATTCCTGAAGTCAAAATGGTTTAAAATAAAAACATGCATTTTTTATAACAGTCTTTCATCTCCTGGAAGACTGATTTTTTTTGATCAGTTCTTTCCTACGGATACAAAGCAAAATCCGTATTTTTGTATTATGAATTCTGAACTCGAACTTCAATTAAAAACTTTACCCGCTGATCCTGGTGTTTATCGGTATTACGATAAGAATAATCAGTTGCTATATGTTGGGAAAGCCAAAAATTTAAAAAAACGAGTTCTTTCCTACTTTAATAAAAACCAAGCTGGTTCCCGTACCAGAGTGATGGTCAGCAAAATCAACCGTTTGGAAACAACGGTAGTGAATAGCGAATATGATGCACTATTGCTTGAAAATAATTTAATAAAAGCACATAAGCCATTCTACAATGTGATGTTGAAGGACGACAAATCGTACCCTTGGATCTGCATTAAAAATGAAGATTTTCCTAGGGTATTTATGACCCGAAACCGTATTAAAGATGGTTCTGAATATTATGGACCTTACGCAAAAGTCCGTCCTGCAAAGATTTTACTGGATACCATTAAGCATATTTATAAAATAAGAACCTGCAATTTAAATCTTTCACCAAAAAAAATCGCTGAAGGAAAATATAAGGTTTGCCTGGAATATCATATTAAAAATTGCGAAGGTCCTTGTGAGATGCTCGAAATGAAAGAAAGCTATGATAAAAAGATCGACGCCATACGTGGTATTATAAAAGGAGATTTTCGGATAGCTAAAGAATATCTGATTGAGCAGATGATGAGTTTAGCTGAAAATTTGGAGTTCGAAAGTGCACAAATGATCAAAGAAAGAATGGATCTTCTTGATGATTACCAGCACAAGCATACGGTGGTTAATCCAAGCATCCATGATGTAGATGTTTTCGGAATGACAAGCGACGAAACTGCAGCTTACATTAACTACTTTAAAATACAAAATGGAAGTATTGTCCAAAGTTTCACCACAGAAATAAAGAAAATTTTAGAAGAGTCGGATGAGGATATGTTGGAGGAAGCGATGATTGAAATTCGTCAGAAATTTAATTCTGATTCTAAAGAAATACTCATTCCTTTCCACTTGTCTGTTGAAATTCCTAATGTTAAACTGATCGTTCCGAAAGTTGGGGACAAGAAACGAATTGTAGAACTTTCTGAGAAAAATGCGAAAGAATATCGTATTGAGAAACTTAAACAGGTTCAGATCGTCGATCCGGAAAGACATACCAACCGAATCATGGCCGAAATGCAAAAATTATTGCGGATGCCTGTTGAGCCACGTCACATTGAAGGTTTTGACAATTCAAATATTCAGGGTACGAATCCAGTTTCAGCATGTGTTGTTTTTAAAGATGGAAAACCAAGCAAAGGTGATTACCGAATTTTTCACCCTAAGACTGTAGTAGGGCCTGATGACTATAAAACCATGGAGGAAGTTATTTATCGACGGTACAAAAGACTTTTAGATGAAGGTGACGCATTGCCTCAATTGATTTTAATAGATGGTGGAAAAGGGCAACTTTCGTCCGCAGTGAAAAGTTTGAAATTACTTGGATTATATGGGAAAATTACCATTATAGGAATTGCGAAGCGCCTGGAAGAAATCTACTTTCCAGAAGATTCTATCCCGTTATATCTCGACAAAAAATCTGAGACTTTGAAAATTCTACAAAGAGTTCGTGATGAATCCCACCGCTTCGGAGTAAAACATCACCGGGCAAGAAGAACTAACTCAACTATAAAATCAGAACTCGACGAAATCCCTGGTGTTGGCGAAAAAACGATTGAATTATTGCTTCATAAACTGAAATCAGTAAAAAGAATTAAAGAATCAAATTTAGAAATTTTAGAAGAAATTCTCGGCAAATCAAAAGGCAGAATCGTTTGGGATTATTTTAACCCAAACTAAATTTTATTTTTGCGAAAAAACTTCTTTCCTATAGCTTCCATCAGCATTCGCTAATTCCACTACAATTTTACTATCCTCAAAATAACCTAAAGTTGTGGTTCCATCAGCCAGTTGGACGCGATATACCTCTTTTTTCGTGGAAGGTTTAAACATGGCGTAAGGAGCTGAATTATCGGAATGTGTTAAAACAAATTCACCCTTACTCAAATAAATTTTATTAAGGATTAAATTACCATTGGTATAAACTTCTAAATTTTGGATAGATTTTCGGCCTTCTTTCCGACCTATTTCAGTTAGATTTTTATCTATATCATTTTCGATGGTAGTTTGAGCTGTATTTCCTAGTGGGTATGAAGAGTTGGGTGTCACTTTATCTTCCACCATTTCTTTCGGATTTGAGTTTGAGATGGTACGGGTAGCAACTTCTAATGCATCTTGCATCCCAGGTTCGAAATCTTTTAAACTTGATCTTCCTTCAAAAATACCGATAGATTTATCTTTACAATCCTTAAATTCAATTTTCACTTTATTTGAAAAGAGATTACCTGTATCCATAACCTCTGCTTTTAGCATATTACAAAGGTTATTTCCCGAATTTTCTTGAACGATAGTGTATTTTTTAACTTTTAACACCTTGATTAACATGTCTTTGAGACCATATTTATTCGCTTTTATATCATTAAATTTTTCTGGAATCACAATAAATTGATAATCTGAAGTTTTTTGCCCGTACAAAGCAATTGCTAAAAATATTGAGAAAATTTGGAAAAGCTTTTTCATGATTTTTTATTTAAAGGTGAAGCTATGCATTTATCTCTAAATCTTGGATTAAATCAGAAATGAATTAATTACGATTTAAATAAAATGGAATCGAATTTTGAAGCACTCTAATTTCTAAAATTTCCCATATCAAGTTTTAGGGAAAAGAAGTTAGAATAGAAGTTAGATCCGCCGATTCCTGAATTGGTTATTGCATAATCGAGTGTTAAACCTTGATACTTAATCCCAATGCCAGCACTGGGCTGAAAGGAAACTTTGCGTTTTAAGTTTTCAATATCAGTAACTGTTTGAAATTTATTGATCCCAACTCTTACAAAAACCATATCTTGAAATTTGAGTTCTGCACCGGCATAAGGAGTAACACTAGCAAAATCAGTAGAAATCAATGCGGCAGTTTTTGCAAAATCAATATTAACGCCAGCTTCTGGCAAGAGTTCCAAATCCCGATTAATTTCAAAATTACGACTTAATCCAACATTTAATTTTGGCAATGTTAATTCCAGCTTATCTTTCGGAGCAGGATTAAATTCTTCGCCATTCACCACCGCTGAAAGTTCTTTTTGATTAACTGTCCAAAAGTTAACTGTTGTGGTTGCATCTTTTAAAACCGCTCCATAATTCCAGCCATTATCATCATGATAGATCGCTCCAATATCAAATCCAAATCCATAGCCACTCGCAAATTTACCTACATTTCTATAAACTAATTTGGCATTGACGCCTACGTCTAATTTTTGATTATCATTTGGGTGAAAAGCGTACGAAATTAAAGCAGCATAATCAGATTGCGAAAAGCTGGTAATCTTATCATAGTCAATATTACCTTCGGGATCAATTAACTGGGTGGTATTAAGGATATTATCAACACCGAGACGCACCAGAGAGATTGCAAATACACCACCTTTGTTATCCAATGGTTTTGCATAAGCTATATAATCATATTTTGCAATCGATTCAAAATATTCCGCGTGCATCGCTGCACCTTGCCAATCGCGGTCTACGCCAACTAATCCGGCAGGATTCCACATGGGCGAATAAACGTCATTTTGATTGGAAATTACTGCTCCGCCCATCGCTAATCCTCGCGCACCAGCACCGATGTTTAAAAATTCATTCGAATATTTTCGTATGATTTGAGCTTCAGAGGAAAACCCTGAAACTAATAAAATGACCATGAATAATTTTTTCATCAATTTGGTGCTTTAATAGCTGTGCTTTTTCGCGCTTTCAGAACTCCATTTACAATGATAGCCAATATCATAATTAATGAAGCTCCATAAAATATAGGACTCATTTGCTCCGATTCTCCAAAGATAAAAAAAGCTAGAATAATCCCATAAACCGGTTCTAAATTTACAGTTAGAATTAAAGTAAATGGGGAAATATATTTCATTAAATTCACAGATTCTAACATCGGAAAAGCAGTAAATACACTTGCTAATATTACAATTAACGTCAGATCACGACCGCTTATTTCGTTTAGGGTAGTAATTTGTCCCGTTAACAAATAAAAGACCGACAATATAATACATCCAGAAAATATTTCATAGAAAATAATATTGCCAGAACTTGTTTTACCAAATATCTTACCATTAAAAACAGAAAAAACTGTTCCGAACAACGCCGTTAAAATCCCATAAAAAATTCCTTCCTTATAGTGAAATTCAGTCTTGAAAATTAACCCCATACAAATCACAATCACCACGCCCATCACTACTTCAGAAACATCAACTTTTCTTTTAAAAATAATCGGTTCAAGAATAGCTGCAAATAACGTGGATAGCGACAGGCAACTTAATGCTATTGAAACATTTGAAACTTTGATCGAGTAAAAAAAACAAAACCAGTGAAATGCCATGAACCCACCAATAACCGATAGTTGAATGAATAATTTCTTAGAAACTTTGAGACTTTCCTTTTTGAAAAAACGAATAAAAACAAATAGAAAAAAAGCAGCAAATAACATCCGGTAAAAGGACAAGATATGGGCATTTGCATGAATTAATTTACCTAAAATTGCGGTAAAACCCCAAAGGAAAACAATTAGATGAAGACGAAAAAGAGCAGAGTTTTTGAACACTATTTATAATTATTAAGTTTTGCAAAGCTACAAATCCAATTTCTATTTTTAACGAATTTAAACGCCTGATTTTCATCAAAAAACCCTAAAAATCTTATCAACTTTTAGGGTCTTTAAATAATAAACTATTAAAAATAAACTACGCTGGGGAATTCTAAAAAGATCCCATTGCTTTTTTAACGGATAATGCCGGGATTTATTTTTCGTATAAAAAATTTATTTATTAAATAATTTTCTGAAACTCAAATCATTAATCCTATGCGATGTTTTAGATCATATTATTTTAAAAAATCTTACCTTTAAACCAAATTTTTTGCCCTTATGAATTTAGAATTTAACAAAAGAGAAGATCAAAATAAATTAAAGCTTGCTGCTATCAATACTTTATTGACTGAAATAAAAAAAGGTGGCGGCGAGAATAAATTACAAAAGCAAAGAGACCAAGGTAAATTGACCGCTCGCGAGAGAATTGACTACCTTCTAGACAAAGGTTCTGATTCTATTGAAATCGGCGCTTTTGCCGGATACGAAATGTATGAAGAACATGGCGGTTGCCCCAGTGCAGGAGTTGTCGTAAAAATGGGCTACGTTTCTGGAAAGCAATGTTTGGTGGTGGCTAATGACGCATCCGTGAAAGCAGGAGCTTGGTTTCCTATTACGGCGAAAAAGAATTTACGTGCTCAGGAAATCTCAATGGAGAACAGACTTCCAATTATTTATTTAGTTGATTCTGCAGGAGTTTACCTACCAATGCAGGACGAAATTTTTCCTGATAAAGAACATTTTGGCCGAATTTTTAGAAATAATGCAAAAATGAGTTCCATGGGAATCACCCAGATCTCCGCGGTGATGGGAAGTTGTGTTGCAGGTGGTGCTTACTTACCTATTATGAGCGATGAAGCGATGATTGTTGATAAAACAGGCTCCATCTTTTTAGCCGGTAGCTATTTAGTGAAAGCAGCAATCGGAGAAAATATTGATAATGAAACGTTGGGCGGTGCAACTACGCACTGCGAAATTTCTGGTGTAACAGATTATAAAGCTAAAGATGACAAAGATGCGCTCGACCGCATCAAAAATATCATGAAATCTATCGGCAGTTATGAAACTGCAGGTTTTAACAGAATTGACAGTTCGCCACCAAAAGAAAATATAGAAAACATTTTTGGACACATGCCCGTTTCCAGAGCCGACCAGTATGATACATTTAATATTATCAAATGTTTAGTTGATAATTCAGAATACGAAGAATATAAAGCTGACTACGGGAAAACGATTATTTGTGCCACTGCCAGAATTGATGGTTGGAGTGTAGGTATAGTCGCTAATCAAAGAAAGTTGGTAAAAAGTGGTAAAGGAGAGATGCAATTTGGTGGTGTAATTTACTCTGATTCAGCTGATAAAGCAACTCGGTTTATTGCCAATTGTAACCAAAGAAAGATTCCTTTAATTTTCTTGCAAGACGTAACCGGATTTATGGTTGGATCTAAATCTGAACATGGTGGAATTATCAAAGACGGAGCAAAAATGGTGAACGCGGTTGCTAACTCAGTTGTACCTAAGTTTACAGTTATCACAGGAAACTCCTATGGAGCTGGTAATTATGCAATGTGTGGAAAAGCTTATGATCCCCGATTAATTGTGGCTTGGCCATGGGCAGATCTCGCGGTAATGGGAGGCAGTCAGGCTGCTAAAGTTTTAGCTCAAATTCAAACTTCCACGTTGAAGAAGCAAGGAAACGTAATTTCGGAGGAAGAAAATCAGGAAATCCTGGATACTATTTCTAAAAGATACCAAAAACAAACAGAACCGACTTATGCAGCTGCAAGGTTATGGACTGACGCGATTATCAATCCGATTGATACCAGAAAATGGATTTCTATGGGAATAGAAGCTGCGAATCATTCCCCTATTAAAGAAAAATTTAATTTAGGAATTATTCAAGTTTAATTAAAATATCGGAAAACATAATTTTAAATTGAAGGGTTACTTACAAAAGTGACCCTTTTGTTTTAAAAAATAAATTTTGCTTTCCAGGTAATTTGAATCATTTAACGATGAAATTGACGGATTTAATTTATTTAAAAACAACCTTTGTACCTTAGTAAAACAAGATGGTTAATTTTCTTTATAAATTAACACATTGTATTGATTAAATAAATTTATATTTGTAAAAAACTGATCGCTGATGAAAAAAATTTACTTATTCTATGTATTTCTGTTATTTAGTTGTATAAATTTTGCACAAAAAAGAGATTCTTTACGAACCGAAAGTAACCGCCTCGAATTTCAATACAAAAAAATGTACGTTCCTCTGGGATTAATGCTTACTGGAGTTGCTGCCAGCGGTCATAGTCAAAAATCATGGAACAATAAAATGCATGCAGAAAGAGACGAGCATCTTTTGAACTTTGAAAATCATGCTGATGATTATATACAGTTGCTTCCTTTTGTAGCAATCTATGCTTTTGAAATCGGCGGAATGAAACCAAAAACAGATTGGAAAAACCGTACTGCCATTTTAATGAAAGGCCAATTTATCAATTTAGGATTGGTTTATATTCTGAAAACTACTTTCAAAGAAACTCGACCCGACGGGAGTGCCTTATCGTTTCCTTCTGGTCACACAGCACAAGCTTTTTCGGGGGCAACTATGCTTGCTATAGAATATGGAGAGAATTACCAATGGGTTCCTTATGCAGCCTACGGCGTAGCTTCTACCGTTGGTGTTATGCGAATTGCCAATAACAAACACTATCTATCTGATGTGCTTTTTGGTGCCGGTTTAGGTATTCTATCGATGAAAGTCGCTTACTGGACCCATCAATACAAATGGACTCAACACAGAAGTACCACCGATCCGTTTGCGAAAATTTATTAGGATGAGTAGTTATTTAATGCTATTAGGATTGTTATGTTCAACAACTCTTTTTTCACAGACAGACTCAACAATTCAGATAAAGGCGCAGGAATTTCAGGTTTCAGAAAATACCACTTTAATTTATCCAAAACCGAAAATATCTGATCTTTACAGAAAAATTCCAACAAATTTTATTGGAGTAGGCAAAGATGTTGTTTCTAAAGATATTTTTGGATATTCAGTAGCAGCATTAGCATCTACCATTGCATTACTGCCCTTGGATCCCGCAATTATACAAACAAGCAGAAAATTAGGAAATAATATCGGTTTTAGCGAGGATCACTCTTATTCCAACTTAGGACCTTTAAAAATAGTTCCGGGAGATGCTGGTTCCTTTGTTTATTTCATGGGAAACGGAACCACTTTTATTTTGATAGGAACAGGTTTAGCAACTTACGGATTAATAGTTAATGATTATAGAGCGCAAAGCACATCGATGCAGTTGGTACAAAGCATTCTATTATCTGGGCTTTTTTCTCAACCTCTCAAGAGAATCACCGGAAGAGAAAGTCCTTTTGAAACATCCAGTTCAGATCGTAATCATAGCACCTGGAAATTTATGCCCTCATTTTCTGCTTATCAGGAAAACACTTCAAAATATGATGCAATGCCTTCCGGACACTTAACAACCGGAATTGCCGCGTGGATTGTTTTAGCGGAAAACTATCCAGAAATAAGGTGGATTAAACCACTTGGTTTCACTTTAATGGGATTAATGAGTTTTGAAATGGTTCAAAGCAAGGTACACTGGGCTTCAGATTATCCAATCGCTATCCTAATCGGTTATCTTATTGGTAAAAATATTGCAAAAAACGCAATGATAAAAAAAACGAATAATACAAATGAACTAGCGCAGAAGAAGTATAAATTCAATATTGCAGCTTCTAATTTATATGGAGTGCAAACGGTAGGAATGACGCTTAGCTTTTAATTTAACATTGTCTTAACAAAATCAGTTTTAATTTCTTATTTTTAGCTACTAAATTAATAGGAAATGAAATTCTCTAAACTTTCTTTATTTGTACTGCTTCTTAGCGGAAGTTTTCACTTTGCACAAAATCAAAAATTTAGTATCGCTGAAGCTGTTAATGGTTTACGAAGCAATCTTGCAGTAAAAAACATATCACAATTCTCCTGGTCAGATGACAATAAATATTTCTATCAATCTGCGAAAAACAGCTATCTGAAAACGGAGATTTCAACGTTACGACAGGATACTTTAGTTTCACTGCATCAATTAAATAAAGATCTCTCACCTGAGAACAGATTAAAAACGATTCCTAAAATTACATTCGTTAGTGATGACAAAGGATATTATGCTCAAAATTCAAAATATTTCCGAATTGAGCGCAGTGGAAAAGACTGGAAGGTAAACGAATGGATTGTTTTGGATGACAATGCAGAAAATGCAGAAGTTTTAAGTAATAACCAAGGTATTGTTTATACCGTCAAGAATAATCTTTTTCTAAACAAAAACGGAAAAGTAACAGCAATTACTACGGATCAAGATGAAAATATTATAAATGGGAAAGCCGTACATCAACAAGAATTCGGTATAAATAAAGGAATTTTCATATCACCGGATCAGTCAAAAATCGCTTTTTACAGAATGGATCAAACAATGGTGGGTGACTATCCTATTATTGATTGGAGCGTAACGCCAGCCGTAAATAAAAACATCAAGTATCCGATGGCAGGTACACCTTCTCATCATGTAACTTTAGGAGTATATGACTTAAAAACAAATACGAAAAATTTTCTTAATATTGAAGGAGATCCAGAACAATATCTTACCTCCATTACCTGGAATCCAGATTCGAAATCGATATTTGTAGGTGTATTGAATCGTGATCAGAATGACATGAAAATGAATCAGTACAATGCCTCTACAGGTAATTTTATTAAAAAATTATTCGAAGAACAATCAGATAAGTATGTAGAGCCACAACATCCCTTACTATTTCTACCTAATTCTAAAACTGATTTTATTTGGCAAAGTCAGCGAACTGGCTACAATCATTTATTTCACTATAATACCGAAAAAGGATTAATCGCTCAATTAACCAAAGGTAATTGGCTCGTAACAGATATCGTTGGCTTTAATGAGAAAAAGAAAGAAATAGTATACGTATCGACGCAGGAATCCCCATTGGAACAGCATCTTTATAAATTGGACTGGACCAATTATAAAACCCAAAGACTAGATCAGGGTGCAGGAATACATTCTGGAATTTTAAGCAAAGATGGCACTTATCTGTACGATACCTACAGTAGTGATAATGTCCCACGACGAGTAAATTTAATAAATACACATACTTTAAAAACTAAAAACATCCTAAACTCAGAAAACCCTTTAAAAAATTATCAAAGACCTATAATTAAAAATGTAACCTTAAAAGCCGAAGACGGAACTCAATTATTTGGAAAAATTATCCTTCCAATCGATTTTAATGCTGAAAAGAAATATCCGGTAATTGTTTATTTATATAACGGCCCACATGCGCAACTCATTACGGATAGTTTTCCGGCATCTGGAAATTTATGGTATGAATATATGGCGCAAAAAGGATACATCGTTTTTACAATGGATGGCCGAGGATCCTCCAACAGAGGTCTAAAATTCGAACAAGCTATATTCAGAAATGCGGGTGAAGTCGAAATGAAAGATCAGTTAAAAGGAGTCGATTACTTGAAATCATTACCTTATGTTGACGCGGATAAGTTAGGAATTCATGGTTGGAGTTATGGTGGATTTATGACAACATGTTTTATGCTTAAAAACCCCGATATTTTTAAAGTGGCCGTCGCAGGAGGACCAGTTATAGATTGGAATATGTATGAAATTATGTACACAGAAAGATATATGGATTCACCACAAAATAATCCCGAAGGCTACAAGAAAGCGAATCTGCTGGATAAAGTCCAAAACCTAAAAGGGCATTTATTAATGATCCATGGAGCGCAAGATAACGTAGTGGTCTGGCAACATTCATTGAAGTTTTTAAAAGCAGCGGTAGATCATAGTGTTCAGCTCGACTATTTTGTCTATCCAGTACACGAACATAATGTATTGGGAAAAGACCGTGTCCATTTGATGCAAAAAGTAACAGACTATTTTGATGAATATTTAATGAAATAAATATTTATTTCATATACTCATACGTTATCAAACTTAATCGGACCTGTGATGGCTCAGTTTGATAATTTAATCAGGTTTTACATAATAGAATCGTTCGGTAGTTCTATCATAATTTTCCCTCCTAAATAATAAGATTTAGATAATATCTTTTGATTTTTATTAGATCAGTATCACTGTTAAAAACAATCCCGTACTAATGTTTAATCCTGTCTGCAACCGATGCAGTCTCCATTATTATGATTATTGATGAGAATACATTAATTTCTCACATTTTATAATAAGAAAACAATAAAAAATTGATTAGTCCTATTGGCAAAAACAGGAAAATATAACTGCCAAGACTTAACTAACGATATTCTCTAAAAATTAATTTAATAGGAATTATTCATTTAATATTCCAAAACCACTTGGAAAAAATCGAAACTGATCACAATTTAACGAAGCTATCAACACGCAACTATCTTGTGTCCATAGTCATAATTTCATGCTTTTCTACCGTTAAAATATTAAGTCTTTAATTCCGTCGATTTCTTTGGCATCATTACAGAAAAATAGATTCTGCTAGCCGAGAAGATCTACTTCCAAATACCATTATTGCTTATTTTTCTAATTCCTCGATTTTGATATTGATTACTGATCACAAAAAAAGCTCATCAAAATAAATTGATGAGCTTCTGTGTCCGCCGTGGCGGATAAAAAACTGGCGGCGACCTACTCTCCCGCGTTAGCAGTACCATCGGCGCTAGAGGGCTTAACTTCTGTGTTCGGAATGGGAACAGGTGAGCCCCTCTGCTAAAACCACCCTAAAGGCTGTTTTGTACAAAAGGATGTACAGTATATGTTATTAGTAGATAAAAGAGAATAGAAGAAAGATAAAAGACATAAGTGTCTTGCTTCTTTAATCTTGGTTCTTTTAGTCTAACTAAAAAAATCGATAAAAACGTTCACAAAGAGCAAACCTTGTTGCACTGTCGAGTGCCTTAATTAGGCAATAAATCTACGGGTAATTAGTACTACTCGGCTATGACATTACTGCCTTTACACCTATAGCCTATCAACGTTGTCATCTCCAACGACCCTTAAAAGATGTCTCATCTTGAGGCAGGTTTCGCACTTATATGCTTTCAGTGCTTATCCTTTCCAAACGTAGCTACTCAGCGGTGCTCCTGGCGGAACAACTGATACACCAGAGGTTTGTTCAAATCGGTCCTCTCGTACTAGATTCAAGCCCTCTCAAACATCTAACGCCCGCAATAGATAGAGACCGAACTGTCTCACGACGTTCTGAACCCAGCTCGCGTGCCACTTTAATGGGCGAACAGCCCAACCCTTGGGACCTTCTCCAGCCCCAGGATGTGACGAGCCGACATCGAGGTGCCGAACCTCCCCGTCGATATGAGCTCTTGGGGAGACTAGCCTGTTATCCCCGGAGTACCTTTTATCCTATGAGCGATGGCCCTTCCATACGGAACCACCGGATCACTATGTCCTGCTTTCGCACCTGATCGACTTGTAGGTCTCACAGTCAAGCACCCTTATGCCATTACACTCTACGCACGGTTACCAAGCGTGCTGAGGGTACCTTTGAAAGCCTCCGTTACTCTTTTGGAGGCGACCACCCAGTCAAACTACCCACCACGCAGTGTCCTTCCTTGTGAGAAGTTAGGCTCCAAATAAACAAAGGGTGGTATTTCAACATTGGCTCCACCGACACTAGCGTGCCAGCTTCAAAGCCTCCCACCTATCCTACACATTGTTTATTCAAAGTCAATACGAAGTTATAGTAAAGGTTCACAGGGTCTTTTCGTCCCATTGCGGGTACTCGGCATCTTCACCGAGACTACAATTTCACAGAGCTCATGGTTGAGACAGTGCCCAGATCGTTACACCATTCGTGCAGGTCGGAACTTACCCGACAAGGAATTTCGCTACCTTAGGACCGTTATAGTTACGGCCGCCGTTTACTGGGGCTTCAGTTAATTGCTTCGCTTACGCTAACAACCTTCCTTAACCTTCCAGCACCGGGCAGGTGTCAGACCCTATACAGCATCTTTCGATTTAGCAGAGTCCTGTGTTTTTGATAAACAGTCGCCTGGGCCTCTTTACTGAGGCCAGCATTGCTGCTGGCGTCCCTTCTTCCGAAGTTACGAGACTATTTTGCCTAGTTCCTTAACCATGATTCACTCTAGCACCTTAGGATTCTCTCCTCGACTACCTGTGTCGGTTTTGGTACGGGTTGCTTCACTTCGGCTTTTCTTGGAAGCACTTTCCCTACAACAACTTCGCCCGAAGGCTAGGTCTTGACTATTCCGTCAGTCTCCAGTAAGTACGGCACTCCGTCCCCTTTTTAGTGTGAGCAAGTTAGGGAATATTAACCCTATGTCCATCCACTTCCCCTTTCGGGTTCGCGTTAGGTCCCGACTAACCCTCAGCTGATTAGCATGGCTGAGGAAACCTTAGTCTTTCGGTGAGCGGGTTTCTCGCCCGCTTTATCGTTACTTATGCCTACATTTTCTTTTCTGTCCGCTCCACAACATCTCACGATACTGCTTCTGTGCAAACAGAATGCTCCCCTACCAGATATAATTCAAAATTATAAATCCATAGCTTCGGTACTATACTTATGCCCGATTATTATCCATGCCGAACCGCTCGACTAGTGAGCTGTTACGCACTCTTTAAATGAATGGCTGCTTCCAAGCCAACATCCTAGCTGTCAATGCAGTTCAACCGCGTTATTTCAACTTAGTATAGATTTGGGGACCTTAGCTGTTGGTCCGGGTTCTTTCCCTCTCGGACATGGACCTTAGCACCCATGCCCTCACTGCTGCGAAACATTTATTAGCATTCGGAGTTTGTCAGGAATTGGTAGGATTTGACTCCCCGCATCCAATCAGTAGCTCTACCTCTAATAAACTTGTCGCAACGCTGCACCTAAATGCATTTCGGGGAGTACGAGCTATCTCCCAGTTTGATTGGCCTTTCACCCCTACCCACAAGTCATCCGAAGACTTTTCAACGTCAACCGGTTCGGTCCTCCACTTTGTGTTACCAAAGCTTCAACCTGCCCATGGGTAGATCACAAGGTTTCGCGTCTAATCCTACTAACTAAGCGCCCTATTCAGACTCGCTTTCGCTCCGCCTCCGTACCTGAAGTACTTAAGCTCGCTAGTAAAATTAACTCGTAGGCTCATTATGCAAAAGGCACGCCGTCACCCAACTTGTGGGCTCCGACCGCTTGTAGGCGTACGGTTTCAGGTTCTCTTTCACCCTTCTATTCGAAGTGCTTTTCACCTTTCCTTCACAGTACTTGTTCACTATCGGTCTTTCAGGAGTATTTAGCCTTGGAGGATGGTCCCCCCATATTCAAACAGGATTTCACGTGTCCCGCCCTACTCATTTATCACTCAAATATGCCTTTCATATACGGGGCTATCACCCTCTATGGCTGTTCTTTCCAGAACATTCTATTAAACATATAAAAGCTTTTGGGCTAATCCGCTTTCGCTCGCCGCTACTTACGGAATCTCTTCGATTTCTTTTCCTCCGGGTACTTAGATGTTTCAGTTCTCCGGGTTTGCTCTCTAAATAAATTTAGAGTGACTGGTCTTCAACCAGCCGGGTTGCCCCATTCGGACATCTGCGGATCAATTCGTGTGTGCCGATCCCCGCAGCTTTTCGCAGCTTACCACGTCCTTCTTCGCCTCTGAAAGCCTAGGCATCCGCCATACGCCCTTAACGATTTCTTTCCTAATAATATATTAGTTCAGTTTTTTGTCTAACACCTAAGTGTTAAGACTAGTTTTATTTAAACTCGGCACTCGAAAGTGCTCGGTTTTCTCTTTGTGATGTTCTTATCGTTAATGTCAATGATCTTATCTCTTTTTGTAATACTGATGAACAGATGTGTTTTTGGCTCCATCCGTAACTTTTAAATCAGTCCTTCAAAACTGTGAATAAGATAGGTTCGATCCTATCAAACTCCCTAATTCCTTAGGTCGTTTTGCCTCCTTTCGGCATAATTCTATTCTGTATTATAAATATCTTCTATTCTTGCTTCTTTCCGAAGCGTTTCGTTGTATCTCTACAACTTTTCGTACTATTTTAAGTACTCTTTACATTGCACATTTTAATTTGTACAATATTGTGGAGAATAAGGGAGTCGAACCCTTGACCTCCTGCGTGCAAGGCAGGCGCTCTAGCCAACTGAGCTAATTCCCCGCTAGTTCCAGACCTGGAGACTAAAGAATAAAGAGTAAAGACTAATAATCGTCTTTTATCTTTTTTCTATGATCTTCCCGTCTTATTATTAGTAGTCTCGGGCAGGCTCGAACTGCCGACCTCTACATTATCAGTGTAGCGCTCTAACCAGCTGAGCTACGAGACTCTCTCTAATTAATAATTATTAATTAATAACTTTTAATTATCTCTTATCCCTTGATACTAATCCTAGTGGGTATGTTTTATTATAAAATAGCAACCAAATAAAGAAAAACGAAAGCTAACTTTGAGCAAGTGCTCTGATACTTGCGTATCTTTTTTGTTTAACGTCCTGTAGACGCTCTAAAATGAGATGTTCCAGCCGCACCTTCCGGTACGGCTACCTTGTTACGACTTAGCCCTAGTTACTTGTTTTACCCTAGGCAGCTCCTGTTACGGTCACCGACTTCAGGTACCCCAAACTTCCATGGCTTGACGGGCGGTGTGTACAAGGCCCGGGAACGTATTCACCGCGCCATGGCTGATGCGCGATTACTAGCGATTCCAGCTTCATAGAGTCGAGTTGCAGACTCCAATCCGAACTGAGACCGGCTTTCGAGATTTGCATCACATCGCTGTGTAGCTGCCCTCTGTACCGGCCATTGTATTACGTGTGTGGCCCAAGACGTAAGGGCCGTGATGATTTGACGTCATCCCCACCTTCCTCTCTACTTGCGTAGGCAGTCTCACTAGAGTCCTCAACTGAATGTTAGCAACTAGTGACAGGGGTTGCGCTCGTTGCAGGACTTAACCTAACACCTCACGGCACGAGCTGACGACAACCATGCAGCACCTTGAAAAATGTCCGAAGAAGGATCTATTTCTAAACCTGTCATTTCCCATTTAAGTCTTGGTAAGGTTCCTCGCGTATCATCGAATTAAACCACATAATCCACCGCTTGTGCGGGCCCCCGTCAATTCCTTTGAGTTTCATTCTTGCGAACGTACTCCCCAGGTGGCTAACTTATCACTTTCGCTTGGTCTCTGAAGCCGAAGCCCCAAAAACGAGTTAGCATCGTTTACGGCGTGGACTACCAGGGTATCTAATCCTGTTCGCTCCCCACGCTTTCGTCCCTCAGCGTCAGTTAAATCATGGTAACCTGCCTTCGCAATTGGTGTTCTAAGTAATATCTATGCATTTCACCGCTACACTACTTATTCCAGCTACCTCTAATTTACTCAAGACCGACAGTATCAACGGCAGTTTCATAGTTAAGCTATGAGATTTCACCACTGACTTATCGGCCCGCCTGCGGACCCTTTAAACCCAATAAATCCGGATAACGCTTGCACCCTCCGTATTACCGCGGCTGCTGGCACGGAGTTAGCCGGTGCTTATTCGTATAGTACCTTCAGCTAGATACACGTATCTAGGTTTATCCCTATACAAAAGAAGTTTACAATCCGTAGGACCGTCATCCTTCACGCGGGATGGCTGGATCAGGCTTTCACCCATTGTCCAATATTCCTCACTGCTGCCTCCCGTAGGAGTCTGGTCCGTGTCTCAGTACCAGTGTGGGGGATCTCCCTCTCAGGACCCCTAAAGATCAATGACTTGGTGAGCCGTTACCTCACCAACTATCTAATCTTGCGCGTGCCCATCTCTATCCACCGGAGTTTTCAATATAAACAGATGCCTGTCTATATATTATGGAGTATTAATCTTCCTTTCGAAAGGCTATCCTCCTGATAAAGGTAGGTTGCACACGTGTTACGCACCCGTACGCCGCTCTCTCTGTCCCGAAAGACAAATACCGCTCGGCTTGCATGTGTTAGGCCTCCCGCTAGCGTTCATCCTGAGCCAGGATCAAACTCTCCATTGTATGTTTGTCTGACTCACTCAAAGTTATTGACGCTTTGTTTTTCCTTAATTTCTTGGTTGTTATTTATATGTCAATGATCTCTATTCTTCTCGCAGTACTCCGGAATCTCTTTCTGTCGTTAATCCCGAATTGCGAGTGCAAAAGTATAAACTTATTTCTAATTGACCAAATGTTTTTAAAGAAATTTTAAAGTTTTTTTTAAACTATCTCCTCCCTTCTCTATCATTCAATCTGCTCATCTTCGCTTCCCCTTTTCTTTCGATTTGGGATTGCAAAGATAATAACTTTATTTTAATCGGCAAGCTTTTTTTAAAACAAAATAAAAAAAATTAATCCTCTATTCTATTCCTAATTATTAGCTGTCTGATCTACTTCGCTACTCTGTTTTTTAGAGTGGTGCAAATGTAATCCTACTTATCATATCTCACAACTTAATAACAACCTTATTTTATTCTTGTGCATAATTAATACCCTAAGAGATTGAATATCCACACAATGCAAACCGATAAAAGTTATCCACTTTATCTCAAACTGAGATTTTATTAGCTGTAATCTTTAATTACTAGCACTCCACCAAATAAGAATACCCGTAAATATCCTCCAGCCTATCATCACTTCTGGGGGAATGACAGGAACCGGAACACTAAATATAACCCCGCCTGGACTTGAAGATTACGCCCAGCTACTAAAAAAAAGGAATAGCGAAAAGGAAAAAAAAGAATCGTATCAAATACTTACTATAGTAGAGAATTATATTATGACAAATTATTACACTCAATTAGACCGATATCAGGTAAAAAATAGTCAATCTAATAAATTGGATAAAGATTTATATCGTAAAGCTAAACCTAAAAACTTAATTATAATATATCAAACGAGATCGAAAATATATAATTCAGCCTTTAAAATAAGAGAAGTGAAGTAAAGTTATGTAATGAAGAACTAAAATCCAGAAGGTGAATCGAAAACTAGGAATTAAAATCACATTACTTTATATATGGTGTTAAGAAGGAATAATTGGGAGATGGAAATATTCCTGACAATGTGAATTTTATTAATAATAGAAAAATAAGAGACGCATGAAGTAGATAAAAATTGATGAATGCAAATCTGGATCTTGCTCTATTAAAAAGGTAGTGTTTCACTAACTGTGTAAGTTGAAAAGTTATTCTGAAAAATTTTGAGCCTTCAAAAGCTCAAAACTTTTTCGGAAATAACTTTTTACTATTTTTAAACTTTATACAGTTATGATCGACAAAGAAGAATTATTAAACAACAAGGATTTCTACAAATCCTTCAAGAGTGGAGAAGATTTAACCTCTTTCTTCAAAACAATGCACAAACGAGCCGTAGAACATATGCTCGAAGCCGAATTAGATGACCATCTGGATACCGAGAAACATCAAAAAACAAAAGACGGAAATTATCGCAATGGCCATCAAACCAAGAAGATAAAAACCTCTTTTGGCGAAGATGAAATTAAAGTTCCGCGGGATAGGGAAAGTACTTTTGAGCCAGCCTTAGTTCCCAAAAGGCATAATATTATTGAAGGTTTGGAAAATGTTATCATCTCATTTTATGCCAAAGGAATGAGTGTAAGTGATATTGAAGATCAGATCAAGGAAATGTATGATTTTGATGTTTCAACATCCACAATATCCAGGATTACCAATGCGGTTTCCAGTGAGATTGTCGCTTGGCAAAATCGGCCACTAGAGGATTTATACCTCATTGTTTGGATGGATGGAATTGTTTTTAAAGTCCGTGAGAACTCAAAAGTTATCAACAAAACCATTTATCTTGCCGTTGGTTTAAGACGGGATGGAAGAAAAGAAGTTCTGGGAATGTGGCTTGGAAAAAACGAAAGTTCCAGTTTTTGGATGAGCGTTTTAACTGACATAAAAGCACGTGGCGTAGAAGATATACTAATCACTGCAACGGATAATCTCAATGGATTTACCCAAACTATTCGCAGTGTTTTCCCACAATCTCAAACTCAGATCTGCGTGGTGCATCAGATTAGAAATGCTTGTAAATACGTAGTTTGGAAGGACAGAAAAGCCTTTACTTCCGACATGAAACACATTTACAACGCTCCCATCAAGCAAGCCGCAGAAGCCACCTTAAATGATTTTGCAGAAAAATGGGAATCTAAATATTCGTATGCCATCAAATCCTGGAGAGATAATTGGGATGAATTAACGGTATTTTTCGAATTTCCGGTGGAAATCCGTAAAATCATTTACACCACCAATTTAATAGAAAATCTCAACGGAAAAATAAGAAAATATTCTAAAAATAAAATGTCTTTTCCTACTGATGATGCGGTTTTAAAGTCAGTTTTCCTTGCCTTAAGAGAAGCAACAAAAAAATGGACAATGCCGATTCGAGATTGGGGGATCGTATTAAATCAATTTATGCTTATATTTGAAGAAAGGCTCAAGTTATAAAAAACTCAAGCCTTAAACTTTTCAACTTACACACTTTGCGGGACAGTGTCATTAAAAATAATCGACTTTCTTTAGTTCCTATTATCTTATTCTTTTTTTTTAATGAATGATAAGAGTCCTGCTCGAACTGGCGAAACACTACTACTATTAAATTAAATCCTATACGCTATAAAATATCCCGAATAACTGTTCCCACGTATATGTAACAATTTGGCTTGAGAATTAGACTAAACAAAATTAAGGTGTTACTAACTCAAAAACCTAGTTATTTGTGTAGTTATAAATCTAAAAGATAAGAACTTCATCGTTGCCAACTCCTAAAAGGTTCGCTCTCTGATATTTTAAATATTAAAATAAAAAAGATTTTGGTATTTGGCCAATTATTGATTTATATGATTATAACATAATTGGTTAGACGATAAATAATAGAACGAACACCGAACAAGTTAGCGACTTGGGAAATGACTATCAAGAAGAGAAAAATTGATAACGTTCTACTTTTATTAAGATCAACAGGTTTAATATATAATCAATATCGTCTTTAAAATTTTCTTCCATTTACGCCATAAATTTCTGCGATGGCTTTACAGGGAAGCGCTTTTATATCGGCCGATATTTTTTAAGAACTCCGTAACATTCTGTGTCATGCGCGTACCTTTGGCAACGAGATTTCAATCCTTTTGAATAATACTTGTGGATCTATATCCATCATCTTCTGCGTTCCTTATCTTACCACGCAGTGGAAAAGCTTCTACCGTTGTTTCGGGCAAAACCCCTGAATGCAAGGGGAGAGAAGCAAACTTTTTGGGAATCGTATTTTCTTGGATCAAGCACAAAACTTGGGGACTGATCCATGAAGAATCTTATCAATCTCTTCAAATTTAACTACTTCGAAATGTTCAATTAAAAATTCAGCTAATAAAAATTTGAGAAGTTCTGTGTCGTTTACCATCTCACAAAATTATCTAATTTATCTTTTCTCCCCAAGTTTTGAGACTAATCCATTTTCTTCTTCGAACTCAAGATGGAGCACTCTATTTATTTCTTCGAATTTTACAATTTCAAAGTGGTCAATTAAAAATTCAGGTTATAATAATTTGATAATTTCTGTTTGATTTAGCATCTAACAAAATTATCAAATTCATCTATTCTTCCCAAGTTTTGAGACTGATCCTGCTTGATCTATTCGTATTGGGCTTCTCATTTTTGGACACAAAAAACCTCATACAAATTAATGTATGAGGTTTAAAAAAACTGGCGGCGACCTACTCTCCCGCGTTAGCAGTACCATCGGCGCTAGAGGGCTTAACTTCTGTGTTCGGAATGGGAACAGGTGAGCCCCTCTGCTAAAACCACCCTAAAGGCTGTTTTGTACAAAAGGATGTACAGTATATGTTATTAGTAGATAAAAGAGAATAGAAGAAAGATAAAAGACATAAGTGTCTTGCTTCTTTAATCTTGGTTCTTTTAGTCTAACTAAAAAAATCGATAAAAACGTTCACAAAGAGCAAACCTTGTTGCACTGTCGAGTGCCTTAATTAGGCAATAAATCTACGGGTAATTAGTACTACTCGGCTATGACATTACTGCCTTTACACCTATAGCCTATCAACGTTGTCATCTCCAACGACCCTTAAAAGATGTCTCATCTTGAGGCAGGTTTCGCACTTATATGCTTTCAGTGCTTATCCTTTCCAAACGTAGCTACTCAGCGGTGCTCCTGGCGGAACAACTGATACACCAGAGGTTTGTTCAAATCGGTCCTCTCGTACTAGATTCAAGCCCTCTCAAACATCTAACGCCCGCAATAGATAGAGACCGAACTGTCTCACGACGTTCTGAACCCAGCTCGCGTGCCACTTTAATGGGCGAACAGCCCAACCCTTGGGACCTTCTCCAGCCCCAGGATGTGACGAGCCGACATCGAGGTGCCGAACCTCCCCGTCGATATGAGCTCTTGGGGGAGACTAGCCTGTTATCCCCGGAGTACCTTTTATCCTATGAGCGATGGCCCTTCCATACGGAACCACCGGATCACTATGTCCTGCTTTCGCACCTGATCGACTTGTAGGTCTCACAGTCAAGCACCCTTATGCCATTACACTCTACGCACGGTTACCAAGCGTGCTGAGGGTACCTTTGAAAGCCTCCGTTACTCTTTTGGAGGCGACCACCCCAGTCAAACTACCCACCACGCAGTGTCCTTCCTTGTGAGAAGTTAGGCTCCAAATAAACAAAGGGTGGTATTTCAACATTGGCTCCACCGACACTAGCGTGCCAGCTTCAAAGCCTCCCACCTATCCTACACATTGTTTATTCAAAGTCAATACGAAGTTATAGTAAAGGTTCACAGGGTCTTTTCGTCCCATTGCGGGTACTCGGCATCTTCACCGAGACTACAATTTCACAGAGCTCATGGTTGAGACAGTGCCCAGATCGTTACACCATTCGTGCAGGTCGGAACTTACCCGACAAGGAATTTCGCTACCTTAGGACCGTTATAGTTACGGCCGCCGTTTACTGGGGCTTCAGTTAATTGCTTCGCTTACGCTAACAACCTTCCTTAACCTTCCAGCACCGGGCAGGTGTCAGACCCTATACAGCATCTTTCGATTTAGCAGAGTCCTGTGTTTTTGATAAACAGTCGCCTGGGCCTCTTTACTGAGGCCAGCATTGCTGCTGGCGTCCCTTCTTCCGAAGTTACGAGACTATTTTGCCTAGTTCCTTAACCATGATTCACTCTAGCACCTTAGGATTCTCTCCTCGACTACCTGTGTCGGTTTTGGTACGGGTTGCTTCACTTCGGCTTTTCTTGGAAGCACTTTCCCTACAACAACTTCGCCCGAAGGCTAGGTCTTGACTATTCCGTCAGTCTCCAGTAAGTACGGCACTCCGTCCCCTTTTTAGTGTGAGCAAGTTAGGGAATATTAACCCTATGTCCATCCACTTCCCCTTTCGGGTTCGCGTTAGGTCCCGACTAACCCTCAGCTGATTAGCATGGCTGAGGAAACCTTAGTCTTTCGGTGAGCGGGTTTCTCGCCCGCTTTATCGTTACTTATGCCTACATTTTCTTTTCTGTCCGCTCCACAACATCTCACGATACTGCTTCTGTGCAAACAGAATGCTCCCCTACCAGATATAATTCAAAATTATAAATCCATAGCTTCGGTACTATACTTATGCCCGATTATTATCCATGCCGAACCGCTCGACTAGTGAGCTGTTACGCACTCTTTAAATGAATGGCTGCTTCCAAGCCAACATCCTAGCTGTCAATGCAGTTCAACCGCGTTATTTCAACTTAGTATAGATTTGGGACCTTAGCTGTTGGTCCGGGTTCTTTCCCTCTCGGACATGGACCTTAGCACCCATGCCCTCACTGCTGCGAAACATTTATTAGCATTCGGAGTTTGTCAGGAATTGGTAGGATTTGACTCCCCCGCATCCAATCAGTAGCTCTACCTCTAATAAACTTGTCGCAACGCTGCACCTAAATGCATTTCGGGGAGTACGAGCTATCTCCCAGTTTGATTGGCCTTTCACCCCTACCCACAAGTCATCCGAAGACTTTTCAACGTCAACCGGTTCGGTCCTCCACTTTGTGTTACCAAAGCTTCAACCTGCCCATGGGTAGATCACAAGGTTTCGCGTCTAATCCTACTAACTAAGCGCCCTATTCAGACTCGCTTTCGCTCCGCCTCCGTACCTGAAGTACTTAAGCTCGCTAGTAAAATTAACTCGTAGGCTCATTATGCAAAAGGCACGCCGTCACCCAACTTGTGGGCTCCGACCGCTTGTAGGCGTACGGTTTCAGGTTCTCTTTCACCCTTCTATTCGAAGTGCTTTTCACCTTTCCTTCACAGTACTTGTTCACTATCGGTCTTTCAGGAGTATTTAGCCTTGGAGGATGGTCCCCCCATATTCAAACAGGATTTCACGTGTCCCGCCCTACTCATTTATCACTCAAATATGCCTTTCATATACGGGGCTATCACCCTCTATGGCTGTTCTTTCCAGAACATTCTATTAAACATATAAAAGCTTTTGGGCTAATCCGCTTTCGCTCGCCGCTACTTACGGAATCTCTTCGATTTCTTTTCCTCCGGGTACTTAGATGTTTCAGTTCTCCGGGTTTGCTCTCTAAATAAATTTAGAGTGACTGGTCTTCAACCAGCCGGGTTGCCCCATTCGGACATCTGCGGATCAATTCGTGTGTGCCGATCCCCGCAGCTTTTCGCAGCTTACCACGTCCTTCTTCGCCTCTGAAAGCCTAGGCATCCGCCATACGCCCTTAACGATTTCTTTCCTAATAATATATTAGTTCAGTTTTTTGTCTAACACCTAAGTGTTAAGACTAGTTTTATTTAAACTCGGCACTCGAAAGTGCTCGGTTTTCTCTTTGTGATGTTCTTATCGTTAATGTCAATGATCTTATCTCTTTTTGTAATACTGATGAACAGATGTGTTTTTGGCTCCATCCGTAACTTTTAAATCAGTCCTTCAAAACTGTGAATAAGATAGGTTCGATCCTATCAAACTCCCTAATTCCTTAGGTCGTTTTGCCTCCTTTCGGCATAATTCTATTCTGTATTATAAATATCTTCTATTCTTGCTTCTTTCCGAAGCGTTTCGTTGTATCTCTACAACTTTTCGTACTATTTTAAGTACTCTTTACATTGCACATTTTAATTTGTACAATATTGTGGAGAATAAGGGAGTCGAACCCTTGACCTCCTGCGTGCAAGGCAGGCGCTCTAGCCAACTGAGCTAATTCCCCGCTAGTTCCAGACCTGGAGACTAAAGAATAAAGAGTAAAGACTAATAATCGTCTTTTATCTTTTTTCTATGATCTTCCCGTCTTATTATTAGTAGTCTCGGGCAGGCTCGAACTGCCGACCTCTACATTATCAGTGTAGCGCTCTAACCAGCTGAGCTACGAGACTCTCTCTAATTAATAATTATTAATTAATAACTTTTAATTATCTCTTATCCCTTGATACTAATCCTAGTGGGTATGTTTTATTATAAAATAGCAACCAAATAAAGAAAAACGAAAGCTAACTTTGAGCAAGTGCTCTGATACTTGCGTATCTTTTTTGTTTAACGTCCTGTAGACGCTCTAAAATGAGATGTTCCAGCCGCACCTTCCGGTACGGCTACCTTGTTACGACTTAGCCCTAGTTACTTGTTTTACCCTAGGCAGCTCCTGTTACGGTCACCGACTTCAGGTACCCCAAACTTCCATGGCTTGACGGGCGGTGTGTACAAGGCCCGGGAACGTATTCACCGCGCCATGGCTGATGCGCGATTACTAGCGATTCCAGCTTCATAGAGTCGAGTTGCAGACTCCAATCCGAACTGAGACCGGCTTTCGAGATTTGCATCACATCGCTGTGTAGCTGCCCTCTGTACCGGCCATTGTATTACGTGTGTGGCCCAAGACGTAAGGGCCGTGATGATTTGACGTCATCCCCACCTTCCTCTCTACTTGCGTAGGCAGTCTCACTAGAGTCCTCAACTGAATGTTAGCAACTAGTGACAGGGGTTGCGCTCGTTGCAGGACTTAACCTAACACCTCACGGCACGAGCTGACGACAACCATGCAGCACCTTGAAAAATGTCCGAAGAAGGATCTATTTCTAAACCTGTCATTTCCCATTTAAGTCTTGGTAAGGTTCCTCGCGTATCATCGAATTAAACCACATAATCCACCGCTTGTGCGGGCCCCCGTCAATTCCTTTGAGTTTCATTCTTGCGAACGTACTCCCCAGGTGGCTAACTTATCACTTTCGCTTGGTCTCTGAAGCCGAAGCCCCAAAAACGAGTTAGCATCGTTTACGGCGTGGACTACCAGGGTATCTAATCCTGTTCGCTCCCCACGCTTTCGTCCCTCAGCGTCAGTTAAATCATGGTAACCTGCCTTCGCAATTGGTGTTCTAAGTAATATCTATGCATTTCACCGCTACACTACTTATTCCAGCTACCTCTAATTTACTCAAGACCGACAGTATCAACGGCAGTTTCATAGTTAAGCTATGAGATTTCACCACTGACTTATCGGCCCGCCTGCGGACCCTTTAAACCCAATAAATCCGGATAACGCTTGCACCCTCCGTATTACCGCGGCTGCTGGCACGGAGTTAGCCGGTGCTTATTCGTATAGTACCTTCAGCTAGATACACGTATCTAGGTTTATCCCTATACAAAAGAAGTTTACAATCCGTAGGACCGTCATCCTTCACGCGGGATGGCTGGATCAGGCTTTCACCCATTGTCCAATATTCCTCACTGCTGCCTCCCGTAGGAGTCTGGTCCGTGTCTCAGTACCAGTGTGGGGGATCTCCCTCTCAGGACCCCTAAAGATCAATGACTTGGTGAGCCGTTACCTCACCAACTATCTAATCTTGCGCGTGCCCATCTCTATCCACCGGAGTTTTCAATATAAACAGATGCCTGTCTATATATTATGGAGTATTAATCTTCCTTTCGAAAGGCTATCCTCCTGATAAAGGTAGGTTGCACACGTGTTACGCACCCGTACGCCGCTCTCTCTGTCCCGAAAGACAAATACCGCTCGGCTTGCATGTGTTAGGCCTCCCGCTAGCGTTCATCCTGAGCCAGGATCAAACTCTCCATTGTATGTTTGTCTGACTCACTCAAAGTTATTGACGCTTTGTTTTTCCTTAATTTCTTGGTTGTTATTTATATGTCAATGATCTCTATTCTTCTCGCAGTACTCCGGAATCTCTTTCTGTCGTTAATCCCGAATTGCGAGTGCAAAAGTATAAACTTATTTCTAATTGACCAAATGTTTTTAAAGAAATTTTAAAGTTTTTTTTAAACTATCTCCTCCCTTCTCTATCATTCAATCTGCTCATCTTCGCTTCCCCTTTTCTTTCGATTTGGGATTGCAAAGATAATAACTTTATTTTAATCGGCAAGCTTTTTTTAAAACAAAATAAAAAAAATTAATCCTCTATTCTATTCCTAATTATTAGCTGTCTGATCTACTTCGCTACTCTGTTTTTTAGAGTGGTGCAAATGTAATCCTACTTATCATATCTCACAACTTAATAACAACCTTATTTTATTCTTGTGCATAATTAATACCCTAAGAGATTGAATATCCACACAATGCAAACCGATAAAAGTTATCCACTTTATCTCAAACTGAGATTTTATTAGCTACAATGTTTAATTAATAGCACTCCACCAAATAAGAATACCCGTAAATATCCTCCAGCCTATCACCACCTCTCAGGGAATGACAGGGTGCAGAACACTAAATATAACCCCGCCTGGACTTGAAGATTACGCCCAGCAGCTAAAAGAGAGAGAGAGAGAGAGAGAGAGAGAGAGAGAGAGAGAGAGAGAAATAAAAAAAAACACATTATATTATAATACGTTGTAATTTTTTAAAAATAAAATAACCAATGAGGACACCAATCATGTCAGCGATCAGATCTAAACCTTCTAAGGAACGACCCCAATGCATTTCGTCCTGAAGGATTTCTGTAAGCATTCCATAGATCATCATGATTTGAAGGAAGTAAAAAAATTTAATTTTTGGTACCGTCATCATAAAAAAAAAGCCCAAAAAGGCAAAAATACTCAGATGCACCAGCTTGTCAATACCTGGAAACATCCAAGAATATTCTACATTCTCTACCCCTGGCTTGAGTAGCATAAAAGTAAGAAATGCCCAATAAATGGGCAAAATCTTAGTAAATATTTTAGTAATCTTATCCAAGAGAGGCTTGATATTCTTCTGCTGAAAGTAATTCTGACTGATCTGCACCTTCTGCAACTTCTAATTTAATAATCCAACCTTGTCCATAAGGATCGGTATTTAAAAGTTCTGGTTGATCCTCCAACTCTGTATTAAAAGCTGAAACAGTACCGCTCATTGGTAAGAAAAGATCAGAAACAGTTTTCACTGCCTCTACACTTCCGAAAACATCTCCGGCAGAAAGCTCATCATCTACTGTATCTACATCTACAAAAACGATATCTCCCAATTCGCCTTGAGCAAAATCAGTAATTCCGATTGTTACAGTGTTTCCCTCAATCTTAACCCATTCGTGGTCTTTGGTGTACTTTAATTCGCCAGGTAAATTCATTTTGTTAATTTTTATTGTTCAAAAATAATTAAAATAATATGATATTCAAAAATTTCTACCTATTTAAATAAAGACATTCGTTATTTTCTCTTTTAAGCTTGATTAATTAAAAGTTAAATAAGATTCGAAATGATAGTCATTGCCCGTATCAATTCTTTATTTTATCTTGTTTACTTAAATTTGTTCTTTCATATTAAAATACTCACTTACGTTGCCTATTGGTTTTTATATTATATATAAGACTGCAACTTCATAAATTAATAGATAATGAATATTGACAATAAATTAAAAATAGCTCAAAAGAGCTTTGACAGCTGGAAAACAGTCTCATTTAAAGAAAAGCAAAAATTACTTAAGAAGTTAGCAAAGGCATTAGACAAGCATGCAGAGCAATTCGGAAGGATCATTACTCAGGAAATGAACAAGCCTATTACGCAATCTATTGCCGAAGTTAATAAATGTGCATTAATGGTTCGCTACTATGCAGATGCCGAAAATATCCTAAAACCTGAAAAAATAAAAACTGAATTTAGACTTTCGGAAATACAGTATGTCCCAAAAGGAGTGATCTTAGGAGTAATGCCCTGGAATTTTCCTTTTTGGCAGGCAATCCGTTTTGCAGTCCCCGCAATCTTAGCTGGCAATACCGTTGTGCTGAAACATGCATCCATTTGCTTCGGCAGTGGAAATATGATTGAGAAAATTTTTCTGGAAGCTGGTTTTCCAAAAGGAGTGTTCCAGAATCTAGAAATTGGGCATGAACAGGTGAAAGCTGTATTAGAAAACCCTATTGTAAGAGGAGTAAGTTTAACTGGAAGTGAAAAAGCAGGTGCTGAAGTTGCTTCCATCGCGGGAAAAAATATTAAAAAATCGTTACTTGAATTAGGCGGTAGTGATGCGTTCATTGTTTTGGATGATGCAGACTTAAGTATTGCAGCAGAAACGGGAGCAAAATCAAGATTGCTGAATTGTGGCCAGGCATGTAACGCGGCAAAGAGATTTATTATTCAAAAGAATGTGGAGAAAGAATTTCTTCCTCTTTTTTTAAAGGAATATCAGAAATTTGTTGCAGGCGATCCTTTTAAAAAGAAAACCAACATGGCAGGTATGGCTCGACCAGATTTGGCTGACGACTTAGAAAAGCAATATAAAAAAGCTTTAGAAAATGGGGCTGAGATTATTTTGCCACTGGAAAGGATTTCTGAAAATGAATTTGTTCCCGGTTTAATTAAAGTAAAATCTGGAAATCCCATTCTACAAGAGGAACTTTTCGGACCGCTAGGAATGGTCATGATCGCAAAGGATGATCGACAAGCTTTGAAATTAGCTAATGAAATTCCTTTTGGTTTATCAGATTCGGTTTGGACAAAAGATAAAAAAAGACAGCAATTCTTTATTGATCATTTAGAATCCGGAACAGTAAGCATTAATAAAGGCTCCAGTTCTGACCCAAGGTTGCCTTTTGGTGGTGCAAAATCTTCCGGTTACGGAACTGAACTTTCGATGGTTGCCTTAAAAGAGTTTGTTAATGTAAAAACCGTGGTTGGGAAATAGCAGAATCTCTCCACTCAAGATAAAATCCGTTCAATTCTCTTGAGCGGATTTTTTTTAGAAAATTTATTGTGAAACTTAACTTTTTAGTAAAAAAACACTCTACTTTAAAACAACCCTATGAAATATTTACCATTAACCGGATTACTTGGAACTTTAGTTATAGTATCATGTTCGATTAAGAATCCAAAAGAGACTGCCCAGATCAAACTTGGTACTCATCTCGATCAAAAAATCCAAGTTAAAAATGATTACGCTAAAGGTTTAAACAAAATAAAACCAACTAAAAATATTGAAGTCCAGAAAGCGGATTTTCTAGCTTATGCAACTGCTGAAAATTTTGAACTCTTATTAAAAGAGAATAGAGCGTCGTTTGTAGTTTTCGGCATCGTTAATAATGACTACTCAGACTTTGAAAAAAAGTACGGCATCAAAGTTAAAACTGAAAACTGTGTTATTACTCCCGGAATTTCTCAAATCGCAATGATCAACAATCTGCTGATTTCGAATTACTTGAATAAAAAATTTAGTACGGAATGGAAATCAGATCTAAAGATGTTACCGTTTGGTCTCGATTAATCTTTAACAACTTCTACCTTCAACTGTGATTTGTATAAAGTAGCGTAATAGCCGTTTCTAGATAAAAGCTCTTCATGTTTACCCTCTTCAACAATTTTACCGTGTTCCATTACAATAATCTTATCTGCATTTACAATGGTAGAAAGTCGGTGCGCAATAATAATAGAAGTCCTGTTTTTGGTAATTTTCTCGGTAGCCCGTTGAATTAATTTTTCACTTTCGTGATCAATAGAAGAAGTCGCTTCATCAAGAATCAAAATTTTTGGATCAGAAAGATAAGCACGCAGGAAAGACAATAGCTGTCGCTGACCTAATGATATCGAAGAACCTCTTTCCCGCACGACATAATCGTAACCGTCTGGCAGACTTTCAATAAACTCATCAACTTCGATATCTCTGGCAATACTTTTTATTTTTTCTAAAGTTACCGTATCGTCACCGAAAGCAAGATTTTCAAAAATACTTCCGTGGAATAGGAATACATCCTGTAAAACAACGCCGATATGACTTCTCAGATTATACAATTCGTAATCTTTTAAATCAACATCATCCAATAAAATTTTACCGGAATTAATATCATATAATCTTGTAATTAAACTGATAATGGTAGATTTTCCAGCGCCTGTGGCACCAACAATTGCAACTGTTTCCCCAGGATTTACTTTAAAACTGATTCCTTTTAATACTTCCTGTTTTTCATCATAAGAAAAATGAACATTCTTAAATTCGATTTTTCCTTCAAAATGAGATTTGGTAATCGTACCGTGATTCGGCATGGCAAAATCTTCATCCATAATGCCAAGAACTCTTTCTGCACCAACAATTCCTCTTTGAATATTGTTAAAACGATCTGCAATTTGTCGAAGGGGCCGAATTAACATGGAAATATATTGAATAAAAGCGATCACCGCTCCCGCTTTGATGGTAATAAATCCACCATAGAAAAGGATAAACCCTATAAATAAAGACGATATTAATTCAACCACCGGAAAGAATAAGGAGAAAATAAAAACCGTTTTTAGCAAGGCCGATTTTAAGGTAATGTTAATATCATCAAACTTTTTGAACTCTGCTTTCTGTCTGTTAAAAACCTGTACAATCGGCATTCCAGACAGACGTTCCTGAACAAATGAGTTCTGATTGGAAGTCCAGGTTCGCTCATCACCAAAAGCTTTTTTTAGGCGTTTCTGAAAAAAACGCGTTATTAAAACCATTAACGGAAGAATGACCAAAGAAATATAACTTAGGTGAACATCGACTTGAAACATCATGATTAACACGAAAACGATCCGCAGAATATCACCGAAAACCATTAGAAAACCGTCTGTGTAAACCGTTGCAATTGTTTCTACATCGCCAACTGCACGAGTTACCAATTGACCAATAGCCGTTTTATCAAAAAAAGAAGTTCGGAAATAAATGAGTTTATGGTATAACCGCTCTCGAATATCACGAATTACATTCTGTGAAATAAAATTGGAAAAATAGACAAGAAAGAAGTTGAGAATTGTTTCTCCAAAAACCAAAGCGACCAGAATATAAATATGTTTCATCATCAATCCTTTGTCGCGGAGCTGGATGATATCGGTATCAACGATTAACATGGTAAGATACGGTCGGTAGGTAGAAATCACTGACAAAACAATAGAAATAATCAGCGTAACGATGAACCACGACCGAAATTTCATTCCGATGACAAATAGGCGTTTGATAAGTTCCCAAGTCGATTGTTTCTTCATACTTTATTTAAAATACATTGCAAAAATAGTGAATTTTAAAAGCAGATTACCGCCGATGAGATTGAGTTTGAAAATTACAGTGATTGACGATTAGAAATCGTAACCTACATCTACTAAAAACAAACCTTGCGCCGGCGCAGAAGTTCCAGCAGAATTGCGGTTTTTATCCTGGATAATTCTGTGCAAATCTTGCGGCTCTATTTTTCCATTTCCGATTTCCACCATTGTGCCTACAATCGCACGCACCATATTTCTAAGAAATCGATCTGCGGAAATAGTGAATTTTAATTCTAGCTCCTTCTTTTCCCAAAACGCTTTATAGATGTTGCAGTTATTGGTTTTACTATTGGTATGTAATTTAGAAAAACTCGTAAAATCTTCATATTCAAAAAGAATTTTGCAGGCTTCATTCATTCGGTCAACATCCAGATCACGTTTCCAGATCTGCCAGGAAGAATCTTGAGTAAACGGATTTTTTTCTAAAGTGATGTAATATTCGTAAGTCCGGAAAGTTGCATCGAACCGGGCATGAAAGTCGTCCTTAACCGAAAAAATCTTTTTAACCGCAATATCTTCGCCTAAAAAACTATTCAACTGATAAGTTAGATTGTTACCAATATCTTTGTCAGTATCAAAATGTGCAAATATTTTCTTAGCATGCACGCCAGTATCAGTTCTCCCCGCTCCGGTCGTCTTAATTTTTTCACGCAGGATCGTAGACAAAGCATTTTCCAAAACTTCCTGTACCGTAATTTGGTTGGGCTGAATTTGATAGCCAAAATAATTTTTACCCGAATAAGAAAACTCAATACAATACCTCATCGGCTGCAAATTTACTGAAAAATTAGAAGCTACAAAGGTTTGGATTCTAACAAATTTGGTCCGGCTTTCCGCTGTATCTTTTTCTTTTTATCGAAAAAAAGAAAAAGGATGCCGCTGCAATCCAGGCTAGAATTTTCTGTCAGTTTTTATCTTTGAAAACACCGTATTGACTAAAGCGCTCCTAGTTAATGTTATAATATGCTGATAAAATAATTCTATATTTGTTTTTAAGAATGCATTATATACGCCTCACCTACTATTCGAAAGATAAAATATGATTTTATATTATTTACTGTTCGGAATTTAACTATCATTTATATCTTGGATTGTTGGAATGATGGTTAACAGTATTTTTGTGAAAACGCATTTCTATGAAAAATTATCAAACTTTAACTTTATCAAGAGTAAAGGTTTAAATAAAATTATTGGAATCAATTATTTTAAGTGGATTGTAAAGAATTTCTTTTTCAAATTTTTTAATCAAAAAATAAGTTTAAAAAATAAAAAAACGGATTTGATTGAAATACGGAAAGAAATGACCCTTGCAGAAATCAGCCATTTGATCGCGTTTGTATTGGTAACCTTCTTTGCAATTTATATAATTATTACGAAGAATTGTTTATTCGAATTAATGATCATGATTGTAAAGGTAGTGATGAATTTATTTCCTTCTTTGTTACAATAGCAAAATGAACGAAGAAGGGACCCATTAATTAAGAAACAATTGCGAAAAGTAGCCAACGCCACATTTAAGTAAAAGCGTGTTTGGTTTTATAAATAAGATGTAAGAAAATGAAGAATTATAAATCCTAGATGAGAAGTAAAATTATTCCTGCTACCTTCAAAAATAATCCAAAACTGATTTTTTTTATTGATGCTTTGGGTGCCTTCCTGACTACTATTGGATTAGTCGCAATTATAAAACTATTCGAAGACTATTTTGGAATGCCGAGAAAAGCGTTGTATTTATTAGCAGGAATTGCCTTCACTCTTTTCATTTATTCATTGAGCTGTCACTTTTCGATTAAGAAAAATTGGAAATCATTCCTACTGGTCTTAATTTTTGGCAATCTAATATACGTATTCGTATCTATCGGATTGATGATTAAAAACTTTGATCAACTTACTGAATTGGGGCTTGTCTATTTTATTCTTGAAAAATTGATCATATTGATTGTTGTGACTTTCGAATATCAGGCTTACTTGCAAATTAAAAATAAACATCATTTGACCTGATCCTATTAGGAGAAGACAGAGAAAATAAGCGCTATAAACGTGTGATCATTTAAATACACTTAACTTTTACGCTTAAAATAATTCAAAAAACAGGAAATTTAGCCCATGAAAATACTGCTCCTTTCCGACTCTCATTCTTTTATCGACGATCGAATTTTAGAATATGCAAAAAACGCAGATGAGATTTGGCATTGCGGAGATTTCGGAAATCTGGAAGTCATTGAGAAATTAGAAAAAATAAAACCTTTACTCGGCGTTTACGGAAACATCGATGGTACAGAAATTAGAAAAATATTTCCAGAAGTTTTAAGATTTAAATGTGAAGAGGTAGAAGTTCTGATGATTCACATCGGCGGTTATCCCGGGAAATATACTCCGTTAGCGAAAAAAGAAATAGAGGAAAAAACGCCGAAACTTTTCATTTCTGGCCATTCTCATATATTGAAAGCGATGTATGATCAGAAAAACAGCTTACTTCACCTGAATCCTGGTGCTATGGGGAAAGTTGGCTGGCATCAAATGCGAACCATGATGCGTTTTGAAATCAATGGAGATCAAATAGAGAACCTGGAAGTAATTGAATTAGGAACGAAATAGAAAAAAGCGTCCAATACTTCCCTACTTTTTTGGTAAACTCTCATAAATAGTATGAATTAGCCCATCAGCCACAGAAATTTTAGGGACAAATATTTTATCAATGTCACTCCAAGTCATGATGTTATTAAAAATCTGCAACGCGGGAACAATTACATCAGCGCGATCTTCACGCAGACCAAATTTAGTCATTCGCTCTGCAACCGTCAACTCGTTCATTTCTTTATAATATTTTTTTAAATAAGCACCAGACATCGGTTTGCCGTCCTTGGTCTTACTCATCGAAAATATCTTGTTGATATTCCCGCCTGAACCAATAGCTATAAATGGTTTATCACTATTAATGTTTTTACGGATCTCCTCCTTCATTTCTTTCCAGAGTTGCTCTTTAACCAGTCCATTCATTAACCTGATGGTCCCAATATTAAAAGACTTCTCATATTTGATCTTTCCGTTTTCAAAGAATGTTATTTCGCTGGAGCCTCCGCCAACATCAATATAAAGATATGCGCAGTTTTTATCCATGTTATCGGTCACATGATTCTCAAAAACTAAAGTTGCTTCCTGATCACCCGATATGATTTCGATATTAATTCCAGAATTTTTTTTGACTTGGTCAATAATATCCTTCCCATTTTTGGCATCACGCATCGCGCTGGTAGCGCACGCTCTATAATGTTTGACTTTATAGATCTTCATTAGATTGCTAAAGACCGTCATAGAATCAATTACCATTTGCGCCCGTTCAGGACCAATTTCTCCTTTTGTAAAAACATCCATTCCTAAACGAAGCGGAATTCTAAGCAGATTGAGTTTGGTGAATTGTGGCTTCCCCTTTTTAGGTTCCGTTACTTCATTAATCAACAACCGAGCTGCGTTACTTCCGATATCAATAGCTGCTAGAATCATGATAGGGTAAATTTTTGTAGGATTTAAACTTCAAATGAATACAATTAAATTTAAAGGAAAGAAGCATCAAATGAAAAGGGCAATAGTTCACGAATTGATTTCGTTTTATAAATCTCACCATCGAGTGACGCAAAATAGATCTCTATTTCTTCCTTCTGTTTCGCCTCATACTCTAAAATTGATTGTCTGCAAGCTCCACAAGGCGGAATAGGAACTGAAGTAGTCGCTTTTCTTGGAGCTCCGATAACAAAAAGTTTCTTGATTTTTATTTCTGGGAAATTAGCTCCGGTATAAAAAATAGTTGTTCTTTCTGCACACAGTCCTGATGGATAAGCAGCATTTTCCTGATTACTGCCGGTGATGATGTCGCCATTCTCTAATAAAATCGCACAGCCTACCGTGAAATCCGAATATGGAGCGTACGCTATTTCCCTGATCTCCATTGCCTTATCAAAAAGCGTTTTCTCGATGTCGTTCAGATGACTGTAATTTTCGATTGCTTCGAAATTAATTTTGATTTGTTTATCCATTTAAAAAAGTTGGAAAGTAAAGGTAACATTTTTTTTTAATTGTCGCGATTAATCGCGTTGCATAGAAGTTTGCGACGATATTCTCTCCAATCTCATCACTAAAAAATAAAAATGATTATTGTGGAAAATGGAGTGATGAAATTGAAATCTGTTTGAAATACTTGATTTTTATTATCTAAAGGCACTTAGGAAGTTATAGCATTTTACTAAAAAATGTAGCCGCTATAAATATAAGATGATTTTGGTTTAAAAATTGATTCTAAAAAACGCACTAAAACTTTATCTCAAGAATAAATGAGTGATTTCTTATTGAACGTAAAACAGATCTCATAAAACCAAATATAAAAGAAGCAATCATCACTAAGCGTTGAAATACAATCATTTAAAAACACCAATCAATAAAAAATAAAAAAATGGACACAAAAAAAACAAAAGAGCCGAAAAGTAAAGGAAAAAAAATTGCAGCAACACTTCAAGATTTTTTCATCGACAGTCTTAAAGACATTTACTGGGCAGAAAATGCATTAGTAAAGACGCTGCCAAAAATGTTTGATCAAGCCACGGATCAAAAATTGAAAACTGCCATAAAAGACCATTTGGCTCAAACAAAAGAACAAGTCGTGAGATTAGAACAGGTTTTTGAATCAATGGGAATAAAAGCTGAAGGAAAGAAATGCCTTGCAATGGACGGTATTATTAAAGAAGGTGAAGAAATCATGGAAGAAACCGCAGAAGGCCCAGTTCGTGATGCCGGAATTATCGCCAGCGCACAAAAAGTCGAGCATTATGAGATTGCAACGTATGGAACGTTGGCAGCATTTGCAAAAACTTTAAATGAAAGAACAGCTTTAGATCTGTTATTGAAAACGTTAGGAGAGGAAAAGAAATCAGATACTTTACTTAGTTATATTGCCGACACCAATTTGAATTCTCAAGCGGTTACTGGGAAATTGCAGTCGAAAGATCTTAATGCCGTTTAACTAAAAACATTTACCAAATAAGCACACCATACTATGAAAATAAATGAAAGCGAACCGTTTGAAAATGGCGCGAATCCAAAACAAGAACAATTAGGAAAATTTACGACCGATAATCAGGGAGAATTGATGACCACTGATCAAGGGTTGAAAATTAACGACGATCAAAATTCCCTAAAAGCTGGCGAGCGAGGTGCCACTTTATTAGAAGATTTTATATTAAGAGAAAAAATAACACATTTCGATCATGAAAGAATTCCAGAAAGAATCGTTCATGCAAGAGGCTCCGGAGCACACGGCGTCTTTGAACTTTACAAACCCATGGGAAAATATACGAAGGCAAAATTCTTAAATGATACTTCTATAAAAACTCCTGTATTTGTAAGGTTTTCAACTGTAGCAGGTTTCCGTGGATCAACTGATGTCCCAAGAGATGTTCGCGGATTTGCAGTGAAATTTTATACTGCAGAAGGTAATTACGATCTGGTGGGAAATAATATGCCAGTTTTCTTTATTCAGGATGCAACCAAATTCCCAGATCTTGTTCATGCTGTAAAACCAGAACCTCACAACGAAATCCCTCAAGCTGCCTCGGCACACGATACTTTCTGGGATTTTATTTCGTTGATGCCGGAAGCCATGCACAATGTCATGTGGCTAATGAGTGACCGCGCCATACCTAGAAGTTTGCGGGCAATGGAAGGCTTTGGAATTCACACGTTCCGGTTTATTAATGACGAAGGAAAATCTCATTTTGTAAAATTCCACTGGAAACCTAAACAAGGAGTTTTGGGTCTAGCTTGGGACGAAGCCCAGCGAATTGCAGGAAAAGATACCGATTTCCATCGAAGAGATTTATGGGAAGCAATTGATGAAGGGTATTATCCTGAATGGGAATTGGGAGTACAAATTGTACCTCAGGAAGACGAGCACAAATTTCCTTTTGATTTACTTGATCCAACCAAATTGATCCCAGAGGAAATGGTTCCTGTAGAAATTATTGGCAAAATGACTTTGAATAGAAATCCTGATAATTTCTTTGCAGAAACAGAGCAAGTTGCTTTTCACCCAGGACACTTGGTACCAGGAATCGACTTTACAAATGACCCGTTATTACAGGGAAGATTATTTTCCTATACAGACACTCAGATCTCAAGATTAGGTGGACCGAATTTCCATGAAATTCCGATCAACAAATCAATTCCAGAGGTAACAAATAATCAGCGTGACGGAATGCATAGAATGCAAATTAATAAAGGGAAAGCGCATTACAATCCAAATTCTATGGGTGGCGGCTGTCCTTTCCAAGCAAAGATATCAGAAGGAGGCTTTACTTCATTTGAAGAAAGAATAGATGCTAAAAAAATTAGACAGAGAAGTAAAAGTTTCTTTGATCATTTTAGTCAGCCAGATCTTTTTTATAAAAGTATGACGGAAGATGAGAAAAGACATATACAAGATGCATTTGCCTTTGAATTAGGGAAAGTAAAAATTGTTCCTATTCGCCAGCGAATGGTGAATATGCTATTAGAAATTAATGAAGGATTGGCAAAAATTGTCGGTGATAAATTAGGATTAATTCCGGAGAAATTACCTCAGCCAATTACGGGAAGCATCCCAGCAGATGGAGATTTGGAACATTATCACTCTTTTAAAAATGATTTACCAATTAAAGACGCACCATCTTTAAGTATGGCAAATAAATTACCAGCGGATATTAAAGCAAGAAGAATTGCAATTCTTACTGCAGATGGAGTAAGTGATGAAGCTTTCACCAAAGTAAAAAAAGAATTGTGTGACTTAGGAGCAATGGTTACCATAATCGCACCGAGACATGGTTTTGTGAAAACAAAGTCAGGCGATCAGTATCCAATCGATGACAGTTTGCTAACTGCAGCATCTGTTGTTTTTGATGCAGTCTATGTGTCTGGGGGCGACAGCGTGAAAACACTTTCAACCAATGCAGACGCCCTTCATTTTGTTGCCGAAGCCTTTAAGCATTGTAAGCCGATTGGAACAGATCAGGATGCTGTAGACTTTATAAAGAAAGCAATACCCGAAATAAAAATACCTGCAAAGGGAGTTTCGACCAAAGGGAATTTGAAAGATTTTGTAAAAGATATTGAACAGCACCGTTTCTGGGAAAGAGAGGTGAATCCCGTTGTTCCGGCTTAATACTATATAAAAAGAAAGGCTCTGCAAATGGAGCCTTTCTTTACTTTATATTATTTTATAATCCTTCGGTGTTCTCATAAAGTTCGGTGATGGTTTCTATTTCCGCACTCATCTCTTTATTATCCGTAATTTCTGCCAACCACGATTCTACCATTATGAGGCTGGTTGCACTACAGGCCTGCAATCCATAAGAATAAGGTCGTAATCCACCAGTATGAGTGAAATTAATATCATAAAGAAAATGATTGGCTAATCCTTTTTTGTTCACTGTACGATAACTTGAATCGATTTGAATACCTGACAATTTCATTTCAGCTCCGTTAGCTGTTTTAATAAGGCGATCCTGCTCTTCCTCTTTAAGCAGATCTGCACAATCTTTTTGACTGATGCATTTCGATGTTGCAACACTTACCACACCCTCTTTTACCAATGACTGGAACGGGTAATCTGCAAGTTCTAACTTCGTTCCTCCACCACAGTTTACAAAAATCTTATATTCCAGATCCTCCGTTTTATCATCGGTAGCTTTCACAGATATTTTAGTCTTTCCATTTTTGAATGCATCATCTGGAAATTCAACAAAGCCAGGCTTTAATTCGATGCAATCGGCTTCATATAGGGCCAATAGAATTTCTGCAGATTGCAAAGGCAGAGCAGCAATTACGTTCATTAAAAACGACATAATTTCTTTATGAAAAAATAAATGATCTTCGGCCGGCAGTAAATCTGCATGGTAATTTAAACTGTACATAAGATCATCTAAAGTCTCCATCCAGTAAATCGGTATATTATTATAGACCGAATTTTTTGCCGTTACCATCTCCTTTTTCATCCCTTCAAAGGAATTTACATACTCATGTTTATCCGCCATAACTTCTACCAAATCTTTAAAAGTAAAGTTTGAATCCTCCAATTTCATCGCTACATCTAATATTTTATCTTTACGGAAAGCGGTAATTAATGCGGGTCTGCACAATTTATCGAAAAACTGTTCTATTCTTATCAATCCATTGTCATCAATTAAATCCAACAGCATACTGCGGGTAAAATGGCGGTATATTTCTCTAATCGGCTCTTTCTGTTCATATTGCAAATGAGGCAGCCAACCTTCTGCGGAATGTAAAACCAGTCTAAAATCAGGATTACCCTCATTAATTTTAAAGGTCAGTTTTCTGTCAACTTTACTGAATTCTCCATGTCGGTGAGCCAAAGAAGTGACTACATCAAAGGCGCTAAGGGAAGCGCCCAGCGTTCCAACAGGAAAATTATATCCTGCTTCATTCTTGGGAATCAATTTATGGATGGGCCAAGGTGAAGCGAAATATCCCGCATCTGGTTGGTCTTCTTCTTTCCATTCATGCCCATTTGCGATGATTATGCTCGAAAATTGATACTCATCCTGATGACAATCAATAATTGTTACCTCCTTATTTTCAGGATCCGTCGAAACATCAACGACTTCACACTTTACTTTTTCTACCACTTCCACTCCTTTTGAAACCAGAGCAACTATTAGTTTTCTAAACTGCTCTTCAAAATAGTGTCCTAATGCAACGCGGCTATACACTTCTGAATCCTTTATTGGAAAATCAGTCACATTCATTTTTTTTAGCAGGTCGGAATCTTGTCTGCGAAGCCAGTCCCCAAAAGATTCCTGAAGCATAGGTATTTCTTCTGACGATATATTGGCGAGGTTAAAGATATCTGTGGTTTTAGGGTGATAAGGCATTCCCATCCCAAGAACTTTATCTCTCTCAAAAATGGTTATTTTTTTTATCTGAGATTTTAATATATCGATATGTTCCCAAATATATTTCAGAACATATAGAGCAGTAGGACCGCTGCCAATCAATGCGATATTAGATAAATCACTTTTTTCGCTTGTAGATCTATTCATAAAATGTTAATAAAAATGAGGAGTTTTGAAAATGTCTGGCTCGAAAATATTCTATTTTTTTACAACAATAAAGATAGATGATTTTGAAGTTAAATGAGAATAATTTTAAGGAAATAATATAATCTGTATAGGCTACGAAACCATTTTATAAATCTTCTTTCTAATTAAAAAAAATTTTCTTCTTCACAATTAAAGACCACTATTTTTAACCTAAGCGATTTTCGAAATTACCGTGAAATAACTGCTATTCTTGCAAATCTAATATCGTAGTTTTACTTATATAAGTTCTTGCTTTACGATTGTCTTCTTCATAAAATAAATGAGAATCATGAAAAATTCTAACAAACACGTTCCGTCTTCTATAAATGATCAGTTGACATATTCTAATTCCACTTTAGGAAACTTCTTTATTCACTCTTTACAAGAGATGCACTATGCGGAAACTACGATAGCTACTGATTTCAATCTTATAAAAGATCAGATCGTCTCTCCAAAATTAGATGAGATTCTAAAAACCCATTTTGCAATTCACCTAAAACACAAGGAGCGACTCGCAAAAATATTCCAGCTAAGAGCAGAATCAGGAAAGATTAAGGATTGCAAAACTTTTAATGCTTTAATTGCTGAGAGCAAAAATCATCTTTCTTTTTTTTCAAATGATATTGCCAATTGGGAAATCGCGCTTATCCTTGTTTCTCAGAAATTGACCTATTATAAAATTGCATCATACGGCGCTCTGGCACACCTCGCTATTAAACTGAAATACTATAAGGAGGCAACATTACTGGCAGTAAGCGTTCAAGAGGAAGAAGAGTTTATTGCCAATAATTTAAATGGTATTATCGACGCTTTTATGTCTTCCCATATAGAAGGTTATAAAAATTAGATTCTTTACCTTTCTGCTCAACTTAATAAGAGAGGTTTTCGTTTGAAAACCTCTTTTCTTTGCATCAATGTAATGAATGACGAAGTCTAAAACCTCAAGTTCGCTTTTCGTAACTTTGAATTCTTAATTAAATAAAATATTTATGATTTTATATTCTCCGATTAAATTTAGAAATCTCGAATTGAAGAACCGTTGGGTGATGTCACCGATGTGCATGTATTCTTGTGAACATGGAGTTCCTAATGATTTTCATTTCGTTCATTATGCAAGTCGTGCGCAAGGTGGAACTGGACTTTTAATTGTCGAAGCGACTGGAATCGTACCCGAAGGACGAATTACACACAAATGCATGGGACTTTGGAATGATGAACAAAGCCAAGGTTTTAAAAAAATCGTCGATTTTGTTCACCAAAATTCTGACAGTAAAATTGGAATTCAATTAGGTCACGCCGGTAGAAAAGCTTCTACTTGGAATGGCAAACAACTTTCGTTAGAAAATGGTTGGGAAACAGTTGCTCCGTCAAATATTCCTTACGCAGAAGGTGAAAGAATTCCACATGAATTGACAATACCGGAAATTAAACAATTAGTTCAGGATTTTAAAGACGCTACACGAAGATCTTTGGAAGCGGGATTCGATTTGATTGAAATTCACGCTGCACATGGCTATTTAATTCATCAATTTATGTCACCTTTATCCAATGTAAGAACTGACGAATATGGTGGAAGTTTTGAAAATAGAGTTCGTTTTTTGGTTGAGATTGTAGATGCTATCAATGAATTGCTTGATGAAAACCACCCTCTTTTTGTCAGAATCTCCGGAACGGAATATGCCGAAAATGGCTGGGATATTGAAGAAAGTGTAAAACTTGCAGAAGTTCTGAAAAATAAAAATGTGGATTTAATTGATGTTTCAAGTGGCGGAAATATTCAAGGAGCAAAAATTACTTTGTTCGATGGTTATCAAGTTCCCTTAGCAGCAGAAATAAAAAAAGAAACCGGAATTAGAACAGGCGCCGTTGGTTTAATTAAATCTGCGGACCAAGCTGAAGAAATTTTAGAAAAAGGAGAAGCTGATTTAATATTCGTTGCCAGAGAAATTTTACGAAACCCTTATTTGGCGATTCAAGGTTCATTTGATGGAAAAGGAGAATGTGATTTCCCGCATCAATATGAAAGAGCGAGAATTTAAATATTTTTCATGCAAAGACCGCAATGTTTTATTATTGCGGTCTTTTTATGTAAATATTTTTGTTAATTTCTATGATCAATATGCAATAAAATCTTTGTCTCGTTTTAATAACGAGATGAAAATCTTTGTGCGGTTTGCGTGAAACTTTGCGTCTTCGTGAAAATTCCGTAAAATCTTTAAGAATATTCGAAGTTTCTGATAACCTCCAAGGTTCTATCAATCTCAGTTTCTTTGATCGCATCAGAGATAAACCAGGTTTCATAACCACTCGGTGGTAAGTAAATTCCTTTCTCTAATAACTGGTGGAAGAAATTATTAAATAAAGCATGATTTGCCTGAGCTGCTTCATCGAAATTAGAAACCGCATTAATGTGGAAAAAGACACTCATCATCGATCCTTTTCGGTTAATTCGGTGTTCGATACTTTTTGAATTCAAAATTTTGCCAATTTCGAAATCTAAAGTTTCCGTTGTTTTATTCAGATGCTCGTAAAAGTTTTTATCATTTTTGATGAGTTGCAAAGTCGTTAAACCTGCACGCATCGCCAATGGATTTCCACTTAAAGTTCCAGCTTGATAAACTGCACCTTTTGGCGCAAGTTGATCCATGATTTCATTTCGGCCGGCAAAAGCACCAACTGGAAGTCCGCCACCAATGACTTTTCCGAAAGTAACCAAATCAGCTTTCACTCCGTATAATTCCTGAGCGCCGCCAAAAGCCAAACGAAATCCGGTCATAACCTCATCAAAAATTAAGAGTGCTCCATTTTCGTCACAAAGTTTTCTCAATTTTTGAAGGAAATTATTTTCAGGTAAAACGCAGCCCATATTTCCAGCAACTGGTTCAATGATGATTGCAGCAATTTCGCCTTGATTCAACCGGAACAAATCTTCAACTTGTTCGATGTCATTATATTTTGCGGTCAAAGTATCTTTCGCAGTTCCAAGAGTCACTCCAGGAGAACTTGGATTTCCGAATGTTGCCATTCCACTTCCTGCTTTAATTAAAAAGGAATCAGAATGTCCGTGGTAGCAACCTTCAAATTTGATAAATTTATTTCTTCCGGTAAAACCACGCGCCAACCGAATTGCACTCATACACGCTTCCGTCCCAGAAGAAACCATTCTGATCTGGTCAATATTTGGAACATTTTCAACAATATATTTAGCAATCTCTGTTTCCAGTTCTGTCGGCGTTCCGTAAGAAAAACCTTTCTCTGCCTGCTTCTTAATCGCTTCTAAAACTTCGGGATGCGTATGGCCAAGAATGGCTGGACCCCAAGAATTGATGTAATCAATGTACTGATTATCGTCAGCATCAGTCATGTAGGCGCCTTTTGCAGCTTTCATAAATAGAGGAACGCCGCCCACCGATTTAAAAGCACGAACGGGTGAATTCACTCCGCCTGGAATATATTGGTACGCTTCGTCGAATAAAGCAGAACTTCTTTGGTATAACATTTTTTTATAGGTTGTAGATTGTAGGTGATGGGTTTTAGGTTGTTGGCCGCTGGTAATAGTTGATAGTTGAAAATTAAATCTAAATGCAAATTAGATATCTGAATATTATTGTCGCACTATCTAATTTCTAACATCTAAAATCTCGTATCTGCTATCTATCCTACTTTCTGGGTTTTTTACTTTGTAAATAAATGAGTTGTCCAGCTTTTGGTTGTTGACCGTAATCCATTCGGTTTTTAGAATAGAGTTTTTTTAATTTCATTCCAAATTTTTGGGAAATATCATGCATAGATTCTCCAGCTTGCGCTTTGTAAGTCGATGTATTTCCGCTATTTGATTTATTTTCTAAGAACAGAATATCATTTCTCCTTAATTCAGTACCATCGAGTTCATTCCATTTCATCAAAGCAGATTCTGTAATTTGGAATTTTTTCGAAATTGCTTCCAATGAGAGGTCATCTGGAATAATTACAAATTTCTTACCGCCATTCGGATGGCTTTTTATAAGAATAGAATTTAATGGTTCAGCTTTCGAAACCAGTTTATCCACTTTCTGCTGCTGTTTAGCATAAGAAATCTGTTCATATGGTACTTTTACGATTACCTGTTTTTTAGAAGCTTTACTCTGATCGAGTTTTGCCATAAAAATTCGGTCATTTTCCAAATTCGGGTACATTTTCAAAACCGCATAAAGCACGTCTTTCGAATTTACTTTGTCGAATTCATAGAGTTTATTGCGCTCGATCTTATCAATTAAAATATATGCATATTTAGGATTCGTCGCATAGCCCGCTTTTTTCAAACCATGAGCCCACGCTTTATAATCCATCATATCGAGCTTGAATAGATTCACGTAATATTTTCGAAAAGCCAAAAATTTGGAATGATCTTCATACGATTCGCGCGGGTCGTCGTACACTCGAAAACATTCGTTTGGAGCATCATCGGTGTGTTTCATGGTTTTCCCAGACCAGTCTTCTTTACATTTAATTCCGAAATGGTTATTTCCCTGTTGTGCCAAACGACTTTGTCCACCACCGGTTTCCAAAAGTCCCTGTGCTAAAGTAATTGAAGCCGGAATCTTATATTTTTCCATTTCCTCTACCGCGTACAAGGCAAATTTCTGAATGTATTGCTCGTCTGTTTTCCAACCCTGAGCGTTGAATTTCGCAAATAAGATCAATGCGAGAGCAAAAAATACTTTCTTCATATATTATATTTTATGACTTTAAAACCAGTAATGTTCTATATCATATTTCAATTTATATCGATTAATGCGCGATTCTGTTTTTTCAATAATTCATTGGCTCCAGAAATTCCCTGTAAGCCACCAGTATGAAAAGTCAGAATTTTACTTCCTGCGGGAAAATGATCTCCCTCAATTAATTCAAATACCTTCTTCATCATCTTTCCGGTATAAATCGGGTCGAGTTGAATTCCGTAGTTCTGCTTGAAGTCATTGATAAAACGAATATTTTCGTCGGTTATTTTACCATACTTTCCATCGTGCGCCTCAATCAATTCAAAGTTGTTTCTTTTTGAAAGTTCCAACACCTTATTGTATAAGGACTGATCATCAACAACCTTAAAACCTAAAATCTTTTGATTCTCCGGTGCAAACTTGGAAATTCCGGCGATTGTACCACCAGTTCCAACTGCGGTGCAAAGATAATCAAAACTTTTTGTTTCCTCAGTGAGCATGAACTGAATCCCTTCAACAGCGTTCTCGTTGCTTCCGCCTTCTGGAATAACTAAAGCGTCTGGAAATTCTTTTTCTAAGATTTGGGTTAAAGTTTCTTTGTCTCTATAAACTTCGCGCGTCACAAAGCGAAAGTCCATCCCGTTTTGGTGCGCGAGTTTTAAAGTTGGATTCTCTTCCCATTTATGCTGAAGTTCCTCACCACGAATTATTCCTAAAGTTTTCAGATTGTATTCTTTTCCCAATGCAGCAGTTGCGGCAATATGATTAGAAAAAGCACCACCAAAAGTGATAACAAAAGGCTTCTCTGGATTTTGGTCTAAATAGGAATTGATATTATAAAAAAGTTTCCAGTATTTGTTCCCTGAAATCTGTGGATGAATAAGGTCTTCTCTTTTTAGAAAAAGCTGAATGTTTTTCTGAAGTGGAATCTCGACAATTGGGATTGAAATATTAGGAATTTTCATGTTGCCAAAGTTCGGGAAATAATCGCAGTCTATTTAAAAGTATAAATTAATTATTTTGGTGTAATTATTTAACAATATGTAGATCAATCTACATCAATTTGAAATAGTTGGATAATTTTATATTGACTTTTTTATACTCAATCTGCGCCCCGACCTGAGTGAAGCTCTTTTTGTGAAACGAAGCGGAACAAAAAAGCGGGAACGAAGGGCGGAAATAGGCGCCCAAAAAAAAGTAAAGTTTAGAATTATTTTACTACTTTTGAAATTATAATTGATGAAATGATGCGTAAAAAAGAAACCTGGTTTATGAATCCCAGTAAAAGAATAGTTATATTATTTTGGTTCCTCTCGCTTCTGGCAATTGGATTACTAATGGGTGCCATGACCGATTTTTTTAAAGAACCGCTGCAATTCAAAAAATATGTTCTGCTTTGGATTCTTATTTTTTTAAATCTTAGTACCGTTTCCAGATTGACTTACAACTATTATAAAAATACACTTTCCCATTAGGAACTATTATAATTGGCCGCTTTATATTTTATATTTCCAAAAACTCCAAATTTTTCGGGTTTCTAGGTAATTCAAATCGTCTTCCATGGCGTAAGCTTCTCTTTCAAATGAAATTGATTTATAGGCCAAAAAGGAATTCTTTAATCTGAAGAACCAGTAATAATATTCGATCACATACCACAGATAAAAGAAAATCACCAACAACTCCGCCTGCTGACGCAAGTGGATTTTTTCGTGGTTGATTAATATTTCATTTTGTAAATTTTCTGGCTTCTGCAACAAGATAAAAGGAAAAAGGGTAATCCCTGAAATTTTTGTATTTTTGAGAAGTCTTTGGCAAACCAGTATCATGAAACAAAGATATTAATTTCAGGAAATCTGATTTAACTTATGTACCAGAAAATCATCAAAGAACACGAAGACTTTTATTATAACGAACAGGGCTATAAGGTTTTTATAGAAGCCTACCACCTAAAGCGCGGCTATTGCTGCAAAAGTGGTTGCAAACATTGTCCGTATGGTTATGATAAGAAGACGGATACTTTTAAGAAAATCCAGAGACCGGAGACGGGTAAATAATAGACGGATAGATAATAGATTTTAATATACAGTTAGACAAAATATACCAATCATGAGCAAAAAATATATCTTACTTTTATTGGCTTCTGCCACCTTAGGACTGACTTCTTGTAGCCCTTTTCAGGTGAGATCTGATTATGCAGAAACTGCGAATTTCAACATGTACAAATCATATAAATTGCGAATCGACGATTTAAAATTGAATGATATTGATAAAGACAGAGTTCTGAACGAAGTCTCGAAGCAATTACAAACAAAAGGCATGAGCGTTTCCGACAATCCAGATTTAATTGTCAACGTAAAAGCCAGTCATAAAAAAATTCAGGACATCCAGAGTGCTCGTCCATACGGAATGTATGGTTGGGGCGGACCTTTTGGTTGGGGTGTCGGAATGAGTAGAACCTGGACGCAGAATTACAACCAAGGTGGTTTGACCGTCGATCTAATTGATGCAAGAACCCAGAAATTAGTTTGGCAAGGAGTAGGAAGTGGTATTTCTGTGGATTCGCCAAAATCGAAACAAAAACAGATTCCTGAGATTGTTGCTGAAATCATGGCAAATTATCCTCCGAATAGAAATAAATAATTTCATTTAAAATATTGAAGACCGCAGTGATGCGGTCTTTTTTTGTTTTCGACCGTTTGGCTTTCTGCTTTTTTCCTATGGTCAATCTTATCATTTGAAGAGGGAATATTCTCCAAATATATATTTTTCTATAGTATAGTACCCCATTTTATCACTTTGAAAAAATAGTATTAATAAGAAGAATAAATCAACAATAATGACCAACTAAAAATTTTAGAAATAAAAAATCTTCGTAACTGATAAATGAATTATATTTGCCCAAAATCAAAAATATTTATGAAAAGAATATTACTTCTAGCCATATCCCTATCTTATGTTTGCAGTTTTGCGCAGGAATCACAAGAATTGATAAAATTTAAAAAACAGACCAATGCTAAGGTCACGATAAGTAGCAGTACCTCTAACCCTAACTTTATTAGGTTTGAAAATGGGGATGGGCTTCATCTAAAATCCGCACAACCAAAAGCAAAAGCACAGGAATTTCTAGTAACGAATTTTAAACTCTTCAATTTAAATTCGGCAAAGGATATGGTTTTTGTAGAAGAAATTACAGACAATTACGGTCTGAAGAATGTTATCTACGGGCAATATTACCATGGTATTCCTGTTTATGATGGTCTTTTAAAAATGCATTTTAACGGGCAAGAACAACTATCCTCGCTGAATGGAAATACAATTTCTGATATAAAAGTGAGTCCTACCCCTTCAATTTCTGAATCAGAAGCTAGTTCAATAGCAAAAAATTTAGTTCGTGAACAGCATATTTCGCGGTCAAGATCTGCTCTGGAAACAGGAAAAAGTACCCTTCTTATTTTTCCTAAAAATTTAGTTCAAGGTGGAAACGTAGTTCCTTATTTGACTTATAAAATTGAAGTGACCAATAAAAAAGATGTTAGAGAATTTTTATTTATCGATGCTCATACGGGAGAATTGGTCGAGCAGTTTACCGGCATCCATCCAATTGACCGAAAATTATATGAAACCAATAGCGATGCTACTAATTTAATATGGAAAGAAGGTGATGCTTTGCCAGGGACTCTGGACCTATGGCAACAAAATGAAGTAGTTACATCAGAACATGTTTACAATTTCTTCAAAAATGCATTTAGTTTCATCTCTTTTGATAATGCAGATGCGACCATGATCACCGTTAATAATGATCCAGATATTGAATGTCCTAATGCTAACTGGAATGGAGTAACGGCAAACTATTGCACAGGAACTGCCGCTGATGATGTTGTGGCACATGAATGGGGTCATGCCTATACCGAATATACTAGCGGTCTTATCTACCAATACCAAGCGGGAGCACTCAATGAGTCCTATTCTGACGTCTGGGGAGAAACCATAGATTTACTTAATGGATATGAAGATAGCAGTGAAAATTTGAATGTAAGAACATCTACATCGTGTGCTAATACGGAACGTTGGAAAATGGGAGAAAAAGCAACTGCTTTCGGCGCACCAATCCGTGATATGTGGAATCCTACCTGTAATAATAACCCAGGGCGTGTGTTGGATGCAACTAATTATTATTGTGGAACAGGCGATTCAGGAGGAGTACACAAGAATTCCGGCGTTCCAAATCATTTGTATGCCTTATTGGTAGATGGCGGGACCTACAATGGATATACTATCTCCGGAGTCGGTTTTGTAAAAGCAGCTCATTTATGGTGGAGAGCACAAAATAATTATTTAACGCCAACCAGTAATTTTGCCATATTTGCAGATGCATTAGAAGCAGCCGCTAACGATCTGCTAGATGTTAATCTTAAAGATTTATCCACTACTAGTTCACCTTCTGGGTTAAGCGGGCAGTCTTGGGTAGCTGGAGATATTCAGAATCTTAAAAATGCAATTTTATCAGTACAGTTACGATCCTCACCAAATACCCAATGTAACTATAAACCATTGCTGAAAGCTACACCAGCATTGTGTGCAACTGCAATTTCAGGTGCTTTATTTACGGAAACCTGGGAAAATGGATTAGGAAACTGGACGGTGAATAACATCCCAACTAACCCTTCATCCTGGGAAAATAGAGACTGGGTTATAAAAAGTAATTTGCCAAAAGGAAGAGCTGGGAAGGGAATTTTCGGAACGGATCCTGCAAACGGAAACTGCACCACAAGTATGCAGAATGGAATTCTAAGATTACAGAGCCCCCTAATAACCTTTCCTGCTATTACCGTTGGGACCTACGAAATGGCATTTAATCATTTTGTGGCAACAGAAGCAAAATGGGACGGTGGTAATATTAAATACAGTTTGAATGGAGGCGCCTGGACCTTACTTCCTAAATCTGCCTTCACCCAAAATGGCTACAATACTTCTCTAGATGGAACGTCTAACAATGATAACCCTTTAAAAGGTCAAGCCGCTTTCACGGGAACTGATGGTGGCTCATTAGATGGCAGTTGGGGACAAAGTGTTATTGATCTATCAAAAATTGGAGTCATTTCTAATTCAAATATCAAGTTTAGATTTGAAATGGGTACTGATGGCTGCAACGGCAACGACGGCTGGTATTTAGATGAAATTTATGTTTATAACTGCAGCCAACCAGTACTAGCTGTTAGTAATGCAGAAATGAAAAATGACCTACAAGTTTTCCCAAATCCTACCTCTGGGCTGCTCACGATTCAAAATAACAAACAATTAAAACTGAATAATGCGCAGGTTTACTCTGTGTCGGGTCAGTTGATCAAGAGTTTCAAATTGGAAAGCACTTTTAAGAATTCAACTATAGACCTTAGCTCTTTTGCAAAAGGGACTTATATTGTAAAAGTCAGTTCGGATACAGAAACTACTAACATAAAAGTGATCAAGAAATAGAGAAAGAAGAATATCTTCTTTTATACCATACAATCAATCTATTTACAATCTGGAAAAGTTTTCTTTTCCAGATTTTTTGTGTGTAAATTACAGGTTGATCAAGGATGCAATATTTTCACATATGCCATTACAAAAAAAGGAGACCGTTTTAAAACAATCTCCTGTATGTCACAATATTTTCAAATTCTACATAGGGTCTCATAACTCGAATTGGTCTCTGAGATTCTGATAGTTGGAATCCCCAGGCGATAAAAGTCTTATATAAAACTATAAAAAAGCCGTTTCAACGAGTTATGAAACGACCGTATTGTATAAATGTATTAATATTAAATGTATATCCAAAAACGTCATTATTATATTTTCTCTGCGAACTTTGCTCAATGAAATGCCTTTGCGAAACTTAAAAAAGCTAAAACAGCATTATTGTAATTAATAGTTGAGGACTTTGCGTTTAAAATTTACAATATGATTGAAAACGGATATACATTTAAAATTATTATTTCCCAGCTACCTCAACAATTGGGTTCCCGATATTTCCGCTTGGGAATTGAATGTGCAACAATGCTGATAAAGTTGGTGCAATATCGGTCATGCTGTATTCTTTATTGCTTTCACCGTTTTTAATTCCCCAACCCATAAAGATCAAAGGAATATGTGAATCGTAGGAATTCCAAGAACCATGAGTAGTTCCTAATTTCGAATACGTCGGCAACCAAGAATCGTGGTAAATCACTTGAATATCACCACTTCGTTGCCAGTTGTATCCATTGACAATTCGGGTTCTGATAGGCTCTGGAACGGACGATGAACCCGCTTTTTTCATATCTACGGCAAACAAAACCGATTTGTCTTTGTTCAAGATATCAATTAAATATTGTTTGACTTTGTCAACATCCAATTTATTTTCTGTCATTAATTTTTCATCCAGGTAAACTTGATTGTTGGTTATTTTGGTAATCAATTTATCAACTTTAAATTGATCTTTTAACATCAAATTAAATTCTTTATTGTCTTCACCATAAAAACCAGTTGGCATTTTATGTTCGTCCATAAATCCTTTTGCATGTGCACCACCGTGATCTGCAGAAAGGAAAACCGTGTATTGATCTTTTCCAACAGTTTGATCTAAATAGCTAAAGAATTCTGCCAAATCCCGATCTAATCTTAAATAAACATCTTGAACTTCAATAGAATTAGGTCCAAATTTATGTCCGGCATAATCAGTTGACGCTAAATTAACGGCAAGAAAATCGGTGATCGCATCTGCTCCTAACTGTTCGCCTTTAATGGAAGCTTTGGCAATATCAAGCGTCAAGGTATTTCCAAAAGGAGTAGAACGAATATCTCCCTTACTCGATTGATACTCAGTAGCTAAATTACTATACGGAAAGGTTGGCGTTTTTGATTTTCCCTGCAGTCCTTCCCAAGCTGAATTGTCTGGTGAACTTTCTGTGTATTCTCCGATCGGAAGCAAAGTATTCCAACCGTTTTTAACCAGCTGCTCACCTATCTTAAGTTTATTGAAATCATTCACCCATTTTGGCAATTCATTCATATAATAAGAACTTGTCACAAAATTTCCTGTAGTATCATCAAACCAATACGCTCCAGTTGGATTATGTCCGGCGGGCAGAATGGAGGCACGGTCTTTCAAAGAAACGCCTACCACTTTTGCTTTAAAATTGGTTGCCAATAAAAGTTCATCTGAAATGGTGGTGGACCATAAATTTCTAGGAGAATGGTTACCGACTTTGGTACTGGGAGTTCCCACTGGTTTTACAGTATCATCACTTGTACAGTAAACATTTTTACCAGTTTCTTTATCGAACCAATCATTACCAGCAATACCATGAATCGCTGGAACTGAACCAGTGTAAATAGTAGTATGACCAATCGCAGTATAAGTTGGGATATAATTAATATGAACATTATTCAAAGAATATCCTTGATTCAATAATCTTTTGAATCCATCATTCCCATATTTTTCATAATAGCGATAAAGATAATCCCAACGCATTTGATCCACAACTAATCCGACCACCAATTTAGGTCTGTCAACTTGATTGGGTTTATTTTTTTGTGCATTGAATCCTGAGCACATCACGGCCATAAGAACGATGCTTAATTTTTTGAACATATTTTGATAATTATTATTTGCTAGTTTTTAAAGATAAACACAAATTTAAGGATTAATTCTAAAGAGGCGAATGAACATTCTATTAACTTTCCAGTTTAACTACGTTGATCAAAAAAAACCTAAAATACAATTACATTGAACCATTAAGATTTGATGAAAGGATTAAGAATATTAAAATTTCCTTCGGTAATTGCTCGCGGAATATAATTTGTGAATTCTTAAACTTCTTAGGGAGATTTAGATCTTATCATTCGAAAATCTTAAAAAGCCTTCGACAAGCTCAGTCTAACAGTTTTAGAATAGTTGGGTACGATGAAAGATTTGTAAAATTGAAAAAACAATCTGCCGGGATTTCTAGCCCAGATGGGAGCGGCATCCCGCGAATCTGCGAAAGCAGTGAGCGGATATAGCGGACAGCTGGACGGGTTTTGTAAGAAGCGAAAATCTTGTTGCTCCAAAAAAAAACGCACCTTCGAAAAGATGCGTTTCTATATTTGAGATTGATTTTCTTAGAATTTCAAATCACCATTCACCTCACGAACCGCTTGTGCAGCAGAAGCGAATTTTTCTTTTTCAGCATCAGTTAAACTGATCTCAACGATTTTCTCAACTCCATTTGCGCCAATGATCGCAGGTACTCCAAGGCAAATATCGCTTTGACCGTACTCTCCGTCTAACATTAGTGAACAAGGAATCATTTTTTTATGGTCGCAAAGGATCGCCTGAACCATTACAGAAACGGCTGCACCTGGCGCGTACCAAGCGGAAGTTCCTAATAGTTTAGTTAAAGTTGCTCCACCAACTTTGGTTTCTTCGGCAACATGATCTTGTTTTGCTTGGTCTAAAAATTCAGTTACCGGCACCCCATTTCTGGTTGCTTTACTCATCAAAGGAAGCATTCCTGTATCACTGTGAGCTGCAATTACCATTCCGTCAACGTCTGAAATTGGACATTCTAAAGCTTCTGCTAATCTGTATTTGAAACGTGCAGAATCTAAAGCTCCACCCATTCCGATGATTTGATTTTTTGGAAGTCCAGAAGTTTTGTGAACCAGATATGCCATGGTATCCATTGGATTAGAAACTACGATGATGATTATGTTTGGTGAATGTTTTACCAAGTTTGCGGTAACATCTTTCACGATCCCGGCATTGATCCCGATTAGTTCCTCACGCGTCATTCCCGGTTTTCTTGGAATACCTGAAGTAATTACAGCAACTTTTGATCCAGCAGTTTTGCTGTAATCGCCAGTGGTTCCGGTAATTTTAGTATCAAATCCATTTAGAGAAGCGGTTTGCATTAAATCCATGGCTTTCCCTTCGGCAAAACCTTCTTTAATGTCAACTAAAACAACTTCTGCTGCGAAATTTTTCATCGCAATGTATTCTGCGCAACTTGCGCCAACTGCTCCTGCTCCAACTACGGTAACTTTCATATCTTTTTATTTATTAATTTTATTTGTGATATGGAAACGTTTGTTTTCATATGTAAATTTTTATTGATTTTTAAAGGTCATATGGAAACTGACGTTTTCATATCTTTTTATTTATTGATTTTATTTGTGATATGGAAACTTGCGTTTTCACATCTAGATTTTGATTTATTTAATGAAATCCAAATTTACGAAATGTTAAAGTTGTGAGCAATATTTGACCTTATTAAAGTTTTACCGCACTCTAATTTATTTCCTAATATATCAAACACATTGTGGTCATCGTAATTAATTACCTTACATCAAGTGGTTTGGCAAAGAGTATGCTGTAACTTTGTTTCAACTAAAAATGAAGAATGGGTTTTTCCAAACGTTTGCACGAAGGTTATTCTAACCGAAAATATGATATTGATAAAAAGAAAATTGAGAGTTTTATTGACCGATTTTTTCGTTTCATCTTTTTTTTGGAATATCAGCGGTGCTCCGAACTTACCGATATTGAAGTTCGTTTAAATAACTTTAAAACTGAATTTAATGAAATTTTATTCTCGGTGACCGAAGAGAAAGATGATGTTCAAACCGATGATTTTTTTCAAAGTTTCCCTAGAATTTATCAGTCGCTAGAAAATGATGCGCAGTCTATTCTAGATAATGATCCAGCGGCTAACAATCTTGAAGAAGTCATGTTTTCTTATCCGGGATTTTTTGCAATCACTGTTTATCGGTTCGCCCACGAACTTTATAAAAGCAACATCCCATTAATTCCAAGAATATGGACCGAATTTGCACACAGCAAAACAGGAATCGATATTAATCCTGGTGCAACAATAGGTGAAAATTTCTTTATTGATCACGGCACAGGAATTGTGATCGGGGAAACGGCAATTATTGGAAACGATGTGAAAATTTATCAAGGAGTTACTTTGGGGGCGCTGTCTGTAACAAAAAACCTGCAGCATATTAAGCGACATCCTACGATTGAAAACAACGTGGTTATTTATGCCAATGCTACAATTCTCGGCGGTGAAACGATCATTGGAGAAAATTCTGTCATCGGCGGAAATGTTTGGATCACAGAAAGTGTAACACCCAATTCAGTGGTTTTTCATAAAGGGCAAGTCACCGTAAAGAACAAGCTCCCGGGAAACGAACCCATTATTTTTAGCATCTAACAGACCTTATTTAAGTCTATATAATTATTAAAAATTCACCATTAACTTTTTAAATACCATTTATGAAACTGAACAATATATTAGAAGCCATCGGAAATACGCCGGTCGTAAAAATCAATAAATTATTCCCGAACAACGTTGAAGTTTGGATGAAACTTGAAAGACAAAATCCCGGTGGAAGTTTAAAAGATCGAATTGCCTTTGCTATGATTGAAAAAGCGGAACAGGACGGGGAAATTAATAAGGACACTTTAATTATAGAACCTACTTCTGGAAATACTGGTGTTGGACTAGCAATGGTTTGTGCGGTAAAAGGATACAAACTAGTTTTGGTAATGCCTGAAAGCATGAGTGTAGAACGCAGAAAATTGATGAGTTCATATGGTGCTCAGTTTATTTTGACGCCTAAAGAAAAAGGAACTTCTGGTGCGATTGCTAAAGCGATGGAGATGGCAAATGAAATAAAGAATTCTTGGGTTCCACAACAATTTGAAAATCCTGCCAATCCGGAAATTCACGCGAAGACGACTGCTCAAGAAATTTTAAATGACTTCCCGGACGGAATTGATTACCTGATCACAGGCGTTGGAACGGGCGGACATATTACAGGAGTGACAGAAATTCTAAAACAGAAATTCCCGAACATGAAAAGTTTTGCGGTAGAACCAACCGATTCACCAGTGATTTCCGGTGGCGCTCCAGGCCCGCATCCGTTGCAAGGAATTGGTGCTGGCTTTGTCCCAAAAGTTTTGAATACCGAAATCTTGGATGGTACCATTGAAGTGGAAAAAAATGAAGCTTTTACTTTTACCAAAAGATTGGCAGCGGAAGAAGGAATTTTAGGAGGAGTTTCTACAGGTGCATCATTAGCAGCAGTAAATAAAAAATTGGCAGAAATCCCAGAAGGTTCTAGAATTTTGACGTTTAATTATGATACCGGCGAGAGATATTGGTCGGTAGAAGGGCTTTTTGAAGAGAATATTTTCAAAGGTTAAACGAAATAATTGACTTGACAAACTAAAAATCCTGCGACTATGCAGGATTTTTTTTATTTAAATAATTTCTGGCACTTTGGACAAACGTACGTTTTCGTACTTCCTACCGTTTCGATGATAATTGGAGTTTTGTCTTTTGGGCAGTTTTTCTTTTCAAAGATCAAGGCGTTTTTTTCGACGCTATCAGTTTTTAATAAAGTCAAAAACTCTTCGGCATAATCCTGAACCATTTTTAATAAGAAAATTAATTTCTTTTCTGGAATTGATTTGATTAAACTATCAGGATGAATTTTTGCGTGGTACAAAGTTTCCGTTCTAATGATGGGACCGACGCCAGCAAGAATATTTTGGTTTAATAAAGCCTCCCCAATACTTTCTTCAAAATGGTTCGTTTGCCATTCATTTAAAATAAAGTCGGCATCAAATTCTGCTTTTGAAATATCGATTTTGAAATTAAAACAGTCGCTCGGTTTTCCTTTTTTAACGGATATTTCAGAATCATAGAAATTGATCTCATTCTCCTCAAAATGGAAGGAAAAACTGGCTGCAATTTTCTTTCGTTTATTAACCAAAACATTTCCGACTAAACGAACTTCAATCGCAACAAAAAAATCTTTAAAAACGAAAAGGAAATTTTTACCATAAGTCTGAATATCGATGAGTACTGAATTAGTAAACAAGGATCCGTCGACTTCTGCCTTGCCAGAAACTTTTGAAACCGTTTTCCCTTTGTACCGTTGGAGTTTATTTTTAAGAAAAAGTATGGATGGTCCTTCTGACATGGTGTAAAATTTTAATAAAATAGATTGCTCAGCAAAAGTAAAGAAATTAAATGCGGAATATTAGGAGTAATGCGTTGCCGATTTAATTTAAAGGAAAATATCTTCTGAAAGTGTAGATCATTAAAAATAACCATGAATATCCGAGGCAAAATCCGCCCAGAACGTCGCTGGCATAATGTACATGCAGATAAACGCGGCTAAATCCTATCATAAGAGAAAGCAAAACCAAAAAAGTCATGGCGATATTTTTCCAGATTTTGGGTAAATCGGTGAGCCACATAAAATAAGCTAATGTTCCGTAAAAAATAAAACTGAACGTAGCATGACCACTGGGGAAACTGAAACTTTCTTCTCTGTATAATATCGGATAAGGCGGTCTTGGTCTTTCAAAAAACATTTTCATTACATATATAATGAATAAACCTCCCGTTCCCGCCACAAACGTGAACAACGCTTTTCTGTAAAATTTAAAAAGAACCAAAATACCTATCAATAATGGATAGGCAATTTTCATCAACGTAACCGAAGAAAGCTGCGTAATGGCGTACATAGAACATGTCAACTGATCACTTATCAAATATTTTTTGAAAAATTCGAAAACCAGGAAATCGATGGTTTCTTCTTTTTCTAAAATAATTTCATTCGTAATTACGGCAAAAATCACTAGAGCCAAAACAAAGAACAAAACCGATAGCAATAGTTTTGCCGAATTATTATGATAATAATCTTTAATAAAACGAACCATAAGCGATTACTGGCTTTATATGTTTTTTTTAAAAAGTTGTCTTCCTAAATTATAAAAAAGACAAAACTATAATAATTAGATTGATGTTTTTTATTTCTCTTCGTCGAAATAAAGACGGTAATATTTTCCTTTTTCATCGCTCCCCTGCTCGATCATTTTGCGATCTCCATGTACATAAATACTGAAATTTTTATCGAGTTTGATGATACTTTTAAATCCACGGCTCTGTTTTTTTACCGCAGATTCATTTATAGCAAAATCTTCTGAAATAGAAACCTGCATTTCCTGTTCGTAATCAGATTTAAAGTTGCTGAAACTTTCAATCACATTTTCGTCTTGCAAAACCTCCTTTGTAAATTCTTCATAATCAAATTGTTCTCTTTCCTTAAAGAATTCAATTGATTTATTAAGAAACTCCGCCTGATCCGCTTTTGTAGTTTCGTATTCCTGTGGAAGTTGTTTGGTGATGAATTCTTTGTAAACGGACAAAGTTTCCTGAGTGTGGAAATATTCGTTATCGCGTTGTTTTACTTTCAGAAAATCTTCAAACCAGTAATATTGATCTCCGTTCTTATTATTATCGATCACCGAAACAGCAAAACCAGATTCTTTGAAGCTATTATAGATGATACAACCTTTATCGAGTTTGGCTAATCCAATTCCGTAATCTTTTTCAATATCAAAAGCATCTCCTTCAGGAAATATTTTCAGAAAAGGAGTTTTATTTTCGGTTTTAAAAATTCCAATGGAATCGATTTTTTCACCGTCTGTCTCTTCCCCTTCAAAATAAGCTATAAATAATTCTCCTGGCTGAACCCTTGGATTTTCAGTAATATCATAAAGATGTTCTGCAATCATCTCAGATTCTTGTTTGAATCTCGAAATGTCTTCAAAAATCTCTGATGCAGAACTGTAAACTGGATTATTTACCAGATAGCTGTCACTGTAAAATTGAAATTGCTCCTCTGATTTAAAACCTTTTAAGAAAAAATCCTCCAGCATTTCTTTGAATTCTTCGTCAAGCTGATATTCTTCTTGTGAAAGAATCAAAGATTCCTGATTGATTTTATTTCCGACTTTATGAATGATTATTTTGCTGAGCATTATTGAAATTTTGTGTCTGCAAAGATATTTTTAAAAGATCGAAGCAGGAAATTTTTAGAGAAAAATATCTTTTTGGGATCCGTTTTTATATAAAAATTGAAAAAGTTAAGATTGTAATAAAAATATTAAACTTTCAAAAAAAAGAAAACCGTGGAATTATTGTTGTTTTAGCAGAAGCAACTAAACATTAATCAAAAAAATTGAATATGAAAAAGGTAAAAGTGATAAATACACAGAAAGCAGTGATTGCTGCATTATTTTTTGGAGCGGTAACTTATGGTTACGGACAGAATACTTTAGGCACAAAGGACACTATTAAAGTTGAAGAAACAGCACCAGTTGAAGCATCTCAGCAAAATCCAACGATTGAGGTTCTGAAAAAACAAGTGGAAGCGAATGCGAACGATACTGAAGCTTTGGTTAAACTAGCAACTGCCTATCAGGATACTCAGGACTGGAATAATACTTTGGCCACATGGACAAAGATAACGACTTTGCTGCCTGACTGGGCCCCGGCTTACTATAGTAAGGCTTATGTCTATCAAACAATGAAAGATGAGGAGAATGCAAAAAAGGAGTACGAGAAATATATCGTTACAGTAAAACCAGCGGAACTAGAAGCGAATAAAAAAAATCTAGCTTATGCACATTTCTTTGTAGCTTATCAATTACAGAAAACTGACAAAGAGCAAGCAAAGCAAAATATTGCAAAGTCGCTACAATATGACGCTGCCAATGAAGATGCAATTAAATTAAATGCATTACTTAATCAATAAGCAGATATTGCTGTAACAAAAGCACTACATTATTTAGTACATTAATTCCCCAAGTTCTCACTCGGGGAATTAATGATTTATAACATTGTCACATGATATTTAGTGAGCGTTAGAGATTACGTTAAACTTTTTAATAATCTTTAAAAAGTACATCATTTCCTTCATAAGAAGATTGAAGTCGCTTATAATTATATCTTTATTTCTCCCCGAAAACCTTCTGGATAGTTGCCAAATCAGCTTTATTAAGTTTCGATGTTTTCTCTAATTTAGCAATAAAAATTGCAATTTCTTCGGTGGTCGATGGGCATCCTAGGTTATCACCGTTTGCATCAAACGAGTTTTCCAACACTTCACCGTTGCCATTAATAAATACAAAAAAAGGTAAGCCAGCCGTTTTTCCACCATATTTTGCCATCCATTCTTCTCCGTTTGGATTTTCTAACTTTTCTTTTTCACCCCTTTCTAAAACGTCTAAAGATGCCAGCACATAATTATCATTGAATAGTTTTTGCGTTTCTGGTAAAGTCATTTTCTTCTCCATCTTTTTACACCAGCCACACCATGAAGCATGAAAGAAAACCAGCACATTTTTATTTTCAGCTTTGGCCTTTTTCTGAGCATTTTCAATAACAACTTCAGCTGCTTCTTGCGAGAATACATTTTGCATAAAGCAGAATAAAAAAGCGATCAATAAGATTTTGGTATATTTCATTGGAATTAATTTTAGATGTAAATGTAACAATTTTTTGAACTTATAATCTTTTGATAAAAAAATTCCCCAAGTTTTCACTCGGGGAATATCTATTATAAGTTTTTTTAAGTCTTATTTCACTTCTTCAAAAATAACGGGTATTGTAAATCAATTGGTTATGATTTTATGGTACAAATAAGGTATTGAATAAATGACATATCGATACTACTTTACTAAGTCTAAACACTCTATTTTTCCAATAAATCAATGAACAACAACCATTTAACAAAAATAATGTGCGCACAATATATCTTATACATTACAAATATGAAATTTCACCAATATCGGATCAAGGATCTAAGAGTTCATCCTTTTCATTTAATAAAGGATTTATCCATCTTGCTTTTTTAATACCCCATTCAAAATAGTTTTTCTCTTCATCAGTAAAAAGATTTTTCGATAAAAGATATTCTCTTCGCTCATTCAGATAATATTCAATCTTTTTAGAGTTATCGAGATCATCAGAAAATTTTATTAATTTTTCTAATTTATTCTTTTCATCTTCCCGCTTTTGCTTCAGTTCTTTTTCTTTTTGTAAGTTTAATTCATAAAGCCTACTCCATTCATCACGTCTTATTTCTTCCTGCTTTTCCACATCTGCGTACGCTTCTAAGTAAGCCACTATACGAACTAATTTATCTTCCAAATTAACAGTTTTAACATCAGACCACTGTTTTGTTGAATATGTATCCTGATAAGCTTGTATTGCTAAAATATCTGTTTTAATATACTGTCTGGTTGAATATGTTCCTTTCGGACCTTGGATATAGTTGCCTAGTTGCCGAATATTAAAATGAAGCTGGATGGTATTAATAACTACTACCGTATTTCCATAATTATCTAAAGCGAATTCATGTCCCCGATGCTCAAGAAGTCTACACATAAAATCTAAAATTCTGAAAGCTCTGTTTTGAAGATGTTTTTCAACATGAACGCTGAAACAAAGCGTCGGCGTACCTTTACTTTCAATAATTGATATTTTTGGATTACTTCGGGACTGCGCATTTAATGTAATAAAGTGTGGAGAAGTAAGCCGAGTGGAAATTTCTAAAGGTGCATTTTTATCAACTAAAATCTCTTTCAATCTTTTTTCAATTAAATCTTTTGGAATACCACTAAACATCTTTTTTATTTTTTTAGAACGAGATTTAACAATCTATTGTTTTTGATTTCCAGCAAAAAGTAATTTATGCTTTAATCTCACCAGATAAAATTTTCTATTTTTTTTTGATAAGACAAATTTCTACGAAAAAATTACTTTCCATTTGTTTCATTTAAAGCTTTACGCATAATAATTCTAATCCATTCAGGAGCTAATTTGATATCATGTTCCAAACGATTAGGGTCTTCTTTTTTTAGATGTTCTAAAATCTTTTCAATTTCGATATCCGTAACATTCTCCTTTCCTATATCTTTGAGTGCCTGAATGACAATCCCACTAAAAATTCCAATAGCGGCAAGATTTTTAGGACTGGCTTTTTTGAAAACAATACTTCGATTCCCGACCTTTATTGTTCTAGCTGATCCATCCGTTAAGTAGACTAAATTCGTTGGAATTTGAGTTGATAACCGCAACATATTTAGAGCTAAAGAACCAGTAGGAAAAATTCGAGCTTTGTCTCTCTTCCTTATAGATTCGGCAATTTTTTCTGCTGTTGGCGAAATCTCACCCAAGTAATTCTCTTTTATTAAAATAGCAAAAATGCCGCGTGCAACTCTAGAAAGTTCATTTTCATTCACCAAACGCTCTAATGCTTTTGAAACGGCTTTATAGTTTCCAAATGAAAGAAAATCTTCTGTATAAAAAAGCGAACCCCTATTCGCTTTTTTAATTTTTTTAAGTATTTTACTATCAATGCTTTCCATTGCTTAAACTAATCGATTTTGTCGCAAATTTAGTAAACATTTGCGACAAAAATTGCGTTGTTTTGTATATTCAGTTCAGTAGCAGTAAATTTATTTTACAAATTTACCTCTACTGAACGCTTTCGAATTGTTTACTTATTCCGGTTCAACACGCTAATTACTAGTCGTTTCACGGTTTCCATTTCTTCTGGTTTACTTGATGCAATAAATAGCGTTAAACTTGCTAAAGTATCATTGCCTATAATCAGTTCTTTTTGAGCGTTATAAAGCATTTGATTGCTTTGCAAAAATTTCAGAAAACATGCTGCAGCAATTCTTTTGTTGCCATCTACGAACGAATGATTTTTCACAACTAAGTACAAAAGCATGGTCGCTTTCTCTTCCAAGGTTGGATAAAAATCGTTTTCTCCAAAACCTTTTTCTATTTGGGCAATGGAACTTTGAAAATTTTGATCCTTTTCCTTTCCAAAAACCTGCGAATCAAAATCTACCACCATTTTGTTGATGAGTTCTTGATAATCTTCTCTTGTTGGATAAAGTGCTTGTTTTTTCGTTAAACCTTTAGCATCTAATTGCTCGTGATCATAATCATCTAATAATTGTAATCCTTTAGAAAAAATAGACAACCATTCATTTTCCTCCGATTTTTGTTCAATGGCTCTGCTTAGAATCTGAATTCCATTTTTCAAAAGTTGAACTTCCTGTTCTTTTTGGGCTAATCTTTTTTCGTTGATGGAGTAACCTTTTACCAAATATTCTTTTAAAATTTTATTTGCCCAGATTCGGAATTGTGTTCCTTGCTTGGATTTTACTCTATAACCAACTGAAATTATTACATCCAGATTATAATATTTCACATCTTTAGACTGGCTCTTCCCTTTAATAGCACCATGTTGAGTGGTGTGTCGGAAATCCCGACATACCACTTCTTCTACAAGTTCTCCTTCAGTAAACACATTATTTATATGTTCAGTAATTGTAGTTCTTCCTTTTCCAAACAATTCTGCCATTTGTGCTTGTGTAAGCCAAACCGTATCCTGCTCAAATTGTACATTTATTTGAGTAGAACCATCATTGGCTTGATAAATTTCAATTTGGTTTTTAATTTTCATTAATCTATTTTCAATATAAAAAAGCGAACCCCTCTTCGCTTTTTAATTTTTATCAAGTAATTTAATAGCAATACTTTACATCACTTAAATCGATAAATATTGTCGCAAATTTAGTAAACATTTGCGACAAATAATTTATCACAATCTTATTAAAATTCATCTCCAATACGCTGATAAAAAATGGCAATTTAATACATTTATTCGTTGGAAGAAATTTAAGAGTGTTTAATTAATAAAGTTTCAAAAAAGCCTCCTAAAAGATAATTCTGATCAAATATCCTCATTGATAGATCTGCTTTAGGCATCCAAACTCTACCTAATTGTACAGCTAATGAAATTGGTATTGCCGGAAATATATTTAAAACTACATCTTGTCCGTGTATTTTCTTTATTTCCCTAAAAGCTTCTTTCATTTTCTCTCCAAAATCAATAATCTGTTTTCTTGATTTTATAATGTCGTTATCTGGGTTTACAATATTGATACTGTATATTGCAACATCCTCACCTAAAACTTTTGTAATCCTTTCGTCAGCAATTGAATCGCTTAACTCTAACTTCAAAGCAACCTGAGTTTTTATATATGCTGGAGATACGAAATTATAAATTGTTTCTATATCGTCATCAAATTTCCAAGTATCTGGATTTCTTCTCTTTTGACGTATATCTACGGAAGTAATATCATTCAAGAGAACACCTAATTTTATCAATAATGGTATTGGAGCAAAACCAAATAATGAGATATGCTTAACGTCGCCACTATTTAATAATGGATATAACAAACGATCAAATCTCCTTTGAAGATTGCCCAATTCAAAATTCCAGAAATTTAGATCAGAATCTTTATTTAAAGTATTCACCGTTCCCAAATCAATATTAGCTGCAATTGCTGGATAGTAATCAGGCAATAATGATTGACTGATTATACTATATTGTACATTGGGGGTATGAGTTCCAATGTTTGCGTTTAGAGTAACAATATGACTTTGCTTGTCCGATGATATATTACAGGCATTTGCAACTCGATTTTCATGTTCGGCTTTCATCTCTAAAAGTAAACTTTCGGGATTGCCAATTACATCATCTCTATCAATTAATCGATGATGAGTGTCGCATAACAACATCAAATTAGTAATGTCATCTGCAAGCAATGTCGATCTTGTAATACAACCCCTTGGACCACCTGCTACATCAGCTACAATATGAGCAATATATGACTGATTGAAGTTTCTTTTAGTTAAAATATCCGTATGTAATATCTGATTACACCCTCTATATTGACAACGCCCACCAGAGATTGCCCAAAGCATAAACTTATTTTTATTATCGATAGATGTAACACTCATATTTTCCTTTACTTTTTAATTAATTATTAATGAACTAATTCTGTTCTACCACTTAAGCGAATTTAGTATCGTCTTGTATTATTAGGTATTTTAAAATTTAACATCATTTTGCTTTTCTGGATAAAGATTAAAAATCTTTGATTCAAAAAGAATTATTCTTAAACTTTTCGCATATTTAAAATGCACTATTAGTAATTATTATGTCTTGTTTTTCAAGTTTGGATGTTTCCCACCACCCAACCATTTACCTGTTATTAACCAAATTTCATAATGATACAACCATTCGATTGTCCAAGGAATTATGGTGCTGGCAACTATTTTAGAATCATTCCATTGCGAGCCGTCAGGATAAAATAGACATAACTTCTGCTTGTCTTGACTATACACATGTTCTAGTTTTGTTTTACCCTCAGCTAATTTCAATTTCGCTGGTTCAATTACATAAACTGCTGGTGAAACCTTTTTTTCAAAAACTACTTTAATGTTATATGTATCACCCAAAGGAGAGGATTTTAGTTTCCCTAGCCAAGTAAATCCCTTATTTTTGTTAAGCTGAATTTGACTTTCCGGAAAATAATTTTGCAAAACTCGGATTTGATCAGAAATAGAAATTTTACTCTTCTTCGTTTGTGCCATAAAAATCATGCGTTTTTACTGGGTTAATAGAAGTTAATCCTGCAGTTGCGAGACCAACTAGGCCTGAATTGCGATCAATATTATTATTTCCAGACTTAGTTAAAGCTCTCATTTGGTCAGCCATTTGGCCGAATGCAGCTTGCACTGGTTTTCTACCAAATGCTATCGACAGTGATTCAGAAATGTTTTGCAAGCCAGTTTTATTTTCGGCCTCATTAAGGTCAACATTCAACTGATCTAGCCACCGGTAGAAATTGTCTCTACGATATGAACTTTGATCATTCCATCTATCCGCAAAATTTTCAGAAGGATTTACAGGATTTGATATCCATTCTACTTTTGTTCCATATTCTGGAACATATTTAAATTCTATCTCATCTTTCATTCGATTAATAACTCCCCACATTGCATCGACCAAATTAGATTCACCTCTGTAAGCCCTCGCTGCTAAAGTTGTTATGATACAAGAGATTGGTTTTTGTTTTCTAATATCATCATCCTGTTCTTTTGAAAAATAAATATCTCTATGTCTTTTGAGAAGTTGTACAACTCTTTGTAATGGAAGTCTTTCTTCTTGAAATTCAGGAGTTGGTTTTACCGATTCGTTTAAGGAATACAAATTCTTGAACTGATTACCAACCAAAAGAGCCTTTTTCATAAACCATTTAGCATAACCATAGGGATTACTTTGCAACCACTCTTCAGGAAATGTTGACACGTAATAATTGCTCTTCTCTCTGTCGGTAATACTTAATTGAAGTTTTTCATAATCTTCGTCCATCAGATTTTTGAATGAACTTTCAAGAATATATGAATATCCGTTTGCTACTATTGCTGGAAGGATATCCATATGATATCTTTGGTTTGTTAAACCTTCCTCCCGATATTTAAGAGTCCAACATCTTCTACCTTCCTCGTCCAAAATTTTTTCGTAGGTTCCATGTGCTTTTAAATGGTCACCCACGGCATTTTTTAAATGATATTGCGTCCAAGTACCTTTTTTTCTTTTAAATTCGCACACAACATCTAAATCAATATCTCCGTCCTCCTCAATAGATTGTATTGTTGTCCCAATAATAAAAGAACCTTGTGGTTTTACATACGGTTCGTATTCCGCGAGAGGAGAGGTTTCGGAAGATAAATATTTCCCAACAGCTTTGTAGCTTTGAACTGCAGAGTCATGCTGTGATCTTGTGATACTTAGATTTGTTGATAACTTCTTCAACAAGTCTTCGAATTGAATTTTTTGACTAGATATTAACATATACATATAATTTAATTATTTGACAATTATCGTGACAATTATCGTGACAGTTCTATGACTGCAAATTCTGCTTTAAAATCCATAATTAACCTGGTTTCATTTCTTTTATAATCTTCATAAGAATATAAAGAATAGTTTGAAATGGCTATATTTTAGCTTTTTCTTCTGAACTTTGAAACAAATTTAGATGGTATGTGCGCAATGTATCTGCACAGTAAAAAATAAGTTAATCTCCAGCTATATTTCAAATCAATTTTCTTGACCTTTGAATGGACATATGTATATATGAAATGCAGTGATACTGCACCTTGAGGAAAGATATTTTTGAAAATGTATGGTAACTAAAATTTGTCCAATCTTAAATGTGATTTCACACCAAGACTGAAAACAAATTCATGTCTTAAATTAACGATTTTTTAGTTCGCCTGACTATGATTGAAATACTCAATAATACTAAAAATATTATCTGCTTGTTCGTTGTTGAAAATTCCATCAATTCCTTGATTATGGAAATTTTTGAATGGTGAATCGTAGAGCTTTAGCGGATCTATTTTTCCGTTTTTGGTAAGGAATAATTTCAGTGTATCGAGAAACTGAATTTGAACCGCCGAAAGTTGATATTGATTCATAAATTCAGAAAAAGCTGTGTTGACCTTATCTTCGGAAAGACCAATTAGGTTCACAATGAAATTCACGAGATTGAGCTGACGTCCCAATTCATTTTCCACCTGCTCTTTTTTTACTTTATCCGAGAACAGAATTTTTTCCAGCGATTGTAACTCGTCTTCGGTAATTATTTCACCATTCTGAATTCTTTTGACGGTGATATTATTTTTGTTTTCTCTTACCAACTCTTCCAAACGATGAAGATTGTTGGCAAATGTATTTCCATAGAAGGGTTGTTCTTCTTCACTAACACCAGTAAATATAATTTCGTTTTCTAAAATAGCATCCTCAAAATTGGTCGTTACATATTTTTGATCTACCGGATCAATATATTTCACCAATTCTCTTATGCCTTGACGTATTTTTTCGAGATGCTTCAAGCCGTCGTTTTTCCAGAAATCTTCTTGTAATGGGAGCTTTACCAAATCCTCATTGTTTTTAATTTCTGGAATGCTTGTTTTTTTGAGCAGTTTTTTTGAGATTGTTGCCACTTTAGTAATCGGAACGCTTAATTTTACCATAAACTCTTCTGTATTGGGAGTTTCTACGCGTTTCAGCATCAAAGCATAAATCATTTTATCATAAAAACGAGCAAGATCGGTATCAGATTGAGCGGGTCTTACCAATGGTGCCAAAACATCATAAATCTTTTTCACATCTCCTTTATCGAGATGATTCCAGGTTTCACGGCTGTTGTAATCCATCACCGTTTCCAGTTTCATTTTAACGTCGAAGCGATCTTTGTTGAGTTCAGCGATCGATTGATGCAATTCGTTGAGCAAATTGATGCTGTAATCTTGAAGTTCAGGATCCTCAATAAATGTTTCGCCTTTCAGATATAAAGCCAATTGTAATTTTAAGCCAAAGACAATCTCATTAAGGCTTTTTTGTGAACTCGCTTCTATGCCTTTCGGGTTTTCTCTGAAGAATTCAAAGTTTCCGTAGAGGTCAAAAATCAAGAAGTGCTCTTTGTCTAAGCCTTCCCCAAAAAGATTTTTTCTCAAACGGGAACCACGACCAATCATCTGCCAAAATTTTACCTTCGATTTTACAGGTTTGTAGAACATCAAATTCACACAGCTCGGCGCATCAATTCCTGTATCCATCATATCTACCGAGATTACAATCTGGGGAAGCCTTTCTTTCTCCTCGTCGCAAAACCTTTCGATAAATTCCTCGGCTTTCGGCTCGCCATGGGTAATTACTTTTACATATTCGTTGCCATACAATTCCGGATCTAGCTCCAGAAACATATCTCTCAGAAATTGAGCATGCTTTCTGTTTCGGGCGAAAATAATGGTTTTTCCTAGTTCGGTGCCGTCTCTTTTTTTGATTCCTTTATCGACAAGATATTTAAGCGTTTTTATGGCTGTATCTTTATTAAAAAGCCAATTATTGAGTTCGTTAGCTTCAATTATTTCTTCGCCAGACGCTTCTTCACCATTCAATATTTCTTCTTCAAATTCTTCTTTTTCTTCTTCCGATAATTCGTCGTAATGAATTCCGCTGCGCAAAAATTTAGTAGGAACTTCAATGGAATGATAAGGAACCAAATGTTTGTTGAAAACCGCTTCTTCAAAGGTGTAAGCATCTGTCGGCGATTTATCTGGTAAGCCAAACATTGAGTAGGTACTTCTGTCGATATTTTCAATCGGTGTTGCTGTTAAACCTAAAAACATGGCGTCAAAATAATCGAAAATTGCAGCATATTTTTTATAAATCGAGCGGTGGGCTTCGTCGACAATGATCAAATCAAAATGACCAACGCCATAAAAACGTTTGTCATTATCTTTGGAACCATCAATCAATCCCATCATCGTTGGGTAAGTAGAAAATGTAATCCTGGCATCGGGATTGTCTTTTTCTACGAGTAAATTCACGCAAGTGTGTTCCGGCATCAGTTTCACGAAATTATTTTTTGCTTGTCTTACTAAACTTCTGCGGTCGGCAAGAAACAGAATTCTTTTTGCCCAATTTGCTTCCAATAAGAGTTTTGAAATGGCAATACTAATTCTTGTTTTTCCCGTTCCCGTAGCCAAAACCAAAAGAGCAGCACGATGAGTGCCGACGAGTTTTCCGGAGATTTTGTCGTTACCTGCGAAATGTTCTGCGACCGAACGGATGGCTCTTAGCTGATAAGCTCTGTCGGTAATGGTGGTGTCAATAGTTGTCGTTCTGATATCGAGACGATTGGATCTGCGAAACATTAAAGTCTGCAATTCTTTTTTAGTATAAAAACCGTGCACCAGTCTTGATTTCTTGTAAAACTGATCGTCCCACAAATACGTTTCAAAACCGTTGGTGTAATACATTACCGGACGGCGACCAAACATTTTCTCTAGAGCTTCTGCGTAGAGTTGTGCCTGATTTTCTCCTTTAGAAGCGTTTTCCAAAGTTCTTTTTGCCTCTACTACAGCCAGTGGCAAACCGTCGTCGTCCCAAAGCACATAATCGATGTAGCCGGTTTCTGAAACATTGGTGGAAACTGGCATATATTCTACTTTAAATTCTTTGTCTTTACTCCCGGACAACTTCCAGCCTGCTTCACGGAGCGAAACGTCGATAAAATATTTTCGGGTTTCGTACTCGTTTCTTGGATGAGTGGTTTCGTCGGCCTGGTTGGCCATCCGTTTGTTGGATTCTATCTGTGCCTGAAGTTCTTGAATTTTTCTTTGGAAGAGTTGATTTTTCTCTGCCAGTTCAGCATTTTTCTCAGCAGATTCTTCCAGTTTAATTTTAAATTGATCAAGATCACCTTCAAACTTTTTCTGAAGTTTTTCCAGTTCTTTTTTAGATAAAGTTTCGGCACCTTCTGTTGGAACAAAATCCCAATCGAAAAATCCTAAATCTCCTAAATCCTTTTTTGAGTAGGATTTAGTAAACCATTTTGAAAAATAAAAAAGATGGCTAATGACCGTTCTGGAATCATAATCAGAAACTTTTTTGTTATGAATAGCTAGATTTCCTACTTTGCGAATTAGGTCGATTTCTGTATAAAATTTCTGCTGAAACTGATCTTGAAAACTTCTTTGCTTCATCAAAGAGTTGAGCGAAGTATCAAAAGGGAAATCTAATTCTTCATCATTGCTGAACATCCAATTAATTGCTAATTCCAACGCAGATCTTGAGATCGTCAAAGAAGTACGCGGGTCAGTAATGGTAAATTTTTCAGCTTTTATACAAAGTTCAAAAAATTCGGTCCATTCTGTGGCGAGAAATTGGAAATTGGTGTTCATAGTTGGTGTTTTTATTTATTGCGAAGACGCAAAAATATTTAAATCGAATAATTGCTCATATTTCATTTGAATATCTGTAATCAATTTTGCTAAGGGTTGTAAATCATCTATTCGTGTATCAATTTTTTGCACATAATCTACAGGAATTATAGTTTCTATTTGATATCCGATAGACAGCGTGAGATAATTTCGATTGGTCTGGACAAAATTCTTCTCCCATTTCATATATTTTCTCCAATTGAAATCTTCTTTAATATGATCATCTAAAAACGACTCTAATTCTGACCATTCATCACGGCTATATTTACCGGTGTGTTTGTCATGAATCGACGAAGAAATAATTCTTTTCCCATCCCTAATATCTTTATCAGTGATAACGATATTAGTTATAAATCGATTAAAATGACAAAATTTAATTTCATAACCCCAATTTACATTAAATCTCTCATTGTTGACAACAATTTCTTTAGGTGGAGCCCAGTTTGAGTGCTTACTCAGTTCATTAAGCATCTTCCATCCCTGAGCTTTTGTATTGCCAGGCCAAATTCCGAAATGGAGATCAAGTTTTTCTTGGTTGTTTTTTTGGACGTTGACAACAATTTCAGAAGCCCAACCATTGGTGATCTGCAAACCAATTCTATCGAAATAATCTAAGATATTTAAATCTTCAGAAACAAAATTCAAGGCCGCTTCAATACGCTTCTTGAACTTATCTTTATTCTGAGGAATATCTGCAATTGAAACAAAAGGTGCAACAGGTAGCCAGTTTTGGTTGTGCGATTTCACCAAATCAATAAAGTCGACAAGGAAACGATCATTTTGAAGATTTAAAATTTGGAAACCGTTGATTTGTGTGACCATTTCCATCAGTTTTCGCCAGTTGAAATCAAGAGCGTAAACATTATCGGGATTGATATCTTTTGTAAAAGCTGCGACTTGCTGATATAGCTGGCTTCTGCAATCATCATCATTCCGCTTTACTTCTATTACAATTGCAATATCATTGATTGAAATAAAGATGTCTGTAATATGACTTTTGTTTGTATTGGCTTTGTTTGAATAAAAACCGGACATATCTAAGGTTCTTCCAGAAATGGCAATGGCAAAAACTTTTCTAAATTCTTCTGAATTGATATCGTCAGTTTTGACCTGAAGATCTATTTTCAGATTATCCAGTTCTGTAACATCTGTAAAAATGGAATTGTAAAGCGCTATCTGTCCTGTTTCTGCAAAAATATTTTTTAAAAATTCGTGAAACAATAAACTATTATACTGTAAACAAATAACCAAAGCACGGCTTAGGTTATCCTCAATATTTTCGTGGGATAAATTTTGACTAAACGCTTTAAATAAATTTAGATGTCTATTCATAGTTTCCATTTTTGAAGCAATTGTTTTAATTCATCTATTTGGAACGCCGGTTTTCTTTTATGAAGCATTGCGTGACAGTTTGGGCAGACAGGAACTAAATCTTTTATAAAATCAACTTCATATTCTCTTTTGATCAATGATAGGTCTAAAATGTGATGAACATGGATAAAACCTTTTCCTATAACTCCATATTTTTGTTCAAAATTAAAGTCACATACTTTACAAACCGCTCCAAAATGTTCGATACACTTTGATCGGGCTATTGGATTCCGTTCATAGATATTAACCGTAATCTGCTTGGTTAATCCCTCTATTAATATTTTATCTTTTTCAATTTCATCATCAAAATACTCATCACAAGACACTTGATACTTTTCTAAATATTCTTCAAGAATTAATCTTAGCATAACAACGTTACGTTTAGATACATTTTGGTAATAATCAATATGAAGAGAAATCGCCTGTAAGGCATTTTTCAGATAAGCTAATCCCTTAGTTTCATAAATTCTGTCTAAATAATATCTTGTAGCTTCAGCGTTGATGGTTCCTTTAAAAATTGTCCCACTAATTAAACTTGGATAGATATAAAAATAGTAGTTTGCGGAATTTGGATTTACACCGTAATCTTCTAACTCCTTTTTTGCTTGCTTAAGTTTAATTTCTTTATTGTAAACCTTTACAGCATATTCATAAAAAAGTTTAATTTTTGGTAAGTCTATTATCATATCTATTTTCTTAAATATAAAAGTTCAAAATTAAATTGTGTACTCTGTAAGGTCGATGTTATATCATTACTAAACATTACACCAATTCTCCTTTAAACGCTTTCTGCAGAAGACAGTTGAACAAATCTTCACTTTCTTTGAGTTCCTGCTTTGCCAGTTCTTTTTGCTGTTCGATTAAAGCGATTTTTTCGGCAAACTGTTTTTGGAGGGCTATGGACGGAAGAATAATTTCAAAATTTTCTAATTGATCTTTTGTTATTGCTTCCCTTGTTGCGCCACCTTGAGAACTTACACCTAAAAGTTTTGCCTTGCTATTTGGCGATATTAATAAATGAAGTAAAAAAACAGAATTTAAAATTGAGGATTTAGGTCTTAAAATTGATACATGTTGATTAACTCTTGCTGGTAATAACTCATCTGGAACAATAGTAGATCTTGCTACTGAGGCTCCTGTTATATTTATCAAGACATCATTTTTCTCTAAACTTACATTCTTCAGTTTATTAGCCTGTCTTTCATCTATGAAAGCTAAATCTTTCATTTTAAAAAAATTGTCGTGAATGTTTAAACTTCTAATCAGGGAAATCCCTTCTTCATGATATGCATCTTTACCCCCACTCGGAGTAGATCCGCTACCAATTTTAGATGTTATTTTTTTCAAATTCTCTAGCTTCCAACCCTTCTCATTTTTCACCGGATCTCCAAACATCTCCAAAAAGATAGATTGTGCTAGAGTGTCATATTTGATTAATAAAGTCTTATTATTTAATCTTAATATGTCAGCAGTATCAAGTATGTCAACTATTTTTTGTTGAACTTTTAATGAGGGGAAAGGAATCTCTAACTCACCCAGCTTTTTTCGAGTAATCCTTTCTCTTGTCGTACCTGTTTTTTGGCGATTGATAATGCTTCTTATTTCAGGAGAATTTAAGCAGTATTGCAAATATCTATTATTACATTTATCATTTGGTCTTAAAATACAAACATCTACAGCAGTAATATATTTATTATTTTCTTCAAATGGAAACAGACAAGCTCTACCCAAAGGATCAGGCATTCTAGCTATCAATATATCATCTTTTCTAAGAAATGTACATCGTAGTTTTCTAGCTGTTTCTTCATTAATAAATTTTTTTGATTTGTTTACGAAATATCCGTCACCAATATCTGAAAGCTGTATTAATCTAATATCTCCATTTGCATCCTGATCTTTACTTTCAATCCAGTCGCCATCAGTAAATAAGCATCCCTCAAGTATATCTTTCAATTTCATTTTAACAGCTCTTCTAATATTGCTAATTTCGTACGGTTCTCTTCTTGCAGACCCTTTATATCATCAATAATTCTAGATGGTTTTTCGTAAATGAGTTCTTCATATACAACATCCTTATATCGATTAATTGAGAGATCCCATTCATTATCTTTAATTTCCTTAAACGAAACTAGGAAAGACTGCGATATTCTATTGCTGTAATCGTGGGTAATCGTTTCGGGCATAAAATGGTTGTAGCCTAATTTTTCAGGTACTGCATTTACTTGCAACAATTCTCCGTTTTCAGCGTGCATTTTTCTGAAGAAATCGCTTTTGTAATAATGATAATGGTCTATAATCTGCGGAAGATTAAACTTGCTGTGTAATTTTTGCTTGGTTTCCAGATCCATTGTTTCCAACGCATTTCCAAAAGAGAAAGAGGTAAACAGATCTTCATCTACTAACAACGATCTTTTGTCGTCAAGAGATTTTCCGTCGGCCAGCATATCGTAGAACCAAACATTGTCGGTACCGCCGTTTCCAGTTTTTGTAAAAATAATTATGGCGGTGCTAACTCCGGCGTAAGGTTTAAAAACGCCACTCGGCATAGAGATCACGGCTTCTAATTTGTTGTTGGCAATAATTTCTTCCCGAATGCTTTTGTAGGCTTTTCCGCTTCCGAAGAGTACGCCGTCGGGAACAATCACCGCAGCACGACCACCGGTTTTCAGCTGACGGAGCATTAGTGCTAAAAATAACAATTCTGTTTTAGAAGTATCGGTTACGTTTTTCAGTCCAGGAGAAATACTTTCTTTGTCAATTGTTCCTTTAAAAGGTGGATTGGCTAAAATCAAGGTATGTTCGTTGGCAATTGTATTATCTTTTGAAACGGCATCTACATCTAGGATGTTGGGTTCTTCCACACCGTGCAAATAAAGATTCATCGAGGCAATACGCAACATAGTGGCATCAAACTCGGTTCCGTTGAACATCTTTCGGTTGATGTGATCTGCATATTTATCGAGCAAAGTTACGTCGTTGTGCTTATCAATATATTCTTTTGCACCTACCAAAAACCCAGCTGTTCCCACCGATGGATCAGAAATAGTATCTTCCAGAGTTGGTTGCATAAGTTCCACCATCATTTTGATGATGTGTCTCGGTGTACGAAATTGCCCTGCAGTACCGCCGCCTTCTAGTTTAGACAAAAGATATTCATAGATATCACCTTTCGTGTCTTGATGAGTCATATCGATATTGCCAAGCTTTTCGATCACCTGATCCAAAACGGAAGGTTTTGAAATCCCAAATGTTGCACCTTTCATGTGAGTGGCAAAAAGGCTGGTTTCTTTTCCTAATGAACGGATGAATGGGAAAATTCCATCAATGGTATTTGAAAAAATCAGATGTCTTGCGTTGACATCCATTTCCTTAAGATTTTTCCAACGGAAATTTTGTTGGTCTTCCGTGAAAATGGGTGTGTATGTAAAACCACGTTTAGCTTTGAGCTCGTTTCTGATTTCTTTTTCATCAAGATCTTTAATGAAAATCAAGTAGGTAAGCTGCTCTACAATGGTTATGGTATTGGTAACACCTCCTGTCCAGAAGGTGTTCCATATTTGGTCTATTTGGGATTTTAATTCTCCTGTGATCATTTATTATAATTCTAATTAAATATTTTCTTTATAGGTTTTTTTAAACCATAATAACAATTCTAAAAGTCCTGAAAACATTGATTGAACTGCATAATTTGATATAAGCTCGCCCGTGTATTGTGCCTTATCCAAATGATGAATGTACGTGCCGCAAGTAAGATATATCCATTCTTGCAAAGTTTCTATTTCAGAAGTCTGATATTCTAGTGATGTAGCTTGCCAATTACTTGTGGCAGATTTATTTCCGGAAAGATGGGCATTCTTTTTTCTGAAAGATAACGCAACTGGTAAAACCCTAATACCTTCAAGCTTTAAAAAAATACTTTCTTGAATACTTCTAATATTAGTAAGAATCCCTTTCAATTCAGCTCTGCTTTCATAACGTGGCATTTTAAATATTGAAAGTAATTGATCTTCTACATCTTCAGACAAAATACCTTCTTCAAAAATTGAAAAAATCTCTGCATTTTGTACTTTTATTATTCTTTCAGGATTAACATCTGCATTTTTTTTTATCTCATTGAGCAACTCAGTAAGATCCTCATCCTTACTTTTGTCGAATACTTTACCATCTGCAAAAGAACTATCTTTAAATAATTCTACAAAACTATTTTTATCTTTTACAAATGACGGCTGTCCCGAGTAAATAAACCAAGGCAAAATTTTATTCTGTGCTTTTAGCTCTGATAGAAATTTTGCTACTTCGCCAAATGCGCTATCATCAATATTGCTACCCTGATGATCAGCAGTTTTGAAGAATAGACCATCCAAAATTATAGCATCATAATGTTTATAATTATTTTTTAGCTCATCAATTCCTTCAATAGCATTGGAATACCCAATAAGTTGAACATTTTCTAGTAATGCTTCATCTTTTATAGATTGAAAATTAGCATGCTCATCATCAAACCATAGTACTTTGTATTTTTTCATATTCCTGGTATTAGTGGGAATGTTAATTCCATTGTTGTTACATATTCATCTTCGATACCATCAGGGCCTGTTTCATCGGTAAAACTAAAATATCCTCTATGTAGTTTCATAACATCATTTACAAACCATAAACCGATCCCATCTCCCGGATTACTACCTAAAGAACTGCCTTTACGAACCATAGATTCAAATGTGATTTCTTCAGATAATAGTTTTCCTGTATTACTAAAATCTATTTGTACAGTAAAATCAGTAAAATCATATAAAAGTTCAATCTTTATTTTGTTCTGATTTCCATTGTTAAGCCCGTGATCAAATGCGTGCTTTTCCGCATTTTCTATTATGTTATCAAATGCTTTTCTTAAAAAATCTTTATCCGCATTAATATACACTCCAATAAAACCATCTTCTTTTATCGCATCTTCACCTAAATCTAAAACGACTTTGTAAAAATTCATTGATCTTATTTTAAGACTTTCAACATATTCACGGATAAATTGCAAAAGATCAAAATTCTCAACATTCAATTCCATAAGTTCGATCTTATCTCCAAATCGGTTTACTGATTTATTTATAGAATTTAAATCTCTTTCAACTATTTGTAAATAATTTGCAAGTGTTGTATCTAGTTTGTCGCTAGCTTTTAAATCATACAAGCCTGGAAGTTCAGGATTAACTTTATCTTTTAATATTCGTTGAATAAATTTAAATGCCCCTCTCACATTTTTAAGTGAACCTGCAATCTGATGTCTTAAAAAACTATTCTCATCATTTACATCTAAAATTTCCTTATTCAATTCTGAATTAAATTGTTCAGATTTTATTGATAAAGATTTTTCAGCCTTAATGTAGTAAGACTTCGTTTGTTCTTGGATAGAAGGTAGTTTAATTTTAATACTAAATAAATCGTCTTTTTTAAGATTTGGAATAATGCTAGAACTTCTATAAGCATCTAATTGATCAATTACATAGTCTGAGTGTAATTCTGCAATTAAATAATTTATATCAATTTTCTTTTTGTCTATTCTTATTGCTGCTATATCGGTAGAAATATAGATTGGATCCCCTTTATATTCGAAAAAAGTTGGCTTTAATGTTTTCCATCTCAATGCAACTAAAAGACAATCTTGCTCTATTTTTTTGAGTCCATTCACGGGAATTTCTCTCGCTTCAATTGAATTGAAATCTAATCGATTATTTACAATATCATTTTTTAGATCTCTTATTCTTACATATTTTCCCACTGAATCCTTGATCCCTCTTGATCCGAGTAGAAAATATCCTATATCTCCAAATCTTTCTCCATCAAAATCATTTGAAATAAAATATCTTGTTACAGCAAGATTATATTCCTTCTCTTTTATCTCCTGTGAATCAACATATTTTATAAACCTATTATTTTTTTGTTTTTTTATGTCTTCGTAAAGTTCTACATCATTAAATGTTTTATTTCTTTTACTTTCAGAATCATGAACATATTCTGATGCATCGACAAATCTAATCTTTTTGTTATCTGATTTTTTGAAAACAATTATACAAAGTTGTATTGAGGAATGTTGAAAAATTGAATTAGGTAATAACACGATCGTGTCAATAAAATTGTTATCTACTAATGCTTTGCGTAATTTTTTATTCTTTCGATTTTCAGAGAATAAAAATGACACTGAAAATAAACAGATTAATTTTGCATGTAATCGTAATTGACTGAGACTATTACCAATTATAAATGATTCCAAAGAAGAATTTTCAAACTTATATAGATAATTTGATAATTTCATCCCAAATGGAGGATTGGTTACTATTAAATCGAATTCGCTAAAATTATTCCAATCAGAAATGGAATCATCTATCTCATATACAGCATTTTTTAAATCATATGCCATTAACCTTAGTTTACCTAAAGCCCAAGTTTTACGATTTAGCTCTTGTCCAATGTATCGTTGATCAGAATCAAGAAAAGTTGCGAAAGAGGCTAAGCCTGCAAATGGATTATAAACCGTTGCATTCTCAGGTAACTCAGCCAAATTCATTATAAATCTTATTATTTCTTTTGGATGAATAAACTCTCCAAATGTTCGACTTTGATTTTGTACAAGTTTATATAGTATTGAATCGAATATTGAAGCAAAATTTTGCTGTAACTCAAATAAATCAATATTTTCAAAATATCTTAAGATTTCATACAACCTATCATTTGACAGATATTTAATAATCGGACTATAGACTTCTGCTAAATCACTATACTTATCATCGAAACGTATAGAATCCGCAACAGATTGACTAATGTAAGTGGAGTGATTTAACCCACTTCTCAATCTTCCATCTTTATAAAGTGAAAGTAAAAAAAGAATCACATGATAATCTTCAGCAGGTACCGCATTTTTTAAAATATCAAATATTTTCCAAATCCTTTCTGTAAAGTAATTAATCTGCTCGCTGTTATAATTATAATTCTCTTTCATTTCTAAAAATTTTTCTAAGTGCAAATATTAGTTTTTAATATGCAACTCAACTGCACTAATGAGCAAATTTAATCTTATTTACTCTTTCTTTTATAACTGAAGCTAACTCTTTCGGTTCTAAAACACACATTTTTTCACCATATGAAAGAATCAGAGCTTCGAGTTCGTAATTTAGTTTCACATGAAGATGCAGTATATTATCTTTGATTTTCTGTGATCCATGAATAGGTTTTGAGCTGATGTATGGAATAATATTTTCCGAAAGTTCAATTTTTACATCAACAGCTTCTTTGGATTCATCATTACTCACCCCGATAATGTCTTCAAAATACTCCTTAAAATCAATCTCACAAATTTTGAATGTTGTTTTAGACGGTTGAATATCAACCATCCGATCCAAAGCTAAATTTTGAATTTTATCAAACTGATGATTATGACCGAATAAAAACCAACGATTATTGTATTGTTTCAGGTAATATGGCGAGATTTTAAAAGTATTTTCTTTATCCGAATTGAATCCCTGATATTTTATATCTAAAGTTTGAGTGTTTGCGATATGATGATACAAAGGATTGAGTAGTTCTATGCCTTTCAGGAATTCGTTGTCTTCAAAACTGATGATTTGTCTTTGGTTTTGAAATTGGTTTATGCCAGAATTTAATTTTGCCTGCATTGTATTGACCCAATCGAAGCCTGGTAGATTATTTATTCTTGACAGGGTTTCCATCGCTTCATTGAGTGAATTTAATTCTGATGGATTTAATGGACTTTTTAAAATTGAAAATTCAGAATCTGCGTATCTGTAAAAAGCTTTTTTACCATCTTTATAACTTTCAATAGGTGCATCGTAGCCAGCTTCGCTACGCATAAAGTCAATGTCTGCAAAAATTTGTCTGCGCGAAATCGTAGTTTCCTGTGCAAAATGTTCTGTCAGAATTAAGGAACAATAATTAATTAGATCTTGTATGAAGAATTTCTTATAAATATTAGAGAAACATTTGTCCAGTGCTTTATATCTTATTACCGCATTTTTATTAGTTGCCATATAGTCTATTCGTGAGTTTTCCAAAAATACGAAAAGAAAAACATCCGTACTCACAATCATCTTAAAATGTAAATGGCAGCAATTATTCAATAAATCCATCACTATAGATGAATTTCACTCTTCAAAAAAATATTGCTAGGCGAACCTATAACCTCCATTATCTTAGGCACACTCAAAAGTAGCATTTTTTATTAATAATTTTTTGTTGTCGTTGTAAAAATAGTGTTAGAACCAACTTGGTCTATTTAATTTTTCTAAAATATTTATAAAGGTAAAATTACAAGATTTCAACAAATTTAAAAAAACCTGTGCAGTAAAAATGCACAGGTTAATTATTTTAAAACTTACCCGAAACTAATAGTATAAATGAGATCGTGAGCGACATCCTTTTTAATTTCAAAATTAAAATTATCCAAAGGCATTTCGATGGATTTTAAAAACTGTATTGGCTTTAAACCATGAGCTACACCTCCATCTATTCTAATAATAAATGATGAACTGTCATTTTTAAATTCAAAATATCTGTAATGTGGTAATTTTTTTTCTTTCTTAATATTAATTTCATAATCATATTCTTCTGAAAGTTTTTCCAAATCTTCTCCGTAATCTTCAATAGATCTGTAATTATGAATAATATAATTAGGTGTTTCATAATTTCTTTGGAAATCGAAATCTGCCAAATGAATTGTAAAATTATCAATCTTAACTTTACCTATTTCTCTAATACTATTTACAAATTGTAAAAGTAAACGCATTGAAAATTCAGATTGGTTGTATTTGTCAAAATAGTCGACTGAAAAACTATGATTTGAAATTTTGTTTATAAGTTCTTCTTTATTGTCAATTCCATCAAACATTATTTTTGCTAAATCTGAACTTTGAAAATTCTGTGGCAAATAAGAAATTTTCGCTTCATAGATATCCGAACTAAAAACTGGTAAATCAATACTATTTAAGTCTAAGATTTCAAAATCTTCTACCTTGTAAAACTTCACTTTAGATGTTTTGATAAGATCATCTTCTAGGTTCTGATAGGCAGAATTCGCTATATAGCCGATGCTTTTGTTATCGTTTAAAACAATAGAAAGATGAACCGGATAATCTAATAGTTTTTGATTTACCCCTTTCTTTAAATTAAAATTATAGGATAATTTGTGAATGGATAATTTTTCCAAATTACCAGTGTAATTTATTTGTCCCTCAATGATTAGATTAATGATAATTCTATTTCTTTTTAATTCTTCTAAATTTATTAATTGATCTACATCCCAATTAAAAATATCATTACTAATATGAATATTGACTTCCTTTACGCCATGATGATAATGATGGCTAATTATTTCATTGTTTAAACTTCCAAGAATATTAGAGATATTGAAATCCTCGTTTTGCAACTCTGTCGGTAATTGATTTGCTTGAGCAAACTCTAACCACTCTACAGCAATTTTTCGATCTAATTCCTCCAAATGCCACTGCGTCGATCTATCAATAAGGCATTTAGTACATGCTTGTTCACACTTGCAATTTTCCAAAATATCATAAGCATGCTTTATAACATCCTTGGTATATAATGAAAACTGTGATGAATAACCAGCTCCACCCTTCGCAGTATCATAGATAAAAATGGTTTGATAGCCATTGTATTGTTTTACGCCAAAACCGAGTTCATTTTCTTCGATTCCTAAAAATTCTGCAAGAGATTTTGTGAATATAACACCTAGGGTATATGTTAGCGTTTTATCATTTAAGCGTTTACCGTTTTTATTTAATAGTCTAATTTCGGTAAAATCCGTTTTGAATCTCGCTCCTAAAATAATATGGTCTTGTACTTTAGCATCACAGTGACTGTCTCCGTCATTATTTTTACCGCCTCGTAAACGAGTGTGTCCTTCTAATTTTTCATTTGAAGTTTCCACTCTTCCACAATTGGTACACAAACTATATCCTTCACCATCGCCCATATTATAAAATAATATTTCAGAATCTTTATCTTGTTCCGTAGATCGTATATCAATTACATTACTTTGGTCATCTTTCCAGGGTTTAATGTTCAGCAACAAAGGTTCAAGATATTGTGGTTTAGATTTTTCGGAAATTACACGCGTCGGAGTTCTGTACAAATCTATTGCAAATCCAACAGGCTCAATAAGTTCGGTATATCTACCACGATGTTCACCTAAATCTACTCCCCTGAAAGAATCTATTGCGTTGCATGAAGGACAAGTATCATCTAATCTATTTTCTTCTCCTACAATTCTTTGAAATCCACAATTTTTGCAACCTTGTACTGCATTTTTCTCACCAGATTGTCCCCAAGTATTTTTCATTATAATCCCAGCAGATTTGTAATTGAGCCCATCAATTAAAATATTATTACCGGGTGCGAATTCTGTAAGTGCGCTACCAACGGGATAACTTGGATTTTCTTTGAATTTGCTATTATTATTTGAATTTTTTATTTCATCAATTGTAGTGTTTTCAAACTCAACAATTCCAGTTGGCAATCCTGCGTTTGGTAAGAAATTATTTTCTGCTAAATAGTTGAGAATATGCTTTTTAAGAAATTGCCCTTTTCGATAACTCACTGCTTTGTAAGCAGGACTATTATCTCCGAAAGCAGCTTCTAACTCAGATAATTTATTATCATACCCTTGATGTAATTTTTGCACATCAATGATTGCTTTCGCAAAATTATCATACACGATTGTTTTTAACTGTTTTACATCTGTATTCTCTAAAGGAGTTCCTTTGATCAAATAAAGCAAGTTTTCTTTGTAGTCATCTATTGGTAAATCTGATAACCAATTCATAAATGCTTGCCCCATATTTGGGGCTGTACCAAAGAAAAAACGTTCAATATTTTCTTTTATGTTTAAACCTCTGTTATCATTATTTCTAATAAATAAGCCAAATAACATTGAGTTTAGATGTCTTTCAACAATATTTTTACTGTCAAACTTCAGAATAGGAGGAGCAATTTTATGTTCTAAGGCCCATTTAGGATTGTTCATAGTTCTTAATCCAATTGGGTTTGGAGCGCAGAAAGTAAGAGCTAATGATTTATTTTCTGATCGACGTCCAGCTCTACCAGCTCTTTGTAAATAATTTGCGGGCATAGGTGGAACATTACTCATTACCACAGCCGATATGCCACCAATATCAACTCCCATCTCCATTGTAGTAGAACAGCTTAATACATTTATTTCTCCGCCTTCAAATTGTTCTTCGAGCTCATCTAACCTCTTCTTTCTTTGTTGAGCAGAGTGTTCTCCAGCTAAATATAATTTTTCAAAATCAAAAATACGTTCGTGGAGATCATTCCACAATCCCTTACTTCTTGCTTCAACGCTATTATCAATAATCCATTGTTCTACGATTTCTTCATCTAATTTTTCGTTTTCACTCGTTAATTGAGAAGGATAAGGATACACGGGAAACTGAATTTCTATTTGAGAATCAATATGATAATTTCTAATATTTTCTTCTGTTAAAGCTCCTTTTATCCAAGGTGTATATCCGCGGAACGTTTTATCTAACAAACGGTTAGTAATTGGGCACAAAAATTCTTTTCCTGCAATTTCTAAGTGAGTATTTTTTACTAAATCTAATTTATAGCCATCACCATCCGCAGTAAGTATTTTTGCAACTAATGTTTTCCATATTCTTTCTAACAATTGATTAAGTTGATCTTCTTTTTGAGTATCAATATCATCTTCTGAATGCCAACCTAATCCTGCACAAATGAGCAAAACCAAACGCGATTGAACTACAGAGTTGGGATTGAATAATTTCCAACTATTTTTTTGTTGTGACGCACTTGAATAAATAAGTTGATGTCTGTAAAACTTAGAGGTAAACTTATGCATACTATCATCAAAAGTAAAATTAAAGAGATATCTAATGGTATAATCAGCTGCAATTTTGAGCAGATCTTTCCATTCAGCAATATTTATTTTTAAAAGACTTGCCTCTTCTGGCAAAACTATATTGTCAAATTCCGGATAAACAACATTCACCAAACCAAGATTTTCTAGCGATCGCTCTCTTCCTAATCTTCTAGCAAATTGATCATATAGTAAACTTTTTGCATAAATTTCATTTTCTAAACTGAAATCTCTACCCTTGGCTGCTTTTATAAACAAAGTTTTAAATCCATTTTCTTCTTTTATTTTGTTTATAAGTTCCTGCCAAGAAGTTCTCGTTTTTTTCAAATCAACTGAATCTTCATTTTCGAGCAATTTTTCTATCTCATTTAATCTATTTTGAATATCCGCTTTTAAGAATGGTGGAGCTTTTTCTAATTCGTTAATTCTATATGCTCTTTCTTCCTTTAATTCAGCATTATTTAGAGATTTATCACCATCGTGAAGTTTATTTATCATGTAATGATAAACCTGATGTCGGATCCAATCTGTCTCAGCATCAATATTTATAAATGCCGCGATTTTTGCAGTTCCTTGTCGACTATCTGTAAAAGAAATATATTTTCTACCATTGTAGAGGGTTTTGGTAGTAGGACTGGAAATTAATTGAGTCTGATCTAATACAATATCAGATAAAATACGATTGGTAAAGGCTGAAGAAATTCTAAAATGTATCGATTTTTCATTACTATTTCCACAATGAGGACACTTACAATCATATATCATAAGTAAATTATTTTTCTCATCAGTGATTTTTCCGTTATCATCAATTCCACACTCTTCATATTCACCATTAACTAACCTTTGTCCCTCTATATTTTTAATAAATCTCACAGTCGATGATGAATTAATTTGGTCTGACTGTTCATCATTTTCGTCATCATCTATCTGAAAAGCTTCATAACCAGTACTTGCTTTCTGAGAGATCAATCTATTCTTCATTTCACCTTCCATCATCATATTGCCGCAACTATTACATGCTATTAGTTCCAGCATAGGAAATCCACATTTACACTTTGTACCTGCTATGGTGGTCATTTTACCTAATGCTTTTTCTGGACGAGAGTAATGTTCATCTTCTGTACATTTTTTATTTGTACAAACATAAACCCCTCCAATTCCTCGTGTGAAAAAATGACCTCGCAATGGTAGTAAATTTTGACCATTAATTTCCTGATCAGCAATACAATCAATTGCCTCCAACTGCTCTGATCTATCCTGTATATTCAAAAATTTTTCACCAATATCTTTGGTTGATAAGCAAGCATTTTTTAGGAGATCTCTTCGTAAATTTATAATTTTAGCAGACGTTAAACTATCCGAAAGAGATGTTATATTTTTATCTTCTATTAGATTATTAACTCGACCTCCCTTGATTACTTCTATTTGATTTTCCGAAATACCACATAAGTTCGACATAAACCTTTTTAAGACACTCGCATCACCATCACCAACCGTTGCAGAAGTTATTGCAAAGCGGACATTCTCTATTTTAACGTCGAAAGCTGAAATTACTCTCCGAATCAATAGTGCCATTTCAGCAGCTTTTGATCCTGTTAATGTATGCGCTTCATCTAATAAAATCCAACGTAATTTACCTCGCGACTTTTCTAGAATTGGCACGTCAGCATTTCTCACCAACATATACTCTAACATTGTTGGATTCGTAAACAGGATTTGCGGCGGATTATTTCTAATCTGCTCTCTTGATATTAATTGAGGCTTAGCTTTTTCTTTTTGATCTGCACTTTTTACTTTATCTTCTGTACTTCCTGTTAATAAACCATAGTTAATACCTCCTATTGCCTTACACCAAGCATGCATCCTTTTTTGTTGACTTGCAATAAGCGCATTTAAAGGATATAAAAAAATCGCATTTATACCCTCTTGATTTTTACTATTTTCATAAATATCATGCAAAACTGGCAACATAAAGCACTCTGTTTTACCAGAGCCAGTTCCTGTAGTAACGGCGATTGATTTTCTAGTATTCAGTAACATTCTCCAACTTTCCAATTGATGTTTATAAGGATGTCTTTCTTTTGGAAATCTAAATTCTGGATTTTTTATTTTATCCAATGATTTAATAAAATTGGATTGAAATACATCTTCTGCATTTTCAAAATTAATAGAAGCTTGCTCCCAAGGAAAAGTTGCCTGAAAAACTGGATCAGACATTATGGGTTCTTTTGATAAAATATTTTTAAAATAATCTTGCATTTCTTTGTCTCCAGTTGCCCAAAGCGAAAGTATAGAATCAGTCAAACGATTCTCGGATTTTGTATAAAATTCTTTGAAGTTCATTGTGTTTTAGTTTTGTGATAAGACTTGTTGTATGATTCTACTATAGAACTCTGGAGCTAAATAATGTGCGTATTGAATATTTCTTCTAATTTGTTCTCTAAAATCGTTACCTCCCCAAATAGGGTATTCATGTTGTAAATCTTTTATAGATTCGGCAACGGCTATCGGAGCATTTATAAGTAAATCGAACGTTCCATAATTATTTTGCGGAATATTATAGTACCCTCTAATTTGGGGTTTCATTTCCGGCAACTCGTTTAAAACGCGTTGTCCAAGTTTTCCTCTAATTTCGTTAATGAAAGGATTATAAATTATATTAGGATTATTTATTTGCTGTCCAAGTAAAAATGGAGAAATAGGAGATAAATCGTTCTCATGCATGTAATTAGATAGTAAGGAAAATACCTTACTAAAATAATCATTACCTACAAATATTATAGCCTCTTCCAAAGCTTTTTCCCAATCATCTCTTTTTATCCAATGGAAACAAAATCCTAAATCTTTCTCTAAATCCGGCACTATTTTTTGAGCATACTCATCAGAGTCTGTTTGATTAATACCAAGATAGAAAAATGCCATCGATGAAACTTCAGAGCTTCTAGAAATAGCTCTTAATTGATCAAATGTAGAAAATGGAAGATTTTGGCTTATACAAATATTAAAGTAGACCAGTACTAGCTTCCATATTTCATCATTAAAATATGAATTTTTTAGTTGATTATGATATCCTTCTATTCTTTCATTTTTATCAATTCCTATAAAATTGACATCCGTATTTACAAAACGCGGCATCAAATGTCGATTTGCTTCATAAGATGAAATGATGATAAACTGCTGTGCGATATTAATATCCGGTAGGATATAAAAATTTTCTTCTTTAGATAATGGAATTAAACTAATTTCTTCGACACAACAATTTAGGGGAACTGCATATAAAATTAGGTCATCTTCAGAATCAAATAAACTACATTTGTTCTCATCTTGTTGATCAACACTTAAAGTGTGGGTAAATCCTTTTAAAAAATATTGTTTTCTCTGATTCCCACTTTGCAGCTCAATAATTACATTATTTTTGTAATTCATTGCATCAGCCAGAAAATAAAGTCGCAAAAGTTCATCTCGATAAGAAATTAAAGGTTGTGAAGCTATCTTTATTTCTTTCGAAATAATTACATCGGGTCTTAAAGCATTTTTAAATTTAATAATTACATTACCGTTTTCTGGACTTAAAATCCTAATACCGTGCAAATGATTGAATGTCAGATGATCATTTTCTGCTATTATATTTCCAGTTCCATCAATTAAGGTCATACCCAAAAATGGTGAAATAAATTCAAAGAATAAACTTTTTGAACTTCCCTTTTTCAAACTTGCATTTACACTTTTGGGTATTTTGTGTCCAGCAAGATTAACTTCAAGATTAAAGAGATTATTATCTTGATTGATGCAAAGTTCATTCGATTCATCAATTTTAAATATAAAGCCGTTATTCAATACTTTAATCTGTGCAGAGTTAATAGTTTGGTTTGCATATTCAATTTTTAAATTTCCAATATTGAAAAAGGTATCAAAAGCTTTAATACCATCTTTTACGATTTTCAAATCAATACAACCAATTGGCAAATTCTGTACATTGTTTAAAAGCTCCCATTCAATTGAAGATCCTCTTGGTTTAATATAAATGTCATAATTATTGTTGACAACAATCTCATTCTTCTCATTATAAAGAATAATCTTAGGTTTTATCTGAACAACTACGATATTAGATTTCAACATCCATTTTGGGTTTTGACTAACGATTGTCCAATCAAAAGATGAAACATTTGTTAAAAAACTTCTTACCTCAGAATTCCATGATAATGCAATTTGATTTTCAAAAACTAACCAATTAACAGTGTTACTTGATAAAATCAAAGTCTCGCATTCTCTATCTGCATTCCAATCTTTGGGAAATAGTACCGCAGCTTTTTGACTACTACTATTATTTCCTTTAACTAAACGCCATTCATCCTCGGAAAAAGGAGCCCATAAACTCGGTTGGGTAAGATCTGGAAGTGTTTGAATAAAATCTTTAATTTCAATTCTTTCATTATTTACAATAACAGAACAATTTGGAAATTGATCATTTTCTGCCCACTCTTGTTTGTACTGACTTCGCCAATCTGTTTTATAATTACCATTTAGCATTTTTCTGAAAACACAAATCAATTCATTATTAATATAAAATTGATACTGCCTTTCTCCAACCGAAAAACCAAAAATATTTTCTAAGAGAGTTTCTGTATAGCTATTTGCAATACCTAAACGAAGATTAATGGTAGGTTTATCTTTTTTTAAATTTAATACCCAATAATTTTGAAGCTTTGATAATCTCTGTCTTCTCTGCAATTGATTTTTTCTAACGCGTAATTCATTAGATATTTCTCTGATTTTTTCGTTAGAGCTTAATAAATCATCATAAGTACTTTCATCATTTAGAATTGATTTTACAATTTCCAGACAGTTTTCAAAGATAATATCATTTCTACTAGAAGGTGGCAGTAAATTGGTAATATGGGTTTGAAATATGAAGTCTTCAATTGTTTCAGGTTGTTCATCTAAAACAGCTAATAGAAAATTCTTGTAATTGCCTTGATTATCAGAAATGTGCTGCAATGGAAGACCACCCTGCAGTAATAAAGTTCTAAAAAACAGAGTATTTTGTTTCTTTATCCATTTTATTCCAAGCATTTCCGCACCAGTTTTTGCTCTATTATAAAACTCTTTATGACTAAAAGCATATGTTGTTTTTCTACCAATAGAGTCAAAAATATTCTCCTTACTAGGTTTTCCACCTTTATAATTTCTCTTCCACCATTCTGCAAAGTAGAGCGTACAATCTTTTGGATCTATCTCACTAATTCTTTGTGCAATTAAAAAAGTTATTTTCAACTGTTCAAACTCAAAGTCAGTTAGTTGATATTTCCACAAAGGTTCCCCTGTGCGATGTTGTAAATTACGAGATGCTAAAATTTTGGAAAACTCATTCATATTCTAAATTTTTTCAAAAATATTCTATATCAATGCAGTATAAATGCACTAGTTGTTTTTTTTCATTAATCCTATAGTTTCTTTTGCATAATGTTCTGCAAAATCATTAATGCAATTTCTTTTTAAAAGCATTAGAAAAGCACTAATCAAGCGCTTTACATCTGATTACCGAAATTTATTACTTGGCATTTATTCTTTTAGTGAGTCTTCCAAAAATACGAAAAGAAAACAAGCAAAAAAAAAGCATATAAAACACCTCTACTCACAATTGGTTTCAAATATATATGTCCGCTATCACTAAAGTGATAAAGTTCACTCTTCCAAAAAATCTTGCTCGTTGAAAACTTCACAAGTAATAAATATAAAAACATATAATTCTTACAAACAATTATTTAAACTAATTTAAAAACATAATTCAACCAACAAAATGTCCAGTTTTTTAATTAAAAAACTGGACATTTCGAAAATCAAAATTAAAATTCATGTAATTACTCACTCTCTCTTTCCGTAGTGTTTTTCGCATCATACCCATCCTTAAACCGCAAAAAATCTTCCGCCTTTTTAGGATTATTCTTAATCCATAACTGCATCAATTTAGTATTTTCACTCAAAGCTTTTACCTCACTTTCATCATATATTTTTTTCCCTTCACCAGCAATTTCATTTAAAATATTTTGGCGAAGTTCACTTTTCGCTTTTATGCTTTCTTTATACCAGTTCGTAGCAAAATTGATAGAAATAACTAAAATCAAAATTCCTAAAATCATCGTTCCCAAGCTGGACCATGTTAAGATTTTCATTTCTTTCATTTTTGAATTTATCTTCTCAAAATCTTCTACTGTTTCTGGCGAAAGAACCGCTTCGATTTTGGTGGGAATATTTTTTAAGAATTCAGTTCTTTTTACAGATTCTAATTCATGAAATTTCATTGCATCTTGATATGTCTCGCCAACCGCTTCAAAATCTAATTGAGTCTGACCCATCATCTTTAAATGATCTTCGAACATAAATCTCAGTTTCACATAAAGTTTAATTTTATCTTCATTTGATTTTATATTCTCTTCGTTTGATTTGATTACTTTTTCTAAAAGTTCGAATCCATCGGTTTTAGATTCTTCAATTTGATTATTGTTTTCCATTTTTATATTTTTTTATCGATTAAATTTTTTCTTCTTTTTCCACCATTCGTCTTCCGCTTGTGAAACATAATTTGGTTTTAGGATGTCTTCAACTGCATCCAAAGCAATTTCTACTATATTTTCATTATTGCTATTGGCAGAAAGTACTGATGATTGTGCGGTGGCATTTATCAATTTTTCAATGATTTGAAAATTACCACCGATTGCAGAAAGAGAAAACCCATCGTATTTATTGTAAAAGAAACCATCTTTCTCCTTACTGGAAGTTGTGGTCGCAACTCTTTTGATCCAGATATCATGAACTTGATTAATTTGATTGTGTCGGAATTCTTTTTTATACTGAACTTTCATCGCCCATCCTTGCCGATACAGATTATCCCGAAGTTCTTTCAAACTTGAAGACGCTTTTAATTCTTGTTTCACAATATTTTTTAAATCAAAAACACTTTTAATCTCCGCTATTTTTAGACTTGATGTTATTTCTGAAAGTTTATAACCCGGTTTGTATTGTCGTTCGGTTTGATGATTGATGTCGCTCTCCAAAATGATTCGCATTCCCGAAATTCCAATCTTTTCATTTTTAGAAAGTTCAGCTAAAAAACCTCTTTTCTTCATTTCTGAAATTAGTTCATCAAAATTATTGCAGCACTTCAAACTCTCAGTAAGATTTTTCAACATTATTGCCTTCTTTTCAATTCCAATCTCAACATCGGTTTTTATATTTCGTTCCTGACAAATTTGGCGGACTGCTTCACCGAATCTTTCACCAACTTTACGCGATTTTACCGTACATTTTCCATTAATGTCCATTCGATTCACAACAAAATGAATATGTTTCTGCCTCGTGCTGTTATGGATGTCCAAGCGGTATTGGTTTTTGTTTGTAACTCCAATCTTCTGCAGTGCTTCAATTGCAATATCTGTTAGTTCTTCATCTGATAATTGCTTTATGATTTCAGTAGGTGGAGAAATAAATCCGGTTAGAGCCCACTTTTTCACTTTTGAATTTCTGTCGGCTACCGTTTTCATTTCTTGGTATTGTTGTTCCGGATTGCTGCTTAAAAGGATATTAGATGCAGCAGCGATTGCCATTCCTTTATCGTTCCCATTATATTCCAGCGCAATTTTAGAGATCATTCTAGTTGTTGCAGAATTGTTCATTGTTTATTTTTTCCGTTGATTTTTGAGTATAAATACTGACGAATGAGTTCAATTATTTCTTCGATCTCTACAATAATTTTCTTTTTATTTGAGAAAACATTCCATTCTCTGTGCCGTAGTAAATTTTTAATCCTTTTAAAATTATTTCCATAATCCAATAAGATTTCATCGGTTTTAAATTCATCAATTTTCAGCACTTTTCCCTGGTAAACCATTCGGGCAAAAGTTGATAATTTCAACTCGACTTTCTCAGCTTTTTTTAACTCAATCTGATATTCACTTTCAGTCATCCTGAAGGAAATTACTCTCGTTAATTGCGGATCAGATTTCATTTTCAAACCACCTTTTCGACCTAAATCTTTAAAGTGATTTTTTCTTTTTTCAGCAATCAATTTTTGCTCATTTTCCTGTGTTGCTTTTTGTATAAATTTTTTAAAAAAATCTTCTTTCATGTTTTAATTTTATTTTGTTTTTTACTGTAAACTGTATTTCTGACGACAGGAAGAAATCAAAAATCCCAGTTTTATAAAAAGCGTGAAACGCTTATTGTAAACAATGGGTACTTTTTGCACTACCATCTAACCATATTTTGACCGTCACCTTTTTACGCAGGTCTTTATAGTTACTTTTATGCTAATACCTCCTTCCTTTTAAAGATTGAAGATTATCTTTTTGTGGGTCATTATGAACCAACCAAACATTCAAATCTTTAAAATCAGAATACAAAACCCTACAATCTTCTGCTTCATTTTTTTCTTTTTTTATGATTTCAACGGCACGATTACCGGCTTCGTCATTATCAAAATAGAGGTCTATTTTTTCATAATTTTCGAGTGAGTTTTTAATCTTATTGATCATCGAAACCGAATTCAAAATCATGTAATCTGAAACTTTATTTTCTAATGATTTTTCGATATTTTTAAAGGAAAGAAAATCAAAAAATCCTTCAAAAATCCGAAGCGATTTTGAATTATTTTTAATGGTAGAAATATCTTTTTTACCCAGGCAGATTTTAGAATATGCGTTCCGACTTTCATATCCATCGGAATCATTTTTAAAGCAGATTCCAAAATATTTTTTGTTGCTCATTTGATAATGAATTTCCTGAATTAGGTGTTTTTGATTTTCAACTTTTCTACTTTTTAAATATTGAATTAATGCAGGATGCTGAATATCTTTCACCTCTAAAATTTCATAAGTTTTGGGAAGATTAAATAATTTCTGATTATTGGTTTGCTGGTGAAAAGAAGAAAAATTCTGATTTTCTGCCCAGTTTAAAACTTCAGATATGGAAGCGTTTAAATATTTTTTCATAAAATCAATATTGTTTCCACCAATTCCTTCTGAAAATAAATACCAATAATTGAGGTTTTTATTAATTTTAAAAGAGGCGTTGATTTCTTTGGAAAACGGATTTATAAACCATGCTTCTTTTTTATTTTGTTTTGTGGGAAAATGTCCGAGTGATTGTAGGATCTCTTCCACAGATATTTTATTAAATTGTGTGCAGTTCATTGCTGTAAAGTTTAGGGGTTGAGTTTTAGGAAAAGTTTGATGAATTGATGAGAAAACGCTGTATCTATGTGTATATCATTAATTTATATAACCATCAAATGCTCATCATCTCATCAAACTTCAATTTATTTGCTCATCAAACACTCATCAAAAATGACGGGTTATAAATTTGATGAGGCTTTTGATGAGTAGTAACTAATTGATTTTCTTTTCATTATCAACTAACTCATCATTTCATCAAATTTTTGAGAAATAAAATTTCTTTCTATAGTAAAATAGCGTCCAAGTTTATTTTGCTGAAAGAAACTTCCTCCATAATCCATGTCGTATTTGATATAAGCCAAGGAATTTTGTTGCGGTTCGAGTTTCCAAATTTCCTTTAATAATTTCCTCACATCATTGATCGTCCAATAACTGCTTTTAAACATTTTATTGAGCATATTCAGAATATCTTGAGGGACAGCATTTATTTCGGGGTCTTCTACACTTTCGAAAAATTCAAACAGTAATTCGATAATTCTGGATTCCAGTTTGTTATTATTTTTCCAGACTAATTTCTGCAATGCAGTTGTCCGAAGTTCCGTGTGATTAAACCACATTCGAGTTTTCTTCTGGCTGTAAAAAGGTCTTTGAATCAAATAGTTTAAGAAGTAAGGTATTTCAGAAGTAAGATCACGCAGAAATTCTGTTCGTTCAGATTTAATCGGTTTAATTTTGAGAATCCAGAAGCGCACTTCATTTTCATCGATCTGAATAAAATTATCTTCATTATTGGAGCAAAGAATAAACTTCGCAAAAAAATCGACTTCTTCCCGGTCCTTTCCTTTCGCTTCTTTTTTATCTTTATCTGTCGTGGAAAGATATTTTAATCGTTCGGTGATCTCTTTTTTATCGAAAAAGACTTCATCGATTGCCACAATTAACATTGATGTCCAATCTGCGTTAAATTGACTTCCAAATGAATCTCCTTTGATGTAAGTCATATTCAATCCGAAAATACATTTGAGCCATTTTATAAATGTCGTTTTTCCGGTAACCCTTTCTTTGCTTACCAAACAAAGTATAGGAAGAATTTGCGTGGGATATAGAAGTAATATTTTTAAATAGTCCAATCCTAATTCTATTTGTTCACCAAAAATATGATGCATAAAATCCAGGGAAAAAGGAATTTTTTCTTTAATTGATTGAAGGTCGGCTTTTTCACTATTTGGTTGAAAAGGCATTTCATTGTACACATTGTAGAATCCTTCAATTACTTGTTGATAATTCAAATGGTTTGGAATACAGCAAAATCCATCAAATTTCGGAACGCTTGAAACGTATGTTTTTCCGTGGTCGCTTATGATTGTTTCTCGATTCCAGCGAACGAGAATTGAGATTTTATCACCAGAAATCAGTGGCTTTTCAATGGTTTTGTAGTAGGAAGTTCCTACTCTTAAATAAGGGATTTCTGTGCTCATAATTTAGATTTTAGATTAAATTCTGCTGAAGTTTTTCTAAAATTCTTTTTGAAATCTGCGGTTGCTTCCAGTTCAATTTCCTGCAAAGTTTTCTTTCTTCCTTTGGAAATCCACTCCAATAGTTCGTCCTCGAAAAAATAAAGTTTCTTCCCATTTTTGTAGCAAGGAATCAATCTTTTCCGCACAAGAGTATAAACGGTAGGTTTGGCCTTTCCAATAATTTGGCAGGCTTCCGTTATATCTATTGGAATTCTTTTTTGAGGAACTTGCTGTGGTTGCTTTACTTCTACCAAAAGTTTTATTATAGCAATTTCGCTGACCAGATGTGCCACGGCTTTTGGCAGATTTTCGAATGAGATTTCATTACTCTCCATAACTGTTGTTTTTGATTGTTATGGTGCAAAGAAAAAAAGTGATTCCTCTGTGATGGTCGTAAACACGCAATCACAGAGAAATCACTTAAAATACACTTCGTTTTGTGATTTTTTATGACTTTTGGTAGTCTGCCAGGTTTTCTTGAATTTTTATAATACCTTTTTTAGGTTCATCTTTCAAATGGGATTTGATACTTTCCAAATCAATATCATCAAGCGAAACGAAAACATTTTTTAATAACTTTGAAACCTCCTCCTGTTTTATGGGTCTGAAATGATGCCAAATATTCCAGCCGAAGTGATAAAGGTCCAGATTTGTTAAGTCTTCTGTAGAAATAGGAATATTATTAAGAATATCTTTTTTTAGTGAATATAAATTTACGGCGTCGCAAAGTGCATCTAGATCTTCATCCTTTAAATATAATGCAAATTGATTTCGAGTATAATCTACAGCGACTTGTAATTTCTCACTTTCAATCTGTTGCTTTTGCTGAAGTTGGGTTTTTCTTATAGACTCAAGATTTACCTTTTGCGCAGTTTGATCCTCAATATTTTCCTTTGAATATTCAATTAACTGATTTGCTGTATTGTCATCAATTATTTTTTTTTGCCCGACTGTAATATGCTCATGACTATTAGTTGGAATAAAATCTAGAGTAGAATTTTTGGAATTATTCTTTTTGCGAAATATTTTTCTGAATCCAACAATTATGACATCAAGAAACAAAATGATAATCGCATAAAATAAAATACTTAATGCTGTAATTGACCAAAATACAATATTTGCGCTATACTCATCACCACCTTTACCAATAAAAGAGATTCTTGCTAACGCTCCCACGACTACACATACCACCAGGACCGAAAGGTAAATAACAATATATTCAAAATATTTCAAATTCATTTTAAAAGTTTTTCAATTGAATTGCTTTTGATGCTGTATTTTTCTTTTCATCAACAACCTTTGCATAAACCTGCGTAGTTTTTACGTTGGTATGTCCTAGCATTTTACTGACGGTGTAAATATCTGTTCCGCTAGAAAGTTGCAAAGTCGCAAAAGTGTGTCTGAAATTATGAAAGGTTATTTTTTTGGTAATTCCTGCACTTTCTATCCATTTTTTAAGTGGTCGGGAAATCCAAGCTGGGTTCGTCAAATTTTCAAACACCAGTTCATTTGGAAGACCAACTTCTCCACATAGTTGTAATGCTTGTTTAGACATCGGCATATATTCAACTCCTTTTGTCTTTTTTTGAGTGAAATTTATTCTGGCTTGATCGTTTTCAATACTTATTTCATTCCACGTCAATTTTTGAATATCGGAATGTCGCAAACCTGTCAATGCAGAAAAAAGTGCCGCTCGTTTTAAAACATCAAGTTCGCATGGTGTTTCAACCAAAGTATTGAGTTCTTCTAACGTTAAATATTCTCTTCTCGATTCTTCATGTGGAATTGATTTTACTTTAGCCGCAATATCAATTGTAAAATAGCCATCGATAAACGCTTCTTTCAGTGCAGCTTTGAAAACAGAAAAATAGGTTGAAGCTGTATTTTGAGAAATTATCGCATCTTTATTGCTACCACTTTTTGCAGTCAACAAATACGATTTGAAATTTTCACAGAATTTTGTGTTAATCTGTGAAAACATAATTTTTTCACCTCCGAAATCTTTTAGAAATTCTATCGAGCGATACCAATTCACCTGAATAGATTCGGAATTGTTTTTATGCCTTTTATTGACAAGCAAATCAAAATATCTTACAAAATTCTCCTGAGATCTTTCTTTTTCCTCCTGCTGGATTATATCAAGTTCGTTATAAAGTTCAATGTTATCGTATTCTCTCTGTCTCAATTTGCGCAATGAATCTGCGTAAAACATTGTCTCGCGGTCATTTTCACTTTTGCAAACGATAATTCCATTATCATCTCTTTTGGGTTTAAACGAAACTGAATTTTGTGTTGTCCGTGCCGGTCTTTTCTTATCGAAATGTACAGTTGTTACACTCCGGTTCAAGTATTCTCGAATTCTCTGGGGATCATTTTTACCTGGAATCATCACGGGGTAACTTTCCAAATAAATGAACCATTCTTTTCGGAACTCGGCTTTTCGCAGTCTTACGGTAACTTTGGTTTTTAATAACTCTTTCATTTTCCGTCAAAAATTTTGTCAATTAAATTTTTAGGTGCGTACACAAAACTTCCAACCTTTTTAGTTGGGATTTTGTTTCTTTTAATGACACTATTTACCGTTCCCGGATCAGCATGGTATTTTGCACTAATTTCTGAAATTGTATAACAGTTACCTACTTCAAAAACTTGTTTTTCCTCAATCTTTTCTTTTTCCGGCGCAATTTTTACCACAGTAAATATTGATTCCAAATCCGACTTACAAACTCGGGTTAATCTTTCACCAAAATTATGTGCTGAAATTCTATTGCTTTTGATTAATCTATAAATTGTATCCTTCGACATTCCAAAAAATATTGCAGCTTCACCTACAGAAAGATAAGGTCGAGTTTGAATTTCCGCAATTTTATTTATTGATTTTTCCAATAAAACTTGTTTAGCTTCTACTTCCTGAACTAGTCTTTTTTGTCTTTTTATAGATTTTTCCGAACAAAGTTTGCTACAAAATCTTGTAGTAACTGTTTTTGCTTCAAATGGTTTCTCACAAAATTCACAAAGTTTTGGTATCCTAAGATTACTAAAGCCCATAATTCCACTATTTTAAAAAAATAAAAATCAAATTAGCCTAAATAAGACATAATAAGAAGCAGATTGTCTGCTATTAAGACGCGGTACAAGTAAGATACAATAATACGATAAAAATCCATTAAAATCAACTATTATTAAAAAATGTTAAAAACAAAAAAATCGCTGTAAACATTACGTTTACAGCGATTTACTACTTAATTTCAATCGATGTTAATCGATGATAATTGCTAATTACTTGACTTCTTCGAAGTCAGCATCCTGAACATCTTCTGTTCCTGCATCTCCTTCTGGACTTCCTTGCGCTTGCTCAGCACCTGGTTGTCCGTTTTGAGCGTACATTTCTTCAGAAGCTGCCATCCAAGCTGCGTCTAAAGCTTCTGTTTTGGTTTTTACGCTGTCCATATCTTTTGCTTCGAAAGCTGTTTTCAATTCTGCGTGTGCAGTTTCGATCGCGGCTTTTTTGTCAGCTGATAATTTCTCGCCAAACTCTTTCAATTGTTTTTCTGTTTGGAAAATCAATCCGTCTGCTTTGTTGAAGATTTCAACTTCTTCTTTTTTCTTAGCATCTGAGGCGGCATTTTCTTCAGCTTCACGTTTCATTTTTGCGATTTCTTCTTCAGAAAGTCCTGAACTCGCTTGGATTTTAATAGACTGCTCTTTTCCGGTTCCTTTATCCTTTGCAGAAACACTCAAGATTCCGTTAGCATCAATATCGAAAGTTACTTCGATCTGAGGAACTCCTCTTTGCGCTGGTGGAATGTCTGACAAGTCAAATCTTCCGATTTCTTTGTTATCATTAAACATTGGTCTTTCTCCTTGTCCTACTCTAATAGAAACTGCAGGCTGATTATCACTTGCTGTTGAGAAAACCTCTGATTTCTTAGTTGGAATGGTTGTATTGGCATCAATTAATTTGGTGAACACAGAACCCATTGTTTCAATTCCTAATGAAAGTGGTGTAACATCTAATAGAAGAACGTCTTTCACATCACCAGTTAAAACTCCCCCTTGAATCGCAGCTCCTAAAGCTACAACCTCATCTGGATTAACTCCTTTTGAAGGTGTTTTTCCGAAGAATTTTTCAACTTGTTCCTGAATGATCGGGATTCTAGTAGAACCACCAACTAAAATTACTTCATCAATATCAGATGTTTGAAGACCTGCATCAGAAAGTGCTTTTTTACAAGGTTCCATAGAACGTCTTACTAAATCTTCAGCCAATTGTTCGAATTTCGCTTTGGTCAAAGTTTTTACTAAGTGTTTTGGACCTGTTGCAGTTGCTGTAATATAAGGAAGGTTAATTTCTGTTTGAGAAGCAGACGACAATTCTATTTTCGCTTTCTCTGCTGCTTCTTTTAATCTTTGCAACGCAATTGGATCACCTTTCAACTCAACACCTTCTGCAGTTTTGAATTCATCTGCCAACCAATTGATAATTACATCATCAAAATCGTCACCACCTAAATGCGTATCTCCATTTGTGGACAATACTTCAAATACACCGTCTCCTAAATCAAGGATCGAAACATCAAAAGTACCACCACCTAAATCATATACTGCGATTTTTTGGTCTTTGTGACTTTTATCTAAACCATAAGCTAAAGCTGCTGCCGTAGGCTCATTGATAATTCTTTCTACTTTTAAACCAGCGATCTCTCCTGCTTCTTTAGTCGCCTGTCTTTGTGCATCATTAAAGTAAGCTGGAACAGTAATTACTGCTCTTGTTACTTCTTGTCCCAAATAATCTTCAGCCGTTTTCTTCATTTTCTGAAGAATCATTGCAGAAATTTCTTGTGGAGTATATTCTCTGTCGTCGATTTTTACTTTTGCAGTATCGTTTGGACCAGCAACTACTTTGTACGGTACTCTGGAAACTTCAGAAGCATCATCTTTAAAGTGAGTTCCGATAAACCTCTTAATAGAGAAAACTGTTTTCGTTGGGTTGGTTACTGCCTGTCTTTTTGCAGGATCACCTACCTTTCTTTCGCCATCTTCTGTAAATGCTACAATTGATGGTGTTGTTCTTTTACCTTCTGCGTTAGGGATAACTACAGGATCTTTACCTTCCATTACCGCAACACATGAATTGGTTGTACCTAAGTCAATTCCAATTATTTTACTCATTTTATTTATTTTTTAATTATTTGCTATTTGCTTGTTGATGATCAACAATTCTCAAGTTTTATACCAAGCACTTTTTTATGACAAATTGACATATTGCCAATCGAATGACCATAAAAAAAGACACCTTAAATCATAAGATGCCTTAATAACTAAAAAATAAATTTTATTTTTTTAGAGTCATAATATACTCTACCATTTTTTTCGCGTTTTCTTTACTCATGCCAGCATGCGGAGTCATTGGGATCTCTCCCCAATTACCTTTCCCACCATCAATAATTTTATTAGCAAGCATATCTAAATCACCTTCTGTGTATTTGTCCGCCACTTCCTGATAAGATGGCCCCACAACTCTTACATCCATTTTATGACAAGTTAGACAGTCAGCACCCTCAATAAGTGCAAGACCTTCATTTTTCCCTGCAGCTGCTGAATCTACAACCTTTGCAACAGGTTCTTCCAACATCACATTAGAGTCCATATTAGGATTAGCTTCTTTTTTACTACATGAAACGACTGCGATTAAAGCGACAATCATTAAATACTTTTTCATTTTTTTAAATTTTATATCTGTTTTATTTTCTGTAGCACAAATTTCACGATAATTATCATACTACGTATATGATTACGGTCATACCGATAATGTGCCAAACTGTAGTACTTTTGAACATACAAAAAAATAAATATTATGAAATCATTAAGAACAATTGCATTTGCAGCACTGGCTTTTACACTATTCTCTTGTGGAGGAGACAAGAAAACAGATTCTATTCCTTCAGGATCAGCAGAAACAACTGCAGCTACTAACAACGAAAGCACTGCTGAAATGGAAGCAACTGCGGCAAAGTATGACCCAAACAGAGGTTTAGGTAAACATGAAAACGTTGATGTATCTAAATTTGATCCAGCAATGGCTGCTGCAGGTAAAAAAGTTGCTGAAGTTAAATGTACTTCTTGCCACAAAACAACCGATGAAAAATTAGTTGGTCCAGGTTGGAAAGGGGTTACTACAAGACAAACACCAGCATGGATCATGAACTTTATTTCTAATCCAGATCCAATGATCGATGTAGATCCAGAATTACAAAAACAATTAGAACTTTGTTTGGTAAGAATGCCAAATCAAGGTCTTAGCGATACTGAAGCTAGAGAGGTTCTCGAATATATGAGAGAGATCGACGGCGCAAAATAATTTCCTCTATGATGAATGGTAAGTCATCATGTATTTACCATTCATCTTTCTTTTTTCTCTCTATTCTGAAAGAAATAATCAAATAATATATGAAAACTTACAAGAAAATTGGACTCGCTGCCTTTGCAGCGGTTAGTATTGTCGCATGTAAACCGAAGGGTACGGAAACAGCTGTTTCGGGTGATGCGGCACAGAAAGTTTACGTTGCTCCAGGCAAACATGATGAAGTAATGAGTTTCGTCAGCGGTGGCTTCAACGGTCAAATTAGTGTGGTTGGATTGCCAAGTGGTAGAACTTTGAAAATCGTTCCTGTATTTTCGGTTCACCCAGAAAATGGATATGGATTCAGTGAAGAAACCAAACCAATGCTCGAAACCTCTCACGGATTTATCCCTTGGGATGACCAACACCACCTTGCTTTGTCGCAAACAAACGGTGAAATTGACGGTAGATATTTATTTGCTAACGCGAATAATACGCCACGTGTTGCAAAAATTGACTTGAAAACTTTCAGAACGACGGAAATCCTTGAGATCCCAAACTCTGCAGGAAATCACTCATCTCCTTTCTTAACAGAAAACACCGAGTATGTTGTTGCAGGTACCCGTTTTGCAGTACCAGTTGATGGCCAAGGTGACGTTCCAATTGAATCTTTCAAAGAAAATTTCAAAGGTTACCTTTCTTTCATCGGAATTGGAAAAGAGGACGGAAAAATGGACATTACCTTCCAGATTGAAGCCCCAGGATTTAATTTTGACCTATCCCATGCAGGTAAAGGAAAATCTCACGGATGGTTTTTCTTCTCTTGCTATAACTCTGAACAGGCTAATACGCTACTTGAAGTAAATGCTTCTCAAAATGAGAAAGATTTTATCATGGCAGTGAACTGGAAGAAAGCTGAAGAATATCTGAAAGCAGGAAAAGCTAAAAAAATGGCGGTAGAATATGCTCACAATACATTTGATGAGTCTACCCAAATGGCGAAATCAGAAATTTTAAAAGAAGTATCCGTACTTTCTGCTAAAGAATTAAAAGACATCTGTTACTTAATTCCTTGTCCAAAATCTCCACACGGCTGTGATGTTGACCCAACAGGTGAGTATATCATTGGATCTGGTAAATTAGCAGCTTTAATTCCTGTATTCAGCTTTGATAAATTAATGAAAGCGATTGAAAAGAAAGATTTCTCTGGTGAATTTGATGGAATTCCAATTCTTAAATATGAATCAGTATTACACGGTGAAGTTCAAAAACCGGGTCTCGGACCACTCCACACAGAATTTGATGGAAAAGGAAATGCTTACACATCCATGTTCGTTTCTTCAGAAGTAGTGAAATGGGACATTAAAACTTGTAAAGTATTAGACAGAACACCTACGTTCTATTCTGTTGGTCACCTTATGGTTGTTGGCGGAGATACTAAAAAACCGTATGGAAAGTATTTAGTAGCTTATAACAAAATTACTAAAGACCGATATTTACCAACTGGACCTGAATTGGCACAATCTGCTCAATTATTTGACATCAGTGGTGATAAAATGAAACTGCTGCTAGATTTCCCAACCATTGGTGAACCGCATTATGCACAAGCAGGACCTGCCGAACTATTCACTAAAAACCAGGTAAAATTCTATAAACTGGCAGAAAACAAACATCCTTATGTAACTCGCGGAGAAGGTGAAAGTAAAGTGGTAAGGGAAGGAAATAAAGTTCACGTTTACATGACTTCTATCCGTTCTCACTTTGCACCAGATAATATAGAGGGAGTAAAAGTTGGTGACGAAGTTTACTTCCACGTAACGAATCTAGAACAGGACTGGGATGTTCCACATGGATTTGCAGTGAAAGGCGCACAAAACGCCGAACTCTTAATTATGCCAGGTGAAACAAGCACCCTTAAGTGGGTTCCAGTGAAACCAGGAATGTATCCAATGTACTGTACCGACTTCTGTTCTGCACTGCACCAGGAAATGCAGGGATATGTACGAGTATCTCCCGCAGGTAGCAATACCCCACTTATATATTCTTTGAATAATAAGAAAGACAACGCACAGAGCCCAGTGAAAGAAGGTGAAACAAAGTAAAGTTTATAACTAAAAGGGCAGTTTCACTGCCCTTTTTTCATTTAATGAGATAAATCATTTTGTAATCATAAACACATTGATTCTTCAATAAATGAACGAACTTTACTAAAGAGAAATCATTTACGATCATCACCTCAAATTAAAAAAATGAAAACACAAAACTTAAACAAATGGACTAAAGTCCTGCTTATCATTTTAGGCATAGGCCTGGTTACCGCGATTTTTGTACCCATCTGGTCCATCTATCTGAATGCGCCACAATATCCCGAAGGTCTAGCCATGTTCATCCACTCCAATAAAATTAGTGGTGAATTTCAGATCATCAATGGACTGAATCATTATATTGGAATGAAAGAAATTCATGCAGATGAATTCTGGGAGTTTAAAGTCTTACCTTACGCTCTCGCCTTTTTTGCCGCACTTTGCTTCTTAGCGACATTTTTAAACAGTCGAAAAATTCTCTACGCTTTGACGGGGATCTTCTTAACTTTTGGAGTTGGATTCGTATTTGATTTTTGGAGATGGCTATACGACTACGGACATAATCTAAACCCCCATGCGGCGATTATCGTACCGGGAATGTCTTATCAACCACCCCTACTTGGCTACAAACAATTATTAAATTTTGAAGTATGGTCTTATCCTAATATTGGCGGTGGGATCATGATAGGAGCTGGCGTTATTTTGATTATCTTAGCCTTTGTAGAATTTAGAATCGCTAAAAAAGCAATTTAAAACGTCAACATTCAATAAAACAAAATTAAAATTATGAAGTTATTTAGAAACTCAATTATTGCGGCTAGTATGATAACCTTAGTTGCTTGTGCAGAAAAAGGTCCTCAAGAAATTTCAGTCGGTAAAGACCAATGTGATAATTGCAAAATGACCATTTCTGAACCTAAGTATGCTACCCAATTATTAACAGAAAAAGGCAGACTTTATAAATTTGATGACATCAGCTGTCTTCAGGACTATGAGATTTCTAATGCAGAAACGACGGTTAATGCTAAAACTTACGTTGCCGATTTTCCCACAGGAGATTTTTTTGAAACAAATACTGCGACTTTAATTAAAGGAGGCGAAATTAAAAGTCCAATGGGCGGAAATACGCAAGCATTTAAAGATAAATCTACCGCTGAAAAAGCTGCCGCTTCATTGGGAGCTACTCTTGTCACAAAATAAATAGCTGCAAACTTGTAATTTTTTCCAATTACGGTTAGTATGAAATATGAAAAACACCATCACTTTCTTTTTACTTTTGTTTTTACCGGTTTTAGCATTCTCAGCTACTTTGAAAGTCGGTAAAGGTGAGCAGTTTACTTCCATAAAATTAGCTGTCGCCGCCGCAAAGAGCGGCGATACCATTTTGGTGTATAAAGGACTTTACAAAGAAGGAACGATAGATCTTGAAAAATCCTTGACCTTAATCGGAATTGACAGGCCCATTATCGACGGTAACCTTGAGGGTGAAATTATCACTCTGCGAGCAGATCACATCGTTTTAAAAGGTTTTAAATTAATAAACAGCGGAAGAGATGAAATCCGAAGTGTGGCCGCGATACACATTTATAGCAGTGCAGATTCCGTAATTGATAATAATATTTTGGAAAATAATCATTTCGGAATTTACGTTCAAAGAGGAATACGCTGCCTAATAAGCAACAACAAGATCACCACCAACCGCGGAACCTCAGAAGAAAACATTGGTGACGGGATTCATCTTTTAGGAAGCAGGGAGATCTGGGTGAAAAACAACTATATCACAGGACACAAAGATGGGATCTATCTTGAAAAGAATGTGAAGTGTTACGTTTATCATAACCTTTCGCGCGCTAATCTTCGATATGGTTTACACTTTATGTTCTCAAACGACAGTGTTTACACTTCCAATGTTTTTGATAATAACGGTGCCGGAGTTGCGGTCATGTACGCTATGAACGTGAGTATGTACAATAATAAATTCATTAATAACTGGGGAGACAGTGTTTTCGGTCTTTTATTAAAAGAAATTTCTTACAGTAAGATCAAAGGCAATGTATTCCAAAGCAACACAACCGGAATTTTTGCAGATGGTGCCACCAAAATTGATTTTTATAATAATCAGTTTGAAGATAATGGCTGGGCGATAAAAATAAATTCTAACTGCATGGAAAATCGGGTGATGAGAAATGATTTTATTAATAATACTTTTGACATTAGTACTAACGGGTCCACGGTAATGAATGATTTTAGATTGAATTACTGGGACAAATATGAAGGATATGATCTGAACAAAGATAAAATAGGAGATATTCCTTTTCATCCACTTAGTTTATATTCTGTTTTGGTAGAACAAAACCCATCCGTCATGTTATTATTTAGAAGTTTCCTTGTTGACATGCTCGATAGGACAGAGAAAATATTACCAAGCCTTACCCCAGAAAGTTTTGTTGATGATCAACCATTAATGAAACCCGTAAATTATAAAACAGATTCGTAATAATCGAATATTCAACTACAGAAAGCGATGTTTACAACATCTTAATGCTATGATTGAAATTAAAAATTTAACTAAGAAATTCAATAAATTCACCGCTTTGAATGATATCAACTTGTCGTTTCAAAATGGACATTCTATTGCGTTAATTGGACCCAACGGTTGTGGAAAAACAACTCTGATAAAATGTATTCTGGGATTAAATGTCGTAATAGATGGTGACATCCTGGTGGATGGAAGAAGCGTAAAAGAAGATTACAAATATCGTGAGATTATCGGGTATATGCCGCAGATCGGCCGTTATCCTGAAAACATGACAATTGAAGAAACGATCAAGATGATTAAAGATACCCGAAAAAATACGGATGCTGATCTTGACACCGAACTTCTGGACGCCTTTGAACTCAGAGAAATTTACGACAAAAAAATGCGCACTCTTTCAGGTGGAACTACGCAGAAGGTAAGTGCTGTTCTGGCATTCTTGTTTAATCCAAAAGTGATCATTCTAGACGAACCCACCGCTGGTTTGGATCCCTTGGCGACTGAGATCCTGAAAAACAAAATCATTAAAGAAAAAAATAAAGGCAAATTGATTATCATTACCTCTCACTTATTGAGTGAATTAGATGATATTATTACTGAAATTGTTTTCATGAATGAGGCAAAAGTGGTCGTTCACCAATCTGTTGAAGAGTTAAAAGAACAGACGAACACTGCAAAAATTTCTGACGGAATTATTTCCATCTTAAAAAGCATGAAGAAATGAATAAAATAGCGCGTTTTATCTTATTTGATATTTTAAAAAATAAAATTGTCATCCTGTACACCATTTTACTTTTTATCATTTCCTGGTCGGTGCTGGGTTTAGAAAATAATTTTACGAAGGCAACTTTAAGCTTATTAAATGTCGTTTTACTGGTTGTTCCTTTAGTAAGCATTATATTTTCTACAATTTATGTTTATAACAGCAGTCAATTTATTGAGTTACTTTTGAGTCAGCCTGTACCAAGAGGAAAAGTATGGTTTAATTTATTCCTGGGATTATCCACTGCATTAATATTTGCTTTTTTGATTGGTTGTGGAATTCCGATCTTGCTCTATTCTTCGATTGAAACTGGTGCATCTTTATTGATTACCGGGATTTTTCTTACGGTTATATTTACTTCTCTGGCAATGTTGGCCGCTATTTACAGTAGAGACCGAGCAAAAGGAATTGGTATTTCTATTTTCATCTGGATGTTCTTTGCAATTATTTATGACGGTATTTTACTTGTATTGATGTTTCAATTTGCAGACTATCCAATAGAAGGAATTATGGCAACGTTAGCAGCAGTTAACCCCATCGGACTATCCAGAATCTTCGTTCTTTTACAGTTAGAAGTGGCAGCAATGCTGGGGCAGGCAGGTGCAATTTTCAAGCAGGTTTTCGGATCAGGAGGTGGAATGGTTATCTCACTCATCATTTTAGCGATCTGGACTTTAGTGCCGTTTCTTTGGTCTTTAATTATGTTTAATAAAAAAGATCTTTAAACCTGTTCGATTGCTGTTTCCGAGCTGATAAAACTCATCCAATTAATGGGTTACAATGTGATTGCAGTCATAAGTTAATACTTCATTTTCAACTTAATTTTATAGTATAATTAAAGCACACGCTCAGTGTTCTAAGATTAAAAATATAACAATTAGAATCAATACTATGAAAAAGTCAATCATGTTGCTTGCAGTTATTTCACTCGCATTCTCTTCTTGCAACCAGAGTGAGGCAGCAACAACAGCCACTACCGAAACTTCAGAAACCGTGGGTGCAGGTCAGGAAGCAGTACAAGATGATGACAGTGCGCCAGATATTGTAAAATTAGCCGCTGGAAATGCAGATCTATCAACTTTAGTCGCTGGAGTAAAAGCAGCCGGCTTAGCAACTTCATTAAGTAATGCAGGACCATTTACGGTCTTTGCACCGACTAATGCTGCATTTGATAATTTACCTGCGGGAACATTAGAAGATCTACTGAAACCTGAAAATGTAGATAAACTGAATGACATTTTAAGCCACCATACTTACGTAGGCGTGATTAAAACAGACCAATTAACAGACGGACAAAATCTTGGTATGGTAGATGGAAAACCAATCAGTATTAAGATCGTAGATGGAAAGCCAGTTGTAAATGGCACCATTAATATTATTGCATCAGTACCCGCTTCTAATGGAATCGTTCACGTTATTGACAGCGTAATTCTACCGAACTAAGAAAAAAGTAATAGTTTAAATTTAATGTTTGAAACACTTCCCGAATTTATTTCAGGAGGTGTTTTTTATGTTGATTTCTTTCTTAAACTGACCAAAATCAGCAGCAAAGAGAACATCATTAATAGAGAAACTCCAAGTAATATTTCTGGCGCAAAAGGAACAGCGATATATTTAATTGAAAAAATTCCCATTACTCCTAATACCGCTTCATTTAAAAAAATTCCCAAGAGCAGCAGTTTTAAGCCCCTAGTAACTGGCTTGGTGATTTTGAAGACGTTGGTTGCCAGAATGTGATTAATTAGAAATACTGAAATACACATCAACAGAATTAAATGCAAGTAAGCGATAACTACATTTCTGAAGCCAAATGCAAACTGGCTTAATGCGGGAACGTTAGAACCTAATTGCAAAAGTGTTTTCATAAAGAACGCGAATCCTACGTACATTAAAACGAATCTCTGCAACGCCGAAAAGTGAACCACAACGTGACCCCAATTTCTTTTGACCATTTGGTAAATTTTTATCGCCCCAATTGTTTGTGAAATGGATGCTAAGATAATTGCAATAATGATCCATAATGGTAATTTCATATACAATACTGAAAGACCAAAACCAACAAGGCAACCAAAAAACATCAACCAAAATATCAAATTATTTTCTTTGGGGGAAATTTCTGCACCAATTTTTCTTAAGGAATGAATTAGTAATCCAATACAACTAAAAAGGAAAAATCCATTGTATTGAAAGTGAAGATAGTAATAAGACGAGCCCAAATAAAGCATCTGCGTCACATTACCCGACATCATCATATAACTAAGCATAAAGACTCCAGCAGAAGAAATAACCGCAAAAAACAAGCCTGCAATAAACCAAGGTTTAGCCAAATCGGATTTGCCTTTTAAATCACGGACTAAGAAAAAGAAGAAAACAAAACTTGTTAACAATGCGGCAGTTGATGCTGCTATGGATAGCCAATAATAACCGCTGTAAACAAAACTCGGTATCATAATAAAGGCAGAAACAGCATTAATGACCAACAAGATCTGGTATTTCTTCAACTGTCTTTCGGGAAGGATTCCGACCAAATAACGAATAATTAAGACATAAATTATTTGGGTAATCCAACCATAAAAGGCAAAATGAGAATGCGCTTCCTGTACATGTTTTTGATCGACGATTGGCAAGGAGAAAGCAATTTTATATCGCATAAGAACCCCTAAAACTGAAACTAACAAGAAATTAAGAACTGAAAACCTCAACCAAAATGTAATATTCTTCATCCTTCAAAATTATTATAAATATAATTAATAGACTATGACTACCATCACCTCCTAAATGAAAATTTTTCCATTTACAATCTCCAGTTTCCCTTCCTTTTCCATCTTTTTGATGGCCCGGATCACTGTCTCTATTCGAAGTCCCGTCATGTGAGAGATTTCTTTTCGAGTCATTTCTACCATCACTTTATCAGTAGTCTTACCATAGTCTCTTTTATAATCACGGAGTTGTAAAAGAATGCGATCTTCTGGATTAAAAAGTACGATCTGTTTTAATAACTGGCTTTTTTTAATGGATTTTCGCGCAACAGAAAGGGTAAATTCAAAAAGTTTTTCAGGGTGGGATTTTAAATAATCGATCAGGGAATCTCTTTTTATGCGTACTATTTCAACTTTGTCTGAACACACTTCTACGTTTCCAGGAAAAGGCTCACCTAAAAGAACAGCTGGTTCCGCAAAAAAATGTCCGCTTTTGACCTTGTGTTGTAAAAGCTCTTTACCTTTTTCGGTTAAATTGGATACTGACAATTCGCCTTGTTTTAAATAGTAAAACCACTCTGAACAATCACCTTCATTTAAAACCATATCACCTTTGTAATATCTTTTAAATTCAGCGTTAGTTACTTCCACCAAATCATCATCTAGTACAAAACCCATAAAATTTCTTTCTATTTCCTCAAATATACCAAAGTTTTTAGATATTTTCAAAAAGCAGGATAATTAGTTACCTTATTAACAGTAACCATTCTATAAAGCATTTTGAAATTCTTACTTTTGAGTTTATAAACCAGCTACAATGTCAAACCACTTTAATCCCCGAGATATCACCTGGCTTTCATTTAATGAAAGAGTTTTGCAGGAAGCCATGGATCCAAACGTTCCCTTACAAATGCGTATCCGTTTTCTGGGAATCTTCTCTAATAATCTGGACGAGTTTTTTCGGGTTCGGGTTGCAGGATTAAAAAGAGCAATGGATTTTAAGGATAAGTACATTACAGAATCTTTCTACCAACCACCAACAAAAATCTTACAGCGAATTAATAATATTGTCATAAAACAGCAACAGAATTTTGATAAAACATGGAAGAAGATTCAAGTAGAAATGGCAAGCCAGAAAGTTTTCATCAAAACATCGAAAAACCTAACAAACGACCAGAAAAAATTTGTAGTTTCTTATTTTGATGAGATCGTGGAAAGTAATGTAATCCCAATTCTTCTGAATGAAAATTCTGCAATGCCCTATTTGCGTGACAAATCTCTTTACTTAGGTGTTGCGATGAGAAAAAAGGAACTTCAGTATGAAAGTAAATTTGCGATCATTGAAATTCCGTCACGCCTTGTTGGGAGATTCGTTCTGCTGCCTTCCGAAAAAAATGAAAAAAATGTGATGTTATTGGAAGATGTCATTATTTACAATTTACCCCATATATTTTCTTACTTCGGGTATGAAGAATTTGAAGCTCATTGTTTTAAAGTAACGAAAGATGCTGAGTTTGACTTAGATAACGATATCAAAACTACACTCGCACAAAAGATTGAGAAAGGAGTGAAATCCCGACGAAAAGGAAAACCAACGCGTTTTGTTTTTGATAAAGAAATGGATAAAGCTTTACTGGAGTTTTTAATTCGGAAATTACATTTAACTAAAAAAGACAGCATCATTCCAGGAAGTAAAATTCATAATTTTCGGCATTTCATGGAGTTCCCAGACGTTTTTGAAGCCTACGAAAAACCGAAAGAACGAACTTCATTCGATCATCCTGATTTTTTTGGATCAAGAGTAACGGACGTCATTCAAAATAAAGACATTCTGTTAACCTTCCCTTATCATAATTACACGCCAGTTATCGATTTACTACGCGAATCCGCGATGGATCCAGACGTGAAATCAATACAGATTACTGCGTATCGTTTGGCAAGCAATTCTAAAATTATAAATGCACTTATTAATGCAGTTAGAAATGGCAAAGAAGTAACGGTAATGCTTGAACTCCGAGCGAGATTTGATGAGGAAAATAATTTGAAATGGAAAGAAATACTGGAACAGGAAGGAGTAAAAGTACTCGTCGGAATTCCCAATAAAAAGGTTCATGCAAAACTTTGTGTGATTAAAAAGCGCTCGCAGAATAAAACCTTACAATATGGATTTGTTAGTACTGGGAACTTTAATGAAAAGACAGCAAAAATTTATGGAGATCATTTATTAATGACTTCAGACCGGGGCATTATGGCGGACATAAATAAGGTTTTTAATGTTCTACGGAAACCTAAACAGGATATCATGCCACAACTGAAATCTTGTAAGAAGCTGGTGCTTTGCCCCGATCTGATGCGGGAGAAAATTATTGATCATATATCCAAGGAAATCGAAGAAGCAAAAGCAAGTCGAAAAGCACTCATTATCGTAAAAGTGAATTCTCTGAGTGACAGGGCTTTGATTAAAGCCTTGTATGACGCTGCGAAAGCCGGTGTCGTAGTGAAAATGATTGTAAGAGGCATCTATTGTGCAATTAATCAAAAAGATTTTAAACAGAAAATTACCGCCATAAGCATTGTTGATGAGTATTTGGAACACTCAAGAATTATGTATTTTTATAATAAAGGTCATGAAGACGTTTACATTTCTTCTGCTGACTGGATGACGCGGAATTTGGATTACAGAATTGAAGCCGCTGCAAAAATCACTCAGAAAAATCTTAAAAAAGAAATTAAAGATCAACTTGAAATTCAGTTAAATGATAATGTAAAGGCTAGAATATTAGATAAAAGATTAAAAAATGACTACGTAACGGCGGGTAAAGTACCGATTAGATCACAAGTGGAAACCTTTCATTATCTTAAGAATAAAACAATTTCACATTAGGCACTTATAACGCATCGAAATTACTACCTTTGCACTGCTTTTAGAAAAGGGAATTGCGTGTAAATCGCAGACTGTCCCCGCAACTGTAAATCACACCACTAGTGAAGCTGCAATACAACCACTGAGAAATCGGGAAGGTGCAGTTTTGTGAAAGTCAGGAGACCTTACTAAAAGCAATAACTTTAAAAAATGCTTTCGGAGGAAAGGCTTGAATAATGACTAAAACTTACCCTTTTTCGGCGGTTCTATTATTTTGCTTTGTTCTGGGATTCTCTCAGGAAAAAGAAATTGACACCGTATACATCTTCGACAATCAGTTGAAGAATTCTAAGAAATTTCAAAAAATTGAAACTTTAACTGAAAAAGATCTGTTGAGAAATACAACGAATCTATCTGAAGTTTTACGTTTTCAGTCACCTGTTTACATCAAAGAAAATGGTCGCGGAATGGTTTCCTCGCCGTCGTTCCGAGGAACCACTGCGCAACAGACGGCTTTTATCTGGAATGGAATTAACATCAATTCAATATTTTTAGGTCAGGGTGATGTTAACAATCTCAATCTTCTCGGTTACGACCAACTCGAAATAAAATCGGGTGGCGGGAGTGTGATCTATGGAAGTGGTGCCATCGGAGGATCTATTCACCTGAACAACGAACTCAGTTTCAACAAAGGTTTAAAATCGAGTTTATTTGTAGAAGGTGGTTCTTATAATACGTTTAATTCTTTTCTTAAAACTTCGTACAGTAACGATAAATTATCGGTTAAAGTTTCAGGAAATTTTGTGAAAAGTGAGAATAACTACGAAGTTCCGGAATTAAGAAATTATGTTAATTTAAATGGGCAATATGACAACAGAAATTTCAATCTAGGAGCAGCTTATAAAATTAATTCCAAAAATAGATTGTCTTGGCAAACTCAAATATACGATGGTAATCAACACTTTCCAACGTCCGAATTTGGAACCAAAACAAAATATACAAGCAATACCTTTAGGAGCTTAGTTGCTTATGATTTTAATTCTAAAAAAGTAAATAATAGTTTTAAAATTGCCTATTTAAAGGATGAATTTCAATATTTTGATAATATAGAGTTCCCTAAAACCAGTGGAGGTATTTCAGAATCCTATTTTGTTAAAAACGACATCAACTACCTGTTTAATAATAAATTAGCACTAGATGTAATTTTGGATTACCATTTCGATGAAGGCGAAGGGTATAAATCAGGAATTAAAAATGTTACCCGACATGCGAGTTCACTTGCAGGATTATTGAAGTGGAACCCAAAGCCGCAATTTAATTTTGAAGCAGGAATAAAGAAAGACTTTGTTGATGAAATTACAACTCCTGTCCTATTTTCATTTTCTGGAAAAGTAAAAGTAAGCGGTTGGTATTCTTTTGTTTTAAATGCCTCTACCAACTTCAGATATCCCTCATTTAATGATTTATATTGGCAACCCGGAGGAAATTTGGATTTGAAACCCGAAACTTCAAAACAATTAGAGGTAGGAAATAATTTTAAATATAAAAATTTTAAACTGAATATTACTCCCTACTACATACACCTCATCAATATGATACAATGGTTACCAACATCCAGCGGTTATTGGTCCCCTGTCAATACGAATAAAGTAGAATCCTACGGGTTAGAGTCACAACTGGATTTTGAGAAAAGTTTTGGAAAAAACAAAACGAAACTATCAGTAGGCTATTTGTATACCCATTCCAAGAATCTAGAAACCAACAAACTTTTAATGTATGTTCCCCTGCATAAAATATATGGAAATGCAAGTTACAGCTACCATTTTGCAGAATTATATATCCAAGCGATGTACAATGGACTTACACATACTACAAGCAATGAAAAACGAAGTGAAGCCCTTAACCCATACTTTGTTATGAATAGTGGAGTGAATTTACAATTTCTAAAACAGTATCAACTCGGATTTAAAGTCAATAATATATTTGACCAAATTTATGAAACTACCGCTTACTATCCTTTACCAAAAAGGAATTATAGCATCAATCTCTTAATTAACTTTTAAATAAAATAAAAATGAAGCTTTCAAAAATTTTAATGTCGGCTTTCGCCTTCACTTTACTATTTAATATTTCTTGTCGAAATGAAGACCCGATTACGCCAGATGCACCAAAAGGTGCTTATGAAAACGGAATATTAGTTACAAACGAAGGGAACTTCGGTAGTCCAACAGCTTCTGTTTCATTCATTTCCAACGATTTAAACACCGTAGAAAATAATATCTATAGCGCAAACAATGGTCAGGCCCCATTGGGAGACGTGCTACAAAACATTGGAGTACAAGGAGACAATGCTTATTTGATTCTTAATAATTCTAATAAAATAGAAATCGTGAATCGCTATACCTTCAAAAAAACGGCTACGGTAACTGAGCAAATATCGCAACCACGATACATCGCATTTGCAAATAATAATTATTACGTGACTAACAGTTCAGGCAGTTCAAAATTCGTGACAGTATACAGTACTGCAACGAATGCATTTGTTAAAAAAATCGATTTAGCAAGTACAGGCGAGAGAATCGTAGAAGCAGGCGGAAAAATTATTGTTCAAAATGCCGCATATAGTTCTGGTAACAAATTAACTTTCATTAACCCAACTTCCAATACGATAGAGAGCGTATTAGCAGTTCCTACCGGGACCATTCAAAAGACTATTTCTAATGGTGGTTATGTTTATACAATCGCTTCAACATCTACGGATTCCTATATCTATAAAATAAATCCTTCTGGAACAATCAATTCCTCAGTAACGTTAACGGGAATAGGAAACGCAAATAACCTGGAAATTGATGGAACTAAATTTATCTTTTCTTCAGGGAATAATGTTTACACTATGGACATGAATACGACTAAAGTTCCTACCACCCCAATTATCACTTTAACCAATACTACTTGGTCCTCCATGTACGGTTTCGGTGTGGTCGATGGTAAGATCTTCATTTCTGATGCCAATGGATTTACTGCTGACAGTACCGTAGACATTTATTCTACCTCTGGGAGTTTATTAAAAACAATTAATACTGCAAGAGGAACAAACGGTTTCTATAAAAACTAAATAATAGGAGGCCTCCGTATAAAATTTATATGGAGGTTTTTTTATTGTTCATATTTACTAAACACGATTTATATTTACATCTATTCTAACACATTATGAATAAAATCTACTATCTAATCCTTTCTTTACTACCCACCTTATTATTTTCACAATTCGATCCCGCAGCTGGCCAGCCAGGATCAAAAGCGATTCATAAAGATGACCTCAAATTTGTAAACTGGGCAACTGGTATTACTGTTGATCGTGGTCCACAAGACATTTCCGCAAGTACTCCTATTCTAACGACTGCAGGAACCCCATCCAACGCTACTGGTAAAGCAACCGGAAGTAGCATTGTGAGTTTAGGAGATGGAGGAAGCGCAATTTTAACGTTCGCTAAGCCAATTACTAATGGAGAAGGTGTAGATTTTGCAGTCTTCGAAAATTCTTTTAGTGATACGTTCTTAGAATTGGCATTCGTAGAAGCCAGTTCAGACGGCATCCATTTTTTTAGATTTCCAGCAATAAGCAATACTTCCACCGCGAATCCAGTTGGGAGTTTTGGCAATATAGATCCCACACAGATCAATAATCTTGCGGGTAAGTATAAGGCGACCTATGGAACTCCTTTTGATATTTCTGAATTGCCTAACGACGCTTCTCTCAACAAATTAGCTATTACCCATATTAAAATAATTGATGTAATAGGGACAATTAATCCATCATTTGCAACTTACGACAGTATTGGTAATATTATTAATGATCCCTACCCTACTAATTTTAATTCAGGTGGTTTTGATTTGGATGCAGTTGGTGTTATTAATGAATGGAGCGGCAGTTTATCTACTAATCAAGTTTCAAAATCAGAATTTGAAATTTATCCTAATCCAGCAACAGACTTTATCACAATTAAAACTAAAGAAGCAATTAATAATCTAACCATTTACTCAATGAACGGACAGCGCATCGTAATGCCTGCTAAAGCGAAGATAGACGTTAGGACTCTAGCGCCTGGACAATATCTTTTAGAAATTATTACTGATAAGGATAAACAAACTCGAAAATTTATTAAAAAATAAAATGTATATCCACAAATCGTCATTATTGTATTTTCCCTGCGAACTTTGCTCAATGAAATGCCTTTTCGTAACTCAAAAAGCGTGTAAAACAGCATTTTTGTAATTAAATCTTTGCGTCCCGATGGCTATCGGGATTGTGTTTAAGATTTGCAACATGATTGAAAAGATATACATTAAAAAATAATAAAATAGAAGAAACGCTTTTAAAAAAGCGTTTCTTCTATTTTAAATCAATCAACAAAAACGATCTATATCGTTAAACCGAATTCCTTGGCCTCATTAATCACAAATTTTCTGGCTTCTTCTTTGTCATTTGCAATTTCACCATCCAAGATCGCTTCTTTCACTTTCTCTTTTAAAATTCCGATTTCGCGGCCTGGTTTAAGTGCAAACATTTCCATAATTTCTTCTCCTGATATAGGAGGTTGAAAGTTTCTAACCTGATCCTTCTCCTCTACCTCCTTTATTTTATGGGCTACTACTTCAAAATTCTTTTTGAACTTAGTTTGCTTTGATGAATTTTTAGTGGTGATATCCGCCTTACAGAGGATAAACAGGTCTTCCAGATCTTCGCCTGAGTCAAAAAGCAATCTTCTTAAAGCAGCATCAGACGTCCCATCATCAATAAGTGCAATAGGCCGAGAAGATAATTTAACCAATTTCTGAACGTATTTCATATCACTCCCCAAAGGAAGTTTTAAGCGATGGAAAAGTGATTTTACCATTTTAGATCCTACAAATTCATGACCGTGAAAAGTCCACCCATTTCCTTCCATAAATTTCTTAGTAGGAGCTTTTCCAATATCATGGAGCAACGCCGCCCAACGTAACCACAAATTTTCTGTACTTTTTGAAATATTATCGACTACTTCTAAAGTATGCCAAAAGTTATCTTTATGCGTTTGGCCTTCAATTTCTTCAATACCTTTCAATGCGGTAAGTTCAGGCATAATCATCGACATGATTCCGGTATCTTCTAATAATTTTAAACCTATTGAAGGTTTTTCCGAAAGCATAATCTTATTAAATTCTACCATGATTCGTTCCATGGATACAATCTTAATTCGATGTGCTTCTTTTGTAATAGCTTCCAAAGAATTTTCTTCTATCTTAAAATTAAGGGTAGATGCAAAACGAATTGCACGCATCATGCGCAACGGATCATCGGAGTAGGTTTGGCTAGGCTCAAGCGGTGTTCTTAAAACCTTTTTATTGATATCATTTATGCCATCAAAAGGATCAATTAGTTCGCCAAAATTTTCGGAATTTAATGAGATTGCTAATGCATTGATTGTAAAATCGCGTCTTTTCTGATCATCCGACAAGCTTCCAGATTCTACAAATGGGTTTCGTGAATTCTCCGCATAACTTTCCTTTCTTGCGCCTACAAACTCTAAGTCTAAACCCTGATATTTAAACATAGCCGTTCCGTAATTTTTAAAAATTGAAACTTTGGGCGAGGGTTTTATTTCGTGTGCAATTGCTTTTGCTAAGTTCATCCCATTTCCTTCGGTTACAAAATCAATATCCGTAGGCGCTTTTCGATGCATGATCAAGTCGCGTACGTAACCACCAACAATATAAACGGTTTGATTATTTTCTTTAGCAACTTCAGAAATTAATTTGAAGATTTTTAGGTTTTTATTTTGACTGAGATTAATATTCATAACAATTCGACCACAATTTCTGCAAAGATAAAGCTTCTCGTTCAATGATGCACTTCCTGACAATAGTCGATCGATTTAAAACCAAAAAAACTCATACCATTATGAGTTTTTTGATTTAGTTGATTTATTTAATTTCATCGTCTAGAAGCCAATCACCAATTTCATCTTCCAAATATTCCGTTTGTAATTTTACTGCATCTATAAAATCATCAGGGATGTTTGAGATATCTGTATTTTCCAAATTCCAAAGTTGTTCAGACATGAGTTCATATTCAGAATACACTCTTTTAAATCTAGGATTTCGTTCCTCTAATTCTTCAATCCGTTTTTGCTCAGGTTTAAATTTCCTGTAAGTTCGCTTTGTAGTCATGAGATTATAATTACTGAAATTCATTGAATAATTACGTTTAAAAACTATTTTCCGACCAGAAAACCAATCATTCCCTCATCGAATTTGTATCAAATCTGTTTTCAAAAGCATCTTTGATAAAATAAATGTAAGCAATATTTTAAGATCAAAAATTTATTTAACAAGTTTTTCTGATTGTTTAACATATAGTTTTAAATTTGCACTTATCGATATGAAAGAATTTATATTCAAACAAAAACAGATTATACTTTTCGCCATTGCTGGAGCCCTGAGTGCTGTAGTAGAAATTGGGTCTTTTAAGATGTTCAGCGTTTACCTGCCTACCATCTTTTTACAAGAAAGTAATTTCCACGGAATTCACTTTCCATTAAGCAACATATTTTCAACAAGCTGTGGAATTGTCACCAATTATTTCTTAAGCATTTGGTTTGTATTCGAGCGCGGAAAACACTCCAAAAGAAAAGAATTCGCTTTCTTCATGATTGTCTCTTTCTTTTCTACGCTGTTGAGTTTAAGTTTCTTCCAAATCTTCTTTAGATTTATTTTCACTACGCATATCGACATAGGCATTTTCGTATTGAGCAGAGAAATCTTAAGTAAAATCGCTGCGATATTACTGGTTTCTGTCTTAAATTATTCTGTGAAGAAAAAAGTAATCTTCAACGGATAACTTCACAACATTTAAAAAAATTAATGACAAAAGTTTTAAATTATATTTGGCGGGGTTGGATGCTAATTTTGGGTACGGTACTAACGATCCTTTTCGGAATTCCCGTGCTCCTCTTTTCAATAAAAAAAGAGCATTATCCTTATGCGTATCAGTGCATTCGAGGGTGGTGTTTCGGAATGTTCTACGGAATGGGTTTTAGATATGAACTTAAAAATCTGACCGACAAAAAAATTGATAAGAATGAACAATATGTTTTTATCTCTAACCACACCTCCATTATGGATGTCATGTTACCTTGTATTTTAATGCCTAATCACCCACTTTGTTATGTTGGAAAAAAGGAATTGGTCAAAATACCTATTTTTGGAATCATATATAAGAGAATCTGCGTAATGGTAGATCGATCTTCGGCGAGGAGTCGTGCCGATGTCTACCGCCGATGTGCGGAGAGAATGGAAGAAGGAAAAAGCATCGTGATCTTTCCAGAAGGCGGTGTCCCAGATGATACTTCTGTTCTTTTGGATTCTTTCAAAGATGGCGCATTTACGCTTTCGAAAAAACATCATTCCCCTATTGCTGTATTTACATTTGTTGGCTTAAAGGAGATGTTTCCGTTTGAGTACGGAAAAGGATTTCCCGGGAAAGTAAAAGTTTATTTCACAGATATTTTAGAACCAGCACAATCGGTGGAGGTAACTAAAACCGCCGCACATTCTAAGATTAAAAATGTTTTGGAAAACCACCATTGAGTAGATAAATTAGTTATATTTGTTTTCAAAAATTTAACAAAACCATAAAAACCATGACGGAAACACAACAAAAAACCAATTACCCAGCACTTTATACATTAATTACGGTATTTTTCTTTTGGGGTTTTGTTGCTGCCTCCAATGGGATTCTTATTCCCTTTTGTAAGACGCATTTCTCTTTGACAAATTTTGAGTCACAATTGCTGGGATCGTCATTTTTTGGTGCTTATTTCATAGGTTCTTTAATTCTGTACCTTGCATCAACTTTTTTAAAATTTGATATTATTAATAAAATTGGGTATAAAAACTCCATCATAACCGGCCTTGTGATTTCGATTATTGGAGCGTTAATTATGATTCCAAGTACCAACGCGAATTCTTTCAGTATGATGCTGTTGTCTTTGTTTATCGTTGCCTTGGGTTTTTCCTTACAACAAACTGCTGCACAACCATTTGCACTCGCTTTAGGTTCACCCTCAACCGGAGCTCACCGTCTCAACTTGGCAGGAGGTCTTAATTCCTTCGGTACTACGATTGGACCTATTATCGTGAGCTACTTTTTGTTTGGGAGCTTAACTTCGAACATTGCACCATCGCCTTCTAATATCAATACCCTGTATATCATCTTAGCATCTGTTTTTGCTTTGGTTGCAATCATTTTTATATTCTCAAAATTACCTTCTGGGAAAACTGATGAAGATTTAGAAAACTCCCCAAAAGCTACAAAATCTCTCGTTTTTATGACTTTGGCAATCTTAGGAATTATTGCACTTGGTAATTTCACAGAGGTATCTAAAGTAATATTATTGGTTATAACCATTGTAGCCATCATTGCCATATTAGTAACCTCAAATAAAATGAGTATAAAAAACAGTGAAGGATGGGGTGCTATGAAATTTCCGCAATTAGTATACGGAATGATCGCCATATTTTTCTATGTGGGAGTAGAAGTTACGATCGATAACAATTTTGGTTCTTTATTAAAAACACCCGGATATTTAACTGCTAACGGTCTGGCGGAGTCAGAGATTTCAAAATACATCTCGCTATATTGGGGGAGTTTGATGATCGGCCGCTGGATGGGCGCTATCAGTGTATTTAATCTTAAGAAAACAACAAAACTTATCGCAACATTTGTGGTGCCATTTATCGCATTTGTGGTGATTATTATCTCCAATAATTTAAAGGGAACCGACATGAGCGACTTATATGCTTATTCGATCTGTATCATCATCACCATCGCCGCATTTATTTACGCTAACGAAAAACCGGTAAGATTAATGATTACGGTAAGTACACTCGCGATCATCGCGATGGTTATCGGAATATTCACAACTGGCATTGTATCCGTTTATGCGTTTATCGCTGGTGGTTTATTCTGTTCTGTAATGTGGCCGTGTATATTTTCTTTAGCCACCACAGGTTTAGGAAAATTTACTTCTCAAGGGTCTGCTTTTTTAATTATGATGATCCTTGGTGGAGCAATCATCCCTCCGTTCCAAGGCGCTATAGGCGATACTAATTTAGGAATCCATTTCTCTTACATCATTGCAGCGATTTGTTTTGTACTCCTATTAGTCCTAACATTCCTAATGACAAGAAGTTTAAAGAATCAAGGAATTGATCTGGATCAAGTTGAATCACAAACCGAACCACAAGTTGAAATTTAGAACTATCAAAATATATCAGAGAAAAAGATTTTGGGCGGGTATTTTACTTGCCCAATTTCTTTTATTTTACCTCTTCTCAAAAGTAGAATTCGTTATTTCTATTTTTGGAAAATTCTTTGAATTACAGAAAAGAAATCATCAACTCCTATTTTCAAAAATCCCATTTTCTGTGGGAGACCTTCTATATATCTTCATAATATTGCTAGGAATATTTTCCATATTGAAAATTATAAGAACACAAAATAAAAATAAATACTTCACAGCAATATTAATAGGAATAAACATTTTATACTTTCTATACCAATGTTTTTGGGGTATGCTTTATTTTCAAAGGCCGATAAAAGAGAGACTTCCTAACACAGAGATAAAGATCAGTAAAGTAAAAGCACTAACCTTAGAATACTTACAGCGCAGTAAAATGAGCAGAAAATTAGTACAGGAAGATCAGCACGGAGTTTTTAAAATCAAAAACCAACGAAGTATTGAAACTGAAATACTTAACCAACAAAATCATTTGCCTTTTCATATTACCTCTAAAAAAAGCACATCTGTATACTCGTTTAAAAGAAGTTCATTTACAACGGTAATTAATTATACCGGGATCTTGGGATATTACAACCCCTTTACCGCGGAGGCTCAATATAACAGCGCTTTGCCGGCGACCTACATTCCTTTTACACTAGCTCATGAAAGCTCGCATCAATTAGGATTTGCTAGAGAACAAGAGGCTAATTTCATTGGGTATTTAATTGGAAATAATTCTGAAAATTTAGATTTAAAGTACAGCACCGAATATTTTGTATTAAAATCATTACTCAATTACCTACAAAAAGATGATGTAGATTTCGTAAAATCAGTTATTAACCAATATTCTGAAGGGATGAAGAGAGATCGAAATGCTGAAAAAATGTTTATAAAAAAGCATGAGGGTATTCTAGATATCATTTTTGGATATACTAATGATCTATTTTTAAAAAGCAATCAACAGGAAGGAAGCATTACCTATAGCTACTTTATTGACCTGCTTCTGCAATACCAGCCAACTTCCGATCATTCTACATAAAAAGAATCGCACCTTACGGTGCGATTCTAAAAACACAAATGATGAAAAAAAATTTATGAAACTAATAGCCATTGCCACTAATAACACGATGTAAAATTACTACTAATATCTCAAGTGGCAAAATATTATTGATAAATTTGCAAAATAAATTTCAATAATTATGAATCAATCAAAAATATAAACTCCACCTTTAACACTATTCAATAGGAGCGAGCGATACTTACATTTTATTTAATCCAGAAATATCATTGAATAGAGGAAGAATACCATGTAAAACAACAAAGTCCAGCACGATGGCTGGACTTTATTTTGTAGCGAAGACGGGAATTGAACCCGTGACCTCAGGGTTATGAATCCTGCGCTCTAACCGACTGAGCTACCTCGCCTTTTTTAAGGTGGTGCAAATATAAAAATATTTTACGAGGTAGCAAAAATTTTAGTTCAATTTTAAATAAGAAATTACATCTGCCGCATGATCAGGTTTTGCAATAATTTTATTAGCTCCATCTAAGATGAAATAAGTGGGTGTAGCGTGGATATTATAGGTTTCTGCGTATGAACTACTCCAGCCTTTCAGCTCGCTGTCATTAATCCATGGTAACATTTTTACTTTATTCTCATAAGCCTGTTTTTCGCTGTCTAAAGACATGGCAATCACTTCTCCTTTCATTGCTTTAATCGCCGCATATTTCTCGATAAGTTTCGGAAGATCTGTTTCACAATGGGAACAGGTTGACGCCCAAAAAACAATAATCTTACGGTCCGCTTTTACATCATAAATAGATTTGGCTGTCGTGTTGGTGGCATTAATAAATTTATTATTGGGAAACAGCGCACCAATTTCCGTTCTTGTATTTTGAGTAATCGTTTTAGCGAGATTGTCGTTGATGCTGCATTTTAGATTCTTTGCCTCGGTAAGGTATTTATCTTTTAAATCCTGCATTCCATACGTATCAAAAATCTCAATCAATTCAGATAATACCGTTTGTCCACGAGGTGTTTCTGTATTAACTGCCTGAATTAACGCATCAACATCTTCCATTATATTGGCACTTTGTCCAGTATTTAAATAAGATAGCAACATAGGCCTCATCAAAGATGAACTTTCTAGCATATCATTAGAATTCACGAAAAAATGAATAATTTCTTTATGTGTAGCTGGTGTTGCAGCACTTTTTTCTAAAAATTTACTATAATTGGAATTATAATAGGTAATGAACGGAAATTTTGTATAATCTGTAGAGGGCCTAGAAAGACGAAGCACTTCATTTTCAAGTGCAGTACCAAAATCACTCTTCTTTTTATAATATTCTTTGATTTGATATAACGCCGGAAGAATGAACTCTTTCTTCTGCTGAATATCCTGAATCTGATTCATGGTATAGTTGGCCTCATCCAAATATTCCACATTTGTTATTTTATTTTTATCACTGTCAAATTTTATTTTGACATCTTTATTTTCAGAAATAAAGTTAATGGTTGCATTAATTTCCGGAAAATACAGTTTCAGCATTCCTTTGTAGGGTTGAGCTACGGAAATACTCCAACTGTTTCCTTTTTTGACCTCTTTGCTGTTTAATACATCTTTCGATCCATTAATCGTGTAGAGATAAACTTCTTTAGAAGAAAATGTTGCAGGAGCGTCAACACTGATCTTAAACTGAGCATGATACATACTCATGACCAACAAACTTAAAATGACCGTAATTCTTTTCATAATGTAAATATAAAAAAACTCATTGAAATTTCAATGAGTTCTGTGTATTGTAAAAAAGTATTTATACCGTTTGTTTATTTATTATTTTTTTGGAATATAAGACAATAAATAAGACAGCTGCTAGTCCCAAAAGATAAACATACATATCGATTGGGGAAGATGCCGCTTCTGGATTAGTTCCACCTACACCACCGCCACCCGGTGGACATGTTGGACATGGAGGCTGACCATATATTACAACTCCCATTAAGAAAATGAAAGCAGTTAAAAAAAGTTTAGAAATAATTTTCATCGTTTGTGTATATTATCTTAAAATTTTTGTACTTATTTTATCCCCTTTATCAGAAACGATATTGACGATATATCCTGACGTTGTATTTTGGAGAGGAAGAACATATCTGTTATTGGAAGAAACTTTGGAAGCAGAATGTACTAATCTACCGCTCATATCAAAGACTTGTACATCTGCAGTTTTCCAACTCGGATCAAAAATGACAAAATAATTATCTTGATCTGGATTGAATACGACAATTGTTGCAGATCTCTTCACCTCATTAGCACCCAAAACATTGTCCTTTGGTGCACCATAATAAAGATCATATTCGGTAGAGATACCAGAAACAGTAGCGTTTTGCAAAATCGGCTTAACATTTTTTTCGGCAGATTGTTTATAATAAAAACCTTCACCTTGCGATAACAGATGAACATTATCATCGACTAAAACCGCATTTTCTCGCACCTCAAATTTAAAACCTACAATTTTTGGATTATAGTTAACAAGCTTAATATTTTTACCTCTAAAATCATTTTCGTTTGCTTCATTTAAATAGAGCCAGTAAGAAACATTGTTATTGTCATAACCTCCGTTGATTGGATCTTCTTCAAACGTACCAAAGGTTTGTCCTCCAAATGCGCCTATCTGTGCTTTCACATCTCGAGATGCGCCAGTTACGGTATTATTTGAAACAACGTAATAAGTTCTTTCTACTTCATTGCCATCTGCATCTAATCCAATTACTCCTAATTGTTTAACAGTGGAAATATCGACTCTCTTTGCTGCTGTTACATCGTATGCAGTTGTTGAAGTTCGAGGGTGATAATTAAACCTTCTTAGTTTTGAAAAATCAAAGTCTGGTTTCAACGTATTATTGTTTAATTTAATAACAAAAGAACCCATTGGCCTAACAACTTGAAATTCAACATCACCTGTTGCTACTCCTGAACCAAAAGTTATCGATTTAAAATTGGTAGAACCACCTCCCTTATTAGGATTATAGGTAACACCAGAAACTTCTAACCTCACCCCATAAATATTGGAGAGATTATTACCGTCGCCATTTACTTCATTCGTTGCAATTTGTGATAGATCTAAGTTCGTGAGATATGGATTTCCGAACTGGTAAATATTTCTACCAAAATCGCCTTGCCAAGATAAACCTCCTGAGACACTAAAATTATCCTGAAGATAGGTATTGTATTTCCCACCATATAGATTGTTCTTATTGCCGCCAACACCAAAATCAATATTAAATCCAGCATCTTCCAACTTGATTTTCTTCTCGGCATTTTCAGTATCAGCTACAGGTCTGCCTTTTAAAGTTCTGGTTACAGTAGAAACATTTAGAGACTTCCCACCTACACTAAAGTAAGCAAAAGGACTATAATTCACACCTGTTTTAGCAGAAAGATTTGGCAGGTTATCGAACACAACATTTCTGTTATTCCATACCAAAATTTCGTTTTCAGATCTTCTTGTATTATTAAACGTTTTTCCCAATTCATTACTTAGGGTAGAAAAACTTTTATCGTAAAAAGGCAATCCGACTTGCTGATAAGCACCATGGCTCACTTGGCGGTATTCTTGATTAACGATCCCTGTAATTTTGGCCTGTTGAATTCCTGTAACATACAGTTGACCGTAGGTATACACCGGAGCAACTAAAGGATCAACAGAGTTACGGGATGCATAAGCGTCTGGTTCATTAAGTTTATTAATAAAATTACCACCACCAGTCGCTTCGGTCTTATCAACGTTGCCTGCATCAATTGTTTTGAATACAGAGTTAACGTTATCACCGACCACCATAACATTCCCATGGTTTTCATAGAGGGCATTGCCCTTCATTTGTAATCCGCCACCATTATATACCAGTGCATTTTTTCCAACGTAAAAGGTAGCACCTTGATCTACGTGACAAACTACTTGCGAAGAAAGTGAAGCGCTTAGCGCCAGAAATCCTATTATCAATAGATTTCTTTTCATTATAATTAAATTTGTGTTTATAAAGTACAATAAATGAGCCGCAAAGATACGACATTTATTTTTTTAATTATATTTTTAAAAAAAAAGAGTGGTATTTAATTAAAATTTTATATTTTTACGAGATATTGAAACTTTTTTATGAGCCCCAATATTAAACATATAGTCCTCTAAAACCTTTTCAGTAGTTCCTCTTAGCCCTCTGGCTCCTAATCCTTTTTCTATTGTTTCTTCGACAATTGCTTCCAAACCATCTTTGGTAAATTTCAGCTCTACGCCATCCATTTTAAACAATTCTACGAACTGGTTTACGATCGAGTTCTTGGGCTCCGTCATAATTTTGATCATGGTTTTCTTATCCAATTTATCCAAGTAGGTAATAATTGGAAACCTTCCTAAAAGCTCTGGAATCAACCCAAACTTCCGTAAATCGATGGCATTCAATTGACTTAAAATATATTCTTCTTCTTGAGCTTTATTTAACTTTTCAGCACTGAACCCGATTGCTTGTTTATTTAGTCGTCTTTCGATAATTTCCTTAATACCATCAAACGCACCTCCAGCAATAAAAAGAATATTCTGCGTGTTAACCTGAATATATTTTTGATCCGGATGCTTACGACCCCCTTGCGGTGGCACATTGACAATACTTCCCTCTAATAATTTAAGCAAACCCTGTTGCACTCCTTCACCAGAAACATCTCTGGTAATACTGGCATTGTCGGATTTTCTTGCAATCTTATCAATCTCATCGATGAAAACAATTCCTTTCTCTGCTTTCTCCACATCAAAATCCGCAACCATCAAAAGTCTTGACAGGATACTTTCCACATCTTCACCTACATATCCTGCTTCTGTAAGGATTGTAGCATCTACAATACAAAATGGAACATTTAATTCTTTAGCAATTGATTTTGCCAAAAGCGTCTTTCCAGTTCCAGTTTCCCCGATCATAATTACGTTAGATTTTTCAATCTCCACGTCTCTATTTTCCTCTTGGGCATGAAGCAATCTTTTGTAATGGTTGTAAACTGCGACAGATAACTGTTTTTTAGCCTGGTCCTGACCGATCACATACTGATCAAGAAACTTCTTGATCTCAATAGGTTTCTTTAAATCTTCCATGCTTGTCGCTGCAGAAGCCTCGTAACTATCATTTTGTTCATGTACAATTCCGTGAGCTTGCTCAATACATTCTTCACATATAAAACCGTTGTTGCCGGAAATTAACATTTGAACCTGATTTCTTTTTTTTCCGCAAAATGAACATTGGTTTGAATCCATATAATATAATTAAGAATAAGTTGTAAAAAATTTTGTCAAAGTTAATACTTTGACAAAAGGTAATTTTTAAGAATTAATAATGTGTTGCTGAGTACCCCTGTATTCTTCATCAGAAAATTTCAAACGTACATTTTTAAAATTCATGTCTTCCATATTAGTTATAGGAATCAAGTGAATATGAGCGTGTGGAACTTCTAATCCTACGACCGCTACAGCAATTCTTTTATCTGGGAAAGCGGCTGTCATTTTTTTGGCTACTTTTTGAGCAAAACTCCAAAGATCTTTAAAGTCTTCGTTTTCCAAATCAAAGATAAAATCTATTTCTTCTTTTGGTATCACCAGACAGTGACCTTCTACCAAAGGCATCGCATCTAAAAAAGCCAAATGCTTTTCATCTTCTGCAATTTGATAAGAAGGAATTTCCCCAGTGATTATTTTTGTGAATATTGAGCTCATAGTAAACATTTTTTAATCAAAATCCCGCGCATATGCGAGGGAGCAAAATTACAAAATTGATAGAAAAGCTCATGTTAAAGAAGTTGTAAATTTTAAATAAATATTTTACATTCTAAAGTAAGAGCGTGTATTTTCTAAGCTTCAAGAAAAATTTCTAAAATATCAAAAGATAATTTATTGCCATTTGGTAAAACAATATCTGCAGTTTCCCCTACTACCTTGCCAAGTAAACCTTTTGCAATCGGAGTATTCACCGAAATCTTACCAGCTTTCAAATCACTTTCATTATCTGGAACCAAAGTAAATTTTTGCTCTCCTTTTGTCGCATTATTCTTCAATCTTACGGTTGTCAAAATTGAAACTTTAGACGTATCTAAATTAGTTTCGTCAATAATTTTAGAATCAAAAATAATATTCTTTAATTTTGAAATTCTCATTTCAAGCATTCCCTGCGCCTCCTTCGCTGCATCGTATTCTGCATTTTCTGAAAGGTCGCCTTTGTCTCTAGCTTCAGCAATCTGTTGTGTAATTTTCGGTCTCTCAATCGTTTCGAGCTGTTCCAGCTCTAATTTCATTTTATTTAACCCTGCGTTAGTGACATAACTTGCCATAGTATCTATTATTTAACGTTAGTATAAAAAAATAATCCGACATTTGTCGGACAATGTTTTTGTGATGATTCGTTTCACAAATATATATAAAAATATTTTAAATGAAAAGGAAATTACATCATCTGCTCTGCACAATAATTCTCATTTTCAACTTATCACTGGTCACCTCATGTTCTAATCGCGAAGACACCATAAACTGTTTCCCAAAGACGCCGATCAATGTGGTTCTTAACTTAAATCTGCCGGCCTATTTTAATCTACAAAACACAGGCGGTTGGATTTATATTGATGAGCAACAAGCAGGAACACGTGGGTTAATTATCGTACGAACAACTAATGGCTTTCTTGCATTTGATCGTAACGCTCCTCATATCTGTCCTGGTAGCGACACCACTCTTTCTGTAGAGGGTAATATTAAAATCGTTTGTCCAAAAGATGGTGCCGAATGGATTTTATTTACTGGTGAACCCACAAAAATCGCACAAGTACCACCAAAAACTTATCCGTACAGCTACGATTCTAACAGTAACACCTTATCAATTTATTACTAAGAACAAATGAAAGTTGTCATTCAAAGAGTTTCTGAAGCTCAAGTTAAAGTCAATGGTAAAATTGTCGGTAAAATATCCAGTGGTTTACTTCTTTTAATTGGTATTGATGAAGAAGATGAAAAAACGGATGCTGATTGGCTCGTTCAAAAGATTCTTAATCTTCGCATTTTTGGTGATGACGATGGCAAACTAAATCAATCCCTGATTGACACTTCTGGCGAAATCTTGTGTATCAGTCAATTTACCTTGATTGCAGATTATAAAAAAGGCAACAGACCTTCTTTCATCAAAGCCGCAAGACCAGAAAAAGCAATTCCACTTTTTGAATATTTTAAAACAGAAATTTCAAAATCTACTCTAAAAACCGAAAGTGGCATTTTCGGTGCAGATATGAAAGTATCTCTGTGTAATGATGGACCGGTCACTATTGTGATGGATTCAAAGACAAAATTATAAACATAAAATCTTAATTTCTACATTTTAAAAATTCATTTTTTTAATTAAATTTGAGGAATAACTATTTATATGAAAAAAATTATTTTAGTTCTCATCGCACTCAATTTCTGTTCGTGTGCCAAAAATGCAGATAATGAGTTAAGTGAACATGCTTTAGAAATAAAGAGAATTGAATCCATTAATATTGTTCGTCAGAAAATGAACGACAGCATTTCGATTAAAAACAAAACGAATATTTTTAAAGATATTTCCGGTCAACATCAACTCAAATACGGTTCAAATGAAAGCGCCTCCTTTTCAGGACAGATAACATTTGATAATATTGGCAAGGATCTATACTCGGTTTCGGGGAGTGCAACCTCAGGGAAAAATAATCTTAATATTAAGGGCGAGATCAAAAGAGTCTCAGAAAAGCATCTTAATTTTGATGGAGTAATCAGTCAAAAAATTAATGGTAATAGTTATGAACGAACGAAAAAATCTACTTTTTTTGATGAAGGGAAGGGAAATTTCTGGAGACTTCAGAACAAAGTAAATGGTTCAGGGTTTGTTGATGATATTGATATTTACTTTTAAAAACAATTACCATGTTAAATTATAAAATATCAGGAAAAGGAAAAGAACCACTTGTTTTGCTACACGGATTTATGGAAAATCTGAGTATTTGGGATGAAATGGAACCTTTTCTTTCAGAACAATTTACTTTAATTAAGATTGATCTACCTGGACATGGTTTATCAAACGTCTACAGTGAAATTCACACGATGGAATTCATGGCAGATGAAGTTAAAAAAGTTACCGATTCTTTAAATATTCAGAAATTTCACCTGCTTGGCCATTCAATGGGTGGTTATACCACTTTAGCATTTACTGCAAAATTTCCAGACATTTTAAAAAGTATCACGTTATTCTTTTCATCTTATCTTGCGGACGACGAAGAGAAAAAAGAACAAAGACAAAAAAGTTTAAGAATTATCAAAGAAGCATTCCCAGCTTATATAAGCGCTGGAATTCCAAATCTATTTAATCCTAATGAGAAAGATTTCCTGGAAGGAAAAATGGATAAAGCTAAAGAGATTGCACTTTCTACCAATAATGATGGCGTTCTGGCTGCCGTTAAAGGAATGATTGAAAGAACTGATAAAACTTCAGTAATCGAGAAATTTGAGGGGAAAATTTTAGTAATCGCCGGGAAACATGACAATGCTGTAAAGACAGACCTTATTCTTACCAATCTCCCAGATAACACCAATATTAAATCTTATTTACTAGATTGCGGACACAACGGACACTGGGAGAAGCCTGGTATTTGTGCAGAAATCATCAATACTGAATTGCTGCATCATTTACCAAAAAAATTCGTTTTTTAATTTAAAATAATTACAATTCTGATGGAATTACTCTCAAAAATATTAATAGGTATTGTAGCGCTTGAACATCTTTTTATTTTATACATGGAGATGTTTGCATGGGAAACGCTTGGCAAAAAGGCATTTAAAGGCGCTATGAAAGATGAATTATTTCAACCCACAAAAACATTAGCCGCTAACCAAGGATTGTACAATGGTTTTTTATCAGCTGGTCTAATTTGGTGTTTATTTATTTCAAATAAAGAATGGTCATCGAATGTAGCAGTTTTTTTCCTAGGATGCGTAATTGTTGCCGGAATTTACGGCACATTCACTGCTTCTAAGAAAATATTTTTTGTACAGGCTTTGCCCGCTATACTCGCGTTATTATTTGTTTTACTTCAATAAAATTAACTGTTAAAATTCCTCCTGCTCAATTTTCATCTTGAAATCTTCAATGGTTTCTTCGATAGATTTCATGTATTTTCCACCAGCTGCATTGATGTGGCCACCGCCGTTGAAATGATTTCTAGAGAATTGGTTTACATCCACATCATCTTTGGAACGGAAAGAGATTTTGATAAAATCGTCATAAAGATCTTCCATGAAAAATGCAGAGACTTGAGTTCCCATTATGCTTAAACCATAATTAACAAACCCTTCTGTATCGCCTTTCTGGAAACCTAAATTTTTAAGTTCATCTCTTTTTAACCAAAGAATAGCAACTTTACCATCTTTTATTACTTCAATCCTACCAAGAATTAAAGCAAGCAGCTGCAGTCTTGAAACTGTGTTGGTATCCCAAGTATTAGAAGTAATCATGGCTGGATCAGCACCTTTTTCTATGAGGTTGGCAATTATTCTATGGGTTGTTGCACTGGTGGAACGGAAACGGAAACCACCTGTATCTGTCATTATTCCGGTATATAGACATTCTGCTATTTCTTTATTCACCAAATCTTCCGCTTTCAATTCCTGAATAAAATGATAAATCATTTGGGAAGTTGCTGGAATGGTAACGTCTGAATACACAAAATCAAAATCGTCCGGTTGTTGATGATGATCTATTAAAATCTTCTTGGCTCTGGCTTTTTCGAGCCAAGGCCCAACCAAATTACCACTCCGGTGCGACGCATTGAAATCAAGAATAAAAATAACATCTGCATTATAAATTGCTTCTCCGGCTTGCTTTCTTTTGTAATCTGCAATGATAATCTGTTTTGCGCCCGGCATCCACTTCAAAAATTTCGGAAAATCGTTTGGAACGATCACATCAACCTCTAAACCTTTGGCACTAAGGAAATGCTTTAAACCCAAACTAGATCCAACCGCATCACCATCAGGATTATAGTGGGAAATAATCACAATTTTATGGGCTGGAGTTAAGAGTTTTTGTATTTCTGAAATTTCGGAGGAAGTAAACATTTATTGGGATATTTTTTAAGAAGAGCAAAGATAGGTTTTGTTTTTATTTTAGGACAATTCACTTTTAAAAAAAACAAATAGTCTCAATTGAAAAAGAAATTTTAACATCTAATAGCATCTATTCTCACCAAACTTCAAAAAAAATATAAATCTTTTATAATTGATGATAGAAACCGAAACAATTCCATTACAAAAGGTTATTAAAAACATACCCATTTATTTAAATAGAGAAGAGATTTACTTTTAAGCGAGACGCTCTTTTTCTTTAGAAAAATTTAAAATATAGTTTGCAGTAAATAAAAAGTTTCCTATATTTGCAATCTGAAAAATAAGATATAGTTTTTACTTAAAAATATAAGCAATGCCAAAAAGAACATTTCAACCATCTGAAAGAAAGAAAAGAAACAAACACGGTTTCCGTTTAAGAATGTCAACACCTAACGGCAGAAGGATTTTGGCTGCAAGAAGAGCAAAAGGAAGAAAGAGTTTATCTGTAAGCACGCAACGAGCTAAGAGATAATCCCTGGACTTATCATAACAGATTATGCTTGAAAAGTACATTTTCAGGCATTTTTTGTTGTTAAAATTTGCTAAAGTATAGCCTTAAAAGAAAGTTTTTTTTTACTTTTGGCTTAGGAACATGATGTTCACTTATATAAACAACAATTTAACTCAATATGCCACATTCTTATCAGGAAGGACAAGATGTAATTCAGCTGAAAAACGCAAAAATTGCACAAAAAAATTTCACGGTTCTTAATGAGGTCAATCTAAATATTAAGAAAGGAAAGTTCTGTTACCTTATTGGTAAAACCGGATCAGGTAAAAGTTCTTTACTAAAAACTTTATACGGTCACATTCCGCTTGGTTCAGGGCAAGGGACTATTGCTGGTTTTGATTTAGGAAACCTTAAAATGTCGGACATTCCCAATTTAAGAAGAAAGCTGGGTATTGTTTTCCAGGATTTTCAGTTATTACCAGACAGAACGGTTGAGAAGAACTTAATATTTGTTCTTGAAGCTACTGGATGGAATGATAAAACCAAAATCGACGACCGAATTAATGAAGTTTTGGCAAGTGTAGGGATGAAATCCAAAAAACATAAGATGCCCCATGAACTTTCTGGAGGGGAACAACAGCGTATTGCCATTGCGAGAGCACTTTTAAACCACCCAGAATTGATCCTGGCAGATGAACCGACCGGAAACCTGGATCCGGAAACTTCTAATGAAATTATGACTCTATTGAAGCAGGTCGCTTTTGAAAATGGATCTGCAGTTGTAATGGCTACCCATGATTACCATATGATACAAAATTTCCCTGGTGAAGCAATTAGATGCGAAGACGGAAAAGTAACCGTTTTGAATACTGCTGAACTCTTTGAATAAGCAATCCATTCACTTTAAAACATAAAAAAAATCCTGTAATTACAGGATTTTACTTTTTTTATTTGGTTTGTAATTCTTAACCTTTAAATTGGCCCATCGCGATAAATTTATCCTGTCTTTGCATTTCTAATTCCTTACCAGTAAATTTCGAAAACGCTTTAATATTTTGAAGGATAGAAGCCTTCAAATGATCATATGCAACTTGCGGTTCATAATGTGCTCCACCAAGTGGCTCTTCAACGATTCCATCAATGAACTTCTCTTTTAAAGCATCTGCTGGAGTTAATTTCAATGCATTGGCTGCATCTTCTTTATGATCCCAGTTTCTCCAAAGGATTGATGAACAACTCTCTGGCGCAATAACGGTGTACCAAGTGTTTTCCAGCATGTAAACCTTATTTCCAACTCCAATTCCCAATGCTCCGCCACTTGCTCCTTCACCAATTATATAGACAAAAATAGGTGTTTTTAACATGGTCATTTCGAAAATATTTCGAGCAATAGCTTCGCCTTGTCCTCGCTCTTCAGCTTCTAAACCAGGATAAGCACCAGGCGTATCAATTAAAGAAATGACGGGAATTTGAAATTTCTCTGCAAGTTTCATCAATCGCAAAGCTTTTCGGTAACCTTCAGGATTACTCATACCAAATCTCCGGTACTGTCTTTCCTTGGTAGTTCTTCCTTTCTGGGTTCCAATAATCATTACTCTTTGCCCATCAATGGTAGCCAAGCCACCAATCATTGCAGGATCATCAGCAAAATTTCGGTCACCATGCAGTTCCAAGAAACTGTCTTTGTCGGTTATGCCTTTGATAAAATCTAAAGTATAAGGACGGTCAGGATGACGGGAGAGCTGAACTCTTTGCCACGGTGTAAGATTATGATAAATTTCTTTTTTCTTATCTATAATTTTATCTTCGATCTGCGAGCAAGCGAGCTTTACATCTACTCCACTTTCTTCGCCCACTAATGAACAGGTTTGATACTGATCCATCAGATCTTTAATCGGAAGTTCAAAACTTAAGTATTCCATTTCAGTAATTAAAATTATCTTTCAAATTTAGGGAAAATTATAAGAAACTAATGAATATTATTCACTGCATTTTTTATTCTGGCGATAGTTTCTTCTTTACCAAGTATTTGCATAATATCTGGAACGTCGGGTCCCTTTAATTCTCCAACTAAGCATAAACGCAGTGGCATCATCACTTTTCCCATTCCTACACTTTTACTTTCTGCAAAATCATGAATATCCTTTTTTAAGCTATCGACCTCAAAATCTGAATTTTCCAATTTTACTGCAAAGTCATTCATTAATTCAATTGTAGCCTCGTTCCAAGACTTCTTTACTGCTTTTTCATCATATGCAGCTGGTGCTTCAAAGAAAAATTGACCGTCAGTAATAATATCTTTTACGAAAGTAGCCCTTTCTTTCATGAGCGATATAATTCGCAAAAGCTTATCATCACTACAGTTTTTCAACTCAAGACCCTTGCAATCTTTCAAAAGTTTTAAAACATCTTCATCAGATCTAGATACCAAATATTCGTGATTGAACCATTCTGCCTTTTCTTTATTAAATCTCGCACCTGCTTTATGAACTTTATGCAAATCAAATTCCTGTACCATCTCATCTAAAGTTAAGATCTCTCTATCATTGGCAGGACTCCAACCTAGCAATGCAACCATATTGATAAACGCATCTGGCAAATATCCTTCCTCCCGATACCCTTTGGAAACGTTACCTGTTTCTGAATCTTTATAATCTAAAGGAAATACAGGGAACCCAAATTTATCACCGTCTCTCTTGCTCAATTTTCCTTTTCCTTCGGGTTTCAGAATTAAAGATAAGTGTGCGAACTGGGGCTTTTCCCAACCCATTGCTTCGTATAATAAATAATGCAAACCTAGAGAAGGCAACCATTCCTCGCCTCGAATGACATGCGAAATTTCCATTTCGTGATCATCTACAATATTAGCAAAATGGTAAGTTGGCATCCCATCATTCTTCACCAAAACCTTATCATCTAAAGTATTGGTATTCACAGAAGATTTTCCACGGATGATATCCTCAAGATTTAAAATTCTGTCCACCGGCATTTTAAAACGCACTACATAAGGAACTTTTTCGTCAATTAACTTTTGAACTTCTTCTTTTGAAAGCGTTAAGGAATTTTTTAGTCGGTTTCTTGTAATATAATTATACGCAAAAACGTCACCATTTGTTTCAAATTCTTTTCGAACTTCATCCAATTCTTCAGTCGTGTCGAAAGCAAGATAGGCGTAATCCGTCTTTAAGATTTCTCCTAAATATTTATCGTAAATATCCCGTCTTTCTGACTGTTTGTAAGGCGCAAAAGGGCCACCATGTTTTGGACTTTCGTCAGGAATGATTCCACACCATTCCAGTGCCTCCATAATATATTCTTCTGCACCTTCCACATATCTTGCGGTATCGGTATCTTCGATTCTTAATATAAATTCACCCCCTTGGTTTTTAGCAAAAAGATAATCGTATAAAGCGGTTCTTACTCCTCCTAAATGTAAAGGTCCTGTTGGACTTGGTGCAAAACGCACTCTTACTTTGCTCATTTTCCTTAAAATTTAAGTTGCAAATTTAAAGAAAAATGATTTGATTTATTAAATTATAATTAATTTTATCCCCATGACTAAGGTTTACAAGAAAAACAAAATTAAATTCTACATTCAGGGATTTAGCCAAGGACTATTTCCATCGAAAAATTACGACGTCATAATTAATTCACTTTATAAAAAACTATCGAAAGAAGAGTTGAAAAATGTTGAGGAGAGAGTTGATTATTATAATAAGCTTGATCATGATTTTGATGCATCGCAAATTACTACTACCATCAAAGATCTATCAAAACCGAAAACTCCAAAGGCTTACTATTTCGACACGGCAGAATACACGAAATATTTTCCGAAAAACCAAAAAATCGATTTTTCTTTTGGTGATGTAAATACCATTTTGGATTCGCCAAAAATCACTAAGAGTCGACCAATACATGGTGATAATAAGAATAATGTCATCCTTAATTTGGACAAAGTAAGACATTTCGTTTCAGTATCTGACGATAAGACTTTTGAAACAAAGAAAAATTTGATGATAGGTAGGGCTGGAGTTTATCAACAGCATAGAATCGATTTTTATAAAAAATATTTCAACCATCCAATGTGTAATATAGGACAAATTAATAAAAGCGGCGGAAATCAGGACTGGATTAAACCAAAAACTTCAATCGACAAACATTTGAATTATAAATTTATCTTAAGTCTTGAAGGAAATGATGTAGCAACTAATTTAAAGTGGATCATGTCTTCAAACTCCCTTGCGGTATCCCCACCTTTAAAAATGGAAACCTGGTATATGGAAGGAAAACTAAAATCAGATGAACATTTCATTGGCATCAATGAAAATTATGACAATCTGGAAGACCAACTTCAATATTATATAGATCATGAAAAAGAGGCAAAAGAGATTATTCTGAACGCAAAAAGATATAGATCACAATTTGATAATAAAAATATTGAAAATTTGATTTCATTACTGATCTTAAAAAAATATTTTGCTTACATTCGTTGAAAAGAAATAAGAACTATCATATGTTAGAAGTTGGTGAAAGACCTTGGGGGAAATACTATGTGTTGGAAGATGAAATGCATTATAAATTAAAGAGAATCGAAGTTGATCCAGGGCATCGTTTATCTTACCAATTCCATCATCATCGTCAGGAATTTTGGACAGTCGTACAAGGTGCTGCAGTTGTCGTGCTTAACGGTATAGAACATCATGTAAAATACAGCGAAAGTATTCATATTCCATTGGGTGCCAAACACCGAATTGAAAACAGATCTTCGGAATTACTTGTTTTTATAGAGGTCCAGACCGGAACTTATTTCGGAGAAGATGATATCGTGAGATTGCAGGATGATTATGCACGGTAGTTCAAAAAAACTTGAATAAGATCATAATTTCTCAGCTGTAATGTAATATTTGTCTTTTACTTAAAAAATTCTATACCAATTTAAGAACTTCACAATTAAAGCAAACTTTCTATTCATTTCGGAATTATTAATATGGAGTCTTGCTTCAAATACTTTCAATGTGGTTTTGAAATTCTTTTGATGATCTGGAAACGTTTCTAATAACACTACATTTTTTCATGAGCTGACGAGAATATTTTTAGCAACTTCTTTAGTCTTTAAATGGTCTATTTTTCTTTTCAAAACTGAAATAGTTAGTGAATCGGTATTTTATCTTCTTCTGTGTTTTTGTAAAAAGTCCACCAATTTTGTAATAAATTTTTCACCATCGATGGTGCGCATTACTACTGATATTTTCAGCGGGTCATGTTCCTTATTTTATTTAAAAATATAATTAATCCAACTTGTAAATGAATATTTATTTTTAATTTCTTTATCTAATATTTCGTAGTCCTTTGAAAGAAACTCCTTAAGTTTTTCTTCATCAATACTCTTTTCCCATACCAAAATATTGTTTGGGGAATAAAAATCATAATTTTTCACCAAAGGATTATTAGTAATTAATTTTTTGGAAAAGCAAAGCGTTTCAAAAATCCTAAAAGATAATCCATTGTGTACAGTATCAACAAAATCTAAAACAATATTAGATTTTTTAACCTCTTCTAAAGCCTCAAGATAACTTAAAGGTTTAGTAATAAAATTAATTTCACTTCGCTTGTATTTTAGGGGGGATTGCTCGTCAAAATATAGAAGATTAATATTTGTGCTAATTTCTAATTTATTAAAAATTCTGATTAGATTGAAGACATCTTCCATTCTACTCTCAATAAAACTACCGATAAAAAAAACTTCTTTTTTTTCTTTCTCGCTAAAATTTTTTAGGTCCGCAGAATCAAAATCGAAATAGAAATTAGTGATTGGAAATACGTTAGAAAAAATTGATTTGTATTTTTTATAATCATCTAAATCAAATAAAAAGAAACGGTCGAATACACCTATTAAATCTTTCACTTTAGGGTACCGATCGATTCCATCCCATTGATAAGCGACAAGTTGATTTGTTTTCTTTTTAAGAAGTTGAATGGTTTCTTTTGAAAAATAATCAGGTCGTATAACAAGTGCATGGTCAGCCTTTTTCTGAACATTAGACAAAGCTTTCGTCAAACATTCATCATCATATTTATTCTTAAGATTTTCCTTATATTTTTTATCACGTAATATAGTCTTTCTAAAAAAATTAGTAATCCTCTGAGAAAAGCTTTTATATCTGAACTCTTCATCACTCGTGAAAAGCAATACTATATCAAATCCCATTTTTTCTAAATTCGCTGAAAAAGCTTTATAAATCTTAAAATGGTTTGGAATTATAAGGATGATTGTTTTTTTCAAACGGATTGTTATTTTTAGTTGATATGAAATTTGTAATATAACAAAAGATAGATAATAACTTATTGAATAATCTTGTCAATCCAACTACTAAAACTATAACTTTTCACAATATCATCCGAAATTTCATGGTAAGGAATTTTGATAAAATTTTCAATTTGTGAGTAATTATCATCAATTATAAAGATATTGTTTGAATTATAAAAATCGTAATTTTTGACCATTTTATTATCCGTAATTATCTTTTTCTTATAATACATTGCTTCAAAAAACCTTATAGAAAGACCATTATGTACAGGATCAACAAAATCTAGTAAAATATCTGCTTTTTCTACATTCTTCAAACTTTCTAAAAACGTAATCCGGTTCTTTATATAGGTTATTCTCGTATTCTTTATTTCTGATTGATTATTATATTGTAAAATAATAGATAATTCTACGTCAATTTTTGAGACTTCTTTTATGAACTTGTCAATTTTCGCTTCTCTCCCTTTCCAATAAAGGCCAAGAAAATATAAACGAGGTTTATGATCATTAAATTCTTTGTAAACCGGTGGGATACAATCAAAATAAAAATTAGTAATCGGTTTTATATTTTTTTCAGCACACTCTGAGTCAAAACAAAAAAAAGTATCAAATAGAGAACAATATTTTTTTACTTCAGGAAACTTTTCGAGACCATCCCATTGATATGCAATTAATTTTTTGGCCTTTTTTCCCAATTCTTTAATCACATTAATTGGAAAGAGATCTGGGCGGATAACTAGAGCATAATCTAAATCTCCTTCAATTTCTACAATTTGTTTGTAATACTCTTTAAGTTTATGTTGCTTAACAAGTCTTTTCTTATAATCTTTATTTTGTTTAAAATTTTTATGAAAGAAATTAATAATGCGCTGAGTACCTTTGTACCTGAATTTCGACGGATTATCTGTAATTAAATAGGGGCAGAAACCTTCCTTTTTCAGATTTTTCACAAATAAATCCGGAAAATCTGAATAATCAGGCATCATTAAAAGAAAAGTTCTATTTGACATTTTAAAAATACTATTTTAAAAAATATTTTATTTGAAGTAATTTGTATCGCTTTCTAATGCTGTTTACAGGATTTTTAAAAAAATAAGATTCAATCATATTAAAGGGGAATAAAGATAATTTGTTTAGTGCTTTATAGTACGTTTCATTTTTTTTCGACAGAATTGAAAACGGGTCACTTTTCGTATGAACTATTTTTAATACCTTCGTCAATTCCAATAAGCATTCAACACTTAGTTTCTTTTTCTCCCGAATTGCAAAATCAATAATTACCTTTTTTAGATACTGCAAATATCGTTCGACAACCGCTTTTCTGTAAGATGTTGTGTTACGATAATAATTTTCAAAAATATTTTCCAAAATTATTAGGTAAGATTGCAGATTTCTGTCCCCAAGGTTTTTGGTAATAGATTCGGAGTTATCAGTTCTATAATAATAGGTTTTATGGTTGATGAATTTTACCTGTTCTGCTCGAAACATTACTTCAAAGAACCATGATTCGTCTTCATGTAGAATACCGCTTTTGAATCGTAAATTATTTCTTTTCAAAAATTCATTATTGTACAGCCGGTTTTGTGCCACTGGCGCGAGTCCTGCTTCTATGGCGAAAATCAGAACTTCCAGATTATTATTTTTAAACAAAACGCAACCTTCCTTTGGATGTTGAAGTTGAGAAATCTCTTCTAAGTTTTCTCCATTTACTGTGACGGTAATTCCGGTAATAACATCAATATCCTCTTCAATTTCATTAATAAATATCTGTAAAGCATTTTCAGGTATCAAGTCATCGGCATCTAAAAAAAACAAATAATCTCCTTTTGCATTATCCATTCCTAAATTGCGCGTTTCAGAAATACCTTTATTTTCATGAGACAAAAATTTAAATCGAGTATCTTTTAAAGAGTATTCCTGCAGTATTTGCGCCGTATTATCTTTACTTCCATCATTAATTAAGAAGCATTCCCAATTCTTATATGTTTGTTTTAGAACAGATTTAAGCGAGAAATGAATATAATTTTCCGCATTATAACACGGAATAATTATCGTAATTAATGGTTCTTCAACATTCATAATTTTATAAATCGAATATATTTCTCGTAAAAATTAATAAAAAACCGAAGATAAAGATAGTTTTCTAGACCGATCTTAAAGGGCGAATATTGTAAAAATACAACCATGCTCTTTCTAATATCTTCTTTTTCAGAAACCATTTCATTTGATCCAGTGTTTCGAATTATTCTTTTTAAAACCATAAAAGATTTTTTGATGATATTACGAATCACAGCATTTCTAAAATCTGAATCCATATTCACCGTTTCCAAAAATTTTGACGCCTCTATTAATGCCAGAAAGAAATGATATGCTCTTTTTGGCGTTAGATTGTGGGACAAACTATCAGCAAACTGCACATAATGATAAATTTGTTTACTAATTTTTACAATTTTTTCTGAACTGTTAAAAATCCGAAACATGATAAAATAATCTTCAAAGGCTTCCAGATTTTCTGGAAAAGATGTATTTTTCAACAGGTGAGATTTATAAAGTTTAGCCCAAGGTTGACTTTGTATTACTTTATCTTCCAACAAGTATTTGAGTGCTGTTTGTTTATCATAAATTTCAAGTGAATCATCAAAGACCTGTGCTTTATTATTATACTTTATATCTCCATTTTCTAAAAAAGCGCCGGCAATACTAATGTCGGCATTATTTTCTACAATAATTTCATACAATAAAGAACAATATTCTTTCTCAACCCAGTCATCAGAATCTACAAAACAAATATATTCTCCGGATGCAATTTCAACTCCTACATTTCTAGCTTTCGATACTCCCGAATTTTTTTGATTAATAATAATTATCCTCGAATCTGTTTCCTCAAAATTTTTTAAAATTTCTAAAGTATTATCGGTAGAACCATCATCAACAACTATTATTTCTAAATTTTGATAACTTTGGGAAATGACGGATGTCAGACATTTCGAAATCGTAGATGCACTGTTATAGCACGGAATTATTATACTTATAAGAGCCGTTTTACCCATAGATTATATAATCTTTTTGAATTTGGAGAAGGCCATTTTCACAAACTGTTTCTTTAGAAGCTTTCAAGTTTTCAATCTTTTCAACCTGATCGTCATGATTGGTTTTATCACTTTCTTTATGGAAAATATGATACTGTATCGCTCCAAATTTTAGTTTCCTTTTTACTAATCCCAGATTGACAAAACGTTGAGCGATTTCTTTATCTTCAGCTCCCCATCCTTTCAGAAGATTATTATATCCATTTACTTTTACAAAATCATTACGCCAAAAAGCCATATTGCTACCCAAAATGCCGTCTGCTGAATTCTCTTCTTTACTTTCAAAAATTTGATTATAAAATGGAATTCGAATACCATGTTCCCTCATTTTAATGTCCGAGCTTAGAAAAGAAATGGAAATTGATTTTTTTTGCAAAAGCTTATTACTTTTAATTTTCCCAATCATAAGCCTTCTACCTTTTATGAAAGAATTCCGTTTTGCAAAAGTCTTGTGATCCTTTATAAAGTCTTGATGTAAAATAACGTCACCATCAATCTGTATGATATAATCTCCACTAGAAACTTTGATTGCTTTATTTCTAATTTCTGCCAATTTAAACCCATCATCCGGGTGCCAGACATGTAGTATTGTATTATAATAAATTTTTCTGTTATGATCAATTATTTCCTTCGTAGATCCTGTAGAACCGTCATCCGCAATTATAATTTCCTCTGGCTTTACAGATTGCTCCATCAAACTTTGGAGACATAATTCTAAAGCTTCCGGCCAGTTATACGTTGAAACAATTACCGAAACAGTCATTTATTTTCTTTTATACTCTACCAATTTTGCCAACGTAGCAAATTTATACTGAGATTTCAAAATTGCAAAGATTAATCCTTCTTTTCCGTCTAAAAATCCTTTCTTTATAAAGTAATATTTAAAAAACCAAAAAAAAGGAGAAAATATAAGTTTACTTATTGTTACTTTATTTCCTAGTCTTTTGGTGATCTCAGCTGTCGAGTAATTATTATTTTTCTGCAAGATTGTCGAGACCGAGTCATTAGCCAAATGTTCTATTGCAAACTGTAAATTTTTGGGATTGACCTTTAGGGTTTTCCCATTTATTTCTGGTTTTGAATGAATAAATTCCGGCCAAGAAATAAAATCTTTCCTAAAAAAACGATACACGTAATCAGGATAGGCAGATCTCATAAATTTCCCCAAAAAATAATTTCTTCGAGGAATTGCTAGACAAACATTCCCATCGACATTATCTTTATATTCATATAAAAAAGTCTTTAAATCCTCGGAAACGATTTCATCAGCATCTAATAAAAGAACCCACTCGTTTTTTGCACTTTGAATTGCAAAATTTCTTGCAGGTTCTACAAAATTTAATTTCTCATGTGGTAAAATAGTACAGTTATATCTATGGGCAATTTCAATCGTACGATCATCACTTCCCATATCGCAAATTAAAATCTCATCGAAATCCTGCACGCATTGCAATACCTTTTCAAAATGCAATTCAGCGTTGTAGGTATTTATAACCACAGATATTCCCATAACTACTTCTTATATTCCAGAACCGTTTTCTCAATAATCGCAACACAATCCAGAAGTTGCTCTTTTGTTATAACTAATGGGGGTGCCAATCTGATAATATTTCCATGAGTTGGCTTAGCAAGTAAACCATTTTCTTTTAGTTTCAGGCAAATTTCCCAGGCTGTAGAACTTTCTGGCGTATCATTAATCAAAATAGCATTCAACAATCCCTTTCCTCTAACTTTGGTAATTAAATCTGATTTTACAATCACTTTCTCTATCTCAGAACGGAATAAATTTCCTAATTCTTCAGCACGTTCTGACAATTTCTCCTCTTCAACAACTTTCAGAGCCGCCATTGCGACAGCACATGCAATAGGGTTACCTCCAAAGGTAGAACCGTGTTGTCCAGGATGGATAACATTCATAATATTATTGTTTGCTAAAACTGCAGACACAGGATACATTCCACCAGAAATTGCTTTCCCTAAAACCAGTATATCCGGTTGAACATCTTCATGATGACAAGCGATTAGTCTTCCTGTTCTTGCGATCCCTGTTTGTACTTCATCTGCAATGAAAAGAACATTGTATTTTTTACATAAATCTGAAGCAGCTTTTAAATAACCTTCATCAGGAACATAAACTCCAGCTTCACCCTGAATAGGTTCCACTAAGAATGCTGCAATATTGGGAGCATCGTTTTTTAAAGTTTCTTCTAAAGCTTGAAGATCGTTATATGGTATTTTAATAAATCCTGGAGTAAAAGGTCCATAATTATTACTGGCATCAGGATCATTTGAGAAAGATACAATTGTAGTCGTTCTTCCGTGGAAATTATTTTCACAAACGATGATCTTGGCAGCGTTTTCAGCAATACCTTTTACTTCATAACTCCATTTTCTTGCTAACTTCACCGCCGTCTCTACCGCTTCCGCTCCAGAATTCATCGGTAGAACTTTGTCAAATTTAAAGAGTGAAGTAATCATTTTTTCATATTCTCCCAAATTTGAATTATAGAATGCTCTGGATGTTAAAGCCAATTTCTTAGCTTGATCGATAAGCGCTTCTAAAATTTTCGGATGAGAATGACCTTGGTTCACTGCAGAATAGGCTGAAAGAAAATCATAATATCTTTTTCCTTCTACATCCCAAACAAATACTCCTTCGCCCTTCTCTAAAACCACAGGAAGTGGGTGATAATTATGAGCGCCGTGATCGTTTTCTAAATCAATATAATACTGAGAATTTTTCGCTGTTGCTGACATAAAACTACTTTTTACAAATTTACTACTTATTATTGAAATTTATAAATAGAAAATGCCCCAAAAGAGGCATTTCTTTTTATAAATTGACTGGACTAGTTATCAAATTTTTTATCCATTTTAAAATCTTCCATGAATTTAGTGGTGTAATTTCCAGCTAAATAATCTTCATCTTCCATTAATTGCCTATGGAAAGGAATGGTCGTTTTTACACCTTCAATATAAAATTCTTCCAGTGCCCGTTTCATTTTTGCGATAGCCTCATCACGAGTCTGAGCCGTGGTGATCAATTTTGCAATCATTGAATCATAATTGGAAGGAATGGTATACCCTGAGTAAACATGCGTATCTACACGAATACCGTGTCCTCCTGGAATATTCAATTCCGTGATTTTTCCTGGGGAAGGTCTAAAATCATTAAAAGGATCTTCTGCATTGATCCTACATTCAATTGAATGGAGTTTTGGCAAGTAATTCTGTCCAGAAATCGCAGTTCCTGATGCGAGAAGAATTTGCTCACGAACCAAGTCATAATCTACAACCTGCTCTGTAATCGGGTGCTCTACCTGAATTCTGGTATTCATTTCCATAAAATAGAAATTTCTATGTTTATCTACCAAAAACTCAATCGTCCCAACTCCTTCGTAACCAATATATTCCGCAGCTTTCACAGCTGCATCACCCATTTTCTGACGAAGCTCATCGGTCATAAATGGCGATGGTGTTTCTTCAGTCAACTTCTGATTTCTTCTTTGTACAGAACAATCTCTTTCTGATAAGTGACATGCTTTTCCATACTGATCACCAGCAATTTGAATCTCAATATGACGTGGCTCCTCGATCAGTTTTTCCATATACATCCCACCATTTCCGAAAGCAGCGACTGCTTCCTGAACTGCAGATTCCCAATGCTCCTTCATATCTTCTTGTTTCCACACGGCACGCATTCCCTTTCCACCTCCACCTGCGGTTGCTTTAATCATCACCGGATAACCGACTTCTTTAGCAATTTCTATGGCGTGTTCGAAAGAATCAATCAATCCATCAGAGCCCGGTACACACGGTACTCCAGCTTCTTTCATGGTTTTTTTTGCATTGGCCTTATCACCCATTCTATCAATTTGTTCAGGAGTAGCACCAATAAACTTGATCCCGTTTTTCTGGCAAATTCTAGAGAAGTTAGCATTTTCAGATAAAAATCCATAACCAGGGTGAATAGCGTCAGCATTAGTAATTTCCGCCGCTGAAATAATATTTGGAATTTTAAGATAAGAATCCTTGCTCATGGCGGGACCAATACAAACAGCTTCATCTGCAAATCTTACATGAAGACTATCTTTGTCGGCGGTAGAATATACAGCAACGGTTTTGATTCCCATTTCTTTGCAAGTACGAAGAATCCGCATTGCAATCTCGCCGCGATTGGCGATTAGTATTTTTTTGAACATACTTTTAAATTTGATAATTAGATAATGTGATAATTTGATAATGAAAAAAGATGTAGTTTTTAATCTAACATCTAATATCTAAAATCTAATATCTAAATTTAAGACGGATCAACTAAGAATAAAGGTTGGTCATATTCAACCGGTGTAGCGTCATCTACTAAAACTTTTACAATTTTTCCTGAAACTTCAGACTCAATCTGATTGAATAGTTTCATTGCTTCAATTACGCAAACCACTTTTCCTTCTTTAATTTCATCACCCACATTTACAAATAAATCTTTATCTGGAGATGGTTTTCTGTAGAACGTTCCAATCATTGGAGACTTAATGGTAATAAACTTACTGTCATCTGCAGCTTTTTCTTCTGCGGAAGGAGTTGCAGGGGCATTGGTTGCTGGCGCTGCAGCAGGAGCTTGTTGTGGAGCTGTATGATAAACCGCTGGTGAAGCCATATAGTTAGTTTCACTTCCTCCAAGCGGAGTTTTGATGGTAATTTCGAAATCTTTGGTTTTGTATTTTACTTCTGAAACCTCAGCTTTAGACACGAATTTAATAAGATTTTGGATGTCTTTAATGTCCATATAATTAGTATTTATTTATAATGCCAAAGATAATAAAAAACAACAAAAAACCACTCAAAATTGTAAAAATTGAGTGGTTTATGTATAAAAACGAAGTATTTCTAAGTATTTTACCCTAGTTTTCGTCCGCAGTTGCTACTTCTTTATCAATTACTACTTTACCTCTGTAGTATAATTTTCCTTCATGCCAGTGTGCTCTATGGTACAGGTGCATTTCACCTGAAGTTGCATCTTTTGCTAATTGAGGAACTACAGCTTTGTAATGTGTTCTTCTCTTATCTCTTCTTGTTGACGATTGTCTTCTCTTTGGATGTGCCATTTTCTAATAATTTTTTAATTTGATGAGCGATGAGTATTAATTTGCACAATGCTCATCATTTTAAACTATTTAATTTTTATCTTTTAACTTCTTCAAAGCTTCCCATCTTGGGTCACTTTCCGGTTCTTCTTCTATATCTTCTTTTGGACTAAACTGCTCTAATATTTCTAAATCATTATCTGAAATATTTGGTGAAACTTTCTTCATCGGAATTGATAACATAACATCTTCATAAATCAACTGCGTTGCGTTGAACGCGTGATCTGTTCTAGGTATGGTAATTACATCACCATTGCTATCATCAAATTCTTCTCCGAAATTTACCAACACTTCAATTTCATGCTCTATGGGATGATCAAAATTTTCATTTGTGAGATCACAAACTAAATTAACTGTTCCCACAGTCTTAATCCACAGTTCTAAAAAGGTGGTATGCTTATCCATGAGGATCGTAGCCACAATTTTAGGTTCTGTAAATTCCTGTTCAGTATCGAAAAGTTGAAAGAACACCTTATCTATCTCAAATCTGAACTCGTGTTTCCCGTTTTTTAGCCCTGAAAACACAATATCGTAGTTTCTAAACTTGTCCATAAATTGAGTGTGCAAAAATATGCATTTTTTTTAATATTACAAATTAAATTGAAAACAAATCCGAAGTAATTATCTTTTGGGACAAATTACTACGCACGATCGATGGGTAAATCTTCCTCAACATTGTTGTTAGAGGAGTTTCGGCGCGGTTTCATGCGATTATTCATCAAATCGTTATATTCAGTTCTATTTTTAAAGATTTTTATTCCTGTAAATATCGCTTCACTAAAACTTTGTTCATCCGCAATATTTTTTCCGGCTATATCATACGCTACTCCATGATCGGGTGAAGTTCTAATAAAAGGTAAGCCAGCGGTGTAATTCACTCCTTCTTCATAAGCTAAAGTTTTAAAAGGTGCCAAACCTTGATCGTGGTACATCGCTAGAACAGCGTCGAAGTTGTGGTATTTACTGGGCTGAAAAAAACTGTCTGCAGGAAAGGGCCCAAAAGCCAAAATACCATTCTCAAATAATTCACGGATCGCAGGTTCAATAATTTCAATTTCTTCTCTACCGATTGCGCCACCATCACCAGCATGAGGATTTAATCCAAGGACTGCGATTTTAGGTCTCTCAATACAAAAATCTTCAATTAAACATTGATTCAAAAGCTTGATCTGTTTTTTAATTTTATCTTTCGAAATATTTTCGGCCACATTTGCAACCGGAATATGATGGGTAGAAACAGCAACCTTTAAATCATCAGTTACCAAAAACATCAATCCTTTTTTACCAAATTTCTCTTCCAGATATCCGGTATGACCAGCATGTTGAAAACCATACTTCATCATTTCCTCTTTGTTGATCGGTGCAGTTACCAATACGTCAATCTCACCACTCATCAGCGCGTTTGTTGCCGCCTCTAGGGATTCAATCGCCATTTTAGTTGATTCCTCGGTTGGAGTTCCTAAGTCAACGTTTACATTGTCTTTCCAAAGATTGACCATATTGATCTTGTCGTCTTGAGCTTGAGAAACTTCAGTAATATAATTAAAGTTATGCTGCAATTTAAATATGTTCTTCTGATAAGTAAACAATTTCCCAGAACCGAAAATAATTGGTGTAAAAAAATCAGTAATTGCTTTATCCTTTAGAGATTTCATAATGATTTCGGGGCCGATCCCATTGTAGTCACCAATAGAAATTCCTACTTTGATTTTATGCTGTTTCGGACTCATTTTTGTTATCTTTGAAAATTAATAGAATTTTACAAATTTAATAAAATTAGGTTTAACAATTTTACTTTATTTAAATTCTACGTAAAGCCTTTATTTTAGATAAATTTTTTTTGAAATAGTTACTATATGTTTACAGGAATTGTAGAGACAACCGGAATCGTAGAAGCAATACAGCAGAATGAAAGCAATATTGATTTCACACTGAACTGCCTCTTTACCCAACAATTAAAGATCGACCAAAGTCTAGCGCATAACGGCTGCTGTCTTACGGTCGTGGAAATTAATGACACTAATTACAAAGTCACCGCTATCAAGGAAACCTTAGAGAAAACAAATCTTGGAAAGTGGAATATTGGAACAGAAGTGAATTTGGAACGTTGTTTGAAGTTTGATGGGAGATTAGATGGTCATCTTGTTCAAGGCCATGTTGATAAAACAGGAATAGTAAAAAACATAAAAGATGTAGATGGTAGCTTTTTAATAACCATCGCTTATCAGGAAACCGATGAATATACTACAGTTTCGCAAGGTTCAATTACCGTAAATGGAATAAGTCTAACTGTTGCTGAAAGTGGTGCTAACGATTTCTCTGTGGCGATTATTCCTTATACCTGGGACTTCACAAATATGAAAAATTTAAAAATTGGTGATACCGTAAATCTTGAATTCGACATTATTGGAAAATATGTAAATAAATTACTGAAAAAAAATGCCGTTCACTAAATACAAAGGTTTTAGTTTAAGAAATAGGGTTTTTTGGGGATTTCTCCTGATATGCTTTCTTAGCATAACCAGCTCCTCTATATTATCTTATTTTATTTTAAGAAATAATGCAACTGAACAAAGTAGAACTGATTTACAAAAGCGATCAGAATCGCTTATGTCCGCTCTTGACTATGCAGTAAGCCATACTCAAGCCCAGACTTCTGACCTCCCTTTAATTTTATCAAATGAGATTTTCGAAATCGCAGATATTAACAATCAAGATATCATTATCTATGATTTAGAAGGAAAGTTTTTAATCTCAAATAAAGACGTGAACCTTATTGCGATGAAAAAAATTCCTTTAGAGGTCATTAACCGCGTTCTTAAAAGCGATCGTAGAGTTGATTTCCAAACCTATGATGACAATACAGATTCCAATGTCACTTCTTCATACATGTTGCTTAAAAACAACATGTTAGAACCTATCGCAATTGTTTATTTTCCGTATTATCATAATGATTCTTCCTATGTAAGTGTCTTCAACAAATATCTTAATTACATTTTCATTGTTAATATATTTGTGATTGCGTTCGGCATTTGGTTAAGTTGGATAATCTCTAATAATCTTACTAAAGCAGTTACTAAATTCTCTGACCTTATCAATCGCATCACCTTATTTGAAAATAACCCACAGCCCATTAGGTATTATCAGAACGATGAACTGAATCAATTGGTGAAAGCTTACAACAAAATGATTTTACAAATCAAAGAGCAGAAAGAACGGCTAAGCTTTAAAGAAAAAGAAGAAGCGTGGCGGGAAATGGCCAAGCAAGTTGCACATGAGGTTAAAAATCCGCTAACACCGATGAAATTGACCATTCAAAATTTTGAAAGAAAATTTGATCCAGCCGATCCGGAAATAATGGAGAAAGTGAAACGAATGAGCAAGACGATGGTTGATCAAATTGACTTGGTTGCTACCGTAGCTAATGCATTCTCTCAGTTTGCACAGCTTCCTGACAAAAACAATGAACAATTCGAACTGAATAAAGAGATTAAAGATATTATCCGCATTTTTAGTGATGAAAAGATTTATTTCCATACGAATAGAAATAAAATAATGGTCGAAATGGATAAGATCTACTTATCACGAATCATTACCAACTTAGTTTCTAATGCACAGCAAGCCAGTGATGACGAGCGTGAAAACATCATTAATGTAGATGTGGAACAAAGGCAAAAAAGAATCGTAATCACTGTTGAAGATAATGGTGTAGGTATTCCAGAAGAACTTTATGGAAGGATTTTTGAGCCTAATTTCACCTCTAAATCAAGCGGTATGGGACTTGGATTAACTATGGTTCGTAAAATGGTTCAAGATTACCAGGGCGAAATTACCGTAAAGTCTGAAATTGGCAAAGGAACAACCTTCACTATTTTATTACCGACAAACGTCTAATTATCTTCAATTCTGGCAATCTATAATTTCTATTTTCTATCAATCCTTTAAATGAAACCTTTTCACTTTAAAAAATTTAGTATTCAGCAATCAAAAGAAGTATTTCGTGTTGGTACAGACGGCGTTTTACTGGGTGCATTGGCGTCCATAAAAGGTTGTAAAACAATTCTTGAAGTAGGGACGGGAACAGGGCTTATTTCAATGATGTTAGCACAAAGAAATAAGGAAGTAAAAATTTTAGGAATCGACATTAACGAAAACGCAGTCCACCTTGCGAAAGAAAATTTTGAAAACACACCATTTCACCAAAGACTAGAAGTTGTTTTAAAGGATTTCAAGTTTTTTACAGCGACTGAGAAGATCGATTTAATTGTTTCAAACCCACCTTATTTCGAAATAAACAGCTCTGAAAAGGATGATATCGCACGACAACAAAAAGAACTTACCTTTGAAAATTTAATTTCAAAGTCTGCATCGTTGTTAAGTCATAAAGGTATTTTATCTGTAATTATTCCTGCTGAATCAGAAGACCAATTTATAGCGGCTTGTAAGCGGCACGGATTATCTCTCCACCACAAAGTTATAATACATGGCATTCTTAAATCAAAACCACAAAGATTGATTTTAGAATTTGGTTTCGAGGAGAGAGAAATAAAAACAACTGAACTCACAGTTGAAAAGTTGCCTAGAGTCTACACCGATGAATATTTGGAACTCACCAAAGATTTCCATCAATTTCAAAAGTAAAAAAGTTACTTAGGTGCATTTAAGGTGATCACAACATCTTTTCCTATCTTTTTTGTAGAGGAATATTGTGCATCACAAACAGAAGTCGTTATGGTATAGCTCCCTTTATCCAGTAAAATAAAATTCTGATTATTAGCTGGAACGTCTAAATTATAAAATCTTCTTCCGCTGATTTTAACAATTAAATTGCATTTTGATTTATTAACAATTTGTACGTAAGCAGTCTTGCTACTAGGATCGGTATTAAAAAGATGGTTGAGCAGATCTTCTGTACGTTTATGTTTTATATTGGTTCCGTTTTTCGCTACATCCCGATTTACTTCCTTCTCCAGTTTCTTGGTATTAATTGGTGCAACTGTTGGTTTAGCAACATTTGCCTGTTTTTTGGGCGATTTATCATTATTAATCACCGCAAAGAGTTTTCTTTTAAATTCAGGAGTTTTCGGATGATCTGGGTTATATTTAACAAAATTTGCAATAACCTGGGCATCTGTGCTTTTTTCAACCTGAGCAACGGTATATTTTGATTGAGAAAATGAATAAACCGAGAAAAGGAAAACAAATAATAAGAGTAGTTTTTTCATTAACAAATTAATTTTTAGTATTTTAAAAATTTTATATAACGCTACAATGTACTTTTTAGTTTGTACGAAATTTATTATCTTTGCAACGCTTAAAAACAAAGCAAATCTAATCAATTTTTAATATAAAAGATAAAATATGTATACACCAGTTGCTGCAGATGTGGCTAAATTAAGAAACATTACAGGCGCAGGAATGATGGACTGCAAAAAAGCATTAGTTGAAGCAGAAGGAGATTTCGACAAAGCAATTGATAACCTAAGAAAAAAAGGACAAAAGGTTGCGGCTAACAGAGCTGATAGAGATTCTCACGAAGGTGCTGTAATTGCAAAATTGAATGAAGATAGCACGATGGGAGCGATCATTGCTTTGAATTGTGAAACAGATTTCGTTGCAAAAAATGATGCTTTTGTAGAAATTGCGCACGAACTAGCACAACAAGCTGTTGCTTATGCAAGCAAAGAAGAATTTTTGGCTTCAGATTTCCACGGAATGACTGTTGCAGAAAAATTAATCGAGCAAACAGGTGTAATCGGTGAGAAAATTGAAATCGGTTCTTTCGAAAGAATTGAAGGTCCTTTTTTAGGAGCTTACATTCACGCAGGAAATAAAATCGCAGCCATTACTTCTCTTTCTGAGCAGGTTGATGGTGCGGCGGAAGTTGCAAAATCTGTTTCTATGCAAGTTGCAGCAATGAATCCTATTGCTTTGGATGAAACTATGGTTTCTCAAGAGACGATCGATAAAGAATTAGAAATCGAAAGAGAATTATTAACTAAAGAAGGAAAACCTGCAAATATTATCGATAATATCCTTAAAGGTAAAATGCAGAGATTCTACAAGGACAACACTTTGGTACACCAATCTTTCATTAAAGATTCAAGTGTTTCAGTTGCTGATTATGTAAAATCAGTAAACAATGATTTAAAAGTATTAGGATTTGTAAGAGTAAGTCTTACTTAATTCTAAGTTTTATAATAAATACAAATCTCTTTCTATTTTTTAGAAAGAGATTTTTTTAATCGGTAATAAGAAGGAAATTTAAGTACGCTCGTCGTACGAATATCCTGCATTGTATTAAATATTATCAATTCATTGTAAATTGTTACAAAGATTACGGCAGTACTAATGGCAGAGAATTACCCTCTGAACCTTACTGTAAGCTTCTAAGATGGATTAAACCTAGTTACAACCTTCGCGACTTCTATGAGCGTCGCATGTTACTGAAAAATAGAAATCAAAGATTTACAATTGGGATATTTGATCATACTGTTGGAATCCATTTAAAAAATCTTTTACACTCATCCTTTTCTTCCCTTCTAATTGTACTTCTAAAGGGAAATAACAACCATCGTTGGTGAAAATTTTGAATTCATTCTTATTAATTTCTAAAACGCCAGGCGAATTTTGATGCGACACCATCTCAACTTTCCCTTTGTATATTTTTAAAACTTTCTCTTCTTCACCAATTTTTACGGTTGTAAATGCGGCTGGATAAGGGGACATTCCGCGTATAAAATTACGAACGGTTTCTGAATCTTGAGTCCAGTTAATTCGAGTATCTTCTTTGAATATTTTAAAAGCGTTCTTCGGATGTAAAACTTCCGGTTGGGCCTTTTCTGTAATCGAATTCTCCGCTAATCCATCGAGGGTTTTAACCACTAATTTTGCACCCATTTCCATTAAACGATCATGTAATTCTCCAGCATTTTCGTCGGCTGAAATTTCAATTTCATCTTGTAAAAGAATATTTCCTTCATCAATTTTTTCATTGATAAAAAAAGTAGTGGCACCTGTTTTTTTCTCTCCATTGATTACCGCATAATTAATGGGTGCCGCACCACGATAATCCGGTAGTAAAGATGCATGCAGGTTGAAAGTACCAAGTTCTGGCATTTCAAATAAAACTTTAGGCATCATTCTGAAAGCTACCACCACAAAAACATCAGCATTTAATTGCGCTATCTCTTCTAGAAAGTCTGTATTTCGTAATTTCTCTGGTTGGAAAACAGGTAAATTATTTTCGGTCGCAAAGATCTTTACTGCAGACTGATTAATTTTCTGTCCTCTCCCACTTGCTTTATCGGCAACGGTTACGACGCCCACTACTTCATGTGAAGATTCGTGTATCGCTTGTAGTGATGTTTTTGCAAATTCAGGAGTTCCGAAGAAAAGGACTTTTAATGATTTCATTTAAATTAGAATTGTTGGATTTTAGAACTGTTAATTAATCATGATTGTAGGCATAGGTCCGGAAATTAAGCATTTTCACTTTTCCAGCATCTAAAAGATGAATGAGATTCTCTAAAATATTTTCTTTCGAAAAATAATTTAACCGTATCGTAATCTCTTCCACATTAGCTGGGGAATTTTTCAAAAGTTCTAAAATCTGTGCAGAAATATCGCGTCCGAAAACATTTTCTTTTTGCTTTTCACAGACCGAACATTGCCCACAATTCCTGACATTTTTTTCACCAAAGTAGGACAAGACGAGTTTCATTTTGCAAAAATCATTATTTTGTACAAAGAATTTCATTTCTTCCCATTTCTGAATTTTATTTTTCTGAATCTGTAGAAAGAGATTCCAATATTTCCCTTCGGTTGCACGATGGTCTCGATGTTTCAAAAATTTAACACTCGACAAAGCACCATCGATATAATCAAAATGTCCTTTCTTTTGAAGTTCTCGTAATCGTTCTTTAACCAAATGCTGATCAGACTGGATTTTATTGCTAAAATTCTTCTCGCTAAACATCACTTTATGCGTTGCAAAACCAGAAATATTCCGCAATAATAATTCAATGAAATAAGCATCTTTTCGTGGGAGCAGATCTATTTCCTCTGGAGAAATTTTTAATTCTATAGATGATAATGCATTTTGCGTATTGTATAAAATTATTTCTTGATGGTGCAGAAAATTGAGTACATTTCTAATCTTTGCCAGCGAACTTTTGGTAAAAGCCTGAATACGCTGAATATGCAGTTGAAAAACATTTTCCGGTAAATCATTTTCTGCGACTTGAAAAGTAGAATATAGATAGGAAACTATATTTTTAAATTCTGCTTTAGAAGGTATTTGATAGGATAAAAGCTGATCGAAATTTTTAAGTTCCTGTTCATTCCACAGTAAAAACGCATAGGATTCTTTACCATCTCGGCCTGCTCTTCCAATTTCCTGATAATAATTCTCAATAGATGCTGCTGGTGAAAAATGGATAATAAAACGAACATTCTCTTTATCAATTCCCATCCCAAAAGCATTGGTAGAGATCAAGACTTGATTTGGACTGTTGATCCAGCGTTGTTGCTTGGCATTTTTCTCTTTAAAAGGAATCCCAGCGTGAAAAAAATCTACATTGTTAATTTGATTTCTGTGCAGATAACTGCATAATTCTTCCGCTTCCTTTCTCGTCCTTACATAAATAATTCCGGATGCATTATTATAAGTGAGTAGATTCTTTATTCTCTCATACTTATCGGCAATCTGATCAGAAACAATTTTTATATTCTCCCTTCTAAATGTCTTTTGAAAAATTTCGGGATTTTTTAAATTTAGTTTTGACTGAATTTCAACTAAAACCTTTGGGGTAGCAGTCGCCGTAAGCGCTACACATGGAATTCTATGCAATAATTCTCTAAACCCTTTAATATGTTGGTAACTTGGTCGAAAGTCCTGTCCCCACTCCGAAATACAATGCGCTTCATCAACCGCAATAAATGACACCTGGATCTCTTCTATATTTTGTAAAAAAAATCGGTTCGTAAGTCGTTCTGGTGATACATAAAGTAATTTCGTCAATCCATCTTTGCACCGGTTGAAGATAATTTCTGCTTCAAAATCATCTAATTCTGCAGAAAGATATTCTGCTTCTATACCTCGGTTTTTCATCTGGAAAACCTGATCTTTCATTAAAGCTAAAAGTGGTGAAACTACGATGCATGTTCCTTCCAGAATGAGAGCGGGAAGTTGGTAACATAAAGATTTTCCTCCCCCTGTTGGTAACAAAACCACTGCATCTTTCCCCTCTATAATAACGTTAACGATTTCTTCTTGTGCATCTCTAAACTCGTCATAACCCCAAAAATGTTTTAGGGTCTGCTTTTTTAAAATTGAAAAATCTTGAGAAGAGATCATGAAGTAAAATTACAGAAACAAATTTCATAAAACAAAGAAAGCCACGATAAACGTGACTTTCTTTCTATATTTATTAATTTAATAAATATTATTTTCCTTCGAAGTAAACTCTTCTGTTGGCTCTATTTTTCCATTCTGGACATTTAGTAGCTGGATCACATTCTGGATATTTAAGGCTTGATTCCCCTCTTCCTATCGCATTCAGTTTACCTGAGTTTGCACCATTTTGGATTAAATAGTTTTTAACATTATTTGCTCTTCTTTCTGATAATTTCTGATTGTAATCTGCGGTACCTCTAGTATCAGTACCACCTATAACATTGTAAGAACCATCTGAAGAATTAATGTAGCTAACAGCGTTACTAAGTATCGGAGTATTTGATGGTAAAATTCTGTCAGAATTCAAATCAAATTCGATTCCTTCTAAAGTTCTTGTATTATCTGAAACGATCGCAGATCCACCGGTTGGACAACCGTTATTTTCGATAGTACCAGGCACAGTTACACATTTGTCATATAAATCAATTACACCGTCCAAATCTGTATCAAGGGCAACACCAGCTCCATCAACTCTTGCTCCAGCAGGAGTATCTAATTGTCTGTCCCAATCATCGCAAACACCATCGTTATCGGCATCTCCTTTTTTACACACTTCAACATCCTGATTTTTATTGTCCAAAACGTCTAATTTCCAATACATTTCCTGAAGAGGATCGTGCCAGAATAAGTGAGATTCATGTTTTCCTAAATTTAATGTTGCACCTAAAGTGACATTAATTAAGTTGTCAGAAACATTATCATTAACTGAAGTACTTCTTGCACCATCAAAGGTGTCATCACCTGTATAGATATACATACCTCTTGCTTCAAAATCCAATGATTTTGTCGCACGGAATTTAAGTCCCGCACCAGCCTGTCCAAATAAACTTCCAAAATTGAAAGGTTTAACTTCAGTTATTAAAGCTTGATTGTATGTCGGACCTTGATCTTGTCTATAAGCTCTATAAGCTAAAGTACCAACACCTGCATAACCATGAAGTGCCCATCTAAAAGGGGAATTATTATCTACTCTTCTCATTAGATTAGAAAAGTTAATATCTCCTAAAAGAGAAATCGCATCATATTGCGTTCTTGCACCATCACCTGCTGTAGCAGCTACATGATCTTTAGTATTTACAAAACCTTGTCTTGATTCTCCTTTGTCATACTGAAGTTTTAAACCAAAAGTATGATTTATCGCTTTGTCTACACTTAAATAAGCAGACCAGCCATATAAATTTTTTCCTGCACCATAACCTTTAATAGAGGTTAAATCTGATGATTGCATTAATGGCACTCCTGCTCCAGCAGAAATAGCCCAATCATTAAATCTTTTAGATTCTTGAGTAAACGGTGAAACATTTGCAGAACCTGACGTATAACTGTTGGGGTAATTCCCTGTAGAGGTTGATATAGTATCCTGTGCAAAAACAGAAGCAGGTAGTACTAAAGCCAACGCAATACTTGTTAAATGTAGTTTCATATTCTTATTTATTTTTAATTATTACTAGCAGGCTACAAAATTACTAAATTTAAACTTCTTAACAGTGCTAATTTTATTATTTATTAACGTTTGTAGGGCAACCATCATTTTCTACTGGCCCAGGTACTGTTACACATTTATCATAAAGATCTGCAACACCGTCAAGATCCATATCTAATGCAATTCCCGCGCCATCTACCCTTGCACCACGAGGAGTATCAAGTTGTCTGTCCCAATCGTCACATACTCCATCATCGTCTAAATCGCCATTTTCACACACAACCAAATCAGTTTTTTGATTGGTCAAAATATTGATTCTATTGTTAATATCTCTTAAAGGATCCACCCAAGTTAAATGCGTATCATGATTTCCTAATTTGAACGATAAACCTAAATTCACTGAAAATAAGTTATCCGAATGACCATGAACGATTGCATTATAGCGAGGAATTCCATTTTTTCCAAAGCCACCTCCATCAAATGAGTCATCACCACTAATTATATACATTGCTCTCGCTTCTACATCAATCAATTTGGATAGATTATACTTTAAACCTGTTCCTAATTGAAAAAAGAAGGTATCAAAACGCAATTCCTGTTCAATTTGAACGGGTATTCTTCGTGGGCTTATACTGTACCTAGACATATCATTATCTAATAACAAGGTATCATATCCTTGCAGACCTACCCCACCATACCCGTGTAATGCCCACCGATAAGTAGAATTATTGTCTACCCTTCTCAATAGGTTTGATAAATTAATATCGCCCAAGATAGAAATCTGTCGATATTTAGTCCATGCAGTAGCCACACCTGCAGCAACGCCAGCGGCACCAGGCAGCAATGCTTTCTGATTAGTTTTACCCATTTGGTATTGAAAGCTCATCCCAAAAGTGTGCGTGATCTGTTTGTCTAAACTTGCATAGGCATTCCACCCAAAATTTACTTTTCCATCATAAAAAGAATTAACGTCTGCAGCATGCATAAAAGTACCTCCACCACCTACGGACACTGACCAGTCTTTAAATAGTCTTGATGCGTTATCGAACTTAGTAACCTTTCCAGATCTAGAAGAATAAGCTTCTATATTAGAACCATCTGATATTGGACTCTGCTGAGCCCAAGACAATAGAGGCAGTGCTAATGCCCATAATAAATTTAATTTCATATAAGTGTTGTTTGTATTTATTCTAACTGCTCTAATAATTTTCTCGAAAAGTCCCTTTGATGTAAATGTTTAACATGCGGAATCTCTAATCTTCTAGACCAAAAAAAGAGATTACAAATTGAAACAATATCAATATCTATGATCCGATCTTGGTATTCTCCTGAAAATATGGTATCATATTCCCTACCCATTTTTTTTTCAATCGACTTTATCAAATTCAGTATATTAACAGGAGATTCTTGTGTTTTTATTAAGAGCGCAATATTACAAAAAATATTGGTACTATCAAACTCTACTGGCTTTGTAATCAGGACCTCAGAGCGCTTTTCAATAGATCCGATCTCTTGCTCTATAAAAGTGATTGCCTTCTCAATATTATTTTCAGGATTACCTAAATTACTTCCCAGTAACAAAGTGACTTCATGTTGCGACATATTGTACATATAAATTAAATTATGAAGAGTTTTTTTAAAAATGTGTTAGCAAATATAGTCGCTATAATCATTATTGCAGCTGTATTTTGTGTCTTTTTATTAATGCTTATAGCATCGAGTGCTCTAAGTGGAGATCAGAAACCGTCGATCAAAGATAATTCTGTTTTGACTTTGGATTTTAAAACAAATATTATCGACAGCCCCACCGAAGATCAAGATGACTTTTTTGCTTTTGCCAATAAACCAAAAAACATCCTGATTTATGATATGTTAGAAGCTATTAAAAGAGCCAAAACTGATGATAAAATCAAAGGAATTAGTTTGGAAACTGATGGACTTCGGGCAGGTTTCACTCAAATAGATGACCTTCGTAATGCGCTGGTAGAATTTAAGAAAAGCGGGAAATTCGTTTATGCATATGGAAACAATGTTTCTCAGTCAGCATACTACCTTGGGTCTGTAGCTGATAGTTACATATTAAATCCTACAGGTGGTATCGACCTAAAAGGTTTATCTACCGAAGTTTTATATATGAAGAATTTTGCCGATAAATACGGGATAGGTATTCAGATCATCAGACATGGAAAATACAAGTCTGCAGTAGAACCTTATATGAGAGACGATATGTCTCCGGAAAACAAAGAACAACTTTCTACTTTATTAAATGATATCTGGTCTGTAAATTCACAAAAAATAGCAACATCAAGAAAAATAGACAGTGCACAATTCAGAATTGTAGTAGATAGTTTATATGGAGTAATACCAAATTTAAGTCTTCAACACAAATTGATAGACCGCTTAATGCAGAAAAGTGAATATGATCAGATGATCAAAACAAAATTAAATCTTAAGGAAAAAGATAAAATTTCAAAAGTTTCGTTTAGTAAGTATATCAACTCTAAAAAAGATGATGATTCTAATAAGGATAATCAAATTGCCGTATTGTATGCTTCAGGAGCAATTTATAATGGAGAAGGATACAACGATATATTCGCCGACAATTTTGTAAAAGAAATAAAAGAAATAGCAAAAGATGAAAAAGTAAAAGCTGTAGTATTAAGAATTAATTCCCCTGGAGGTAGCGCAAACGCTTCTGATGAGATCCTATTCGAATTACAACAACTTAAAAAGAAAAAACCTGTCGTGGTTTCCTTTGGTGATTATGCTGCATCGGGTGGATATTACATCGCAATGGCTGCAGATAAAATATATTCTGAGCCCAATACAATTACTGGCTCAATAGGAGTTTTTGGAATGATTCCTTACTTCAAAGATTTAGCTAATAAAAATGGACTAACCTCGCACGCGGTCACTAGCAATGCAAATTCTAATATGTATTCACCAATCAACGGTGTTACGCCGGGTGGAGTAGCAATATTGACAAAAAGTGTTGAGGGAACTTATAAAAGATTTGTACACTTTGTTACAGAAAATAGAAAGAAATCGTTTGAACAAATTGACGAGATCGGTGGCGGAAGAGTCTGGAGCGGAACCCGTGCAAAACAAATTGGTCTTGTGGATGAATTAGGAAATTTGCAGGATGCAATGAACTTTGCGGCGCAAAAAGCAAAATTAAAAGAATATCAAGTGAGCACTTATCCTAAAAAAATAAGTCAATTTGAACAACTTTTCAAAAACTTAGACGAAGATGAAATTTCGACAAGATTGATCAAGAATAAAATTGGCGAAGACCGATACAAAATGTTTGAGCAGATGACCAATCCTAAATTCCAAGAAGGCGTAATGATGCAAATGCCTTTTCAAATTAAAATTGAATAATTCGCTAAACAAAAAAATCCCGCACTACGAATAGTGCGGGATTTATTATAATATTCAGATATTAACCACGTTTAGTCGCCATACCGTAAATCCATAGAATTGCCAGAGCTCCAACAACTGCAAGTAAGATTCCTTTGATATCAAATTCCTCTACTGTTCCCCATCCTAGCATACTACCGATAAATCCTCCAACGAAGGCACCTACGATACCTAGAATTATCGTCATCAGCCAACCCATTCCCTGGTTTCCTGGCATAATGAATTTAGCGATTGCACCTGCGATAAGACCAAAAATGATCCAAGTTAAAATTCCCATAGTTTTAAAAATTTAATGTTAGTATTTATTATTTGCTTTCTAAATATCAAACATAAGACCAAAATAAAATTAGAAACCGAAATTTTTACAAATTTCGGTTTCTTGTATAGGATTTCACGGAAAAAATTATCGCTTTTTAAAGAAAGAATCAACGAATTCTGGACCATTAAATAATTGCAGATCGGTCATTTTCTCCCCTACTCCAATATATTTTACAGGAATCTGAAACTGATCAGAAATACCAATAACTACACCTCCTTTTGCAGTACCATCTAATTTCGTTACGGCAAGCGCATTAACTTCTGTTGCAGCAGTAAACTGTTTCGCCTGTTCAAAAGCATTCTGTCCAGTAGAACCATCTAATACTAAAAGAATCTCATGGGGTGCATCCGGAATTACCTTTTGCATTACTCTTTTAATTTTGGTAAGCTCATTCATTAAATTTACCTTGTTGTGCAATCTTCCGGCGGTATCGATGATGACTACATCTGCATTGTTTGCAACCGCACTTTGCACGGTGTCAAATGCTACCGAAGCAGGATCACTTCCCATATTTTGCTTCACAATAGGAACTCCTACTCTTTCGCTCCATATAACAAGCTGATCAACAGCCGCGGCCCGAAAAGTATCTGCTGCTCCGAGAACCACTTTTCTACCTTCACTTTTAAACTGGTACGCAAGTTTACCAATGGTCGTTGTTTTACCAACTCCATTTACACCCACTACCATTATCACATAAGGTTTCTTCGTTTCATCAACATTTCCGGTGCCAGCATGTGGATTTTCTAGTAGCAATCCTGTAATTTCCTCACGAAGAATTTCATCCAATTCATCTGTTCCCACAAATTTATCTCGTGCAACACGCTGCTCAATTCTTTCAATTATTTTAATGGTGGTAGATGCGCCTACATCGGAAGCGATCAAAACTTCTTCTAAATCATCAAGAACTTCATCATCTACTTTTGATTTACCGACGACCGCTTTAGAAATTTTGTCAAAGAATCCTTGACTGGATTTTTCCAAACCTTTATCTAAAGTTTCCTTTTCTTCCTTTTTGAAAATTTTTTTATACCAACTCATTATAAAAATTACCTATTAAAATTACAAGTATTTGTGCTAACAAACAAAGATAAAATAAAAAAAACTATCCTAACAGGATAGTTTTATATATTCTAGCGAGAGCTGAGATTATTTTTTCAAATAAGCATCAACTTCGTCAGCGTTCATTACTTTTTCGTCAAAAACGTAAGCACCACTTTTCGCAGATTTTACCATTTTCACAACTTTGGTCATTTTTTTTGAACCTGCACCACCTTGAAGTGTTGCTACTACTTTCTTTGCCATTTTTTATTCTTTTAAAAAATTACTTAATTTCTTTGTGAAGAGTGTACTTCTTAAGAACAGGGTTGAATTTTTTCAACTCTAATCTCTCCGTAGTGTTCTTTTTGTTTTTAGTAGTGATGTATCTTGACATTCCTGCTACTCCGGTTTCTTTGTGCTCAGTGCACTCCAAAATCACCTGTACTCTATTACCTTTTTTTGCCATGATTATGATTTTTTAATAAAACCATTTCTGGTTCCTCTTAATATTGCTTCTTCAATCCCTATCTTGTTGATAATTCTCAATCCATGAGCCGTAACTTTTAAAGTTACAGATTTCTCTTGCTCAGGAAGGTAAAACTTCTTCTCTAATAAGTTAATTTCAAAACGACGTTTCGTTTTGTTATTAGCGTGAGAAACATTGTTTCCTACCATGGCACGCTTTCCGGTTATTTGGCAAATTCTTGACATATCTCGATGTTCTTATTTCTGAATGAATATTTGAGAGTGCAAAATAACGAAGAAAATTTCAGTTAGACAAATATTTATGAAATTAATTCTACACATTTTTTCAAAATTAATGTTAACCGAATGGTGTTGCTTATTTTCTACAATAATTGGCTTAGGGAAAAATTTACTCTTACTCACTCAACTCTCTAGACCGGCTCTCTGCAGCTAAAATTCCTTTATTTAAGGTTTCTTTCAACCTGTTTTCTTCGAACATTTTCAGCGCAATTTCCGTAGTCCCGCCTTTTGATGCAACATCTTTAATCAGTTGTTCCAAACTTTTCTCCGAATTATTCATTAAATGATAGGCTCCTAACATGGTTTGCTGTACAAATAGTCTCGACAGATTCTCACCAATTCCCATTTCTATTCCCGCTTTGATCATGGCATCAACGATATAGTAAAAGTAAGCAGGGCCACTTCCCGAAAGTGCGGTAACCGCATCTAAAAGATTTTCATCTTCTAAGTACACGGAACGCCCGGTCGCATTCAAAAATCTTTCAATTTGCATCAGATCAGGGAACGAAATTCCTTCCGTAGCGGTATACCCTGTAATTCCCATCCCAAGAAGCGTAGGTGAATTAGGCATGGCGCGCACCACTTTCTTATGATTGAATAATTGCTGAATTTTCTCAATCTTTATTCCTGCCATAATCGACAGTATCATTTGATTCTCGTTAAATCCAGATTTAATATTTTCGGCTACGAATTGGAAATCCTGAGGTTTAACTGCTATTATAATAAGATCTGCCTCAATTTTATTAACCTCTTCGAAAACAGAGACCTTAGAGCCGGGAAATAATTTTGAAATTTTATGGACCTTTTCTTTTTTCCTCGTAATTAACTGGAGATTTTCTGGTAGAATAAGTTCATATTTTAAAAATGATTTTGAAAAAGATAAACCCATACTTCCTGCGCCAAGAACTGCAATCTTCATAATTCTAATTTATATTTATATTCTAAACATGGTTAGAAAATTTTTAAATAATATTAACCTCTCTCTCGAGTTCAATTCCGAATTTTTCTTTCACTGATGCAATAATCATGGTAGAGAAGTCATAAATTTCTTTTCCTGTGGCTTCACCGGTCACATTTACAATAACTAAAGCTTGTAATGGATGAGAACCCACATTACCGATCTGCTTTCCTTTCCAACCACATTGCTCAATTAACCAACCTGCAGGAACTTTTACCAGATTGCCATTAGGGAAATTTGGCATTTCGGGATAATTTTTCTGAAGTTGGAGAAATTGTTGTTGCGAAATAGAAGGGTTCTTAAAAAAACTTCCCGCGTTACCAATCACTTTTGGATCTGGTAATTTACTTTGCCGAATATTGATAACCGCCGTAGAAATATCCTGAATAGTTGGGCTTATAATTCCTAATTTCTCCAGTTCAGATTTGATTGCACCGTATTCGGTTTTCATGGAATGCTCTTTTCGAGTCAATTTAAAAGACACTTCCAAAATCACATATTTACCCTTTCCTTCTCTTTTAAAAATTGATTCTCTATAGCCAAACTGACATTTTTGATGATCAAACTCTTCGACGTCCAGCGTTTCTAAATTCAACACTTTACAACTCAAAAATGTATCCTTGATTTCCGTTCCGTACGCCCCAATATTTTGCATGGGTGAAGTTCCTACGTTTCCCGGAATCAAAGATAGATTCTCTAGTCCTCCATAATTTCGATCAAGACAAAACTTTACAAATTCATGCCAGTTTTCACCTGCTTTTGAAGTGACTACGACTTCATTATCATTCTCTATTTTTTCTGAAATACCTTTCAAATTCAATTGAAGAACAACGCCATCAAAATCTTGAGTGAATAAAATATTACTACCACCACCTAAGAAAAGCAGTTGCGAATTTTGGACAGACGGATTCCTTAGGATATTGGTAAGTTCCTCCAGCGAGGTTACTTCACCAAAATATTTGGCGGAAACATCAACACCAAAAGTGTTGTAATCTTTAAGAGAATAATTTTCTTGGATATTCATTTTTTATTGAGAAATATTTGAGAGCATATTGTGAATTCTTTTTTCTGCTTCCTCTTTGGTGATCCCGTGATAAAAATCAATCACAAACGGATGACTAAAATCCAGCTGAGGATAAACTTCCGGTCGTTCATTCCCCGCTTTTGTTTTAACATCCATGGCGATACTTTTTTCAAATTGATAATCCGGCAACGCATTGCTCAGCCAACCAAAATAGATAGTTTCATGATTTTTATTATTAAAGTTGACCACATAGTCTTCGTAGTCCTCTTCACTTAAAGAAACCCAAAGTCCATATTCCAGATAGAGCGAGGATTCTGCAATCTTCTGCTTTAAAACAACTCGAATAAATCGATCGATTCGATCCAGATATTCAATCGTACAAAAATCACTATCAATATGAATTTTGTAGCTGTTTTTTTGTTCTTCAGTTAGCCAATAATACGAATTGGGATAGGCAAAACTGAGTGCGGGGTAATCGTGATGAATTTCACCACAAATGCCGCATTTAATTTCTGAGTTCATTATTTAAATTTTCTTCAGATCTATTAATTTATTAAAAAAAATAAATAGCGGGCTAAAAACCCGCTCATCATATTTAAAGACCAAATTCTATCTTATATTTCTGTAGCGAATCATTTAATAATTCCACACTCCTTCTCAAATCCTCTTCTTTCAAAACATACGCAATTCTTACCTGTTTTCTACCCAATTCAGGATTGCTGTAGAAACCACTCATTGGCGCAACCATAATCGTTTCATTGTTATGAGAATAACTTTCCAGTAACCATTGAGCAAACTTATCAGTGTCATCAACCGGAAGTTCTGCAACGCAATAAAAAGCGCCTTTCGGCTTTGGACAGATCACTCCCGGAATACCATTAAGTAAATCAACTAAAACGTTTCTACGGTGGGTATATTCTGCACGAACTGTCAAAATATAATCCGCATCATTCTGATGTGCTGCAGCAGCTGCAATCTGACCTAAAAGCACCGGACTCAATCTGGCCTGAGCAAAAAGCATCGCAGCATCATGAATTTTTTTTGAACGGGTGATCAAACAGCCAATTCTTACGCCACACATCGAATATCTTTTTGATTCTGAATCGATAATAATACAATTTTCTGAAATTTCCGGAAATTCAAACATTGAAATCTGCTGTTTTCCATCGTACACATACTCTCTGTAAACCTCATCAGAAATAATTACGATATCGTGTTTCAAAGCCATATCTGCTAACTTTTGTAACTCTTCTCTGGTATAAAGATAACCTGTTGGATTTCCTGGATTACAAATAAGAATCGCTTTAGTTTTCGGGGTAATTTTTTTTTCAAAATCCTCAATCGGCGGCAATGCAAATCCAGTATCAATTGAAGAGGAAACCGCTACTACATTTACATTGAATGTATTAGAGAACCCGTTGTAATTCGCATAGTAAGGTTCTGGGATAATAATTTCGTCACCATCATCACACAAAGTGGAGATTGCAAAATTTAAAGCTTCAGAACCACCATTGGTTACAATAAAATTATCAGTTGTGAGATCTGCAAAACCAAGCTTATGATAATACTCTTTCAATGCTGTTCTATAATCCAAATTCCCTTCCGAAAGAGCGTATTCAAAAATTTTAAGATCATTATTTTTCACTGCATCCAAAGCAGACTGTGGCGTTTCTATATCGGGTTGTCCAATATTTAAATGGTAAACTTTAATTCCTTTTTGTTTTGCTTGCAACGCGTAAGGAACTAATTTTCTTACCGGTGACGCTGGCATGTTTTGAGCTCTCTGAGAAATTTTTGGCATGATGTAAACTTTTCAACAAAATTAAGAATTTTTTCGAAGCAACACCGCTTTTACTTCGATGTAATTTCCCTCCGATTTTCGGTTGAAATCTTCCTAATCACTTTCGCTGACGCAAGTATTATTACTGAAATAGTGGCAAGAACAACAGTAGTTTATATTTTCAAAAATTCGAAATGATATTAATGGTAAAAATTTCTTCTCTTAAAAAATGATTTGCTTAAACTCCGGTATCGATCAGTTTATAGTTTACTTTTAAATCAGATTTAAACCCAAGATAATTGAAATAAAAAAAACCGCAGAAATTTCTGTGGTTTGCTATGACCTATCGTTTAAATCCTACGACTTATTTAATAAATCCTTTATTTTTCAATAATGGGTTAAGATCAGGTGTTCTTCCTGTAAAGTCTTTAAATGCTTGATTCAGATCTACTGAATTTCCTACAGATAAAATATATTTACGGAATCGGTCCCCATTCTCCCGAGTCATTCCTCCATGGGTAGAAATCCAATCCCAGGCATCAGCATTCAACATATCACTCCACATATAAGCGTAATACCCGGCAGAATAACCTCCACCCCAAATGTGAGCAAAATAAGGAGAATGATATCTTGGCGGAACTTCTTTTAGGTTAAAACCATACTTCGCCAAAACGCTTTTTTCAAATTCCAATGTTGGTTTAAACTGTGATGCAGCTGTTACTGAATGCCAATTCATATCGATTGTTGCAGCTGAAACTAACTCTGTAGTAGAATACCCTTGGTTAAAAGCTCCTGCTTTTTTAATCTTATCTACCAAAGCTTGAGGCATTGGCTTTTTCGTTTGATAATGCAGTGCGTAATTTTTCAAAACCGATGGTTCCAATGCGAAGAATTCATTGATTTGGGAAGGGAATTCTACAAAATCACGTGGCACATTAGTTCCTGAAATAGAAACATATTTCTGATCTGCAAATAATCCATGAAGAGTATGTCCAAATTCGTGGAACATAGTAGTCACATCATTATAAGAAATCAAAGACGGCTTTCCTTTGGCGGGTTTTTGGTAATTAAAGACATTAACGATCACTGGTTTTTGATCTCGTAAATGAGACTGTTCTACAAAATTACTCATCCAAGCACCGCCATTTTTATTATCTCTGGTATAAAAATCCAGATAATAAATAGCCAATGATTTCCCATCGCGATCGAAAACCTCATAAGCTACTACATCTGGGTGATAGACTGGTAAATCCTTTCTTTCTTTAAAGGTAATTCCATAGAATTTTTCAGCTGCGTAGAAAACTCCTTTTTCTAAAACTGTTTTAACTTCAAAATAAGGTTTGATTTGATTTTCATCTAAATCATATTTCTCTTTTCGTACTTGTTCAGCATAAAAATTCCAATCCCAAGGCTCTACTTTAAATCCACCTTTTTGCTTATCTATTAAAGCTTGAATATCGTCACTTTCTCTTTTTGCTGTTTCAACTGCAGGTGTCGCTAATCTTGCTAAAAGATTCATTGCATTTTCAGGATTTTTCGCCATTTGATCCTGCAATTTCCACTCAGCGAAAGATTTCTTACCCAAAATATGCGCTTTCTCCATTCTGAGTTTTGCTTGTTTTTCCAGAATACTTCTGGTATCATCAGCATTTCCCTTTTCTGCACGATACCAGGAAGCTTTGAACAACTTCTCTCTGGTTGCACGATTTTTTAAATTTTGCAGTAAAGGCTGTTGTGTGGTATTCAACAATGATAATAAATACCGTCCGCTTTGTCCGGCAGCTTTTGCGTCTGCCGCAGCAGCAGCTATTTCATCTGCAGTAAGTCCATCTAGTTCTTTAACATCTGAAATAAGAAGTGCTCCATTCTTTCTTGCATCCAACAATTTAGTTGAATACTGAGTAGAAAGGGTTGCCAACTCTTCGTTGATTTTCTTTACTTTTTCTTTACTGGTAGCGGACAAATTCGCACCTGCAATTTCGAAATTGGTTCGATATAACTCCACCATACGTTTGCTTTCAGAATCTAGATCGCTGGTTTTTAACCCTTTAATCTTTTGGTAGATTTTATCATTAAGATAAATTTTATCTGATAACGCCGCAAAAATCGGAGCATACTCTTCCTCTATTTTCTGAAGCTCCGGATTAGTATTTGAACCTGTAAGATTATAAAATACCAATTGCGCACGACTTAAAACCTCTCCACTATTCTCTAAAGCAAGAACAGTGTTTTCAAAAGTAGGAGTGGCTTTACTGTTGGCGATCTGCTCAATTTCTGCTAATTTAACTTTTATACCATATTGAAAAGCTGGAATAAAATGTTCATCCTTAATTTTATTAAATTCCGGTGCTTGATACTGCAACGTACTTTTCACCATAAAAGGATTATTCATCATTTTAGCATCGGGCACAGGCATTTCTGTGGAATTATTTTCTGTGGTTTTCATAGTGGTACAGGAGGTTATCATCGCCAAAGATGAAAGTAAAAAAACAGATGTAATATTTTTCATTCGTAAATTGTTATTAAAGTATAAAGGTATTAATTTTAATTTTATCTTTAACATCATTAAAAACTAATCAAACATCAAATTATGAAAACATTATCCATCTGCGCGCTTGCAACAGTCCTATTTTTAAGCTCATGTAACATAACATCCGAAAACGGATTTCCTATGAATCTGACGCAGAAAGAAGGAACAGGAATCATAAAAAACAAAGTTTATAATATCTCATTCGATGAAATTAGAGTTGCACAATCCATCAGCGCTGAAGTGGTAAAATCAGATGAAGAAAAAGTAGTAATTACCGCGCCAGCTGATATTTTAGATGATATTTTAGTCGAAAATTCTGGCGGACAATTATATATTCATTTTAAACCAGGGCTTAATATCTCGGCGAGAAATGTAGCGGCAAAAATTTTTGCTAAAGATTTCTCTGCGATTAAAGCAAGTTCTTCTGCAAGGATTATTATAAAAGATCAATTTACACAGGACCGAACGGATATTTCTGTTTCCAGTTCAGGAAGTATAAAAGGGAATCTGGAAGCTAACGACTTATCTATTGAGGCCTCAAGTTCTGGAAGCTATTCAGGAAAAATATGGGCTGTTAATTTGGATGCGAAGGCTTCATCTTCTGCAGATATTCTGATCTCTGGGAAAACAAAAAATGCAAATATCAAGACTTCTTCTTCAGGTACTGTTAATGCTAAAGATGTTATCGCTGAAAATGCCGAAATCCAGGCATCAAGCAGTGGAACAGCTAAAATTTCGGTAGTAGATAAACTTCAAGCAGGCGCCAGCTCTTCTGGTAATATTGATGTCTATAGAAAAGGCAGCTTAAATGTTATTAATAAAAAAGAAAGCAGTGGCGGTAGTATATCCATTCAATAGTTTACATCCTTCATTTTAAACAACTAAAATCAGTCACTAATGGCTGATTTTTTGAAATTAATAATAACTCTTAGTGATCTGTATGCTCACATGAAAATTATTTAACTTTGAAAAAACTGATTATAATTCCTATAATCAGGAAAAGGGCACTTTTTTTGAGACCTAAAAATAACGAATTCTCTTTTATGAATAAAAATATTGAAGAAAAGCTTTTAGAAAAAAACACCCATCCTACCAGCATGAGAATTTTGGTTTATGATTTATGGAAAAGCAACAAACTGCGTTGTCACTATCCCAAATCGAAAATCATTTTTACAAAGCTGACCGTACTACAATTTACAGGACGTTAAAAACTTTTGAAGAAAAAGGTATCGCACACAGCATTCAAGAAAATAATACCACCAAATATATTTTGTGCCACGACGGTTGTGATGCGGAGACTCATCAAGACTGGCATCTGCATTTTTATTGTAAAATTTGCAAAGAAACCACCTGTAAAGAAGAATTTATCATACCCAAAACTAAAGATTTCGCATTTCGGATTGATGAAATAAAATTATTTGGAAAAGGTATTTGTGAAAATTGTGTTAACGAAAGTTTGCAATAGCATTGCACGCATTCATTTAATAAATTTGTCCTAATAAAAAAATGATTTAATGGAACACCAACATATTTATGATAAGGAAGGTCACAGATTATGCTGTACTGAAGAAGAAAAAGTTTATAAAGATGCAGGAGCTGAAGAACTTTTAGATGGTTCTAAAAAAAATAATGCTCATGAACATGCACACGATGAAGACGGGCACAATCACGACATTCCTGATCACAGCGTTTTTCAAATGTTTATACCGTCCGGTGTTTCTTTACTACTTTTATTGATTGCAATCGGCCTTGACTATTGGATTCCACAACAGTGGTTTACCGGGAGCGCCCGTTTTATGTGGTATGTTATTGCTTTCATTATTGTAGGTTATCCTGTTTTAAAAGATGCAGTAAAAAGTATTATTGCAGGTGAAGTATTTTCCGAATTTCTGTTAATGAGTATTGCAACTATTGGAGCCTTCGCAATCGGTGAATATCCAGAAGGAGTTGCAGTAATGCTATTTTATTCCGTAGGTGAAGTATTCCAGACCATGGCAATATCCCGAGCTAAAAGCAACATCAAAACACTTTTGGATCAGCGTCCAGATGAAGTCACCATTATTGACAATCAGCAACCGAAAATCATTAAAGCTGAAAATGTTGAAGTCGGGCAAATCATTCAATTAAAACCTGGAGAAAAACTTGGGTTAGATGGAGAGTTACTATCTGCTCAGGCTACATTTAATACCGCTGCACTTACAGGAGAAAGCAAACCAGATACTAAAAATAAGGGCGAAACTGTTTTGGCAGGAATGATCAACCTTAATAAAGTCGCACAAATAAAAGTTACTACAGCATATACTGACAGTAAATTAAGCAAGATTCTGCAGTTGGTTCAAGATGCAACCTCTCAAAAAGCTCCAACAGAATTATTCATCCGGAAGTTCGCAAAAATTTACACGCCAATCGTGGTTTTTCTTGCCATTGGTATTTGTTTAATTCCTTATTTCTTTCTGGCAAACTACATTTTCACTGATTGGTTGTATCGGGCATTAATATTTCTGGTGATCTCTTGCCCCTGTGCTTTGGTGATCTCTATTCCTTTGGGGTATTTTGGTGGAATCAGTGCAGCAAGTCGGAACGGAATCTTGTTTAAAGGCAGTAACTTTTTAGATCTAATGGCTTCCATTCAAAATGTTGTAATGGATAAGACAGGTACAATGACGGAAGGTGTTTTTAAAGTTCAGGATGTTAATTTCAATGCAGAATTTGATAAAAAAGAAATATTAAAACTCGTAAATGCAGTTGAAAGTTTAAGTACCCATCCAGTGGCCACTGCGATTCATGAATATGTTGGTGAAGTAGATTCAACACTAAAAATTGAAAACACAGAAGAAATTCCAGGACTGGGTTTAAAAGCTACAGTAGATGGCAAAGAAATCTTAGTAGGTAATTTCAAGCTGATGGACCAGTTTAACATCAACTATGACACCGATCCTGTCAGCATTATTTATACAACAATTGCCGTGGCATTTGATGAAAAATTTGTGGGCTATATCACTATTGCGGATCGAATAAAGGAAGATTCACAACAGACCATCAATTTACTGCATAAACTCAATATAAAAGTTACCATGTTAAGCGGCGACAAAAGCACTGTTGTAAAATATGTGGCAGATCAGTTAGGTATTGACCATGCATTTGGAGATCTATTACCAGAAGACAAGGTAAATAAAGTAAAAGAGATGAAGGCGACATCGCAAACCGTAGCATTTGTTGGCGATGGTGTAAATGACGCTCCCGTTGTAGCTTTGAGCGATGTGGGAATCGCGATGGGTGGTTTAGGAAGTGATGCAACGATAGAAACGGCAGACATCATTATTCAGGATGATAAACCTTCTAAAATACCGATGGCGATCAATATAGGCAAACAGACTAAAAAGATTGTCTGGCAGAATATCACATTAGCTTTTGTCGTAAAAGGGGTAGTGCTTATTCTAGGTGCAGGTGGGTTAGCTACTATGTGGGAAGCCGTGTTTGCAGATGTTGGAGTAGCATTACTTGCGATTCTTAATGCAGTAAGAATTCAAAAAATGAAATTTTAAGGGATAAAAATTATAGTATTTTTTTTGAATTGAATAATTCTAACAATACCAGGCATCAAAGTACTTTTACAGTCATTTACTGGTTAAAAATGTCATATCAACTACGAAGAATGCACGAATAAAATATTCGTGCATTCTTCGTTATTTTACATTAAAATAAAACTTCTATTATTCTGAATTGGTATAATACAGACTATTTATTTATTACTGAGCTTGATTATTTTTTCTTGGTTCTTACCTTTGGTCTCTTAACATAATTACCAACCTCCAGAAGCTCCACCGCCGCCGAAACTTCCGCCTCCGCCAAAGCCACCGAATCCGCCACCGCCAAAGCCACCGCCCGAGCCACCACCAAAACTTCCTGGGAATGGAAAGAATCCACCTGGGTAAGTTCGTCGTCCTCTGCGGGATAAAATTACATCATCATCGTCACCGTTTCCACCACCACCGCCTTTATTTTTGAACAAAAAGCTGATGATTAAAAATATAAAAAAAGCGATCATTAAAATTTGGAAAGAACTTAACCCTTCTTCATTGGCATTTTTGACGATAGGTTTAAATTTACCTTGAACTGCTTCCATTAACGCAGTTGTGCCACGATTTATACCATCGTACCACAATCCCTGTTTAAAATTGGGTGTAACAATATAGTCCATGATTTGCCCGGCAACCGAAGCGGTTAGATACTGCTCTACTGCTCTACCTTGTTGAATCGACATGGTGTGATCCTCGGTAGCAATCAAAAAAACAATTCCGTTATCACTTTCTTTTTTACCAATTCCCCATTTCTCACCATACATGGTTGCCAGATAATTAACATCTTCCCCTCCAGTTGTCGGAATTATGATCACTTCAATTTCAGTAGATGTTGAATCGGCGAATTTGATCAGTTTTTGATTCAACTGATCCTTTTCAGTTTGGGTTAAAAGGCCAACTTGATCGTAAACAGGATATAGAACTGCAGGTTTCTCAGGTATTTTCTGGGCATAAACACTCATGCTTAGGCCTAGTAAAAAGAGAATAAAAAAATATTTACGAGAAAGTAATCTCATTGGATAGTTCATTCGGATTTTCTCCCATAATTGGGAAATGTTTTTTTAGTTCAAGACCAGTTTCTAAAACTGCTTTTTTTAAACCATCATGGAAGTTTCCTTTCGAGAATTCCCTTGTCACTTCATCATGCATTTTATCCCAAAAACTTTGATGAACTTTTAGATGAATCCCTTCATCACCAATGATAGTAAGGTACTGCTGTTCGAAATTCACGTGAAAAAGCACAGCATTACGCTCAGCAGTTTTATTTTGGCAAAGGGTCTTGAAAACTTCAAAGGCAATCTCTGCATTATTTCCTTCGGTTGTAGAATCGATATGGATTCTAATTTCCCCCGTAGAATTATTTTCTGCTGTCTGAATGGCTTCTACAAGAGAAGCCATTTGATATTCTGTTAGAAAACTGTTCATTAGTTTGTAAAAACTTCCGGCGCATTTTCCGCACCAGCCGCTGCTTTGAAGTATGGTTTTTCTTTAAAGTTGGTGAAATTCGCCAAGATATTGTTTGGGAACGTTTTTATTGAAGTATTGTAATCCTGAGCAGCCTCATTGTAATAAACAGTTTCGCTACGGATGCTATTTTCAATTGCGGTATACTCTCTTTGGAAGTTTAAGTATTGCTGATCCGCTTTTAAATTAGGATAACTCTCAACAACTGCCATCAATCTGCTCAATGCACCACTTAATTCACCCTGCGCAGCCTGGTATTTTGCCATATCTGCTTCGGTCATGCTGGTAGGATCTATTGTAATAGAAGTTGCTTTTGAACGAGCTTCGATTACTTTAGTTAAAGTCTCCTGTTCAAATTGAGAATATGATTTTACAGTACGTTCCAAATTAGGAATCAAGTTCGCACGTTTCTGATAAACGGTCTCTACATTCGACCATTTTGTGTTAACCGTCTCCTCTTTAGTAGTAAAATTATTATAGCCATTCTTACCCCATAAAAAGACCACTACCGCAATTACAAGAAGCGCAATACCAATGGTTCCAGCGCTCATACAACCTTTATTTCTCATCGTTTTTTATTTTTAAAATTTAAATTTGCAACCCAAATATACAAATTATGTGCTAAATTTGTTAAAATTTATTTTAAATGATAACAATTGTGGTTGCAATGGGATTAGACAATGAAATTGGTGCTGACAATCAGTTACTTTGGCATCTTCCGACTGATCTAAAACATTTTAAGGAACTCACTTCTGAACACCCAATTATTATGGGTAGGAAAACTTACGAAAGCATAGGGAAGCCTTTACCTAACAGAACAAATATCGTAGTAAGTAGAAAAAAAGACTGGTTTGAAGAAGGGATTTTGATCGTAGGGAGTATTAAAGAAGCAATTAAATTTGCCAAAAAAATAAATGAAGATATATTCATCATTGGCGGCGGGAATATTTATGAGCAAACTTTAGAACTTACCGATAAACTGGAAGTAACTTTGGTGAAAGCAAATTTAAAAGCAGATGTTTTCTTTCCGAAAATCAATGCAAAAATCTGGGAGAAAAGAGACGAGATCTGTCACGAAAAAGATGAGAAAAATGAATATGATTTCTGCTTTCAAACTTATGAAAGGAAAATAAAATTATCTTAGAACGACTCCTCACCTATTTTCAACACAAATTATTATCTTTGCACCACAAAAACTGAACAATGAATAAATACATAAAATTCGTCATCGCAGCACTAATGATTGCTGCCGGAGTTTATCTGATGATGAACCGAAATATCGGTTGGGGTATTGTAGTGGTATTACTGACTGCAATTCCGATCTTACTTTTTTTCAAGAATGAATATATCTTATTAGCGTTCTGGTTTTTACGCAAACAAAACATGGTAAAAGCTTCTAGCTGGCTGAATAAAATAACAAATTATCCTTCCCAACTGCATAAGTCTCAATATGGTTATTTTCATTATTTACAAGGACTTACCTTAGCACAGGACAATCCGGCGAAAGTAGAACCTTACATGAAAAAAGCTTTAGAATATGGTCTGAACATGAAACATGACCGCGCTATGGCTACTCTTAACATTGCGGCAGGAGCTATGCAAAAAGGCCGGAGACAGGAAGCTAAAAATCTTTTAGAAGAAGCGAAAAGATTAGATACTTCTGGAATGATGACCGATCAGATTAAAATGCTGAAAGATCAATTAAAAATGCCATCGATGCAGAAACATATGCACAATCCTAATATGAGACAGAGAGGAAAGTTTTCTTAAAGAATTCTCCTTCGATTATAAAAAACAAAAAGTCCGAAAAATATTCGGACTTTTTTATGTGGTAGCGCGAGCGAAGCGCGCAAAAGGTTTATAGAATAAATATCACGAAAACTCGGGTAATTAAAATAGGATTTAGAACCCATTACTTAAAAACTAACATCTAAAACTACATTTCCTGACTATGATCTCTACCGTAGAATTTTGGAATTTGCCATTGGTATTTCACTGCAAAAGTTCGAATCGCGACAATTAGAAGAATCGTAGAAATCTGCACAAAAGCATAAGAAAGCGAAGTGTATTTAACAAGTGACAAAAAGATTCCACCGCCTACTATGCACGCTGTAGCATAAATTTCTTTTCTGAAAATCAACGGAATTCTATTTAACAATATATCCCGGCTAATTCCGCCAAAACACCCGGTTATCGTTCCCAGTGTGATACAAATTAGAGGATGTAGATCTGCATTCAACCCTTTCTGAACACCCACAATGGTGAATAACCCCAAACCAAAACTGTCAAATAAAAATAAGGTAACCTTAAATTTTTTCTCCAGCGATTTGAAAATCATTGAAACAAGGCACGTCATAAAAATAACGGTACAGATCACCATATCGTGCATCCAAAAAACTGGCACATCGAGTAACAGGTCACGGATCGTACCACCACCTACGGAAGTTACAAAGGCGATAATTAATACACCAAAAGGATCTAAGCGTTTTTGCATCGCGGCAAAACTTCCCGACATCGCAAAAGCAATGGTGCCTAAAATCTCAATAGCTAACGTAAAGTTTTCTTGAACCTGCAATTTATTTAGGATTTAAGTGCAACGCGTACGGCTTCTGGAACTAAAAGTTCATAATTCCCGTTAAAAGTAATAATCTCACGCACAATACTGCTGCTGATGAATGATTTTCCGGAAGAAGTCAGCAAGAATATTGTTTCGATCTTATTATCTTTGGTAAGTTCCCGGTTAGTTTGTGCGATCGCTTTTTCAAACTCAAAATCTGCGGGATTTCTTAAGCCTCTTAAAATAAAGTTTACATTTTTACTTCTACAATAATCTACCGTTAACCCTTCGAAATGATCAACTTCTATATTAGGAAAATCCTTGAAAGTTTCTTTGATAAATTCCATTCTCTGTTCCAAAGAAAACATGTATTTTTTCTGAGAATTTTGCCCAATGGCAATAATTATTTTGTCGAATAAAGGATAAGCTCTTTCAACAATATCGTAATGGCCAAGTGTTATTGGGTCAAATGAACCTGGGAAAACTGCAACTCTCATAAAATGATTTTAGATTTTAGAATATAAATTTTAGATAAAAATCATTTTTAAATCTAAAATAAAATTATTATTTATTTTTTTGTCAAAGCCTTTTCAACTTCATTTCCGCATAGATCTTTGATAGAAATCCCGTAATAAGCAGCTTGCTGTGGCAAGATAGAAGCTGGTGAAAATCCAGGATTAGTATTCATTTCAAGCATATAAGGAATTCCATTCATAATGATAAATTCACTTCTTGAGAACCCACTCATTCCTAGAGCTTCGTAAGCGCGTTTAGAAATATCCTCCACTCTTTTTCTGGTTTCGTCATCAATTCTGGCTGGCGTAATTTCCTCGGAAGCACCTTCATATTTTGCTTCATAATCGAAAAATTCTTTATCTGGAACAATTTCGGTAATTCCCAGCACAATTGTCTCTCCATTAAAATCAACTACCCCCACAGAAACTTCCATTCCGTCCAAGAAACTTTCAATTAAAATTTCTTCGTCTTCTGCAAAGGCAAACTCTAACGCATTCTTCAATTCTGATTGCTCTTTCACTTTAGTAATTCCTAAAGAAGAACCTGATTGATTGGGTTTTACAAAAAGAGGTAATCCTAACTCTTCAACAATTTGATTCTCGTCAAAGTCTTCTCCTAATCTTAAATAAATACTTTTCGCCGATGGAATTCCATATTTCGAAAGAACCGCTAAAGTATCTTTTTTGTTAAAAGTTAAAGCGCTTTGATAAAAATCGCAACCGGTATATTTTTGACCAATTGTATTCCAATATGCTTGAAGTTCACCATTCTCTCCTGGTTTTCCGTGAATGATATTAAAACAAACATCAAACTTCACCTCAAATCCGCTGCTTAAGCTTACCGTAAAATCAGCTTTATTGATGGCAGCTTTTTGTCCGCGATCATCGAGGAAATACCACTCTTCTTTCAGAATGACTACTTTATATACATTATATAAATCACGGTCAAGAGAATCATAAATTAATTGTCCGCTTTTTAGGGAAACTTTATATTCATCAGAATATCCGCCCATCACTACGGCTACACTTTTTTTGTTCATTTTGTAAAACTATAGAGACAAAATTAAACAAATTGTTTAAAAGCTATCGTTATAATCAGAAATTTTACAACATTCGCCTCCTGTTCTATCTTAGAAAATGAAAATATTAGAAAAATGAAGAATCTTCTACTTTCTTTAATCTCAAAAAGTTGTAATTTTGCCACCTATGAAAAGATGGTATCTCTACCCTTTTTCCCTAGGTTATCATTTGGCAACGTCCGTTAGAAACATAATGTATAACTGGGGAATCTCTAAATCAACCCAATTTAAAACCCCGATAATCAATGTCGGGAATCTTTCTGTGGGCGGCAGCGGAAAATCACCAATGGTCATGTATATTGCCGATCTATTATCAAAACATTATCGAACGGGGGTTTTGTCTCGTGGGTATGGCAGACTGACCAAAGGTTATGGCATCACGAATTACGACAGCAATTATAAAACAGTGGGTGATGAAGCTATGCAGCTTTTTGAACGCTTTAAAAACAAATTCGTTATCGGTGTTTCTGAAGAACGCGTTCCTGGAGCCAAAAAGATGATCAGCGATATGGATCTAAATGTGTTGGTTTTAGATGATGCATATCAGCACAGAGCCATCAAACCAGGATTTAATATTTTAATGACGGATTATAATGATCCTTATTTCAAAGATCATCTCTTGCCCGCTGGCGATTTGCGTGAAAGCAGACGTGGTGCAAGACGTGCACAAATTATCATGGTTTCTAAATGCCCAGATGATTTAACGGACGAGAAAAAGCAATATTATATTTCCCGAATTAAACCTCAGCATTATCAAAAGGTGTTCTTCTCGAGCATTGGATATGATGAAAATGTTTATTCCAGAGACAAAATGTTACCTGACAATAATTTAGGATATTACGATATTTTATTAATTACGGGAATTGCCAATCCTAAACCTTTACTTAAACATTTAGCTCGCTTTTCACAAAAAGTAAAGCATTTGAAGTTCCGCGATCATCATAATTTCTCCGATCAGGATATCAAAAATATCGTAGAAGAATATAAGAAACTGGGTGAATATAAACTGATTCTCACGACTGAAAAGGATTATGTACGACTGAAAACTTTTGATTATCTTAGAGATCTTGTTTATTACTGGCCTATCAATGTGGTTATTGACAAGAAAGAAGAGTTTAATCAAATCATCCTTGACTATGTTGAGAAGAATTAAAGAGACTGCCAATTTTATTAAAAATATTATTCAGGACACTCCTGACTTCGCCATCATTTTAGGTTCCGGCTTAGGAAAACTTAAAGATGAAGTAGAGGCGATTCATATTTTAGATTATTCTGAAATCCCTCACTTTCCACAAACTACGGTAACTGGACATGGTGGGCAATTAATCTACGGAACCCTAGAAGGTAAAAAGGTACTGATTATGAGCGGGCGATTTCATTATTACGAAGGTTACGACATGCAAACGGTAGTTTTCCCTTACCGCGTTTTTCATCTTTTAGGAATTAAAAATCTGATCTTATCTAATGCTGCAGGTGGCGTAAATCCTGCTTTCAAGGTAGCAGATGTAATGATCATTAACGATCATATTAATATGATGCCGGAACATCCCTTAAGGGGTAAAAATCTGGATCAGCTGGGACCTCGATTTGTAGACATGAGCGAACCTTACAATAAAAAAATGATTGAAGTCGCGGTAAATATTGCCCAAGATTTAGGTATTTACGTGCACCAAGGTTGTTATGTTGCTTTACAGGGACCGACCTTCGAGACTCCTGCAGAATACGGTATGATCAAAGCAATTGGTGGCGATGCAGTTGGAATGAGTACAGTTCCTGAAGTGATCGTTGCTAAACATCAAGGAATGGACTGCTTCGGAATTTCTATCATTACGGATCTTGGCGGACCCGATATCGCATTAGCAGTTTCACATGATGAAGTATTACACGCCGCTGAAAAAGCAATGCCGAATGTTATTAAAATCGTAAAAGGTTTGGTGAAAAACTATAATGTTTAATCTTTCAAGGATATAAGTACAAAAACGCATCTCGAAAAGATGCGTTTTTATTTTGGAAACGATTGATAAATACTTCTTATTTTACTCGAACATAAATATGTCGGATATTATTCACACCTGTCTCGCGCTCATCGATTTCAATTTTACCAATACTTTTAATTAAAGGTAATAATTTAGGAAAACCGAAGTTTCTGGGATCAAAATCAGGTTTCTTTTTGATAATAAAACTCCCGAGGTTTCCAAGAAAAGTCCACCCATCTTCATCTCCTAAAGCATTGATGCTTTCTGTAATCAACTTTATATTGCGCGAATCAACTTTGCTAAGCGGTTCTTTTTTTGTTTTGGGTTTTTCCGCTTTTTTGGTAGGAGTATTTTCAGAATCTTTCTCAGAATCCTCAGTATTGTTTAGTATTTCCAAATAAATAAATTTGTCGCAGGCAGAGATAAATGGTTTTGGCGTTTTCTTTTCCCCAAATCCAATAACGGTCATTCCGGCTTCGCGCAGTCTGGTCGCAAGTCTTGTAAAATCACTGTCACTGGACACAATACAGAAACCATTTACTTTCTCAGAATATAAAATATCCATAGCATCAATGATCAAAGCACTATCGCTGGAATTCTTACCCGTAGTATAGCTGTATTGCTGAATGGGCGTAATTGCATTTTCAAGAAGCACGTTTTTCCAGCCCGAAACCGTAGGCTTGGTCCAGTCTGCATAAATTCTTTTGATGGTTGGCGTTCCATTTCTGGAAATCTCCTCCAGCATTTCTTTTACGTTTTTATAGGGAACATTGTCCGCATCGATGAGGACTGCTAATTTATCGTCGGTCATATAATGTTATATTTTATCTGTTTTAAAGTCTATTATATTACTGTTTAAACCCAAATTTACATCATTTTTCCTAAAGCGTTAATAAATAATGACTATCCCAAACCCATTACTTAATTTTGTACTGTGGAATCAAACCGAAAAATAATTCATGTCGATATGGATGCGTTCTACGCTTCTGTGGAGCAACACGACAATCCGGAGCTTCGTGGTAAACCTTTGGCGGTGGGTGGTGGAATGTACGGTGTAGTTGCCGCTGCAAGTTACGAAGCACGAGTATTTGGAATCCGTTCTGCCATGCCCGGACGACAGGCTCTAGAAAGATGCCCTCACTTAATTGTCGTAAAGCCTCGTTTTAATAGGTATAAAGAAATTTCCCAACAGATCAGAAGCATTTTCTATGAATTTACCGATCTAGTAGAACCTCTTTCTTTGGACGAAGCCTATTTAGATGTAACGGAAAACAAAAAAGACATAGAATCCGCACAGGAAATTGCAAGGCAAATCCGCCAGCGAATTTTCGAGGTAACAGGTTTAACTGCTTCTGCTGGCATCTCTGTAAATAAGTTCTTGGCAAAAGTAGCTTCTAATTACCGTAAACCAAATGGGCAGAAAACCATTCATCCCACTCAAATATTGGAATTTATGGAAGAACTTCCTATTGAGAAATTTCATGGTATTGGAAAAGTGACTGCTAACAAAATGCACCAGCTTCATATTTATACTGGTAAAGAATTAAAGGAAAAATCTTTGGAAGAACTTAGCAGTCTTTTCGGGAAATCTGGGCAATACTATTATAATGTAGTGCGTGGAATTCATCACAGTAAAGTAAAACCAAATCGCATACAGAAAAGTGTAGCCGTAGAAGAAACCTTCTGGGAAAATCTGGTTGATGAAGAGGCTGTTTTTAAACAATTACAAATTATTAGTGAAGATTTAAATAACCGCCTTTTGAAAAAAGAAATCAAAGGGAAATCCTTAACATTGAAAATTAAATATAAAGATTTCACCGTTTACACCAGAAGCAGAACACAGGAGGAATATTATGGAAATGCGCAAGATTTCTATCTGACTGCACAGAAACTTTGGGAACTCCGACCTTTTGACAAACCAGTTCGCCTGCTGGGACTATCACTTTCTAACTTGAATACGCAGGAGAAAAAACACATTTCTGTTCAGTTGAAAATTCCATTCGAAGAGTTTGAATAGGCTTAGAATTCCAAAATTATTTTCATTATCTTTATTCCTTCAGTCAAGAGTGAAATTCAAAGTAATTTTACTTCTTTACCTACCAAATAACTTACTCATGAACGCTACGATGATTCAATTCTTCCATTGGTACTCAGTTGGAAATGCACAGTTATATGACCAAATTAAAGACTCAACAACTTATCTAAAGGAATTAGGAATTTCTGCAGTTTGGCTCCCACCTTCATACAAAGGTGCTGGCGGAGGTTATTCAGTAGGTTATGATCCGTATGACTTATTTGATCTGGGCGAATTTGACCAAAAAGGCACAGTCCCGACAAAGTACGGAACGAAAGAACAATACCAGGACTGTTGTAAAAATTTACAGGAAAATGGTATTTCTGTGATTGCCGATATTGTACTGAATCATAAAGCAGGTGGTGATGAAAAAGAAAAATTTAATGCGGTAAAAGTTGATCCCGAAAACCGACAGATCAATATATCGGAACCTTTTGAAATAGAATCCTATACCAAATTTACCTTTCCAGGAAGGGGTGAAAACTATTCAAATTTTAAATGGAATTATCATTGTTTTTCCGGTGTGGATTTTGCCGAAGGACAAGAAGCTGGAATCTACCAAATCATCAATGATCATGGATATGGTTGGGAAGAAATGGTGTCGGATGAAAAAGGAAATTACGACTATTTGATGTATAATAACGTCGACCAAAGAAATCCTTTCGTACGTGAAGAATTGAACAAATGGGGAAAATGGTATCATGATCAAATACATTTTGATGGTGTTAGGCTAGATGCAGTAAAACATCAGTCACCGGAATTTTATCAGGAGTGGTTGTATGCATTACGTACAAACACAGGAAAAAATATTTTTGCAGTGGGCGAATATTGGGCACCAGGAGAATTGCCTCTTTTAGAAAAATATATTGAAGCTACTAAAGGATCAATGAGTTTATTCGATTCCTCCTTACAGCATAATTTTCATGAAGCTTCTTTGGCAGGAGCAAATTACGATTTACGTAAAATATTTGATAACACTTTGACTCAAGCAAATCCCCTTCTGTCAGTTACTCTGGTGGACAATCATGATACGCAGCCTTTACAAGAACTGGAAGCCCCCGTAGAACAATGGTTTAAATCTCTAGCATATGCATTAATTTTACTCCGACAAGATGGCTATCCCTGTATTTTCTATCCGGATCTATTTGGCGCCCATTATACCGACAAAGATAAAAATGGGAATGACCAGGAAATTTTTTTAAATATAGTAGAGAATATTGCAGAATTGTTAAAAGCTCGACAGTTATTTGCGTACGGAAATCAACGTGATTATTTCGAAGATGCTGATTGCCTAGGGTGGATTCGTGAAGGTGATCATGAACATCAAGGTTGTGCCGTAGTCTTGAGCAATAAAGATGCTTACCATAAACCCATGGAAATGGGCACGCAATATTCTGGACAAATTTTTTATGACTTTCTAGGATGGTTTCAAGAGAAAGTAACTATTGATGAAAATGGCTGGGGAAACTTCCCTGTGCCAGCAGGAAACGTATCGGTATGGGTTTGTGAAAATTAATATTTATCAGATATATTAGTAGTTTCTTAACATATTATCTTTTCCTAACATCTTATCTTTGTTTCATTAAATTAAATAAATGAATAATAATACTAATATAAAAGCTTTTGGAACTGCATCTAAAGATGAAGATTTAAAAGAAATGATCATTGAGCGACGAACGGTACAACCAAAAGATATCGAAATTGATATTTTATATTGTGGGGTTTGTCATAGCGACTTACATACCGCCAAAAACGATTGGGGCGGCACAAAATATCCTGCAGTTCCAGGTCATGAAATTGTGGGAAGGATTACAAAAGTAGGCAGTGAGGTGACTAAATTTAAAGTTGGCGATTTAGCAGGAGTTGGCTGCTTGGTAGATTCCTGCCGCGAATGCGACAGTTGCAAAAAAGATTTGGAACAGTATTGCCTCAATGGTTCTACAGGAACCTACAATGGAAAAGATAAATATTTGAATCAGCAGACTTTCGGGGGATATTCCGAGAAAGTCATCGTGGACGAAGATTTCGTTTTGAGAATTCCAGAAAATTTAGATCTGAAAGCAGTTGCACCTTTACTCTGTGCCGGAATAACCACATGGTCTCCACTTAAGCATTGGAATGTGAAAGAAGGAACTAAAGTGGCTGTGGTAGGTTTAGGTGGGCTGGGTCACATGGCGATCAAGTTGGCAAAAGGTTTAGGTGCTGAAGTTACCTTGATTTCCCGAAGCCCCAATAAAATTCAGGATGCTTTGGATTTAGGTGCTGACGCCGTTGTAATTTCCACCTACGAAAATGAAATGAAAGCTGCAGCTGGAAGATTTGACTTAATCATCGATACCGTTCCTTACGATCATGATATCAATCCGTATCTCGCTACACTTAACATCAGTGGGACTTTAGTCTTAGTAGGATTTATCGGTCAAATGGAAGATGCGCTTTCTACGCCACCAATGATCTTAGGAAGAAGATCAGTTGCAGGGTCTGTCATCGGAGGAATAAAAGAAACACAGGAAATGCTCGATTTCTGTGGAGAGCACAATATAGTATCTGAGATTGAAACAATCGAAATGCAGGACATTAATAATGCCTACGAAAGAATGCTGAAAAGTGACGTTCGTTACCGTTTCGTAATTGATATGCAGTCTTTAAAAAATTAAATTTTCCTCACTAATAAGTAAATCCGGTTGATCAGTCAGCTGGATTTTTAGGTATTTATTTTAGAATTTTCTCAGCAATTTTTTGAGTTCCGTCAATGGGTGTGGTAATTTTTAAACCGAGAACATCCGTTACTACTGGGTAAACGTTTACATTTTCAAACTCACCAATTTCTTTATTATTTTTAAAGGCTGGACCAAAAACAATGAATGCAGCTTTCATTTCAGGAACCTTGTAGGAATTGTAACCATGTTTACCCAACGAAGTATTTTTGCCTTCTTCTAGAAATATTTTGGGTGCTTTTGGAACAAGAAGAATCTGTCCAATTCGGTTATACCGATCATCCTTCGGTGAGAATTTTAATTTTTTAGGGAATCTTTTGTCCAAATAAACATCGTAGTAAGTGCTTTTGTGTTTTTTTAACTCGCGATAAACTGATTTCACTTCTGCTGCATTTTTCACAACAACTCTCATTAAAGTCTGAGCATTATAGAAGTCAAAACGATTTTTATCAAATAAGATTGCTGGAATTTCAAGTGGGTGATCACGATCTACTTTTATCAGTCCATGGTCCGCAACGAAGATATAATTCACATTTTCCAATCCTAACTGATTGATTTTTTCTACCAGATCTCCGATTGCACGATCGACCAAATGTACCGCGTTCTCCGTTTCTTTTGAATCGGGCCCGAAACGATGTCCACTTCCATCTACTTCCGGAAAATATAAACTGATAAAATGGGGCCTGCGTTCTTCTGGTAATTTTAACCACTCAATCACTTTATCAACCTTTTCACTGGGCGAGAATTTTTCATGATAATGATAATAATATGTTGGTCTTACTCCAGCAGCATCACTTGCTGAACCCACCCACATCATCGATGCAGAAATCATTCCCTGTTTCTCTGCTAAACTCCAGAGAGGGGTCCCACCATACCATGAACCATCTTCTGCATTTTCTTTGCTGCTCATTTTATAGAATTCTTTCTTCTGATAATCATAAAAAAAATTATCGATCAACCCATGATGAGCTGGATATAAACCCGTAATCAGACTCCAGTGATTGGGAAAAGTAATGGAAGGAAAACTGGGCAACATCGCTTTTGCAGATACACCACTTCCAGCAAATTTCAAAAGATTTTTAGCATTATACTTTTTAGCATAATCATATCGGAACCCATCCGCAGATATTAAAATAACGTAAGGTTTTGAAAATACCTCAACCGAATTTTTTCTATTTAAATCAACAACTTGCGCCGTATCAGTTTGGCAAAAAGCATCAAGAAAACTTAAAATAAGAAATAAAAAAATGAATTTTTTCATGATATTAAATAAGTACAAATTTACTTTTTATAAACAATTGAACCGGCAAACTTTTTATTAATAAAACGCAACAGGAACTAAATAAGAATATTATACTTAAAAGCATAATAATTAAACTCATTTTTGTGTTAAATAATACTACATTTGGGACGAAATTAGGTACTTATATGAAAAAAGCACTACTCTTTTTATTTTTCTTTATTTTCTTTAATTCTTTTGCACAACTCGATCGTGAACATTGGTTTGCCCCAATGATGGATCGTATAGGAAATAGCTCGACATATCAATCTATCTATATATCTACTAATGATCCCGTTCCCTTTAATGTGGATATTTATAACAATAATGTTATTGTTAGCTCAGTAATAGTTAGTAAAAATAATCCGGTTAAATATAGCATCCCAAGAAGTGAACGAAAAAGAATTATTACTACAAGTCAATTTGATTTATTCAAACCTGTACCAATGGGTTTTTATTTAAAAGGAGATAAACCATTTTTTGCAACATTAAGGTTTTCAATAAAAAATCATGGTGAAATTCAAACTTCAAAAGGAACGGCTGGTCTCGGTAAAGAGTTTCGTGCGGTTATGGCTCCAATAAGCGTAAATAATAGAATTCTAAGTTTCATGAACAGCATTATGGCTACAGAAGACAGTACAAATGTTACCATTACTGATTTCAAGCCTGACGTTCAATTTTCCGACTATATTCCCAGGACTCAGATCAATTTTACTTTAAATAAAGGACAATCCTACATTATTGATGGAACAGGCGATTCTTCAAATAACTATACCGGATACATTGGGGCAAAAATAGTATCAGACAAGCCTATCGTGATTGCAAATGGCAATTTTAATGGGCAGTACGCCGGAGACTTTGGCGGTTCTTCAGATATTTTAATGGACCAAAGTGTACCAATCGATAAATTAGGACAGGAGTTTGTCTTAATGAAAGGTAATGGCGAAGTTAGTTCTAATATGGAAAAAGGACTGATTCTCGCTACTGAAGACAACACAGAGATTTATATTAATGATGGTACTATCCCGGCGATCACCCTTAATGCAGGTGAACACTATGTGACCGATAATTCCTCCTACATCGACCAGGGATCGGATCATTATAATATGTTTGTCAAAGCCACAAAAAATATCTACTTATATCAATTATTAGCTGGTGCTAATGCTTTAGAAGGAACAGAGCAGGCAACAGGTGGTTTTAATTATGTCCCACCGCTCAATTGCTATCTGCCACAAAGAATTGATGAAATTGGTAATATCGATGAAAATGAATACTCATCTAACGGCGTTATTTACAGTTTAACTGTTCGTACTAAGCTAAATATCATCACAGAAAGAGGTGCCACTATTGACGTCCTTAGAAATGGAATATCCTTACCTTTAAATGTGAGCAATGGCCCGTTTGATGTTTTGGGTAATGCAAATTGGGTAACCTACTCTATTCCGAACATTACGGGGAATATCGCAATAATTTCTTCCAATGCTGTTACTGCTGGAATCTCCGCTGGAAATGATGCGGTTGGATATGGAGGCTACTTTGCCGGATTCTCCTCAATTCCATTGATTGTTAAATTAGAAAGCGACTGCTTACCAGATGTGAAACTAGGGGTTACACAAGGTTTCAAGTCGTATTTATGGTTGCTGAAAGTTGGTAACACCTATATTCCAGCTCCTGGTGAGAATGATAAATATTTTTACAAGCCATCTCAAGCTGGAATTTATGCCGTGCAGGTTCAACAAGGTTCCTGTACTGAAGTTCAGACTCCTGATTTTAAATTTTTTAATTGTACAACTTTTACAAATGATGACTATAACATCTGCTCTGAGGTAGAAATCACTCCTAAATTTGGTTTAAGTTCCCAAACTATTAAAAACGGTACAGTACAAATAGAAAACATTCCGACAAAGGGTACTGTCATTATTAAAGCTGATGGAAAACTAGCCTATACCGCGTATCCAAATACTTTTGGAATTGATACTTTCAAATATAAATTTTGTGGTATTGGAGATATTCCTGATTGCGAAACGGTTCAGGCAACCATTCACATTAATCAAATTGTAAAAAAAGATGCGATACTAGAGGCATGTACGTCCAACGGTATTGCAACTTATGATTTAAGTTTGGCCTCCGTAACAGCCAACAATACAGTTAAAAAAAACTACTACCTAACAGAAAATGGAGCGGAAAATGATATAATTTCCGAATTGATCAGTAATTTTGCCAACTTTTCCTCAGCAGACCAGACTCTTTACGTACGAATGGTAAATGATTTCGGCTGTATTGCCATTGCAAAAATTAAGCTTCAATCGAAATTACCAGCTGATGTAAAACCCGAACTATACACTAAAGTTCACTGTGATGAAGATATTGATGGAATAATTGATGGAATTTACAAAGTCGATGTGCAAAATATATCTGCAGTTGTTTTACAAAATCCAGCTGATTATTATCTATCATACTACGAAACAGAAATTAAGGCATTAGCTGGATTAAACGATGATATCAAAACTATTTACAGTTTTTCTGCTAACGATAAAATATGGATCAGAGTGGAGCCAAAAAATGGATGTAATATCGTTATTAGGGAAATATCTCTGCAAATTGGTGTTAAGCAGTCTATCACTTCGGTAGTCAATGAATTCTTATGTGATGATAATTTCGATGGAATTAGAACCGCAAATTTATCCGACTACATTGCGCAGTTTACACATGACAATAGCCTTAGTTTTAGTTATTATCAAAATTTGACTGATGCTAAAAATAAAAAAAACCCTATCCAAAGTGCTGTAACCATTACTAATTCCGGACAATATTATATCAGGTTTCACTCACCGATCCTGTGTGATGAAATCGGAACTTTGAACTTAACAGTCAAAATTCCTAAAAAATCTACCACACTAATTGACCAGAAGATATGTCCAAATTCTACGACAACCTTAGATGCTGGGCCCAATTATAGCAGTTACTTGTGGAGTACGGGAGAAACCTCGCAAAGGATCAAAATTCCTATTGGTGAATATTGGGTAGATTTAACTTTTGATGGCTGCAAATACAGACAGAGAGTTTCCGTATCTACAGTTCAATTACCGGAAATCCAAGTTGTAGAAATTCAAAATGGTACGGTTACCATCTTAGCAACTGGGGGGAATGCACCTTATCAATATTCGTTGGACGGTTACCATTACCAAACCTCTAATATTTTCAACAATGTGGCGCCGGGTAATTATACCGTTTATATAATTTCAAGCGACTTATGTGATCCGGTCACTACCAACATCGACGTTATGCAAATTTTAAATGTCATTACACCCAATGATGATGGTAAAAATGATATACTGGACTACTCTACTCTGTTGAGAAAAGACGAACCCTCGTTGCAGATTTTCGACCGGCATGGTATTTCTGTCTTCAAAGGAGACAAGGGTAATCGCTTTAGCTGGGATGGTAAAGTTGGCGGCAGAACGGTTTCCTCAGGATCGTATTGGTACGTCTTACGGTGGAAGGAACCACACTCCGAAACAATGACCAAACTAACTGGCTGGATATTAGTAAAAAGCAGATAGATTATTTTTCTAGTTCAATATAGCTGGACTATTTACTAAAAAAAACCTGAATTCAAACGAATTCAGGTTTAGATATCTTAGTAAAACCTACTTATAAAAGTACAATTTCATTTAATACTTTCTTGGTTTCTTCTTCAAGTTCTTCTAAACCGTCATTATTAAAAATAATAAAATCAGCTAATTTGATCTTATCTTTTTCCGGCATTTGCTTAAGCATGACCGACTCTACTTCTCGGTAGGTCTTATCGTCTCGATCCATCACTCTTTTTAGTCGGCAATTATCATCCGCAGTAATCAAAAGTGACTTAAAACAACTTTCATTTAATTTCAATTCAAATAAAAGTGCTGTTTCCTTAAAAACAAAAGGAGTCATTTGCTGGATGACCCAATTCTCAAAGTCAATTTTCACTGCCGGATGAATTAATGCGTTTAAATTTAACAATAATTCATCATTTTCAAAAACAAGATCAGAAACGTATTTTCGGTTGTATAAACCATCTTCATCATACGCATTTTCACCCAAAAGTTCTTTGATCTGCTGTTTAAGAGGTAAATTATCATTAACAATAGTTTTCGCCCGAATATCTGAATAGTAAACAGGGTATCCTGCTTCTTCTATAAATTTCGATACTGTTGATTTCCCCGAGCCAATTCCGCCCGTTATTCCAATAATTTTTGTGCTGACCCTGGGTTCGGGTTCGTCGTTAATCATATTTTATTATTTAATTTTTCTAATTTTAATAACCAAAAACCTCATTCATACTGAAGGTTTCATCTAATCTTATTCCTTTCTCCGTCATTTTCAAACTCGCCAATTCATTATGTGCATCGTGTTCAAAAAACAACAAATACTCATTATCAACACACTGTTTTAGAAACTTTGCCTTTTCTTCCATGGTTAAAAGCGGACGAGTATCATAACCCATCACATAAACCTGTGGAATATGCCCAACAGTCGGAATTAAATCCGCTGCGAAAACAATTGTTTTTTCCTGATACTGAATCACTGGAAGCATTTGCTTTTCTGTGTGTCCATCCACAAAGATAACATCCATTTTTAAATCTGGCGCAAAACTGTAGTTTCCATTTTGTGGAGTTGGCAAAAAATTTAATTGTCCGCTTTCCTGCATCGGCATAATATTCTCCTTCAAAAAACTTGCCTTTTCTCTTGGGTTGGGTTCGGTTGCCCATTTCCAATGTTCTTCATTCGTCCAAAAATGGGCATTTTTAAAAGCAGATTGATAACCGGTTCGGTCATCGTTCCATTCTATTGCGCCACCACAATGATCGAAATGAAGATGCGTCAAGAAAACATCCGTAATATCATCTTTTATAAAACCATATTTTTTCAGGTTTTTATCCAAAGTATCATCCCCCCAAAGAGAGTAATGACCAAAGAATTTCTCATTCTGTTTGTCACCCAAGCCACAATCGATAAGAATCAGTTTTTTACCGTCTTCCACCAAAAGTGATCGCGTTCCCAAATCAATCAAATTATTTTCATCAGCAGGATTGGTCCGTTGCCAAAGCGTTTTCGGCACCACACCAAACATGGCACCACCATCTAATTTAAATTTTCCGCACTGTATAGGATAGAGTTTCATAAAATTTTAATTTTTTCTTGATATATTTTAAACGCAAAGAGTCGCAAGGATTTTTTTCTTGCTACTCACTATTAAGTTCGCAAAGGCGTTTCACTCAGCGAAGGAGTACTCTTTTATAAATTATTCGCTATTCTTTTGACACCATTTTTAAATAACACGGAATGAAAATTAAGAACCATCCCAAGTTTAAGTTTTGTTATTCTTAAATAATTCAAAAGCTGATAAGTATGATAACTGTTAATTTCTGGAACAGCTTTAATTTCTATAATTACTTTATCTTCAATTAAAAGATCAACTCTGAAAGCTTTTTCGATAAGTAAACCCTCATATTCTACAGGAATATCTTTTTGATTCTCAACTTTTAAACCGTTTCTCTTTAATTCATAAACTAAACATTCTTCGTAAACTGCCTCATAAAGACCAATACCGAGTTTTCGATGAATTTTTAAACCCGACTCAAATACTATTTTCGAAATTTCATTTTCAGTCATTTTTCAGTCATTTACCGTTAAGATCTTTTACTCAAGCCTTGGCTAAGTGAAACGCCTTTGCGATCGAATAGTCACAAATATATTAAAATCTCTTTGCGTCTTTTGCGTTAAAGAATTTCTCTTGTTTAAAGTAAAATCTTTCAAAACAATTCATCCGGTCTTCTCGGCACTGCAATCTGCAAATGTTTATACGCTTTCTCCGTCACCTCTCTTCCTCTCGGCGTTCGAATAATAAAACCTTCCTGAATCAAAAATGGTTCATAAACCTCTTCCAACGTTTCCGGATTTTCTCCAATTGAAGTAGCCAACGCCGAAATCCCCACCGGTTTCCCACGGAAATTCTCTATCATCACGCGCATAATTCGATTGTCCATATCATCCAAACCGAATTCATCGACATTCAATGAGTTCAAAGCAAATTTCGTAATATTAATTTCAATTTCACCGTTTCCTTTGATCTGGGCAAAATCGCGAACTCTTCTCAACAACGCATTTGCAATTCTGGGCGTTCCACGACTTCTTCTGGCAATTTCCAACGCAGCATCTTCGTAGATTTTAATATCTAAAACACGTGCACTTCTTTCAATAATAATTGATAAAAGTTCAATCGTGTAATATTCTAATCGTGATTGAATGCCGAATCGTGCTAACATCGGTTTGGTCAACATTCCACTTCTTGTAGTTGCACCAACTAAAGTAAAAGGATTCAATCCGATCTGCACACTTCTCGCATTGGGACCACTTTCCAGCATGATGTCAATTTTATAATCTTCCATTGCAGAATACAAATACTCCTCAACAATCGGAGAGAGTCGATGAATTTCATCGATAAATAAAACATCATTTTCTTCTAAATTCGTCAGCAATCCTGCTAAACTTCCAGGTTTATCCAAAACAGGACCCGAAGTTATTTTGCAGCCAACTCCCAACTCATTTGCGATAATATTGGCTAAAGTAGTTTTCCCCAATCCAGGTGGACCATGCAAAAGTACGTGATCCAAAGCGCCACCACGGTTTTTCGCGGCTGCTACAAACACCTCTAAATTATCCAAAGTCTTGCGCTGTCCGGCAAAATCCTGAAAGCTCTGCGGACGGATTTTCTCCTCGTGGATCAATTCATCTTCGGAAAAATTCTCTTTATCGGGGTGTAGGAAATCTGACATTGTAATATTTGAAATCTTTCAAAGATAATATATTTACAACAAAAGGTCAGAAACTTGATTGCAAAAATTTTTTATCCTTGAAAAAGGATTTATATTTACTTGATATGAAACATGCAGTTTTTTTAGTGATGTTTTTTCCAGTTTTTCATTTTGCCCAAATGGAAACAGATCGACCTGGAGAAGGAACTGCCAGTACGGTAATTTCCCCAAAAACAATTCAGTTAGAAAGTGGAATTATTTATAACAGAAGCGAAAGAGGATTCACCTCGGATCATCTTCTTCGTTTTGGACTGACCGAAAAATGGGAAGTTCGTTTGCAAACCAATCAAAATTTTAGCGATTCCTCTGAAAGCTCTTATGGCTTTTCGTCAAAATATAATTTCTTACCTGGGGAAAATTCTTCACCATCTCTAACTTTGATTGCAGATACAGATTTTAAATTTGAAGAATATTCTTTTATATTGGCTTCGGATAAGGAGTTAACAGAAAATTTCGGAAGTTCTGCAGGAATAGGATATTTAAAAGAAAACCTCGAAAATTACTTTTTCCTATCGTTTGGTCTGGATTATAGCTTCAACGATCGATGGGCAATATTCACCGAATATTACGGCTACTTTAATGCTGCACTTTCACCGGAACACGGCTCCGACTTCGGCATAACTTATTTGGCTTCACCCCGACTACAACTGGATTTATCTTTCGGAAGTAATGTGCAAAATATTTCTAATCAATACTTTTTGAGCACGGGGATTTCTTATCGATTCAGATAAAAATAATTTCTATAGAATAATTTAATGCGTAGTTACTTTACTACCCAATAATTGCTATTTAATCGCGAAAACACTCACAGTTTAAAACTCTAAAGTCGTAATTTTGCGCGAATATGTTTTCAACACCTCAAAAGCAAAGAATTGCACTATCAGCCTACTTCTTTTTATCTGGAATTTGTTTTTCTACTTTCGCTTCCAGAATACCCACTATTAAAGCAATTTTTAATCTTACGGAAGGAGATTTAGGAAGTTTATTAATGATCATGCCAGCAAGCGCAATTATCGGAATTCCTCTTTCAGGCTGGCTTGTGGCCAAATACGACAGCCGAATTCCTCTGCAATTAGCCAGTGTACTATTTCTGTTAGCTCTATTTTCTATAGGTTGGGGATTTTCACTGTTTGGTCTTGTACTATCTCTTATTTTATTTGCCATATCTCTACGGATTATTAACGTTGCAATTAATACGCAGTCACTTTCTATACAAGAAAAATTCGAAAAAAGAATCGTGGGAAAATTTCACGGTATTTGGAGTATTGGTGGTATTGTAGGCGTGCTCTTTTCTACCATCATGCTCGAATATAAAATTTCTATTTTCTGGCATTTCTTGATGGTCATTTCATTTGGCCTCCTAATAATCATTTGTATGTTTCCTTTTCTCATAAAAAATGACAAAGCCAAAACAAGCAATCCATTCAAATTCCAAAAACCCAGTAAATATATTGCCTTGTTGGGATTTATGGTTTTTTTCGCGGCAATTTGCGAGGGTGGAATGTACGACTGGAACGGTGTTTATTTAAAAGAAGTTGTAAAACAAGAAGTTTTCACTTACGGATATTTACTGTTCATGGTCTGCATGACGATTTCCAGATTGACGATCGATAATCTGATGGGACGATTTGGAATGCAAAATCTCTACATTACAAGTTCGGTTCTTATAATCTCGGGAGTTCTTATTGTTACTGTTTTCCCCACCCTTTATCCCGTTCTTACAGGCTTTTGCTTGGTGGGATTTGGAGTCTCCGGCCTTTATCCTATGACTTTGATCCTTGCTGGTAAGGCAAAAAAATATTCGATCCCCATTGTGATTTCCATTATCAGCACTTATTCGACGGTGGGAATGTTTTTAGGACCACCGATTATTGGTTATCTTGCAAGTGCATTTGGATTACAAAAAGCGTTTATAACATTTATTGTCGCAGGAATCATGTTTATTCCGCTTTCTAAAATGGTTTTTGATCATTTAAAAAAGACCGGTTAACTTTAAATTAAATGCATTTAAAACCATCATTAAATTACTTTATATTAACGCATTACGTAAAATAAACCGCAAATATCACAAAGATTTTTAGCATTTCTTATTAATAGATTTTGTGTTAAAGATAAAAAAAGTTGATGCAAAAGCGCTCCGCTTATTTGAACGTTAACAGGACTATTTATATGCTTTTTTCTTTTGTTACTTTTGTTGTTGAAAAAATTCAAATATAACCTGTTGTCATTCCTAAAGTCTTTTATATTAATTTTGAACAGAATTTAAAAATTACCTTAATGAAATTAATCGGTCCTTTCAAACAAATTGTTACGCTTGCCAATCTTCCTTTACGAGGAAAACTATCAGATGATCAGCTTGAAATAATCGGTGATGGCGGCCTTCTAATTAAAGATGGCAAAGTAGAAACTGTAGGTTCTTTTCAGAATTTAAAAAACCAATTTCCAAATATAGAAATCGAAAATATTGAAGATGAACAAATCTGTTTGCCAGCATTTACAGATTCTCACACGCACATTTGTTTTGGTGGAAATCGGGCGAATGATTTTGCGATGAGAAATGCCGGAAAAACCTATTTGGAGATCGCAGAAAGTGGCGGCGGAATTTGGAGTTCCGTGCAACACACGAGATTGGCGAAGGAAGAAGAATTATTAAAAACGATTTTAGAAAGAATCAATTTTCTGATTTCATTGGGAATCACGACGATTGAAATAAAATCCGGTTACGGTTTAGATGTTGAAAATGAACTGAAAATGTTGCGCGTTATTAAAAAAGCACAATCTTTTACAAAAGCGACTTTAGTTCCGACCTGTCTTTCGGCCCATTTAAAACCAAGAGATTTTGAAGGAAGTTCTCAGGAATATTTACAAGATATTTTAGATGAAATTTTACCAAAAGTAAAAGAAGAAAACCTGGCCAAAAGAGTTGATATTTTCATTGAAAAGTCCGCCTTTTTGCCGGAAGAAAGCAAAACGTTTTTATTAAAAGCAAAAGAATTAGGATTTGAAATTACGGTTCACGCTGATCAATTTACTTCCGGAAGTTCGCGAATTGCGGTGGAAGTTTGTGCAAAATCAGCAGATCATTTAGAAGCAACAATTGATGAAGACATCGAATTTTTAGCGAAATCAGAAACCGTCGCAACGGCGCTTCCGGGAGCGAGTTTAGGTTTGGGTGAAAAATTTACGCCCGCTCGGAAAATATTAGACGCAGGTGGAATTCTAGCCATCGCTTCCGATTGGAATCCAGGCTCTGCACCGATGGGAAATCTGATCGCACAAGCAAGTATTTTAGCGACTTTCGAGAAATTATCAACTGCAGAAGTTTTGGCAGGAATTACTTTCCGCTCAGCTCATGCTTTGAATTTAGAAGAGCGAGGAACTTTAGAAAAAGGAAAGAAAGCAGATTTTGTAACTTTTAAAACTGACAATTTCCAGAACGTGTTTTACCACCAAGGAAGCTTAAAAGCGGAATCCGTTTATATTGACGGCGAAAAAGTTTAAAAAAATCTTTATCTTTAAAACCATAAAAATTAGAACAATGAGCAACTTAGATATGTGGGAAGTTTTTATCCAGACAAAACCAGGACTTTCCCATAAACACGCGGGAATTGTGCAAGCCGCAACCGCGGAAATGGCACTTCAAGCAGCAAGAGATGTGTACACCAGAAGAATGGAAGGAACCTCGATTTGGGTCGTACCAAGTAAATATTTGGTGACTTCTGAAGGTGTTGATAAAGAAGCGTTTTTCGATCCGGCAGATGATAAACTCTATCGTCACCCGACTTTTTACGAAATCCCGAATGATGTGAAAAATATGTAAAACTAGAAATTAGATTTTAGAAATTAGAATTTAGAGATACACTCTACCGTCTAACTTCTAATTTCTCACTTCTAAAAATCTATCTTAATGAATCCACTTTTTAATTATACTTTAAAATTAGCCGACGACACTTTGATTTTTGGTCAAAGGTTGGGCGAGCTGTGCGGACAAGGACCTTATCTGGAAGAGGATATTGCCTTGACCAATATCGCTTTAGATTATCTCGGACAGTCTAATAATTTTTATAAATACGCCGCTCAAATTCAAGACGAAGGAAAATCTGAAGACGATTTGGCTTTCTTGCGTTTGGAAAAAGATTACCTGAATTGTCAGTTGACAGAACTTCCGAATGGCGATTATGCGCAGACGATTCTGAAAGTTTATTTCTTTTCGGTTTATCAGAAAATTCTTTACACAGAATTAATGAAAAGCAGCGATGAACAAATTGCCGCCATCGCCGAAAAATCTTTGAAAGAAGTAAAATACCATTACACCCATACTTCAACCTGGATCAAAATGTTTGCTGGCGGAACTGAAGAAAGTAAAACCCGTTTAAAAAGCGCAGTAGAAAATCTTTGGGAATATACCGGCGGAATGTTCGCTGAAACTCCAGGCGAAGGAGATCTGGCAAAATTAGATGTGGTTCCTGATGGAAAACATATTCACGAATTATGGACGAAAATTATCACTGATGATTTCCAAGACTTTGGAATAGAGATTCCTGAAAATGATTTCATGCAAAAAGGTTCCCGAACCGGCTATCACACAGAATATTTTGGTTTTATGTTATGTGAATTGCAGTATATGCAAAGAACGTATCCTAACTGCGCGTGGTAAATTTAAAAGCGCACAGATTCCACAGATTTCCACAGATAACTTTTTTTAAAAATCAGTGTAAATCAGTGTAATCAGTGAGAAACAAAATAATGCAAAATCTCTTAGAAATATTATCCCAAATTCCCGAAAGTGAGTTTATACAACAAACTTATCCTAACGACGCTTGGTAATTTTAAAAGCGCACCAATTTCACAGATTTTCACAGATTCCATTATTTAAAAATCTGTGCAAATCTGTGTAATCAGTGAGAAACAAAAATAATGCAAAATCTCTTAGAAATATTATCTCAAATTCCCGAAAGTGAGTTTATACAACAAACTTATCCTAACTGCGCTTGGTAAATTTAAAAGCGCACAGATTCCACAGATTTCCACAGATAACTTTTTTTAAAAATCTGTGTAAATCAGTGTAATCAGTGAGAAAAAAAAATAATGCAAAATCTCTTAGAAATATTATCCCAAATTCCCGATCCCGAAATTCCTGTCATCAATATTGTGGAACTAGGAATTGTTCGGGAAGCAAAAATGATTTCTGACAATGAAGTAGAAATCGTTATTACGCCGACTTATTCGGCTTGTCCGGCGATGTTTAATATCGAAGAAGACATCGTTAAACTCTTTAAAGAAAAAGGAATTCAGGCCAAAGTAATCACAAAAATCGCACCTGTTTGGACCACTGATTGGATTACGGACGAAGCTCGAGAGAAATTGAGAATATACGGAATCACGCCACCAGAAAAAGGAAATCACGAAGATCATTTAAACGTTCCAAAAAAATGCCCGAGATGCGGTTCTGAAAACACGAAACAGATCAGCCGTTTCGGTTCTACCCTTTGTAAAGCCAGCTATCAATGCAACGATTGTTTGGAACCTTTCGATTATTTTAAATGTCATTAATTCCATTTGAAAATGTGGTAATTTGAAAATTTAATGATTTAAAAACCATTATTCAAAGCATTATTTTAAATATAATTAAAGTTTTATCTTTGTTAAAATCCATTTTCAAATTAATAATATGTACACACAACTCGAAATAGAATCTCACCTGGATGGTAAATTACAAATCGCCTATCTTAATGACGAGAAAACTTATAACAGTTTAAATAAAACATTACTTTCTGAACTGAAAACTTTCATTCATGACGGAAGTCGTGATGAAAATATCCGTTGTCTTGCGATCTCAGGTCGTGGAAAAGCTTTTTGTTCCGGACAAAATTTGAAAGATGCCATGTCTTTTAGTAATCCAGAGGAAGATCGGGTGATTCAAAGAATGGTCATTGATTTTTATAATCCTTTGGTAAAAGAAATTGCAAATGCCAGAAAACCAGTTATTTCTTTGGTAAATGGACCTGCTGTTGGAGCAGGCGCCATGTTAGCTTTAATCTGCGATTTTACTTTGGCGACAGAATCTTCTTACTTTTCTCAGGCTTTTGTCAATATCGGATTAATTCCTGATACGGGTGGAACGTACTGGTTACCAAAACTTTTAGGAAGACAACAAGCCAATTATTTAGCTTTTACAGGAAAAAAACTATCGGCAACAGAAGCAAAAAACTTAGGATTGATTGCTGATGTTTTTGAAGATGAAAATTTCATAGAAAATGCGATGGGAATTTTAACTCAAATTTCAAATTTACCGACGAAAGCAATTTCATTGACGAAGAAAGCATTTAACGAATCTTATGAAAACAGCTTGACCAAACAACTGGATATCGAAGGAATTCTCCAGCAGGAAGCAGCAGAATCAGAAGACTTTATGGAAGGTGTTTCTGCATTTTTAGAAAAACGAACACCTGAATATAAAGGGAAGTAAATTAATTTGAAAATGAGATAATTCTAAAATTTGACGATGATGAGAAATGATAAAGAAAATATAATCGTTAATAAAACTTTTGATTTTGCCCTTAAGATTATCGAATTCTCAGAAATATTCGTTCACCAAAAGAGATTCTCATTAGCAAGTCAAATTCTTAAATCAGGTACTTCTATTGGTGCAAATGTGAGAGAAAGTCAGAACGCAGAGAGTAAAGCAGATTTTATTCATAAGATGAAAATCTCGGCAAAAGAAGCTGATGAAGTAGAATATTGGTTACTTCTCTGTAAGCATTCTAAGGTTTTAACTTCTCCTGATGAAGAAATGTTTTATGATTTAAAAGCAATTCAACTAATCCTCTCAAAGATTATTTCAACTTCTAAATCCTAATTATCAAATTAGCACATTATCAAATTTTCAAATTAAAATTATGAATATAGGAATTATCGGGTCCGGAACGATGGGAATTGGAATTGCGCAAGTTGCTGCAACTTCTGGTTGTGAGGTTTTTTTATACGATGCTAATAGCGCTCAAACCGAAAAATCTCTGGAAGGACTGCAAAAAGTATTGGCTAGATTAGTCGAAAAAAATAAAATCGATTTCGAAGAAAGTGAAAACATTTATAACCGAATAAAATTCTGCACGGAACTTATAGATTTTAAAGATTGCGATCTGGTCATCGAAGCCATTATCGAAAATAAAGAAATTAAGACTAAAGTTTTTCAACAACTGGAAGAAATTGTTTCTGACAAATGTATTATTTCGAGCAATACGTCTTCTATTTCAATCACTTCCCTATCTTCAGAATTAAAAAATCCAAAACGTTTTATTGGAATTCACTTTTTCAATCCGGCTCCTTTAATGCCTTTGGTAGAAGTGATTCCTGGATTATTGACGGAGAAAACTTTAGCGCACGAAATTACTGCTTTAATGGAAAGTTGGGGAAAGACTCCTGTGATTGCGAAAGATGTTCCGGGATTTATTGTGAATCGAATTGCGCGTCCGTTTTATGGTGAAGCCTTAAGAATTGCTGAAGAAAATATCGCAACGCCTGAACAAATTGATGATGCGATGCGCACTTTGGGAAATTTCAAAATGGGGCCATTTGAATTGATGGATCTTATTGGAATTGATGTCAATTTCTCTGTCACAAAAACCGTTTATGCCGATTATTTCTACGATCCGAAATACAAACCGAGTTTGCTTCAACAAAGAATGAGCGAGGCCAAATTACATGGTAGGAAAACCGGAAAGGGATTTTATGACTATTCAGAAAACGCTCAAAAACCAGCTCCAGAAAAAGACGACGAACTGTATCAGGAAATTTTCATGCGGATTTTATCGATGTTGATCAATGAAGCCGTGGAAGCAAAACGACTTGGAATTGCCAATGATGAAGCCATAGAATTGGCCATGCAAAAAGGCGTAAATTATCCGAAAGGTTTATTGCAATGGGGATTTGATATTGGTTTTGAAAAAGTCTCAGAAACTTTACAAAAACTGTACGACGAATATCAGGAGGAAAGATACAGACAAAGCCCTTTGCTGCGTAAAATGTAACAATATTTTTAATGTAACATTGTATCAATTTAACAATATAACAACCCTATAATAAACTAACATCCGTGAAAATCTGTGCAATTTGTGAGCACTAAATTATCGCACAGATTCCACAGATTTCCACAGAAAAAATTAATTATAACGCCATTAGAACTTGCTAATCACATGGATAAAAAAAAACGAACTTTCTGAATTATCAGACGAGAAATTAATTAAAAGAAGAGATTTATTAAAAGGAGTTTTAATAGGAATGTATATCGTCTGTGTTTTACTTATTGTTTTGCTTTTATACATCTTTTTCAAAAAAGAATTCAGCACAATATCGATTGCTACATTTATTCCGGTTTTCATGTTGCCGGTGATTACCTTGCCCTTACTTTTTCAAGTCAACACTTTAAATAAAGAAATCAAAGCCCGTAACTTGAAATAGAACCCGTTTTTTACATTTTCAAATTAACACATTTTCAAATTAATTTTATGACTCCACACGAACTCGCTCAATACCTACTCAATCAGGATCACTTCTCGCAACGGCTGGGTATCAAACTCATCGAAGTTCGGGAGAAATATTGCCTGATCGAAATGCCGATTAAACAGGAAATGATCAATGGATTGAGAACGGTTCATGGTGGCGTTACGTTTTCACTCGCCGATTCGGCTTTGGCTTTTTCGAGTAACAACACCAATGAAGCGTCTGTTGCTTTGCATTGTTCAATGAACTTTACAAAAGCCGTGAAATTGGGAGATACTTTAACGGCGGAAAGTATTCTGATTTCTGATACCAGAAAAACTGGGGTTTATGATATCTCAATTACGAATCAGCATAAAGTTCTGGTGGCCACTTTTCGGGGAACAGTTTATAAAATTGAGAAGAAGGTGACCGATTTGTAAAATACTTTGCAGCCCGACTTGAACGGAGCTCTTTTTTGCAAAACGAAGTGGCGCAAAAAAAGCGGGAGTGGAAGGCGGATTAAGCTGCCCAAATAAAAATTATCACTCGAAAAATTGCTCTAAAACTAAACTTCAAAAACTATTTTGAAGTTTTTTTTATTTTGATGTAATATAATCCCGAAATTAGTTGTCTTACTTATAGAAACAAAACAATGACCCACGAAATCTTTAAAAATACGGTATTCTGTCTCAAGGATGAGATGTATCGTTTTGCGAAAAGATTTGTGATCAGCAGCGATGAAGCCGAAGATGTTGTACAGGATTTAATGATGAAGTTTTGGCAGAAAAAAGAAGAGCTGGGGAATTTTGGAAACATAAAATCCTATGCGATGAAGTCGGTGAAAAATGAATGTTTGAACAGATTAAAGCATGAAGATGTAAAATTAGGTTTTGCAGATTTTCAAAAGCATAGAAGTGAAATTCATGAAGTGGAATCGAATAATATGAAAGATCAGATTATCGGATTTATCAACGAACTGCCGGAAAAGCAGAAAGCAGTAATTCATTTGAAAGACGTAGAAGATTTTGATGTCTCAGAAATTTCTGAAATTCTGGAAATGGAGCAAAATGCAGTAAGAGTAAATCTGATGCGGGCCAGACAAAAAGTGAAAGAACAAATCCTGAAACTCATGGATTTTGAAAATAGAATGATTGAAAGTTTATAACAATTATTACCATGGAAAAAGATAAAGTTCAAGATAAATACAAGAAAATCACCCAAGAACTCAAAAAAGAGAAAATGGACTGGGATTTCGAAGATTTCCTGGAGAAAACAAAGCAGGAAGAAAAAACAATTCCTTTAGTTAATAAAACGAAAGGCGGCTCTATCCCCAAAACATTTTGGATGGCGGCAAGTATAGTTTTACTTATTTCAGTAGGGCTGTTCTTTGAATATGGAAATGGACGCTCGGCTTCTGAAAAAGAATTACTGGTACAAAATGAAATTGTGAAAGCAAAAGATACTTTCCAGCAGGAATCAAATCTGGCAATCAATCAGGCTTCTGATACGCTAAAAGTAGAACCTAAAAAGACAATTTCTGACTCTACGGCTACGGTAGAACAGAAAGAAAACGATATCATGGATCAAATTTTGCCAAAAAGGGGCCGTCTAAACAAAAATAGCCGTCAGCGATATGCAAATAATGAAACATCGAGAAAAGCAAATAAGAAAGTCCAATTAGATCATTCTGACTACGAATCTAATTACGTAATAATTAATGGTCAGAAAATTGAAAACGAGCAGGAAGCGATTGACTTGACGAAGTATTCCTTCCGAATATTATCTGAAAATGTTTCTAAAACGATGGCTCAAACAGATGTCCTCAACAACTTTAACAATGATTACTAAATTAAATATCATGCAAAAATTACTTCTAATACTCGCCCTTATTTTTTCACATTTCTATCAAGTAAATGCGCAAAAAGATAAGCTTGATCAACTTTTTGAAAAATATCAGGAAGCAGATGGAGTTACTTCTATCAAGATTGCAAAACCAATGTTCAGCATGTTGAATAAATTGAACATTGCAGATGATGAACTTTCTCAAATTAAACCGTTACTGAACAAAATCAATGGACTAAAGATCTTAATTGTAGAAAAACCAAGCAGTTCGGCTCAAACAAGTCAGTTTCAAAAATTACAGGGAGACATTAACACTTCTTTAAAAAGTATGAAATATGAGGAATTAATAACCGTTCACAGTAAGGATAATAAAATAAAATTCTTGGCATCCGATACGGTGAATGGGGTTTTAGACAATCTCTTATTAAATATCAATGCAGATGGGAACACTGTGTTAATGATGCTCGACGGAAAAATAACGATGGACGATGTAAACAATCTCATAAATGAAGCAGAAAAATCTACGACTAGAAGTTCGGTGACTACTGAAAATATTACTTCTACCGGAACCATACAAGTTCGAAATGTGGGGAAATTTAGCGGGGTATCAGTTTCAAGTGGAATTAAAGTTAACTTTACTCAAGGTCCTAATCAGTCTGTCATCGTGGAAACAAATCCTAATCTTCAAGAATATGTATCGACTGAGGTTCAAAATGGAGTTTTAGTGATCGGTGTGAAAAATAACAATAATAAAAAGCTAAATTTTAAAAAGCTTTTGGTTACGATCGAAGCTCCTCAATTAAGTACTGTAAGAGTAACTTCCGGATCTCTGTTTTCCACTTTAAATACCATCAATGAAAATGATTTTAAAGCTGATATTTCTTCTGGTGGCGACTTGAATGCTCAATTAAACATCACGGATGAAGCCGGATTTAATGTTAGCTCTGGATCATCAATGAGAGTTGATATTCAAACGAACCAGCTAAGATTTCAGGGAAGCAGCGGTTCAACTTCCACACTTACGGGCAATGCAGAAAAAGCAAATCTTAATGTATCAAGCGCGGCCTCTGTTAATGCCAAAAACCTTGTCAATAAAGTAGCAGACGCACAAGCATCTTCAGGAGCGAGCATACGAGTAAATGCCACCAAAATTCTAAATGCGCAAGCTTCTTCGGGATCCTCTATTCGTTACCAAACAAACGCTACAATGACCAAAACAAATAGTAAAACTTCAAGTGGAGGCAGTATTGAACCTATAAATTAATCTCATGAAAAAAATACATTTTTTATCCGCTTTTTTGATTATATTCCTGTCGCTGCAATCATGTATTGTTTCAAAAAAACCCAGTATAGGATTCTTTGATAACCCTTATTATGATTATAAAGGTGCACAATTTACCAGCGTGAATGTACCCATATTTCTGGCAAAACCATTTGTAAAGAAAGCATTGCGTGATGATGGCGAGAGTGAAGAGCTCATTAACCTCATCAAAAAAATTTCTGATGTAAAGGTAATGACTATAGAAAATGGCAATAAAGAAATGATTGCAGGTTTTGCAAAATATTTGACTAAAAATAATTTTGAAGAATGGATGACCGTAAAGAAGGAAACAGAAACGATCAACTTTCAGGCAAAGCAGAAAGGTGACGTGATTAGAAACCTGTTAATTACAGTTGCATCTGGTAACGAACTTGTTTTCGTTGATGTATCCGGGAAATTCACGCCGGATGATATATCTAGAATAATCAATTATTCAGAGAAGAAAGACGTGGGTAAAGTTATCTCTAAGTGATATAAAACAAGTGCTGAAGCAATCTTCAGCACTTGTTTTATTTGGATTTTATTATAATTTAAATTTGATACCACTATTGATAGTGCGTCCTTCTACGTGCGTCCAGATTTCGTCAAATTGCGGATTTTGATGAGTTCCGGAAACAACAGGTTTATAATTAATTTGTTTGGTATCCGTAAAGTTTTCGAGGTTCAGGAATATAGAAAACCTTCCAAAAAATTTCTCTACCATAAAACCAAGTTCCCAATAAGGGTTTGTATTTTGGCGATTGTATAAAATCTGTTTATCCGTATAATACGCTTCGAAACCGGCTTTATAATTTCCTTCTTTCTCTGCAATTAAGGCAAGATTCACTTTACTTTTCGGCACCAATGGCAACATTTGATTGTCTGGGAGATAATCTGCTTTGGTATCGGTAAAGGTATATCCTGCAAATAATTTAATAAAATCTTTATAAATAAATTTCAAATTGGTTTCAAAACCTTTGCTGAAAACAGGAAAACTGGTATTCATAAGATTAAAAGTTGAATCAATATTCTCATTCAAAATAATTGAATTGGTGAGTTTTGTATAAAAGAACATTTGATTTAAACTCAAATTAAAATCATCACCTAATCTTGTTTTAAAATTAAGGTCAGCGGTGGCACCCAAACTTTTTTCGGAAGTAACATTCTGTAATGCGCGCAGATTTTGATAGCTGAAAGTATCTGTTTGCTCTGTAAAAGAAGTTGGTGTTTTATAACCAAAACCTCCTCCAACTCTACTTGTTAATTGAGGTGAGATTAAAAATAAGAACGATGTCTTCGGTAAGAAAAAAATTTCTCCTTTATCGTACAAAGCATTATTGTAATTAACAAAATCTGTCCTAATTCCATTTTCAACCTTTAAAAAATCAGCAATATCCCATGTATGTTGTGCGTAAACCCCTGAAGTTTCTGTCTGTAAATTAAGATCAAAGGGATTCGCAGAACTTTGTCTAAACTCATCTGCAATATAATTTCCTCCTAAAATTAATGTCTGATTGGGAAATGATTGATTCCAGGAGAGATCTGAATAGAAATTTTGATTCTCTCCCTTAAAATTATAACCTGGAATTTTTATTTTACGATCAAAAATAGAATAAGCACTCTTAAAATTTAAAGAAGAATTGTCGGTGAATTTCTTTTCAAATTCAAGCGTAGTTGTATTTCTTATGGTATTATTTTCTTCGAAATAAGGGTGATTCGCACTTCGGCCGCCACCGATATATTGCATATCTCCTCCCAAGCGGTTTCCTTTGGTAAAAGCATTGCCCAGGATCATCTTCGCATCTCCGCCAAGATAAAAGAATAATTTTGGGTGAATGGTAAAATCTTTAGACTGTGGCAGTTCCGAAAAGTCATTACCATCCACGTCGAACGCTTTCTGATTGTTGTAAGTGGCCATAAAAGTATAACCGAAATTGTTCGTTTTCTTTGAAGCGTACACACCAAAATTCAAAAGTCCGGTATTTGCATAATTGGTGAGAATATTCAGATCCTGTTTTTCCCGAGGTGTTCTCGATATAAAATTGATCACCCCGGCAATTGCTCCAGCTCCGAATAAAGTGGAAGATGGACCTTTAATAATTTCCACCTGTTTTAAATCCAGGGGCGGGATTTCCAGAATACTTAATCCGTTTGCAAAATTTCCAAAACTTGGAAACCCATCTTTTAAAATCTGCGTATATCGGCCATCTAACCCTTGAATTCTAATGCTGGAATTAGCTGAAGTTGCAGACGTTTGCTGTACTGCAATTCCTGTACTTTCATGTAAAATCATAGCAACATTGGAAGGCCGCATATTAGACTTTTCATCGATCTCTTCCAATTCTATAGTTTCTACTCTGGTTGGAGTATTTGCGATTGTCCGACTAGTTCGCGTAGAATTAATAATGACTTCTTCAATGTCATCTTCACGCTCAGTGGGCGTCTTTATAGTATCATTTTGCGCAAACGATAAAGCGTACAGCAAAACTGCTATAGTTAAAAATATCTTTTTCATTAAAAATAATTGAATTAAAACTTAAGTAAATAATTTCTTTAAATTTCAACACAATTTAGGCGGTTGCCAAATTCCGAAAGGGATCTTTGAAATAGTAAACAGCTGAAAATCAACAATTTTTGAATTGTGATTTATTTCTGTACTGTCTTTGATTTGTAAATTAATCTTTTCGAACACCATCACTATGCCACAGCAGGCGCAAGGGCAAAAAACGGAACATGCATCCAAATCTGAAGGATGAGAAAAGACCTCACTTTTTTTAATAGAAGTTGAAGATACGTTTGAAAATGGAGAAATCCCGTCATTACAAGAAACTGTAATGAGTATTGCAAAAAATAGCGATAAGACTAATGCAACGATTTTCACGCAGCAAAGGTAATAATTTTCGGATGCTAAGAGTCAATTATTTTTAGTCGAGAACAACTTTTAACATTAATTTAATTCATAAAAAGCTTCAATATTTTCATTTTAAATAAAAATAACTTAATTTTGCACAGAAAGTAAAGATGTCTATCCACAACAAAATCGTAGAAACTGCCATCACTTTCGATGACGTACTTCTTATCCCTTCTTACTCAGAAGTTTTACCTAATCAGGTTTCCCTCAAATCAAGACTTTCCGATAAAATCACACTTAATGTTCCTATCGTTTCCGCAGCTATGGATACGGTTACAGAAGCAGAAATGTCAATTGCACTGGCACGCGTCGGTGGCTTAGGTTTTATTCATAAAAACATGACGATCGAAGAACAAGCGGCAGAAGTGTATCGCGTAAAACGTTCGGAAAACGGAATGATTACAGATCCTGTTACCCTTACCAAAGATCATACTTTAAAAGAAGCCAGAGATTTGATGGCTCACTATAAAATTTCTGGTTTACCCGTTGTTGATGAAGACAACACTTTAATTGGAATCATTACGAATCGAGATGTAAAATATCAGGAAAACTTAGAGGCAAAAGTTGAGCAGTTGATGACAAAAGATCATTTGATCACTTCTGACAAAGCAACTAACCTGGAAGAAGCAAAGCAAATCCTGTTGAAAAACCGCGTGGAAAAACTTCCGATCGTGGATAAAAACTTTAAATTAGTAGGACTTATTACCATTAAAGATATTGATAATCAAATGGAATATCCGAATGCTAATAAAGATTCAAGTGGCAGACTGATGGTTGGTGCGGGAGTTGGAATTGGTGAAGATACCATTGACCGCGTAACAGCATTGGTAAAAGCTGGGGTGGACATTATTGCGGTAGATTCTGCACACGGACATTCCAAAGGAGTTTTAGATAAAGTTAAAGAAATCCGAAAAAACTTTCCAGATCTAGATATTGTAGGTGGAAATATCGTTACCGCAGAATCCGCTAAAGATTTAATTGAAGCTGGTGCTAATATTTTAAAAGTTGGCGTTGGGCCAGGTTCTATCTGTACTACAAGAGTTGTTGCAGGAGTTGGTGTCCCCCAACTTTCTGCGATTTATAATGTATTTGAATATGCTAAAACCAAAAACGTTGCAGTAATTGCGGATGGTGGAATTAAACTTTCGGGTGATATTGTAAAAGCTCTGGCTTCTGGAGCAAGTGCTGTGATGCTTGGTTCTTTACTCGCAGGATCTGATGAAGCTCCGGGTGAAGAGATTATTTTCCAGGGAAGAACATTCAAATCTTACCAAGGAATGGGTTCACTTTCTGCAATGAGAAGAGGTGGAAAAGAGAGATACTTCCAAAGTGAAGCGAAAAAATTTGTTCCGGAAGGAATTGAAGGAAGAGTTCCACATAAAGGTAAACTGGAAGATGTCATCTTTCAATTAACCGGTGGATTAAGAGCCGGAATGGGCTATTGTGGAACGAAAGATATTGAAACCCTACAAAGAGATGGTAAAATGGTTAGGATTACTGGAAATGGCTTAAAAGAATCTCACCCACATGATGTAATCATTACGCAGGAAGCGCCGAATTATACGTTATAAAAAAACACTTATTCATTAAAGTGCCAAAGGTAATTCTGTAGCATTTTTTATTAAAGTTTCAAATTATCATTATATTTACTTTCCAATTAAATTTACAATGCAAAAAATTTATCTGCTCTTCTGTTTTACACTGCTGGTGAGTTGTAATATTTTACCTTCAGGCAACACGGTCTACCGTTCCGGCAACAGCTATCCACAGAAAACTCCTACTGTAAAGAGCGAAATAAATGAGTTTGCAGTCTTAATGGAAAAGGATAAAATTAATAAAAAACATGTGAATGCAGAAGTCCTCACCCACTTGCTTAATGATCCTGATCCTAATGAACTAAATACCGCTGCAGTAATCGATAATACTTCAAACTGTGATATAATCATTAGAATTGTAGGAATTCGCAGTAATGAAATTTATAACTTACCTATTCCGCGTAACTCCAAAAACCAATTTATCATTAAAAAAGGCACTTATACCTTGAAATCTAATATCTGCGGAGCCAATTATTATTCTCAGAAAAATATTATTGAGCCTCTTATCTTAAAGCTTTCTACCAACTAATTTTTATTTGTCTAATAAATTCCTTAGTTTACCAGATAATTCTTAGCAAAAAAGTGCAGATTAAAAGCGCATACACTCACAATAACATGAGAAACGAATGATGGAAATCACCACTGATAAAACTCATACTTGAAAATTTTAGAATCCGATTTAAATCGGATAAATTTGTCCTATTAAAAAACAGTTAAAATATTATCTCATGAAAAGAATCGTAACTTGTTTTACATTAGCCCTCTTAACATTGCAGGCTTGTAAACAAAACCCTTCAGAAAACTCTTCAGCAAAATCTGAAAACACAATGGACATCGCTGTAAGTGGTGACGCAATTAATCAAAGTATTGTAAATCCACCAATGCTCCCGGCTCCAATCGGAGACAGAGCAGCTAAAAAAGTAGTGGTCCGTTTAGAAGCGACTGAAGAAGTTGGTGAATTAGCAGACGGTGTAACTTATAAATTCTGGACTTTCAACAGTACCGTACCAGGAACTTTTATCAGAATTAGAGTTGGTGACGAGGTAGAACTTCACGTAACCAACAGAAGCGATAGTGTTATGCCGCATAACATTGACCTTCATGCAGTGAATGGCCCAGGTGGAGGCGCAGAAGCAACCAACGTAGCACCAGGAAAAGAAGCGATCTTCAATTTCAAAGCGCTTAATCCTGGATTATATGTCTATCATTGTGCTGCAGCTCCAGTTCCTTTACACATTGCGAACGGAATGTATGGTTTGATCTTAGTAGAACCTGCAGGTGGATTGCCAAAAGTAGATCGTGAGTATTATGTGATGCAAGGTGAATTCTACACCAAAGGAAAAACCGATGAGAAAGGACTTCAGGAATTTGACCAAGATAAAGGGGTAGATGAAAGACCAACTTACGTAGTATTCAACGGTAAAAAAAATGCACTAATGGGCGCCAATGCTCTAGAAGCTAAAGTTGGTGAAACAGTTCGATTCTTCGTAGGAAATGGTGGACCAAACTTGGTGTCTTCTTTCCACGTAATTGGAGAGATCTTCGACAGAGTTTATGTAGAAGGTGGAAGCAAAATCAATGAAAACGTACAAACTACAGTAATTCCAGCTGGTGGAGCGGCAATCGTAGAATTTAAAGTGGAAGAGCCTGGTAATTATATTATCGTAGACCACTCTATCTTCAGAGCATTTAACAAAGGTGCTATTGGTATGCTTAAAGTGACCGGAGAAAAAAATCCAAAAATTTACAATAAAGTACAATAATCACATTTCAAACAAATTATAAAGAAGAAACCGCCATGTATAAAATTTTCAAAATATTAATGTACGCTGGTGGTTTCTTTTTTCTAATGGCTTCTTGTGAAAAAGCAAATACCCTTACCTCAGCAAAAGTATCTTCTGACACGCTTGATAAAGAAGTTGCCATTACGCCTGATGTCAAAATGGTTTTGATTAATGGTGGTGAATACCAACCTTTTTATGGAACAGACAGTAGTTTAGTTGAAGTAAAAGATTTCCTGCTTGATGAAAGACCTGTAACAAACGCAGAATTTCTTGACTTTGTTAAGAAAAACCCTAAGTGGAAACGTAGTAAGATCAAAGCATTATTTGCAGATGATACTTATTTGCAAGATTGGCAGGATGACGAAACCCTTCCAAAGAATGCTGATCCCGAAGCTGCAGTAACTTTTGTGTCATGGTTTGCGGCGAAAGCCTATGCCAAAGCTGCCGGAAAAAGGCTTCCAACATTGGACGAATGGGAATACGTTGCGATGGCAGACGAAGAATCTGCAAACGCAAGAGACAAACCTACTTATTCTGCCCACCTCATTAATCTTTATAATGAAAAGGACAGACAAAAAAATAAAGTGAAGAGCTCTGCACCAAATTATTGGGGAGTTTATAATATGTTTGATCTTGTTTGGGAATGGACCGACGATTTCAACTCCATTATGACGACCAGTGATTCCCGCACTGCAGAATTTGATGACAAAGGACTTTTTTGCGCATCTGCAGCTACCAGTACCACAGATGTTCTAAATTATGCTTCTTTCATGAGATACGCGTTTCGATCCAGTTTAAAGGCAAGTTACACCGTTGGAAATTTAGGTTTTCGATGCGCAAAAGACACCACAAATAGTACAAAATGAAAAATTTAATTCTTCTAGTATTTTCAGCAGTCTTCTTTATTTCCTGTTCAAAAACGGAGAAAACACAAACTGCAAAAAAAGAAAATCCTGCTGCATCTATATTTCTATTAGATTCTAAATGGCAAAACCAGGATGGTAAAGAATTACAGTTAAAAGATTTACAAGGAAAAAATCTGGTAATGGTGATGATCTTTACAAGTTGTAAAACGGCATGTCCACTTTTGGTGGCCGATATGCGAAAGATCGCTTCCAAGATTGATCCAAAGAAATTAAAAGAAACCACAATGGTATTGGTTTCCATTGATCCGGAAAACGATACTCCTGAAGTTTTAAAGGAATATGGCCAACAGCAGAAAATGGACGGCGAGCCTTGGCTTTTCCTCAGAAGTGATAAAGAGTCGGTACGTGAACTGGCCAATGTTCTGGCAGTGAAGTACAAGAAAATTTCGCCAATCGTTTTCTCACACTCCAATATCATTAGCGTCTTTAATAAAAATGGAGAAATGGTAGACCAAGCAGAAGGAACCGTAAATTCTGAAAAAGTTGCCAATACAGTAAATGGTCTGAATTAAAATAACACTAACTCAACCATCCAGGCCTGCGAAAGAAATTTTGCAGGTTTTTTTATCTATTTTTTATTTGCCTAAATTATCTTTAAAATCATCTATTCGCCAATCCGTCAATGCATTCCCTTTTTCTATTTTTTCTTTTGAATAGAGTTTAAAATCATTTTCGGTTTTTTCTAAAAGGTAATCATAAGGTCCTACGCCCGATATTAATTTAACCAAAACCGGAGCAATTTCCAGCGCGATGAAAAGCCCCATGATAAAAGCAGCTGCAACTCCAATAATCGCAGAATTTTTTCCAAGCTCATCTAATGCCTGTAATCTTGCGGCAAATCCATTGAATTGATCTTCGAAGGTTTCTGTTTTACCTCTTTCTTTTTCTATATTGGTGTATACTTTAGACACTTCTTTATCCAAATATTCTATTCTTGGAGCAATCTGTTTCTGATAACTTTCTAAATCCTGACGGCGTTGCTCCTTCAATTCTACTTTCCTTTTCGCGTTTGTTCCGAATCCTACTTTTCCACTGGTCAAACCACTTTGCTTTCCTAAAATTTCTTTTTCTAATTCCACGGCAGCCGAATCATAAGACTTTTGATACTCTGCTATTTTACTTTGGATTTCTTTTTTCTCAGTATCAAAAGGTCCGGTCTGCTGCAAGATCCTACCATTCATTTCCGTTTGCAACTGGGTTTTATTTCGCTGAATAATCGTGTTCAGTTGTTTATTTACTTCCTTTTCGAAAATCTTTAATTCTAACGGTTTGGAAATTATAATTCCTAGAAAAGCAGCTAAAATCAACCGTGGAATGGTCATTAAAATCTGATTCCACCATGTTCCAGTTTTCTTAATTGACGATACAATATACCGGTCAAGATTGAAAATCATTAATCCCCATACCAATGCAAAAGTTACAGAGATCCAAAGATTGTCAAAAACCGTAAACATCGCATAACCTGCAGAAAGGGTCGCAAAAACGGCGGTGAACAAAACAATACCTCCAATCCCTGCGAATTTATTCCACTCACTCGGTGTTTTTCTTAGAATATGAATATTCCCTCCGGAACAAATCATTAGAAATTGTTGAAACCAGTTCATCGAATGATTAACGTGGTTTAGCGGATTTATTTGTGGCGTTTTCATTATTATAATCTTGCTTTAACTAATTTGTGCTAAAAAATATTTTTTCGTTACAGATAATAACAAACTTTAACTTTTAAAATTAGGTATTTTCAAGAGGCAAAATGGAATTCTAAATAAAAACCAGCATTTAATATAAATTAACAAAAGAATCGTAAATTCGCGTACTAATAAATGATCACTTAAATATCTCTAATGAAAAAACATTTTACTCTTTTGACGCTTCTTCTGGCGTTTACAATTTTTGCTCAGACCTGTGGTTTTGATCAAGTTCAAAATAACTTAGAAAAGCAATTTCCTCAACTTAAAAAAGACAGAGAAGCAGCTGATGCAAAATTGCTCAATACAAACGTTAAATCATATTTAAATAAGATTGGAGCAACCTCAAAAGCAGGTCAATATACAGGGACAATTTATGAAATACCTGTAGTAATCCATGTAATAACCTCAAGTGATCCCAGTAACAGCAGTCTTTCCCTGACTGATGAACAAATTAAAACCTGGATTGAAAATTGCAACAAAATGTATGCAGCCACTTACGGTAATGGCTATGCACCAGAAGGTTCTGGAAGCCTGGATGGAAATGTGATTCCTATTAAATTGGTCTTAGCTAAAAGATCTCCATCTTGTGCTTCAACATCAGGAATTGTTAGATATGACGGAAGCACAATCGCTGGTTATGATCAAAATGGAGTCAACAGCTCCAACACTAATGGAGCAAGTACCGAACAAATTAGATCTTTGGCTCCTCACTGGCCGGAACAATCTTACTTCAATATTTATGTGATCCTTGGTTTTGACGGTGATAAATCAACTTATGGGCTTATGGGTTGGTGTGGTTACCCTACCAATCCAGATGCTTACTATGAGAGTTTCATGAAAGTAAAGGTAGTTACCAACGTACACGACTCCACTCTTGCTCATGAATTTGGACATGGAATGGGCTTAAAGCACACTTTTGAAGGTGCTAATGCTTCGCCAACTAACAACCCACCTTTGGCATCAGATTGCCCAGTTAATAATAATTGCGCTTCCGATAATGATATGGTTTGTGATACAGAAGCTGGTGCCAGTTTACTACGCGTTTACCCAACACCAACTAATTCGGCCACAAATCCTTGTACCGGCACAAACTATGCAGGCGTACAATATAATGTTATGAACTATACTAATAGTCCACGAAAATTTACAGCGGGTCAACGTGACAGAGCGCTTGCAATATTCATGCAATACCGAGGTAATCTGACCAGATCTTTGGGTGGTACTGATCTTAGTTCAGGACCGGCAATACCGGCAGCACTCAGAAGTTCTTGTACTCCACCTGGAGTTACGAACCTTGCTGATTATGGAATGGGACCGCGCAAAGTTACTCTTGGCAATATTGTAAACTCCTCCGAACCACTTTATAAGGACACTGGACTTTATTATGTAGATTACAGTTTGTACAATTGTTTCTCTACCTCTGTTTATACTGATATTCCTGATAATAGTTCAAGTAACCTCTCTGTTGAGTTCGGCACTAACCCACAGTTTGTAAAAGCTTGGATTGATTATAATGACAACGGCGTTTTTGAAACATCTGAATTAATTGGGGGATCAGCTGCTAGAGTTCCCATAACTAGTTCTCCTTACGTAATTAACTTCACACCACCTGCTAATGCCGTAAAAGGAACTTATCTGAGAATGCGTGTTATTGTAGATTATGCAAATACTGCTTCATGCGGCACTTTACAGTACGGCCAAGCAGAAGATTATTCAGTAAGAATCATAAACCCTCTCTCTACCTCCGATAATAATATTGATAACTCTGAGTCTATTATCTTTATTAAAAATGAAAATAAAATCCAGTTAGTAACGACTAATAATAAAGAATTTGGAGACTATGAAATCTACGATATGACTGGTAAGATTATTCAGAAAGGAAAGTCAAAAAAGGAAATTATCTTAAAAACACAACTCACCAAAGGAATGTATATCGTTAAGTACGACAACAAGTCTAAAAAGTTTATGAATTAAATAATTGAAAACAGAGTCGTATGAAAATATGGCTCTGTTTTTTTTAAAACTAAGCAACATGAAGAAAGTTATATTATTATCCCTTCTAAGTTCATTTTTTCTACAATGCAATTCTCAGAAACAGGAACAGATTGCTAAACACATAGAAGAGCTCACAACGATTACCAATACAGATTCGAAATCCTTGATTGGTAAATGGTATTTAACCGGAACCTATGTTCTAACGAATACCGGCAGAAAAAAAGAAACAGACACTAAATGTCAATTGCAATCCTATTGGAAATTTTACCAAGAACATGAACAACTGAAACAATCGCGAGTTACCGCAAACGGAAAGGATTGCTCTGAGCTTATTTCGACTACCGCCGGAAATTTTACATTGAAAAATGGAGATTTCATCTATTTTATTGATGATGTAATGTACACCGCTTCCCTTAAAATGGTATCATCTAAAACGATGACTATCACTACCAGAGATTTTTATCTTGGAAAAGACACGCTTATCGAAAAGACGTATGAAAAAAGATAATCTTACTTTAAACGCTCAGGATTTTGTTTTAGAAAACTATCCCATCCAGTATAAGATTTTTCTGTAGATACCGAACTGGAGTTAAAATAATGGCAAACTGCCACCGCTAAACCATCGGATGCATCTAAATATTTAGTTGGAAACTCTTTTAAATTCAGCAGATTTTTCAGCATGCCTGCTACCTGTTCTTTACTGGCATTACCATTTCCAGTAATTGCCATTTTAATCTTCTTGGGCGAATATTCTGTTATTGGAACATCACGATAGAGCGAAGCCGCCATAGCTACCCCTTGAGCACGACCCAGTTTGAGCATCGACTGTACGTTTTTACCAAAAAAAGGTGCTTCCAGAGCCACCTCATCAGGGTGATATTCATCAATTAAAGCTAAAGTCTTTTCAAAAATATACTTGAGCTTCGTCTCATGATTTGGATATTTAGTGAGAATGAGTTCATGCATAAAAATCATTTCCATTTTACTGCCTTTCACACTGATCAAACCGAAACCCATAATCGCGGTTCCGGGATCTATCCCTAAAATTATTCTTTCCGACTGCATGGCTACAAATGTAGAGATTATGATTTTAGTTCAGAAAAAAAATCAATAAAACACCAATTTATTTCACAGATTAAAAAATAGAAACTAATCATCCGATGAGGTGATTTTACAAATCGACAGAATTTCCGACTGGTAAAGATCTGAGCGAATACTTGGCGACTTCCTCCCTTCCAATTCGGTTGTCATCATAGTAACTAAAGTAAAACAGACACTGTTTGCTGCATTTTTAAAGATGACTAGAATAAAATTAAGCCAAGGGGAAATATACCCCACTTTCTTGAACTATTTTCAAATAAAAACTTTATATTTGAAGAACATCTTAACACAAATAAAGAAAGAATAATGAGTGTATTAATATCGAATGAAACGGTAAAGGAACTTTTTCACATTGCACAATCTATCGCAAAAGAAAACTACAACGCCACTTTTGGAGCACCCCATCTTTTACAAGCTTTAATGCATCAGGACATTGGTCTGCGTGATATTTTACAAAACATGGAGAAAGATCCCAGCTATTTTTACGAGTGGGCTGATGTAAGAATTGAAGAATATCCGAAGACCGCACATCTTCCAGAGGAGGTTGCTCAGGCAAATGACATTAAAAACATCCTGCAGGAAGCAGATGAAATGAGTGTTAGATTGGGGTTAGACGAGATCACTCCAATTTGTATTTTGGCCAGTATCGCAAAACCTCATGTTGTTTATGATGCGCAGGAACTCAAATCACTTCCTCTTAGAGACCATGAAATATTAAATTATTTCCGAGGCGAGGAAAAAAATATTGGTGATAAAGTAGATGCCATATTTGACTCTCCGTTCAAGGAAAATGGTTCCTACCCAGCAATTAGCAGCTATTGCATCGATAAAACAGCTCAGGCAAAACAAGGGAAGTTAGATCATATCATAGGAAGAGATAAAGAGCTTAGGATGTTAATTGAAGTACTGTGCCGAAGGTCGAAACCTAATGCAATTATTGTAGGTGAACCAGGAGTGGGAAAAACGGCTATGATTGAAGGTTTTGCAGAAGAAATTAACAGAGGAAATGTTCCGGAATTATTGAAGAATGCTACACTTTTAGAATTAGACACTGGCGCATTATTGGCTGGAACATCTTACAAAGGTGAAATTGAAGATCGTCTGAAAAAAGTTATTAATGAATGTAAACAAATTGAAAAAGCAGTTTTATTCATTGATGAAATTCACGCACTTTTAGACCCAAAAGGAAGTGCGGGGAATGTAGCAAATTTACTGAAACCAGAACTAGCCAGAGGCGAAATTACCGTTATAGGAGCAACAACCCAAGAGGAATACAGAAAAATAATAGAACCTGAAAAAGCGTTCAACAGACGTTTTGAAGTCTTAAATATTGAGGAACCAGATGACGCAACGTGTGTAAAAATGATTGAAGTCCTTCTGGATGGCTACAAAATGCACCACAAAGTTGAAGTTGACCGTGCGGCCTTACCTGAATGCGTACGCCTTTCTAAAAGATATGCCAAAGGTAAAAAACTTCCGGATGCTGCAATTGATTTGCTAGACAGAACAATGGCAGCAATTAAGATGCTCGATGAGCTTTCTGAGGGTGAACTTGCTAAATGGAATGAGGAATATGAAACTCTGTTAAAAGAAGAGTATGCTGAAGAATCGGATTTGGTGGAAGAATTGATTTGGCATTTTAGATTATTACAGGATCGATTAAGCCCTATTTTGTGGGGCTCTTTGTCCGATCAGCCGGAGATAGACAACTCTATGAATGTTGATCAAATTAAAAAAATTATTGAAGACACTTATGCTGAACTCTTAACGCACGCTTCTGTAAAAAGAGAAAAAGTAGATAAATTGGAACTTGCAGCTGTGATGGCAGCAAAAACAGGAATTCCAATTGGTAAAATTCAGGCGCAGGAAAAAGAAAAGCTGATCAATATGGAATCTCTACTTTTAAAGAGAGTAGTTGGACAAGATCATGCTTTGAAAGTTTTATCAGATGCCATCGTAGAAAGCCGAAGTGGCCTGAACAAACCAGGGCAACCCATTGGATCGTTCTTCCTTCTGGGACCAACCGGAACAGGAAAAACAGAACTTGCAAAATCGATGGCGGAATTACTTTTTAATGATGAAAAAGCCATGGTTCGCTTTGATATGTCGGAATTTAAAGAAGAACATTCTGCTGCATTGCTTTATGGTGCGCCTCCAGGATATGTTGGTTATGAAGAAGGTGGAATGCTGGTGAATAAAATCCGTCAGCAACCTTACACGGTGGTTTTATTTGATGAAATTGAAAAAGCTCATCCATCTGTATTTGATGTCTTCCTTCAGATCATGGACGAAGGGAAAGTACATGACAAATTAGGAAAAGAAGGTGACTTTAGTAATGCATTAATATTATTTACCTCTAACATCGGAAGTGAAGAAATTGTGAAAAAATTTGAAGAGAATCAAATTCCGGATTCTAAAAATCTCATGCAGATCATGTCTAACTCAGGAAAATTCCGACCGGAATTTTTGGCCCGGATCACGGAAATTATTCCATTTGCACCCATCACCGAAAGTATTGCCGAGCGTATCTTCAAAATTCAGTTAAAATCACTGATCGCCTCTCTTACGAGATTAGGAATGGAATTGGAGATCAGCGATGAGGCTGTTCATAATCTGGCAGTCAATGGATTTAGCAGCAAATATGGTGCACGGCAGATCTCTGGAGTTATACGCTCCAGACTTGCCCGACCGATCTCTAAAAAGATTGTACGGGAAGAAGTAAAAGCTGGTGAAATTATTCAAGTGGGTTGGGATGAAGCTTCTCAAGAACTCACTTGGAATGTCATACCACAATGATAAACACAAAACCCCGGATCGAAAAATTCGGGGTTTTTTACGTCTGTAAATTTTGATCGTCAGAAACAAGTTCGTTAAACTGCCACGCGAATATTCCGTAAACGATTATGAAAAAATAATAGAAATACTTCTTTTGAAAAACGCCATGAAAACGCCGGAGTGAACCATTATAAATTCAAAGGCGATCATAGTGCATAACGTGTAAATTGCAACCGCATCGCCAATTTGAGGATTTATTCAGTAATTAAAAACTGGTATAAAATATAACAATTAAGTAAAATGCCACTTAATGAGAATGATCGTCTAATTTAGATATAAAATTTTCAATTTTCTACCCACCCCAGACTCCTTTAACTTTGTATTTGGTTAGTGGTATTATTTCATCTTCACATTTCACAGAGAGTTTAAAATCTTTGTACATAAAAGTAGGAATTATAGTGATATACATAGGTTTATTAGGATGCTTACTTTGTAATTTTTTAAATACGGAAAGCATTTCTTTGTCATCAAAAAGAATTTTTGTGTTATATTTCGTGAACATCGGATAAATACTAAAAGGTATTGCCGCTAATTCATATTCACCTTTTGCAAGCTCATTTGGTCGTAAATAAAACCGATGTTCTCCATTATAGTATCTAATGTCATTGGTAAGGATAACATCTTTTTCATCATAGGGTTGCAGTACAAAACGGTATTTAAACCTTTCCCGATAGTTGTCCCATAAACCAAAAGGAATTCCTTTCTCCCTAATCTCTTCTTGTGCTTTCTCAGGAACAGCAATTTTGAACCAAGAATCAAAAAATTGCTGCTGATTTTCCTCATCGGCATTTTGATAGAAATCATTTACATCCACAAAAACCTCTTTAGCCTGCAGTCTGCATATTTCTACCCGATTATGATTTCCGGAGAGCCAAATTACAACCACACCACCGGGAGCGGCACCAATAGTGAAAGTATTATAAGTATCATGTACTAGCGGATTTTCCCCATCAACCTTTTTTCTTCCCTGTACATCAAAACCTTTGTTAAATTCCTCCAAAATCTTATCCACTGGCAGATCAGCATCTACCGTGTAAAACTTTTTTTCGGCATAGGCTACATAAGTCAGGTTCAAATGATAAGGGATTCTGCTGCCACCCTGTCCGGCTTTGCTACCGTCATACTCCCATCCCCCACCTTCATTACCTGCTTTTGGCATAGAGCAGATAAATTTTTTCTGATCATCCATTAACCAACCTTCATGTACTTCTACTGGGTACTCTTCAGGAGCGCTAACTGTAACGCTATAACTGAATTTTGTTTTTTCCTTACACGCCCAAAAAAGTAATGCTAATAAAGTCGAAATTATGATTTTCTTCATTCATTTATTTTTTCTACCCACCCCAAACGCCTCTTACTTTATATTTTGTTAGTGGAATTATCTCGTCTTCGCATTTCACAGAGAGTTTAAAATCAGTATACATAAAAGTTGGAATAATAATGATATCCATTGGTTTATTGGGATGTTTACTTTGTAATTCTTTAAATACGGAGAGCATTTCTTTGTCATCAAAAAGAATCTCTGTGTTATATTTTGTGAACATCGGATAAGTACTAAAAGGTATTGCTGCTAGGTGATATTCGCCTTTTGCAAGCTCATTTGGTCGCAAATAAAACCGCTGTTCGCCATTATAAAATCTAATATCATTGGTTAGGATAACATCTTTGTCATCGTAGGGTTGGAGTACAAAACGGTATTTAAACCTTTCCCGATAGTTGTCCCATAAACCGAAAGGAATACCTTTTTCCTTGATCTCTTCCTGCGCTGCATCCGGCAGCTGAATCTCAAACATTTTATCAAAGAAACCTTCTTGAGTACGCTCATGCGCATTATCATAAAAATCATTTCTATCAACAAAAACCTCTTTAGCCTGCAGTCTGCATATTTCTACCCGATTATGATTTCCGGAGAGCCAAATTACAATCACACCACCGGGAGCAGCGCCAACGTATCATAGGTATCATGTACCACTGGATTTTCCCCATCAACTTTTTTTCTTCCCTGTACATCAAAACCTTTGTTAAATTCCTCCAAAATCTTATCCACTGGCAGATCAGCATCTACCGTGTAAAACTTTTTTTCGGCATAGGCTACATACGTCAGGTTCAAATGATAAGGGATTTTGCTGCCACCCTGTCCGGCTTGTTTGCCATCATATAACCATCCAGTATTAGCTACTCCTGCTTTCGGCATCGCGCAGATAAATTTTTTCTGATCATCCATTAACCAACCTTCATGTACTTCTACTGGGTATTCTTTTGGAGCGGTTACAGTTACGCTGTAACTGTATTTTGTTTTATTGCTACACGCCCAAAAAAGTATTGTTAATAAAGTCGAAATTATAATTTTCTTCATTCATTTAATTTACTATCCACCCCAGACACCCTTTACTTTGTATTTGGTTAGTGGTATTATTTCATCTTCACATTTTACAGAGAGTTTAAAATCTTTGTACATAAAAGTGGGGACTACCAGAATATCCATTGGTTTATTGGGATGCTTACTTTGTAATTCTTTAAATACGGAGAGCATTTCTTGATCGTTAAATTCTATATCGGTATTGTACTGAGTAAAAGATAATTTTGCAATGTTTGGTATTCCGACTAATGTATAGTCATTCTTGTTTAGATTCGGTAAATAAAATAGATTGGCTTCTCCATTAAAATAACCAACTGATTGAAAGGTAAACTTATCCTTGTCATCATAGGGCTGCAATACAAATCGATACTTAAATCTTTCCCGATAGTTGTCCCATAAACCAAAAGGAATACCCTGTTCTTTAATTTCTTCCTGTGTTGCTTCAGGAACAGCAATTTTAAACCAAGAATCAAAAAATTGCTGCTGATTTTCATCATCAGCATTTTGATAAAAGTCATTTACATCCACAAAAACCTCTTTAGCCTGCAGTCTGCATATTTCTACGCGATGATGTCCCGCGGAGAGCCAAATTACAATAACGCCGCCGGGAGCTGCGCCAATCGTAAATGTATTGTAAGTGTCATGTACCAATGGGTATTCTCCATCTACTTTGTGATCTGCTTCGACATCAAAACCTTTGTTAAATTCCTCCAAAATTTTATCTGTAGGAAGATCAGCATCTACCGTGTAAAACTTTTTTTCGGCGTAGGCTACATAAGTCAGGTTCAAATGATAAGGGATTCTGCTGCCACCCTGTCCGGCTTTGCTACCGTCATACTCCCATCCTCCACCTTCCGCACCTGCTTTCGGCATCGCGCAGATGAATTTTTTCTGATCATCCATTAACCAACCTTCATGTACTTCTACTGGGTACTCTTCAGGAGCGCTAACTGTAACGCTATAACTGAATTTTGTTTTTTCCTTACACGCCCAAAAAAGTAATGCTAATAAAGTCGAAATTATGATTTTCTTCATTCATTTATTTTTTCTACCCACCCCAAACGCCTCTTACTTTATATTTTGTTAGTGGAATTATCTCGTCTTCGCATTTCACAGAGAGTTTAAAATCTTTGTACATAAAAGTGGGGACTACCAGAATATCCATTGGTTTATTGGGATGCTTACTTTGTAATTCTTTAAATACGGAGAGCATTTCCTGGTCATCAAAAATAATTTTTGTGTTATATTTTGTGAACATCGGATAAGTACTAAAAGGTATTGCTGCTAGGTGATATTCGCCTTTTGCAAGCTCATTTGGTCGCAAATAAAACCGCTGTTCTCCGTTATAGTATCTAATGTCATTGGTAAGGATAACATCCTTTTCATCATAGGGTTGGAGTACAAAACGGTATTTAAATCTTTGCCGATAGTTGTCCCATAAACCGAAAGGAATACCTTTTTCCTTGATCTCTTCTTGTGCTTTCTCAGGAACAGCAATTTTGAACCAATAATCAAAAAATTGCTGCTGATTTTCCTCATCGGCATTTTGATAGAAATCATTTACATCTACAAAAACCTCTTTAGCCTGCAGTCTGCATATTTCTACCCGATTATGATTTCCGGAGAGCCAAACTACGAGTACACCACCAGGAGCGGCACCAATAGTGAAAGTATTATTAGTATCATGTACCAGCGGGTTTTCCCCATCAACCTTTTTCCTTCCCTGTACATCAAAACCTTTGTTAAATTCCTCCAAAATCTTATCCACTGGCAGATCAGCATCTACCGTGTAAAACTTTTTTTCGGCATAGGCTACATACGTCAGGTTCAAATGATAAGGGATTTTGCTGCCACCCTGTCCGGCTTGTTTGCCATCATATAACCATCCAGTATTAGCTACTCCTGCTTTCGGCATCGCGCAAATGAATTTTTTGTGATCATCCATTAACCATCCTTCATGTACTTCTACTGGGTAGTCTTTTGGAGCGCTAACTGTAACGCTGTAACTGAATTTTGTTTTTTCCTTACATGCTCCAAAAAGTAATACTAATAGAGATAAGATTATAATTTTCTTCATTCATTATTTTTCTACCCACCCCAGACTCCTTTTACTTTGTATTTGGTTAGTGGTATTATTTCGTCTTCGCATTTTACAGAGAGTTTAAAATCAGTGTACATAAAAGTAGGAATTATAATGATATCCATAGGTTTATTGGGATGCTTACTTTGTAATTCTTTAAATACGGAGAGCATTTCCTGGTCATCAAAAAGAACATCTGTGTGATATTTTGTGAACATGGGTTCTATACTGTATGGTATTGATGCTAATTCGTATTCACCTTTTGCAAGCTCATTTGGTCGTAAATAAAACCGCTGTTCTCCATTATAGTACCTAATGTCATTGGTAAGGATAACATCTTTTTCATCATAGGGTTGCAGTACAAAACGGTATTTAAACCTTTCCCGATAGTTGTCCCATAAACCAAAAGGAATTCCTTTCTCCCTAATCTCTTCTTGTGCTGCTTCAGGAAGCTGAATCTCAAACATTTTATCAAAAAAGCCTTCTTGGGTGCGCTCATTCGCATTATCATAAAAATCATTTCTGTCCACAAAAACCTCTTTAGCCTGCAGTCTGCATATTTCTACCCGATTATGATTTCCGGAGAGCCAAATTACAACCACACCACCGGGCGCTGCGCCAACCGTGAACGTATCATAGGTATCATGTACCAGTGGATATTTCCCTTCTACTTTCTGATCTCCTTCTACGTCAAACCCTTTGTTAAATTCCGCCAAAATTTTATCTGTAGGAAGATCAGCATCTACCGTGTAAAACTTTTTTTCGGCATAGGCTACATACGTCAGGTTCAAATGATAAGGGATTTTGCTGCCACCCTGTCCGGCTTGTTTGCCATCATATAACCATCCAGTATTAGCTACTCCTGCTTTCGGCATTGCGCAAATAAATTTTTTGTGCTCATCCATCAGCCATCCTTCATGTACTTCAACCGGATATTCTTTTGGTGCGCTTACGGTGACGCTATAACCGAACTTTGTTTGTGCCTGACTATTCATGTCATTTTGTTTATTACATGCCTGAACTGATATAAACAAGAACCAAGCAAAAATTATTTTTAATTTAGTGTACATTTCGTTTTCTTTTTCCATCTTGTATATTTGGATGATTTTTTCCGGATAGCCACGTTCCTACGGCCTCTCTGGGTGAGCCATAAGTAGCATTCCAGTGCAAATAGTGATAGCGGAGGTTTTTCAAATTTTCATTCTCTTTTCCATTGTCAACATATCTGATAGGTTCGCCTCCTTCAAAACTATAAGCCCAGAGCTTATCTTTTATTTTTTGAAGAAATTTTTTATGGTCCATGCTGAAATTTTTAAATTCTAGCAAGGTTTCATCATTTATGGGTACTTCCTTTTTTTGACAAAAACCGGACATAATATGCAGTGGTATAAAACTATACTGATTGCTTACATTTAGCTTATCGCCCTCTAAGCGATATTTACCATAATACTCACTTATGGTCGTCTTGATATTTAACTCCGGTTCTTTGAACCATCCCTGCTGTATAAAATATTTCTTCTCTTTTTCCAAATCATCTTTGTCGTGAGAAAGGAGCAACCTATAACACAAATTTCGACCACCTTCCGAATAGGCTCCACCTACATCACAATGCACCCCCGGAAAGGTAAGTTCCATACCCCCTTTTTTACCACTATCAGTAGAAGTTCTCGCAACTGAGGAAATTTTAACTAAGTCAAAATTAGCTCGGTACTCATCTTCTGCGACCATATGCACTACATAGTTTGCTTTATTTACATCATGAAGCCCCAAATGTTTAGCATCATTTCCCTGAACAAGTCCGTGATGAGGGACGGTATCATAAATCCCAACGAATCGCACATTAACTTTCGTCCGCGAATCCAAAAGATCGATCTCCTGCAAAAGCTGTCCTAAAACACCGAAATCGGGCATTAATTTTCCTAAGTAGGACAATGGCAAAGGGTTTTTTTGCAAATCTTCTACGAGATGGACAAGACCCATTTTGGCCACATAGGGTCCGTGTTTTACTACATGTACAAAGTGCCGCGCGGCCGCTGCGCCACGGCTGAAACCGAAAACATCAAAAGTAATAGTATTTACAAATTCCTTTTCTTTCTTTATGTTTTTCTTAATAACTTTCAAAATGTCAACAATACTTTTTCTTACCTTATCACGAATCCCGGCGTCTCCAGCACCAAATGCAGGTGCCTGCATTATGTCGTCTTTTTTATAATCCTCTTTTTCTAATTGTCCGCCTTGATTTTTTGGAGCACTGTGAGTACCTACTCCTTCTGTGTATATTGCAAATTGCATAATGTCCTCACTTCGATCTTGAATATAATTTTTAAATAAAATAGCAGGATTAGAAAGATCATTTTCATAGCTAGTTTCGCTATAGTCGGGATCGCCGTTATCTTTGTAGATAGCTTTCATATCATCAACATCAAGATTACCCAAACCTGTTGTATTTTTCGGAGCAGTTTTTTTTGGAGATCCCAAGCTATCCATTTTCCGCTTCATTTCCGTGTTGTACATATTATTGAGTGTACCGTCTATGAAAACGCCGAAAGTGAAGTTTAGACCTTCTTTATTATCTTTAACAACGGTATCTATTTCACCTACAACCACAGGCATATTGGTAACCTCCTGAGTTTGGTCTTTTTTAACGCCGTTTTTTTTAGAAACGTTTAAAACTGGTTTTAAACTTTCATTGTTTAGTACTTCTACATCTTTACCTGTCGCTTTTTGAAGTACCCTTGTCTCGATCTGCAATTCATCCCCAAACGAACCCTTTAGATCCATACTCTGTCCAAATTGCCAAATGTGATCGATCCCAACTTCGATCACCGCTTTTTGTATGGTGGTTGCTGCTTCTTTAGGATTGTCATCTTTCACCAGAAGACCGGAAACAACTTTTTGCCCGTCTTCAAATGTCTGTACCGGATATGTTTTTACTTCTCTCTCAAAAAATTCACTGTTGGCTATATTCAGATCTTTGTTTAGCCCGTTTACATCTTTCAAGCCAACAAGAATTTCCTGACCGTAAAGACCTTGTGTGTAAATATGCAATAAAAGTTGAGAACCAAAGGCTATCTTTGTATCTTTAATCGGATTGTACTGCCTATCAGTCCATTCTATCTTAATGATTTTGGATTTTCCAGTCGCTTTTACTACGATTCCGTTTGGTATATTTCCTACAGGAGACTCTCCATCGAAGAAGGCTTCGATATAACAATATCCACCACCTTCCAAAACCTCTGGAAATACAAAATTTTTACCCAGATTTGAAATTCCTTTTTCCACAAATTCATTGTGGTTCGCCGCTTTGGTATCCATTCCATAAACGGTGTTCCATGCCCAATTTACCGTCTCGAATTTTGCTATTTCGATTTTCGAATCAGCCATTTCTTTTACAGCTGCTGCGTTTTTTGGTGTTGCCGTTAAAATTTTTTCCAGATCGAGAATTCTTTTTTCCAGATCCTTTTTTTCTTTTATGAAAACAGTAAAACTTTTCTCTTTATCTAAGGTTAATTCCCCCTGAGCAAAACTGTAATCTATTAGTGATTTTGTTTCTAATTCTAAATGTAATCCCTGACTCATAACTGATTGGAATTTATGATGTGGTATATTTTCTTCTTATCTTCATCCAGATCAACAAACGGAAACAATTCCGCCAAAACGTCTTTATCCGCATTCTCCACATTTTGCGCAGAAACTTCTGCAGTCTGACCGTGGTCAATAATCTTTATACAATCCGGGCCACCAATTGGGCAGGTTGCTTTGCTGTCTTCCAGCAGCGCTTTTCCGTTGTTGTCTTGCAAAGTAATTTTTTCGTAAAAGCCAGTCCACGCTGTTACTACAATTTGGCAAGGTTTGAAACCTCCTCCCGGAAGGGGTTGCATTTTGCAAGGGCCAAAAGTATTTTTTTCGAAAGTTGCAGCACCAATATCCATATTAGTAGCCATCAATTTGGTGCTCCCTTCTTTATCATTGATGTAGCGTTTCGTTTGGGTTAATACCTTTAATTTATCGGGAGTAGCGCCGTAGGTGCAGCTGCAAATTGCGCCTTGGCAGACTAAATGTTTTTCACTCATCTTTTGTGTTTTTGTGTGATTTAAATGTACTATGAATTTTCTAATTCATAAAGCTGAAAATCAAGTTGAAATTTCTGGTCTTTTTCAAATACAGAAAGAGCTCCAGTGATCGAGGATATTTCTTGCGTGTCTTTATGCAATTTGTACGATAAGTCGACTCTTCCCTTTTCCCTGTTTTTATTAAAAAAGCTTTCTTCCTCCCGTCCAGATAGCTGTAAAACGATCTTATCGGTTGTGGTAAATTCTTTTTCTAACTGATAGTTTATGTTGTACGTAACTTCTTGTCCAATACTCGAAAAATAAATTTGTAAAACGTCATCTTTTAAAAAGGATGGATAACTTTGGTAAATGGGCAGAAAAAAAAGTTTATAAAAAACATTCCTTTCTAACAATGCTCGCTTTTCCTGAATATTGAAAATTGCCTGATCGAGTTTCTGCAAAAGTTCATCTGTAGTGGTTGATTGATAATATTCTTTTAACTTCGGACGACACTCATTTTTCCACCTTTTAGCAATTTCTCCAGTATTCAAAATATTTAGCAAACTTCCATTACCATCTCTAGCAATTTCTAAAGGATATAAAACCTGCTCTGCTTTTTCAAATAATTGCTCAATGGTTTGATCAATCGTCTGATTGTTGACATTGGTTTGTCCCTTGGACAATTGCAGTGAAAGAGAGGTTCTCTTAATCTTAATCTCATAGTGCATTTGCAATTCCTTGGGAAGAAATTTAATAATAACTCCGTAAGTTTTCTCAGAATTATTAGTAGGTAGATCAAGAATTGTACTTTTTAAGAGCTGACGATTTCTATCCTTATAATTCTTTTGTGGTACATAAACATATTTTACATATTTGGGTAAAGTGAGCGTCAATAATTCTTGAAGGTTACAGTGTGAATTATGGAAATCAACCACTTCTTTTGGAGTCATTTCATATTCTTTTGAAAATTCCTCAATATTAAAAACCCCTTCTATCTTTGCTTTTACATATTTTTTGTCAGTATCCATAAGTCCTCAAGTCTCAATTTAGTTGAGTTAAAAATACCCTGAATATTTCAGATTCAGGGTACCTTTTATAAATAATTGATTCGGTTTCTTATTTTCCTGGCCAAATACCTTCATATTCGCCACCACCGTAAGTGATCTTCTCGGCACTGATAACGAAAGAAACCAACATACTGTTGCTGTCCATTGCGTCGAATTCTACTTCGTGCTGAATTACATATCCGTTCTCCCAGTTCAACTTGATCAAAGTTCCTTCTTCATGAGATTTATTGAAGGTTACTTCACCTACCGTTGGTTTGTATTTTCCATTCAATAATGATTCGATGATGTCAGATTTGTCTGTCGCTTCGATCGTTACTTTAATAATTGCATTGCTTGGATCAGATGCTACTCTACCCGAAACATCTGTAGATCTCGCTACACTGTAGTTTAGTTTTAGTACTTTGGAGTCTTCTCCGTTATTGAATTTTAAGACTGCTCTTGAATTGTTTGCTGCCATGATTTCTAAATTTTAAGGTTAACTATTAATTTGTGATTGATTTTAATAATTCAAACCTACAAGTCTTTCAGTTCAATCACAAGCGATTTTTATTTATTTTGGAATTTGTAGTAGTTTTACTACAAGCCCGAAAAGAGCTGATTTCGCTCTTTTATTTGGCGTTAAACTCTTTGGTAATAGGCGCACGCGGATTTTTTGATTTTTAAAATTCCCAAGCAAAATTTTCATTTTACAGCTAAAATCACGAAAAATCCCGAAATTTTGTAGTAGATCTACTACAACTTAGATTGAAGTATTTAAACTAAATTTGTTTTTGTACTTGGTCCCTTTTAAACGAAGCCAACGATCACCTATTTTGAAATCACCTTGAACACTAAGGTTTACAAGGTATAATTTTAATTTTTCAAAACACACGATATGGAAAAGAACGGAAATTCAGAAGCAGTATTTTTCAAACCCCAGAAGTTTACGCCTCAAAATAACGCAGATAGTATTAAAAATAACCATCAGGCTGGTATCAACCGTTTGGTGAAACTTTCTGTCGTCATCAATGGAAAGATCATCAAGCATTACAAACATTTTAAACTCACTCAAAGTGCACGACGGCACCACAGTTTTGAATTGACCCTTGCCCATGATGCTTTAGGAGAAAGACAAACTCATCAGCTGGAAGAAGCCAACCGCTTTCTAGGCAACCGATTGACGGTAAAGATCATGCACAAAGATATCGACGACAGTCCGGAGCGTGTTTTTGTGGGCGTCATTACGGGAGTGAGTTTCAGTCAGGACGGTCACAGTTTAGGAAATATTGTTTTGAAAGGATTCAGTCCGACTATTTTATTGGATGCTGCGCCACACACCCAGAGTTTTGGCGGTGATGGTCCGGTGAATATGGGAATCATTGCAGATCGTGTCATTAAACAGGGAATCAGCAGTGCTTATGATGTAAGAGTGGATGCCAAAGCTTCTTCTCAGATATTATATAGTGCACAATATGAAGAAACGCATTATAATTATCTCGCGAGAATGGCAGAAGCTTACGGCGAACAGTTTTTCTACGATGGTGAGGTCCTGCACTTTGGAAATATGCCACCTCAGAACAAAGCAATTGAATTGACTTTCGGCAGCAATGTTTCTGATATCAATGTCGAATTAAAAGCAGTTCACATTAAACCCACTTTTTATGGTTACAACAGCAGCTCTCATGCAAAGCTGACCTCTGGAGAAACACCCATTAAACATAAAAGTGATCTGGCGAAAACGTCGTACACTAATAACGAAGGAATCTTCAAAACAAAATCACTGCAAGTAGCGCCAATTAGAGCGACCACCGATATGGATATCGTGAACTCTCAGACAAGTGAAGCCGGGAGTAAAGCCGTAGAAGTTTTCACCGTCTCGGGTGGCACCACGGTTCCTTTTTTGTATCCAGGCTGTGTCGCAGATCTGAAAATGCGAAAAACAGATTCTAACCAAACGAGTTACTTCACCCGCGTCATGATGACGGAAGTCACGCACGAAATCGATACGCTAGGTCATTACACCGGAACTTTTGAAGCCATTGCTTCGGACACGGGTTACATGCCGAAACCGGATTTTGTTTTACCCAAAGCTGAACCTCAAATCGCCACAGTGATCTCCAATATGGATCCTTCAGGGCAAGGCCGCGTCACCGTTCGTTTCGACTGGCAAATGCACGATACGACTAATTTTATCAGAATGATGTCTCCCGACGCCGGCGGAACGGATCAGGTTTCCCAAAACCGCGGTTACGTGGCCATCCCGGAAGTCGGCGATCAGGTCATGGTTGGTTTTGTACACAATCATCCCGACCGACCGTTTGTGATGGGAGGAATGTTTCATGGCGGAACCGCCCTGGGTGGATTTGCAGATAACCGTGTAAAGTCGATCATGACCCGCAGTGGGCATAAGATCGTTTTTACCGAAGATGAAAGTATTATTATCACCGACAAGTCTGGCAATAAAATCCACATGGACACCACAGGAAGCAATATTAATATTACGGCGCCGGAGACGATGACGCTGAACTGCAAGAATATGAATATCAATGTGGGAGAGAATATGACGGCTTTCGTAGGAAATAACCAAAGTACAACAGTTGGTCAAAATCAAACTAATACTGTAGGTATGAATCAAACCGAAAGTGTGGGAATGATGAAGAATCTTTCTGTTGGGGCAAATTTTATGACTAATGTTGTAGGAAGTTTGATGGAATTTGTAAAAGGAAATCGAGAAAGCAAAGCCAAAGAAGTGAAAGAAAATTCGAAACGACGAGAAATTGTATCACAAGAAAATAATGATATTCATTCTCAAAAACAGTTCAATAATAATAGTGGTGAAAATTCAAAAATGCATTAATTATGTCAATCATACGAATTACAGAGGGAGAAAATATTACAAATATAGAGAAAGGATGGACAGTTTTTACCGATACATTTGATGCTTATGCAGGACAATTTAGTCATTTTACTGCAACGGATGGAACTGTTTTCGGAAATCCTGAAAGTGATAAGAGTGAAGAAACCCATTATTTCAAAGAAGGATGGTGGAGTTCTGATTCGCAAGGTAATAGTAGGATAACAGAAGCGGGAATTGGACAAGTAGTTTATTTTCAGGTAAAAACTAAAAACATTACTGAGCCAAATGCAGATGTGGGGATGCAACTATATGATAAGGATGGGGGATTGGGAGGAGAAGATGATCCTATTGGTGTAAGAAAAGTTACTCAAGATGGCAGTTTGGGAGCATTAGTAACAGAAAAACGAGTGACAAATAATGCAATAGTGTATCATCTTACTTTAAGTGATGGATTAGCAAGTTTTATTGAAGACGATTTTGGAGACGAAATAGAACTTTATTTTGAGTGCAGCTATAAAGAAGATATAAATGTAAAACTACCATTATCTTCAGAGTTATATCTCAAAGTAGAAATATGTGACAAAAATGTTGTTCAAAGTTTTAACAATAAGCAATATGGCAGCTGTGATTTTTATCGTTTTAGATATGATGATTTTATGCGAAGACATAAACATTGCGGACATATGCCTCCTGTGTATTATTTTGGAGAAATGCGGGAATTAAGTTATTGGAGTGTAATAGATAACATAACAGAATGGTGGACACCAAGTCTTACAAATGAAATGAAACAAATAAGCGTTTCTGTGGAAGAAGTAGAAAAACAGGGTTATAAATACAAACCATCACCTTCTACCAGTTATGGTTTTAAATATTGCACACGGTTTTCCAGAGTATTGATGCCAACATTAACACAAAGAGGGCAAGTATGGCTTACTGAAGCTAGATTTAAATTACAAAAATATATGGAACAAGGAGTTATTAATAAAACATATATAGCGAATTATGACGTTGTCATTCTAGACTCATTGGAAAATAATTTTAATGATAACTTCAAAAAATTTAATTGGAGCTCCATGAGTTATGAATTTGATCAGGAAATGCAAACAAAATATTATACGAATATCGAAATAGATAATGATAAATTTCAAGATTTTGCTTTCGCGACACATCCAGACGCTTATGACCCTGTAAAGATGTCATATTTATCAGCAGATGACCTATTGAAAATAATGTCAACTCCTGATATGAAAGAATGGCTGGGGTCTGCTACTTGGGCACAAGCTTTAATTATGGCAAGAAATCTGAATTACCGTGAAATTACCGAAGCAACTTTAAACCGTTTCTTCAAAAAATATATACTAGGAGATGACGGATTTAAATAAGATTATAAAAATAATTAGCTGTTTTTTGTTAATAATCTCGAACTACAGCTGTTCCCAAACTACAAAACCAGCAAATATGAAATGGATAGAAAAATACAGTTTTTACGATCTTTATAAAAAAAATATAAACAATGGAAATTTTCCACCTGGAACAGGGTTGAAATTGACAATATTTAAATTTTTGAATGAAAAAACTATTTTTCTAGCAGGAAGTAAAGACTTAAATGCATTTTATAATAGGCCTGGAGATTGTGCAATATTATTTGTTTCTAAAGACAAAGGCAAAAGTTATCAAGAAATTACTTTTACCGAAGAAAATGTTACATTTCTCACTCCCACAGAAAAGTACACCTTAGTTGAAACCAATATTAACGGTTATAGTTCTTTAGGTAAAAATGTAATTTATCTTTTGGATAATATAACATTACAATTTAAGAAAATTGATGAATATTCATCTAATAATAAAATCAGCTACAAGCAATTTAATGGAGAGTATGTAATTTATTCTGACAATAATGAGACCTATGTACTTAATATTTTGACAGATGAAAAGTATAAATTACCAAATGATGTTGTTGAGAAAAATTTTATTCTAAATGATTCTGATGCAACAATAACCTTTTTAAGAGAAAATAATAAAGTCGTTTTATATAATGCAAAAAATAATTTATACGAGATTTCGAAAACGCTGAAAGGTTCCTATTCTACGATTATGAATACTTTTGGTGAAATTACTTTAGGAAAAGAAAATTTGTTAAAAACTTCTGGAACTATTTATGATTTGAACGAAAAAAAACTATTTGAAGCTTCGCCTAAAACAGAGAAAGGACTTTACCGTTATAAAAACTTTGCCAGTTATTTCAAAGAAACAAGACCAAATGTAATATTCTTTTATTCGTACAATTATGGAAAAACATGGTATGAGTATAAAACACAAAATATATTTACCACATCGGTTCCTAAAGGTTATTATAAAGATAAATATATTGTTTTAGATGTAAGTTATTATGACAAAAAAAACGATGCGGATATAGAAGTTGGAGAATTTCAAAAATAATTATGATAAGGAATTTTATATAAGTTAGGCAAGGATACGTCGCCATCCCAGAAGTTGGCGATCAGGTCATGGTGGGATTTGTGCACAATCATCCCGACCGGCCGTTTGTGATGTTGTAGACTCCCCATTTTCAGTACGGTTCAAAAATAGAATTTTTTTTTAATACATTGGTACTGTTGTCGTCGGATGTGGGAAAGTGGTCAGGAATAGAGCTGGCCTTAAGGTGGGCTTGCTGTCCATTTTTCCACATCACAGGTGATAATCCGCCCAGTGATTCATGTGGTCTTTCGTGGTTATAATCGTTAACCCAATCTTGCGTGATGTTCCTTACGTCATCCAAAGTTTCAAAGATGTATGCGTCCAGAATTTGCTCTCTGTAAGTTTTATTAAAACGTTCAATATAGGCATTCTGCGTGGGTTTTCCTGGCTGAATGTAAGCAAACGTTATGTCATTAAGCGTGCTCCATACGGAAGCAATATTGGCAACGAACTCAGGACCGTTATCCATACGTATCTTTTTGGGTTTGCCATATCTGTTCACCAAATGATTTAAAATCCAAATCACCCGTGAACTTTTCAAACTGTAATCTACCTCAATATGCAGGATTTCCCTGTTATAATCATCAATCACATTAAAACTGCGGAACTTCCTTCCATTTGATAATACATCACTCATAAAGTCTATGCTCCATGTATGAGTAAAGGTTTTGGGTACTTCCAATGGCACCTTAACTCGTGCAGGAAGACGTTTCTTGGCCTTACGACGTAACGGAAGTTTCATTTGCTTATAAATCCTGTGAAGACGCTTATGATTAATTTTTTCGCCTCTATTACGTAAGCGGTAATAATACTTCCAAAAACCTTCACGCGGGTAATTTTGCGTGAGTTGTTCCAGTTCCATCATTACCGTAGAATCATCTTTGATCGAGCGGTAGTGAAAACTGCTCCTGCTTAAATGTAGTACGCGTAAAGCCCTGCCAGAATCCTTCGGATGAAGTTCTTTAATCTCTCTTACGATCTGACGTTTCCGACAAGGCTTTAGAGCTTTTTTTCGATAATATATTTAGCAACATCGAGTTCCATCGCCAGATTGGCGTACATACGCTTAAGCCGGGCGTTTTCCTCCTCCAGTTCTTTAACACGTTTAAGCTCACTGGCTTCCATGCCGTTGTACCTTTGACGCCATTTATACAAAGTGGCGATACTGATGCCATTTTCTCTGGCTAATTCTTCGGCACTACGACCTCCACTAAACTCCTATAGTTCCCCCCAAAGTTTGGACAGTAAATTGTAAAAGTTAAGTTTGATTTTGTTTGTTTTGAGGGTAACAGTTTTGCAAATTTCCACATAGGGAAAATCCCTTCAAAGATTTTTCCGTGTAGTGTGGGAATGTGAAAAACTGTGTGAATATTCATTAAGCTGCTATCTTTTTTGAAAGGTTATAAATTGCTGCGGGTACTTCATATCCAAGACTTTGATGCCTTCTCTCTTTATTGTAGTATGATATGTATTTTTTAAGACCCTCAAAACACGCTCTGCCATCCTGATAAGCATAGAGATATACATTCTCATATTTCACACTTCGCCAGAACCTTTCAATGAAAATATTATCCAGAGCGCGTCCTTTGCCATCCATGCTTAAGGCTATTCCCTGCTTGGTGATAAATTCGGTGAAGAGATCTGCCGTAAACTGACTGCCCTGATCGGTATTGAAGATTTCCGGTCTTCCGTATTTTTCAATGGCCGTCTCTACGGTATCGCGGCACCATTCGGAAGTCATCGTGTTGCTCAGGCTCCAACCTACCACAAACCTGCTGTACAGATCTATTACCGCACAAAGATAAAGATAGCCGCCCTGCACAGGTATGTAAGTAATATCCATTGCCCAAACCTGATTGGGAGCTGTAATTTTTAAATTTCTCAAAAGATACGGGAAGATCTTGTGTTTCTTGCCTTTTCCTTTTTTGGAGGTGGCGGGTCCCGGTGCAGAAGCACTCAAACCCATTAGCCGGTAAAGCCTTTCCACTCGCTTTTTGTTAATAGTATACCCCATATCCTGCTGTAGCCAGTTGGTCATTCTGGGAACGCCTTTCCATGGACGGTTCAGAAATTCCTCATCAATCAGGCGCATCAGTTCCAGATTCAGACTGCTCTGCGGAACTTTCCTGTAATAATGGGAGCTGCGGGAAATCTGCAATACTTCACACTGCTTTTTAACGCTGAGTGCATTTGCCTTGTCAACATGAGCTTTACGGGCTCTGCGGGACTGTTTCATGACAAGGCTTTTTTTAAAAAATCGATTTCCATTTTCTGCTGACCGATAACCTTATAAAGCTTGTCGACATCCTCTTTTTTCTCTTCCGCAGGAGTTTCCTTGCCAAAAACATCGGCACCTTTCTGCAGGAATTCTTTCTTCCATGAAGAAATCTGATTGGGGTGAAGGTCATGCCTTCGGGCAAGTTCCTGCATCGTGTAGCGTTCGCTTAATGCTTCAACTACTACTTTAAATTTGAATCCTGAATTGAATTTTCTTCGCTGTGACATATTGTAAATTTAATTGTTTTTTTTCAACTAAACTTACTGTCCGATTTTCCGGGGGAACTATACTCCTTTAAAATACCTGCAATCTTGGCAGGACTAAAAACACTCTTTTTCATGATAATAATTACGATTTAAAGTTAATAATTTTATACTTTTGAATCGTACTGTTTTCGGGGGAGCTTACAATATGGTCAAGCTTTTGATCTGGGAGTTCCTGAAAAATCTGTTATAGTTCTTACAAACGGATTTAATGACAGTACATTAGCGCATGAAGCTTTGCATGCCATGAATTTATACCACACTTTTGATAATAATAGTAAATACACTTTTCTAAATTATGAAACAGATAACATAATGGATTATTCTGATATAGAAAATAGAAAATTTCCAGTTATATCAACATTTGCATGGCAGTGGAAAATTTTGCATAAATTTTTAAAATAAATTATAATGGTGAAAAAATTAACCTATTTAATTGCAAGTGTATTTATATTTTCTTGCAATGGACAAAATAATAATAAAAAAAATATGTTAGATATTCAATATTTAGAAAAACATGGGACACTTTCATATGTATCTTACAATGGAGCATTAAGCACGACAGCAGAAGACCATAATAAAGGTGTGAAGCATTATGAACTTTCAGAAACGAAAAATGGTGTAAAAACATACATTGATGGCGATGAGGAAATAGGATTTAATAAAATTGTTGAAAATAATGAATTTACCGAATTTACCGAATACGACAATAAAGGTATTCCAAAAGTAGAACTGAAAACATCTGTATTTGGTTATATCATTTCAAAAATAGAATTTGATGTTGATGGAAATATTTCTAAAGAAATCAATTTTGAAAATCTTTTTAAATTTAAAAGTGATAATTTATTTCGTTATATGCGTAGTAATAGTTTTGATTTAGATAAAAATCACTACAAAGAAATTTCAAAATCTGAAATCCCTCAACCTAAAATAATAAGAGGATATTCCGACGAATTTAAATTTCTAATTCCAGAACTTAATTTAAAAAATAAACTTATATGGATAATACTAAATATAGAAGGTAAATATAAAAATACTGAAGGAATATTCTTTATATGTTTAGATGGCAGTTCAGGAAAAGAACTTTTAGTAAAAAAATATCTTGGAAAAAAATCTGGGAAAAACGGAATTGGGACTTATGCAAATTACGAAACCATTTTTCCAAAATAAAATCTTATTTTTAATTCAAATCTATTTGCTACTTTTTTATCGAAAAAAAATAATTTTTATTTAAAACAAAAATTTTTTTCAAAATTGATTATCATAGTTCATCCGCATGATGTCTCCCGATGCAGGTGGAACGGATCAGGTTTCCCAAAACAGAGGTTACGTTGCAATTCCCGAAGTCGGTGACCAGGTGATGGTGGGTTTTGTTCATAATCATCCGGACAGACCATTTGTGATGGGTGGAATGTTTCATGGGGGAACCGGTTTGGGAGGAGGCGCACAAAATCACATGCGCTCTATTCAAACAAAAAGCGGGATTAAGGTTTTGATGAATGATAATGAGAAGAGTGTGACGATTCTGGATCCTAGTGGGAATACGTATTTTATGGATGGGAATGGGAATATTGAAGTTACTGCTCCAAATGACATTACTTTCACCGCAGGAAAAAATATGAATATTAATGTTGGGCAGAATATGACCACAAGTGTAGGAGCAAATAAAAGCAACACCATCGGAATGAACAATTCTGAAACGGTTGCAATGAATGACACTCAAAGCGTAGGTGCAATGAAAATGACTTCCGTAGTTGGTGATGCAAGTATGTTCATCACTGGAAAATTAACAGAAATGATTGAGGGTGATGTGCATAGTGAGACGAAAATGGAACGGAATGAGGTGAGTGAAGGCAAAATTGTGACACAAAGCTCCGGAACGAACGAACAACATTCAGAAAAAACTGTAAAAAATAACAGCGCAGAAAAGGGAAATAATTTCTAAAACTCCAAAGAATGAGCAGATCAAGAATTGTAAAGGGAAATATTACCAAAATTATAGGAGGAAATTATAAAGTTTACTCTAAAGAAAATATAGAAAACAGCGGTTCTAAGGTTATTCAGGTTGGGAAAGAAAGTGGTGGAGCTATGGTGAACCGGAGAAATTTATTCCCTCCGAAACTACCATTTTAGAAAATAATTATAACTTAGAAAGCACCTATATTCACGACCATTTAAAAAATGTTGCTGTAGAAATTGTTTCAAAATCGAATGGCGATAATGCTGGGATAATTTTTCAAATTTACAAGGATATTGCTGAGGGTAAAATCTTGAATCCTCAAATTACTGTTACCAAAACACTACATTCCAGTAAAGCGAAATTTGATGAAAAAAGTCAAAGCATACTTGTCTGGGAAGAAAATTTGAGAGGTATCGAAAAGGATAATGATAAAAAGATAAAATTAATTTCTTGGCTTGCAGAATCTTATGGAAAGTACATAGATTCAATTGTGAAAGAAAGCATCAATATTCAAAATAATTTGGAAGTTTATGATTATGATTTATTTCAGTTTGATGCTTTGGGAGAATCAACAGTTACGATTGGAAAATTAGAATCTCCAACATTTAATGGAGACTTAGATATTAGCTTTCCAAAGATAGAAGAAGAAAAAAAATTCCAGCCTCCACAACATTATTTTGAAGAGAACCGCAAGCAAAAAGGCGATCCAAATGCAGGAGATTATAATCAAAATTTTTACGAGGAAGAAACATCAGAAACCGCTAATTTGAGCGGAGGACCAGGAGATCCACCTTTTAATGTTGGTATGAAATTTAGTTTTAGTCTTGGTGGTGGTTTTACTGCAAGTTTATATGCAGGAATTTCTCAAAAAATTGCAAAAACAGGCGATTTTGAAGTTATGGCTAGTTTCAACGGTGCTTTAACCTATTATGGTAATGGTTCTCCAGGAACTTCACCTTTAAGTAGTAATTTGGTTACATTAAGTGGTACACCTTCTGCAACTTTAGGGTACAAAACAGGAAATGCAATGCCAATGAATTTATTTAATGATTTTTCTGGAACTGGCGTAAATGTACCTTATGAATATGCTTTTTCTGTAGGTTCAACTGGAGTTTTAAGTTCTGGGCGAGTGTCCAGTGAATTTGAATACGAATATGATGATCTTGGGAATAAAACAGTGGCTAGGAAAAAAGATGATTACAATTCTCACGATAATCCTAATCGTCACCAGATTTTGGGAGGCGCATCAATCAAAGTGGGAAATTTTATGATTTCATCTTATAATGATATTTTTAAAGTTCCATTATTTTTGGGGATGGATTCTGACCAATATTGGTCAGCAGGAGTTAATATGCAGGCAAAACTAACCGACAAAATAAATATGGCGTACGCTTTTGATTTGTATTATGGAAAATCAAATAACAAAAATCCATACAACCTTGATAAATCCATAGATGGACAAAATTATGATACGCAGCGATTGTTTGATGTTTTGCTAAACCGTGGGCAGGAAAGTTTTTCTTTTACAGATGCGAATGGAAATTTTAATAAAACCACAAAATTTGGATATGGAACATTTTGGCCTTCAAATAAGATGCATAATGCTATAGATTTTCTGAAATACCTAAAATGCCAAAAGAGCCGATAAGAAGTAAATATTCTAATGATGAAAAATATAAATTAGCAAAAGAAAAATATAAAGATAAATTTGAAAAATACGAGAGAGATTTGGTAAATTATAAAATCAGTTTAAGATTGAAGCCATTTTCTACTTTTCATCATTTATTTGTATTATATGATGGAAAAAGTAACGAACCAAATTTTGGAAGGTTACAAAATTATATGGAAGCAGACATTCCAAAAAAAGATTTGCAAGAATTTTACAAGAAAGAATTTTATAAGAAAAAATCCAATGAAAATTAAAATAAATAGCCTAATTTCAGTACTTTTTTTTATTCTTATCATTATAAATTGCAGTAGCCAAAAAACTACAATTAATAACAATTTTAATGGAAAAATTGATAAGCAATTTGAAGCATATTTAAGATTAAAAAATATTCCCTTTAAAGAACTAAATGACAGTATTTACTCTGCTCATTTTTCAAAATTTTTAGATGATGAATTAAAACAAAAACTTGTACGCAATCCATATTTAAAAATCAATAAAGTTTATATGCGTCATATAACTCCAACTTCTGTCGAATTTTCAATATATTCTGATAAAGGTACTTTTTGTATAAGCACTTTTGACTTAAAGATGGATGGTAAAACATTAAGTTTTCCAGAAAATGGAGTAGTAAAAATTTTAGAACCTATTCAAGTTGAAGATTTTGGAGATTTCAAAATAGAAAATAATATTATAAAAACTAGAAAAAGGCAGAAAAGCCCGTTTAGAGAAACTTATTATTATGTGAATGGGACTATTAAAAATGACACGATTAGTTTTACGGAAAAATACATAGGGAAAGAGCATAAATTTGAGAAAAAATTGTTTGCAAAAACTAGAAAAGTTAATAAAAAAGAAGTTTATCAACCTGCACTTAAAGTAGTTCAATACAAAGTTGGTAAATTTTTAGTTTCCTACGAAGTTACAGGAGAATTTAGAATAGAAAAATAAAAATTTCATTTTTCTATTAATTTGTACTTTATTCAATTTTATAACTATTCTGATGGATGTCTTTATTGTAGATATTCCTAAAAAATCTTTACAAGAGTTATATAAAATAGAGTTTGAAAATAAAAACAAAAATGATTAAAACAAAAATCTATAGACTAGAGCTCCTATTTTTTATTTTTATTTTCTTATTTAGTTGTAGTGGACAACAGTTAAATGAGAACAACCAAGAATATAAAGATCAAAGAGACTTTGCATTCAAGGAATATATGACTTTACAAAAATTCGATTTAAAGAATTAAATGATAGCATTTTTAAAGCACATTATTCCGATTTTTTAAAATATGAAAAAAACTAAGTACATGACAAAAATTGCAAAACGTTGATATTTAATTTGTTAAATAGATCTAGTAAAATATTGTTCAAATAATTTAAACCATATTTGAAAACACTAAAGGCCTTCCTTTGGTGTTTTTTAACTTTTATGCATTTTATATTCGCATCAACATAGTCACCAATTTTGTAGCACCAAAGTAAGGCAATCATTACAATCATAAAGAGTTTTTCCAGTCTATTATGGTCTGTAACGTGAGTTTCCTCAAGATTAAACCCTTTTAAAAGTCTTAAATAGCGTCTCTATCTGCCATCTTTTCTTATAGTATTGCAAAGATTCCTCAGGTTTATTAAAGGATACTAAAATTAGATAATCTAATTTCCCTTCTCTATTATGACTTTTTAAACCAGATACATAGCATAAAACCCCATTAATTTTCACAATCTTCGGATGATGCCTGAATTCGCCTTTTTTCAAATTATTAAACAACCAAAAAACAGGTTTTTCTTCATTCTTATCAAAGCAAAAAACCTTGAAATTATTCCGCAAACGAATATAATACCTGATCTTATTTTTGTTCAAGAAATCTAACCAATGATGCCCAATAAACTCCCTGTCTGCCAGCAAACAATCTATACAATCTGTCCCGAACCAGCTGATAAATTGCTTAACCAGTTCAATCCTTTCTGCGGTGTCCGAATTGCCCCTTTTGTCCAGCATTTTAAACATGATTGGAATGGCCATGTTTTATAACAAATCCCAAGCATCAGAATATTGATATTAGCATGTCCAAATTTCCAATTCGTTCTATCCATAACCAATACCAGATCTTCTTTCTTGGGCAATATGTTGAATATAAAACAAGAAATTAATTTCATTGGCAAATCAAAATCTGCCATAAAACGTTGGATTCTTCTAAGTGAACTTTCAGCCTCTGACTCACTATCAAAAACATTTGCCAAAGCCATATAATTGACCGTTTTTATTTTGCACAAAGCCAAAATCATCATTGAGATGAATTTTAATCTGGCTTTGTTCATTTTCGTTTCAAAATTTTGTTCTAAAATTGAACTTAATTCTGTAATTTTGTAATCTCACCCATCTTAGGCACACTCAAAAGTAGAGTTTTTTGTTAATAATTTATTGTTGTCGTTGTTAAAATTTTGTTGGAATGTGGGAAACTCGTTGGCCTTTGCTTGGACAAGTTTTCCATATTTCAATAAAAAATCCCTTGGTGTGAGGTATTGCAATGATTTGTGAGGACGCTCATTGTTATACATCCACATCCAGATTTCCGAATAGTTTCTCATTTGCTTGATGTTCTCAAAAAGATAAACGTCTAAAAATTCTGTCCGAAAAGTTCGGTTGAATCTCTCCACCAGAGAGTTTTGCGTTGGTTTTCCGGGCTGAATATAATGAAGGACAATTTCATTCTTGCCACACCAATCTTTTAATTTTTCTGCAATGAACTCCGGACCGTTATCCACTCTTATTTTTTCAGGTTTTCCACGCCACTCAATTAATTGTTCCAATTGCGAGATTACTTTTGCAGAGGGCAAACTGCTGTCAATAGTGATGTTTAAAATCTCTCTGTTAAAATCGTCAATGATATTAAGGGTTCTCACGCTTTTACCGCATTCCAAAGTGTCGTGCATAAAATCCATACTCCAAGTAACATTAGGATAAATCGGGCGAAGTAAGGGCTCTTTAATCCTTGCTGGAAGGCGTTTTTTTCTTTTGCTTCTCAAATTCAGCTTCATGGATTTATAAATTCTGTAAACCCGTTTGTGATTCCATCCAAAACCCAAGTTTCTCAAACGGTGGTGCATCGTCCAAAACCCCCAGGTTTGGTACTGGTTTGCAAGCAAAACCAGTTCCTCCCGAATCTTGTCGTCTTCATTATTCGTCTTCTTTTTGTAGTAAAACACAGAACTGCATATGATAAAAAGTTTACACGCATTCCGAGTGCTTATTCCGTGTTCTGATTTGGAATAAACAACCAGTTCCCGCTTCTCAGAAGGTGTTAAAACTTTTTTGAAATCACATCTTTCATGACCACATTTTCCAGGGTAAGTTCCGCTACAATTTTTTTATACTGCGAAAGTTCCTTTTCCAGTTCCTTCATTTTCGAGAGTTGCTGCACATCCAATCCTCCGTATTTACTTTTCCACTTGTAAAATGTCGGCTGGCTGATGCCGTGTTCGCGGCAAATCTCATTTACTGTTTTTCCTTGATTTTGTTCAGATAAAATCTTGATGATCTGAACTTCTGAAAATTTACTGTTTTTCATAGTCTTCCAAATTTGAAAACTATATTTTTAAATGTTCTTGTTTTTGGGGAAGATTACACCATAATTAGCACGAGTGAAATTTCTTTTTGCGGTATTTTCCACTCTTCCTTTGTATCTTTGGCTCAAACGAGACCGGTCTTGTGCAGCAATTCGCCTAGCTTTAGTATTTAATTTCTGTTGTCTTTGCTGTTGTCGTCCATAATGCTTACTCTTTTTACCTTTACCATATTTATGTGCAGAGTTTTCTTGTTTAAACTGATCAATTTTCTTTTTTTCAAAATCATTCAGACGATTGGTGGCTTCTGTACTTCTATTGTTAACAATGACACTTACCTCCGCACCTTTTTCAATTGGATTCGTAGCTATTTTCCCATAATCATTTTCAGCAATTTTAATTTCTTCACTATCTTCGATATAGGCGTATATGTACTTTTCTACATCATTTCCTTGAAAAAATAATTTATTTACACCAAATATTAGTAGTGGTAAAATGACTAAACCTGCTAAAATGTATCCGATTGCGTAAGGAATCCCTAAATTTTTATTTATTTTTTTCAAACCTTTCTTTAAATTCTTCTTTGGACATTACATATTTTAAATGGACATAAACGCTATTTTCATATTCTTCATCTTTAATATCCCAATTGTCGTAGATTGTACTTTTACCATCAACACTTTGCGTAGAAAGTTCAATTGGTTTTTCATCGCCTACAACTTTAAAAACAGGAACAGGATTTGATTTTGTACCCATTCGTGGGTTTTCCATATCTTTTTTGTTTACAGTTATTATAAGCCCTAATTTACCAAAATGATTATAAAGAGCAGAATAAAAATTATCGGGTATATTTGCAATGCGCAATTGAAAATATTTATTATAATTTGATGAAAAAAAAGTTTTTGTTCTTATTTGAATCTTTCCACCTCGCTTTTTACTTAAAAAAGCTGTATATCTTTCATGATCAGAAATAACTTCATCGTCATTATTTATAAAAATTTTAATTTCTTCACTATCTTCGATATAGGCGTATATATACTTTTCTACATCATTTCCTTGAAAAAATAATTTATTCACTGCAAAAATTAACAATGGAAGTAAGACAACTCCTGCTAAAATATAACCTACTGCGTAGGGAAACCCTAAATTTCTATTTATTCTTTTCAAATCTTTCTTTAAATTCTTCTTTTGACATTACGTATTTTAGGTGTACGTAAACGCTGTTTTCGTATTCTTCATCATTAATATCCCAATTGTCGTAGATTGTACTTTTACCATCAACACTTTGCGTAGAAAGTTCAATTGGTTTTTCATCGCCTACAACTTTAAAAACAGGAACAGGATTTGATTTTGTACCCATTTGGGAATTTTCCATATCGTCTTTGTTCACAGTCATTATAAAGCCTGCTTTTTTAATATGATTTGAAAATGCAGCGTAAAAGTTATCTGAAACGTTTGCCATTCTGAGTTGAAAAAACTTTTTATATTTAGTTGAATAAAAGGTCTGAGTTCTCACATGAATAATACCACCATGTTTTTTCGCTAAAAAAGCAGTATATCTTTCATAGTCTCTATATGTCTGAGGTCGTTCATCAAATTTTACTTTAACTTGCATACTTTTTTGCAAATACGCATTCAAATAATTGTCTACATCATTACCTTTGAAAAAAAGTTTATTAGCACCGAATATTATTAGAGGTAAAATGACTAAACCCGCCAAGATATAACCTACTGCGTAGGGAATCCCTAAATTTCTATTTATTCTTTTCAAATCTTTCTTTAAATTCTTTTTTTGACATTACGTATTTTAAATGGACATAAACGCTATTTTCATATTCTGCTTCTGTGATGTCTAAATTCTCGTAAGTGGTTTTTCCGGTATTTGACGTGAAATCTATAAGTAATGGATTTTCGCCTACTACTTTAAAAACAGGTATGGGATTAGCTTTTGTACCCATTTTTGGGTTTTTCATGTCATCTTTATTAACTGTAAGAACTACATTTTTATTATTTATTACATTACTAAGATGGTAATTATCACCCATATTCGTAATTCTGATGACAAAAAATTTATTATATTCTTTAGCGTAAAAACCAATCTTATCTATGTAGATCTTCCCACCTCTTTTTGATAAATATGCAGTATATATTTCATGTCCAAATGTAAAACCTTTACCTTCAGCTATTGATTTAAAATCTTCTTTGCTTGAATTTGAATTTAAATCAATTTTCACTTTCAATTCTGTTGTGTTTTTTATATATTGATTTATATATTTTTCAACATCATTCCCTTGAAAATAAAATTTATTTACTGCAAAAATCAACAATGGAATTAGTACAACTCCTGCTAAAATATAACCTACTGCATAGGGAATCCCTAAATTTTTATTTATTTTTTTCAAATCTTTCTTTAAATTCTTCTTTGGTCATCACATATTTTAGGTACACGTAAAGGCTGTTTTCGTATTCTTTTTGGGTAATGTCATAATTATCGTAAATTGTACTCTTTCCATCTACACTTTGAGTGGGAATTTCAATTGGTTTTTCGTCACCTATTACCTTAAAAACAGGAATGGGATTTTCTTTTGTGCCCATTTTTGGATTGTGCATATCGTCTTTATTAACAGTTACGATAAATCCTATTTTCATTTTAATATGAATGGGAAAGGCATCAAAAAAACTACTTCGTCCAGTTTTAATTATTCTAAAATATTTTTTATATTGATTTGAATAGAATTTTTCAGACTCCAAATGAATTTTACCACCACCTTTTGATAAAAATGCTGTTCTAATTTCATAATTATATTCAATTTCTGCATCAGGATGTAAGTGAATTGGGATTTCTTCTGAATTATGCATAAAGGAATACATATGTTTTTCCGCTTCATTACCTTGAAAAAAAAACTTATTTACAGAAAAAATCGATAGAGGTAAAAGTACAAGGCCTGCTATTAAATAACCGAATGCATAAGGTATTGCTGAATTTCTATTTATTCTTTTCAAATCTTTCTTTAAATTCTTCTTTAGACATTACATATTTGAGGTGAACGTAAACGCTAAATTCATATTCCTGTTGGGTAATGTCATAATTTTCGTAGATGGTTTTTCCATTTTTATCATCATGCCATATACGAATTGGCTTCTCATCGCCAACTACTTTAAAAACAGGAATGGGATGTTTTTTTGTGCCCATTTTTGGGTCGTTAATATCATCTTTGTTAACGGTAATAATAAAATTTAATTTTTTTATATGATTATAAAAAGCAGTATAAAAATTATCGCTAATATTAGCCATTCTAAATTGGAAATATTTTTTTTGTGATTCGGAATAAAATGTATTAACTCTTATGTGAATTATTCCTCCATGCTTTCTTGCTAAAAATGCTGTATATCTTTCATAATCCATTTCAATTTCTTGCTCAGGAGAAATATGCATATTAATTTCTTCAGAATTACTTAAGTATAAATTTAAATGTTTCTCAACCTCGTTTCCTTCAAAAAAAAACTTATTTACTGTAAATAATAATAAAGGTAAGAGTACCAAACCTGCAATAATGTATCCTATTGCATAAGGAATTCCTAAATTTTTCATGCTTCTGTTGCTATAATTGATATACTGTTACTACCATCTTTTATATCTGATTGATCTGCTGTAAATACAGAATTTCCATGCATTCTATCCTCGTAAGAATTCGACCATTGGTCGATTCCAAAGTTGACCACACCTGCTGCCAGACCAATTCCCAACCCTTTCAGCATTCCTTTCCAAGGGGTGTTGTAAACACGGGATGCTGCGCCTTGGGCAATCCTAGCGTTAGCTGCTCCTGCGACATCTCCCGCGGCTTCTCTGGCTGCTGCCTGTTGCCCGAACTGTATCGCTTCCCGTTGAGCAGCCTGGTTAATTATTGTAGATTCCGCTACACCTTCTACAAAACCTCCTGGCAAGCCTAAGCCTGTATCTCTCAAGTGATCTTTTCCTGCATCTGCCGCTCTTCTACCAAAAGAATCCCTATCTTGGTTCGCCAATCTTTGCGCCTGTTCGGTACTTTCTGCATTATTGTAAGAATATATAGCCAACGGTGATGCAACTGCCAATGCTGCTGGTGTTGCAGAAGTAGCTCCTGTAATTAATCCCATTACAAACTGGCTCGTCATGTGCGCTGCAACTTCATTTTCATTGTTGCTAATGATCTGATCTGCGGCGCTTTGTGCTATTACAGGATCTACAATGATGGTTACTTTTCCACCTTTACTGCAGTTTAAAACTGAGCGGTTAAGCAATGCTTTTGCTCCGTCTATATTTACAGTATTATGAAGAAAAGACCACTCTGCATCTTTGGTTACATCACAATCATGTATAGTTTTATAAATTCCAATAACACCAGCTGATGCACTTACAAGTAATGTGCCTGCAACCGCTACTAAAAGTACAGCCAATGCGCCACCAGTCAAAACTGTACCAACAACTGCCAATACAACCAATGCCCCGATTGCAATTCCTAAACAGAGCGTTTGTAAACCTCCCCAAAATTTAGAGGCGTTTTTGCATTGAAAAGATTCGCTAATTTTTTTATCATTGCCATTAAGCAAAGGTGCAGTTTTTCCTGGATGAGTAACATAGGACGTTCGATCTCCCAATCCAATTTTGTTTGGACCCTTCTGCATTAATGTGCAGATGACATCAGTTGTTTCTGGTATATACGATTCTGCCATGGTTATTCTATTTTCCTTAGTTTGTAATCAATTAAAACTTGTACATTGTTTTTTACCTCTTCAATAATAGTAATGTCCGATTTATCAATCCACCGATCTGTGGTATTGATGGTGCAATGTTCCCTTACACTAAAATTGTATTCGGAAAATTGGTATTTAACTATTGGTCTGAATTTAGCTTCATACTGCTCATTTAAGAATACATTATCAATTCTACTTTTATCGATTTTACTTACTTTTCTTAGTTCAACACGATCTGGATCCTCTGCCAATATATCTTGAGTGAAATTTAAATTCACACCGTATCCATCAAAAAGTTGGGAATGATAAGTTTTAGAATAATCATCTAAGTAATTCTCATCAGTAAGATATTTATCAAAAAAAACATCAAAAAAAAGTTTAGTATTCAAATCATTGATTATATTTTGTTGACTACTAAATTGCAGATCATTTAATTCCAAAAAGTCTAGAATATCTTTATGGGCTTTCTTATCTCTCATAAAAGAAAAATCTCTTTCTAAAATTTTCTTCTTCTCATTCCATTTTTTACGAATTTGTTCAAAATTGACAATTTCTCCTATTTTTCCATTCCCTTTTAAAGATACCGTTACATCACACTTGATCATATCAATTTCCGAAACCATTTTAATAGCAAGTTCCAACTGTTTTTGATAGGCTTCTACAATATTCTCAATCATTTTGATTTTAACATACTGCACTCCATCATTTCGATACTTTTTTACTTCAAATTCTCTTTTAGTATCTGCGTGACTGTGAATAATGCCACTTAACTTCATTACAACGGTTTGCTCACACCTATATCGAGCTACTTGTGCCGATTCCTCAGCATCTAGGTGAATGGATGAGACCTGATTTATTTTAATAGGTTTTATTTCAACAAAAATATACTCCAAATGTAAAGGTAAATAATCTGAAGTTATAGATTGGGTGAAGGTGCTGCAAGAATTATGGAAGTTGATTAATTCCTCAATGCTTATATTCTGTTTTTCCGAAATAGATTTTAGGGTGTCCCCTTCTGTAATTTTGTATCTCTTTTTTTCCATTATCTTAATTAATATCTACTTGACTTCCGGTTATTTTTGTAGTTCCTTTAAACAAAGCTTCAGCACTTCCTGACCCTTTGATATGCACTTCTCCATCAGAGGAATTACAAACACTTTTTGTTCCTTTTATAGAAATGTTTAATCCTTCAATGTCTATACAACCGTCCTCATAAAGTGTAATAGAACTGCTACCTGTTTTAAACTTTATTTCTTTGTCACAGGTTATACTTACATTTCCCGCACTGTCCATCTTCAATACAGCGTTTGCGCCCCCGCCATCTTTAGAACCAATATTTATCGTATTGTTTGTCCCGACATTAATGGTGCGGTTTACGCCAATTTTTTCCGTATTGTTATTACTAACTTCGGTAGTGACATCTCCATCACCACTCAAAGTAACGTGATTTCCATTTTTATCCTTAATCTCAATCCCTGCGCCGTCATTTAAACAAATAACATTGCCGCTTTTACCACTGATACTTTTTATATTATTACCAGCACCGCCGCCACCGCCTACTTTGCCGTGGAACATCGATCCCATCACGAAAGGCCGGTCTGGTAATTGATGTTGAAATCCAACCATTACCTGATCTCCAACTTCGGGAATGGACATGAATCCTCTATTCGTACTCACTTTATCACCTCCTCCCGCATCTCGAGTCATCACGCGGATCCATTCTGTAATATTGTGCATTTGCCAGTCAAAACGAACCTGAATATGTCCCTGGTTTAAAGGATCGGAATTGGAGATAACCATTGCAGGGTTGAGACTCTGCGTTGGGAGAAATGAATTCTGGACGCGGTAGATAACCCGTATCTGCTGCGATGGCTTTGAAATTATCGTTGTAATATCCTTTTTGGCGTCTACTTCGTGCGTACATTCCGTGATCATCAGTTTGATAAAATAGGAAGTTTTGACACTGTCTTTTTTACGCACCTTAATATCTGCAATACATCCTGGATATAGATAAGGAATGGAAGTATTTCCGGTGGTGATAAAAACCCGTGTGGCTTCACTTCCAGCAGCGCCTTCCTGAGAGACATCTACATCACTTAGGTTTCCGTACGAATTGGTGCAACGCGTAGAGAAGTGGTTTTGTAGGTTTCTTTAGAGATCTTGTAAGTATTTATTCAGCCAATTTTAATCTAAAGTTTCATTCATAATATCAACTTTTCTCATCTCTGGAAAAACATTAACTTTATTTTCGTCAAAAATTTTAGTGATTATTAAAATACATTCATCAAAATCTGCAAATTGCTGATCATTAATCAAATCAGGAAGATTCGGGATATCCACTAACCATTTGTCATCAGTTTCCAAAACAAATTGGATCGTTTTGTCAGAATCATCAATGATTCCAAAGTAATTTTCCGTTTCAGAATTTAATGTTGAAAAAATCTCAAGAGCTTGAGAAACTGTTGCAGTTTGAGGATTATCGGAAGGAATTCCTTGTCTTGTTTTATAATTGTGAAAGAATATTTTCATTTATTTATGTTTTAAAAAAGATTTAATTTATGAATAAAGAAAAGAATGATATCAGGTTTTCAACTTATCTGGCAAATTTAAATATTTATAAGACATTCCGTAAACAAACATCAGATTATTACCATAAATTGTATAATCAAAATTCTTTGCAGCAATTGAACCAAAACTATATTTGTCAAAAAGTTCTTCTCTACTTATTGTTATTTCTTTATCTATAAGTCTAACTTTTAATATTTCCAATTGATTAAGTACTATTTGATAGAGTGGTATTTCTGGAAATTGAAGTGTTAGTTTCTCTGTCTGTTTAATACATTCATTAAAAACTTTTTTATAATTGTTTTTAGATTCTTCGTACATAATAAACATTTGTCCCGTGCTAAAAAAGCGATACACATTATTCGAAAAAAATAAGAAGTATTAGGATGTAAAATAATTTATAAGATCCATTCTCCGATCCTGCTGAACAAATTTGGTTTATTTGTTAAGGCTATTCTAGTTATCTACTTTGAATTTGTTTTAAAGAGTCTACAATTTCTATATTTCTTTTACTGTTAGGATTTCCAAATTTCACTCCTTCTTCAAGAAAAAATTGCGCTTTATCTAACTCTCTCGTCTGAAGGTAACAATAACCCAGAGAATTTAAGATTTTATTAAAATCCTCACTACTGTATGATTGTTTATTTTTGTAAGCCTTCTGAAGATTTAGTATTGCATTGTCATAATCTTTTAATTCTAAATAAGATGCTCCCAAACCCATAGAGACATCAGGATATTTAGTTTCGTCTACATGATTAAAAAAAAATATTGATGATTCGTAGTTCTTCTTTTCAAATGCAGTCCAGCCATCATTGTAGAATTGAGTGCTTGTATCAGTAAAGAGCGAATTTTTTGCAATAACTATAATAAGACCTACTGCAATAATCCCAATAATTATTTGTGTTGCTACCTTCATACTTTATATTAAAATATTTACAATATTTATAACCATTAAAACCCAAAAAATATAATCAATTTTAGAAAAATACGGTTTTTTAATGTTTTGAACGATTTCTACTACCTTTGTTCCCTTAATTAATTTAATGATTAAACCAGGAAGTATTAAAAACACTATAAATATCCACCAGCTATAGTTAAACTTCCATAAATCGAGTATTAACAGAAATTTATTAGAGTCGACCGATATATTTCTTAATCCAAAAAAAGGAATAGATTCTATTTCATTTAATTCCTCACCAAATAAATCTTTTCTGTGCTCAATTTCATTTTTTAAAATTCTTTTATAATCCTTTTCTCGAACATAAAAAGAAATATCCAACTTTCTATCTTTTTTATTGATATTCCATAACCAAGTATTTAGCCCTTCTAAAATACCAGGATATTTGCGGCTTATTCTTACATTATCTTTTACAAAATTATAAGTTACGGTGGTACTTCTCCTACTTGAATATACTGTGCTTTGGTTTTCTGCCTGCTTCCATGATATTTTTTTAATTTTAGAAAAATCAGTGAAAGTTATTAGAATTGTCAACGAAGCATAAGCTATCCAGAGATAAACTGAAAATAAATACAAAAAATCCAAGTTAAGTTTTTTCATTTAATCTTTTCCTGCTAAAACACTAATTTTTGCTCTTGCTTCAGATTCTTCATTTTGCAATGCATTTAATAAATCTTCAGCTTGATCCTTTAATATAAAATTAGTTATCCCTTTATAAGCATCTTGCAATAAGCCAATATATAGACCTCCTCCTTCTACTCCTTTTGTACTATTAAGCTGAGGTTTTCCAAAATTATCTTTTAATGCGTTAAGTGCCGAATTTAATGCAATGTTCCCAGATCCTTTAAGCGATAAATCATTTTTAGCATATTGAGAATTACTCGTTGTGGAAGTTCTTTCAATCTCTTGATATCTTCCCCCAAAATCTTCATCTATAACATTTTGGGTATTAACTGTGTTAGGGTTTTTTCCTTCTATTGCATTTGGCAAACGACCAATTTCATTTCTTGAAGTAACTCCATGTTCCTCTATATCATCTAAACGTACAGATGTTGTTCTATCTCTAGTAATATATTCAGAACTTCTGTTGCCAATTGTTTCCTTACCGACACCAGTAGCTCCACCAAGATCATTTGCATGTTCTTCTACACCTTTATTACCATCTGAATTTAATAAATTATGATTTTGAACTAGCTTCTCTGGATTAGTTTCGAATCCATCTACATAGTCTTTTATTGTATTTCCGTCACCTGTTGGAATTGTTGAATAAACCCCTCCTTTTGCTTGGTCAATTCCAAAACCTACACCATATGCAACACCTGTAGAAACGCCTATACCACCAAGATAATTCATTCCTGCTGCCCAACCGAACGTGGCAATAGTGCTTTTTACCGTTACAGCTGTAGATCCGATAGCAGCGAGAGCTGGATACAAAAGATAAGACAGTGCTACAACGCCAATTACATCAATTGCAGTTTTTCCTAAAGTAAGATCTGTAAACTCATTTGCTGCTTTTTCTGAATAAAGAATCATTACATTTCCTCCTAATAAACATGGAATTTGTGAGTTTTCTAATAGCGGCGCTTTTCCAGCCGTTGTCACATTTACATCGAAAGGCAACCATTCCTTCAATAGCATACCGCAAATCGAAGGAATTAACGATACACCTACTCCTGCAGCTGCACCTGCAGCTGCACACGCCGCCACTGCCAGCGCACCACCAGTAAGTATTGTACCAGCAACTAATGCAACACCTACCGCAGCACCAATTATAGCTCCAGCTAAAGCCATTTTCCCACAGATAAAATTACCTCCTGGTCTATCATCTACAGTAGCTTTTAAATGACTGCCAGCAATTGTTACACTACTTTGACTCGTAACTTTGATTTGTTGTTTCATCATTCCATTTGAACAAACTAACCAAGCTCCATCAGGTACATATAATTTACTCATTTTTTTAAATTAATTTTATTTCATGAGCAGTTAGGTAAATATATCTACTACTTGCCTGCTCCTTAATATTAGATTTACATAAAAGCATTTTTGCTTTGTCAATGTCATAATGATATTCTACAGACCAGGATAGTTTATAATTAAATTCTTCTTGTAAAAATTCCTTAAGCTTCACATCGTAAATGTTTTTCAAATGTCTATTATTGTCAATATTACCTTCTGAATAAAATTTTATTTTAGCAATATTATCTTTCTTTTCTATTTTTCTTTTTGTAGTAATATTTACTTTTTCACCATTGAAAACCTGAGAGTTATAATGCTTCTTTCCTAACTCTACAAAGTTACCGATATCACTATATTTCTGATATACTTCATTAAGAAACAAGTCATATAACAAACTATTTTTTAGCAGCGGTAAAGTATCTTTAAAATCTTTGTCGCCTCCTTCTAGTATATTTTTCTCTTCAAGAGTGTTCCCCATTTTTCCAACTAAATCTACTCTAAGACTTTTCCAGGAATTTTCTATCTCTTGCTGGTTATTGATACCGACTATTTTTCCTTTATTACTAAGTTCTAAATTAAGAAACTTTAGAGGCTTATTAAACCTTTGCATATATTCTGCAAATTGACGATAAATTGATTTTATATATCTTATATTATGTGATTTCTGTAAAATATGCGCATAAAAAACATTTCCATGTTTTTCTTTTTTAAAATTCCATAAAATTTCACTTTCAGAGTCAATTAAACTATTACCAGAGATTTGCATATCAACCTTTTGAAGGATTTTATAATTGGACTCATTTATTTCAAACTGTTCTAAGTTGAGGATGTTTTCAGATTCTTTTTGATTTTTATTTTCTCTCAAATTATTTTCCGAATCAGGTAATTTTATATGACTACTCCATAAGGGTAGTGAATTATCCTCCCTTATCCACTCGTGTGGTTTTGAATTGTTATTATGAAAATTTTTCAAAGTTGAAGTACTTAGGCCAAGTTGTTGAGCTATTAAAAGTAGTGTATCTCCTTCTTTTATATGATATCTATATAATTCCAAAATTTTAATTTTCTATTATTTGACTTCCCGTTATAATTGTAGTGCCATTAAAAATCGCTTCGGCGGGAGATGACCCTTTAATTTTTGATGAAGTAATGCCATTTACTTCTATTTCATCACTATATATCATTATTTTACAGTCTGTAATCTCTATGTAACTACTATCAGAAACTTTAATTTTAACTGAAGTATTACCTGACAAATCTATAACTCCATCATTACCCATTGTCAAAATACTTTTACCTTTTCCAACATCGGTTGTATGTTTGCAACCTACATTCGTTGTGTTATTGTTGGTAACTGTTTTTTCATTATTATTTCCAACGTTAACTATTTTATCATTATTCGCATTTGTCGTCGCATTTCCTGCTCCATCAAATTTCATATTTGCTCCTCCTTTATCTGTTAGAAAGACCGAGCCTTCTCCATCATGTAGTTCTAATTTATTCCCACTCTTACTACTCAAACTCTTCACATTATTTCCGGCACCGCCGCCACCGCCTACTTTGCCGTGGAACATAGATCCCATCACGAAAGGCCGGTCTGGTAATTGATGCTGAAATCCAACCATTACCTGATCTCCAACTTCGGGAATGGACATGAATCCTCTATTTTTACTGACTTTATCACTGCCACCAGCGTCCGGGGTCATCACCCGAATCCAGTCTGTGGTGTCGGGACCACCTTGCCAATCAAATTGCACTTGAACACGGCCTTGATTTTTTGGATCTGAATTAGAAATAACTTGCGCAACCTGTACTTCGGATCTCGGAACTTTAAATTCCGGACGCGGCATAAAACCAGTATCTGCGGCAATAGATTCAAATGTTCCCGTGTAATATCCCCTAGCATCAACTTCATGAGACACCTCCGTAATCATCAGTTTGGTAAAATAGTTGGTGGTTGTTTTACCGGGTTTACGCATTTCTATATCAGCGATACAACCTGGATGCATGAAAGGAACTGTTGTCGTTCCGGACGTTACAAAAACATCTACGGCCTTACTTCCTGCCGTGCTTTTCTGCGAAGCTCCAATGTCCATATCAGTGGATGCTTTTATGGGTGCCAATCGTAAAGCCGGCGTGGTAAAGGTTTGTTGGGAAATATTGTAGGCTCTTTTGGCGATGTCTGATTTATGATCGATCGCAGAGGCGCCGGTGGTGAGTTTTTTATGATCGCTGCTGTTATAACCATAAAAAGTTGGCTGTACATGTTGCGCTTTCATTCGGACTTTAATATCGTTAATATTACTTCCGTATTTTAGGGTAATAGGTTTCTCCGGCGGTGGTAACTGTCCAAAATGTAAGACCTCACCATCGTAAAAAAACTGTTCTCCATAAGCTTCTGCCATACGGGCGAGATAATTATAGTGAGTTTCCTCATATTGAGCACTGTAATCTAAATTTCCATATTTCGCATCGATGCGGTAATCGTAAGCACTCTTACTAATTCCTTGTTTGATGACGTTATCTGCAATACTGTTTAGACTGATTGATTGTGAACCTCCAAAACTCTGGGTGTGTGGAGAAGCATCCAGAAGGATGGTCGGACTAAACCCTTCGATGATCATATCGCCCAGACTTCCTTTTTCCTGACTGAAACCGACTTCTGTAATCACACCAACAAAAGTTCGTTCAGGTCCATCGATCACATCTTTATACCGAAAAACAACGGTCAGCCTTTTACCCAAAAACTTCTGTCCTGTTTCTAACTGATAACTTTCTTCTTCTCCTAAAGCATCATGCGGGATCATCAAGCTGAAGGCATGATGTTTTACGGCACTTTGAGTCAGTTTAAAATGCTTGAAGTTTTTAATGATCTCGCCATCTATAACGATCAAAAGCTTTACCACGCGGTTGATTCCCTGTAGCGCATTTTCGACAATTCCTTTCGCATTATGTATTTTCGATGTGGGTTGGTGACCCCAGATGTTATTTTGAGAATTTGCGCCAGTAGTTTTTGCCATCTTTCCATACCCTTCAGCAGAAGGCTTTAAATGGGAATTATTAGCTTTTGGGGATTGATTATCTTGGAACATAACTTTACTGTAATTTGGGTTAAGGACTAAAGATCATGAAGAATGAAGTTCGTAGTGAATCAGATATTATCTTTCTTAAACAAAATTTTAATAATCATATTATATAGAATGAATTTTTTCTTCCTCCATAATGATTCAAAAGGATCTATTATACTAAAACTGAAAAATAATGCACTCCTAAAAATGCATTATTGATCAGATTAAAAATATGATTTTATTACATTCCTGGCCATACACCTTCGTACTGTCCACCACCGTAAGTGATTTTTTCTGCACTGATAACGAAAGAGATCAACATACTGTTGCTGTCGATTGCATCAAAGTCAACTTCGTGCTGGATAACGTATCCGTTCTCCCAGTTTAGTTTGATCAAAGTTCCTTCTTCATGAGATTTATTGAAGGTTACTTCACCAACCGTTGGTTTGTATTTTCCATTCAATAATGATTCGATGATGTCAGATTTGTCTGTCGCTTCAATCGTTACTTTAATAATTGCGTTGCTTGGATCAGATGCTACTCTACCTGAAACATCTGTAGATCTTGCTACGCTGTAGTTTAATTTTAAAACTTTGGAGTCTTCTCCGTTGTTGAATTTTAAGACCGCTCTTGAATTGTTTGCTGCCATGATTAATAAATTTTAGTGTTAATATATATTTGATGTGTTTTTATGAACTTCTAGGTTAATCGAAAGAATTTTATGATCCAAATATTTAATTTTTGAAAAAAGATTCCGATTTTGTTAAGCCAAAGATAAAGAGCTTTATTTATTTAAAAGCATCTTTTTTAAAAAGTTCAGAAAGTGTAGTAGTTTTACTACATTGATTTTTTTCTACTTATATCTCCTTCAATTTCCGCTTAACCCCTTTCAACAAAGGGAATTTTCAGACTGATCAAACTTGATCGGAAAAAATATGGTGCTATCGGTAGCGTAATTTCAGTCAATTATCTTCAAAACTGTAGTAGTTTTACTACTTTTTTAACGTAAAACTAAAGATAATCCACCTATTTCACTGATAAACAACACATTGCCAATATAATATCAATAAGTGGATTCCTTTTAAAACATCAATACAGGAATTTATCATGTGTTTTAAACTAAAAGTGTCACCACTTCTAAAGTAAGATTTTCTAACACTTCAAATATATTTTGTAAAAATAGATCAGATCGAACTCATAAAGTAAGCAGTTTACAATCAGTAATTTATTAAAATTGACAAGAATTAATAGTAATTCATCAAACCAACGGTTATAAAAGCTGGTTTCATCATTTTATTGGCCTGCCGCGTAATTAAAAAAAAAGCCTTATGATTGATTCATAAGGCTTTTTTACAGCTTCTTCTTTAACGTTTAGAAGTAGAAAGAAGATATTAATCCTGGTTGTAGCTAGATTCCCATTCATTCCCATCATCTCCTTTGTGACCATCAAGTTTAATTACGAAACTCTTGGTTGGGAAATAAGGTGTTAAACGGATGTCTAACCATACACGGTCTTTGTTTACTTTATCCTGTTCGAATCGTACAATTTTGAAATTTTCGATCAATTTATCAGCTCCTTTGATCCCATCCAGGAAGGTTACGATTTGTTTTCTTAGATCATCCTCGTTTCTTGGAGTCCAGTTTTCAAAAGCTCTTCTGTTTAGGAAATCTAAAAGTACTTTCGTCACATAATCAAAAACTCTAACAACAGAATACGTTTGAAGACCGATATTGTCTCCGGTGAATAAGGTTTTTGCGGAGAAAGCCATGATCTTACCATACTCATTTACCATTGGCACTAATCCCATTTTCTCTAACTGAGAAATTTCACTTTTCTTCAGGTTGAATTTCACGGCATCCACTTCGTTAATATTACCATGTTTTTTACCCGCTGCAACCTGGGACATTAGTGTTCTATGGATCTTTCCGGCCAATGAAGTTGATGGTGGCAAATCTACATTTTCTTCCTCTCCTACTTCCTCTGCTTTTCCACGCCCAACTAAATAATTACAAGTCATAATTACATTACTACGGTGCACTTCTCCACCCGTTAAGTTAGCAGAATGGAATAGATCAACCACATCATCTGGTTTATCCAGATTAGCAAAATCCGTAACCATCATCACTTTATTTTCATTGCAGATCTTTGCCCACTTTTCGATCACTTTATTGGAACCTAAATATCCAGGTACTGCAAGAATAGAATAGTTATCTCTAAGGTCTAATCGGTCGTAATTTTCTTTGAATTCCTCGGCTATAGCATCAATAAATAAAGGATTGTCAATATCTTTCATTTGCTCTAAAGAGGCATTAATGATACTTACATTGTCCACTTTATCCAGCTCTGTATTTTTATAGAACTGAGCAACCGTTCTGTAAGAAACTTCCAGATCTCTTACACTGTCCAGCGTATTTTTTAGATTAAGTTTCAGGTTGTTCTCTGCAGAATTTGCTTTCTTTTTAGATGCATCTGCCATTTCCTCAACCGAAGAATTATTTTCTAAAAGATTAATCCAAAGATTAATTCTTTTTAATAAATCTCTTCTTTCTGTTTCCTTATTTTGATCGTTGATGAAAATTTCTTTTCTCGCTTTTCGGCTGGAGTTCATGTTGGCAATACCATCAATCACTGTTTCTACGAAACTAAATCCTCCAACTTTTCCTAATTCGTCAATTGGATTTCTTTTCGGTTGTCCACCTTGTTGATGCTGTTGCTGCTGTTGACTATCTTCCTGAGCAGCCATTTGTTTTTTATTTTCCATTACAGTTTTTTAATTTGGTGAACGACTATTTTTCTAACTCCTTAGCGACTTCTTTCAGAACCTCTACAAAAGCGGTTTTTGTCTGCTCATTTTCTAACATACTGCGTAGAATTTTATTGTTTTTCAGCTGACGCAAAATCTTGTTGTATTGTTCTTGTTCAATACTTAACTGCTGTAAGTAGGCAGAATTCTGAGTTAAATTCTTTGGTGTAAAATCACCTAAAGTCTGAAAACGAAACTCTTCGTCTACAATCGTCCCTTCATCTGTTTCATGCTGTACAGAAACAGCAGGCTCAAAATGTCTGAAAACATCCTCTACTGTTTTTAAACCTCTTACGATTTCAGGAACCATAGTTTCATCAGCAGTTAACTGACTTACGACTAAGGATCTATTCTCCTGAATTTCCTGTATTGCTTCGTTGGCGTCAACTTTAACTTCGTTACCGCCAACACCATAATTGAACATTGCCATATTTGATGTGTTTTTTGTTAATTTTAGTTCTTTTTCTTCTTTTTTATCAAAAAGTTTATTTAATGACTTTCTAAAGTTAGAAAAAATATTAGACATATTTTTATTATAAAGGTCATCACACTGTCCATAATATCAGTGTTTCAATCTTTGTTTACTAATCCAGTACACTCCATCCTTTTTTAGGATCAGTTTTCGATTTCACTTCTTGTTCGGTCACAATAATATTTTCTTTTCGCTGTCCGATGTAATCTAACTCACTTAGTTTTCCAAATACAATTTCCAAACAGTTCAGCAAAGATTGAATATTTTTAAAATATTCTCCACAACTGTAATGGTCGTAAGAAATTTCTGAAACCAGTGTTAACTGACCAATGAAAGTATGCGGCGCAACTTCACTCCATTCCAGACTATAATTCAGCATTTCTTCCAATTCAGCATTTGGAATTACCTGGGTTGCATTATAAAGATGCAAAGCCATTTTCGAGAAAATATCAATAACGTAGATCGGCGGCTGATCCAAAGACATATTTTTGAACTGGAAGTAACTATCTGCTAACGTATTGATCAAAACCTTACACAAAGAGCGAACATTTGCTGCCAATGCGGTATTCTGATCTTTGTGAGAGGATTTCTGTATGATTTTAAATGTAAATTGCTGAAGATTAGATACTGAACGAACGAAATCAGTATAATAATCTACTTGCTTCTGGTGACTTTGCAAAGCGGTTGTAGGCGGAATAAAATTCGTATCGATCTGTGCAAAATTTGATTTAAAATTGACTTTTCCTAAAACGATATAATTTCCTCCTGCAAGATTGCTGTTAAGGGCTGCAACATCAACCATTTCTATACTATAGTTCGGTTTGGTACTTGGATGTCGAGGTGGAGTTTCTTCCGGATCTATTTCCCCAAACGGAATTTTATTAAAAGGATTTACCGAAATAAGAATATAATAATCACCCTCGATATTATCTTCAGTAGCACTTAGGTTCTTGCCAAGAGATCGTACATTAACACTGAAATCTTTAATCTCAATTCTATAACCTGCCAAAGTAATCGCGTTGCAGTTTTTAATGACAAGTTGTGCATCATTGGTAGCAGTACTGTAAATCTCAAAGACTGTTTTATCTGCAAATTGACCAGCTATTGGTAAAATACCGTAGTTAAAGTTATTAATTTGTAGCGAGTTGCTGTCTCTAATGCTGTCAATGATAAAATTATCCTGATCATTAAAGTGGGTTTGTGAAACCTTCATTCCATCTACCCAATTAATGGCGTTATGTTTTATCGGTTGTATCATTTCGTGTTTATTTTTATTCAGTAATAATTAATTTTTCTTTGTCATCTTCTTCCTGATGGTTCAGAACTCTTTTACAGATGATCACTTGATTTTCAGCAATTTTATTAGAAGAAATATCTTTCTCAAAGTCAATATATTTTCTAGAACTGAAAAATGATTTTTTTATATAAAAGATCCAGTAGTGAGCATTATTATTATGATCCATCAACTGAATTTTAGAATTCGGATTTTTATGGTTATAGTCATCTACAACTCTAAAAAACCAGTCGCCATAGGTGATCTCCGTAGGCAATGTTTTCGCTTTAATCCTAAAACGTTGCTGATCCTCTGAGTTTTTACTGAGTTCTACATTTAAAACCATCAACCGATCAAAATCGACTCCCCGAAAATCATAAGGTTTCAAGCTCGGATCGTAGCGCCAAGTCTTATAAATATCTAATGGAATACTTATGAAAGAGATATAACAATAATAGAATAATAGCGGAATGATGAAAGCCACCAAACTGGAAGCAGCCATATATGGATTTCCCTGCTCAAAACTGATCCATTTGAAAATAATCGTGAAGAGATATCCTCCCATTACCATACAGGTAATCGTAAGTACCACCTCAAAAATCATACTTTTTGTAGTCGACGTAAAATGTTTTCTAAAGTAATGATGTAATAAGTTAACATGTAAAATGCCAAGTCCTATTGCCAAAACCAGTACTCCCAAATACCAATAAGGATTGAAGAGATTACCCGTAAATCCTAAAAATCCAGGTAGAGCCAAACATAAACCACACAACAATACATAAATAATGATATGTTTTATTTTAATAGCGGGCTTATTTTTCCTTAACCTAACCATTATGAACATCATAATAGCAGCAAATAAAGGCATCAAAATATACCTAAAAAAAACGCCCTTTATAGAGGATATCTCCATGTTCAAATCTTAATTTTTGTTTCGAAAGTAAATATAATGTTTTCTCATGAGTTATAAAAAAGTAGAATATCCTAATCTATTAGTATCACTTTTCACGTCAATCATAAATGAGTTTGGGTCTTTTTCAGTAATAAAATTCTCAATTATTTTTACTGATACAGGAACGAAGAAATCATAAATCTCTGTCAACAGTTGTCTGAAAGAGCTACCTGGAATATAATGATGCAGTTCATGATAAGGAATTGTTCCTATATTGATCTTCCAGTTCCGGTCTCCATCCATATGTTTTCCCATAGGAATCAAAGTGATTCCCAAACGCGCAGTACCTAAGGCTGTAATTCCTTCTTTATCATCTTGCGCTTCAATATTGTTGGGGACAAATGTAATTTCGACGGGAACTCTTAAGAAAGCGCTCAAGAATTTCTCGATCCAAGTTTTATTCCCTCTTACCTCATGAATAAAGGGAAGTAAATTAACCAAGACTTTAGCAGAATCAGGATCGATTTTTGATAATATTGGCCATAACTCAGTTGCAAATTCTAACAACGAATCGGTCTTACTTTCAGAGTCAAATTCGGATTCCTTTAACAACGCGGTAACGTGGGTATAGAAAAACTCTAATTCAAACGGGTGGAAAAATTTTCTTGCTTCTTCTTCTACCAATTTTTGTTTTCGCATTTCGCGAACTACACTGTCTACATTCTTACTTGAAATACCTAAAGAAGGGGGATGAAAAATGCCTTCTGGCATATAGTCGTAAATCCCTTCGCGATAGGTTTCAATAACGATATTTTCTTCATCTAAATCGTAAAATGAAGAGCTGATCCCCTTAATATCTTTTAAATAAGCACGATCATTAAGACCAATTCTTTTAATTAAGATATTAGCATCGGGATTATAATATTTAAGGATATTAGCCGCTACAGACTCCACTCTATAGTCGGTCTGCAATTGATTATATTTTTTTCCTGAAATTGATATATCGTTTTTCTCCATATCTATACTTGATCTAGCTCAAAGCTATATTTCCACAGTAGTTTCTTCATTAATTTTCACCCGATAGATCACGCCATCAATTGCACGTATTTTAATATTATTCACTAAAACAGTTGCAAGATTATCCCAATATGCTTTTCCATAAAACGCATAACTCTGAGGAATTAAATTTACATCAACCGTTTTTACGAATCCTTCTTTCGGTTTATCACTGATGATGGTTCCGCGTGTTATTTTGATTGATTTCAAATCATCTTTCATCATCATCTGACAATACGCCTTTATGTCTTCTACAGATACAATTTTATCTCTGGTCATCAGCGCATATCGGTATGCCTGAATGCTGTTTGCTCCTTTCTGTTCCACATCACCACCATTCGTTTCGGTTAGTAAAGTGATCCTTTTCGTTTTTTCCTGTGAATTAAGAATGGAACCAGGTCTTATATTATTACCCAAAGCACAATGCGTCACCCAAAATGCAGCAAAACAATGTGCAGAAGAATCTATAGGTTCTAATATAACATAATTGACATCTTCTACTAAAGACTTATCGGCATTTTCGACTTTTTTGATCATGCCTTTCATTTTATCCGACATCTCACTAAGGACATCTTTAACTTTATCTCGATTGAAAACAGAAAATGCAGCAACCTCATCCCGAGTTAATTCTAAAACATGAATCATCAGATCGACCGCATTTCGTTTACTAAACCGCTCCATACCGCCTTTTCTAACAGTATAAAGTCCTTTGCTCAGACTATCATTCGGGGTAAAAGGAATTTCTTCATACTTTTTCCCATGTCCATCGATTACTTCCTGAACATAAAGAAAATATTCACTTTCCGACGTTTCCAAAGGGATATTATTACCCATAATATCAAGAACGTATTCCGTTTTTTTCCAGGCCCGGTTGTAAATTGGAAAAGCGTTTAGAGCAAATGAGAAATTATCTAAAATCTGCTCCGTAAACTGCGGCGGAAACTCAAAAGTTAACCACACAATTTTACTTTCATTAATAATGTGCTGCAATTGAGGTGAAGTATCCCGAAGATGCGCCAATTCAAATGGAAACAATCCTTTATCAATAATTAACTGATCAGAGATCCCTTCAATTTCTATAAATTTATGATTATAATTTTTTTTGATATCCTCGGTTACTTTGTAACGTATTGATTGTTCTCTGAAAACATCTTCAAAACCAGAATACATTTGATCATTGTCATAACCTCGTCCTGAATTGATCTGTAATGGTTTGCCGTTGCTGGTCACTTTTACGTGTGGCAAAAGGCGATATACATAATCGATATGTTCAAAAGCCAGATTTGCACAATAGAGACTGAATTTTTCCGGAAGTCGGCCACCGTTATATTTCGAGACATCGATACCGATGGTGATTCGTCTGTAATCTTCTACCCTGCTGTTAATCCTGCAAATTGGAGTTCTATTTAAACTTTCATCAAATTGATAACAGGTATTTCCAACAATCATAGTGGAAACCTGTGCGTTGATCACTTTAATATTATCAATCGGGGTAAATGCAACATCGATCTGTTTGTCGGACTGTGATTTCGTATAAGAGTTAATACTTTTTTTAAAGAAAAACTCGTCGTAATTCATCAATAACTCAGTATCGTCTTCCGGCATGTAAAAAGCTATAGCATGTGCCGGTGCAGGATGGGTATATTTGGTGGGAGTAAGCATTTTTGCCAATCGTTCCAGCAATCTGCTATTTACATTTTGTATTTCGTTATTGGCTTTAAAAACTTCCGTACTAAAAGCATCAATAAGTAATTTTACGAATGGATCCAATGACTGAACACTTTTCACGCCCCATAATTTGGTTGCGTTCTGAAGCATTCTTGCTTTTATTGTTTCTTTGGAGTAGATATTCTGATCTAAATTCATCTTATTTTAACTTTAATCAATGGACATTGGACTTAAAAAGAGCTCCGTTACAAAATTATACTGTTCTCCTGTAGATTCTAACTTCGCATTAATTGCTATTTTAACCTTCTTTTTGATCTCTGTAAACTCTCTGGTATCATAATTATGTTCTACAAATATAATATGAGCTTTGATCTCCGGACTAAGGATACGCGGTTCATAATCTGCAATTTGTCGTTTTAAACTTTTAATGAAAACATTCTCCCAGACCGCAGTAGAAACTCCATTATCAAATTCCAAATTCCAAACATCATTGCCGTATTGGTCATCGTATCGATTCTCACCTTTTTTGGTAATAATCAGCAACATGATATTTTGGGCGATACTTTCTGCGATATCGCAGGTTTCTATAGCTCCATTTTCCTTCATTAATAAAGAAGGTTTAAATGGAAGGGTGTAATTTGAACTGTCCATAATGCGTACAATGGTATGAATAATAATTCAATGAAATTACAAAGTTTAATCGATTTTTTTGCGAAAAACACTTTACTCTTTTACCTTAATAATGAAAGTCTTAATATTTTATTCTTATTAGACTCAAATAGAGCCATCTCTTCAGCTGGTAAATAAAAGGTAACCTCTGATTTTTGTTTAAGTTTACTAACAATATCAGGATTCCATTTATTAATATTACTTAATGTAGTACTCAAAAACTCTGCTATAACACCCAAATCATAACCGGAATTAATCTGTGTTTTCAATAGAGATCCGTTTACAGATCCTTCCACAGTTACACTTTTTGCTTTTGATCTGAACGCCTGCGCCCCTTTTACTTTACTTTTAGCAGGAGATTTACGTGTATTTCGTAATAAGTCGTCTAATTCCCCAGTGACATAGCAAGCATTGATATATTTCCTGATGGAGTTAGTCGTTTCATTTGGAAGGTACAAGTAGTAATCTTCGTAATTTTTTGACCCTGCTTTTGCCATGGCTTTTGCGATGTTACCTTCGCCACAATTATAGGCAGCCAATACCGTTATCCAGTCTCTATATTTATTATACATTCTGGTCAAAGAATTCACTGCGGCCTGGGTGCTCCTGTAAACATCTGCTCTATCCACCTGGCTTAATCCATGATCATCAGCGTGAGCGGGCATAATTTGCCAAATCCCTACTGCGCCAGCATGAGAAACACTACTGTTTGCAAAACCCGATTCCAATAAAGAAAGATTTCGTAAATGTCTTGGTAAACCTCTGCTAACTAGGGTATACTCGATATAATTTACTATTTCGCGATTTGCGTTGATGGTACTTCTTATTCTATTTGCGTGAGCCTCAGACTTATCAGTAACCGCAAGGACCTGGGCAGAAACAGTGACATTAAAAAAAAGCACCGATACAAAACCTAAAATAAATAATTTAAAAAAAACTTGATTCATCATTTTAAAAACCTGCAAAAGAACATTTTCTAAAACGGGTTTGAATTTGTTAGTTATTTGGCCAAACAAAAGTCAAGAAATTATAGTATTACTTTTCATTTTTATAATACTGCTGCATCCAGCACGGTAGGCATGAAATACTCATTTAACCAATAGAACACAGTTCCATTTTGATTAATTTTAATCTTTGGATTATTCTTATTTTCAAGAAGTCGATCTGCTAACTGCTTATAATTTTTGAAATATTGCTGGACAACCTCATTACTGATTAACTTTCTATTCTTCCAGTCACGTAACGTAAGTTCAGACATAATCGTTTCATCTGAAATATCAAGTCCCGTACTTAACGCTACGGCAAAGTTCATTGGTTTACCGTATAAAGTACTGCTTGACAAATCTGAAATCGCCGGATTGTACTTTCTAATAATTTTCACAAATTTAGAAATTGCAGTGCTCTGGCTGAAATTGATATTATCTGGCTGTGTCTCTTTATAGATCTCGGTATACATTTTTCTAAGATTCTCATATTCTGGTTCCGAAATCAGAATTCCTTTTTGTACACCTGGCGCAGACTTTCTTAATTCTGCAGGAATATATCCAGAAGCTACCATCGGAAAGTCGTAGGTAATTAATTCCGAAGAAACGGGCACTGGTATCGGATTAGGTGCATTCTGAAATTTAAAACTATACCGACCATCTAAAATAGTTTTATTGGATCCTATCTCTGATTTAAAATAAGAGGTTAGTGATTTGTTGGTGAAGATGTTCTCATCCGTTACCTGCATTAACAAGGTATCTAATGCTTTCATTAAAAACGAATTATTATTCGCCTCTCTTCTTTTGGGATAAATGACAAATCCCTGAGTCATACTCTTTGCAGGATAATCCAATGAATAAACACCTTCGTCTCCCTCCACAAGATTAAAGTTATTTTTATTTCTGATAAAGCTTTGATCAGCTACTTTTTCTTTGTTTAACTCGGAAATATTCTGTGAGGTGGACGTCACAATATTTTCTGATAAAAGAACAAAATTATTATAAACGTCAGAAGCTCCAGATTCAGTTTGATACGAAATCAATTTGGCCTTAGCGCTCGAAAGCAAACGTACGGTACTCGATGCTGCACTATTCGATGCAGCAGTAGAACCAATAAGAACAATAAGATTGGTTTCATCCGGAACGGTGTTTAGCAAATCTCCAGCAGTTGCTAAAGCATCATTCACAGGTTGCCCACCTCCTCTTTCACACTTCATTTCAGCGGTTTTCTCATCGATATAATTAAATATTCCACTTGCATCGCTAGACAACATGGAAGCAATAACATTAGTTCCGCAAGGATTATTTTTAAATAAAACCACACTGTATTTCACACTTCTGTAGTAAGACAGTTTACTAATTTTAAGTTGGATATCCTGAATAATGGACTTTGCTATTGGAGTATAAGCTCTGTTATCCGCACTTACATCCAGTGCAAAAACTATATTTAACTTTTTAGCTCTTCTTGATATTTGTTTATAACGGTTGAACGGAAGCTTCTCCCCAATTACATTAAAAATATAGTTTTGACTGTAATCAAAAGCATTCATGAAATATCTGGTAGAATTTTTATTTAAAGCTACAGAGGTTGGATAAATATTTTCAATAACACTTCTGTTTACTGCTTCGGACAAAGGAATAGTAGGATTATCTTTCGTGCTTTGTGGTACGGTATTAAAAATCCCAGTTCTTGGTGTCGTGCTGTAGTCAAAATTACTATCAAGTTTGATAGCCGATCTTTCGCCCCAACTTGAGATCATATTAGAGCTCACCCAACCATAAATATTATCACCAATACTGTCTAAATCAATTTTAGGTTTCTGTCCTATTAAATATCCTTTTTCATCTGCTGATTTTTTATAAACATAAACCAGTTGTCCTACAGCGATTTTTTTCTTGATTGGTTCTGAAAAATTGGGAGAAGAATAAACAATCGCAGAATCATTTTTCAAATAAGCTCCCGCATTTCTTAAAACATCTACATTACTCGGAGCTACAGCAGCTTTCATGGTAAACCCAGAAGTTCTTTCACTTAGAGCATTGCTCCAAAGCAATAAATTATCTTCTGAGATCCAACCATAAGACTTAACTGACTTTGCAGGAATCTTTTTTAATAAAGCATCAGGATTATACTCTGCTACTTTTACTAATTTTCTGGATTTATTATGGTCCAGAACCAATAGTGGTTCTAAGAATTTAATTTCTTTAGGCGATTCGTTCTTCTCTTTTTTTAAGAATACATTATTTTTTTCTCTGTCGGAATAGACTACCCAAGGAGCTGCATTTCTAGGAAAACCATTGATCACCATCGTTTGTTCGATGTTGCCATAGTATTCTGGCTTCGGTGTTTTCACAGAAGGTACTCTTACTGCACAAGCCGTAAGAATAAAACCTGCTCCTAATAAAGATATGGTAGAAATAGTATTTTTCATAATTAGTGTTTAAGCGTGTAGAAGTCTATTTACTTTGTGTGATTTCCAGTTTTATGATACAGCTTTGGCGGTTGTCAAAAGTTGCCTTTACCTCCTGCACGATGTTATTTTTATCAAATTGTAAACCTGTACAGTAATAGTAGAAATTTTTCACTTTCTGCCCATTTACGGTTACGGCTACATTATCATTATTACACATATAAGACCTCAACAAATAATTGTAATTAGAATTGAAATTATTACCATTGGCAATTTGCTGAATTACCTTTTTCAAATCGTCATCAATATCACTTTCCACATCAGGTTCTGGAGCTGAGATGGCAGGTTCTACGATTTCAATCGGATTATAAGCCGGCATTACTCTGATTTGCTGGGTAATAGGCTCTGCATCGTCTGTAATAAGGGTTACCAGATAGTTTCCAGGTTTCTTATAAGAATAGAAAGCCATCTTATCCCTTGAGTCAATTTGTCCTGTTTCGCCAAACTTCCAGTGAAAAGATTTTGCCGTAGAAGAAACCGCTCTAAAGATCACATTTTCAAGTTGCATGGCCTGCATCGGTCCATCAATAGTTGCCGTATTCTCATTAAAAAGAGGTTGTTCTATGATTCTATTAGAAACCAAAATAGGAAAGGTTTTGGTGTATTTATTATCAATCGTAAGTTTCACTTCGTAAAATCCTGGTTTGGAATAAAAATGAACTCCTTTATTTTTTTCTGAAGTTTTGCCGTCACCAAAGTCCCATTTTTTTGTTACTGCATTATTTGTTTTATCTTCAAATTTCATAGAATCACCAACTGCTAAGTTTGCAGGAAATGCTACTGCAGCAATATCATCAGGATTCACGGATTTTCTTTGGAGCCAAATTGCAATCAAAGAGGCTACCAGCAGGGTAGAAACTACCGCGATAATTATGTTCTTTTTGTTTTTCTGAAAGTAATTCATTTTCTTCGAATATTTGTGTTCTAATTTTTTGAGCTCATTATCTGTGCGTTTCTACGCTCGCTGATCTGCTGTTGTTTGATCTTCATTCCAATGGTACATTCTTCAAAATCTTTTGTAAATTTTTTGACATTTTCATTCCGTTTAACAATGATTTTTTTATCATCGTAATACATCTTGTAGAACTTGGCGATAAGATTGTAGTTGTTTTTTCGGGAGTCCGTAATAACGATATCTGAAAAAGCATCGTTGATATCATTAATATCATAGCGTAATTCATTTTCTTCCACTGGTTGCGGTTTTTCACTGGACAACCTCTTCAACTTTATAAAAGTACTATCAACTTTCGGTTGAATCGATTTCTGCCGATCCGCGAAAATTGATTTTTGCTTTAAAGTTTTTATTTCAATACTATCGGAATCAACAAAGGGCGAATTCATTTTATGTAGAAAAATAATTCCTAAAAATACAACACCCATTAGCAGCATTGCCATTAAATAAATGAAATAGTATCTTTTTTCCTTTTGAGATAAAGTAATTTTCAACTGCATATTTTTATCGATTACGACGGCCAGCCACAGGACGTCTTCTAGGTGTAGGTGTACTGTTAATGAGATTTTCGTTGGCCGTGATAAGCCGGTCCTGACATTCCAATAAATTTCGACTTGCAACCTGCTCGTCTGCGGCCACAGAAATCAGATCATTTTTAAGGATGATCATTTCACTCATATTTTTGATCAGGGTTGCATACTGTTTAAATTCTTTGATGCTGTCTTCCCCCATAATATTCTTACAATCGCGGATGTCTTCGATAATTTTATCTCTTAAAAAAATTTCATTCTGAACCTGATCAGAAGCCAACCTTGACATATTGGAGTATATTGTTTCCATTCTATCCTGCAACAGATTATTTTTACTCTGAAGCATTCTATAGTTACTCACTTCTTTATCAACTTCTTTTTGTTGAAACTCACTGCTTTTAAAAAACATAAAAACTGCAAGAAATGTTATTCCCGTGAGCAAGACGAAAGAGATCACGAATCCCCAAATCCCTTTATTTACCGCTTTCTTATTTAATTTTTCCTGTCCTGAAGTCACCATACGCTAATTCTTTAAATACTAGTATTGTAAATCCCACTTTCTACACAAAAACGAACCAAGTCCAACTTGCTTTTCAAACCCAACTTTTGGGTAAGTCTTTTGACATAAGTATCTACGGTTCGTGCGCTTAAATTCATTCTTTCTCCTACATCCTTATTACTGAATCCCTCATAGCAGAGTTTAATAATTTGGATCTCGATTACAGTTAGATCTTGCTGGCTATTTCTCTGTCGATCCAAGTAATTTTCAACTTCCTGCATCTGTTGAGACCATTCTTTCTTATAATCTTCAAAATCCACACTATCAGACAAAACACTGTTTTTAAGAACATCCTTTATCACAATGCTGTTCTTTTGACAATAATATGTATTGGGTATCTCAGAAAGAATCTCGTCCATATCACTTTGATAAGTGCCGGAATAAGTTATGATTGGTGTATTGGGATTTGATTGTCGAATAAATTTTATGGCTTCTAAACCACTTAAGATCGGCATATATAAATTGATGAGAAAAACGTCTTCCTGTTTCCAGTAGAGCCTGTTAATCAGTTCATGTCCGTTATTGCAATCATTAACAACCCTGTAAAAAGGGTTTTCCAGCAACATTTTCAATAAAAACTGTTTAAAGTAAAAGTCATTGTCAGCGACAGAAAATCGAATTACTCCAGTAGATCTTTTCTCCATTAATTACATTTGTGTTATGTTTGGCATAAAATTATGTATTTATTACCACATAAAAAAAAATGAAATTCAGCGTTTTGCAAATTTCTTCAATTTTGTGTTTTGAATGGATAAATATAGGAATTTTTAAACCAAAATAAAAAAAAATATTATTAAATAATTATTAACTAATTTAAGTGATTTGCTAATAATTTGCTTTATCAATAATCTAAATCAATAATTAAAAATATAAAATCATTTCTATAAACAATTTTTTATCATATTTAGTAATATCAAGGTTTTCACGAAATTAGAAATTAATTTATAACACCTCTTGCTGCATAAATCCGAAGCGTTTCTACCTCGGATTTGATTTTTTTCAAAATATTCAGCTATTATTTTATAATTACAGGATTAATCATTTCCTTCCGTAAATCGATCACCGTATTTTGAATTGCATCTGTAATTTGCCTGATTTCTTTATGGGGATTGAAAATCGCTTTCTTGCCTTTTACCTCATTTGCAATATTGGACAGAATTACTACTGAAGTTTGGCTTTCAGGATAATAAATTAATAGCGAAGGAGCACCTTTAACATAACCAGTATGAAAATACGCGAGCGGTTTCCCCACATTCATCATAATACCAAATCCATAATCCATTTTCCCAATAATCTGATGATCACGTTCTGAGCTTTTTTCTACCAATTTCTTTAAGGACTCAGGGTTTAAAATTTCACCTCCATAAAGCGCGGTATTCCAAAGATGCAAATCATTAACTGTTGACAAGATCCCACCTGCCGGAACACTTATGGATTCATCTGCAAGGCGCTTTGGCATATTCTCTACTTTTTGAAAATTATTATTATTCCCAATAAAAGCAGCAGCGAAATTACGTCCCGTGAAAACATTTGCTGTAGACGAATATTCCATACCAATTTTTATAAATAATTCTTTAATATTTTCATCATACGATTTGCCGGATACTTTCTCAATGATTTTCCCTAAAAACCTAAATCCCTTGTTTGAATAATGAAATTCTTTCCCTGGTACCGATAATAATCCATTGCCAAAATCGCTTATGCCTGAAGTATGATTCAAAAGTTCTTTAATACTAATATTTTGAAACTGTACTGTTTGAAATTCAGGCAAATATTTTGAAACTTTATCATCCGTATTGAGCTTACCCTTTTCCTCTTGCAACAATACCAAAACCGCAGTAAACTGCTTGCTAATAGATGCGATGGCAAAAACAGAACTATGATCTATTTTTTTCTTTTGATTGAAATCTTCAAATCCATTTTGTTGTTCATACAAGACATTTTCACCTCTAAAGATTGCTACAGAACCATTAAAATTATATTTTGAAAACACAGAATCAATTTGCTGTGCTAATATTTTTTTTTGAAATTGAGTAATGACACTGTCAACTAAAATATTTCGAGCATGCGTTTTCTCTGCCAGGGTTTCTGTTTCAGATTTGCAAGAACATATTAAAAGTACAACAGCTAAAAATAAAATAGATTTAAAATTCATAAGCTTCCTCATTTTTCAAATATAAAAAATGAAAATGAAATGACTGGACTTAGACGGCAATCATTTTTTAAAGCAAAAAAATCTCCCAAAAAATTGAGAGATTCTAAATTAAATATTTTTAATAACTTAGAGAGCGATGGCACCCGCTTCTGCAACAGCATGATCATTTTCAACTGAGCTTCCACTTACTCCAATAGCACCAATTATTTCACCTTCTGCATTTTTCACCAAAACACCTCCTGGGAAAGTAATCAGTCCACCATTAGAGTGTTCTATATTATAGAGAGATCCACCAGGTTGAGAAAGATTTCCGATCTCTCCAGAATTCATATCGAAGAACCTAGCTGTTTTGGCTTTTTTAATAGAAATATCTAAAGATCCTAGCCAGGCGCCATCCATCCTTGCGAAGGCCACTAAATTAGCCCCTCCATCAACGATTGCGATGTTCATTTTACAGTCGATTGACTTTGCTTTCTCTTTAGCTGCTGAAATTAATTTTTCAGCTTGTGATAATGTAATATTCATTTAATTTATTTTTTTAATTTTTATAGAAAGAGTTTCTAAAAAAACCACCAAGTCTTGTAGGTCTTGATGGTTTCAGTTATTGATTGGTAATTTACTTATTACACGTGCAACCTTTACAGGTGCAGTTAGTACACGTACATTTTTTACAATCTCCGGTTTTGCAACCTTCACAATTGCAAGTACATTGAGTGTTTTCCATAATATTATATTTAAAAATTAGAAGCTAAAGGTAAAAAATGATTTTAAGAATCAGGATGCAATTATATGATTTAACGAAAATTAACATCAAAAAAACCGTGCTAAGATCTAAAGTCTTGGCACGGTTTATTAATCAAAAGATATAATTAATAAAATTACGAAAAAATTTTCCCACCACGCTCAAACAGTTCTTCAAATGAAATTTTCTTTCCAGCTAGTCCGCTTTTAGTTTCAATACTTCCATACGTTATTTTGTCACTATCATTATATTGTAAAGTAATTTCACTAATATCATTTACCACATTATATGTAACAGCCCAAGATCTAATTATTCTTCTTACAATATTTACTGTTGTAAAATTGCTTCGTAGTGGATACGTCTTAGTTAAAAACCCCTGAGAAGTTCTATTATGAGATATAGTTAATACAGAATTCATCTAATTTTTAAAAACGATTTACATATTTCGTCTGTACATTCCACCTACTTCAAACAAAGCATTCGTAATTTGTCCAAGTGAACAATACTTCACCGCTTCCATCATCTTTTCAAATAGATTTTCCTGGTTGATGGCAGAAATCTGCAAGTCGTGTAATATCTGTTCGCTTTTATCAGCGTGAGATTGCTGGAAATTTTCTAAATTCTGAATCTGCAGTTGTTTTTCCTCTTCGGTTGACCGAATAACTTCTCGTGGTAAAACAGTTGGTGAACCATCTTTTCCTAAGAACGTATTCACGCCGATAATTGGAAATTCTCCAGTATGTTTCAGCATTTCGTAATGCATACTTTCTTCCTGAATTTTAGAACGTTGGTACATGGTTTCCATTGCACCAAGAACGCCACCTCTTTCGGTGATTCGGTCAAATTCCGTGTAAACAGCTTCTTCTACTAAATCCGTTAATTCTTCAATAATAAATGAACCTTGTAATGGATTTTCATTTTTCGCTAAACCTAATTCTTTATTAATGATCAACTGAATTGCCATTGCACGTCTTACAGAATCTTCAGTCGGCGTTGTGATTGCTTCATCATAAGCATTAGTATGCAAAGAGTTACAGTTATCGTAAATTGCATACAACGCTTGTAATGTGGTTCTGATATCGTTAAAGTCAATTTCCTGTGCGTGTAAAGATCTTCCAGAAGTTTGAATGTGGTATTTTAACATCTGACTTCGTTCATTTGCCTGGTATTTCAGCTTCATCGCTTTTGCCCAAATTCTTCTTGCTACTCTACCAATTACAGCGTATTCTGGATCAAGTCCGTTAGAGAAGAAGAATGATAAATTCGGTGCGAAATCATTGATATTCATTCCGCGGCTCAAGTAGTATTCTACGTAGGTGAATCCATTTGCCAAGGTAAACGCCAATTGCGAAATGGGATTTGCACCCGCTTCTGCAATGTGATATCCAGAAATAGAAACGGAATAAAAGTTTCTTACTTTTTGATCGATGAAATACTGTTGAACGTCACCCATTAATCTCAGAGCAAATTCAGTGGAGAAAATACAGGTATTCTGTGCCTGATCTTCTTTTAAAATATCTGCTTGAACAGTTCCACGAACAGTTGCAATGGTTTCCGCTTTAATTTTATTATAAATTTCAGCATCGATCACTTCGTCACCGGTAATTCCTAACAATTTTAAACCTAAACCATTATTTCCTTTCGGAAGTTCACCTTCATACGAAGGTCTTTTTAAACCTTTGTCATCAAATTTTGCTTTTAATTTTGCTTCAACAGCTTCCCAAAGATTATTTTCTGACAGATATTTCTCAACATTCTGATCAATGGCTGCATTCATGAAAAAGGCAAGCAACATTGGAGCAGGACCATTAATTGTCATGGAAACTGATGTCATGGCATTCACCAAATCGAAACCAGAATACAGTTTTTTCGCATCATCTAAAGTTGCGATGGAAACACCCGCATTTCCGATCTTACCATAAATATCTGGCGGTAAAGCAGGATCTTGTCCGTATAAAGTCACCGAGTCAAATGCCGTTGATAAACGTTTCGCATCCATATCTGCCGAAACATAATGGAATCTACGATTCGTTCTTTCTGGTCCACCTTCTCCGGCAAACATTCTGGTTGGATCTTCACCTGTTCTTTTAAAAGGAAATAATCCAGCGGTATATGGAAACTGGCCTGGAACATTTTCCTGACCTTTCCAACGAAGCAGATCACCCCAGTCCTGGAATTTTGGTAAGGAAATTTTTGGAATTTTTAAATGGGAAAGAGATTCGTATTTCGTTTCTACTTTAATTTCTTTTCCACGAACGAAATAAGAGAAAGATTCACCTGCTAATTCTTCTTTAAAATGTTTCCATCCTTGTAGAAAAGCCAGGTTTTCTTCGGAAAGTTCTTTTCTGGTTTTCAGAAATACTTTCTCCAATTTTTCATAAGTATCTTGGTCATCTTTAATGATCGCCTTCGTTCCATCCAGCATATAAAGTTTTCGCCCGATTTCAGCCTGAGCATCTACTTCCTTATCGTACTGATGATTACTTTCTACAATTTCAGAAAGGTAGCGAACTCTTTTTGGTGGAATCACCGTAGTATCATCAGAAACGTTTTGTTCTATAAATTCATTAAAATGAACTGCATTTTCACCTTGTGATTTTTGCAGGGTTTCATTAACCTTATTAATTAAAGCGTTGTACAGTTCTGTGGTTCCATAATCATTGAACTGACTGGCTTTTGTAGAAAACACCGGCATTTCTTCCAACTTTTTGTCAAAGGCAACCTGATTTCTTTGGTAAGTTTTACGTACCGCTTGCAATGCATCCAAAGCACCTCGCTTATCTGATTTATTTAATGCAATCAAGTCGGCATAATCCAGCATGTCAATTTTTTCCAATTGTGTGGAAGCACCATACTCTGGGGTCATTACATACATTGAGACATCTGCGATATCTGTAATTTCAGAACCTGATTGTCCAATTCCGGAAGTTTCCAAAATAATGACGTCCGGTTTTGCCAATTTTAGAATATCTAAAGTAGAATGAATGAATTTTGAAACAGAAACATTATTTTCTCTTGTCGCCATCGACCGCATATAAACTCGAGCGTCATTAATGGAGTTCATTCTGATTCTATCTCCTAATAAAGCTCCACCAGTTTTCTTTTTGGAAGGATCTACAGAAACTATTGCAATTTTCTGAGTAGGATTTGAACGTAAAAAACGACGAACCAACTCATCTGTCAAAGAAGATTTCCCGGCTCCACCCGTTCCTGTAATTCCAATAATTGGAATTGGCGAGTTTTTCGCTTTTTCATCGATTGCTTTTACCAATTCCGGTTTCTCATTCGAGAAATTCTCAACAGCTGAAATAACTTCTGCAATAGATTTAGAATCTTCAAATTTTATTTTATCTAAATCTGAAACTTGGATATGTTCGCCTGTTGCGAAGTCAGATCGTTGAACAAGATCGTTGATCATTCCCTGTAAACCTAATTCCCGTCCGTCATCTGGTGAGTAAATTCGATCGATTCCGTACTCCATTAATTCTCGGATTTCTTCGGGTAAGATTACGCCGCCACCGCCACCAAAGATCTTGATTTGGGGCGCTCCTTTTTTGCGTAAGAGATCATAGATGTATTTAAAATATTCGTTGTGGCCGCCCTGATAAGACGTTAAAGCAATTGCATTTGCATCTTCTTGAATAGCACAATCCACCACCTCTTCAGCAGATTTATCATGACCAAGATGAATAACTTCGGCACCAGTTGCCTGAATCATTCTTCTCATTATATTAATTGCAGCATCATGTCCATCAAACAAAGAAGCAGCAGTTACTACTCTTACTTTGTTTTTGGGTGTATATTTTTGGGATTCCATAATTGAATTTCGATTGGCATCAAAGGTAAGGAATTTTGAAATTTTGAGAAAAGAAAACCCTTTCTGTTTATGGAAAGGGATTATAAGTAGTTTATTTTTTCTTTAAAGTCCAAGTGCCAGAATTTCCTTCACTCATTTTCCATGTACCGGCATAAGTTTTTTCCGCGCTGGGTATCAAATTACCCAATAAGGTGAAACCAGAAGAACGCGACTGCACACTATTGAATGAAGAACCGGACATTCCGCCCTGAAATGTTTCTTTAAAATTGTTGTTGGAAGAAGTTCTTGTTACTTCTACATAATCTTTGGACGAAATGTCAATTTGCAAGACACCTTGATCTGAACCGCTATAAGTTCCGATGTAACTTCCTTTGTACGGCGAAACATAATTTTCTTCTGCTTTCCTTTCCCAATAATTGTCTAAAATTTGGTCACAAGATGTAAGTGAAAATAAAGCAATTAAGAAAATAAATTGAAAAACCTTCATTGAATTTTTTTAACAAAAGTAACTTTTTATTTGAATTATATTAAAAAAGACATGGACGATCGAATCATTTATTAATATTTGATTAAACTTTAAAAATGGCTATTTTTGCCCAAATTAATTTCAAATGCAAAAGTCTATTCTTTATTTAGTCGCAGGAACTGCAATAAGCTTTCTGTTGAATTACTTCTTATTAGGAAGTCAAGGTTGGGAATTGGATCTTTATTATGGCTTTGCATTTGGACTGGCTTGGGGAACTGCTTACTTCTTAGATGATGAAAAGTTTTCTTTACCTCAGAAATTAATATATTCTTTTTTGGCGATGGGAATTTTACTATTAATTGGGTACTTAATATTTAGATTTGAGTTAGCTATTCCTTCTATCATAAAATTCTCAATGGTTTTCGTTGCCTACTATGTTTTTGCAAGTTTTAGAAAGACAAAATCTCTTCGTAAATAAGGATTTTAAAAATTTACGGTAGTTCTACAGACTCCAATTTTTACTTTTAAAAAAATCCACAGCGAATAAACTTTCTAATTTTATTTCCAGATAGAAAAAATATTCATACCTTTGCACACCCGTTTTGGGGAAAATTATGTTTAATCGTAAACGAAAAAGTGTGAATACATTAAGTTACAAAACCGTCTCAGCTAACAAAGCTACTGCAAATAAAGAATGGGTTGTGGTAGACGCTGAAGGACAACCTTTAGGAAGATTAGCTTCCAAGGTTGCAAAGATTTTGAGAGGTAAGCACAAAACGAATTTTACACCTCACGCAGATTGCGGAGACAATGTAATCGTTTTGAATGCTGGAAAAATTACCCTTTCTGGAAACAAGTGGGCTGACAAGACTTACATTTGGCATACTGGTTATCCAGGTGGTCAAAAGTCGATGACTGCGCTCGAACTTCAAAAGAAAGATTCTTTGAAAGTATTGGAAAAATCTGTAAAAGGAATGCTTCCAAAAAACAAATTAGGATCTGTATTGTTTAAGAACCTTTATTTATATGAAGGAACTGAGCACAAACATGAAGCTCAAACGCCGAAAGTAATCAATATTAACGAATTCAAATAATTAATATGTCAATAGTTCATAAAATTGGAAGAAGAAAAACTTCTGTTGCAAGAGTTTACGTGAGACCAGGTTCTGGTGTTGTCACGATAAACAAAAAGGATTCTAAGGAATACTTTGGAACTGACGTTTTAGTTTACAAAGTGAATCAACCATTTTTGTTAACGGAAACAGCAGGTCAGTATGACGTAACTGTGAATGTTTTCGGTGGTGGTATTACTGGTCAGGCTGAAGCTATTAGACTAGCTATTTCTAGAGCTATGTGCGAAATCAATGAAGAAAACCGTTTGCTTCTTAAGCCACACGGATTACTTACGAGAGACGCAAGAATGGTAGAAAGAAAGAAACCAGGTCAGAAAAAAGCAAGAAAGAAATTCCAATTCTCGAAACGTTAATTCAAAACGAGATTTTGGGAGACAAGATGTTGGAAATTTTATTTCTTCCCTCTTTATTCTATTATTAACCAAAAAATGCCCCGTTAGTTTAGCACCCAAACATTTCTCCCATCAAAGAAATTGTTGATTGCATAAAGCGGCACGTAAACTAAAAACAAAAAAGAGACATGGCAAAAGCAAATGTTAAAGACCTTTTAGAGGCAGGAGTACACTTTGGTCACATGACCAGAAAGTGGAATCCAAATATGGCTCCATACATTTTTATGGAGAAAAACGGTATTCACATCGTAGACTTACATAAAACAGCTGTGAAATTAGACGAAGCTTGTTCAGCTTTAGAAAAAATCACTTCTGCAGGTAAAAAAGTTCTTTTCGTAGCTACTAAAAAGCAAGCGAAAGAAGTTGTAGCGAAATATGCAGCAGAACTTAATATGCCTTATATTACTGAAAGATGGCCAGGAGGAATGTTAACAAACTTTGTTACGATCCGTAAAGCTGTTAAGAAAATGAACCACATTGATAAAATGAAGAAAGACGGAACTTTCGAAACTTTATCTAAAAAAGAAAGACTTCAGGTTGATCGTCAAAGAGCTAACCTGGAGAAAAATTTAGGTTCAATTTCTGACATGGTTCGTCTTCCATCAGCACTTTTTGTTGTTGATATTATGAAAGAACACATCGCTGTAACTGAGGCTAAGAAATTGGGAATTCCAATTTTTGCAATCGTAGATACAAACTCTGACCCAAGAAAAGTGGAATACGTAATTCCTGGTAATGATGATGCATCTAAATCTATTGATATGTTGTTGAGCATTGTTTCATCTTCAATCAAAGACGGTTTGTCTCAAAGAAAAGCAGACAAGGAAAAATCCAAAGAAGAAGGAGAAAAAGTATCAGCAGAAACTGATGCAGATTTCACATCTGAAGCTTCAGCTCCCGCTGCGGAATAAGATCATATCTTACATATAAAAAAAGGTTCAGAATTATTTCTGAACCTTTTTTTGTTTATCTATCTAACAAAGACTAGCAGTGAAATAAAACTTATTTCAACCTAAATTTAATATACGTAATGGTTTTTCCTTTGGATTCAAACAGGCCTTCATAATAGGTTTTAATTTCTCGTAACAGAGGAGTTTCAGGATCGAATTCCGGCGCGCCATAAATATCATGGTTGGCAAACATAATCTCATGACCTAAGCCCTGAAGCAGTCCTAATGTGTAACCATGTAGAAACTCAGAGTCTGTTTTTAAATGCATTACCCCTTCTTTCTTTAGAATTTTCTGATATCTTTCTAAAAAGTCTGGATGAGTCATTCTGTGTTTAGTACGTCTATATTTAATCTGTGGATCCGGAAAAGTAATCCAAATCTCATCAATTTCATCCTCAGCAAAGAAGTGATCGATCAGTTCAATTTGAGTTCTTACAAAGGCAACATTGGTTAGAGTATTTTCAATAGCATCTTTGGCTCCAAACCAAAATCTAGCACCTTTAATATCAATTCCAATAAAGTTTTTCTCGGGGAATGCTTTTGCTAAACCTACAGAGTATTCTCCCTTGCCACATCCCAGTTCTAACACGATAGGATTTTCATTCTTGAAAACATTCTGGCGCCACTTCCCTTTTAAATGATAATCTGCCAATGCTTCCTCTCTGGTAGGTTGAAATACATTCGGAAGAATTTTATTTTCGGCAAATCTTGCCATTTTATTTTTACCCATATTCTATTTAAAAATTTACTGTGGTACAGAAATTTGTGCGGCGTATGTATTTCATTTATAACAGTCATAAAACTGACAACTTCAATTTGCAAAAAATTCTAAGAGCATTTTACTCTAAAATAAATACTACTTAAAAACTCTTAACAAAGTTGAATACGCGACATCATTATCAGACCGTAAAGTAAGAGCGCAAAGATAAAGAATTATCAGTAAAAATAAATTGATCGGTAAGGATTAGAACTTAATTTATTTCCTGCATCAAATTAGAGTTTTTTAAACGACGCTGGTAAATTGGTAAATATTTATCTATATAAATTGAGATTGCTTCATAGTTATTCGCTTCCACATAAGGAGAAATATCATCTGAAGTATATACAAACTGTAGAAAGTTGTCAATTAAATTAACGGGTATTTTCAAGTTTGTAAAATAAGCGGCACCAAAATAATTTCTAATATTGGCAACATTAGAATTCATTTTTTCATATTGCTGCGCACGTTCTTGTTTTTTTCGCTCTCCTGAAAATATATCATAAATACTCCCTAAGTTAAATGTTAATCCGCCCCCAGTAAATCCTGCAACGGGTAGTAATGGAGGAGTTCCGTCTCCTTTCGGTGTTGGCAAGCCTATCATTCGCTGTAAAGCGAGCGTTTTCTCTCCATTTTTGAGCGAAGTGACGTCTTTACGAAGATTTCCTGTAGGTTTAAATTTACTGATTACCACCTCTTGAATGTCGTAGTAGGCTACTTTTAATTCTACAAAATTATTTGGTGTCTGTACCTGTTCCTGCGTCAACGTTATATCTTTTCTATCAGTAACAATTGAAGTAAAACGTATTATATCCCCAGGTTTTGCAGGAATTTTAAAAGTACCGAAATAGTCAGTATAAACCGTTGTATGAGAAGTGATATTGGTTACAAAAATTTGATTTAAGTAGTAAATAGATTTATCTTTTATAACAATCTCTCCGCTAAAAAACTGGGCTTGCACTTTGGCCATAAAAGCGAATGCTATCAGCAGTAAAAACTTCTTCATATAGTCAACAAAATAAATGAATTTTTCATCATATAACTATAGGTTAGACTGCAAATTAAGGTTAAAGTTTGGTTAAAACTTCAAAACTTTTCCTAATAGAATAGTCTTAATATTAATGTTTAAGCAAAAAAGCCTCCAGGATACCCCAGAGACTTTTCTTTATAAATATTATTTCTTATTTTTTAATAAATTTCATTTGGCTTACATCTCCATCATTCTCAATTGCAATAAGGTATATGCCCCTGTTTAATTCTGAAACAGCAATTTTATTATCTATGATTTTACCTTTCGAAATAAGCTGTCCTGAGATACTGTAAATAACGTAAGTAGCATTCTTAGAAACTAGTGATACATTTAAAATATCTTCTACAGGATTCGGATAAATTTGAATTTTCGACTTATGTACGTTGTCAGTTGCAGCAGCTGCTTCAATATTGATGGTATAATCTTCAACTTGCCCATATGAATTAGTACCGCAAGCCGCATTATTCATCCCATAATTAGTATCCTGCATTCTAACTCTCATGCGCGTTAAGCCAATTTTGGCATCTGCCGGAATAGTGATCATACCTTCCCACGGTGCTGCTTTTTTTGCGGTTATTAGAACCAGTTCCGTCTCATCTTCAAATAACCTGTTATTGTTAAAGTCGATCCAAACTCTTAATTCATCACTAGAGTAAGACTTATCGGCAGTTGCTGAAAAGTTATAGGAAGTTCCTCTAAATACATTTCCTACAATGGCAGTGAAATCTTCGTACCCGTCTTTTGTAATAGAACTATTATTAATATTAGAAAAAGTAACATTATTAATTATCTCAAAAGTAGTGTTAGCCGCTGCTGCAGTACAATACGGTCGAACAATCGTCTGAAAGGTTGTAGAAGGCGTAAAGGTACCAGTACTGCCTAAGCATACTGCGGCTACCTGAACGTTATATTGAGTTCCTTCTGATAGATAGTCCAAAGTATAACTGTTGGTTGCAACAGGTATATCTGTAAATGAAACATCCGTAGATTTTTTATACCTTAGAATATAGGTAGCATTAGAAACTGCATCCCAAGTAACTACAGCAGTATTAACATCTACTGAAGAAACTTCTAATAGCGATGGCGCGGTACCATCACAAGCGATAACACTGGATATCTTTACTGGATCAATCGTGTAAAAAACATTTCCTATCGCAGAAATTCTGACCTTAACGATTGTCCCAGTTGCAAAAGGGGTTACATCAAAAGGCTCAGTTCCATCGTTAGGGGTTGAATTTGCTAAAACAGTCCATGTTGTTCCATTATCGACAGTATAATCAATTTTAACATTAGTTGCGTTAAAAGGAGCTGCATTGGTTCCCGCTACATCCCAAGTTAATGGTCTGACCTCATTATTATATAAAGTTAAACTGGTAATTTTAAAGGGCCCATTTGGGCTTGTGACAACACTTTGTAATGCAGTTTCAGTTTGTTGCTGCATTGGATCTGGATTGTTGTCCCGAACCGTTACTTTAAAGTTGCTGGTTCTAGCTACCATTGATACAGATTCCCAACCATCGGGATTTCTAACCAAACCGCCAAGAACGGTCTCAAACTTTGGAAAGTACCTAACGGGGTTTGCTGTACCCATTACCGATCGGAAAGAAGCACCATTGTTCGTCTTGCCTAAATTACTTTTTGTAATGATGTCTGTTGCATTGTCCGTTTGCTCCCACGTGTAAGTTAATGGATTATTCTCAACATCAGTCGCTTGAGCAGTTAATGAAAAAGCAGTGCCTTTAGGAATCGTGATCTGTGGCATTGCAGTAATCACCGGTGGATTGTTAATCATAGCGGTTTCTATATCACATTGCTTTGAAACCAGATTATTCTGAACTTGAATGATCGAATTAATATGAAAATAAGGATCTGAGTTCATTTGCACATTATCAGCAGTAATACCTGCATATCCCATGATCGTTGATCCAGATCCTGGTTCGACGTTTTGCAGGCGTGATTCTAATTTATGTGCGAAGGTATGATTGGCTCCTAACTGATGACCCATTTCATGAGCAACGTAATCAATATCGAAAGAATCGCCTTGAGGAATTGCATTCGCAGGCGAAGTAATGCCCGAACCTTTTCCATTTTCCATAGGGATCCCATTCACATCTAATTCAGGACTAATACAGACACAGCCAATACAACCAGCACTTCCACCACCACCGGAAGCACCAAACAGGTGACCAATATCGTAATTACTTTCTCCCACCACTGCTGTAAGTGTTTTCTGTAATTCAAAGTTCCATTTACCTAATGATGAATATGGATCTGTTTCTGGGTCTGTGTAAATAAGTTGTGGTAAATCTTGTAAAATTAACTTTAAAGCAAAGTCTTTTTCAAATACAAAATTAACACGCGTTAAAGTAGCGTTAATTGCAGTTAAAGCTTGAGAAACACCACCGAAATATTGCGTATACTCTGCTGTAACAGACATTGCAAGACGCATCGTTCTATATTTTCTATCGGAAGATTTACTGAAATCTGCCGGATTATTAGTGAAATTTTTTCCTGCAGAATAGAGTTTTTCCATTTGTTCCTTATTCATCGCAGGTTCATTGGTAGAACATACGAAAGCTTTATCAGAATTGATCTTGTTGGTCTTTGGATGCACTCCATAAACTGATTTATCAGCATTCTGAGGTTCAATAAATTCGTAAACTCCATTTTTCAGCATCATCGACTGAAAATCATTTGGTGCTATACTAAATCTTATATAAGCAGTAGGATCATCAACACCTACACCAACATAAGATCCTAACTCTAATCGATCAGCAAGAGACTTTACTACTACTGGTGAACTATACACTGCAAATCTTTCGATCTTACCATTAAGAGTTGGAATGTTAATTTCAACCGGAACTGAACCTCTACCAGTTTCTACTGCGCTGGAAAGCTTAGCTCTCAAAGCTTTTATATCTAACGAGTAGTGTTTTTGACTTTCAGATGTAGGTCGAACTTTCCCATCTTGTAAAGATGTTGGACTCCACTGTGCGAAAGCTAAAGAGCTCATCAACCCGCAAAGTAAAATAATAAATGTCTTTTTCATATTTGTGTTTAAAAAATATAATATAATTTTTTCCAAAAGTAATTTAAATTTAGCCGTTGTCAAAATACGTTTTACGAATTTTAATAAAGAAGAGAGAAATAGCTATCAAAACATAGCAATAGTCTATTCAAAAATATCAATAATTAATGATATCACTAAAAATAGCTACTAATAAGCGAGAGAAACTATATGAATTTCTATACGAAAATATAGGGAATAAATTATTTAAAAGGAATAGGCAACATTCCAGGAAAAACCCATATTAAATTTGGAAGAGCTTTTACCAAAACCAGGGACAATCATTGGCTGGATACCCTCTTGCGTTGTAGTGAAAACCAAATATTTAGGTTGCATCGTAACTTCTATAAAAAAAGGAGATTCAAATAAATGAACTCTTCCTCCTACGCTGGCTTCAATCCAGTACGAACTTTGTTTAGAAGCGGGAAAGCTTTGCGACATTTCATTATTCCCAAACCCCCGAATCGGTACGGCAAGATATTCCTGATTATAAAAAGAACCTGCTAATTTACCTCCCGCCAGAAAACCATTTCGGACATCTTCTTTATCATTAGCCAACATATATAAAGCACCTATTTTTAAGAAAGATCCATTTATACTAGCGTCATATCCATTTTTTTGGTAGATATTTTTTTCAAAACCTACATCCGCAATCGCATACCACTTACCAATAACATTTGTGGAAACGAATCCCTGAATTAATTTCCTGTCAGAGAATACTGCTAAACCAGCGTTTAGAACATCGATCCCCACGGAGAAATTCGGATTGTATTTCCATTTCGTTTGTAGAGAATCCTGCTTCTTTTGTGCGATAGCATTTATCAAAATAAAACTAAAAAAGAAGGAAAAGATGTGTTTTGCTTTCATCAGTAATTTGATTTTGATTTTGTTCAACAGACAAAACTGCTGCGGGAGTTTCTACTATGGAGTTTAGATCTTTATATGTTTTTTTGATACCACATGCTGGCGAAACATATTCTGAAACGGTATTGTAGTTTATTTTAATTACAGAATTTACAGCGTCTTTGGAAAGCCCAACGTAAATTTTTGTGAAAGGAGAATCATCAACTCGCAAAGGAATTATGACAGAATCTGTTTTGGAAGCATTTGCAACTACCGCTATTGGTCCATTTCCGTAATCTACTTTAATGAAAAGAGAATCTAAAGTTTTAAGCTTTCCACTGGCTTGGGTCTTGAATTTTATTTTCATTCTTGGCGTCGCTTCACCGCTTACACAGATATCATCATCTCCTCCGCATGAAAAAAGCGATAGGAGAAAAATCGAAAAAAATAATAATTTCAAGAATTTCATCGATCAAATGTAATTAAATTCTTACTAAAAGAGCAATATTTTCTACGTGATGCGTTTGTGGAAACATATCTACCGGTAAGATCTTCACGAGTTTATAATGTTCTTTCATTAATGCCAGATCTCTTGCCTGTGTTGCAGAATTACAACTTACATAAACTATTTTTTCAGGAGCCAATCTAAGAATTTGTCCTACCACTTTTTGGTGCATACCATCTCTCGGTGGGTCTGTAATCAGCACATCTGCTTTAGGATGTTGGGCAATAAATTCATCATTGAAGATTTCTTTCATATCACCACAATAAAAAGTACAGTTTGTCAAACCATTCAATTCTGCATGTTCTTTTGCTGCATTAATTGATTCTTGCACAGATTCTATACCAATAACCTGTTTTGCTTTTCTGGCAACGTATTGAGCAATCGTTCCAGTTCCAGTGTAAAGGTCATATACAACCTCATCACCCTTTAAATCTGCAAATTCTAAAGTTTTTTGATATAAATTTAATGCTTGTTTATAGTTGGTTTGGAAAAAAGATTTCGGTCCTATTTTAAATTGTAAGCCTTCCATCTCTTCCATTAAAAATCCATCGCCGAAATAGGTTTGGACTTCCTGATCATAAATAGAATCATTCTGTTTGGAATTAACAGCAAAAAGCAACGTTTTAATTTCAGGAAATTTTTCAAGTAAAAAATCAAAGAGCTTTTCTCTGCTTACTTTATCATTCCGAAAGAGTTGGAATAAGACCATCCACTCTCCTTTTGAATTTTGACGAAACATCACCGTTCTTAAAAATCCAGCTTGACCTCTAACGTCAAAAAATTCTAAACCGTTTTCCACCGCATAGTTTTTAATCGCCAACCGCATCGCGTTGGAAGGATCTTCCTGCAGAAAACACTCTTTTAAATCCAAAATTTTACTCCACATTCCTGGAATATGAAATCCTAAAGCATCTCTGTTTCCAAAATTTTCTTCGGAACTAATTTCGTATTGCGTTAACCAACGTGCATCAGAAAACGAAAATTCCATTTTATTACGATAGAAATACTGCTCCTCACTTCCAAGAATTGGTAAGGTTTCAAAATCTTCGATTCCCGCAATTCTTTTAATATGGTTATAAACTTCGTCTTGTTTAAATTCCAGTTGTTTTTCATAAGAAAGATTTTGCCACTTACAACCACCACAAACACCAAAGTGAATACATCTCGGCTCCACTCTAAACGGCGATTTTATAACGATCTCCGCAACTTCTGCTTCGTAATAGTTGGATTTTGATTTTTTTACGCGAGCATTTACGACATCTCCTGGAACTGCACCAGAAACCAAAACGGTTTTTCCTTCATCAGTTTTCCCAACAGCAACACCTTTTGATCCAGCTGAAACCAGCAATATGTTTTCTAAGATAATATTTTTATTCTTCTTTCTCATGATAATTAATCTGGACGCAAAAGTAACGTTTTAAAATAAAAAAAACGGAATATCATCCCGTTTTGTCTTGATTCCAATTTTAGGACAAAAAACTATATTTTATTTTGATTTTGAAGTATAATAAGAGCGATTGCGTAAGTAAAAATAACCAAGAAAACCTCCTGAAAAAAGAAACACTAACGTCCAGAGATATTTACCATCTACATTATTGACAAATACATCAATAATGAGTACCGCTGTAGCTATGAAACTTGCCAGCATCGCGAAAAAAACCAAAGATTTTCCTACGCTGTCAGAAATTCCATAATCTTCTAACTTAAGCACTAAGTTTAGAAAATTTATAACGAACCCGACGATTATTAAAAGGTAAAGTATATTTCTTGGAATTAAAAGATCTTTGCTCATATTGAAATTTAGACTAAGATATAAAAAATCCTGCAAGATTTTCTCATGCAGGATCAGGTATAGTATTTTTATTATTTATTTGCTCGCTGGTGTTTCTGGCATTGCCATCGGTGGCTCAACAAGATCATTCTGCAATACTGCTCCTTGTGGTGCTTCCGGAGCCTTAAGACCAGTCATTTTATCCAAAACTTTAATTAATTCCTCATCACCTAAGTTATAGAAAACTTTACTGGCTACTTTCCCATCTTTGTCAATTACCATAAAGGAAGGAAGTTTAAAACCATAAATTCCTAAATCTTTAGCAATTTGAGAGTTCATTCCATTTTCTGCATATACCTTTGTGCCTTTAATACCACTTAGCATCGCATTACTTGTTTTGGTAAATTGGTCTTTAGTATCGTCTAAATTTACAAAAACGAAATCCATTTTCGATTTATAGAAATTAGCAACCTCTTTCATCACAGGCATTGCAGATTCTGAAATGTAGGGATTCCAAGATGCGTAGAACATCACCATGGCTGGCTTTCCTTTAATATCGCTTAGTTTAAACTCTTTTCCTTCAATAGTAATTAATTTTGAAGAAGGCGCCGCTTCACCAATTTTTGGTCCGGAGATCACGAATTGAATTCGTTCCAAATCTTTTTTAATTTCTACGTCTTTAATTTTATCCTGAACAAGCTTACTAATTTTCGCAGCATCAGCTGGAGTTGTAGAAGGATTGATATCACTGTTTGAGATAACAAAAGCTAATAGATAGTCCTTCGCTAATTGCGACATGTCTTTTTTAGTATCTAAAAATTTCGAAAACTCTATAGAAGAAGGCTCTGTCGCAGTTACTTTATGCGCTTCCGAGTACTTTTGGAATTCAGGACTTAACTTACCTAACAAATAGTTTCTATAAATTGGCTGATTTTTAAGCAATCTGCCTTCCTCCTTTTTAAGCTTTGCTTCAGCATCTGTGAAGTTTTTAGTTACTTTAAAAGCGGCATTTTGAGTAATTTGTCCATGGTTCATTTCATATTGATTCATCAATCCAAGAATACTTGCATTCAGCTCATCTTTCTTAAACTCTATCACATCTTTGTCTGGAGATGTTTTTTTAGCAGCAGTATCAATATGCTTATCAAGATCAGCTCTAATTTTTTCGACCCCTTTTAAGAAGGCTGCCTCATCCTTACTCACCAATTCCTGAACGTTGATCTTTCCAGCATAATCTTGAATTAAAGTTTGAATTTCCTGTAGGAAATCATTATTTTTCTTCGCATCACCCGTTACTGTGAATTTAGCTGGGAAATTTACTGCCTGTCCAGAAATATTCAATTTCTGACCGCCCTTTAAATAGATATTAGCTTGCTTACCACCGTAAGTCATGATATACATCCCATCTTTTGGTGCGTCAAAACTTCCTGCAAAATTGCCTTTTGCATCTACACCCATATTCACCAAGGGTAGCGTTGCGACACCTGAAGCTTCTATGAATTCTATCCTTTCTAAAGGAGAACCACCAGCAAAATTACCAGTAACTTCTACTTTCTTTGAACATGACATTGTAACAAACGCAACTAACAGCATTAATAAATACTTGCTCATCTTTATTATTTTACTTTTTTAATTAATAGTTATATCTCGAGATCGATTTATATCAAGACAGGCAAAAATAAGGTTTTCACCGAGTTATTAAAAATTAAATGTGAAGTTTTGTGAAAGTTTAACAAAACAAAAACTGCCTTCATTTCTGAAAGCAGTTTGTTAACTATTATTTTACTAATTTATCCTTTGTCAAGGTTAGCAACAAAATATTCTCTATTCATTCTAGCGATTACTTCTAAAGTAATTCCTTTCGGACATTCTACTTCACAAGCACCAGTATTTGAACAGTTACCAAAACCTTCTTCATCCATCGTTTTCACCATATTCAGCACTCTTCTTTCTGCTTCTACTCGACCTTGAGGAAGTAAAGCGAACTGAGAAACTTTAGCACCAACGAACAACATTGCGGAACCATTTTTACAAGTAGCAACACAAGCTCCACAACCGATACAAGCAGCGGCATCCATTGCGCTATCAGCATCTTCCTTAGGGACCAAAATCGCATTGGCATCAAGTGTATTACCTGAAGTATTTACAGAGATAAAACCTCCAGCAGCCATTACGCGGTCAAAAGAGCTTCTATCTACTACTAAATCTTTAATAATTGGAAAAGCAGCACTTCTCCAAGGTTCGATATGGATTGTTTCACCATCTTTGAACATTCTCATGTGCAACTGACAAGTGGTAATTCCAGTGTCTGGTCCGTGCGGGCGACCGTTGATGTACAAAGAACACATTCCACAAATTCCTTCGCGACAATCATGGTCGAAAGCAATCGGCTCCTGACCTTCATTAACTAGGTTTTCGTTGAGCATATCCAGCATTTCCAAAAATGATGAATCCGTAGAAACATCGGAAATTTTATAAGTCTCGAACTGTCCTTTTGATTTATTATTTTTCTGTCTCCAAATTTTCAGAGTCAGGCTTAATCCTTTTTTAGCACTCATTTTCTTTATATTTTTTGGAGATTATTTATAACTTCTAGTTTTGACTTCGATATTTTCATAAATCAAATCCTCCTTATGCATTACTTCCTGGTTGATGTCTGAACCGTTATACTCCCAAGCAGCAACATATTTGAAGTTTTCGTCATCTCTCTCTGCTTCACCTTCTGGTGTTGCATGATCCCAACGGAAATGTCCTCCACAAGATTCTCTTCTTTCCAAAGCATCTTTAGCCATTAACTGTCCTAGCTCCAAGAAATCTGCAACACGGAACGCTTTTTCCAGCTCCATATTCATTTCATTTGCTTCCCCTGGAACTCTTACATTCGCCCAGAAATCTTTTCTTACTTCTTCAATCTCTTGAATTGCCTCTCTTAAACCTTCCGGAGTTCTTCCCATTCCCACCTTGTTCCACATAATGTGACCCAATTTTTTATGGAAATGATCTACACTGTGCGTTCCTTTATTATTGATGAAGAAGTTCACTTTATCTTGAATTTCTTTTTCAGCAGTATCAAACTCGGCATTATCGGTGGATATGGTACCTGTTCGAATATCTGCGGAAAGGTAATCTGCGATCGTGTAAGGTAATACAAAATACCCATCTGCGAGACCTTGCATTAAAGCAGAGGCTCCTAATCTGTTCGCTCCGTGATCAGAGAAGTTAGCTTCACCAATTACAAAACAACCAGGAATTGTGGATTGTAGGTTATAATCAACCCAAACACCACCCATTGTGTAATGAACTGCCGGATAAATTTTCATTGGGGTTACATATGGATTGTCCGCAGTAATCTTTTCATACATTACGAATAAGTTACCATATTTTTCTTCGATCCACGATTTTCCTAAATCATAAATCTGCTGTTCTGTAGGATTATGAATATTTTGCTCGATTGCTGCTTCTTTTCCTTTTTTAGTAATCTCTGTAGAGAAATCTAAATAGACACCTTCGTGAGTATCATTATTTTCAATACCATAACCAGCATCACATCTTTCCTTAGCAGCCCTAGAAGCAACATCTCTTGGAACTAAGTTACCAAATGCAGGATATCTTCTTTCTAAATAATAATCGCGATTTTCGTGAGCGATATTTTCAGGTTTTAATTTGCCTTCGCGAATCGCAACAGCATCTTCGATATTTTTTGGAACCCAGATTCTTCCCGAGTTTCTTAAAGATTCTGACATCAAAGTCAGTTTAGATTGTGCGGTTCCGTGAACGGGAATACAAGTTGGGTGAATTTGTACATAACAAGGATTTGCGAAATACGCTCCTTTTTTATGAATTTTCCAAGCTGCAGAAACATTAGAGCCCATTGCATTAGTAGAAAGGAAATAAACATTTCCATACCCACCAGAAGCAATAACCACAGCGTGAGCAGAATGTCTTTCGATTTCTCCAGTCACTAAATTTCTTGCGATAATTCCTCTTGCTTTGCCATCAACGATTACTAAATCAAGCATTTCGTGACGGTTATGCATTTTAATTCTTCCTTTACCGATCTGTCGGCTCATGGCTGAATAAGCTCCTAATAATAACTGTTGTCCTGTTTGTCCTTTGGCATAAAAAGTTCTTTTAACCTGAACTCCACCAAAAGAACGATTATCTAATTGTCCGCCATATTCTCTTCCGAAAGGAACACCTTGTGCGACACATTGGTCGATAATGCTTGCAGAAACTTCTGCCAGCCTGTATACATTTGCTTCTCTGGAACGATAATCTCCACCTTTGATAGTATCGTAAAATAATCTGTAAGTAGAATCTCCATCACCTTGATAATTTTTAGCGGCATTAATACCACCTTGCGCAGCAATTGAGTGCGCTCTTCTTGGTGAGTCCTGATAGCAAAATGCTTTCACATTATAGCCTTGTTCTGCTAAAGTTGCAGCAGCAGAACCACCTGCTAAACCCGTTCCAACAACAATGATATCAATTTTATCACGGTTATTTGGTGAAACTAAGTTCATATGATCTTTATGATTTTTCCATTTGTCCGCTACAGGACCAGCCGGAATTTTTGAATCTAATTTGCTCATTTTTAGAAATTTTAAATTTTAGATTTTAAATTTTAGGGTCGATATAAAACTTAAAATTTATTGAGTTACGTAATGATAAACAGCTACTAAAATAAAACCAGCTGGGATAAGGATAGAATACCAGGTTCCAATCGCTTTGATCACGGGGGTGTATTTTGGATGTCTCGCTCCTATCGACTGGAACGAAGACTGGAATCCATGCGCTAAATGCAATCCCAATAAGACAAAAGAAATAACATAGAAAATCACCCTCCAAAGTTCTGAAAATTTTGAATGGAGCTCTGGCCAAAATCTGGTTAGATCATTTACATCACCTTCACCAGGAACATATTTGTAAGTCATTTCATGAAACCAGAAATCATACATGTGTAATCCAAGAAAAGCTAAAATAACAGCTCCAGTAATAAGCATGTTTCTAGACATCCAGGTGCTGTTCCCCGAACGGGTGTTCATCCCGTACTTTATCGGTCTGGCGTTATTGTTTTTAATTTCAAGAACAAAGCCCATCACAAAGTGAAAAATTAATCCTATTACCAGGATAGGTTGCATTACAAACTGGATCAGCGGATTGTAACCCATGAAATAAGATGCTGCGTTGAACGGTCCATCCTCTCCTCCTAGTGAGAGTAAGTTAACCGAAAGGTGCATAATTAGGAAAATGAGCAAAAACATTGCCGACAATGCCATTGCGTATTTTCTTCCGATAGAAGAAGTTGTTAATCCTGCCATAATTAATGTTTAAATTTGAATTCTTACAAAGTTAGAAAATTGCAGAGGTTAATCCATGTGAGAAATGTCAGAAAATTTTAGTTTGTAATCTTTCTAAATAAGATTGTGATTGAATTACGGTAATTTAAGGCTTTAAAATATATTTTTCACCTTGAATTTCAATTTCTGGTAGATTATTCGGAATGGTCGTGATGGAAAATGCTTTAATTCGCCGCGAAGAAAGATAAGGATCTATGATATATTGTTTTATTTTAATTTGATCCGTATTCTCCGAAATATAAAATGTAAGACGCTCTCCAACTTTCTCTGAAATAACTTTCTCTTTAAAAAATTGATGTACCAAAACCTCATTAAGATGGCTTGCCTTATAATTGAGCAGGCATCTAAGACTTACAAAAAGCAATAGAAGATATAGCACTCTAAAACAATGCTTCAACGTAAAACTCTTCAAAGGAAATCTTATTAGATAAAGTAAAATATAAAGCACACCCACTTCTAAAAGAGTCATTGGAATTGTTCGGCTCATCGCATAATCAACATCAGCAAAAAAATGAATCAATTGTAAAGTCATTGAAATAAGTTTCTCAAAAATCATATTCAACCAGGAGAAACTGATGGAACTTGCAATGAGCACAACCATAAGCAAAGATAGGACAATGAGTACTTCAGCAAATGGAATAATAATCAAATTTGCAATAATTGATATAAAAGAATATTGATGAAAATAGAATATCACCAACGGAAGAGTCGCAAGTTGTGCGGCTAAACTTATCGAAAAAATATTGAGAATGAAATTCTGAAATTTATTTTTGGGCTTCGGTAATTTTTTTAAAATCGGCTGATTGAACCAAAAAATTCCAAGAACCGCAGCAAAACTTAACTGAAAACCAACTTCAAAAATTTGGTTGGTATTGAGAACCAAAATTATTAAACCCGCTAGCGACAAAGAATGCAAGAGATCTGTTTTCCGTTGTAACAAGACAAATGAATAGTAGGTAGAAATCATCAAACAACTTCGAACAACAGAATTTCCAAAATCTATAAAACAAGCAAAGGACCAGATTATAATTAAAGCAACAATAATTTTATAACTGCGGTATTTTGGTGGAAAAACGAAATTCAACAGCATCAAAATCACTCCAAATATAATTGCGACGTGAGTTCCCGAAATTGCTAAAATATGCATCATTCCAGAATCCCGAAAATCACGAATGGTTCCCTCATCCATTTCTGTTCGATCTGCCAGAATAATTCCTTTCACAAATTCACGAGTTCTCTTATTGAGCTTCGAATGATCAATCCTAGTTAAAACCGCAAGACGTCGTTGCTTTACATTTTCCGAAAAACTAATATCTGTTCGATTCGCAATCTTTACCGTATTTGGCAGATAACTTTGGTAATAAATTCCTTTGCGCTGCAGATACTTTTGATAATCGAATTGAAAATCACTGTATGCTTTCTCAACTTTATTGATGTAGACTTCACCCTGATAGTAATGAAGATAATCAAGTGCTTCTTCCTGTTTGGGAATAGAGATCACGCTTTGAAATTGATTACTGCCTTTCCACGCAGTAATTTCGTAGCGACGATTTTTTTCATTTGAATTAAGTTTTTTAAAAACTTTGAAAGTGAGCATTTCCTTACCCTTCAATTCCGGCAATAAAGGCTTCTGTGAATGTAAAAAATGAGCAAAGACTCCCAGACCAATGACAAAAGAACCAATCAACACTGGGCGAACTTTATAAAAATAGAAGTTCTTAATAAAGCAAAAAGTCACAATTATCAAACTGAATATCAATATAATATAAACAGCAACTGACGAGCATTGGAAAAAATCCTGTAAGAAGATCCCTATTATAAATGAGATAAAAAGAATGAGAATCGGTTGTTTCTGCACCTTATGTTTTGGTAAAACTAAAAACTTTTGATATAAAAATCAAAGGTAAAATCACCCATTAATAATTAAAGCTGCGGCTTCGTCACTAGCTCCTTTTCCACCTAACTTTTCTCGAAGTTGTTTGAAATTTGCTAACATTTCATCTCTTCTTTTACCTTGCAAAATCAAGGTGAGTTCTTTGACCAAATTCTTTGTATTCAATTCACTTTGAATTAGTTCCGTTACGATTTCCTGGTCCATAATTAAATTAACCAAAGAAATGTATTTAATGTTTTTTACCACACGCTTTCCAATCTCGTAAGAAATCGTGCTGCTTCGGTAACAAACTACTTCCGGAATATTTAAAAGTGCTGTTTCTAAAGTTGCAGTTCCAGATGTAACCAAGGCCGCTTTTGAACATCTTAATAAATCATAGGTTTTATTGGAAACGAAATGTACATTTTCATCGACGTATTTTTGGTAAAACTCTTTTGGTAAACTCGGTGCTCCTGCAATTACAAACTGGTACTCTTTAAAATGTGGACGAACGGAAAGCATCAATTCCAGCATCTTGGTAACTTCCTGTTCACGAGATCCTGGTAAAAGTGCGATGATTTCTTTTTCGTTTAAATGATTATCTGTTTTAAATTGATCAATATCCATTTCCGGCAAATCGGAAATCGCATCTAATAAAGGATGCCCGACGAAATGTGCGTCAACATTATGTTTTTTATAGAACTCCTTCTCAAACGGAAGAATGACTAACATTTCATCGACGAACTTTCTGATTTTTTCTACCCGACCTTCTTTCCAAGCCCAAAGTTGTGGAGAAATATAATAAATTACTTTAATTCCCAAACTTTTAGCAAACTCGGCAATCCTTAAATTAAATCCAGGATAATCGACCAAAATCAAGACAGCAGGTTGGTATTTCTGAATATCTTCTTTGCAGAATTTAATATTTTTAAGAATTGTTCCAAGGTTTTTAGCAACTTCCAGAAATCCCATAAACGCTAATTCTTTGTAATGTTTTACCGGTTCAAAACCAGCAACAGCCTTCATTAAATCTCCACCCCAAAAACGAAACTCCGTTTGGGAATCCTTTTTGAGAAGTGATTTCATTAAATTGGAAGCGTGTAGATCTCCTGAAGCTTCACCAGCGATGATGTAATATTTCAATTGATATTTTTGATTTTTGATTTTAGATTTAGATTTAGATTTGCTGATCTTCAATATAAAATCGATTATTTACCTTAATTTTGTTCAAAGATAAAATAAAAAAATGTCTGATTTAGAAATAAAAAATAAAATAGCCGAAAGCGGATTGGTCAATTTCGATCTCGCACAATTGCTTCCAAAAGGCAAAAGAATCGGCATCGATTTGAAGGATTTTCTCTTCCAGGAATTAATTTTAAAAGAAAAGGATTTTCGAGAAAAAATCGCAGCCATTAATCCTGATGAATACAAAGATTCTTATATCTATATTTATAATTCTGCAGATGCGATTGTTCCTCTTTGGGCGTACTTTTTAATCACCGCGAAATTAACAGAAACAGCGAAGAAAATCGTTTTTGGAAATAGAGAAGATTTAGAAATTTTGTTGATGCATAACGCCGTTCAAACTTATGACTTCTCAGAATTAATGGGTAAAAGAGTTTTGGTAAAGGGCTGCAGCGATCAATCAATTCCAGAGAACGCATATATCGAATTGGTGGAACAATTAAAACCTATTGTAAAATCACTGATGTTTGGGGAAGCCTGTTCTAATGTACCCATCTTTAAAAATTAAAGATTTCAAAAGAAATTTTGGACTATTTTTTGCTAACTTTGGTTGTCAATTTTTATTAACCTAAACAAAAAAACACATGAGTTTAATAGACCTATTAACAGGTAGCGCCGGAAATCAAGTCGCTTCAGAAGCTGAAAACAAATTCGGAATCAGCAAAAATCAAGTGATTGCTTTATTAGCAGTGGCAGCACCGTTGGTTATTTCTTACTTAAGAAAAAAATCTCAAGATAACGCTCAAGAAGCGGATGCTTTGAATAATGCACTTGATAAAGATCACGATGGAAGCATCCTCACTGATCCAGCACAAGTTACCGCTAGACAGCAAGAAGGTGGCTCTATTTTGGATCATGTTTTCGGTGGTCAAAAAGCAGATGTAGAAAATCAATTATCACAAAACACTGGTATCTCTATGGACAAGATCGGTCCAATCTTGGCGATGTTAGCTCCAATAATTATGGGATATATCGGTAAGGAAAAGCAATCAAACGGAGTTACTTCTGGCGGAGGTTTAGGAGATCTGTTAGGTGGCATTTTGGGTAATGCTCAGAATCAAGCGCAATCGCAAACTTCAAATCCTTTGAATGATATTTTAGGAAGTGTGCTTGGCGGAGGTCAACAACAATCTTCAGGAAATCCTTTGAATGATATTTTAGGAAGCGTTCTTGGCGGAGGTCAGAAACAATCTCAAGGAGGTTTAGGCGGACTTTTGGGAAGTATCTTAGGAGGAGGAAAGTAAATCACTTTTTATATATAAAAAAACCGAAGATTGATCTTCGGTTTTTTTGCTTTTACTTATTTAGATTTGGCTTCCTTGCCGTCAGTTGCTTTTTCAGCTTTCGGTTTGGCTTCCACGGGATCTTCTTTTTTCTCGGCTTTAGGTTTAGCTGCTGCTTTAGGCTTAGCTTCTGCTTTAGGTTTTCTCTCTACTTCTGCATTTTCAGATTTACCCGTAGGTTGACCTACTTCTTTTCTTACTTTTTCCTTAGAAGCTTTTTTGTCATCCTCATCCAAAACTTTTACAGGAATATGATTTGCAGAACTTGCTTTTCTCGGTCTTTTAATACCGTAGCTTCCCGCGATAATTTTTCCCTTTTTCGATTTTTTATCACCTTTTCCCATAATTAAATATTTTTTTTGATGTTGATTTACACAAAGTTAGAAATTATTTTGGCAATCACTTCTTAAATAATCATAAATTTTTGGGCCTGCCCCTTTCCCGTGCTTACAAAAAACGTAACTACTTCTAACCGCTAGGGTCGGGCGTTGTGTTGCAATCTTTTTGTTATTTCCAGCAGCGATTCCTAACGCTCCCTAAAAGAGAGTTCATAAAAAATAAAAAGGATTTTCAATGCAATCCCTCACGCAGGGAATCTCTTAAAAATCACTTCCGGCACTCATCCAAAAAACTTATCTTTGCACCTGAAATTTTAGCCCATTTCTAATATCGCAAGTCTAACATCTAATATCTTAAAAATATGTTTCGTACGCACACCAATGGAGAATTAAACATCCAAAATCTTGATCAAAACGTCACCCTTTCCGGCTGGGTTCAAACCATTCGTGACAAAGGTTTTATGATGTGGATCGATTTACGCGATCGTTACGGAATTACCCAATTGGTATTTGATGCAGACCGTTCTTCGAAGGAACTATTTGAAATCGCAAGTAAATTAGGTCGTGAATTCGTGATTCAGGTTGAAGGAAAAGTGATCGAACGCCAAAGTAAAAATCCCAAAATCCCAACTGGAGAAGTGGAAATTTTAGTTGAGAAACTTACGATTTTAAACCAGTCAGAAATCCCACCATTTACTATTGAAGATCAAACTGATGGTGGTGAAGAGCTTCGAATGAAATACAGATATTTAGATATCCGCAGAAATCCGGTAAAAGACAAATTGATTTTCCGTCATAAAATGGCGCAGAAAGTCAGAAATTATTTATCGGAACAGGATTTTATCGAAGTAGAAACACCGGTTCTTATTAAATCAACTCCGGAAGGTGCAAGAGATTTCGTAGTTCCAAGCCGTATGAATCCTGGACAGTTTTATGCATTGCCCCAATCGCCACAAACTTTCAAACAGTTATTGATGATCGGTGGAATGGATCGTTATTTCCAGATTGTTAAATGTTTCCGTGATGAAGATCTAAGAGCCGACCGTCAACCGGAATTCACGCAGATCGATTGCGAGATGGCTTTCGTAGAACAGGAAGATGTTTTGGAAATATTTGAAGGAATGACTGCGACTTTATTGAAAGATATCGCCAGAAAAGAATTCGGAAAATTCCCAAGAATGACTTTCGCCGATGCGATGCAAAAATACGGAAACGATAAACCGGACATTAGATTCGGGATGGAATTCGTGGAAGTAAATGAATTGGTTAAAGGAAAAGATTTCAAAATATTCGATGATGCAGAATTGGTGGTCGGAATCAATGTTGAAGGTTGTGCAGACTATACCAGAAAACAAATCGATGAATTGATCGATTGGGTAAAACGTCCACAAATTGGAGCCAACGGAATGATTTGGATTAAATTCCAGAATGACGGCGTTGTGACTTCTTCAGTAAATAAATTTTACAATGAAGAAGATTTAAAGAAAATTACAGAAAAATTCGGAGCAAAAGCAGGAGATTTAATTTTCCTCATGTCCGGAAATGAAAATAAAGTAAGAACTCAACTTTCCGCTTTGAGAATGGAATTGGGAAACAGATTAGGATTAAGAAATCCAAAAGAATTTGCACCACTTTGGGTAATCGATTTCCCATTATTAGAATGGGATGAAGAAACGAATCGTTTTCACGCAATGCACCATCCATTTACTTCTCCGAAACCGGAAGACATCCATTTATTAGAAACCGAACCAGGAAAAGCCAGAGCAAATGCTTACGATTTGATCCTGAACGGAAATGAAATCGGTGGTGGTTCGGTAAGAATTTTCGATAAAGATTTACAGGCAAAAATGTTTAATCTTTTAGGATTTACCAAAGAAGATGCAGAAGCACAATTTGGATTCTTGATGAATGCTTTCCAATACGGAGCACCGCCACATGCAGGATTGGCATTAGGTTTCGACCGTTTGGTTGCAATTCTTGATGGTAATGAAGTGATCCGAGATTATATCGCTTTCCCAAAAAATAATTCTGGAAGAGATGTGATGATCGACGCACCAAGTTCAATTGCTGATGAACAGTTGAATGAGTTGGCTTTGAAAGTTGAACTAAAAGATTAGTCCAACTAAAATAAATAATTAAAGAGGAAGCGAAACTTCCTTTTTTTTGTTGGAAACCTTTAATATCGGATACTTCTTATCTTGTATTTGAACGATTTTAAAATAAAAGATGTATATTTGTGAGATGAGATGGCAAGAATACCCATATTACTTTGAAGGCTTAGAAAAACAACTCGAAAGAATTCACGAGAAAAAACGTGAACTGGATAAAAAGCGTCCTATTCCGACCTACGTTCTAAAAAGCATAAAAGAAAGTTTAAACATAGAATGGACTTATAATTCAAACAGTATTGAAGGAAATACGTTGACTTTACAAGAGACAAAAATGGTGATAGAAGACGGTTTTACCATCAAAGGAAAATCTTTGCGGGAACATTTTGAAGTAGTAAACCATCAAGAAGCTATTGAATTTGTAGAAAGTTTGGCTTCTAAAGATTATGTTCTAGTTGAAAAAGATATTTTATCTATTCATCATCTTGTTTTGCAAAAAATAGAAAAGGAATTTTCTGGAAGATACAGAACTTCGGGAGTTCGGATATCTGGAGCTAATTTTGTTCCACCGAATGCTTTGAAAGTTGATGAATTTGTTAATGAACTGGTAAATTTCGTGAATGATTCTCAGATTGATATTCTTATAAAATCTGCAGTATTTCATCATCGTTTTGTTTGGATTCATCCATTTTTTGATGGAAATGGTAGAACTGCGAGATTATTACTCAATTTGCTATTAATGAAAAAAGGTTTTCCACCGGCAATTATTTTAAAGAATGATCGCAAAAAATATTATGATGCATTAAACCAAGCAAATAATCAAGATTATTCTAAATTATTACTTCTAATTTTGCAAGCAGTTGAAAGAACTTTGGATATTTATCTGGGAAACCTTAACAATACCTACGACCAATATCAAAACATTTCAGATATCGTGCGTGAACCCGATGTTCCTTACGGACAAGAATATTTGAGTTTATTGGCGCGACAAGGGAAAATAGATGCTTTTAAAGAAGGCAGAAATTGGCTCACTACAAAAGATGCGGTTTTGAATTATATTGAGAATCGTGATCGAAAAAGAGTTTTAAAAACAGAAGCGGAAAATTAATCTTTTCCGCTTTTTTTAGGGCAATTTTGAAAGTAAACTTTCCGGTAATATCTTCAGAATATAATAAATCATTTTCCATTTAAAATTAGGGACAATTGAAAAAGAATTTCCAGCATTTACAATATATTTCGCAACATAATCTGGCTCCATTATTAAAGATTTATTAAGTTCTAAACCGGTATTAATTTTAGTATTGATGTAACCACTCACCAAAACATTGACGACGATCTTCCTCGAAGATAATTCCTGTCGCAGTCCCGCTAAATATTGCGTAAAGGCTGATTTTGTACTTCCATAAATAAAATTACTTTTCCTACCACGAACTCCGGAAAGTGAAGACAAACCGATAATTCTTTCTAAACTTTTATTGGATCGATCCATTGCAATAATATTCAGAATAGAAACCGCGCCCATATAATTGACTTCCATCATTTGTTTTGCAGCTTCGAAATCATGAAGTGCTTCCTGATTCTCCACTAAGAAACCAGCAGCATAAATTACGATATTGGGTTTTACGGGAAGTTCAACATAAAAATTTTGATGAGAAGAAAAGTCGGCTGCATCAAAATAATTTAGAAAGATTTTAGAGGAATCAATGTTATTATCCTCAACGAAACTTTCTAAAGAAGTAAGGTTTCGCGAAGAAGCAATAATAGAATGTCCCTCTTCCAAATATTGCAAAATGCATTGCTTTGCAACATCAGAATTGGCTCCGAGAATAAGGACCGTTTTATGGGGATTGTAACTCATCGATTATTCGCACGAAGTCTTTCTTTAATCTTACCAATATTTTCTTTAGCAGAATCTTCCAAAATTAAACTGGCACTCATCAAAATTCTTTCCGGCATTAACTGTTCAAAATGTTCTGTTCCTTCCCACGACACTTTTTTAATTAAAGCCAACGCCTCAGAACTTCTGGTGGATAATTTTTCCATGAATGTATTAATTTCAACATCCATTTTTTCAATACTTTCTGAAACGGAATGATAAACATCGTGTTTTTCACACCAATCTGCACTTCTAAAATCAGCATCGATAGACATCGCTGAATAAGCTGATTTCCCGATTTTCCTTTCCACGAAAGGTCCGATAACAAACGGTCCGATTCCTAAATTTAATTCTGTTAAAGCCATTGCAGAATCTTTGGTGGCAAAACAATAATCTGCCGCACAAGCGATCCCAACTCCGCCGCCCGTTGTCTTTCCCTGAACTCTTACGATGACTAATTTTCCGCAGGATCGCATCGCATTTAAAACTTTAGCAAATCCGCCAAAGAATATTTTTGATTTTTCTAATTCTTCAATTTCAAGGAGTTCATCAAAACTGGCTCCGGCGCAAAAGGCTTTTTCGCCTTCAGATTTTAAAAGGATTGCTTTTACATTTTGATCTTTGCCACTTTCTAAAATAGTTTGCGCAAGTTTTTCTAAAATTTCTCCTGGTAAAGAATTGCTTTTAGGTGTTCCGAAAGTGATTTCGGCAATATTATTTTTTAATTCTTGATTTACGAATCCGTTGTTCATTATGCTTTATTTAGTGCTATTAAATATTTATCGATGTATAATTGTTTTTCTTTGCTTTTGTATTGCTGGATATACCTCGGATGTTCCAGCACGGTCATTTTATCAAAAAACTTTTCCTGACTGTTGATCTTGTCAATGAAAGTTGCATTCTTTTTTCCTAAAATAAAAACTTCGGAAGTGTCTAACCCCAAACTGATATGATCTTTTAAACTTTGAATCATAAAGGGTTTTACGTCTTCAAAAAGATCTTTATCATCATAGTAATTGGCGTTTACAGATCCACGAAGATTTCTTCTCGTAATGGCTAACGGAAATGGCGAATTAATATAAAATTCTTTATAAAATAGTTCAGGCCCGCCGAATTGTTCAATCACATCGTAGAGGTAAAAGGAAGAAATCTCGTGTGTATGCGCAGATTTCATTTCAATTCCACAAACCATTTCCAGTCTTTTGGTATCGGTAAATGGAACACCTGTAACTCCGGCTCCATGCCGACTTGGATTAATTCCGATGATGAATTTTCTTGGATTATGATCATTGTAAAACTTCTGATAGAATTCGGTCATCACCGTTAACGTTTCAGGATTATCGAAGAAAGGATTGAGCACTTCGAAGCCGTCAGGAAGCTCTCCTGAGTAATGCAGTTTTTTATTGAATGCTACTACTTGTTCTCCGATTGTTTTTTTCAAAATATTTTGCTTTTATTTTAAAGAATTAATCATTTAGATACCGTTCCTACGGAACGCAAATTTTCATTCTAATATTTTTTTCTACACAGATATTGTTCCTACGGAACAAACTTTATATTTAAAAAACCACTCTAAACTTCCAATTGATTCCGTAGGAATCGTATCTGTGTAGAAATAATGAGATAATATTTTCTGTGCGTTCCGTAGGAACGCTATCTTAAAAACCTTGCTTTATTCTTCTAATCATAAAACTCAAACAAATACTCCTCCTTAAATTCAATTTCAAATTTATTCAATAAATCTAAATACTCTTCCTTGAAATTCCTTTTCTTATGATGTTCTTTTTGATTAAGAATATATTTTGTAACCGCCTCTTTTTGGCTTTTTGCATAAGAAAAAGCACCATAACCTTCTTGCCAATAAGATTTCCCCTGAACCATTTTCTTTGTGTTAATGAAATTAGTCGATTCAGTCTTCACCACCTTTACCAAATCTGGAATATTTATTTTTAGATTTTTGTAACTAAAAAAGATATGAATATGATCTGGATTCAAATATATTGCAATGACCTTTTGTCCTTTATTTGTAAAAATACCCGTGATATATTTTTCAATTTCATCTCTAAATTCAGGACGAATTTTCATCGCACGTCCTTTCGTGGCAAAAACCAATTGAATATAAATCTGAGTGTAAGTATTAGGCATTTTTACAATTTTTAATAATCTTTCAATACATCAACTGTTTCTTTTCTTTTTTATTCCAACCAGCCTGACTTTGATATTTCACAAAAAATATTTTTAATTCTGCCTGACCTTCGTAATCGACAAAATAAATCTTCTTATCTGCCTGACTGGAATATTTTACAAAAAACCATTTCCTCTCATTTCCTTCGGCCTGACTTTGGTAATTAACTTTTATACACTTTCAAATCTGCTTGACTTTCACATTTCACTACGAAAACTTTAACATCGGCCTGACTTTGATAATCTACTGAAAAAATCTTTTGCGTAGAAAATTGCAAAGTAAATAATAGAATTAAAATTAATGTCACACGCCTTTTCATTTCAAGTAAAAATTAATCTATTAATCCAAATTGCTCAAAATGATGCGTCACATGTTTTTCATGAAACAACTCCATCATTTCTTTATTTAATTTGCCAAAGACAAAGTGCAAATGTTCTGCTTCTGGATTCTCGCGGTAATAGATCTGATATTTCTTTACCGATTCGATGAAATGAGTTTTTGCTTCATCCAGATTTTTATATTTTAATTCCGGTAATTTTCCATCTTCTAAAAACGGTGCAGGAAAATCTTTCGGCATTTTATAGAAATTATAAAGCGAATCCTGATATTTTTCTAAATGCTCTTCGGGAGTTTTGCAAAAATCGGTTTCCAATTCGCCGGTACTGTATTTCATGGTGGTTTCCAAATGTTCAAGCATTTGTTGAGCATTCATTCTTCCCCACTGTGGTACTGTTTTCTCCGTTAAATTGTTTAAACGTTTCGCAAAATCTTTATAATCAATTTTAATGAAAGGAGATTTCTTCGCCACTAAGGTTAAGATCGTTGCAACACAAACCGTTTCTTCACGTTGATTCACAACTTCAACCAACCATTTCACAACGCCACTTGGAACGTTTCTTCCTTTTACGCCTTTGTTGATTCTTTCTTTCGCTGTTAAATAAACTGTGATCGTATCGCCAGCATAAACGGGTTTAAAGAAATTTGCATTTTCTAAACCATAGTTGGCAATCACTGGTCCTTTTTTACCGGACACAAATAATCCTGCGGCTGCTGAAAGAATGAAATATCCGTGAGCAACTGTTTTATCGAATATGGTTCCGTTCAAAGAAGTAGCGTCCGTATGTGCATAGAAATGATCCCAGGAAACATTTCCAAAATTGACGATGTCGGCTTCCGTTACTGTTCTTCCGGCGGTTTCCAGAGAATCACCGATTTCTACTTCCTCGAAATATTTTCTAAATGGATGTTTATCTGAATAAGTTGGAGTTGCACCTTGTTGATACACTTTGGTAATCGCTGTCAGAATATCCGGTGAACCTTGAATCGCCGTTTTTTGCAAAAAGAAATGAAGACCATTCAATCCTCCCATTTCTTCACCACCTCCCGCTCTTCCGGGACCGCCGTGCATTAATGTTGGTAAAGGCGAACCGTGACCAGTTGACTCTTTTGCATTATCACGATTCAGAACAAAAATTCTTCCGTGTGACGATGCCATTTTCCAGGAGGTTTCTGCGACAAATTTCTCGTCGTGCGAGATTATTGAACCTACTAAACTTCCTTTTCCGCGCTTTGCTAAAGCAGCGGCTTCATCAGCATCTTTGTAAGGCATAATCGTTGAAACAGGACCGAAGGCTTCTACTTCGTGAGAACTATTTTTTTCAAAAGGTTTATCGTTGTAGAAAACTTTTGGAGTCATGAACGCCCCACTTTCATAATCAGCATCAACGAGTTCATGTTTACCGTCGTAGATCAATTCTGTTTCAGCTTTCAATAATTCTATCTTATCTTGAAGAACAGCCATTTCTTTTTTACCAACGATAGAACCCATTCGGGTTTCGCGGCTTAAAGGATTTCCTATTTTTGTTTGATCTAAGGCTTTACTTAAAGCGTTTTGAACGTCACCAACTAAGTTTTCCGGAACAATAATTCTTCGGATTCCGGTACATTTCTGCCCAGCTTTGGTGGTCATTTCGCTACGAACTTCTTTAATGAACAAATCAAATTCAGGTGTTCCGGGTTTTGCATCCAAGCCGAGAATTGAACAGTTTAAAGAATCAGCTTCCATATTGAAACGAACTGAATTACTAGAAACTGAAGGTAAAGATTTTAATTTTTTTCCGGTGGAAGCGGAACCTGTAAAAAGAACAGAATCTCCATCCTGAACATAATCCAAAATATTTCCTGGTTCTCCACATACCAGCTGGATTGCTCCTTCGGGAAGCAAACCACTTTCAATCATATCCTGGAAAACGGCGTTCGTCAAATAAGAACCTGGCGTTGCTGGTTTTACAATTGCTGGAACTCCGGCTAAAAGTGAAGTTGATAATTTCTCCAACATTCCCCAAACCGGGAAATTGTAGGCATTTATTTGAACGGAAACCCCTTCACTCGGCGTTAGAATATGCGTTCCAATGAAAGTTCCGTTGGCTCCAAGTTTCTGTGTATCACCATCAACCCAAAAAGGAGTGTTGGGCAACATTCTTTTTGCAAGACCAGAATAGGTGAAAAAAGTTCCGAAACCTCCTTCGATATCTACCCAAGAATCAGAATGTGTTGCGCCGGTTTTATAAGATAAATCGTAATATTTTTTCTTTCTTTCTAATAGATATAAAGCTACTTTCTTCAACATTTCACCTCTATCATAAAAAGTCATGGAGGAAAGATTTTTGTAACCAACGGTTCTTCCGTACTCTAATGCCTGTTCAAAGTTGATTCCGCCCGTATCTGAAATTGCTACTAATTCCCCATTCACTGCGTTATAAAGTGGAACTTCATTTCCTGATCCTTCGATCCATTGTCCGTTGATGTAATTTTTTAACTTCATGGTCTTTTAGGTAAAGATTTATTTAAAATTTTCGTGATGAATTTATACAAAAGATAAAGTAAGAACATGACTCCGATAATATCCAGCGTAATTACCACTGCTGCAAAAATCATCCCTAAAAACCCATTTTGTTGCGCGGCTAACTCGACTGCAGGATCTTGCATTTCGCTAGCAGCAAGAGTATTGGCGATATTGGCATTAATAATATATAGAGCAAGTCCATTCAGGACTGCTAATATAATTCCGACGACGATCAGCCACTTCTTTTTGTTGATATGTTTAAACATTGATGATCTTACTTTTCGTTTTGTTTCTGTTTTTTTTAAGTTGATTATTCTCTTCTAAAATTGAGGAAAATTTCTGAGCGTTAAGATACTGAAATTTTCAATTTTGCTAAAATCTTTGTTGTAGAAATAATCTGCGCCCCGGCTCGAGTGGAAATCCTTTTTTCAATCCTTCACGGATTGAAAAAAGATTGGGAACGGAAGACGGATTAAGGCGCCCAAATAAAGTAAAAAGAAATCCCTTCCAATTAAAATTGAAAGGGATTTAAGTATTTTAAGCAAAGATTATCTTGCGTTCATGTCAACGTAATCACGTTTTGTAGCGCCTTGATATACTTGTCTAGGTCTTCCAATTGGATCGTTGTGCAATCTCATTTCTTTCCACTGGGAAATCCATCCTGGCAATCTACCTAAGGCAAACATTACGGTGAACATTTCTGTTGGGATTCCTAATGCTCTATAGATTATTCCTGAATAGAAATCTACGTTTGGATAGAGTTTTCTTTCGATGAAATATTCATCTTCCAGCGCTACTTTTTCTAATTGTAATGCGATGTCTAAAGCTTTGTCTTCAATTCCTAACGCTGCAAAAATATCATCTGCTGCTTTTTTAATGATACGTGCTCTTGGATCGAAGTTTTTGTAAACTCTGTGTCCAAAGCCCATCAATCGGAAATTATCATCTTTATTTTTTGCTTTTTCTACATATTTTGCAACATCACCTCCATCTTTTTCGATCATCTCCAACATTTCGATCACTGCTTGGTTTGCTCCACCATGAAGTGGTCCCCAAAGTGCAGAAATCCCAGCTGAAACTGAAGCGAAAAGCCCAGTGTGCGCAGAACCAACCATTCTTACCGTCGAGGTAGAACAGTTTTGCTCATGATCTGCATGAAGAATTAATAATTTATCTAAAGCATTTACTATTGTAGAGTCTAATTCAAATTCTTCGTTTGGACGACGGAAACACATCTTGTAGAAGTTCTCGACATAGTTTAAACTGTTGTCTCCATGATTGATCGGTAATCCCATTTTCTTACGGTAAGTCCAGGCGCAAAGGTGCGAGAATTTCGCAATTAGCATTTCTGCTGCATGATCCATTTCTTCCTTTGAAGTAACATCTACCGACTTTGGGTTAAATGCCGTAAGTGCAGATGTTAAAGATGACAAAACTCCCATTGGATGAGCCGAACGAGGAAATACATCAATCAATCTTTTCATTTCATCAGCGACAAAATTATATTTTTTTATTCCTTTTTCAAAGCCTTGAAACTGATCGTTTGTTGGAAGGTCACCGTTCAACAAAAGATACATTACTTCTGTGAAATTTGATTTTTCGGCTATTTGGTCAATTGGATAACCCCGGTAATACAACTCTCCATTGTCACCATCTAAATAAGTGATGTCGCTTTTTGTAGCGCCCGTATTTTTATAGCCTAAGTCTAAAGTAATTAAACCGGTTTGATCTCTTAATTTTGAAATATCGATTCCTCTGTCACCGATCGTGCTATCTATGATCGGGTATTCAAAAGATTTCCCGTCATAATTCAATACAACTTTATTATCTGACATTATATTTTATTTTTTACTAATTTATGAATATTGGTACAAGAGTGCAAATAGAATTTGCACTTTTCGATATATTTTATCTATTATCGTTTTATTTTGAAAGCATCTAACCCTGGAAAGTACGCTGTATCCCCTAATGCCTCTTCAATTCTTAACAGTTGGTTGTATTTCGCCATACGATCTGAACGGGAAGCAGAACCTGTTTTGATCTGTCCACAGTTCATTGCCACTGCCAAATCTGCGATAGTAGAGTCTTCCGTCTCACCTGATCTATGCGACATTACGGTGGTATAACCATTATGTTGCGCCATCTGAACAGCATCCATTGTTTCAGAAAGAGTACCTATTTGGTTTACTTTAATTAAGATAGAATTTGCAATATCTTCTTTGATTCCTTTGGCTAAAATCTCACTATTGGTTACAAATAAATCATCACCAACGATCTGAACCGTTTTTCCTAATCTTTCTGTTAATAATTTCCATCCTTCCCAATCATTTTCGTCCATACCATCTTCGATAGAAATGATAGGATATTTTGAAGCTAATTCTGCAAGATAATCAACTTGTTCTTCACGAGTTCTACACGCTCCATTCTCCCCTTCAAATTTTCTATAATCATACTTTCCATCTACATAAAACTCTGACGCTGCAGAATCTAATGCAAACATAATGTCGTCTCCTGCTTTGTAACCAGCATTTTCAATCGCTTGTGTAAGCGTATCTAAAGCGTCTTCAGTTCCTTTGAATTTTGGCGCAAAACCTCCTTCATCTCCAACTGCCGTTGAAAGATTTCTAGTTTTTAAAATTGCTTTTAATTCGTGGAAAATCTCTGTTCCTTTCTGTAGAGCGTGAGAAAAAGAATCGGCTTTTACAGGCATGATCATAAATTCCTGGAAAGCGATCGGTGCATCTGAATGCGAACCACCATTAATAACATTCATCATTGGAACTGGAAGTGTATTTGCGTTTACTCCACCAATATATTTATATAAAGGAATTTTAAGGTCCAAAGCTGCCGCTTTTGCAACCGCCAAAGACACTCCTAAAATTGCATTTGCACCCAGGTTGGCTTTGTTTGGTGTTCCATCCAATTCAATCATCACCTGATCGATAAAGTTTTGTTCAAAAACAGAAGTACCTATCAATTCTGGTGCTATTATTTCTCTTACATTTTCGACTGCTTTTAAAACTCCTTTTCCTCCAAACTCTTTTTCTCCGTCTCGTAACTCTACGGCTTCATGTTCACCAGTAGATGCTCCGGACGGAACTGCTGCACGCCCCATAGAACCCGCTTCTGTGAAAACATCAACTTCAATTGTAGGGTTTCCTCTTGAATCTAAAATTTGTCTTGCATCAATGTAAGAAATGTAACTCATTGTAACTTTTGTTTAATTATATAATGTTACTGCAAATCTAGTTAAAATTGAGTAATTGTGCTGATGATAGGAAGTGATTTTAATAAGGTTTCAGTTAAGTTTTAGTTAATTACAAATCAAAAATCGTAATTAGATAATTATATCTAACTTTGATGTCAAAACAAAAATTAAAAAAAATGAAAAAGACCCTATTAATACTATCCACTACACTATTTCTAGCGCCTTTAAGCTGCAAAAAAAGCACCGATGGAAATAAAAGTGTCATCCAACAGGAAAATGGATATTCCGCTGATCTTCCTAAAGATACCGTGACCGCAGTTGAATCTAAAGATTCAAATAAAAATACGCAGGAATATACGGAGCGATATGTTGGCGACGATGGTACATCTGCCTTGGTTACATTCAAAAATACAGACAATGAAAAGATGATCAGTATAAGAAGTAATAATAAAACAATATCAGCACCGCAGAAAGAAGCTTTTGTAAAAGGAGGAATTTATGGAGACTTTGACATTGAAATTATAGCAAAAAATGATAGTGTAACGATTACACAAGGAGGTAATGTTATTACTTTGAAGAAAGCAAGAGGACAATAGATTTCTATATTACAGTTAGGATTTAAAATATCTCGTTAGAAACAAAAATCCGTCTCATTATCAAATGAGACGGATTTTAACTTATAAGCTTAAAGTATTATTCTCCAGCTTTTTCATCTATAGAATCTGCAGCTTCTGCTGTTGGTTCTTCAGTTTTCTTTGCTTCTTTAGCAGGTGCTTTTTTTGCATCAGCAACAGTTTCAGTTGCTTTTGGAGTTGCTCTTCTGCTTCTTCTTGTTACTTTTTTCTCTTCAGCATTCGGGTTGTAAAGATCGTTGAAATCTACAAGTTCGATCATTGCCATATCGGCAGAATCTCCCTGTCTGAATCCAGTTTTGATGATTCTTGTGTAACCACCATTTCTTTCTGCAATTTTAGGAGCAACTGTTCTGAATAATTCAGTAACTGCTTCTTTACTTTGCAGGTAAGCGAAAACTGTTCTTCTGTTGTGTGTTGTATCTTCTTTCGATTTTGTCAAGATTGGTTCAACATACACTCTTAAAGCTTTCGCTTTAGCAACAGTAGTGTTGATTCTTTTATGCTCAATAAGAGAACAAGCCATATTAGAAAGCATTGCACTTCTGTGTGATGTAGTTCTTCCTAAGTGATTGAATTTTTTACCGTGTCTCATTGTTTGTTATTTATCAGCGTCTAATTTATATTTAGCAACGTCGAAACCGAAGTTAAGACCTTTTGCATGCACTAATTCTTCTAATTCTGTTAAGGATTTTTTACCGAAATTTCTAAATTTCATCAAATCAGACTTCGTATAAGAAACCAGTTCTCCTAAAGTTTCCACTTCAGCAGCTTTCAAGCAGTTTAGTGCTCTTACAGACAGATCCATATCTACTAATTTAGATTTAAGGAGTTGTCTAGTATGTAAAGTTTCTTCGTCATATTGAATAGATGCTTTTACCGCTTCAGTTTCCAACGTAATTCTCTCATCGGAGAATAACATGAAATGATAAATTAATATCTTCGAAGCTTCAGTTAAAGCATTTTGAGGACTAATGGAACCATCAGTTTCAATATCCAATACTAATTTTTCGTAGTCTGTTTTTTGCTCGACACGATAGTTCTCAATAGTGTACTGTACTTTTTTGATCGGGGTATAGATGGAATCAATTGCAATAGTTCCGATGGGAGCATTTGCTGATTTGTTTTGCTCCGATGGAACATAACCTCTACCTTTTTCAATATTGAATGTGATTTCAAATTTCACATCTTTATTAGTTGAACAGATTACCAATTCAGGATTCAATACTTCGAATTCTTGCATTGATTTTCCTAAGTCACCTGCGGTAACAGTAGTTTGTCCAGATACTTTCGCAGTAACTTCTTCTGCTGTAGCAGTTTCAGTTTTTGCTCTAAGTCTTAATTGCTTTAAGTTAAGAATAATTTCTGTAACGTCTTCAATTACACCTGGTATTGTTGAAAATTCGTGCTCTACGCCTTCTATTTTGATAGATGAAATAGCATATCCTTCTAGAGAAGAAAGTAAAACTCTTCTCAAAGCATTACCGATCGTAAGTCCAAATCCTGATTCTAATGGTCTGAATTCAAATTGCCCTTTGAAGTCATTAGAATTAAGAAGGATTACTTTATCGGGTTTAATAAATGTTAAAATTGCCATATAATATAGGTTGAGCAAAAATTTGAAAAATTATTATTTAGAGTAAAGTTCAACGATCAATTGTTCTTTTAAGTCTTCCGGAATTTGAATTCTCTCCGGTGCAGAAGTAAAAGTACCTGATTTTGTCTCGTCGTTGAATTGTAACCACTCGTAGTTTGATTTGTAAGCTAATGAATCAGCAATTACTTCAAGAGATTTTGATTTCTCTCTAACTGCAATTACATCACCTGGCTTCAAAGTATACGAAGCGATATTTACTAATTCTCCATTTACTGTAATGTGTCTGTGAGAAACTAATTGTCTTGCACCTGCTCTGGTTTTTGCAAACCCTAATCTGTACACTACATTGTCTAATCTAGACTCACATAATTGTAAAAGAACTTCACCTGTAACGCCTTTTGCTCTGTTAGCTTTTTCGTATAGGTTAGCAAATTGCTTTTCTAGGATACCATAAGTATATTTCGCTTTCTGCTTTTCCATTAACTGAACAGCATACTCGGATTTCTTTTGGTTTCTTCTTTTGTTCACACCATGTTGTCCTGGTGGTTGGTTCTTTCTTTTCTCGAAGTTTTTATCATCTCCGTAGATTGCAGCACCAAATTTTCTTGCAATCTTTGTTTTTGGTCCAATATATCTTGCCATATTTTTTTAAGATTTTAGATTCTAGACTTTAATTTTTCAATAGGAATGGATACCATTATTAAAAAAACTTAAATCATAAGATTCTTAGATTATACTCTTCTTCTTTTTGGTGGTCTACATCCGTTATGTGGCATTGGAGTCACATCAACGATTTCACTAACTTCAATTCCTGAATTGTGAATCGTTCTAATTGCAGATTCTCTACCTGCACCAGGACCTTTCACGTAAACCTTTACTCTTCGTAGTCCAGCATCGTGTGCTACTGTTGAGCAATTTTCTGCAGCCATCTGCGCTGCAAAAGGAGTATTCTTTTTAGAACCTCTGAATCCCATCTTTCCGGCTGATGCCCAAGAGATGACCTCTCCACTTTTATTTGTCAAAGAAATAATGATATTGTTGAATGTAGCTTGGATGTGTGCTTCACCAATCGCTTCAACTTTAACTTTTCTTTTCTTAACTGCTTTAGTCTGTTTTGCCATAATTCTTACCGATTATTTACTTGCTTTTTTCTTGTTAGCAACAGTTTTTCTCTTTCCTTTTCGGGTTCTAGAATTGTTTTTAGTTCTTTGGCCTCTTAAAGGTAATCCTAGTCTGTGACGTATTCCTCGTTGGCATCCAATGTCCATCAATCGCTTGATGTTAATTTGTGTTTCAGAACGTAATTCACCTTCTACTTTGATGTTTTCAGTGATGTAGTTTCTGATTAGTGCCAATTCATCGTCATTCCATTCGTTGACTTTCTTGTCTTCGCTAATACCAGCTGCTTTTAAGATCTCTGAAGAAGTACTTCTCCCAACACCGTAAATATAAGTTAAACCGATAACGCCTCTTTTGTTTTTTGGTAAATCAATACCTGAAATTCTCGCCATAATTTAATTTTAACCTTGTCTTTGTTTAAATTTTGGGTTCTTCTTGTTGATTACAAACAGAACGCCTTTTCTGCGAACAATTTTGCAATCAGCACTTCTTTTTTTGATAGATGCTCTAACTTTCATTTGTTACTTTTCTTTTCTAATTTTACAACGGTTAAATGAGATCTTACGGAATCATTCCCATTTTGTTTAAATTTAAAACTTCAATAAGATTCTGTAATCTTACAAGTTCTCTTCTATAGTTAAATTCAGCCTGAACTGATCTTAATATCTAAATGTGATCCTTCCCTTTGATAAATCATAAGGAGATAATTCTAACTTCACCTTGTCTCCAGGTAGAAGTTTGATATAGTGCATTCGCATTTTACCAGAAATATGCGCAATAAGAACATGCCCATTTTCTAATTCAACACGGAACTGAGCGTTCGAAAGTGCTTCCGTAATAACGCCGTCTTGTTCAATATGTTTTTGTTTTGCCATTTAATACTTACAGGTTGTTGTTGTTCGTTCTAGATAATTTAGACTGCATTAAACCATCATAATGATGATTTAACAAATACGTATTGATTTGTTGTACAGTATCTAAGATTACTCCGACCATAATTAAAAGCGACGTACCACCGAAAAACAGGGCAAATCGGTCGGTCTGAACGATCGTTCCATACACAAGTGCTGGAAGGATTGCAAAGATAGCTAAAAATATCGAACCTGGCAAAGTGATTTTTGACAAAATATCATCAAGATAATCAGAGGTTTCCTTCCCTGGTCTTACCTTAGGAATTAACCCACCATTTCTCTTTAAATCATCAGCCATTTGGTTAACCGGAATAGTAATTGCGGTGTAGAAGAATGAAAAGATGATAATCAAAATAGCAAACAATACATTGTACTGCCAACTGAAGACATCCTTAAACCCTGCCAAGAATGGATTGGATTCATCAACTTTCGTTAATAGACCAGGAACAAACATTAAAGCCTGCGCAAAGATGATCGGCATTACTCCAGAAGCATTCACTTTTAGAGGAATCCATTGTCTTGCTCCCTGCATTAGATTTCTGTTTACTCCACCTCTTGCCTGCGCTCTACTTACATACTGAATCGGAATTTTCCTTACTGCGACCGAAAGTATGATAGCAAGAAGAACAACCAACATCCAGAATAATACTTCAATCAGAATCATAATGGTCCCAAAACCACCTTTACCTGTTTGAGTTGCAATTTCTTGAATGAAAGATCCCGGAAGATCTGCAAGAATCCCTACCATAATTAAGATAGAAATACCGTTTCCAATTCCTTTATCAGTAATTTTCTCTCCTAACCACATAGCGAATACAGAACCTGCAACCAAAATTACAATACTAGGCAACCAGAACATAATAGACTGCGGATGTACATAGTAAGCGGAAGCAAACTGTGCATGTGGCAAGAACATTTGTGTGATTGATGTAAGGTAAGAAGGTGCCTGAACCAAACAAACTGCGATTGTTAACCATCTTGTAATTTGGTTTAATGTATTTCTACCACTTTCACCATCTTTCTGCAGTTTCTGAAGATATGGAATTGCCATACCCATCAACTGTACAATAATGGAAGCAGAAATATAAGGCATAATTCCGAGTGCCATAATCGACGCTCTACTAAATGCCCCACCTGTAAACGAAGAAAGCAACCCAAGAAGTCCTGCTCCTTGCTTGTTGCCTCCTTGGTTTTGGTAATTTTCCAAAAGATTCCCTACTTCTGCCATATTAATAGCAGGTAGAGAAATATAAGATGCGAATCTATACACGAGGACGATACCGAGAGTAAAAAGTATTTTATCTCTCAATTCCTTAAGACTCCAAATGTTTTTTAGTGTTTGTATAAATTCTTTCATGGTAGATTTTAAAGAGTAATTGCTTTACCTCCTGCTTTAGAAATTGCTTCTTCAGCAGATTTAGTGAACTTGTGAGCAGAAACTGAAACACCAGCTTTTAATTCACCTCTTCCCATGATTTTAATGATTTCGCTTTTCTTAGCTAAACCATTTTCTACCAAGATTTCTTGAGTGATTTCGGTAATATTTTTCGAATCAGCTAAAAGTTGCAAAGTATCTAAATTGATTCCTCTGTACTCTTTTCTGTTGATATTGGTGAAACCAAATTTTGGTAATCTTCTTTGCAAAGGCATTTGTCCACCTTCGAAACCGATTTTTTGTGAATAACCAGCTCTTGCTTGCTGACCATTATGTCCTTTCCCTGCTGTTCCTCCTTTTCCACTACCTTGTCCTCTACCGATTCTTTTAGTACTGTGAGTAGAACCTGCTGCAGGTCTAATATTATTTAAATTCATTATATTTAGATTTGAGATTTTAAGATAAGAGAGAAGAGACTAAATAGAATAAAGTCTCTTTTCTCTTGGTCTGTTTTCTATTTAACAACTACTACTAGGTGATTGATTGCAGAGATCATTCCTAAAATTGCAGGAGTGTCATCATGTTCAACCACTTGGTGAAGTTTTTTTAATCCTAATGCTTCCAGCGTTCTCTTTTGGGTCTTTGTTCTACCAATAGCGCTTCTTACTTGTTTTACTTGAATTTTTGCCATCGTTTTAAATTAACCGTTAAACACTTTATCTAATGAAACACCTCTCAATTTTGCAATTTCTTCTGGTCTTCTGATATCCAACAATGCTTTGAAAGTAGCTTTCACAACGTTATGTGGGTTAGATGAACCTTTAGATTTTGAAAGAATATCTTTAATTCCAGCTGCTTCAATAACCATACGAACTGTACCACCAGCAATTACACCGGTACCATGAGTTGCAGGTCTCAAGAAGATATCTGCTCCACCGTATCTTGCAGAAGTTTGGTGTGGAATGGTATGATTTACAACAGGAACTTTTACTAAATTTTTCTTAGCATCTTCTACTGCTTTCGCAATAGCTGAAGCTACATCTTTAGATTTTCCTAAACCGAAACCAACAGTTCCAGCTTCGTCACCTACAACCACGATTGCAGAAAATCCGAAAGCTCTACCTCCCTTGGTTACTTTAGTAACTCTGTTTACTGAAACGAGACGATCTTTAAGTTCTAATCCTCCCGGTTTGATTTTTTCTATATTATCTAGTCCTAACATATTTCCGAAATTTAATGATTAGAATTTTAGTCCGCCTTCTCTCGCACCATCAGCTAAAGCTTTCACTCTACCATGATATACGAATCCGTTTCTGTCGAACACTATATTTTCAATGCCTGCAGCTTTAGCTTTTTCAGCGATTGCTTTACCAACTTCTGCAGAGATTTCCACTTTATTACCTTTAGCTTTCAACGCTCTTGAAGAAGCTGAAGCTAAGGTTTTACCATCTTTATCATCGATCAATTGAGCGTAAATTTCTTTGTTGCTTTTGTAAACTGATAATCTTGGTAATTCAGCAGAGCCAGAGATTTTTCCTCTTACTCTTCTTTTAATTCTATTTCTTTTTTGTACTTTGCTTAGTGCCATGTTCTTAAGTTTTAAAATTAAGCAGATTTACCAGCTTTACGTCTTACAATTTCTCCAACGAATCTAACTCCTTTTCCTTTATAAGGCTCTGGTTTTCTGAAAGATCTGATCTTTGCTGCTACCATTCCTAATAATTGTTTGTCAAAAGATGTTAAGGTAATAATTGGATTTTTACCTTTTTCTGATAATGTTTCTACCACGATTTCTTTAGGAAGATCCATTACAATTCCGTGTGAGAATCCTAAAGCTAAATCTAATCTGTTTCCTTGATTAGATGCTCTATATCCTACTCCTACAAGTTCCAGTTTTTTGGTCCACCCTTCGGCAGTTCCCTGAACCATATTATTGATTAACGCTCTGTAAAGACCGTGTAATGCTTTATGTTGCTTTGATTCGGACGGTCTATCTAAAGTTAGAATTCCGTCTTCTTGTTTTAGAGTGATTCCTTCTTCTAATTGCTGTGTAAGTTCTCCTTTCGGTCCTTTCACAGTTACCAACCCGTCTTTCTCGGTTACAGTAACATTAGCTGGAATTTCTATAATTGATTTACCAATTCTTGACATTTTCCTTTTATTATGTATTAATAAACATAGCAGATTACCTCTCCACCAACTTTTTCCTGACGTGCTTTTTTATCGGTCATAACTCCTCTAGAAGTGGAGATAATTGCGATACCCAAACCATTTAATACTCTTGGCAGTTCTCCTGATCCTTTGTATTGTCTTAGTCCTGGTCTAGAAGCTCTTTGTATGCTCTTGATCGCAGCTCTGTTGGTTTGTTTGTCGTACTTTAAAGCGATTTTGATATTTCCCTGAACAGCATTATCTTCGAACTTGTAGTTCAAAATGAAACCCTGATCAAACAAAATTTTTGTAATCTCCTTTTTGATTTTCGATGCAGGAATATCCACCACTTTGTGGCCTGCGCTTTGTGCGTTCCTTACTCTGGTTAGGAAATCTGAAATTGGATCTGTTACCATTTTTCTATTTTAATTATTGGTTTGTGATAGTTAGTTTTAAAAGGTGGTAGGCTTTAGGTTATAGTTAAACAATTTCCTATAACCTACAACCTAATAACTTTACTATCTCGATTGTTCTAAATTTATTACCAACTAGCTTTTTTCACTCCCGGGATAAGACCGTTGTTGGCCATTTCTCTGAAAGTTACTCTAGAAAGACCAAATGTTCTCATGTAACCTCTTGGTCTTCCAGTTAATTTACATCTGTTGTGTAGTCTTACTGGTGAAGCGTCTTTTGGCAATTTTTGTAAACCAAGATAATCATTCGCTTCTTTCAAAGCTTTTCTTTTCTCAGCATATTTTGCTACTGTCGCTTCTCTTTTGCGCTCACGCGCTTTCATTGATTCTTTAGCCATCTTAGTTCTTTTTGAAAGGTAAACCGAAGTGAGTTAATAAAGCTTTTGCTTCTTTGTCTGTGTTCGCAGAAGTTACAAAAGTAATGTCCATCCCTTGGATTTTCTTTACTTTGTCGATTGCGATTTCTGGGAAAATAATTTGCTCAGTAATTCCTAAGTTATAATTTCCTCTTCCGTCGAAACCGTCTGCTTTAATACCAGAAAAATCTCTGATACGTGGCAAAGCTGAAGCAGTAAGTCTGTCTAAGAACTCATACATTTGATTTGATCTTAAAGTAACTCTAGCTCCTACTGGCATTCCTTTTCTTAATTTGAAAGCAGCTTCATCTTTCTTAGAAAGAGTACCAACTGCTTTTTGACCGGTGATTGCTGTAAGTTCTTCTATTCCGTAGTCAACAATTTTCTTGTCTGCAGTTGCAGCACCCAAACCTTGTGACACAACGATTTTAAGTAATTTAGGAACCTGCATAACAGATTTGTACCCAAATTCTTCCATCATTGTAGGAATAATTTTCTCTTTATATAATTGTTTTGGTCTTGCTATATATTCCATCGTCTTTTATAATTATAAAGTTTCACCGGTTGTTTTAGCAACTCTTACTTTTTTATCACCGTCTACCTTACTTCCAGTTTTTGTTGCTTTACCGTCTTTGTCGATAAGCATAACATTAGAAATATGGATTGATGCTTCTTTTTCTACAATTCCGCCTTGAGGATTTCCTGCAGAAGGTTTAGTATGTTTTTTAACAATATTTAACCCAGCTACAATAACTCTAGCGTCTTTGCCTTCTTTTCTGATTACTTCAATAACTTCACCTTTCTTTCCTTTGATTTCTTTCTTTCCTGTGGTGATGATTACGTTATCTCCTCTTTTGATTTTTAACTTTGTCATTTTCTGTAAATTTTAAAATTAAAGTACTTCAGGAGCTAATGAAATAACTTTCATGTATTCTTTGTCTCTTAGTTCACGAGCAACCGGTCCGAAGACTCTGGTACCTCTCATTTCACCAGTAGCGTTAAGAAGTACACAAGCATTATCGTCGAATTTGATGTATGAACCATCTTTTCTTCTTACTGCTTTTTTAGTTCTAATTACTACTGCTTTAGAAACAGTTCCTTTCTTTGCGGTACCTTGTGGTGTAGAATCTTTGATAGTAACTACGACTTTATCACCAACTGAAGCATATCTTCTTCTAGTTCCTCCTAGAACTCTGATTACAAGTACTTCTTTGGCACCTGTGTTATCAGCAACTTTTAATCTTGATTCGGTTTGTAACATTACTTAGCTTTTTCAATGATTCTTACTAATCTCCATCTCTTACTTTTACTTAAAGGTCTTGTTTCAGTAATTAATACTGTATCTCCTTCAGTACACTCATTGTTCTCGTCATGAGCGGTATATTTTTTCGTTTTTAAAACGAACTTACCGTACATTGGGTGCTTTACTCTCGTAGTTTCACTTACAACAATGGTTTTTTCCATTTTATTGCTAGAAACAATTCCGATTCTTTCTTTTCTTAAATTTCTATCCATGATAAAAGGAAATTCTATTGTTGTTTTAGTGTTAATTCAGTCTCCAGACGTGCGATTGTTTTTCTCATGTCTCTGATTTGAATAGGATTTTCAATAGGGCTTACACTATGAGACAATTTCATTTTATTGAAATCTGCTCTAGCTTCTGCCAATTTGTTTTGAAGATCTCCTGCGCTTAGATTTTTGATGTCAGCTTTTTTCATAATAATTCAGATTATTGAGGTTGAACAAAATCGTTCGCCACTACAAATCTTGTAGTTACAGGAAGCTTCTGAGCAGCAAGACGCAATGCTTCTTTTGCTACTTCATAAGGAACACCTCCTACTTCGAACATTATTTTACCAGGTTTCACAACAGATACCCAATATTCCACAGCACCTTTACCTTTCCCCATCCTTACTTCGGCTGGTTTTTTAGTAATAGGCTTATCTGGAAAGATTTTGATCCATAACTGACCTTCTCTTTTCATATATCTAGTTGCAGCAATACGCGCAGCTTCTATTTGTCTTGCAGTGATCCAAGCACCTTCGTTGGCTTTGATCCCGAAAGTTCCGTAAGCAAGTTGACTACCTCTTTGGGCAATCCCCTTCATTTTCATCTTGTGAACTTTACGGAATTTGGTTCTTCTTGGTTGTAACATAATTTCTAGGAATTTTAGATTTTAGATTTTAGATTTTAAAAAAGTAACGGTCATTTAAAAAATATCCTCCAAAATTTCATTAATTATTTTCTATCTCTTGGTCTACGGTCGTCTCTCTCTCTTCTGTCATTACGATCATTACGATCTCCTCTACCTGCAGGACCTCCTTTTTTCTGTTGTCCTACTAGTGGGCTAAGGTCTACTTTACCGTAAACTTCTCCTTTCATAATCCAAACTTTCACTCCTAATTTTCCGTACTGAGTAAGTGCTTCACCGATATGGTAATCGATATCTGCTCTAAAAGTTGACAATGGGATTCTACCTTCTTTAAAAGATTCGCTTCTTGCCATCTCAGCTCCGTTCAATCTACCAGAGATTTGAACTTTGATTCCTTCAGCTCCCATTCTCATGGTGCTTTGAATTGCCATTTTCACAGCTCTTCTATAAGAAATTCTATTTTCAATTTGTTTTGCAATACTGTCTGCAACTAAAACTGCGTCAAGCTCAGGTCTTTTGATTTCGAAGATATTGATCTGGATATCTTTATCCGTCAATTTTTTTAATTCTTCTTTTAATTTATCAACTTCCTGACCTCCTTTACCGATGATTAATCCCGGTCTAGCAGTAGTAATTGTTATAGTGACTAATTTCAATGTTCTCTCGATGTAGATTTTTGAAATTCCACCTTTGGATAATCTAGCCTCAAGGTATCTTCTGATCTTGTAGTCTTCTGCAATTCTGTCTCCATAATCTTTACCACCATACCAGTTTGAATCCCATCCTCTGATGATACCTAATCTGTTACCAATTGGATTTGTCTTCTGTCCCATACCTTGATTATTTATTATCTTTAGTTCCTAAAATTAAAGTGATGTGGTTTGATCTTTTTCTGATTCTATGACCTCTACCTTGTGGTGCTGGTCTTAGTCTCTTCAATTGTCTTGCACTGTCAACCATAATTTCTTTTACGATTAAGTTAGCTTCTTCGATATCTGCACCCTCATTCTTCAACTGCCAGTTAGCCATTGCAGAAAGAAGTACTTTCTCTAATTTGTTTGAAGCCTCTTTTTTGGAATATTTAAGGATTGATAACGCCTTATCTACTTGTACTCCTCTAATGATATCAGCTACTAATCTCATTTTTCTTGGAGAAGAAGGGCAGTCATTATGTAACGCTTTGGCTACATCTTGATTTGCTATTTTACGTGCTAGTGCACTTTCTCTTTTTCTTGATCCCATGATTATCTACCTCCTTTATTTTTGTTACCGCCGTGACCTCTAAAAGATCTTGTCGGAGAAAATTCGCCTAACTTATGACCTACCATATTTTCAGTTACATAAACCGGGATAAAAGATTTCCCGTTGTGTACTGCGATGGTTTGTCCTACGAAGTCTGGAGAGATCATTGATGCTCTAGACCAAGTTTTGATTACTGTCTTCTTACCAGACTCTATATTTGTCTGAACCTTCTTATCTAAAGTGTGATGAATGAAAGGTCCTTTTTTAAGTGATCTTGACATAATTATTTTCGTTTAGATATGATATGACGGTTAGACGCTTTGTTTTTCTTTCTAGTTTTGAAACCTTTTGCAGGCATACCATTTCTTGATCTTGGGTGACCTCCAGAAGATTTACCTTCACCACCTCCCATTGGGTGATCAACCGGGTTCATTACAACTGGTCTTGTTCTAGGTCTTCTACCCAACCATCTGCTTCTACCTGCTTTACCTGAAACGGTAAGCATGTGATCGTGGTTAGATATTGATCCGATCATTGCCATACATTCACCAAGAACCATTCTAGATTCTCCTGAGGGTAATTTAATGATTACATATTTCTTATCTCTAGAAGTTAACTGTGCCGATGAACCTGCACTTCTTGCCATAATTGCACCTTGACCAGGCTTCAATTCGATACAAGAAATAACAGTTCCTAAAGGAATGTTTTTCAACTTCATTGCATTACCAACATTTGGTTCTGCTGCTTCTGAGGAGATTACTTTCTGGTCTACTTTGATACCGGCTGGAGCGATGATATATCTCTTCTCTCCATCTGCATATTCTAATAAAGCGATGAAAGCGGTTCTGTTTGGATCATACTCAACAGTTTTTACCGTAGCTTCAACATCAAACTTGTTTCTTTTGAAGTCGATAATTCTGTATTTTTGTTTGTGTCCACCTCCGGTGTAACGCATGGTCATTTTACCAGTATTGTTACGACCACCTGACTTACTAATACCAACGGTTAGAGATTTCTCTGGTTTGTTGGTAGTAATTTCATCAAAGTTATTTACAACTCTGAATCTCTGTCCCGGGGTGATAGGTTTTAATTTTCTAACAGACATTACTATTATTTATTAATTAATTTGCAAAAATATCAATCACTTCCCCTTCTGAAAGGGTAACGACTGCTTTTTTCAATTTGTTGGTTTTCCCAACCTGTAATCCTTTTTTAGTGTGTTTCGACGAAACTTTAGGTCCATAAATCATGGTTCTAACCTCCGCTACTTTAACACCATAAAGCTCTTCTATTGCTTTTCTAACTTGGATTTTATTCGCTTTAGGATTAACTAAAAATGAATAAGCTCCTCTTAAATCAGTTAGATAGTTGGCTTTTTCTGAGATAATTGGTTTAATTATAACTGACATGATTTATTTTCTTAAATTTTCTTGAAATTTTTCTAATGCACCTTCTAAGAATATAATCTCTCCAGCGTGTACCAAGTCGTAAGAACTAATTTCGTTATAGGTCAAAACTTTGGTTTTAGCCAAGTTTCTTGAAGACAAGTAAACGTTTTTGTTCGCTTCTGGTAAAATATAAAGAGATTTCTTTCCTTCAAATCCTAACGCATTGTTCAAAGTGATAAATTCTTTAGTTTTTGGAGCATCAAAATTGAATGACTCTAAAACTTTAATTGAATTATCTCTCATTTTTTGTGAAAGAACTGATTTTTTAGCTAATCTTTTCAAAGCTTTGTTCAATTTGAATCTGTAGTCTCTTGGTTTTGGACCAAACATTCTACCTCCTCCTCTGAAGACTGGATTTTTGATATCTCCATATCTTGCAGAACCTGAACCTTTTTGCTTTTTCAACTTTTTAGTTGATCCTGCAATTTCGCTTCTTCCTTTTGATGAGTGAGTCCCTTGGCGCTGAGCGGCAAGATATTGTTTCACTTCTAAGTAAACCGCATGCTGATTTGGCTCTATTCCGAAGATCGCTTCATCTAGAGTTACTTTTCTTCCGGTTTCTTTTCCTGATGTATTAAATACTACTAGTTCCATTTTCTGATAATTACATAAGAATTTTTTGCTCCCGGAACAGCACCTTTTACTACTAAAAGATTTTGTTCGTCATCTACTTTTAACACTTGTAGGTTTTGTACGGTAACTTGTTTACCACCCATTCTTCCTGCCATACGCATTCCTTTGAATACTCTGGAAGGATCTGAACCTGCACCGATAGAACCTGGAGCTCTTAATCTGTTGTGCTGCCCATGAGTTGCCTGCATTACCCCCGCAAAGTTGTGTCTTTTCACAACCCCTTGGAAACCTTTACCTTTTGAAGTTCCAGTTACATCAACATACTCACCTTCAGCAAATAAGTTTACTTTCACTTCATCTCCAACGCTTAACTTCTCAACGAATTCATGATAGAATTCTACAAGTTTAGCTTTTGGAGTTGAACCCGCCTTTTTAAAGTGGCCGGCTAACGCTTTACCAACGTTCTTTTCACTCTTGTCATCGAAACCAAGTTGAGCAGCTTTGTACCCATCCTTTTCAACGGTTCTGACCTGTAAAACCGAGCAAGGACCTGCTTGAATAACGGTACACGGCATGTTTTTGCCATTTTCGTCAAACAAAGAAGTCATCCCGATCTTTTTACCAATAATACCTGACATTGTTTATATATATCTAATTAAGTTCTCGCTTGCCAATCAAGGGATGGGTGATTTCTATTTTTGAAATAGGCGCACTTCTTCCTTAAATTGAGTGTGCAAATGTATGAAGAATATTTTAATTGACAATATAACAGTGTAAAATATTTTGATTTTTAACATATTACAATTTTTTATAATTTTATCACATGAAAACATTCAGTTTCGTTCTTCTTTTTACATTGATGATTTCTTGCGAGAATTCAAAAGAACATGATTATACTTTATATTATTGGCGAACTCACCTTTCTCTAAATAAGACAGAAAAAGCGGCTCTGAAAAAAGCAACCATTCCATATATATACACTCGATTTTTTGATATAGAAAAAAAAGACGGAAAATTTCAACCTGTTGCCGTAATTACGAAAGACAATTCTTTTCAAACTGACAAAGAGATTGTTCCGGTCGTATTTATAAAGAACGATGTATTTTACGATATCACTATAGATGAAGTTAATTTTCTGGTAGAAAACGTATATACTTTAGTCAAAAAAAAACAAAGTGAATTTGGATTTAAAATATCAAAGGAAATTCAGATCGACTGCGACTGGACTGCAGGAACGAACAAAGAATACTTTGTCTTTCTTAAAAAGCTAAAAGAACTTTCGGGAAAAGAGATCACCTGCACCCTTCGGCTTCATCAAGTTAAGAACAGCAAGCTGTCGGGAATTCCGCCCGTGGAAAAAGTGTATCTGATGTGCTACTCCACTTCTTCACCTTTAGAAAACTCAGATCGAAATTCTATTCTCGATATTCCAACTTTAAAAAACTATCTAAAAAACATCGATCTTTATCCTTTAGCGATAGATATTGCTTTGCCGATTTACTCCTGGGGAATTGTAACCAATCATGTTGGCAAACATAAGTTAATCAATGCGCTTTCAATTAAAGATTTAGAAAACCCTAACTTTAAAAAAATATCTGAAACGGAAGCTGAAATTATGAAAGACGGTTTCTACTTCGGAAACTATCTCAATAAAGGCTTTACCATCAAAGCAGAAGAAATTTCCGATCAGCAGTTAACCGAGGTTAAGCGCTATCTGAATAAAAAAATACCAGACTATGCTATTGTATATTACCATCTGGATCGTAAATTTACAGAACACCACGAATTTTAGTTATGAAAAAAGTTATCCTTTCCGTTGCCCTGTTTTTTATGATGTATTCGAAATCCAATGCCTGTGCCTGGTATGATCCGGATTACGAATATTTCAATCTGTTTACCCAAAGTATCATTAAAGACAAATCCTATGTTCCTTTTCTGCACACCTTATCTAACCGGTTCTATGGTCACGAGCATTTTGAGATTCCCGATGAAAATATTGAAAACTGGCAGAAGTATTTCGGAAATTCACTGAGTTATGTGGAAACTAAAATGCTGGTGGAAAAAATGCCGATGAAGGATTTGAATGATTTTAAAAACGGCAGTGCCGGAAATTCGATTCTTCAAAAATTAGGAGGGTATCAAAAATATGAAGAAGGAATTGATTATTTAATTGAGGCAAAATATCTGGAACCTTTCATGCGCATCAATTATGTGGAAAGTCCGGATTCTTGGTATAGAAGTTCCGAAGAAGAATCAAAAAACGCAACCGGGCTAGATTATGACAAAACGATCTCGGCTTTAACTTCACTTTACAATGCAGTAAAAAATCCTGAGATCAAGTTACGATATGGCTTTCAACTCGTACGGTTTAACCATTACACCAGAAATTATGAGGAGGCGACGAAAGCTTTTATAAAATACATTGAACCATTACAGTTAAAATCTGCTCCTTACTTTATGGCGTTGGATCAGTTGGCGGGTGCACAACGGGGTTTGAAAATGTACAGTGATGCAAACTATAATTTCTTTCAGGTTTTTATGAACAGTAAGAGCCGCAAAGAAAGTGCATTTGTTTCTATGCGTCTGTCTGATTCTGCTTCTTTTGAAAATCTTTTGAAAATAGCGCAGTCACCACAGGAAAAAAATATGGCGTATTTTCTTTTAGGTTATGAAGATTTTAATGATCCAATTCCTATGATGCAAAAAATGTACGACATTGATCCCAACTCTGAGATTCTAAAAGTACTGGCTGCGAGAAGTATTAATGAGCTGGAAAGAAGTTACCTTCCCGTGTATTTCAGTGCCGACACCCAAAAAACAACGAGTGAACCACCGACGAATAAAACCATGTCTGTAGAAAGGCCATCACCTTCCACAGAAGTGAGTTTTTGGCAAAAAATTAAAAATTTCTTCAGTGGCCTTTTCAGTTCTGATAAGGTGATTTCACCAACCAAAGGAAATGATCAAAATGAAAAAGAACTGCTCAAAAACCCAAACCGGATTCCGTTCTACAATAAAACGACGAATCTTTGGACGGACGAAACCTCAGAGAATTATTTAAACGAATTTGAAAAAATTACTTCAAAAATTAAAGAAAAATCAGATGACGAATTCTGGCAGATCGCAGATGCATATCTCTCCTTCCTTAAAGCAGATTACGAAAAAAGTGCACAAACTTTAAATAAGATCAAAACCACTAACAACGAATACATTACAGAGATCAGCCGCATGAAGATGCTAAATGATATTGTATCGCAACCAAAAATTACGGCTGAGTACGAAGACCATTTAATGAAAACCTATCCAGAGCTATTTAGTAGCATGACCTCCAAAGAGGAGTTGCCCAGCTACTATGGAGAAGACCGGAATGCAACGCAGGATTTCATCCGGGATATTTTGGCTAACCGATATTTTATTCAAGGCGAAGAAGGGAAATCGTTTCTAATGAGTAACAGACTTTCTGATCTACAGTATAATCCAAATTCAAACCTTGTTAAAAGTGTAGAAGACTTTTACAAAAAAACCAATAAGACGCAACTGGAGCAAATGATCATCGCCAGCAATATCGATGAAGTAGGAAACATAGATGCTTTCTTTAATGTAATTTATGGAGATCGGGAAATGCGCCTGGCCAATTTTGAAAAAGCGAAGAGTTATTATGACAAAGCACAAAATTTCAGCGGAATTCCAAGAGTGCAATATGACTGGCAGGAAGGAGAAAAACCGATCATTAACAAAGTCAAATATAGTGATTCATATAATGGATTCGATCATATTAGTGCATTGATTTTTGGACATCATGTTTTCGAAAGCTTTGAAAGTCCTGACACACAAACAATGACTTCAGAGAATTTTGGAAACTTTGATTTCATTAAAGATGAAATGAATAAATCCGAACTTGCAGCTGCTTTGATTGAATTAGAGAAAACCGGAATGGGAACGGGTGAAAAAGCAGCGAACGCAAATCAACTCATCGGAAATGTTTTGTATAATACTTCAATCCTGGGATATTACCGGCATTTATTTGTAATGGATGTGGATAATGCCAACAGTCCGAAATTTCATTTTTACAATACGGACCAACCAGTTTTCCAGTACTATTATAAAAACTTCACCTGGACGAGTTTCATTGAACCGGATAACTTTGACCTTTCTATAAGATATTATAAAAGAGCATTAAAACAAAGCCAGGATGAAGAGCAGAAAGCCAGAATTCTTTTCCAAATGGCGAGTGCCGAACAGGGAAAATATTATCAATGGGAACAAAAACAATCTTACGATTTAAAATATGATGATCCTGATTATGACCAAAAGCAGGCAGCATATGTTCAAAATTTAGATCTTACTAAAAACCAAAAGTACAGATCATACTTTGCGGAATTGAAAAAGAATTATAGCCACACGCAAACTTCAAAAGACTTGCAGGGAAGTTGCTCTTACTATGATCATTTTATGAAAAGATAGTAATAATGAAAAGGGATCAATGTGATTCCTTTTTTTTTATTTCGGATAAGGAATGGCTTTATCAAGTTCGATGGGGTTGTTTTCCTTGCGCATTTCTTCCTGGGTCATTGCAGTTAATTCTTTGAACTGATCGAGACTCTTTATTTTAACGCCCATCACTGAAAAAGTGGTGTCTCCATTATTGTTTTTAAAGTCTTCTTTGAAATCCTGCAATGGATCGTTAAATAATTCCATTTGCTTTTTTAATAAAATTTTCTCCGTGACTGGAATGGCTTTTTGACCGGCAAACGACTCCAGGAAACCTGTAGTATCGTAAGTCGATTTTAACTGATAACTTTTTACGAGAGTAAAATTAAATTTATTTTTATCATCGGCAATCTCAAAAATTAAACCTGGTAAACCACGGAACTTGTATGGACCTTCATTTAACGTAATTTCGGTATTGAACCAAGCAATCCAATTTCTCCCTCCAAAAGCTGTTGTCGCTTTTTGAAGGTTATAATTGCCGACTTTTTTTGTTTCAGTGGATAATTTCCAATTGATCAAATCTTCGGTCTGAAGACTGAAAAGATCATTTAATAATATGTAAGAAGTATTCTTGTTCGCATTTCGATTTCTTTTTAAAACCGGAAGCGCATCATCCCAACTTGAATTTCTATTATTAGTCGTTTTATTGATGGAATCGTTTTCAGCAAAAAAGTATGGATAGAATTTCACTTCGTCTGGATTGATATCGAGGATCATATTTTCTTTGGTGAACTCTTTTGCAAGCGAATCACTTTTGAATTGATATTCATAGATGAAACGGTGGGTTTGTGCAGTTAACAGAAAAGGAACCAGAATCAGGATTAGATACTTCATTGGTAGTAATTGTAAAACAAATATATTATTAAAATCTGAATCACGATCACCGTCAACATTTTGAAGATGAAACTTTTCTTGTTGGTCTTATGCTTAAAGATCAGCATCCCTAAAATGGAGCCGATTGTTCCGCCGAAGAACGTCATGATCAATAATGATGTTTCGGGAATTAGATGTTGGTGTTTTACGGCTTTGCGTTTGTCAAGGCCGAAATAGATGAAACTGCCGATATTAATAGTGGTAAGAAAAGCGATGGAGAATTCATTCATTATACGAAAATACAAAAAAACTCTGCTCGATGTAAGGTTGAATTCATACCGTTTCAGTTTTTGGAATTTAAAAACCCTTTCAACCTTTGGAAGACTGAAAGGGTTTATGAAAATTTATCAACTGCTTAATAAAAGATGTCGCCACATGCTTTTCAGAAATAGAACGGTCTGAAATTTTAGCCGCGATTGCAGCGACATCCTTTTGCAGAACGTAGTGGCGCAAAAGATATAGCGGAAAGCGGGACTGCACTTGAAGAGAGAAAATAATCCGGATGCTTCTGATTGAGATTTACTTATTAATTATAATGAGAGATTACTTCGTCGTCGTTCCTCCCTTTCGCAATGACGGTAAATAAAAAAATCCCTAATCTTCCGATAGTTATCGGAACGAAAAGGGATTTATATAAGAACGATAATTTAAATTATCACACTTTAATTTCTACGTCAACTCCTGAAGGTAACTCTAATTTCATTAGGGCATCTACAGTTTTAGAAGAAGAAGAATAGATGTCCATCAATCTTTTGTGTGCAGATAGTTGGAACTGTTCTCTTGCTTTTTTGTTTACGTGAGGAGATCTCAACACGGTGAAGATTCTCTTATTCGTTGGCAAAGGAATCGGACCGTTTACAACAGCACCGGTAGCTTTTACCGTTTTTACGATTTTCTCAGCAGATTTGTCTACCAAATTGTAATCGTAAGATTTTAATTTTATTCTGATTCTTTGTGACATTTTGATCTAATTTAAATATTAACCTCTTGCTTTTTCGATTACAGATTCAGCTACGTTAGACGGTGCTGCTTCGTATTTTTCGAATTCCATAGAAGATGTAGCTCTACCTGAAGACAGGGTTCTAAGCGTTGTTACATAACCGAACATTTCAGAAAGCGGAACGAATCCTCTGATTACTTTCGCATTGTTACGGTCATCCATACCATTTACAGTACCTCTTCTTTTGTTAAGGTCACCTACGATATCACCCATGTATTCTTCCGGAGTTACCACTTCAATTTTCATGATTGGTTCCATGATTACAGGTTTAGCTTTTTTACCAGCTTCTTTGAAGCCCATCTTAGCAGCTAATTCGAAAGATAATGCATCTGAATCCACCGGGTGGAAAGATCCGTCTTTCAAAGTTACTTTAATGCCTTCGATTTCGAAACCAGCTAAAGGACCATTTTTCATTGCTTCTCTGAAACCTTTTTCAACAGATGGGATATATTCTTTTGGAACGTTACCACCTTTGATTTCATTGATGAATTCCAGGCCTGGTTTGTTGTCATCAGCCGGAGCCAATTCAAACACGATATCTGCAAATTTACCACGACCACCAGATTGTTTTTTGTAAACTTCTCTGTGATTAGCCGACATTGTAAGATTTTCTTTATATTCTACTTGAGGTTGACCTTGGTTAACTTCAACTTTGAATTCTCTTCTCATACGGTCAACAATAATATCCAAGTGAAGCTCACCCATTCCGGAAATAATTGTTTGTCCTGAAGCTTCGTCAGTTTTAACCTGGAAAGTTGGATCTTCTTCAGCTAATTTAGCTAAAGCGTTCCCCATTTTATCCTGGTCAGCTTTCGTTTTAGGTTCTACCGCGATACCAATTACCGGATCTGGGAAGTCCATAGATTCAAGAACGATAGGATTTTTCTCATCGCAAAGAGTATCTCCTGTTTTGATGGATTTGAATCCTACTGCTGCACCAATATCTCCTGCCTCAATATAGTCTATTGGCTCTTGTTTGTTGGCATGCATTTGGAAAATACGAGAGATTCTCTCTTTGTTACCAGATCTTGTGTTCAAAACATAAGAACCAGCATCTAATCTACCAGAATAAGCTCTGAAGAATGCAAGTCTACCTACGAAAGGATCGGTTGCGATCTTAAATGCCAATGCTGCAAAAGGTTCAGTTACTGACGGCTTTCTGATAATAGGTTCCTCTGTTCTTGGATCTATACCATCAATTGCCTCCTTATCCATTGGTGAAGGAAGGTATCTACATACAGAATCCAGCATGAACTGAACTCCTTTATTTTTGAAGGAAGAACCACATGTCATTGGAATGATGCTCATATCCAAAGTTGCAGCTCTAAGTGCAGCATGAACTTCTTCTTCGGTAATGGAATTTTCGTCTTCCATAAATTTTTCCAGAAGGTTTTCGTCATACGCAGCGATCTCTTCAATCAACTGTGCTCTGTACTTTTTTACTTCATCAGCCATTTCAGCTGGAATCTCTACAATATCAAAAGTAGAACCATGGTTTTCATCGTGCCATACAATTGCACGGTTTTTAACTAAGTCTACCACTCCTTTAAAGTCAGCTTCGTCACCGATCGGCAATACAATTGGAACCGCATTGGAACCAAGCATTTCCTTTACCTGCTTACAAACATTAAGAAAGTCAGCACCTTGTCTGTCCATTTTATTTACGAATCCCATACGTGCAACTTTATAGTTGTCCGCAAGTCTCCAGTTGGTTTCAGACTGAGGCTCTACACCATCAACGGCTGAAAAAAGGAATACTAAACCATCAAGTACTCTGAGAGAACGGTTTACCTCAACGGTAAAATCAACGTGTCCTGGGGTATCAATAATGTTAAAGTGGTAATCCTTTGCTTCCGGAAGAGCTTTTCCTTGTTCGGTTGGGAACTTCCAGTCTACAGTTACAGCCGCAGAAGTAATAGTAATACCTCTCTCTGCTTCCTGCTCCATCCAGTCAGTTGTAGCGCCACCTTCATGAGTTTCCCCAATTTTGTGATTCTTTCCTGAATAAAACAATATTCTTTCTGTCGTGGTCGTTTTCCCTGCGTCAATATGCGCAGCGATACCAATGTTTCTTGTTAATTTAAGATCTCTTGCCATTTCAGATTAGAATTTAAAGTGTGAAAATGCTTTGTTCGCTTCAGCCATTCTGTGAGTGTCTGTTTTCTTTTTGTACGCAGCACCTTCTTCTTTAGCAGCAGCAATAACTTCAGTAGCTAATTTCTGAGCCATTGATTTATCATTTCTTGCTTTAGAATATTTAATTAACCATTTCATCGCCATAGAAATTTTTCTATCAGCTCTAATTGGCATTGGGATCTGGAAGTTAGCACCACCAATTCTTCTTGAACGTACTTCTACGTGAGGCATAACGTTGGTTAAAGCATCTTTCCAAATTTCCAAAGCGGTCTTTTCAGTTTCCCCTTTTTTGTTTTCTACGATTTCTAATGCATCATAGAAGATTTTGAATGCGATTGACTTTTTACCGTCATACATCAAATTGTTTACAAATCTTGTTACCAGTTGATCATCAAATTTAGGATCCGGTAACAACGCTCTCTTTTTCGCTTTTGTCTTTCTCATTGTTTCGTTTCTTACTAATTAATGATTACTTTTTCTTACCTTTTGCAGGTGCTGCCGCAGCTTGACCTGGTTTTGGTCTTTTTGCTCCGTACTTAGATCTTCTCTGGGTTCTCCCAGCTACTCCTGCGGTATCCAAAGCTCCACGAACAATGTGATAACGTACTCCCGGTAGGTCTTTCACCCTTCCGCCTCTAACCAATACTATCGAGTGCTCTTGTAAATTATGTCCTTCGCCCGGGATATAGGCGTTAACTTCTTTACCGTTTGAAAGTCTTACCCTTGCAACTTTTCTAAGTGCAGAGTTAGGTTTCTTAGGTGTGGTAGTATATACTCTTGTACATACACCTCGTCTTTGTGGACAAGATTCAAGGGCAGCCGATTTGCTCTTCTTGGCAAGCGAGACTCTTCCTTTTCTTACTAATTGTTGAATAGTAGGCATTTATTGCTTTTTATTTTAGGGTGCAAAATTAAGAAAATATTTTCAATTGACAATTGTGAATTGAAAATTATTTAAAAAATAGAGGGTAGTGTATTATATAAAAGGAGCACAAAGCTTATCAACTACCGTTTTTTAACGAGTCGTTTGAATATGGGAGGATTTTTTCTGTCTTTATATATTAGTAAAAACTCAAGATATTTTTTTAATATCGCGGAATCTATTTTATTATAATACATCCTTTAAAAGAACCTATCGCAATACAGCCAATATTTAAGACAGACATTAACACCAAATAAATTGCATCTAAAATGGCTTCATACTTCTCTTTTCTATAAAAGTATCACAAAAATAGCTCTATTCAACTCCTGGTTAATAATCAATAATGCTACATGCTCTCTCTCATTTTCATCTATATTTGCAAACTTTAAAAATAATAGGTGAAAAAAACGCTACTCTTTATTCTTATATCAACCTTATGTTTTGGACAAAAATGGAGTATTTCTTTCGCAGAGAGATCGTCTCTGGTAAATTTCTACCAAGCAACAAATGGCGATCACTGGAGTATAAAATGGGACTTCGAAAAAGATCCCAAGTATTGGTATGGGATTAAAATAAACAAAGGAAGTGTAATTGAAATCAATTTGAGGGGTAATGGCTTGAAAGGAGATTTCCCGAACACTATTTCTGGTTTTGATAAATTAGAAAGATTAGACTTAAGCTCCAATCAATTGGGAGGAGAATTGTCAAATTCTATCGCTGGCCTCCGTCATCTGAGTCAATTGGATCTAAGCAACAATAGATTTACTGCTGACCCCAGCTTTTCTCTTGAATCTCTTTCAACATTACAAGAACTTTCTCTTGGGAATAATAATTTCAGCTTTGGTGACATCGATGGATTTCTCCAAAATTTTCCAGATTTAAAAGTTTTGGATCTAGCACATGCAGGAATCATTGCGGTCCCACAAAAAATCTCTACTTTAACTAAACTTGAAACATTAGATTTAAGCAATAATCTGATATCGAAAAACTTTAGCAATCTTTCTACATTATTGATTTTAAAAGAATTGAATCTCTCGGGAAATCAATTAACCAAAGTGCCTAGCGAACTTACGACACTTACTCAACTTAAAATTCTCAATTTAAGTCGTAATGCAATTTCACAAAATTTCACCACTGCACTTTCTTCATTAAAAAATCTAGAATGGCTTTCCTTTCAAGATAATAACATGACTGGTTTCCCACCGGAACTCCCTCAATTAAAAAAACTGATCCATCTGAACTTTTCACACAACAAAATCTCCAGCGGATTTGAAACTCTTATTTCATTACAGAATTTGGAGCAAATTTATTTTGATAAAAACTTAATTTCCGGAGTCTTCCCATCTTCATTTCTTCAATTAAAAAAATTGCAGATGCTGTCATTAAATGGCAATCAACTTTCCGGCGACATTCCAGAAAACATTCCACCACTAACCTTTTTAGACAATAATAGGTTTACAAAAAATAATATTAAAACATTCTTATTAAAAGAAAAAGCTCTTGTTGACTTTACCTACTCTCCACAAAGATATGATGAACAAAAAACGATCGTTGCAAGTTTGGGGAGCTATACAAAATTACCCCAATCAATAGACGGATCAGATTTTCAGTTTACGTGGTTTAAAAATTTAGACCACAATACCTCTTTGCATACGGAGCAATACTCAATAAACGATGTAAAAGAAGATGATTTCACAGATTACACCTGTGAAGCCTATTATTTTGAAGTTTTGCACGCTGATTTAATGGAAGTATCCTTCTTCCGCGAACCTGTCACGTTATCGAAAGGCTTAGGAACAAATGAGGTAAAAAGCGACTTAGTGGTATATCCTAACCCAGCTAAGGATTTAATTAATATTAAAACGACACAACTGAAGATTGAGGAAGTTTATATTTTTGACTTAAGTGGAAAACTCATCCTTACAACAAAAAACAAAAACATTAAAATTAATGACTTACCCTCAGCTATTTATATTATTTCCATTAAAACTGACGAAGGAATAAGATCTGTTAAATTCATTAAAGAATAATCGTTTTCGTTTATTGAAGCAATCATATTGATAGGCTTCATCAATTGACATACCTCTATAACCCGCACCCGATTTAGTATCTTTGCTACTAAATAACAAGGTAATGAACAATTCGAAAATTATCGGTTTAAACGAAACCGACTGTCAAAAAATTTCAGAAAAATTAAATATTTTATTAGCAAACTATTCAATTTTCTATCAAAATATAAGAGGCGCACATTGGAACATCAAAGGAGATCAATTTTTTACCCTTCATCCCAAATTTGAAGAACTGTATAATAACCTGGTTTTAAAAATTGATGAGCTTGCAGAAAGAGTTTTAACGCTGGGTTCCACTCCCAACCATAATTATTCTGATTACTTAACCCTTTCTACCATTAAAGAAAGTAAAGAAAATTCTGATGGGACAAAATGTGTTGAAAATATTCTGGCCTCTTTTAAAATCGTGATCGATCTACAGAGAGAATTGCTTGATATCACTGACCAAGCGGGAGATGAAGGTACCAATTCCCAAATGAGTGATTATATTACGGAACAGGAAAAAGAGGTTTGGATGTACAATTCTTACTTGGGAAAATAAAAAAAAATTTAAATTTATCAAAAATCGCCTTTCGTAGGCGATTTTTGTTTTTAATTTTTACATTTGTTCAAAGATTATAATTTATGCCTGAAGTTCGCCTAAGATCAATTCTCGATAATGATTTCTATAAAATAACGATGCAAAATGCGGTTATCAAACTTTTTCCTAACGAGAAAGTAAAATACCAATTTATCAATCGGGGAAAACATCAATTTCCACCAGGATTTGCCGAGGAACTCAGAAATTCGGTCAACGCGATGGCAGAATTGAAATTGACTAAAGATGAGAAACAGTTCCTTCGCGAAACCTGCCCTTATTTAGATTTACCATATTTGGATTTTTTAGGAGGCTATCATTATGATCCAACTGAAGTTCATATCACACAAACAGAAGATTCTCTGGAAGTTACCGTAGAAGGTGAATGGTACCGAACTATCTTATGGGAAGTGCCAATTTTAGCCTTAATTTCGGAACTGCATTATGAAATGAAGCATCTTGGACGAGATTCTAATGCAGATGTAATTCAGAAAACACTGGAGAAGGCAGATCAGCTGAATCATCTTGGCGTCACCTTCGCAGAATTTGGAACCAGAAGGAGACATTCTTACAAAGTACACGATCTGGTTGTTGATTCACTGGTGAAAAATAATAGCTTGGGAAACTTCATAGGAAGTTCTAATGTTCATTTCGCAATGAAATATGGTATAAAACCAATTGGTACTCATGCTCACGAATGGTTTATGTTTCATGCTGCAGAATATGGATTTAAAATGTCGAACGCTCTTTCTCTAGAACACTGGGTAGATGTTTACCGAGGAGATTTAGGAGTTGCTCTTTCTGACACTTATACGACAGAAGTTTTCTTCCAGCAGTTTGATAAAAAATTCGCAAAATTGTTCGATGGTGTTCGTCATGACAGCGGGGATCCTATTGAGTTTGCGAACAAGACCATTGAACATTATAAAAAAAATGGTATCAATCCATTATTTAAATACATTATTTTCTCTGACGGTTTGAATCTTGAAAAAGTAGAAGAAATCACCAAAGCCTGTGAAGGCAGAATTGGAATTTCATTTGGTATAGGAACCAACTTAACGAATGATGTTGGCTTAAAACCCATGAACATTGTAATGAAACTAATTGCGGCACAATCCATTAACGGCGACTGGATTCCAACGGTTAAACTTTCAGATGAACACGGTAAATATACAGGTGATCCTAAAATGATTGAGCTTGCGAAAGAGTTTTTACGCATCCAGGATTAACGCTTCCGCTATTTTTCCACTAATTAAAATCGATTATCTTTCGTATTTTTGAACAATGGACTTGATTTCTATTTTAATCGGTGTAATGATCGGTGCAGGTATTATCTATTTTATTCTAAAATCTTCCCACCTTCCGCGTAAAGCTTTCGATGAGTTGAATGAGAAATTTATTAAGACGAATTCAAATCTTGAAAATTCAGTAGGTAGATTTGAAGAATTACAGCTGGATTTTACAAAAGAAAAAGAAACCAATCAACTTCAGCAAGAATACATCAGCCAACTCAAAAATGAAGTTGCAACGATCTCCGCAGAACACTCTTCTTTAAATATGCGTATTCAGCAACATTACGAAGCAAATTTGAAGCAGGAGGAAAGAGTAGAAGAACTGAACTTTGAAAAACAAATTATTTTTGCAAAAAATTCTGAACTCTCCGCAATTAATGATTCGTTAAAGAACTCTCTGGAAAATCAGAAGGAAGAAATTACTAAAATGCAGGAATTAGCTAAAAATGAATTTCAAAATTTAGCGAATAAAATCTTAGAGGAAAAATCCGAAAAATTTACAGCTTTAAATCAAAATAACCTCAAAACCATTCTGGAACCCTTTCAGGAAAAAATCACTGAGCTACGTAATAAAGTTGGTGAAACATATGATAAAGAATCAAAAGAAAGATTTTCTCTCGGTGAGAAAGTTAGAGAACTTGCCCAACTAAACCAGCAAATATCTGAAGATGCTAAGAAACTCACACGCGCACTGAAGGGGGAAAGCAAAACCCAGGGAAACTGGGGCGAAATGATCCTAGAAAATATTTTAGAAAAATCCGGTTTGGTGAAAGGTCGTGAATATTTTCTGGAGCACGAACTTAGAGACGAAGACAATAAAGCGTTATCTTCCGAATTTTCAGGGAAGAAAATGCGTCCCGATGCCGTAGTCAAATATCCCGATGAAAGGAACGTAATAATTGACTCCAAAGTTTCTTTAACAGCTTTTGTTGAACTTGTAGATGAATCCGATCAAGATATTTATCAGTTAAAACTTAACCAGCATCTGAATTCAATAAAGAACCACATCAAACAATTAAGCGACAAAGCTTATGATGATTATGACAAGTCGCTTGATTTCGTAATGATGTTTATTCCAAGTGAATCCGCGTATATAGCAGCAATGCAGGCAGACCCCAATCTTTGGAACTTTGCTTACGACAAAAGAATTCTGTTGTTGAATCCAAGTAATTTAATCACCTCATTGAAACTGGTTTCTGACTTATGGAAAAGAGAATATCAAAATAAAAACGCCGCAGAAATTGCAGAGCGGGGAGCGAAATTGTACGATAAGTTCGTAGGATTCGTCGAAAATCTGGAAAAAGTCGGAAAAAACATCGATCAGGCAAAGAATGTTTATAATGATGCTTTCAAACAATTATCAACCGGAAATGATAATTTAATCAACCAGACAAATAAATTAAAAGCCCTCGGAATTAAAAACAAAAAGAATATCCCGCAAAGTTTAGAAGAATCTGCAGAACAGTGGTTAGATTACAATGAATAGCAAATTATTCCATTATCTCAAAAAAAAATATCTTAAAAATCATATGTTAATCGAAAGCTTACAAAACGAAAAAATTAAATACGTAACGCGACTTATCACAGATAATCGCTTTCGAAAGAGAGAACATGTATTTGTTGTGGAAGGAAAGCAGGAAAATGAACGCGCCCTAAGATTTGGATTTGAGCCTGTGGAATATTTTATTGAAGAAGAAATTTTTAATGATAAGCAGCCGAATGGAAAAGTTCACTTTGTATCAGCAAAAGTATACGACAAATTAGCTTATCGGGGTTCTTCTGAAGGAATTATAGCAATTTACAAAACTAAATTTAATGATTTAAAAGATTTTGAGCCAACAAAGAATTCTTCAATCATAATTTTAGAAGGTGTTGAAAAGCCGGGTAATTTGGGAGCGATATTAAGAAGTTGCGAAGCTTTTGGAATTGAAGCACTTATTGTAACAGACAGCAAAGTTGATTTCTTTAATCCAAATGTTATTCGCTCCAGTGTAGGTTGCCTGTTTGGGATGAATATCTTCATATCTGATAATCCTGAGATTTATAAATTCTTACAACAACACAATTTCCATATCTACACTACCATTATGGACAAAGGTTCAGTTGATATTCAATCTCAAAATCTTACGGAAAAAAGTGCAGTTCTATTTGGCACCGAACATTCCGGCTTAACAGATTACTGGGTTGGTAAAGGTAAGAATACCCTGATCCCAATGGCGGGAAGTATTGATTCTTTAAATTTGAGTAATGCGGTTGCTATTAGCTGTTACGAAATGCTTCGTCAAAAAATGGCATAAAAAAAACCGCTTCTCTAAGAGAAACGGTTTAATTGTATTAGACTTTGCTAATTATTTTTTAACAGCGTCTTTTACTGCATCTTTAGCGTCAGCAGCAGCACCTTTAGCAGCATCAGCAGCACCAGTTGCAGCATCAGCAGCACCTTTAGCAGCATCTTTAGCCATATCAGCACCAGCAGCAGTAGTAGCAGAAGCAGCATCTTTAGCAGCATCAACAGTTACGTTAGCAGCAGAATCAATAACAGTTGCAGCAGAATCAGCGATCACAGCAGCAGAATCAGACATAGCAACAGCAGCAGAATCATCAGCGTTAGCAGTTTCTACAGTTTCAGTTTTGTTACAAGCTACTAATGCGATTGCAGCGAATGCAGCTAAAAAAAATGACTTTTTCATAATAATTAAATTTAATTGTTTGTTTTAAATTGAAGCGTTCGTTTATTTGAACAGGACAAAGATATAGTGAGAATTAAATTTGTTTTGGAAAATTAATTGTAATATATTTGTAAAATCGTTTTACAAAATAAAGCATCTGAAAATCAATAAATTACATATAATTAGCAATTGAGCGATTTAGATTTATTACACTTCGAACAACTAAAAAATGAGGTTCAAACTCAATATTTAGAGAATCACACCCCCTCCTTTGAAGATATTTCAAAATGGAAAGGGATTGATATCATTTATTTCCAGGAAGACCTGCGAAAAATTGCCAAAGGAAATATAAGCGAAAAATCATTTTATACTTACTTTAAAAACTCTCCTGTCACTAAACTTCCACGTATTGATATGCTAAATATTCTCTCTATTTATGCGGGATATATTTCGTGGTATGACTTTAAAAAGAATCATCTCTTTGCAGAAGAATTGCTTAAAGAATTTGAAGAGGAAGATGAAACTCTAGCTGAACAATTAGAACAGTCTGTTCAGAATACAGAACTATTTGACAATAATCAAGCGCCTTCAGTAAAATCAGCTCAAAAAGAGCAAAATAATCCAATCCAACTATCCGATAAAAGAGATTTACAAAAATCTACCACTGAGAACCAACTGGTTAACATAAAAAACTCTAATTTAGAAACGGACGCCACTGCTGGCCAAGAATCTCCAATTTCAGTGGTGAAAAAATATTTATGGTTAGGGATTTCTACTATTTTAGCAATAGCAGTTGGACTATTAGGTTTTAAAGATGAAATTTTCAGTAAAAAATTCTATTATAGTTTTGTTGATGCCGACCGGAATTCAAAAATAAATGCAGAATTGCAAGTCCAGATTCTAAAGGAAAATGAATCTCCTATATTCTATTCCGCAAAACCTAATGAAGCATTTGTATATACAACCAAATCAAAAGACCTTACGATGGTTGTTTCATCTCCTTACTATCGAACAGATACGATCAAACGAAATCTAGAAAACGCACCAGAAGCTGAGACATTTGAGTTAAAGCCAAATGATTATGCAATTATGCTTTTCTATTATTCAAAATCTATTAAAGAGCTTAAAATCAAAAGAGAAACCCTTAATTATCTGATTAGTGACAACGCTCTTATTTATCAGGTTTATGACAACGAGACTTACGGAGTAGAAACCATGGACAAACAGCGGTATATCAACTTAGTCACTTTACCATCTACCTCTCTGGAAAATTTAGAAGTCATCGATACCAAAAATGACAAAAACAATAAGATTATCATGATTAAATTTAAAATTGCCACCAATGAAAAATCTAAATAATATTTTTCTTTTCATCTTTTCCATCTCAGTAATCCTCAGCGCTTGCAATAAAGATACAGCTAAAAGATCTGACCTTGACATTGTTAGAACTAACAATAATAAAATAACATATCCTGTCACTTCCATGGATAGCGCTCAGGCAATATCTTCGATTACTAAACAAAAAATTCAGGAATTATTCGATCTATCTACCCTTTACACTTCGGGGAATAGGGACACTGAGATTGACTCAGTAATTTATGCACAAATGAAAAGCTATTTCTCCGAAAAGGATTCTTCTAAACTTAGTCCGTTGCTGTATCAACTGGATAGCCTTAAAGTTCAGACTGCAAAAGTAGGAGATATTTCTGTGTCAAAAAAAATCCGAGGAAAAGACACTTTAGATTTTGCCAAGTTTTCTGTTGAGTACTTTGATGCGAGAAGCCGCCCGGTCGGGAAATTCGAAAAAAACGCTCAATATATACTAAAAACTTCTCCCGTCAACTTTAAAAAAGAATTTAAGTTTTATTTCGTAGAATTTGACCCAATATTTCCAAAAGACAGTACTTCAACAGGAGTTACCAAATAATTCAGAGGAATATCAAAAGAAGATGCGTCATCCACTTTTTCAACTGGCGAAAAAAAACTGACTCCAACTTTCAGCGTTGCTGGCTCAATTTCTGAAAAAAATCGGTCATAAAATCCTTTTCCATACCCCACTCTATTTCCAGATCCATCGGAATATAAAAGTGGTGTTATCACACAATCATAATCCTTCACACCGCAATCTTTATTTCCAGCTGGCTCTTTAATTCCCCAAGCATTTTCTATTAGATGTGTTTCTCTATCTATTTCGAGCGAAATTAATTTTCCTTTTACAATTTTTGGAACAAAAACACGGATTTTATTCTCAAAGAAATAATTTAAAAATGAGGAAGTATCAACTTCGCATTTTTCTCGAATTGATAAAAAGCAATGAACTTTCTGATTCCCTACTAATTCAAATTTAGAGATGAAATTTATGAATATTTTTTCAGATAAGGAATCAACTTCTTGTCCTGCTAACGCTTCTTTTCTTCCTAAATAAAGTTTTCTGATTTCAGCTTTTTTCATCTTCAAATATAAATTAAATTGCGCCTTTGTGAAACGCAATTTATAATTTGAGCTGAATATTTTAAATCATATTTCAACTCTCGCTTATTTATCTGCTAAATTTCTACGATAAAATTTTATAGAGCTTATCAGATAAACGAATTCTAAATGGAGTTTCAAAAGTAATTTGATCTCCACCTTTTGCAGTTTCACAAGGACCTCCATTTGCGAAAAGTTCCGTAATCATAAATTCTTGTTCACCAGTTGTTGGACCAGAGATCAAAACTTTATCACCAATTGAAAGTGCATTATTTTCAACAAAAAACTGAGCGATTTTTGATTTTGTATAATAATGTTCTGCTTTTCCAACGAAAACTTTCTTGGTGGTAATTTTTTGACGGATATTCTTAGTTTCAGCTTTCGCTAAGGCTTTTTTTGGTAAATTGCCGGAGTTCTTAAATTTCAAAGCTTCAGATTTTCCTTTTCGAAAAACCTTATTTCCAACCTGGATTCCTCTTCTTAATTTCACCTGCTCAGCTAAAGGCAGATGAATGGTTTCCAAACATTCTGTAGAACAGCAGTTTTCCATGGCAGCTTTACAATCATCACATTGAATAAACAATAAATGACAACCATCATTCGCGCAATTCGTGTGGTTATCGCATGGTTTGCCACATTGGTGACACTGCGAAACGATATCATCGGTAATTCTTTCCCCTAACCGATGATCAAACACGAAGTTTTTACCAATGAATTTACTTTCAATATCTTCTTCTTTGATCTGTCGGGTATATTCGATAATTCCTCCTTCTAACTGATATACATTTTTAAAACCCTGATGTTTAAAGTAAGCGCTGGCTTTTTCACATCGGATTCCACCGGTACAATACATGAGCAGGTTTTTATCTTCTTTAAAATCCTGTAACTGTTCGTTGATGATCGGTAAACTTTCTCTGAAAGTCTCTACATCCGGTGTAATAGCGCCTTCGAAATGACCAACTTCACTTTCATAATGATTTCTAAAATCCACAACGATCGTATTTGGATCTTCCAGTAAATTATTAAATTCCTGCGCTTTGAGGTGAATTCCTTTATTGGTAACATCAAAAGTATCGTCATTCAAACCATCGGCTACAATTTTATGTCGAACTTTGATGGTCAATTTTAAAAAAGAATGATCATCTTGATCAATCGCTACATTCAAGCGAATTCCTTTCATGAAATCATAAGCTTCCAGCGTATCGCGAAAAGCATCTATATTATCAGCAGGAATACTCATTTGAGCATTAATTCCTTCATGGGCGACATAAATACGGCCGAGTGCATCAAGTGCATTCCAGGCTATAAATAATTCGTCGCGAAATTGTTTGGGATCTGGGATTTTGGCGTACGCATAGAAAGACAAGGTAAGACGTTGCTTACCAGCTTCATCAATAAGTTGAGCTCTTTCTTCTGCGCTTAAGGTGTTATACAGTTGCATGCTATAAACGGTTTAAGTGAGAAAATAATTTCGACAAAGATAAGGAATTCAGACTTGACCTTAAAATTTATGTTGCTTTGGGGCAGCTTTTTGACTACGTCGAATATCTATTTGTGATTTTTTTGGCAGACATTTCCATCCTCCGTTCCCGCTTTTTTTACTGTGATCTTCGCCTTCGCTCGGATAACAATAAAAAAGAGCTCCACTCAGGCTGGGCTGCAGATCATGTTAAGGTGAAATTAAGAGTTTTCGTAAATATGTTTCAGAATATTTTGATCTTCTTCCGTAAAAGGAACCTTTCTTCTTGCCATCGCTAATTCTGCAACTTCGTATGCTTTTTCCAGTTTGAATTTTTCATCACCTTTCATCCCGCCCCAAGAAAAACTCTCTATTAAGTTTGGAGGAAATCCACTTTTGAAGATGTTAGCTGCAACACCAACAACAGTTCCTGTGTTAAACTGGGAATTAATGGCAGATTTTGAATGATCACCCATAATTAAACCCGCAAACTGAAGGCCTGTGTTCACAAATTTTTTGGCCTTATAATTCCATAATTTCACGATGGCGTAATTATTCTTTAGATTAGAAGAGTTCGTGTCAGCACCGAGATTACACCATTCGCCAATCACAGAATTTCCCAAAAATCCATCATGACCTTTATTGGTATATCCGAAAATTACAATATTATTGACTTCACCACCAACTTTACAATGCGGACCAACAGTCGTTGCACCATAAATTTTTGCACCTAGATTAAATTTAGAATCATTACAAAGCGCAATCGGACCTCGAAGATTACAGCCTTCCATCACTTCGGCATTTTTTCCGATATAGATTTTCCCTGTTTTGGTATTTAAAGTTGAAAATTCGATCTCTGCTCCTTCTTCAATAAATAAATCACCTACATTCCCCAGAAATCCATTGGTTGCAGAAAGCACAGCGGAACCCCTTCCTTTGGTAAGCAATTCAAAATCAAAATTGATTGCCTCTTCGTTATAGGTGAACAAATCTGTTGGCTGCTTAAAAAACAAAACATCTTCTTCGATATCAGTCATCTTATCAATGTGACTCAAAGAAAAATTCTCCATATTGATTCTTACTGCAAGCAATTCGTCTCTATAGACCAATGCCTCTCCAAGTTTTAATTCTTTAATTTGATTTACTAGTGTTTCATTCGGCAGAAAGTTAGGTACGATAAGTAAACTTTCTTTAAGTTCATAAGTTTTAAATTTATCCTGTAAATAATCTTCGGTTAGATAGGTGACTTCTGAAGTATCTAACAACTTTTGCCATCTTTCTGAAAATGTAAGAATACCGCAACGCATTTCTGCAACGGGTCTGGTAAAAGTAAGTGGTAAGAAGTCTTCCCAAAACTGGGCGTCGGAAAATACAAGTTGCATAGGTTATAATTGATGATTGATAAATAATATATTTTAAATGTACGACATGAACCACTTATTTTTTTCAACCACAAAGTCACAAAAGAGTGCATTATAGATGAATTAATAAAAGTTCACAAAATGAAAATCTATAGATTTTCAAAACTTTGTTATCTTGCAAAAGATGAGATTTTAGACTTTTCATCATTTTAACCTTTGTGACTTTGTGGTTTAAAATTCCTGATACTTAATCGCTTTCGGCATGCATCAAACAAATTTACACTAAAAAAAGTCTTTCAAAAAACTTGAAAGACTTTAATTATCGTTAAAATTCAAAAAATTACTTTGAGAATTTCTTGTACTTGTTCATGAATTTATCAACTCTACCTGCGGTATCGATCAATTTCACTTTTCCTGTGTAAAAAGGGTGCGACGATGAAGAGATCTCCATCTTTACCAATGGGTAAGTTGCTCCTTCATATTCAATAGTGTCTTTGGTATCTGCGGTAGATTTGCAAAGAAACACCTCGTCGTTACTCATGTCTTTGAAAACAACAAGTCTATAATTTTCTGGGTGGATTCCGTTTTTCATAACTAAATTTATTATTAATAATTAAAGTTTTGCTGTCGAAATAGTAATGGTATTTCTCTGCTAAATTTTAGACCGCAAAAGTACAAATAATTTTCTAATGTGCAAGCACTCCTACAATTTTATTTATAATTTTTCCGTTCAACATTTTTAATTAAATTTGAAAACTGTACCTACTTCTTACTCAATGAATAAATTTAAAGTTATAACTGCATTCTCATTCTGGGCTCTAATAACCGCAATTAGCTGTACCAGAGATGATCTCAATTTTGAAAGTCCATCCAAAGTGTTGCGGCTATCACAAGACACCGTTTTCTGCGATACGGTTTACAACCAGGTGCGCTCGGAAACTTATGCTGTTAAAATTTACAATGAGGAAGATAAGGATATTCTGATTCCCAAAATAGCTCTTGAAAATGGAGCTGGCTCTCTATACCGAATTAACGTGGACGGGAAAGCCGGTACAGACTTTAATAATGTTCCGTTAAGAAAGAATGACAGTATCTACATCTTCGTAGAGATTGCACCTATTGCAAACGCTCCTGAGGCCATTGCAGAGGATCGAATCAACATCCAAACTCCAGCAGGAAATCAACATGTGACCCTATTCTCCGTAATGCAAGATGCAGAATTTTACATTCAAAACAGCAACAACCCTAACATACTGGCTTCAAATACAATTTGGACCAACAATAAAGCAAAAATTATTTTTGGTAACCTAACGCTTGCCTCCGGGAAAACACTTGATATTCAGCAGGGAACAAAGGTCTATTTCCATAAAAATAGTGGCCTGAAAATTTCAAAAAATTCCAATCTGAATATTAATGGAGATCTAGGAAACGAGGTTATTTTCCGGGGAGACCGTAATGACACCAAATATGACACGCTTCCTAAAAACTGGAACGGAATTGAAATGGACACCAACTCAACTTTAAATATGAATTATGCAAAAGTTTTTGGTGGAACCAGAGGTTTAGAAATGAACCAAACGACTGCCAACATTACCAATTCAATTTTTCATACCCATCAAGAGTACGGGATTTATGCAATAAATTCTGTAGTGACTGCGAATAATTTAGTGATGAATAATTCTGGTAACGCCAATTTTGCGATCTACAAAGGTGGAACATATAACATTACCCACTCTACTTTGGCTAATTACTGGAATTTAAATTATGTGCTTCCAGGGTTTGGGTTATATGCTACGAATGAATACGACAACGGAACATCAATAGAACAAGGAGCCCTAACTTTAAACATAAAAAATTCTATTATTTATTCTGATAAGGAAAATGCAGTTCTTTTTAAGCCAACTTCAGGGCAAACTTTCAATTATAGTTTTCAAAATTCATTATTGAAATACGGAAGCACAGCCAACTACGCAATTGATCCTGCATCGATTAAAAATCAAGATCCAAAATTTCAGAATTATTTCATTCATAAAATGAATTTGAGAGTGAAAGCTGATTCTCCAGCAAAAGGAAAAGGAAATACTGGAACTGCAGCAACTGTTCCTTTTGATATTACGAAAGTTTCCAGAACGGTGACGCCAAGTATGGGAGCGTATCAGTAAAATGAGGTCTTTCTAATTTGGAAAAAGCTTTTAAAACGTGTCGAAAGTTGCAACCCGACTTGAACGGAAATCCTTTTCCTCACCCTAACCCTCTCCAAAGGAGAGGGAACTATAAGAAAAAAAGATTGAGAGTGAAAGGCGGAATTGTCTGCCAAAAAAAATAATAAATAGGCTTTCGACAAAATCAAATGTCTGCCAAAATAAGAAGAAACATTTTCACTGACTTAATACTACAATATGGAAATCACAAAACTTCAAAAAGAAGTTGACGAATGGATTAAAAACATAGGCGTTCGTTATTTTAACGAACTTACCAATATGGCAATGCTTACGGAAGAAGTTGGTGAAGTCGCCCGAATTATTGCCCGCCGTTATGGCGAGCAAAGTGAAAAGGAATCTGATAAAACGAAAGACCTTGGTGAAGAATTAGCCGATGTTTTATTTGTAACTTTATGTTTGGCCAATCAAACCGGAACCAATTTACAGGAGGCGTTTGACCGGAAAATGAAAGTCAAAACTGATCGCGATAAGGATCGTCATCAAAATAACGAGAAATTAAAATAAGAAACGCATTCAAAAGTCCCTCTCCTTGGGAGATGGCTTTAGGGTGAAGAGAAAAAAATATGCAATTAAAAAAAGCAAATTTAAAAGACAATGAAACCATTGAAATTACCGGTTCGAAAAGCATTTCGAATCGTCTTTTGGTTTTAAGTTATCTTTTTGAAAACACCATGATGATTGAGAATCTTTCGAACTCGCAAGACACTCAAGTACTAAAAAATGCATTGGAAAGTAAATCGGAGCAGATTGACATTCACCACGCGGGAACAGCCATGCGATTTCTGACTTCTTATTTCGCAATTCAAGAAGGCAGAACGACCTTTTTAACGGGTTCTAATAGGATGAAACATAGACCGATTCAGTTTTTGGTTGATGCTTTACGCGATTTGGGTGCAGACATTTCTTATGTTGAAAAAGAAGGTTATCCACCCTTAAAAATTGTCGGAAAAAAACTGGTAAAAAGTAAGGTGACTATTCCCGCAAATATTTCCAGTCAATTTATTTCTTCATTAATGCTGATTGGATCGAAATTAGAAAATGGCTTAAAAATTCATTTAGAAGGCCAAATCACCTCTCGTCCCTATTTGGAAATGACTTTGAAAATCCTGCGAAATATTGGAATTTCCAATGAATGGGAAGGTCAGATCATACAGATATTTCCAAATATACAAAGTGAAAAAAGTTCACAAATCATCACCTGCATCAGCGAAAGTGACTGGAGCTCTGCTTCTTACTATTATTCACTAGCTGCAATCGGTAGAAAATGTATTAACTTAAAAAGTTTCCGTCCTCATTCTCTCCAGGGCGATTCTGTGATCCGAGAAATCTATTGGGATTTCTTCGGCGTCAACACGATTTCTCAAGGTTCTGAAAGTAAAATTTCATTATTACCAGAAAGCACTTTCGTGTTTCCAGAACTGATTTCATTGGATATGAACGACTGTCCAGACATTGCGCAAACGCTTTGTGTGACGGCAACCGCTTTGAATATCCCTTTTGAGATTACCGGTTTATCAACTTTAAAAGTAAAAGAAACCGATCGATTAGTTGCTCTAAAAAACGAACTTTTTAAAATCGGCTGTATTGCGGAAATTACTGAAGACGCTATCTGGTCAACAAAATTTTTCGAATCGAATGATCACATTTCCATTGAAACGTATGACGATCACCGAATGGCCATGAGTTTCGCTCCGTTTTGCTTAATTAAAGCGCTAACGATTGAAAACGAACAAGTGGTTGAAAAATCTTATCCACAGTTTTGGGAGGATTTTGCACAATTATTAGACTAAACTTAAATAAGAAAATGACAATACTCATCACCGGAACTTCTGCCGGAATAGGATTTACCCTGGCCGAATATCTCGGAAAAAAGGGACATACCGTGTTCGGATTAAGCAGAAAAAATATAGAATCGGATTACTTTAAAACGATTCCGACCGATATTACCGATAACCTTCAAGTTCAAAATGCAATTGCTGAAGTTTTGAAAACCGAGACCAGAATTGATGTCCTTATCAATAACGCCGGAATGGGCATGGTTGGTGCCGTAGAAGATTCTTCACAAGACGAGATTCTGAAATTATTCAGTTTGAATTTAGTTGGTTCTGTGCAAATGATGACCGCAGTTTTACCAAAAATGCGCGAACAGAAAGCAGGAAAAATCATCAATGTTTCCAGTATCGGAAGTGAAATGGGTCTTCCGTTTCGTGGATTTTATTCAGCCTCAAAAGCTGCTGTAGATAAAGTCACAGAAGCCATTCGGTACGAAGTTTCCCCCTGGAATATTCAAGTTTGTGCGTTGCATTTAGGCGACATTAAAACAAATATTGCAGAAAACAGAGTTAAAACTAAAGTTTCAGAACCTTATCAAAAAACTTTTAATAAAGTTTATGGGTTGATGAATTCCCATGTGGACGAAGGAACTGAACCACTCGAAGTTGCAGAATATATTGAAAAGCTACTAGAGAAAAAAACCTGGAAAGCCCATTTTTATTTTGCAAAATTCGGACAGCGAATTGGTGTTCCATTAAAATGGATGTTGCCCCAAAATTTTTACGAAAATTTAATGCGGAAATATAACAAACTGGATGCGTAATATTTCTCCCGGCTTTAAAATAATTCCCTTGCGATTTTTTTAATATTATCACTTTTACCCATCGAATAAAAGTGCAAAACCGGTACACCAAAATCGAGTAATTCTCGGCATTGGTTGATTGCCCATTCCACTCCGATTTGTTTTACGGCCGCATTATCTTTCGCATTTTCAACGGCCGAAATTAAATCTTCTGGTAAATCAATTTTAAAAACTTGCGGTAAAAGTTGCAATTGCTTTTTCGTAGCAATGGGTTTAATTCCTGGAATAATTGGAACTGTAATTCCTATTTCTCTGGCGCTTTTTACAAATTCAACAAACTTTTTGTTCTCGAAAAACATCTGCGTCACAATATAATCCGCACCGTTATCTACTTTTTCTTTCAGCCATTTTAAATCGTAATTCATAGATGGTGCTTCAATATGTTTTTCTGGATAACCGGCGACACCAATACAAAACTTGTTATATTCGTCACAATCTTTCTCTTCATGTAAATACTTTCCTCGACCTAAATCATTGATTTGATGAACCAGATCCATTGCATTTTTATGTCCGCCTTCAGTCGCTTCAAAATACTGCTGTCCTTTCATCGCATCACCTCGTAAAGCCATAATATTCTCAATTCCCAGATACATACAATCTACCAAAAGATACTCGGTTTCTTCTTTTGTAAAACCTCCACAAAGCACGTGCGGAACTGTATCTACATTATATTTATGCTGAATCGCTGCACAAATCCCCAAAGTTCCCGGACGCATTCTGGTCGTTTTTCGCTCCATCAAACCGTTGCCTTTATCCAAATAAATAAATTCTTCCCGCGAAGTCGTTACGTCAATAAAAGGTGGTTTAAATTCCATTAAAGGATCAATATTTTTATACAGATCCTCGATTCCCGTTCCCTTCGTTGGCGGAACAATTTCTATAGAGAACAACGTTTTTCCGTTGGCATTAATAATATGATCAGTAATTTTCATTTGATTAGTTTAAAGTCTAAAATTCAATATTCAAAGTTTCTTTTGGGCGTGTCCCTCGCCAACGCTTTTCCCACAACTCGGGTCGCGCTGTCCGCTACAATTCCTCGCGCCATCGCTTTCTCCCACGCTTACTCCGGGATTTCCACTACCATCGCTCACGCAGTTCTCGCTTAATCTGCCAGGTTCGGACTCAACCATTTTCGGGCAAAGTCTACATCAACTCCTTTTCTTTCAGCGTAATCTTTCAATTGATCTTCAGAAATTTTTCCAACCCCAAAATACTTCGATTTTGGATTTCCAAAATAATATCCCGAGACTGCTGCAGTTGGAAACATGGCTAAACTTTCTGTCAATTCTAAACCGATATTTTCTTTTACTTTTAGCAAATCCCAAATCGTTGTTTTTTCCAAATGATCTGGACAAGCAGGATAGCCAGGAGCAGGTCGAATTCCTAAATATTTCTCCGCGATTAAATCTTCGTTTTCTAAAGTTTCATCTGCCGCATAACCCCAGAATTCTGTTCGAACTTTATGATGTAAAAATTCGGCAAACGCTTCTGCTAAACGGTCCGCTAACGCTTTCACAATAATTGCATTGTAATCATCGCCGTCATCATAATAGGTTTGAGCCAATTCCTCCGTTCCAAAGCCAGTTGTCACGGCAAACGCTCCAACATAATCTTGTTTACCTGAACTTTCAGGAGCGATAAAATCACTCAAGGCGTGATATTCTTTTCCTGCAGATTTCTTCAGTTGCTGTCTTAGCGTATGGAATTTCGCCAGTTCATTTTTCTGTTCATCATAGACCAGAATATCATCTTGTTCATTAGCATTTGCTGGGAAAATTCCAAATATTCCTTTGGCTGTAAATAGTTTTTCATTCAGAATTTTATCTAATATTACTTTTGCTTCTTTGAACAATTCAGTGGCTTGCTCACCAACAACCTCATCTGTTAGAATCTGCGGATATTTTCCATGCAATTCCCAACTTCTGAAAAAAGGAGTCCAGTCCATAAAGTCAAGCAATTCTATTAAGTCTTGATTTTCAATAATATGAATTCCTAAATTTTTAGGTTTCGTTATTTCTTCATTTTCCCAGTCTATGGTGAAGTTTTGTTTTCTCGCTTTTTCGATTGTGACATATTCTTTATCAATTTGTCGGTTTAAAAATTTAACCCGGAAATCTTCGTAATCGATCTTCAAATCCGCTTTATACTGCACATTATTATGATCCAAAAGCTGCGAAACCACGCCAACTGCCCTTGAAGCATCATTCACATGAACGACGGTATTTCCATACTTAGGGAATATTTTTACCGCGGTATGCGCTTTAGAAGTTGTGGCTCCACCGATCAATAAAGGGAAATGCAAGTTCTTTCTTTGCAATTCATCGGCGACGTGCACCATTTCATCTAAACTTGGTGTAATCAGTCCACTCAATCCAATCACATCAACTTGGTGATCGATCGCTGCCTGAATAATTTTATCCGCCGGAACCATCACACCCAAGTCGATGATTTCATAATTGTTACAACCTAAAACTACGCTCACAATATTTTTACCGATATCGTGGACATCGCCTTTTACGGTCGCCATCAGAATTTTTCCGTTTGGTTTTTGCTTCTCATCTTTTTCTGCTTCGATAAAAGGCTGCAAGTACGCCACAGCTTTTTTCATCACTCTTGCTGATTTTACAACCTGCGGTAAAAACATTTTTCCACTTCCAAATAAATCACCGACAACGCCCATTCCGGTCATCAAATTAATTTCAATAACATCCAAAGGTCTTTTAGCAACTGTTCTTGCTTCTTCTACATCTTTAATAATAAATCGGTCGATTCCTTTTACTAAAGCGTGTGTAATTCGATCTTGTAATGGTTCTTTCCGCCATTCTAATTCTTCTACGAATTCTTTTCTAGTGGATTTTACTCTTTCAGAATAATCAAGTAATCTTTCTGTGGAATCTTCTCTTCGATCGAGCATTACATCTTCAACTAATTCTAATAGTTCTTTTGGAATTTCATCATAAACTTCTAACATTGATGGATTCACGATTCCCATATTCATTCCCGCTTTGATCGCGTGATACAGAAAAACCGAATGCATCGCTTCCCGAACATTATCATTTCCTCTAAACGAAAACGAAACATTAGAAACTCCGCCACTCACCGAAACATTCGGTAAATTTTCACGAACCCATTTTGTGGCTTCAATAAAGTCCAGAGCATTTCTACAATGTTCATCCATTCCTGTCGCAACAGGGAAAATATTCAAATCGAAAATAATATTTTCGGATGCAAAGCCAACTTGGTTGACCAAAATATCATAAGACCGCTTACAGATTTCTATTCTTCGGTCGTAATTATCTGCTTGTCCGTTTTCATCAAAGGCCATTACAATCACTGCAGCTCCATATCTTTTAATCGTTTTTGCGTGATGAATAAATTCTGCTTCACCTTCTTTCAAACTGATCGAATTCACTACACATTTTCCCTGAACAACCTGTAATCCAGCTTCCAAAATCTCCCATTTCGAAGAATCAATCATAATTGGAATTCGAGAAATGTCGGGTTCAGATGCAATCAGATTTAGGAATTTCACCATGGCATATTTTCCGTCAAGCAATCCATCATCAAAATTGACGTCCAGGATTTGCGCACCGCCATCAACCTGATCACGTGCAATATCAAGTGCTTCAGAATATTTTTCTTCTTTTATTAATCGCAGAAACTTTTTAGAACCCGCGACATTTGTTCTTTCTCCAACATTAATAAAGTTGGATTCAGGCGTTATAATTAAAGGTTCGAGACCTGAGAGTTTTAAATATTTCATTTTTTTATTCTTTTATAAAGCCGCGAAGTGGCGTAATCATTAACATTGGGTATAGCCCAATGAAAAATATAAAGTGTGAATCAATGCTTTTAATTGCGTCACTTCGTGGATTTATTGCTTTATTGCTTTACTGCTTTACGAAATTCAATATTTATTGATCTACGATTCAACACTAATTTTCCTAGGTTCATAATCCTTCACCAAATCGGCAATTGCTTTAATGTGTGGTGGCGTCGTTCCACAGCAACCACCAATAATATTGATGAGTCCTTTTTCTGCATACTCACGAACTTGTTCTGCCATAAATTCTGGGGTTTCATCGTATTGTCCAAAAGCATTTGGTAATCCAGCGTTCGGATATGCAGAAATAAAGAAATCTGAATTCTTGGATAAAGTTTCTAAATACGGCGTTAATTGTTTTGCTCCTAAAGCGCAGTTTAAGCCGACACTTAATAAATTCAAATGTGAAATAGAAATTAGAAATGCTTCAGCGGTTTGTCCGCTCAGGGTTCGTCCCGATGCGTCGGTAATCGTTCCTGAAACCATAATTGGAATTTTAATATTTCTTTCCTCCTGAATTTCATCTATGGCAAAAAGTGCGGCTTTCGCATTTAAAGTATCGAAAATTGTTTCGACCAAAAGGATATCTGAACCTCCGTCTAACAATGCTTCTGCTTGTAATTTGTATGCAATTCGCAATTCATCAAAAGTAATTGCGCGATAACCTGGATCGTTAACATCCGGACTTAAACTCGCAGTCTTATTTGTTGGCCCCATCGAACCAGCAACGAATCGTGGTTTGTCAGGATTTTGAAGTGTGAATTCATCGCATACCTTTCTCGCAATTTTTGCAGATTCGTAGTTGAGTTCATAAACCAAATCTTCCATGTGATAATCAGCCATGGCGATTGTGGTTCCAGAAAAAGTATTGGTTTCGATAATATCGGCGTCGGCTTCTAAATACTTTCGGTGAACTTCTTCAATCGCTTGTGGCTGCGTGAGTGAAAGCAAATCGTTATTTCCTTTTAAAGAATATTCCCAATCTTTAAATCTTTCGCCTCGGTAATCTTCTTCCGTGAATCTGTAGCGTTGCAGCATTGTTCCCATCGCACCATCGAGGACTAGGATTCTTTTATTTAATGCTTTATAAAGTGTCTCTGTATTTTCCATTTGTTTTAAATAAAATTAAAAAGACAATTATTTGTTTTCGGACAATCTTAAAATATCTCCGAATACTCCTCTGGCAGTTACTTTTGCTCCGGCTCCAGCACCCATAATTACGATCGGATTCTCACCATAACTTTCAGTGTAAATTTCAAATATAGAATCTGAACCTTTCAATTGTCCAAGAGCCGAATTGGCCGGAACAGAAATTAATTGAACATCGAGCTCTCCTTTTTCCTGTTGTAAATCGCCATGTAAATCTCCAACCAAACGTAAAACATGATTTTCTTTTTGATTCTCTTTTACTTCTTCAAAATGAGCATCTAAATCATCTAAATTATCGAGGAAATCGTTTTTATCAAGATGTGCTAACTGATTCGGAATTAAACTTTCGATATTGATATCTGTAAATTCATTACTCAAATCCAACTCTCTTGCTAAGATTAATAATTTTCGGGCAACATCATTTCCAGACAAATCCTCACGTGGATCGGGCTCCGTAAATCCTTGCTCCATTGCTTCTTTCAAAATGGTTGAAAACTTCTCCACCCGCACCGAAAAATTATTAAAAATATAACTGAGTGATCCAGAGAAAACTCCCTTGATTCTCGTAATATTCTCTCCTGACAAATGCAATAATTTAATGGTATCAATTAAGGGTAAACCTGCACCGACATTCGTTTCGTACAAATATTTTTTGTTTTTTTTATTTAAAACATGACGGAAATCCCGGTATTCAGAAATGGATAACGTATTGAAAATCTTATTGGAAGAGACCAAATCAAATCCACTCTCTGCCAAAAGCGTATATTTCTTAACAAAATCTGTACTTGCCGTATTATCAACTACGATTAGATTTTCTAACTGATTAACTTGTGAAAACTTAATTAACGAATCCATATTAGAAACATTTTCTGCGACTAAAAGATCATCTGACCAGCTTTCATCAAATCCGTATTTATTGAAAACCATTTTTCTGGAATTCGCGACGGCTACGATTTTTAAGTCAATTTTTTTACGGTTTCTGATTACTTCAGCGCTTTTTAACACCTGATCAATGAGAACTGAACCTACTTTTCCATGTCCAATCATCGCCAAGTGAACCGTTTTAGGCTTCGCAAAAATCTCAGCTTCAATAATGTTTTTGGCTTTCTGATCTTGTGAAGAAGTCACTACAATATTGACTTTGTTCTCTGAGGCAACTTGATTTAAAATCAGAGGAAAAATATTATTTCTTGCTAATTCGGATAAAATCTTATTAAAATCTTTGGCAACAAAGCCTAAGACTGAAACATTGTTAACACTAAAAATCTGGTTTACCTTTCCTGACTTTCTCTCGTTTTCAAATTCGTTAATTAAACAATTTACTGCTTTTTCAGAATCGCTTTCGTTCACCAAAACAGAAAGACCATTTTCTGCTGATTGTTGTGAAATCACGCCTACGCTTATTCTGGCGTAAGTCAATGCTTTAAAGATTCTGCCGTCTATCCCAACTTCTCCTAAGAAATCTTTTCCTTCGAACTTGATGATGGACTTATGTTTTAAAATCTTTATTTCGTTATTATTTTTCATGAATGATCGTATTTAAAATTTGATTGAGTTGTTCGTATTCCATTAAAAAAGCATCGTGGCCATGAATGGATTTTATTTCGTGATAGAAAGTGTTTGATTTTGTTGGCATTAAAGAATCTCGACACCTGTGCATTTCAAAAGCTGGAAAAAACAAATCAGAATCGACGCCGATGAGATGAATGTCTGCTTTGATCTCCTTCAGTTTTTCGTCATCAACATGAATGGTCATCAGCAAATGATTCATCAATTGATATGCGCTTAAACTAAATCGTTCATTTAATTTTTCGCCGTGATAATTGAGCCAGTCGTGTGATTTTAAGATTTGTTTTTCAGGATGAATTTCATTCTTAAATCTATCATTTAAAGATGCTGGAGTGCGGTAACATAACATCGCGTGTACTCTGGCTTTTTGCAAAGGTTGATCTGGTTGATTCAATAAAAACTGCTGAACCACACATTGCGCATGCAACCAATCTGAAGTTTTATAATCGCACGCAATCGGAATGAAATATTCTGCTAAATCAGGATTTATCGCTAACATTTCCCATCCAATCGCCCCGCCCAATGAACCGCCAATTAAAGTATGAAGTTTGGTCATATTCAAAAAATTTAAGCCCGAAAGAAAAACATTTGCAACGTCTTTCGAAGTAAAATCGTGATAGTTTTCGATTAAATTTCCATCGAAACCGTTTCCGGGAATATTAAAACAAACGACCGTATAAATGGCAGTATCAATGATTTTGTTATCACCGATCAAAGAATTCCACCAGCCGTTTTCACCGGTAACAATTGAATTTCCGGTCAAGGCGTGATTAACTAAAATGATTGGTGCAGAATGTAAATCCTGACCAAATAGTTGATACGATAAATCAATATCAAGGATTTTTCCTGATACTAATGGATGATTTTTGAGTTTGATATGTTGTAGCGAATTTTCCAATTTTATATAAAATTAAAATTGAAAATGCTACCGAAGAATGGTAATAAAAGTTTCTGTTATCTCTTCCCAAATTGGGATAGAATGTAGCACCTTCTTCGTTTCCGAAGGGTTGCCAAGGTTTCATTGAGTCTAATCTCTCCACCTTTCTTAATAACATTTTCAATATGTAAATGAACTTATTTCGTTGCAAAGGAAAGCATTAAAATGAAACCTCACAAACATTGTTAAATTTTTTTATTCGCTAATTTAGTCGCAGAAATTTTGATAATGATGACCGAGAAAGATAGAATGCGTGATGAAAACTGGAGAACATGGGGCCCTTATGTGAGTAACAGACAATGGGGAACGGTTCGCGAAGACTACAGTGCCACCGGAAATGCGTGGGGATTCACGACTTATAGGGAAGCATGCAGCAGAGCATATCGATGGAGTGAAGATGGAATTGCGGGAATTTGTGATAGTAAACAACGTATTTGTTTTGGTCTATCATTTTGGAATCGTAAAGATAAAATGTTAAAAGAGCGATTTTTCGGCTTAAGTAATCACGAGGGAAATCACGGTGAAGATGTAAAAGAAATGTATTACTATTTGGATAATACACCTACCCATTCTTACATGAAAATGGTATATAAATATCCGATTACTGAATTTCCTTATGATGATTTAATCGCGGAAAATGGGAGAAGAACAAAAGATGAACCCGAATATGAACTTGTTGACACCCAGGTTTTTGCCAACGATAATTACTTTGACATTTTCATTGAATACGCCAAAATAAACCACGATGATTTTCTCATTCGTGTAACCGTTGTCAACCGAAGTAAGGAAAAAGCACCAATAGTCGTTTTGCCCACTGTTTGGTTCAGAAATAACTGGACTTGGGGATATGGATCTTATAAACCACAACTAAAATCGGAGCAACACGGAATCATTGAAATCAATCACGAATCTCTTCCCTTAAAAAAATTATATGCTAGAAATCCTAAGACTAAAGCTGTTTTTTGTGATAACGAAAGTAATCCAAATATAGTCGCCGGCACTAAAAATAGCGCTCACTTTTTCAAAGATGGTATCAATAATTTCCTCGTTAATGGAGATGACACTGCAATTAATCCAGAAGGATTTGGAACTAAAGCAAGTTTTCTTATCGAGGAAGAAGTTGAAGCAGGTGAAACAAAAATATTTGACTTTAGACTCAGTCCGCATGACATGGAAAATGCGTTTTTTGACTTCGACGAAGTATTTAGTTTAAGAAAACAAGAAACCGCAGATTTCTATGGCGAAATCCAAAGTGAGATTAAAAACGAAGAGGAGAGAAACGTTCAGCGACAGGCATTTGCGGGTCTTTTATGGAATAAGCAATTTTACCATTACAATGTTTCAAAATGGCTGAATGGCGATCCTAATTTGGAAGCTCCCCGACAATTTGATCACTTCGTGAGAAACACAGAGTGGGAGCATATGCAGAATAAAGATATTATTTCTATGCCAGACAAATGGGAATACCCATGGTTTGCAACCTGGGATTTGGCCTTCCACTGTGTTCCTTTTGCAATCCTTGATTCTACCTTTGCAAAAAGCCAGTTGAAACTGCTAACAAAAGAGTGGTATATTCATCCTAATGGTCAACTTCCTGCATACGAATGGGACTTCAGCGACGTAAATCCTCCTGTTCATGCATGGTCTACTTTCCGCGTTTTTAAAATCGATGAGCATACGAATGGCAAACCAGACATTCCCTTCCTGGAAAGTGTTTTTCAAAAGTTATTACTCAATTTTACCTGGTGGGTCAACCGAAAAGATAAAAATGGTAATAACGTCTTCGGTGGTGGATTTCTGGGCCTTGATAATATTGGCGCCTTCGACCGAAACATGGAATTTAAAAACGGGGATCATCTGGAACAAGCAGATGGAACAAGCTGGATGGCGATGTTTGCTTTGAATATGATGCGAATATCAATGGAGTTAGCGCTTTACAATCCAATTTATGAGGATATGGCGATTAAATTCTTTGAGCACTACTTATATATAGCTGAAGCAATGGAAAATATTGGACAGCTTAAAAATGGATTATGGAATGAGGAAGATGGATTTTTCTATGACCTTTTACAATTAAACAACGGGGATTCTATTCCGCTTAAATTAAGAAGTATTGTTGGTTTGATTCCTTTGTTTGCTGTGGAAATTGTTGAACATGATCTATTAGAAAAACTTCCTAACTTCAGGGAAAGAATGGAATGGATTCTTAAAAACAAACCGAAACTTGCAGATTTAGTTTCGCATTGGGAAGTAGAAGGAAAAGGAGGAAAACACTTAATGAGTATCTTAAGAAAAACAAGATTAAAAAGAGTTTTAAGCCGAATGGTAGATGAAAAAGAATTTTTATCTGATTATGGAATTCGATCTCTGTCGAAAGTATACGAAGAAAACCCTTTCACTTTTTCCGTAGATGGCAAACAATTCAATGTTAAATATACGCCTGCCGAAAGTGACAGCAGTATGTTTGGAGGCAACAGTAACTGGCGTGGGCCGATCTGGTTCCCCATTAATTTTCTGATTGTGGAAAGTCTACAGCGTTTTCATTACTATTATGAAGATAATTTTCAAATCGAATATCCTGCTAACAGTAATGAAATGCGAAATTTAGATTTTGTGGCAAATGATTTAAGCAAACGCCTCTACTCTATTTTCAGCAAAGATGAACACGGAAACAGACCGTTCAATGGTGGAAATGATCTATTGAATCACAATGAATTCTTCAAAAACTATATTATGTTTCACGAATATTTCAACGGTGATACCGGTGAAGGAATCGGCGCTTCTCACCAAACCGGCTGGACGGCTACCATTGCCAAATTAATTCAGCCGAGAATGGGATCGAGACCGCAATAGATTTTAGACCTAAAAAGTTTTTACCGCAAAAGCACAACGGAATATATTAAATTTTAAATTATACAAAAGTTTGTAAAAGTGAAACAAATTTCATTTTTGCAAACTTTTGATTTCCGATCTTTTCTGAATTACTCTTTTGTACCTTTTGTGGCTAAAGGATTATATTCCCACTTTCTCGCCATTCACAAAAACCTCATAATTCACCGTTACATTCGGCTCCATGGTTTTTGAAACAGAACAATATTTTTCGAATGAAAGTGCCGCAGCTCGTTCTGCTTTTGTACGATCGATATTTCCTTCGACAAAAAACTTCACGATAATGGTTTTAAATGGTTTGGCTTCGTCAACCTGAATTCTTTCGCCTTCTACTTCTGCTTTGAATCCCGTGATTTCCTGTCTTTGCTTTTTTAGGATTGAAACCATGTCGATTCCACTGCAACCTGCTACGGCCATTAAAATAGTTTCCATCGGAGAAACACCTTCTTTACTTTCTGATTGCGAAGTATTGTTTAAAAGTATTTTGTTGCCCAACGAATTGGTGCATTCAAATAAATAATCGTCGTTGATTCTATTAAGGGTAATTTTCATAATAATGATTGTTTAAATTGGATAAGTAAAAATTGAGATTTTAATTACAAAATCCCTCTTGCTTTAATTTCCAAATATTTATTAATGACTTCAATATTCAAATTTTCAGGCAAAGTATAAACGGTGTAAATTCCAAACTTTCGAAGTTCCTGAATAATTAATTTTTTTTCGTACTCGAACTTCTCGGCGATGATCTCATCATACACTTCCTGAATGTTTTCCGGATTAGAGTTGATTACACTTTGAAGTTCCGCATTTTTAAAGAAAATAATCACCAACAAATGGTTTTTCGCAATTCCACGCAAATATTTCATTTGTCGATTTACGGCATCCAAAGTTTCGAAATTGGTAAAAAGTAAAATCAAACTTCTTTGTCCAATCGTATATTTTACATCCTGATATAATCGACTAAAGTCACTTTCGTATGAGTTGGTTTGAATATTATAAAGTGCTTCAGAGATCTTTCTCAACTGTCCCGATTTATTATCCGCAGCCACTTTGTGCTCTGTCTTCTTGGAGAACGTCATCATTCCGGCGCGGTCATTTTTTTTGAGAATAATGTGACTTAGAGCCATTGTAGCATTAATGGAATAATCGAGTAAACTCAATCCATTGAAAGGCATTTGCATCGTTCTGCCGTTATCAATCAACATAAAGATTCGTTGTGATTTCTCATCCTGAAACTGATTCACCATCAACTGATTTCGTTTCGAAGTCGCTTTCCAGTTAATGGTTCGCACGTCATCTCCGGGCACATATTCTTTGATCTGCTCAAACTCCATCGTGTGACCGAGTTTGCGGATCTTTTTAATTCCACCTAAAAGAAATTCGTTTTGGAGCGCCATCAATTCATATTTTCTTAAATGAATAAACGACGGATAGCTCGGCAAAATCGCTTCTTTCTGAAAAGTAAATCTCTTAGAAACCAATCCTAAAGGTGACTGCGCAAATACATTAAGGTTCCCAAAACTGTATTCACCGCGTTCTTTCGGTTCTAAAATATACTCAAAAAGGATATTTTTATTTTTATCAATGGTTCTTTCAATATTAAAATCGCGCTTTTGAAACTGAAACGGAATTTCGTCAATAACCTTTGTTTTAATGGTAAAAGGATAATTGTTTTTTAGATCAATTTTTATAGAATTCTGATCGCCATTTGATAATTTTTCCGGTAAAATTCTTTGTGCCTGCACCGCATTTTTTTGATTAAATAAAAGCATGAAATCCACAATAAAAGCAATCACCACCAAAATCAATAAACCATGCGCAGCCCACATCAATACTGGAAAGAAAAAAGCCAGCACATAGATAAATCCCACGCCAAAAAGCGTGAAGAAAAAACGGTTATTGATGTATAGGTTTTTCATTTCTTTTAAAATTTTCACCACAAAAGGCACAAAAGTTCTCAGCTATTAAAGTTGATTTTTTTTCCCTTTAAAGGAATAAATAAGATTTGCGTTTACATTAACATTTCATAATATTTATTTACTAAGGTTTCTTGTCCTTCGTGATAAAGGTTGATGACATTGAAATTTAACAATATTCCCTTTGGAACTTTTAATAAATTCATGTAATTTAGTAACTGTGCTCTATGGATATCACTTACTGTCGAAACTGATTTTATTTCTACAACAATTAGATTTTCAACTAAAAAATCACATCTTAAATCACAATTTAAACTTTTACCTTTATAAATAATAGGGACCACAACTTCACTTTTAAAATTAATATTTCTTAAGGTAAATTCTTCAATCAAGCATTTATGATAAACCATTTCAAGCAGTCCGGGACCTAAATTCTTGTGAACTTCAATTGCGGCACCATTAATTTTGTAAGTCAAATCTGTTAAAAAACTTTGTGTAATCATAACTTTGTTTTTTGATGAATGTTTACAGCATAGATCCTCCTCTTTTTTCTTCCTTTTAAAAGAAATATTAAGTCTTTTAGACGAAAACTTTTGTGCCTTTTGTGGTTATATAATTTACTATCTCGGAATTTCAATTGCTTCCAGAATCTGACGAATAATTTCATCGGCAGTTAAACCCTCCATTTCATGTTCGGGGGAAACCATTACGCGATGGCGCAGAACGGCGTAACTTGCCTCTTTGATATCTTCTGGTGTTACGAAATCTCTTCCACGAACGGCGGCAAAAGATTTGGACGCCGTCAATAAAGCCAGACTTGCTCTCGGTGAAGCACCTAAATAGAGGAATTGATTCTCTCTCGTGTTCACTATAATTTTTGCGATATATTCTAACAAATGAGTTTCCACGACCACATCTTTTACAAGATTCTGATACATTTTCAACTGCGCTCCGGAAATCACTTTCTGAACGGCATCGGTTTTATCTTCTAATCTATTTTCATGTTGGTTTTTAATGATTTGTACTTCTTGCGAAAGATTCGGATAACCGACATTTATTTTGAAAAGAAAACGGTCGAGTTGGGCTTCCGGAAGTCGATACGTTCCTTCGTGCTCAATTGGATTTTGAGTAGCAACAACGAGGAAAGGTTCCTGCATTTCGTACTGTTTTCCATCTATGGTGATTTGGCGTTCTTCCATGACTTCAAACAAAGCAGCTTGCGTTTTTGCTGGTGAACGGTTGATCTCATCAATCAAAATAAAACTGGAAAATATGGGTCCTTTTTTAAATTCAAACTCAGAATTTTTAACGTTAAAAATAGAAGTTCCCAAAATATCTGACGGCATTAAATCTGGTGTAAACTGAATTCTACTGAAACCAACATCGATCGTTTTTGCCAATAATTTTGCCGTAATGGTTTTCGCCACGCCCGGCACACCTTCTATCAAAACGTGTCCATTGGATAAAAGCGCGACCAATAAATGTTCAATCATCGATTCTTGCCCGATAATTACTTTTCCAATTTCGGCTTTTACCAATTCCAGACTTTGTTGAAGTTCGGTCATATCCAATCGGGAATGAAATTCTGTATTTGTATTTTCTTGATTTTGATTTTCAAAATTTTCCATAATTATATTGGGTTCAATGGTATTCTATTTTAATTTAAATTGCTGTGATTTTAAAGTAAAATCTCGTCTAACAACTTATTCATTTTCATTAAATCTGCCTGCATCACGCTTGCATAAGGATCCTGTCCTTTTTTTATCAATTCGGTGGCTTCTTTAATTTTCTCCACACTTTTTCCTGTTTTCAAATGGAGAAGGTTGATAAATTTCTCATCTAAATCTTTGGTATCAATCATTAAATCCATTCTCACCCGATTCAGAAAGTATTGCGCTTTCTTGGCCATCATATCGTGAAAATCTCCTTCCTGTAAATATAAATTCCCGATGCTTTTTACAAATTCAACCGATTTATTTTTCTTGGCTTCAATAATGGGAACAATTCTCTGTTTGCGTTTTGCATTAAAAATGATAAACAGTAAAAGTCCGCCTAATAATAACCACCAAGCATAACGCAAACCAGGACTGGCTAAAATAAATCGCAACGGCGAACGAGATTCTGCTACATTTTTATTATCACCTGAAAACCAAACTGTTTCACGATTAGGTAGATAAGAAAATACATCTTGAACATATTTCTCGTTTCCGGGTTTTAGTAAATAGTAATTGGTCAATATCAAAGGTTCTGAATGTAAATAAAGATGACCTTTCCCGTGATTAATCTTTATAAAATTTGCAATTTTAGTTTCACTTTCTTCTATTCCTAAAATTTCATGTTTTTCGATAATCAGTTCAAATACTTTTCCTGAGGGTAGCTTATCTAACAGTAATGAATCCTTCGAAAATTTATGATCAGTTAATGTTAACAAATAACGGTCTTCATAATTGACCTTGGACACAAAGAATCCAAGAGAATCTGCTATCTTTCGACTAAAGGAACCGGTTAGTACCATTGCGTCTGAACCTTTTTTTACGTTCTGAAGAATTTTGTTCCAGGATTCCGAATCTATTTCTGACTCGATTATTAAGATGTTATGCGGTTTTAATTTTTGAGTTTTGTAGAAGTCATAAGGTGAAAAATTGGTTCGTTTTACTTTATCATTCAACAGTTGATCAACTTCTTTAGAAAAAATAAAAAGTCCGAAAGGTGATTTTTCATTAACGTCGAAATTTTTACGCCAATCGGTAACGGCGGATTTGCTCAATTCCAGCAACGCCAAAACCACCATCACGATGATGAAAATTAAACCATATAATTTGAACGTCTTATTCATATTTATTAAAACCTCAACAAGGTTTCTTTATATCTTAAAATTTAAAAACTTCTGTTTGAAGGTATTATAATTCTCTTCATTCACCTCAAATTCACCATACCAAACATAATCGAAAATATAAGCCAGTTCTTTGAAACCCATTTTTAATTCTTTGGTTTTTAACTCTGACAAATAATCCTTATTGGTTTTTTCGGCATTCCAGGTAATGAGCTTTTTATCAGCCAATTTCTTTAAGACTAATAAAAATTGATAGCGAACTGCAGAACGGTAATCTTTCTGTCGTTCAAATTTTTTAATGCTTTCGCTGAAATTAATTTCGTGGATATTCTCGTGAAGATCCTGATCGGCAATTTTGAATTTTTTATTTTTCTTGCTGAAAAAGAAATTTCCGTCTTTGCCCAATAAAAATTTTATTAAAAAGTAAAGGACAAACCCGATAACGATTATCGCAAAAATTCGCATAATATTCTCAGCATATTTTTCCGTTTTGTTTGGGTCAACTTTGCCAAAAATCGATTCCAGAATTTTGCGAATTCTTTTCTGAATTTTTTGCCAAAGCGATTCTCTTGGTTTTATAGTCGTGTAATCGTAATCTGAACCTTTGTATTTGGATTGAAATTTCTCTTCAAAACTTTTTGAAAAAACAATATTATCGGTCGTCGGTTTTTCAAGCAAAAGAGAATCGGTATAATACTGCCCGTTTTTAGAAATTTGCACAGAATCTTTATAACCGGACATCGGTGGTGGCGGAAGTTCCTGAGAACTTCCGGATATAAATTGTAATAGAGAAATGAAGATGACTATCCTAAATTTCATGGGTGCCAATCGTATCAATTTCTGATAAGTCTACGTTTCTGTGAAGGTCTGTTCGGCTGTCGTAATACTGCAAACCGGAGTTGACGAAAATAACGTTCATCATTAAAAATGAAAATAGAAGCGATACGCCATACAAGATAAAAATGAAAATTCCCATCGGACCTTCAAAAGGATTTTGTTGTAATTCGCCAGTTTCCGGAATCGTCATCATTCCACCAAAAATGAACATCATTGGGATCATAGTGAAAATAGAAGATACCGTTTGAATAATAAAATACATGACAATGGTCGAACCCCAATATTTCCAAAATGGAGATTTTTCTCTTCCATTTTTATAGGAGAATTGCGCTCTTACGGCATAACTTAAAGATTCAAAAAATCCTTTTCTCGTATTGAAATAATCGAACATTAAAAAATTCACGACGTTCATCAAGGCTGGTCCCAATAATATCAGTAAAAAGAATCCGATAAGGATAAACATTAAAACCACCGTTAACCCGAAAACGATCATTGCTAATGGAGTTACAATAAAAAACAATCCGAGAAATAATTTAAAAAACCGCCCGACATTATTTTTCAAATCGTTTAAAATCTCATCGGCTTTAATGTTCTTATTTCCAGTTTCTGTTAATCTTTTCAGATATAAAATCGGATAAGAATACGAAACCATGGTCACTGCCAGAAATAGAATAAATACAATGGTGGATACTAAAATCAGCACCGCTTGATTCTCTTGAAAATAGGCTTCAAAATAATAATTCTGTCCGCTGGTATTCGAGCCCAACATTTGCGAAAATAACTCCCGATAACCCAAGACAAAAATAATCACCATCAGAATTAATAAAATCCCATTGATTAAAAGATAATTTTTGAAATAGTTTTTCCCGTGCTCTTTAAAAAAAGCAAACGTGTCGCTAATGAACGTTCCGAAGTCTCTCTTCTGATAAAATTGAATCATGTAATTGTGTTTTTTTTGCTACTAAATATGGATATATAAAATAATAGTAGCCGATTAACGAAAGCGTCCCAAATATTAGCAGAACATTAATAAATCCAGGCATTACCAAAGCGTATCTGGTAACATAACCTTCAATAAATCCTGCGACAATCGTAAATGGAACCGTACTTAAAAATATTTTAAAAGCATCTTTAAAACCTAATTTAAAGGAATTAAATCGCGAATAAGTTTTCGGAAAAAGAATTGAGGCTCCTAAAATTAATCCAGCCATCGCTTCCACAACCATGCTGAAAATTTCGAATACTCCATGAAGCCAAATCCCACTGGCACTTTCTTTTAACGCCCCATGTTCATGGAAAAAGTATTGAAATGAACCGAGCATAATGCTATTTTGCAGTAACGCATATAAAGTTCCTACTCCACCGAAAACGCCGTAAATAAAGAGAATAGCACCAACTTTAAGATTATTAAAAATAATAGCAATCGAACTTCCCCAGTTTGAACCTTGCTGATAAACGCCAACCGCATTTCCTTTTTCAATATTCTCAATGGTTTTGTTCACATATTCATCTCCCAAAATAATCCGTACAAAATCTTTGTCGTAATACGCTGAAATAAAACCAATTAAAGTAAAAAGAATAAAGAAGCCGAACGCATAAAATAAATACCTACGATAGTGATGAACCAAAAGTGGAACTTCAGTTTTAAAAAACTCCAACAATCGATTTTGTTCTGACCGTTTGGTTTTATAAATTCGCTGGAAAATAAGCGAGGAAAGATTGTTGAGATAAATCGTGGTTTTGCTTTTGGGATAATAAGTTTGTGCAAACGATAAGTCATTTACCAAATTAATGTACAGCGACGAGAGATCATCTGGATTTTTTTTAATTTTTCCAGCGATAACCTGCTCGATTCCCAACCATTTTTCTTTATTTTGTTTGATAAACGCAACCTCTCTCATTCGATGCTAAAATAATAAAAATATGTCGCTCATTGCCATAAATACTTCACAAAATGTAAATATAAATTTCAATACTGCGAGTATTGGTGAGCGCATTTTGGCCTTCATTATAGATCTTCTCATTAAAGGAGCCTATGTTCTGATTCTTTTCTGGATTCTTTTCAAAGTGTTTAATTTCGCATCGTATATCAACGGTCTTGATAATTGGTCGCAAATGGCCGTATATATTATCCTTACGGTTCCGATTCACATTTACACTTTGGTTAGTGAAAGTCTAATGGAAGGACAGACTTTTGGCAAGAAACTTCTCAAAATAAAAGTGGTGAAAATCGATGGATTCCAAGCGAGTTTCGGAGACTATTTGATGCGGTGGTTCTTTCGATTGATTGATGTTTTCTCCAATTCAGGCGTGGTCGGTTTAGTCAGCATGATCGTTTCTAAACACAACCAAAGACTGGGTGGAATTGCTTCCGGCACCGCAGTTATTTCATTAAAAAACCGCGTCAATATTTCACATACCATTTTAGAAAACCTAAAAGAAGATTATATTCCTCTTTTCCCGCAAGTGATCGCCTTAACTGATAACGACGTAAGAATCATTAAAGAAAATTATCAAAAAGCACTGAAAATTGATGATCGCCAGGTCGTTTCAAAACTGTCAACTAAAATCAAAGAGATTCTGAAACTGGAAATTGATCCCACCAAAATGACGGAGCGACAATTCATCAACGTCGTCATTAAAGACTATAATTTCTACACGGGAAAGGATCTGTAAATGATGATTTGGGCAGACATTTGGCAAAGCCGAACCTTTTTTAATTTATTATTGTTTTTTATGGCAGCGATTTCCGCCTTCCGTTCCCGCTTTTTTATTCCACTTCGTTTCATAAAAAGAGCTCCACTCAAGTCGGGCTGCAATGATCGCATCCGAACGAGGTCAGTCATAATTAGAGAATCTTTCTTCCATTTATTTTCCTTAAATTTAAGGAACTAAAAAAGATTACAATGAAATACGAAAATAACAGATCAGGAAACGGTGGCGTTTTAACTTTGAGTAAGGAAGAGGACGAAGTAGGCAGATTGACCTACACCATTTTCCCGGACGAAAATAAATTAGTTATTTCGTACGTCTTGGTTCATTCAAAATTCGAAGGAAAAGGAATGGGGAAATATTTAGTCGAAGAAGGCATCAAATTCGCCCGCGAAAATAGCTGGAAAGTTTATCCACATTGTTCTTACGCACGTTCGGTCATGAACAGAATGAAAGATGTTGATGATATTTTATTAGAAAGATAAAAAAGCAAAACCCATAGAAATTCTATGGGTTTTGTATTTAATAAAATCTAACTTTTAATTGTTATTGATGTGGTAATACGCCAACATCTTATAATACAGTTTCGCTGCTAAGAAAGCAGTCGGTTTCGGCATTGGAGAATCCATTAATTCAACAATATCAAAAGCAACCACATTGCATTTTTCAAACACCTTTCTCAACAATTCCAAAGTTGGATACCATTGTAAACCACCTGGTTCCGGAGTTCCCGTTGAGGGAGCGATCGATGGATCGAAAGCATCCAAATCAATCGTGATATAAACGTTTCCGGAAACTTTCTCTAACACATCATTGATCCAGTTTTCATTATTGGCAATTTGGTGCGCCCAGAAACACTGTTCCTTATTCACATATTCTATTTCCCCAATATCGCAAGAACGGATTCCTACCTGAACCAAATTATGTTTTTGGCTCGCTTCATAAACCGCACAGGCATGATTAGAAGTTGAACCATGAAAGTCAGGACGCAAATCGGTGTGTGCATCTAATTGCAAAACCGTTAGATTTTCATATTTCTCACCAACCGCACGTATCGATCCAATAGATACGGAATGTTCACCACCAAAAAGAGTAAATAACTTTCCGTCATTAGCAAGGAGTTCCTTTGTTTTGTTGTAAACCGCTTCTGTCATGGCTTCAGGAGAAGATTTCTCTGTGATATCTCCCGCAAGATAAACGCCTTCCAAATAAGGTTCTGTACTGGTTTCGATATCGTACAATTCCATATTTTCGGAAGCATCTAAAAAAAGTTCCGGGCCTTTATCCGCGCCTTTTCCCCAAGTAGAAGTTCCATCATAAGGAACGGTTATCAACATTACTTTAGAGGTTTCTAGCTGACCAAATTCTTCCGGAATATCTGCGTATGTTTTCATAATTATTCGTTTTTAAATATTTTCTCAAAAACTGAGAATTCGATTTTCAAAGATAAGAAAATGTAGGGATTTTATTTATTGAAGTTTCCGATTTTCCCCAAATTAATCTTATATATTATTCAAAATTTTTTAATTTTACAAAAACCAATCAATGCCATTAAAAGCTGTTTTATTCGATATGGATGGAGTGATCGTTGACACCGAACCACTCCATAGAAGAGCATATTTTCAAATGTTTAAAGATTTAAATATTGAGGTTTCCGAAGAATTATACACTTCTTTTACGGGAGCTTCAACCAAAAAAGTTTGTAATACCGTGATTGAAAAATTTCAGTTACAAAAATCACATGAAGAGCTAGCATTTATAAAAAGAAAATATTTCAAGGACTATTTTTATAACGATGCAGACTTTCATCTAATTACAGGAGTTAGAAATTTGATTGAAAATTATTTTGCAAACGGAATTAAACTCTTGCTCGCGTCTTCTGCAAGTATGACGACGATCAATATGGTTTTTGAAAAATTCGAACTGGAAAAATATTTCATTGGAAAAATAAGTGGTGCCGATTTGAAAGAATCGAAACCTCATCCGGAAATTTTTCTTCTTGCATCGGAAATTGCTGACGAACCCAAAGAAAACTGCATGATTATCGAAGATTCTACGAATGGAATTATCGCTGCTCATTCTGCTGGAATTTTCTGTACGGCGTATAAAAGTGAACATTCTGTTGGTCAGAATTATGAGAAAGCAAACTTGGTGATTTCAGACTTTTCGGAGATTGAGGTTGAGAAAATGAAGAACTGTTTTTAAGGTTCTGATAACAAAATTTCAACCACATAAGCACTTAGATGTCACATTAATTTTAGTGAAATGCACAGCTCACAGAAGATTTGCAGCGATCATCTTTGAAAAGAAATCCTGAAAGTTGTTTTAGCCTAGATGGAAATCTCGTCTAAAAACGAGATAAACTGGCATCCTTTATTGAGGAGGAACGACGAAAGAAAGATATAGTGGACAGCTGGACTGCAAATAAAAAGGAGCGACAATGATGTTGCTCCTTCAATTTTTTAATATCCCAATAATTTCAAGACATCTTCCGGTTTCTGCTCTTCGCGGAAAACGGAATAAGTAAAGTTGCCTTCTTCGTCTTTATCGATCAAAATATGTTTCGGCTGAGGCATCAAACAGTGATGAACACCGCCATAACCACCGATGGTCTCCTGATAAGCACCTGTATTAAAAAAACCGATGTACAAAGGTCTTATATCGCTAAAGGTTGGTAAATAAATCGCATTCGTATGTTGTTCAGAATTATAGTAATCATCTGAATCACAAGTGAGTCCACCCAGAAATACCCGTTCGTAAGTATCTTCCCAACGGTTGATTGGAAGCATGATAAACTTTCTGGAAATCGCCCAAGTATCTGGCAAAGTCGTCATGAAAGAAGAATCGATCATGTTCCACTTTTCACGGTCATTCTGGCGTTTTTGAGAGATTATTTTATAAAGATGTCCACCACTTTCGCCAACGGTAAAACTACCGAATTCGGTATAAATATTTGGTTCTTCTACACCTTCTTCTAAGCAGAATTTTTTGATTTGAGATACAATCTCGTTGACCATATACTGGTAATCGTAATCGAAATTTAATGAAGTTTTAATTGGAAATCCACCACCAATATTGAGGGAATCAACTTCGGGAGCGATCTTTTTCAAACGAGCGTAAACGCGTAAACATTTATATAATTCGTTCCAGTAATAAGCAGTGTCCTTGATTCCGGTGTTGATGAAAAAGTGCAACATTTTCAATCGCGCATTCGGATGGTCTGCAATTTTTTGGCTGTAATAAGGAATAATGTCTTTATAACCAATTCCCAATCTTGAAGTATAAAATTCGAATTTCGGCTCCTCTTCCGAGGCAATTCTTATCCCGATATTAAATTTGCAGTCAATGCTTTCTGTCAGTTTATCTAACTCTCTGTAATTATCTAAAATAGGCGTAATATTTTCAAACCCTTTATTGATAAGATCAGAGATTTTTGCTAAATAATCATCGGTTTTGAAACCGTTGCAAATAACTTCAACGTTTTTGTCGAACTTCCCTTTTTCATATAGAGAATTAACGATGTCGATATCATACGCGGAAGAGGTTTCCAAAGAAATATCGTTTTTCAAGGCTTCTTCCAAAACGAAAGCAAAATGACTGGACTTGGTGCAGTAGCAATAACGATAGCTCTTCTTGTAATCATTGATTTCAAATGCTTCTTTGAACCATGCTTTTGCACGTTGAATATTCATTGAAATTTTCGGCAGATAATTAAATTTCAAAGGGGTACCAAACTTCTCTATCACTTCCATCAAAGGGATATCGTGAAATTGAAGCGTATTATCCGCGACGTTAAATTCTTCCGTCGGGAAATACAGAGTTTGGTCAATAAGTTCTGAATATTTAATTTTCATATTGTTGCTGAAATTTTACCGTTTTAGAAATGCAAAGTTGAGAAAAAAAGTTGGGTTTTTATTTTAAAATTCCGTTAAAATTGATGAACTCCCTTATTTCCTAAAAAGACAATTAAATTACCATTTTCAAATTCTATATTCACCTCATCTTCTTTCGCGAAGTTACGAGTTCCAATTTTGCTGGTAATATCTAAATTTTCTTGATTTAAAGGCCAGTTCAAGCCTCGAGTTGTGACATTTTCTGCAGTTGGAAAGGGATACAAGGAAATCAATTGATCTTTAACATTCTTTAAAACTAATTTACCCGGTGAAAAGAAATAAGTGGAAAAATCATCGAAAAAAGTAATTTTTAAATCCTCTTTAAATCTAAAAGCTACGGTTAAATTCCCAAGAAAATGATCCATCTCGCCGCCACTTCCGCCATACACATCGATGGTCTTAAATCCTCTTTCCTTGATAATTTCTAAAGATTTCTCAAAATCGGTTTTATCTTGATCTGGAGTATAAATGAATTTTTCCTGATAGATATTTTCATCTTTTCCTGAATGAGAATCGAAATCTCCAGAAATAAAATCGAGTTTCTCCAGTGCAAAACCTTTGTCTTTTAAATAATTAAAAGCACCATCAGAACAGGCAATCAAAGAATAATCTTTTGTTTCAGGAAGATTATTCGGTGGAACTCCGTTAATGAAAAGAAGCGCTTTACCGGTCATTTGGGTTCCAGTATTCTTCGGTTTCACCATTTATTTTGGACACATAACGTGCTAAAACGAATAAGTAATCGGAAAGTCGATTCAAGTATTTTATCAATTCTGGACGAACTTCTTCAGATTCATTTAGGGACACCAAACTTCTTTCTGCTCGTCGACAAACGGTTCTGCAAACATGCAAAGACGTCGCAGATCTACCACCTCCAGGAAGAATAAAGTATTGCAAGGGCGCTAATTCTTTTTCAAAAGCATCCATCCAATTTTCCAACTCTTCAATCTCTTTATCGGTGATCATTAAAGCCAAGCGGGATTTTCCGTTAGCCAAAGTCAATTTATCAGTTGGAGTTGCCGATTCTGAACCCAATGTAAATAAATCAAACTGAATTTTCTTCAATTGATTAATCACTTGCTCGTCTTTAACTTCACTTTTTGCAACACCAATAAAAGAATTCAGTTCATCGATAGTTCCGTAGGATTCAACTCTCGCTGATGCTTTAGAAACACGGGTTCCACCGTAGAGTGCGGTTTGTCCTTTGTCGCCGGTTTTGGTATATATTTTCATTGAATTTTCTTTGACGTAAATTTAATGATTTTAAAATACACTCGAGTTTTTTTATTAATTTCTGTAATAATTTCAGAATATTGATATCCAATGTATAGAAACCAGAAAATCTGATTCATTCATTACAAAAATAAGAATATGAGAAATTTTAATCTAAAACTAACTTTCACAAAACATTTAGTAGATGGTTTACGATTTTGATTTGCTTTACAAAGAATATTCAGCGAGAATCTACAAATTATGTCTGAGCTATTCGGGAGATCGCTTTTTTGCAGACGATCTTCATCAGGAAACCTGGATCGCTGTCTGGAACAGCTTACCAAAGTTCCGCAACGAAAGCAAAATAAGCACCTGGATTTACAGAATCGCCATCAACACCTGTCTGGTAGGACTTAAAAAAGAAAAAAACAAAGCAGAAAATTCTGAAGTCATCCTATCCAAACTTGTTCATGAGGAAACGTATGATAACTCCAAAGAAATCAACCGTTTGTACGAATGCATCAGTAAACTAAAAGAAAGTGAGCGGATTATCATCACCTTGGTTTTGGAAGAAAAACCATATGAAGAAATAGCAGAGATCACAGGTATTACCGAAAATAATCTGCGTGTAAAAATTCATAGAATAAAAAAAGAACTTCAGCAAATATATAAGCATTATGGAAGAATTTAAAGAACTGGAAAACCTTTGGAAACAATCTGAAACCAAGGTCCCTACAAAAAACATCGATATTTCAAAAATAAAAAATAACCGTATGAAACTCAAAAACACTTACATAAGAGGAGCAATACTGCTAATGCTTACAGGAATTTTCATCTTGGTTTTAATGTCTTTTTTAGACTCCAAATTAAAAACCATTCCTATTATTTCATCAATGGTCATTATTTCTATAATCTGTTTTATGCAAGCAATTTTAATGCTTTTCACCGCAAACAAAATCAGTAAAATTGATGAAACTCAAACACCAAGTTTTCATTTGAAACAATGGCAGAATTTTAGGAAATTTCAGAAAAAACAAAGACATTGGAATATGCCTGTTTATTATATTTTGTTAGGTTCTGCTCTTGGAGTGTACTTTTACGAATTACTAAAAAACATCGATTTATGGAAGATGATTCTTGCTTATGTCATCACCTATTCCTGGATGCTTTTCGCGTATTTTTATCTCGGTAAAAATGAAGTGAAAAAACAGGATGCAAAATTAGACAATATCATTTCGGAGCTAGAAAATCTGGAAAATCAATTTCAATAATTTAAAGAATCTGGAAACTGAAAACTTCCAGATTTTTTTTTAAAGTTGATTTAACACAATCTTCCAAAGGTTTTTATTATAACTTCTAAAAAAGTTGACATGCCCGATTTCACCTTTTGGTGATTCTGAAATTTTAATCTCTCTGTGTTCAGTTTTTAAATTCGGATAAACGTTTTTAAGTAGATTGCTCATTCCCTTTTGAGTTAACCAGGTGTCGTCTTCTGCATGAATGATAAATACTTTCTGATTTAATTGTTCGGCATAATTCCCCTCAATTTTCTCATAAAGTCGGCTCGTCGATTTTTTATTTAAAATTAACGTTTGCCAATCAAACGCAACACCTTTCGGTAAAGATTCGCCCAAACCAAAACGGTGCGCTGGGAAATAACCAAAAAAATTCGTCATTACTGGAAGCGCGATTCCAAAGCCGAGTAAAGCAGTAACTGCAACTTCAAATGTTAAGTTTCCAATATATGCATCTTGTGTTCCCACAAAAATAAATTTTGCAAAATTCTTTGAATAATCATTCATCCCAAGAATTAAAGCTCCCACGGAATGACCCAAACAAAATTTGGTATAACTCAGATATTGTTCTTGAATAAAATCTGTTATTGTTTTAAAATCGATCGTTCCCCAAATGCGCATACTTGCGTGGAAACTTCTCATTTTCTCAGGTTTAGACTCGCCTATCCCACGATAATCGTAAGTAAGAACGATGAATCCGTTTGCAGCTAAAAACTTTGCAAATGAAAAATAAATTTGTTGTTTAACTCCAGTAGCAGAATTGATAAGTACAAGTTTCCCATTAGAATTTTGAGGCTCGAAAATTTTGACAGAAAGCTGAATTTGATCAGCTGTTTTAAGGAGAAGTTCTTTCATTCTTACAGAAATTCCACCTGATAATAAGTGGAATTTATATTAAAAGTATTAATTTAAAGTGTAATAAAAAAGACAAAGAAATATGCTTCAAATAATATCTTATTCCTATTCAATATCTTTCAGATAAGGAAGTCCTCTTTGAGAACCTCTGTTTTTAGTTACTTTTAAAGATACATCATTCCCAAATTTCACGCAATCATCAATATCGTTTTTATGACAAAGAGCGACTGCAAATCCTGCGGTAAATGCATCTCCCATCCCCATTTTATGCAAAACAGAATCGTGATCATTACGATAATATTTCATTTCTGTACCATTGAAATAAGTGGTAGAATTGGTATCATCACGTACAAATAATTTATTGGGGTATTTTCTTAAAATTTGTTCTCTGGGTTCATCTCCAAAAATAATTGATAACTCATTACTTTTTGCCACTATAAAAGTTGCGTTTTCGATAATCTCTGTTGATAGTTTTTTTGCCGGAGAGGCGTAGATTCCCAGTTTCTTATTATTATTCTTTGCTATTTTGGAAGTATATTCAATAACATCCATTGGAATCTCCAATTGAACTAAAATCAAATCAGCAGAAGGGAAAATTTTCTCAGCTTCGGCAACATGCTGCGGTTTTAAGCAGAAATTAGAAGCAGGGACTACCACAATAGAGTTAACTCCTTTTGCAGCAATAACATACGCTGTACCTGTAGCAACATCCTCAACTTCAACCACATAACCTACGTTCACGTCTTCTTCTACCAAATTTCTCAAAATTTGCTGGCCTTTAGGGTCCATTCCTACGGCTCCTATAAAATAAACGCTTGCGCCTAATCGAGAAGTAGCAACTGCCTGGTTTGCACCTTTACCTCCAAAAAAACTCTCTGATTTCTCCGCCATCACCGTTTCATTTGGTTGCGGAGGGTTTTCCGTATTTAAAACAAGATCAATAGATGAACTGCCAACTACAATTATTTTAGGTTGCTCGGTCGTTATTTTCATTTTTCTTTAAAGCTTTACGTTCAAATATAGTTAAAATAAGAATTGAAATGGAAAAATTCCACTAAATAATCTCTATCAATTCAGAAACTAATTTCACAGGCTTCTCATTTTGGTCAAATCCAATATAACTCGCATAAAAACCTTCACCGTATCCCGTTTCGAAAGCAAATATAGTCCCTTCTTTTTCTTCATCAGGTTTCAGAATGGCAAATTGATTAATGGCACCATCTTGCTGATAAAAATGCTCATGAAAGAATTCTTCATAGATTCCCATAAAATCCTCTCCTTTCCTATCAAACAATTTCTTTTCTAAATGATTTAAACCCTGTTGAGTTTCGTAATCCATAAAACAACCCATCCCACTTTCCACAGGGTATCCGTAGATTTCCTCACCTTCTAAATCCTTCACCGTTTGACCGTCAGAAACTGCGAGTTCCCATTTTGTGATTTTTGAGTTGCTAAAAACGAGTTCAACATAAGCAATACAGTTACTTTCTCTTTCCTTATGAACCAAAATCTGAAATTCACCAATAGGAAAAAGGGTAGAGAAAACTGGCATATCACTCGTGATCAAAGGATCGCAAACTACTAACCTGCCTGAAGAAACATTTATTTTTCCTGCGTCAAAAGTTTCTATTAGCGGATTCTCAATAAAATCTTTGGTAAAAAGCTTACTTATATTTTCAATGTGGATCATGATAAATTTTTTAATTTTTCCTCCAATATAACTAATTTATCCTGCGCATCTTTTTTCTTTTTCAATTCATTATCAACTACTTGTTGGGGCGCTCCTGCCATAAATTTTTCGTTTGATAATTTTTTATCAACTGACATCATGAAACCTTTCAAATATTTAATTTCTTCTTCTGTTTTCGTTTTCTCTTCGCCGAGATCTAGGTTTTCACTTAGTGGAATTGAAACTTCCATTCCTCCAATTAAAAATGAGAATGTTGGTTTATCGGTTTTTTCCGAAAAATTAATTTGAGAAATATTTGCTAACTTTTTCACTAGATCCTCATTATCAAAAGCAGTAGTATTGGTAAAGATCTCTACACTTTCACGTGGTGAAATACCTTTGCTCTGTCGGTAATTTCGAATTCCAGAAATGATCTCTTTTGAAACATCGAATTTTTTAATTAATTCTTTATCAAAGCTTTGAGGTTGCTTTTGTTGAGATATGACTAATGCGCTTTCAACCGTTCTTTCCGATATATTCTGCCAAAGTTCTTCCGATAAAAATGGCATAAATGGATGCAGTAGTTTCATTAGTTCTTCAAAATAATGAATCGTTTTATCGTGTACTTCGGCAGAAATTGGCTCACCAAAATTTGGTTTAATTGCCTCCAAATACCAAGAACAGAAATCGTCCCATATCAATTTATATAAAAGATGTAATGCATCAGAAATACGGAATTTCTCGAATTGATCTGCAATTTCAGCAATGGTTTTGTCCATTTGATTTCCGAACCAAGCGATTGCCTGTTGGTCTGCCTCATTGGATTTTATCGAATCGTCTTTTTTCCAACCTTGAATTAATTTATTGGAGTTCCATATCTTGGTTGCGAAATTTCGTCCCTGTAACATTAACTCTTCATCGAAGAGTAAATCATTTCCGGCAGCAGAACTCAATAAGATACCGACCCGAACGCCATCTGCTCCATATTTCTCTATCAATTCAATTGGATCTGGAGAATTTCCAAGTGATTTCGACATTTTTCGTCTTTGCTTATCCCGTACAATTCCAGTGAAATAAACATTTTTAAAAGGAACTTCTTTTCTGTATTCAATTCCTGCCATGATCATTCTCGCTACCCAGAAAAAGATAATATCTGGACCGGTAACCAAATCAGAAGTGGGGTAATAATAATTAATATCTTTATTCTCGGGATCATTAAGTCCATCGAAAACTGACATTGGCCACAACCAAGAAGAAAACCATGTATCGAGCGCATCTTCATCCTGCTTTAAGTCGTCGGTTGTCAGTTGTTGGTTGTTGGATTTTTCTTTTGCTAAAGTCAAGGCTTCTTCAATAGTTCCTGTTACGACGAAATCATCTTGTCCTTCACCATAAAAATAAGCCGGGATTTGTTGTCCCCACCAAAGTTGACGTGAAATATTCCAGTCACGAATGTTTTCCATCCAGTGTTTGTAGGTGTTCTTGAATTTTTCTGGGTGAAATTTCACCTCATCATTCATCACGACATCCAAAGCTGGCTTAGCTATTTCTGACATTTTTAAAAACCATTGAACAGAAACTTTAGGTTCGATTACCGCTCCTGTTCTTTCAGAGGTTCCTACCTTATTTACGTAATCTTCTGCTTTTAACAAAAGATCATTTTGCTCTAATTCTTTAACAATTTCTTTACGAACGATAAACCGATTTTTTCCTGCGTAATGTAAACCGTGATCATTTAAATTGGCATCATCATCCAAAGAATCAATCATTGGTAAACCATGACGTTTTCCAATTTCATAATCATTGGTATCATGTGCAGGTGTAATTTTCAACGCTCCGGTTCCGAATTCGATATCTACATAATCATCTTCAATAATTGGAATCGCGCGATTGACGATGGGAACAATAACATTTTTCCCTCTTAAATGCATATAACGTTTATCTTCAGGATTGATACAAACGGCAGTATCACCAAAAATCGTTTCTGGTCGAGTTGTGGCGACTGAAAGAAACTCTTCAGTTCCTTCTATTTTATATTTTAAATAATACAGTTTTCCATTTTGTTCTTTGAAAATAACTTCTTCATCAGAAATATTGGTTTTGGCTTCCGGATCCCAGTTTAGCATTCGGTACCCTCTGTAAATCAAACCCTTATTATATAGATCGATAAACGATTTTACCACTTGCTGTGAAAGTTTTGGTTCCATTGTGAAACGCGTACGCTCCCAATCGCAAGAACAACCTAATTTCTTTAGTTGCTCCAGGATTGTACCTCCATATTTATCCGTCCAATCCCATGCATGTTTCAAAAATTCCTCACGGGTAATATCCGATTTATTAATACCTTCTTCCTTCAACTTAGCAACCACTTTTGCCTCCGTAGCAATCGATGCGTGATCTGTTCCTGGTACCCAACACGCATTGAAACCTTGCATTCTTGCTCTACGAACCAAGATATCCTGAATCGTATTATTCAGCATATGTCCCATGTGAAGAATTCCAGTTACGTTTGGTGGTGGAATTACGATCGTATAAGGCGGTTTTTCGTTTGGTTCGGAATGAAAATAATTATTGTCGAGCCAGTATTGATACCATTTCTGTTCGGTTTCTTGAGGCGTATATTTTTCTGAAATCTGCATAAGTTTTTTCTTGGGCTTAATAGTTGCAAAAATAGGGAAATAAAAAAATATGAGCTTGCTATAAAAAATATTTTTAACTTTGTGAGTTCTTTTTACTCAAACAAGGAACTATAAAATTAAAAATATGAAAAAGATTTTTGCAAGTTTATTTTTGGCGGGAACTTTTGTACTTGCTTCAGCACAAACAATTTCCTTTGATAAAACAACTTTAGATTACGGAACGGTAAAAGTAGGTGCAGATGGACATCGACTTTTTACAGTAAAAAACACAGGTGATAAACCTTTGATTATTTCCAAAGTACAAGCATCTTGTGGTTGTACAACACCTGAATGGAGTCAAGATCCAATTATGCCAGGGAAAACTGCTCCTTTAAAAGTTGGTTATAACACGACGATCGTAGGTCCATTTACCAAGATCATTGAAGTTTATACGAATGATCCTGAAAACAGCAGATCCGTAATTACTATTAAAGGGAATATAGATGCAGGAGTAACCGTTGTACAAGATCCTGTTGTAGCTAAGAGTGAAGTTGTAGCACCGGCTAAAAAAGTTAAAATTACTGGTAGAAAAACATCCGGTAAATAAATAGCAAATAAATTATTCTGCGTATTTAAACTTAAAATCATTTCAATATTGAAATGATTTTTTTAATTTAGTAGAAATATTACAGTTATGGATTTAGATTTCAGCGACAATTTCATCGTGAAAGGAAAGTTTTCAATGAAAAAAGCCGATACAGAATACCAAGGTAAGTTGAAAAAGAAAGAAGGTCAAAAAATGTTAGCCCTGGAACAAGGGAAACTTCGGGATCTACAGGAAAAATTATACGCAGACGGTAGCAAATCTGTACTGATCGTTCTGCAGGCAATGGATGCCGCTGGAAAAGACTCTTTAATTAAACATGTTTTTGGTGGGGTAAACCCTCAAGGTTGCATTGTGCACAGCTTTAAAACTCCTACCGACAAAGAATATGATCATGATTTCTTATGGCGCCACTATATTGCACTGCCGGCAAAAGGAAAAATAGGAATTTTTAATCGAAGTCATTACGAGAGCGTCTTGGTCTGCAAAGTTCATCCTGAATATAATCTAAATGAAAAAGTATGGGATTCCGTAAAGGATTTTGATGGTGATTTTTGGGATGATCGATATGAAAGCATCCGGAATTTTGAAAAGCACCTTGCTGATAATGGAACTACCATTGTGAAAATTTTTCTAAATGTTTCGCAAAAAGAACAGAAAAAAAGATTCCTGGATCGAATCAATGAACCTGACAAAAACTGGAAATTTTCTTCAGGCGATTTACCGGAACGTGCATTGTGGGATGAATACATGAACGCGTACGAAAAAGCAATTAACGAAACTTCAAAAGACTGTGCCCCTTGGTACGTTATACCAGCAGATCATAAATGGTTTTCCCGAGTAGCAGCTATTCAAATTATTATTGATGCGATGGAGAAAATGGATCTAAAATTTCCAACACTCTCGGAAAAAGAGACCGCTGCTTTAAATGATGCGAAAACACAACTGGAAAACGATTAAAGTTAAAAAGCAGAAATTAAATTTCTGCTTTATTTTTTAAAAACCCACAAGAGAAACTGTAAGCCGGATTCTGTAAATTGGTCGAAACCAAAATGCCTGTTATTTATCTACGATTTACATTGCTGCAAAACTTTAGCTGTTTACCCCTCGGTTTTTGGAACGAGCCACTCCTATTTTCATTGCTGAAAAAATCCGATATACTTAACATTGCACCGCAAAGAGTTTACCTGGTTTCACTATAAATTAATATACATACTTTCTGTTGCACTTGTCCTGATCTCACGACCGACGGATGTTATCCGCTTTGCTGCTCTACGGTGTCCGGACTTTCCTACCCCAAACGAATTTGGAATCAACAGGACGTTTTTCTTGTGGATGGCAAAGATACATAATATTGAAAATTTAGCCAGGTTTATTTTTTGGAAAGAATTTTGCTATGAAGAGAACTTAATTTATTGATATATTTGACTTATGAACTATTACGAAACGATAATGAGTGTCCTGAACAAGTGGTACAGGGGTTTTGCGGAGGCAACTCCGAGACTTGCCGTGGGGATCTTGGTCTTCCTTCTTTTTTTAACGCTAAGTAGTTTTCTGAGCAAAATCTCCGTAAAAATCTGGCATCGCTTTTTCCCGAAAAGTAAAAACACCTCTGTTGTTACTTTAATCAAAGTTTTTAAATTCCTGATTATTCTTTCTGGAGCCTTTATTTCTCTCGAAATTATGGGAATGGGTAGCTTTGTTATAAAATTTATCGGAAGTCTGGGAGTTGCTGGGGTGATCGCCGGGGTTGCATTAAAAGATCTGGTCTCCTCCATGTTTTCCGGAGCATTGATCAGTGTAGATAAAGCTTTTGCCGTGGGTGATTATATTACCATTAGAGATGTATCAGGAACTGTCGAAAGCATTGATTTTCTTACCACTAAAATAATTACCGATGAAGGTAAAAAAGTACACGTTCCCAATCAATTGGTTTTCAGTGCGCCATTTACCAATTATTCTGCGTCCGGACAGCGAAAGGTATTTCTGGATATTCAAATTTCAAATAATCAGGATTTAGAAAAAGTAAGTGACTTGATTTTGAGTGAAATTAAAACTTTTGATTTTGCGGATCATGTTGATGATGCTCAAGTATTTATTCAAAAACAGTCATTTGGCATTTTTTATATGCAGGCTAGATTTTTCATGAAAAGTGGCGCCAGTATTAACAAGGTGAAAACAGATGCACTCATGAGATTAAAAAGCAAACTGGAAAGTGAAGGCGTGCAACTGGCAACACAGGCTGACCTTGCTCCTCAAGTCATGAATAAAGTGGGCGCAGAATAAGAGAATATTTGTGATTAAAAACCCATAAAGAGAAGCTTTTCAATGCATCTCTCCTTAACAAAAAAAACCGTTTCAATTGAATGAAACGGTTTCTCTTTTTATATATCTAAGATTTTAGTGACCTAAAACTTCTTTTACTTTTTTAGCAGCTTCATCCAAAGTAATCACGGAATGAACTGGCAATCCAGAATCATCGATCAATTGTTTCGCTTCAACTGCATTGGTTCCCTGTAATCTCACGATCAACGGAACTGGAAGACTTCCCATTGCTTTGTAAGCATCTACGATACCTTGAGCGACACGGTCGCAACGTACGATTCCACCGAAGATATTAATTAGAATTGCTTTTACATTCGGATCTTTCAAGATAATCCCAAAAGCTTTCTGAACTCTTTCTGCATCAGCGGTACCACCAACGTCCAAGAAATTCGCCGGGTTACCACCAGATAATTTAATGATATCCATAGTCGCCATTGCAAGACCAGCACCGTTTACCATACAGGCAACGTCACCATCCAACTTCACGAAGTTCAAACCAGCTTCACCAGCTTCAACATCGGTAGGATCTTCTTCTCTTGTATCTCTTAATTCTGCCAAATCTTTGTGACGGAATAAAGCGTTGTCATCTAAAGAAACTTTAGCATCAACAGCGATAATTTTGTTATCAGAAGTTTTTAAAACCGGGTTGATTTCAAAAAGAGAAGCATCAATTCCAACATAAGCGTTGTACAAAGAAGCGATAAACTTTACGAAATCTTTATGAGCAGCTCCTGTTAAACCTAAGTTAAACGCGATCTTTCTCGCTTGAAAACCTTGCAATCCAACAGCAGGATCTACTACTTCATTATGAATTAAGTGCGGAGTTACTTCTGCAACGTGCTCAATATCCATTCCACCTTCTGTAGAATAAACGATCATATTTTTTCCTTGTGCTCTGTCTAAAAGGATGGAAACATAAAACTCTTTAGTTTCAGTTTCACCTGGATAATAAACATCTTCAGCTACTAAAACGAAATTCACTTTTTTCCCTTCCGCAGAAGTTTGTGGAGTAACCAACTGCATTCCGATGATGTTTCCAGCATTTTCTTTCAGTTTTTCCATGTTCGGAGAAAACTTTACGCCGCCGCCTTTACCACGTCCACCTGCGTGAACCTGTGCTTTAACTACCCAGCCTTCATTTCCGTTCATTTCTGTTAACTTTTTTGCTGCAGCTTCAGCTTCGTCAACATTATTTGCGATAAAACCTCTTTGGATGTTTACGCCGTATTTTGCCAAAATTTCTTTCGATTGGTACTCGTGAAGATTCATATTATTTAAATTAGATATTTATTTTTTTTAACGATTGACAAATTTAAGAAAATTTGGTTAGATAGTAGGTTTAGTCTTTAAATTATTTGGATCCTCTTTGAAGGTCGTCTAAAGCCATTTTTATGATATTTTATTTGGACGCACCTTTGATTTTGTTGAAAGGCAATCTTTCTATTTTTTTTATTTTGAGCGCCATTTTCGGCTTTCACTACTCGCTTCCCGAACAAATGCCTCGGCAGAGCTCAAACATGCCTTTCAATCCGGGGCGCAGTTTGTTTCTCATTAGAAATAATGGAACATCAAAATCAGCGCACAGATCTCAGGGATTTACGCAGATTTTAACAAAAAACTAAAAAATTATAACCTCTGATAATACCCCGTATTAATCCGTACAAATGTGTGCTATCTGTGTACCAAAAAACACATCGACAAATCATTATTCCGCAGTTCTTAAGCCAGGACTTGGGCTATCCCTCAAAAATGTCATAAATTGCCACGGTAGTCAAAATCGATCGATATCCCGAAAATTATTGATTGAGTTTAAGGTATACTAATTCTATGAAATTTAAAAAGCCCAATAAAAAATGGACGATCGTTTGGTTTATTGCAGCCATAATTTTCGTCCTAGCTGTTTTCCCCGTTCCATCCCAAAACCCTATAAAATATATCGATCGGGAAAGTGGACAGGTAAAAACTGAAAATGTTTACGGTGAAAAATGGCTCGATTGGCTGTATCATAATCCAGTTGGCGAAGCGACATTATGGACCATCGCAAAACGGAAAATCGTAACTTCTATTTATGGAGACATGATGGATAAAGAATCGTCAGCGTCTAAAATTAAGCCCTTTATAAAAGAGTATGACGTCGATATCAGTATTGCACAAAAACAGAGCTTCAATAGTTTCAATGATTTTTTTACCCGAAAACTCAAACCAGAAGCCCGACCGATCGATGCAGATTCACTCGTGGTAACTTCTCCAGCTGATGGTAAAATCTTAGTCTATAACAATGTAAGCAAATCCGATTTTTACATCAAAGGTTTTCGGTTTAATGTTGATTCTTTTTTAGATAATAAAGAATTAGCAAAGAAATATAAAAATGGATCCATGATCGTTTTTCGGCTTGCGCCGCCAGATTATCATCGCTATCACTTTCCGGTAAGTGGAACAACCTCATCTTCAAATATAAAAATTGATGGTGATTATTACTCCGTCAATCCTTTGGCTCTCCGTAAAAAAGCCGAAATTTTCTGGCTCAACAAACGGGAATATGGAGTAATTGAAAGTCCAGCTTTTGGTGATATTGTCATGGTAGAAGTTGGTGCCACCATGGTTGGAAGCATGATTCAAACTTACTCGGGTACGACTGTAAAAAAAGGGCAAGAAAAAAGATATTTTAAATTTGGCGGTTCTACGATAGTTCTATTGTTTGAAAAAAATCAAATTAAAATTGATGCTGATTTATTGTCCAATACAGCAAACGGCCTGGAAACGACCATAAAAATGGGCGAACAGATTGCAGTAAAAAAATAAAAGCCGCCTTATTGCTAAGACGGCTGATAAAAATACAGATCGCAGAATTTAATACATAAAAGTCAAACCTCCTCCAAACCCAAACTCACTATCATAGTTTGTGGATATTGAAACCCATTTTTGCACTATATATTTTAGTCCAAAATCAAATTCTTTATCAGAATTCACGGCAAAACTTCCGCGAATTCTAGGTGAGATTTTAATTCTTTCACGGCTCAATTCCAAACGGACTTTTCCATTGTTATCAACGTTAGCATCGGCTGTCACCAAAAATGGTAAGATGTAACGAATACCCGCGATGGCTACGTTTTCATTTTCAGGCATCACATTTTGTCCAAACCACGTTTTTGCCAGGTCATGTGTTTTCTGCGTTCTAAAACCTACATAAGGCATTGCCCACTGATATTTCCCAAGAAAGCGTCCTACCTTTACACTTCCTTCATAATGCGTGAAATCATAGTTGGAATGTAATTCATTAACGTTCATCCAACGTGCACCAAGCATACTCATGTTTTCAAGATGTAATTTATTAGAAGCAACATCCAGCATTGCCGTTGTGCTGATCATTCTGTTGGTGTTTAGAAACTTTCGGTAAGCCGCTTCTTTATTCGGAAGCTGCGGATTGGATGCCGAATTTTCATACGTGAAGACCTTGCCCATTCCGGTCATCATGTGATAAAGAATATGACAGTGAAAAAACCAGTCTCCATCCTGATTCGCTGCAAACTCAATCGTATTGGTTTCCATCGGTGCCATATCGACTACATTTTTCAGTGGCGAATATTCACCTTTAGAATTAATCAAGCGAAAATCATGACCGTGAAGATGCATCGGATGACGCATCATCGAATTATTGTACATCGTAATTCGTACAACCTGACCTTTTTTAATTAAAATCTTATCACTTTCAGAGACTGTTTTATTATCTAAAGTCCAAAGGTAATTTCGCATATTTCCTTCGAGTGTAAAATTTAATTCCTTTACATTATCATCAGGCAGTGAAGTTTTAAAGGGCGATTTCAGCATATTATAACTCAGGCGTTTGATCGTTTTCGTATCAGACTCACCCATATTATGCGTACTGTGATCCATTTCACCATTTGCCGAATTCGTATCCATTTTACTATGATCCATTTCTTTGTCAGAGTCCATTTTCTTACCAGAAGATTTCTCCTTCATGCCCATCATTTCATTCATATGCTTCATCGTCTGCATTCTTTGGCTTTTTGAAATTTTGGGATACATGACTTCATTCATATCCATCATCTGATTGCCCATCGTCATGTTCATCGGTTTCATATCACCGCTCATCTCCATCATGCCGTTCATCATCTTCATTCCTTCAAAAAGCATCAATTTTGGCAGGTTTGGCGCTTCCACTTTGTCACCGTTACCTAACCACAAAGAAGCGTGCCCCTGGCGGTCTTCGGACGTGGAACGGAATTCAAAACTTTTATTTTCGGGGATCGTAACTACAATATCATAGGTTTCAGAAACACCCACGATCAATCGGTCCACTTCCACAGGTTCTACTTCATTACCATCATTTCCTATAACAGTAATTTTTCCGCCACCATAATTCAACCAGAAGTACGAAGATGATCCACCGTTGACCACACGCAGATGAACTTTATCACCGGCCTTCAAATTTTTATAATCAGAAGAAATTTTACCATTGATGAGAAAATTATTGTAGTAAACATCGCTCACATCCATGGCTTCCATTCGTTTCCATTCGTTCAAAAGTTTGGTGCCGAAATGACCAACTTTCGCCGCCTCGGAATAACTTTGAACGGTACCTTTTTTCACGGACCAATAATCTCCCTGATCCATGTGCAGACGACGCATGATCTGTTTCGGATTCTCATCCGTCCATTCTCCAAGAAGAACCGGAATATCCGCATCGAATTTTTTGTCAGGCTGACCATCTCTTTTTTGGAAAACCAAAATACCATTCATCCCAATCTGTTCTTGAGTTCCCTCATGAGAATGGTACCAATAGGTTCCATTTTGAGAAATACGAAATTTGTACAAATGCGTTTCACCGGGTTTAACTTCTTTCGTTGTTAGATAAGGAACGCCATCCATTTCATTGGGTAGAATTACGCCGTGCCAGTGAAGACCTGTGTTTTCTTTCAATTGATTATGCAGATAAATTTCTGCAGTATCTCCTTCTTTAAAATATAAAGTTGGTGCCTGCAATTTTCCATTCGTGGCAATGGCCCGGGCGGGTTTTCCGCTAAAATTAACAAGCGTGTCTTTTACGTACAGATCATAACGAACCGTTTTTCCACCAAAAGAAATTTTTCCGGTAGACTCGTTTTTTGAATCCGTTTTTTTCTCCATATGCATAGTGTGGTTCTGAGAAAATCCCTGAACCGACACGACTAGAAAAAGAAGCGTGCATAATTTTAAAAAGTTGGGTATTTTATTTTTCATTTTCTAATCTTTTAATCATGGCTTTCATTTCTTCAATTTCTTTTCTTTGAGCCTTGATGATATCATTTGCTAATTTCTTCACTTCAGGATCTTTGATATCGGCGCGTTCACTTGTTAATATGGCAATTGAATGGTGAGGGATCATAGCGCGCATCCATAGCAGGTCGTCAATTGGTTTTTGCGCACGGACTAAATAAAGAGAGCCGAAAAACAGCAGAAGACTTCCGACGACAATTGCAATATTATGTTTTTTGTTTTTATACATTTTCAGCATAAAACCGAACATTAGTAAAGCCATCGAGGCAATCATTAGACAAGTCATATAAAATCTGGTCATGCTGAAATAAACATGATCCAATTCGTAAGTGTTAAAATACATGACCACATACATAACGATGAACGAAACTGCCATCATCAATAAAAATTTCGGATACGGATTAGAATGTGATTTATTTTGTTCTGAATGAGTATTCATAATTGTAAATTTTCGTTAGTGTTGATAAACTGTTAGATCTCCATAATCTTCCACTCCATGATAAACAGGAATGGAAAATTATCAGTGAAAATAGAGCGGTAAAAGTTTTATTATTTTAAAACGTTTTTCACACTTCCACATTTCAACATCGAACTGCCGTAGTAAGGATTTCTGATCTCTTTTTCAGCACTTAACCAAGAAGCATCTGCCATGGGACAATACTGTACAAATACAGAATCATCGGCAAGTTTGAATTTTTGACCTAATGAAATCATATTTAAAGAAAGTGTATTAAAGAACTCTCTCTGCTTATCGATACTTCTGTTTTCTGCAATTTGAGATGCGTCTTTTCGCAAGATATCTAAGTTGCCTTCCGATAAAACTTTGTAGTCAACCATTGAGGCAGATTTTGCAAAGTTGCTAGCTGCTTTTGAGGCTTCGTCAGAATTATCTGAAGCTAAAGCCGTTTTGATGTTCAAATAATTTTGATAGAGTCTTGAAATGGAAGTATCACTCTTTTGAGCCGAAATGTTTAGAATTGAAAATATAGAAAATACGGTTGTGAAAATTAATTTTTTCATTGTAATAAATTTTAGATTGTTTTAAATAGGGAAGGTCCAAAAACATTTGGACACGGGAAATCATCATTAATCATAAGAAAAATGATGTTCTATTCTAAATTCTAAAATTACAGTGAGAAATAAATAAAGGAAGTTCCGCTGTCTCAGGCGGCGCGTTGATATGAATTGAAAAATTGTTACGCTCTAAAATCGGTGTTATAAAGTTAACAAAATATTCCTGTGGAAGAACTGCTCCTATTGGAGCATCATTAATAAATGAAATATTTGCTTTTGGACCTACATCAGTTTTTAAAACTTTGACTTCACTTTTACAGCAATCTTTTTTATCTTCTGTTCCACAAACGTCACACGTTTTACTTGACGAAACCGAAGAAACTAAAATTTGATCCAGACAATAATGCACGTTATAAACCATTCCGGAAGAAAATCCGAAATAGAAAACGGTAAACATGATGGCAAGATATTTTTTCAATTTTAATAATATTCGGTAAAGATACAAAATGAGAAAAGAATTGATCGGATAAACAATTGATAACGTGTATTAAACTTATGTTAAAATAAAAAAGGGATCAGCTTAATATACTAATCCCCTATTTAATTTTTAACGACTACTATAAGTCCTTAAAGGTTTATTTTACGTTAAATTTACCTTTCATCATAGAATAATGTCCTGGGAATGAACAAAGGAAATCATACGTTCCTTTTTCGGGTGCCTGGAAAGTTATCGTGTCAGATTCGCCACCACCAATCAGTTTGGTATGTGCGATAATTTCACTTGTGTCAGCTGGAATGTAGCCATCTTTCTGAGCTTTCGCTGCTTCTGCTTCGAATTTATCGAGATCAGTACCTTTTTTCAATAGCACAAAGTTGTGTCCCATTGAAGCCATCGGCATGGTACCGGTATGGTTCAAAGTAAGAACAACAGTTTGTCCTTCATAAACATCAATTTCTGAAAGATCATACTGCATCTTATCATTCCCATTTAAAGTGATATTAATCGTATCCTGCTTGGCAGGATCAACAACAGTAGTTTTTTCAACGGTAGTTTCTACTGGTGCATCAGAAACAACAGAACTTTCTTCTGTTTTGTTACAAGAAATTAAAAGCGTACTGCTAATTGCTAATAACGCTAGAACGGATTTGATTTTTGAATAATTCATATTGTATTATTTTTATCAAAGATAGATATTTACTACGAATAAAGCAAGCTCAAATTTAAACAATACCCAATAAAATCGAGCAGACCGCATCAACAATTGATTTACATCTTGTAATTTTTCAAAACTATATCAAGACAACCAATAAAATCAATTCTTTTTCTTTTAATTCCCAAAATAGAATCACCCTCATAATCGCACCTCATAGGAATACAACTACAATAAATTAAAATATCTTAAACTAATCGGCAATAATTTAATTTATTACAAGCTGAAATTTACCATTCACTACTTAAAGCGATTATTTATTTTCAATATAAATTATAAATTTACTGTTGAATTTTTCTCATAAAAGGTCGTTGCAATTCCTGCTAATATAATGACACTTGCAACCATTTGAATTACTGTGATCTGTTCATTCACAAAGACAGCAGCCAGGATCGTGGCAAAAATAGCCTGACTTAAAAGACTTAACGAAACTCTGGTCGCCCGCATAGTCTGAGTGGCATAACTGATGAGCAACCACGCGATCAACTGGCAAACAACTCCCTGAACTAAAAGTGAGAACCAGGCCTTATTAGTGAAACCAAAAAACTGTTCTCCGAAAGCAATATTGATGATAAAAAGGAAAATGGCACTGAAGATCATACTATAAGTAATGAAGGTAATGACTTCTAATTTTTCTAAAACTGATTTGCTAACCAAAATATAAAGAGCATACAGAACTCCCGACAATATTCCCAGAAAAAAAGCGAAATCCAGTTGTAAGTTGATAATAGTGTCGACTCCTACAAAAACCGTCATACCCACTAAAGCGATTACGGTGCCGAGCCAAAAACTTTTTCGTGGGCGAAATTTCAAAAAGACCAGCGAGAAAACTCCTACCCAAATAGGAGAAAGATTCGTAAGCAATGTCGCTTGTGTTGCTGTAGAATTCTGAATCGAAATATTCCAAACTGCGATATCTGAGGCAAATAAAATACCGCAAACCATCATTGGCAAGAGCATTTTTACATTCTCTAACTTCAGTTTTTTCTTATAAAGCGCATAAGGCAAAATTACCGCCGTCGCAATTGCCATTCTGTAAAAGGCAGAAATCAACCCGGAGGTCAAATTCATCCTCACGATCACCGGAAAAATGGAGATGCACAAGATCCCTATGAATAAAGCAATTCTCGGCTTAGTCATTTTTTAATATTTTCTACCAACTGCTTTACAAATCTCCAAATACTCTTTAGGCATTTTAGAGAACATCCCTTGCTCATAATATTCATCAGAATGCGGAATGTAAATACTGTACTTTTTCCCCAGCGGAATTAAGGGAATGAAGAAAAGTTCAAAGTAATTTTTATAAACAGTTATCACTGCATTCACTTCAAAACCATTCTTCATTATTTTGCGCTGTTCTTTACCTACAGGTTTCTTATTAAGTCCAAAAATGAAAAACATTTTAGAATTTATTTTTTACAAAATAGAAAATTAACATCGCCCACGAAATAATCATCAATAACCCCCCAAGAGGCGTTATTGGGCCAACCGCTTTTGAAGGAATCGCCGCTACTTCGCTAAAAGCTAACAAATAAATACTCACCGAAAACAAAAAGGTGCCGGCAATCATTAAAATTGATATCCATTTTTCTGAAGGGGTCTCAAACTTCAAAATATAACCGACAATCAATAAAAATAAGGCCGAGTACATTTGATATTTGACACCTGTTTCAAAACTCGCTAGTTTGTCTACCGACAACACTTTCTTTAAAGCGTGAGCTCCAAATGCTCCTAAAATTACGGAAACCAATCCGTAAACGGCTCCGATTACTAATGTAAATGTTTTCATATTATAATTCTTCTAATTCTAATTTTAAATATTTTTTTGTTCTGTAATCCTGCCAGGTTCCGGTAATATTTCTGTTATTCAAGTCGGCCTCTATTTCTGCACGAGGAATCCATTTTTTCATTTCTTCATCGTGATAATCATCTTCAGTGGCAGAAAAGTGATTATTTTTAAAGGTTCCGCGCCAATCGATGAGTTTCTTATTCTTTTTATACCAATAAACGATTGAAAGCGAACCATCCTCATAAATATCTTCCACCAAAAGCATGATTGGATATTTTCCATCAATTCTTCCTTGGTATAATTTATTCTGAATGCTTCCACTAGAAACTGCAACCTCAGAATCCGACAACAAATTTCTAGCAAATGGACTCCAGTATTTTTCAAGTTCTTTAAACTTAAAAACAATTTCATGACTTCCTAAATCGTCCAAAGCGCGCATCGCATGATTGGAACACCGACCTGCAACAACGGTTAACTGATCTTTTTCTAAGTAGAATTTTAAATAAGGTAAAGTATTTTCTGTAAAGCAATTTTCGTACATCGCAATTTGCTCATCCTGATCGCGTGTTGGTGATGATTTTAATTCAAAGATGTAATCTTTAATTCTTTTCCTTATTTTATCATTAATGACTTTTTCAATTTTCGCAATCGAATTTGGTTGAAATAAATCTTGCAAATTAAGGAAATTCCCGGTTCTTAAATCAAAGTTTCGGTAAGTTATAAAACCTTCTGAATAAGCGCCACTAGCCTCACCTTGCAGCTGAAAGGAAAGAACATTTTTGGGCGAGTTTAGCTTTTTCCAGCTATAGAAATAAACATAATTCGTGTAAGAATTGGTAGCAGTAGAAGCGAGTTGAAAAGGGTTTTCTCCAGAACCTGGAACAAATTCCAGTTCACTTACCTGTAAAAAGGTATTAATTTTATCTTGGACTAAAGGCTTCTCTTTAAAAGATATTAACGGAAATACAAAATTTTCAGATTGAGGTTGCAGATTGGTGATTTTCAAATTTTTCTGTTGTGAAAAACTCAAAATCGACATCAGCATTATCAAGAATAATATTCCCTTATAAATCAAATGTTTTATCATTCTATAATGTTTCTGTTTGATAAGCGACCAGTAATTTACCGATGATGGACAATGCTCCAATCAAGATAAACATCCATGCAAATTTCTTTGATTTTGAAAAACCGGGATCCTTGGTAACTTTAAGAAAAACCCCAAAAATTAATATTAAAAATCCTAGAACGAGTTGAAACATAATTATTATTTTATTCTTTCGGTTCCCACAATTCAATTTTATTATCTTCAATATCTACAATATGAACGAATTTCCCGTAATCGAATTCTTCAATTTTATCTAAAATGGTGACCCCTTCTTTTTCCAGTTCTGTAACCAGCGCTTCCAGATCATCTACGCGATAATTAATCATGAAGTCTTTGGTTGATGGTTCAAAATATTTGGTATCATCAGCAAAAGCACTCCATTGCGTAGAACCTGGTTTGGAAGAATCTTCTTCTTTCCAGTAGAAGTTTGCGCCATAATCGTTCGTATCAAAACCAAGATGTTTTTTATACCATTCATTCAGTTTCTGCGGATCTTTTGCTTTAAAAAAAATGCCGCCAATACCGGTTACTTTTTTCATTATGGAACGATTAAATAGATTGTGTTCTCATTTTATTAAACTCACTGATTACCTCATGATGGCTTACCGTTTTGTCTTTAAAATAAGTCACAAAATGATTTTTCTCTTCTTCTGTTGCTCCTAACTGATTGAGAATATTAAACAGGTGCATTTTCATATGACCTTTTTGAATTCCAGTCGTGACTAAAGAACGAAGTGCACCAAAATTTTGAGCCAAGCCAGAAACCGCTAAAATACTCATCAATTCCTGTGCAGAAGGTTTTCCTAATAATGCCAAAGAGAATTTTACCAATGGATGGAGATTCGTTAAACCTCCGACAACTCCCACAGAAATTGGTAAATCTATCCAGAATCTAAAAATTCCATTATCAATAGTACAATGCGTCAGACTCGAATATTTTCCATCTTTTGCTGCATAAGCGTGAGCACAGGCTGCGGTTGCCCGAAAATCATTGCCGGTTGCAATTACCACAGCATCTACGCCATTCATAATTCCCTTATTATGCGTAGTCGCACGAAAAGGTTCAATTTCAGCAATCGTTACCGCACGTTTAAACTTGGTTGCAAATTCCTCATTAGAAATTCCACTATCGTCTTTTAGATCTTCAATTTTACAGGAGACTTCTGCTCTAACGATGCAGTCAGGAGTAAAGTTGGAAAGTATATTCATCACGATCTGCAAAGAATCTTTTTCTTCTTGAGTAAAACTTTCTTCATTATGAACTTCCTCTGTTAAGGTTTTTCCAAATTGCTCCAGACACGAATTAATGAAATTCGCACCCATTGAATCTACAGTATCAAAACTCGCTTTCAGTTGAAAATAATTTTCCAGCTCCGAGGTTTTATCGATCAAGTGAATATTGAGAATACCGCCTCCCCGGTTTCTCATATTTTTGGTAATATCATCCGTCGCCTCGAATAATCTTTTCTTTAATTTAAAATTAAATAAATGCTGAAGTTTATGAGGTTCCACATTCATTATAAAATGAGTATGACCTAATTTCTTGGTATTAATAATAGTTGTTTTGAAACCACCTTTATCAATCCAGAATTTCGCTGCTTTTGAAGCTGCAGCAACAACAGAACTTTCTTCTACTGCCATTGGCAACGCGAATAACTTCCCGTCGATCAGAAAATTTGGTGCAATTCCATATGGCATATAAAAATTGGAAATCGTATTCTCGGAAAACTCTTCGTGAAGTTTCTGAAGGGCATGATCTCCATTCCAGTATTGCTGAAGAACCTGTTCGTAACTGCGGTCTTCATTGAGATATTCTTTGATGAGCCAATCGATTTTTCTTTGTTTTGAGAGTTTAGAAAAACCTTCAACAGGTTGGTGATTCATAGAGGTAAAATTTTGAAAATCAAAGATAGGAAATTAGGTTGGATGTTTGGCGGCAGATATTAGGTTTTAGGAAGTGAGTCGTAGTTGATGGATGATGATGGCGTGCAGGAAATTTAATTATATTTAGTCCATGAAAAAAGCAGTTTTATTTATATTCTTAATATTATTTTTTAACTGTACAAAAGCACCTGATTCTTCACTAGACAACAATGATAATGAAGGATCTGAAGTTTTAAATACACCATCAGTTATAAAAATTAATGAAGATAAAAATACCATTAAAGAAAGATTTCCAGCGCCGAAAGGTTATTCGTGGACTGAAGAACAGCCCAATTCTTTTGGATATTATCTGGAAAACTTTGATCTGAAAAAATACGGTTCTCCGATTTTGAAATATGATGGAAGTGAAATTGAAACTCAACATCTCCATGAGGCGATTTTTGACATTGATACCGGAACAAAAGATCTACAGCAATGCGCAGATGCATTGATTCGATTAAGAGCCGAGTATTTATTTAAGAATAAAAAGTTCGATGAAATTAAGTTCCATTTTACAAGTGGAGATTTAATGACCTGGAATGATTACAAAAATGGAACCCGCGCTTTTGTCAATGGTAACTCGGTTCAATTTAAAAAGACGGCTGCCTTTGATGATTCTTATGATAACTTTCGGAAATATCTGGACTTGATTTTTAATTACGCAGGAACCATTTCTCTAACTAAAGAAACAAAGCTGGTCTTGAAAAATGAGCAGCTGAAAACAGGCGATTTCCTCATCACACCGGGAAGTCCTGGACATATTGTTTTTATTACAGGTGTTTCGGAAAACAAAAGAGGAGAAAAACTATTTCTGCTTGCGGAAGGTTATACGCCTGCACAATCAATTCATGTATTGAAGAATCCCTTTAATTCAGAAGTTTCACCTTGGTACAGACTAGATGTGAATGCAGCAGAAACGAAAACAGCGAGATATTTCTTTGAGGCAAGTAATTTTCGAAGTTTTTAAATTTCATTCTACAATCTTTAATAAAGAAAACGTGTCAAGGTTTAGAAACTTGACACGGTTAAATGAGTAAATATTTTAAAACGAAACCTTTAGTTATCCTTCCAACTGCGTTCCCAAAAACTCCCATTCCTGCAAAGCTAGATCTAACTCTTCTTTTTTAGAATTGTAAATTTCTAAAGTTTCTGCAGACGGATTTTCAGTGGTAAAAGTCTTTTCCATTTCTTCGATTTTTAATTCGAGTTCGGAAATTCGTTCTTCAACTTTCTTTATTTTATTTTGAACATTTTTTTGATCCTTACTAACGATCACTGGTTTTTTCTCCACCGGTTTTTCAACGACTTTAGTGACAACAGGCTCATTTCGTAATTCCTGTAATTTCGATTTCTCTGCAGAGATCTCGCGGATACTTTCTTTTTGTCTAAACGAAAGATAATCATTAATATCACCAAGAAATTCTTTCATCCGGCCATCGCGGAATTCGAAAATCTTATCGCTCAAACCTTGTAAAAATTCACGGTCGTGAGAAATAACGATCAACGTTCCTTCAAATTTCTGTAGAGCGAGTTTGATAATTTCCTTCGACTGAATATCCAAGTGATTCGTAGGCTCATCCATAATCAATGTATTGAATGGACGAAGCAATAATTTACACAAAGCCAAACGGTTACGCTCCCCTCCGGAAAGTACTTTTGTTTTCTTCGTCACGTCATCACCTTGAAAAAGGAAACTTCCCAATAAATCACGGACTCTTGGTCTTGTTTCTTCAGTAGCAGAATCTTCAGCTTCTTCTAAAACTGTTTTATTGGGTGTTAAAACTTCTTCCTGATTTTGAGCGAAATATCCAATGCTTACATTGTGGCCGAGATTCCATTCACCAGAATAATCGGTAATTTCTCCAGATAAAATTTTAGCTAAAGTTGTTTTTCCTTGTCCATTCTGACCCAGCAAAGCAATTCGTTGGCCACGTTCTATGAAGAAGTCAACCTTATCAAAAATCTGTTTATTACCGTATGCTTTTCCTAAATTTTTAGCTTCAAAAACTACTTTCCCCGGAGTTACAGCGGGTTGAAATCGTATATTAAATTTAGAAACATCATCCGTATCAACTTCAATTCTTTCTAATTTATCCAGTTTCTTTATCAAAGATTGCGCGAAAGAAGATTTGGTTGCAGAAGCGCGGAAACGGTTGATATTATCTTCCATTTGCTTAATTTCTACATCCTGATTTTTCTTGGCTTGAATTTGTTTTTCTTTTCTTTCTGAACTTAATTCTAGATATTTAGTATAATTGGCTTTATAATCGTCAACTTTTTTATTGTTAATGTCAAAGGTTCTGTTACAAACCGAGGTCATAAATTGTTTATCGTGACTTACCAATACAATAGAACCTGGATAATCTTTCAAAAAACTTTCCAGCCAGATGATGGATTCCATATCCAGGTGATTGGTAGGCTCATCGAGTAACATCAAATCATTTTTCTGCAAAAGCAATTTCGCCAGTTCAATTCTCATTCTCCAACCTCCAGAAAACTCATCTGTAATTTTATGAAAATCATCTGCTTTGAAGCCTAATCCTAACAGAATTTTCTCCACATCGCCTTCTAAATTATAAGCATCGTGATTCATTAACAGATCATTGAGTTCCGTCATTCGGTGAATAATATTTTCATATTCTACACTTTCATAATCGGTTCTTGTAACCAGTTGGTGATTCACCTCATCCAGTTCATTCTTCATGGCATTAATCTGTTCAAAAGCCTGCAACGTTTCATCCCACACCGTTCTTCCCTTCACAAAATCCAAATCTTGTTTTAGAAATCCCATGGTCACAACTCCTTCCTGAATAATACTGCCCTCGTAAAAATTAATTTCGCCTGTAAGCATCTTTAATAAAGTAGATTTACCTGCTCCATTTTTCCCAACCAATCCAATTTTATCATCTTTTTTGATGGTGAAATTGACGTTTTGAAAGAGATAATTTCCTGAATGATGAAGACCTAAATTTTGAACCGAAATCATATTGATGAGTGCTAATTGATAAGTGAATTTTCGAGGTGCAAAAGTAGTGAAACTAATTGAATTACAGCACACATTGACACAAACAGTTGGCCTCTATAATCACTGGATAACCAATGTTTTAAAAACGACCTCGTAAGTTATTAAGATAATGAAGGGAATTTGAAGAAGAAATGTATTAAATCATTATTGAACAAAAAATGATGTAGGTTCTATTCAGTTGATGAGAATTTATAAAACCAAGACGACTCCGAAATCTATGATCCAGGGTATATATAAAAATAGAATCCACTGATGAAGGTGGATTCTAAAAACACAAATGATGAAAAAAAATTATTCACTGCTCTTTCGAACATTTGAACACTACAAAGATTGAGTATTTTTTTCAAACGGCAAAATTAATTACCTATTAAATTCACTTTTTATGTTAAATGTCATTAATATTAAAAAATGAACCCGCCGATTACTCAACGGATTCAAAAACACAAATGATGAAAAAAATTTTCATTTACAATCAGCAAAATATATGCTAATTTTTGTTAAAATCAATTAAATCCTGTATATTAAACGTTTAATGTCAGATAATATAAATCTACAACCTGAAACTAATTAAAAATAAACACCTGTTCAGTTAGGCCGAACAGGTGCTTTTACTATTAAAAAATCTAATTTTATTCAGCTTTCCTAAAAACAAGTCCGCTTTCCTCGAAATAATCTAAAGTAATTCTATCACCATCATTTACATTGCCTGCAAGTATTTCTTTAGATAATTTATTCAATACCTCTTGTTGCAGAACTCTTTTTAAAGGCCTTGCACCAAAACTTGGATCATATCCTTTGTTAGTGATGTAAGTAATAGCGTCTTCTGTTGCCGTCATAATAATTCCACGGCGCTCCAACATTTCATTGAATCCACGCAATTGATAATGCACGATCTTGCCAATTTCTTTCTTATTTAATGGTTGGAAAAGAACGGTTTCATCAATTCTGTTTAAAAACTCTGGTCTTAAAGTCTGTTTCAACAAAGTGAAAACTTCTTCTTTCGTTTTGTCCACAATTTCTTCAACATTGTCATCACTAATCTTTTCAAAATTTTCCTGAATGATATGCGATCCTAAATTCGACGTCATAATGATAATTGAATTTTTGAAATTCACAACCCGACCTTTATTATCAGTCAATCTACCATCATCTAAAACTTGCAACAAAGTGTTAAAAACATCGGGATGCGCTTTTTCAATTTCGTCTAAAAGTACAACTGAATAAGGTCTTCTACGAACCGCTTCTGTTAATTGCCCACCCTCATCATAACCGACATATCCCGGAGGCGCACCAACCAATCGCGACACTGAATGCCTTTCCTGGTACTCACTCATGTCAATTCTGGTCATATTATTTTCATCGTCAAACAGATATTCTGCGAGCGCCTTTGCCAGCTCCGTTTTTCCGACACCAGTTGTACCGAGGAATAAGAAACTCCCAATTGGTTTTTTCTCATCACTTAAACCAGCACGATTTCTACGAATTGCATCTGCGACAGAAGTGATTGCCTCTTCCTGACCGACTACTCTTTTATGAAGTTCGTCTTCAAGGTGCAATAATTTTTCTCTTTCAGACTGAATCAATTTAGTCACTGGGATTCCTGTCCATTTTGAAATCACTTCTGAAATATTTTCAGCAGTAACTTCTTCTTTAATTAATTCATTCTGATGGTTTTGCATCTCTAATTCGAGTTTCTGCAAATCACTTTCTTTTTCTTTTATTTTTCCATATTGAATCTCGGCAACTTTCGCATAATCCCCAGCTCTGGAGGCACGCTCAGCTTCTAATTTCAGCGCTTCAATATCTTTTTTTATCGCCGTTAAATCTTCAGATTTTTGTTTTTCCTTCAGCCATTTCGCATTGATCTCATTTCTATCAGCTGAGACTTTTGAAATGTCTTCTTTTAAATGCTGAACCTTGATATCATTTCCTTCTCTTGAAATTGCTGCCAGTTCAATTTCCATCTGCATCAGTTTACGATCCAAAACATCGAGTTCTTCTGGTTTTGAATTGATTTCCATTCTCAACTTAGCGGAAGCTTCATCAATTAAATCGATGGCTTTATCCGGTAAAAACCGATCCGAAATATAGCGTTGAGATTGTTCAACGGCAGCAATAATCGCTTCGTCTTTGATACGAACTTTATGGTGTGCTTCGTATTTATCTTTAATTCCACGCAAAATGGAAATCGCCGATTCTGTATCAGGTTCTTCAACCATCACTTTTTGAAAACGTCTTTCTAAGGCTTTATCTTTTTCAAAATATTTTTGATATTCATTTAAAGTCGTTGCACCAATCGCACGAAGCTCACCTCTTGCCAAAGCGGGTTTCAAAATATTTGCAGCATCCATTGCGCCGTCTCCTCCGCCAGCACCTACCAGAGTATGAATCTCGTCGATGAAGAGAATTATTTGCCCCTCCGATTTAGTAACTTCATTAATCACCGATTTCAGCCGTTCTTCAAATTCTCCTTTGTATTTTGCACCGGCAATCAAAGCACCCATATCTAAGGAGTACAACGTTTTATCCTGCAAGTTTTCAGGAATATCACCGGAAATAATTCGGTGTGCAATTCCTTCTGCTATCGCAGTTTTACCAACGCCGGGTTCACCAATTAAGATTGGGTTGTTTTTAGTTCTTCTGGAAAGAATTTGTAAAACACGACGAATCTCTTCATCTCTTCCAATTACTGGATCGAGTTTTCCTTCCGCAGCGAGTTCATTAAAATTCTTGGCGTACTTATTCAGACTTTGATAAGTTTCCTCAGAACTTGCGGAAGTTGCTTTCGAACCTTTTCGCAATTCTTTGATAGCCATCTCTAAACCACTTTTGGTAATGCCCATATCTTTGAGCATTTTCGAAACATCGGAATTTACATCGAGAAGTGAAAGCCAAAGATGTTCAATGGTCACAAATTCATCATCCATTTTCTTGGCGACATTTGGTGCATCGAGCAAAACTTTATTGGCAGATTGAGAAAGGTAAACATTTCCACCTTCTACTTTCGGTAGTTTTTCAATATTCTCGCGGTTTCTCTCTCGGACTAAAGTTAATTCTGCTTCTGATTTCTTTAATAAAAATTCAGAAATATTTTCATCTATCTGGAAAATACCTTCCAATAAATGTTGTGGTTCTATACTTTGATTGCCAAACTCCATCGCGATCTGTTGCGCTTTCTGAATGGCTTCCTGTGATTTTACGGTATATTGATTTAAGTTCATAATAGTAAGTTTTTAATTATCAGAAACAATAAGAATCCATAATCTTGTACGAATTCCTAATGTCTCTTTACAATCATTTTTTAATTCTTATTTCAGTTACTCAAAAAGCATTCTTTTATTTAAAATTAAACTAAATGAGTCAAAATTTCCGAATTTCACAAAAACTGATAAAAATATTAAGTCAAAATTTCCGATTTTGTAACTTTAAATTAATTCTAGCAGCTGAAATTATAACAGAAATGAATTTTAATTAAAATAGTGAATGAAATAAACAAGCCGTTTTTATACGTTTCAAAAAATAAGTATATTTGTTGAACTCACTTTTTTCGAGATTTAAAATACTATGCATCATTTTCATCAATTAAAAGCAACGAAAGTATCACGGGAAACAAACGATTGCGTCCATATCGCATTTGAAATTCCTGAAAACTTAAAACATGAATTTTCTTTTAAACAAGGACAATACCTAAATGTTAGGTTTGTTTTTGAAGAAGAAGATTTGCGGAGAAGTTATTCTATTATCAATGCGCCGAGCGAAGAAAACTCGGAACTTGAAATTTTAGTAAAACATCTTGACGAAGGAAAAGTTTCTACTTATCTAAATCAACAACTAAAAGAGGGAGACCTTGTGGAAGTAATGGCCCCTTCTGGGCATTTCTATACGCATTATCATGTTTCAAATGAAAAGACGTATATTGGTTTAGCCGCGGGAAGTGGCATTTCACCCGTTTTATCAAACATTAAAGAAGCCCTTTTACAAGAACCAAAAAGTAAAGCCTATTTATTTTTTAGCAATAAAAGTTTCAGCGAGATTATCTTTAAAAAAGAAATTGATCATCTAGTTGAGAAATTTGAAGGAAGATTAAAGGTCATCTTCTTGTTATCAAGAGAAAAGCATTTTGAAGACGAACTTTTCGAAGGGCGTATTTCAGCCGAAAAACTGGATCTTTTGTTCCAAAGATTTACGGATATTCCAGTTCAGGATTCGACTTATTTTATTTGTGGACCTTCGGAAATGATCAAAGGAATTTCTGATTATTTGAAAAAAGAAAAGAAAGTTCCATCGCTGCAAATCATGTATGAATATTATGCTGCGCCGGATGAAGAAGGAAATGCCGAAATGAGTGATGAATTTAAAGCGATTCCTAATTTAGAAAGTATGGTTACTTTAATAATTGATGATGACGAATATTCATTTCACCTTAACTCAAAGAAAAACAGTATTTTAGACCAAGCCTTAGCCGAAAAACTGCCCGTTCCTTTTGCTTGCAAAGGGGGCGTTTGCTGCACTTGCAAAGCACAAGTAATGGAAGGAGAAGTTTTTATGGATAAGAACTTTGCATTAACCGAAGACGAAGTAGAACGCGGATTCGTATTGACTTGTCAGTGCCACCCCACAACAAATGTAGTGATGCTGAATTACGATGTATAATTAATGAATTCTTAAAAATCAGAAAATGGAAACTTGGAAATTTGCCTCTTATATAGAAGAGAACAAAGAATATAAAATTGAAGGAATAAACATCTGGAATCACGACTGGCACTGCGCTGATCGAAAGATTGAAGTTATCGGCCCACGCACAGGAAATCCTTATCTATTTAACCAATACGAAATCCGAACGCCAGAAAAAATCGTAACTTTTGTAGCTGGTGAATTTTCTGATGAGTTGATGGGCCTTTATATGAGAGAAGGAAATGGTTTCCAAAAATCTTCCTAATTCCAAATCAAACATTTATAACCTTAAAATATCATCCTCATGGATCAAGATAAATTTTTAGAATACGTACAGGCCGAGAATAAAGTAGAACCAAAAGATGTGATGCCCGATGATTACAGAAAGTTATTGGTTCGTCAGATATCGCAACACGCACATTCCGAAATTGTAGGAATGCTACCTGAAGGCAACTGGATTTCCCGCGCTCCTACTTTGAGAAGAAAAATGGCACTTTTGGCAAAGATTCAGGATGAAGCTGGACATGGCTTATACCTATATGCAGCAACAGAAACTTTGAACAACGGCGAAATTGCGGCTGACCGCGATTCTACTTATAACGATATGCTTTCCGGAAAAGCAAAATATTCCAGCATCTTTAACTATCCTGCACTATCTTGGGCAGATATTGGAGCAATCGGCTGGCTCGTTGATGGCGCTGCGATTATGAATCAAGTAATGTTGATGGGAAATTCTTACGGTCCTTATTCCAGAGCGATGGTAAGAATTTGTAAGGAAGAATCTTTTCACCAAAGACAAGGTTATGAAATTCTTATGACGCTTTGCCGTGGGACGAAAGAGCAGAAAGATTTAGCTCAAGAAGCATTGAACCGTTTTTGGTGGCCAGCCTTAATGATGTTTGGCCCAAATGATGCCGATTCTCCTAACTCTCAGAAATCAATGAACTATAGAGTGAAGCGTGAGAGTAATGATGATTTGCGTCAAAGATTTGTAGATGTCACCGTTTCGCAAGCAGAATTTCTCGGTTTAAAAGTTCCTGATGAAAATTTAAAATGGAATGAAGAAACTCAACATTATGATTTCGGAGAATTGCCTTGGGGCGAATTTATGGAAGTTCTAAAAGGAAATGGACCGTGCAATAAAAAGCGCTTGGAAACGAAGAGAAAAGCACAACGAGAACATTCTTGGGTGAAAGATGCGGCGATTGCGTTTGCTGCGAACATGAAAGAGGAAGCTGTAAATAATTAAGGAGCTTTCAAGTTTTTTAACCTGGAAAAGACACAAGAGCTTTCGTATAATAATAAGCTATTCAAAAGTTTGCAAAAGAATCACCTAATTAAAGGTTTTGCTTTCCACATTCTTTTGAATAGCTTTTTTTTAACTTATTTATTAGGATCTCGATTAAAATTAGAATTATGATTTGGCAAGGACGTTTCGATGGCGAAGAACCATTATTTCACAGAGTTTTCCAGAGGGTTTCTTTGGAAGAGAATTATAAAGTTATAAAGGAAAATGATTTTGTGCTTCACGGTTTTGCAGTTGATGAAGGTGTAAAAAGAAACAAAGGAAGAATCGGGGCGAAAGATGCTCCAGATGTGATTCGCAAGAATATTTCTAATTTCCCTGTCGTGAATCCAGAATTTAATTTAAAAGACTTTGGAAATATTCATTGTTACGACGACAATTTAGAAAATACTCAGAATGAATTGGCTGAAAAAGTTAAAATCGTTTTACAAAAAGGTGGAAAATCTGTTGTATTCGGCGGTGGACATGAAGTGACTTTCGCCCACTATTCAGGTATCAAAAAAGCATTTCCAACTCAAAAAATTGGTGTTATTAATATTGATGCCCATTTCGACAATCGAGAAATCGACCCAGAAATAGGCGCAAGTTCTGGAACGGGCTTTTGGCAAATCGCACAGGAAGGCGACATTCACTCATTACATATTGGAATTCAAAGAAACTCAAATACTTTAAAATTGTTTGATACTGCACATCAATACGGAATGAAATATATTTTAGCAGACGAACTCTTCTTTGAGAATCTTCCCAACCTTTATCTAAAACTCGACGAGTTCATCAAGAAGTCAGACGTTCTTTATTTAACCATTTGCATGGATGTTTTCAACGCTTCAGTCGCTCCAGGAGTTTCAGCTCTGGCTTATAACGGGATTTTCGCAGATGTAGCTTTTATGCACTTGTTTAAAAATATCCTAAAATCAAAAAAACTTCTCGCTATGGATGCTGCAGAAGTAAATCCAACTTACGATGGCAATGAGATCACTGCCAGATTAGCCGCTTCTTTAATAAATGAATGGTTTATGCATACGGTTTAGGTCACAAAAAAGATGATTTCAATAATAAATTGAGTTAATCATAAAATAATATCAAGAAAAAATTTACGAAACAATTTTTAGAGTACATTAGCACTGTGCTACTTAAAAAAATAAACGCTTATAAAGATGAATAAAACACTTCTTTATATTTGAAAAAGCATTAAAAAAAGTTCTAATGACAAAGAATTTTATATCTTTGCATCAACTAACAATAATTTAATTAAAACAACTTACTATGTCAGACATTGCATCAAGAGTAAAAGCGATTATCGCGGACAAACTCGACGTTGAAGAAACAGAAGTAACTCCAGAAGCTAGCTTCACTAACGATTTAGGAGCTGATTCTTTGGATACTGTAGAATTAATCATGGAATTCGAAAAAGAATTTAACATTCAAATTCCGGATGATCAAGCAGAAAAGATCACTACGGTAGGACACGCTATTGCTTATATTGAAGAAGTAGTGAACAAATAATATTCTATCAAGAAAGAAAAATTTATGGAATTAAAAAGAGTAGTTGTAACTGGTTTCGGCGCTATTACGCCTGTTGGAAAAAACGCCAAAGATTTCTGGGAAAGCCTTGTGAAAGGTGAGAGCGGAGCTGCTCCAATTACTCTTTTTGATGCCACAAAATTCAAAACCAATTTTGCGTGCGAAGTGAAAGACTTCGATCCATTTGCTCATTTCGATAAGAAGGAAGCGAAGAAAATGGACCGTAATACACAGTTAGGTCTTGTCGCTGCCCGAGAAGCCGTGGAACATTCACGTATTATCGAAGACGGTGTTGACAAAAACCGTGTGGGCGTAATTTGGGGTTCTGGAATTGGAGGATTAGAAACCTTTGAAAAAGAAGTTTTAGGTTGGGCGAATACAGAAATTCCACGATTCAATCCATTCTTTATACCAAAGATGATCGTTGATATCACACCAGGACATATTTCTATAGAATACGGCTTTCATGGTCCAAACTACGCTACTGTTTCTGCCTGTGCCTCTTCCGCTAATGCAATTATTGATTCCAAAATGCTGATCCAATTAGGAAAAGCTGACGTAATTGTTTGTGGAGGTTCTGAAGCAGCAGTTACCGCAAGTGGTGTAGGAGGATTTAATGCTATGATGGCACTTTCCACTCGGAATGATGATCCAACCACTGCCTCAAGACCATTTGACAAAGACAGAGATGGCTTTGTTTTGGGAGAAGGAGCAGGAACGATTATTTTGGAAGAATATGAGCATGCCATCAAACGAGGCGCTACTATTTATGCTGAACTAAAGGGTGGCGGAATGAGTTCCGATGCCTATCATATGACAGCACCTCATCCGGAAGGATTAGGAGCTTATCTTGTAATGAAAAACTGTTTAGAAGATGCTGGCATTACTGCCGATGAAGTAGATCACATCAATATGCATGGAACTTCTACTCCATTGGGAGATATCGCGGAATCTAATGCAATTTCTAGATTACTTGGTGAACACGCATTTGACATTCAGATCAATTCCACAAAATCAATGACCGGTCACTTATTGGGTGCCGCTGGAGTTGTTGAAGCAATTGCCGCAATTCATACTATTATTCACAATATCGTTCCACCAACCATCAATCACTTTACGGATGATGAAAGAATTGATAGCAGACTTAACTTTACCTTTGGTACTGCAGTGAAAAAAGAGGTGAACGTAGCAATGAGTAATACATTTGGTTTCGGTGGACACAATGCCTGTGTACTCTTTACTAAAATTTAAGACCGATATACTTTATGGAGTTACAGAAATACATTTCTAAATTCCTAACCAAGAGAAAAAAAAAACTTTCTGAGAAAGACTATATTCTTTGTAATGAAATAGCCAAAATCATTGGTTGTAACATTCAGAATATCAATCTTTATCGAGAAGCGTTTTCTCTAAAAAGTTCCTCAAAAAATCAAAAAAAATCAAACTACGAACGCTTAGAATTTCTAGGTGATTCTGTATTGGGAACCATTATTTCCTGTCATCTTTTTTCAACTTATCCAAATGCTAATGAAGGTTATCTCACGCAGATGAAATCCAAAATAGTGAATCGGAAAAATTTGAATAAACTAGGGAGTGAACTTGCTTTACCCGATTTGCTACAGAATGAATCTACTACACCACTGAGTGACAATATTGCAGGGAATCTACTTGAAGCACTTGTAGGTGCAATATTTTTAGATTTTGGTTACGATGCTTGTAAGAGTATAGTTTTATCACGATTACTAACCGCCTCTGAAATAAATAAATTAGAAAATAAAATTGTCAGTTATAAAGGTTTACTTTTGGAATGGAGTCAGAAGAAAAAAGTTAAGATTAGGTATGAGACTTCTGAAGAAATCCATGTACATAAAAATTTAGTGTTCAGAACATGTGTTTGGTTGGATCATGATAACGTATCTAATGCGACAGACACTTCTAAAAAGAAAGCCGAAGAGAAAGCTGCCCAACGCGCTTTTTATATATTAAATAAAAAACAGTGCATCCTTGAAAACCCAAAAGATCACACTTGATATTGATGAAGACGAAGAAATCACCCTAGGATTAATTCGATTGGTAAAGAAAGTTCCGCACCATGAGCTTTTCTTTCATCTCAATGTGCTCAATCCCTTCACTTTCAAAAGGATCGCTGACTTACATTTTCAAGGTAATTACTACGATTATTATTATCCAAGGTATGAGGCGTTTCATCACGACTCACAGATCTGCATTCATATTATAGCAAATAAATCCAGCCATAGCCTTCAGAAGAAAACTTCTGTTGAACTTTTTCAGGCAGAGCAAGATATCAATTATTTACTCGATGATTTTCAAGATGTCGAATACTTAATCCAAACCTCTGAGCCGTTTGGCGATTTTTCTGTAATTTTGCTCCCTGAAAATCTGATGTTTCAGATCCAAGATTTTCAATTAAGTCCTCAAGAGAGACTTTATCAACTTATACAATACTATGAATAAATATTTAAAAAAAACTAAAATTATCGCAACCCTAGGACCAGCATGTTCTGACAAAGAAACAATGCTACAATTGGTACAGGCAGGTGTTGATGTTTTTAGAATAAATTTCTCCCACGCAGATTACGATATCGTAAAATGGAATGTGGATACCATTCGGGAAATCAACAAAGAATTTGGTTACTCTGTTGGAATCTTAGGTGATCTACAAGGTCCGAAACTAAGAGTTGGAGTGGTGAAAGAAGGTTCTTATTTAAATCCCGGTGATGTTTTAACTTTTACTAATGAAAAAATAGAAGGAGATTCTAAAAGGGTTTACATGACGTATCAGAAATTTCCGCAAGATGTAAAAGTTGGAGAAAGGATTTTGATCGATGACGGAAAACTGGTTTTAGAAGTTACCGAAACCAATAATCAAGATACCGTAAAAGCAAAAACCATCCAAGGTGGACCATTAAGTTCTAAGAAAGGGGTGAATCTTCCAAATACAAATGTTTCTTTACCAGCTTTAACAGAAAAAGACGTAGAAGATGCGAATTTCATTTTAGATTTAGAATTGGATTGGATCGCATTATCTTTTGTTAGACATGCTCAGGATATTATTGATTTAAAAGAAATCATTAAAAATCACCCCACAAATAAGCAGAAAACCCCAATCATCGCTAAGATCGAAAAGCCAGAGGGGGTAAAAAATATTGAACAAATTTTACAGGAGTGCGATGGCCTAATGGTTGCGCGTGGTGATTTGGGAGTAGAAGTTCCTATGGAGGAAGTTCCTGCCATTCAGAAAAATCTGGTTGAAATTGCCCGTAAATTTTCTAAACCTGTGATTATTGCAACGCAGATGATGGAGACGATGATCAACAGCTTAACTCCAACTAGAGCGGAAGTGAATGATGTGGCTAACTCCGTATTAGATGGTGCCGATGCAGTGATGCTTTCTGGCGAAACTTCCGTTGGAAAATACCCAGTTGACGTCGTAAAAAACATGGCAAAGATTGTAAAAAACATCGAACAAACTCATTTTTACAGAACTAAAAACTCACCCATAGAGCACGAATTTGACTGTATTGATGAACGTTTTATAACAAACAGAATTTGTCTGGCCGCGGTAAGAATTGCTAAAACAACAAATGTTGAGGCCATCATTACCCTAACCTATTCTGGATATACTGCTTTTCAGATTTCTGCACACCGACCAAATTCAAATATTATCGTATTCAGTTCAAACAAGCGTGTTATTACCATGCTGAATTTACTCTGGGGAGTTCGTGCATTTCATTATGATATGCAGAAATCAACCGACGAAACTATTATTCAGGTGAATATGTTAGCGCACACTCATGGATATGTACAGCAAGGCGATTTTGTATTGAACCTTAATGCTACGCCCGCCTATGAAGACGGTAAAACAAATACTTTAAGATTAACTACTATTTAAATCTTTTAAAAAAATTAAAATGCGTTCCAGTGGGAGCGCATTTTTTTTGGATACTATTTTAAAAACGAATAGACATAAGTGTTCTTCTTAGAACCTTTATTGACAGAAAAAAGTTAATGAGTCTTATTCTATTACCTATCAACAGGAATGACTAAAAAACCGCACAAATTAATTGTACGGTTTACTAGTATAAATACAAATAGTATTTTATTGATAAATTTTTAGAAAGTATAAGAAAGACGTCCTTTTAAAGTACCTTTTGTTCCAAGAATTGTTTTAAAAAATACTCCAAACTTTTACCATCACTGATTCCAATTGGAGACCCACCCAATAAAATATAGCCAAAGGGGAGAATACTTTTTTCATAGTTTAAATTAACCACTAATACACAATTAAATACTCTAAAAAAATTAATATTATGTTAAAAAAATTAATTACAACAAAAACGCCCGGGAAAAATCCCGAGCGTTTATATATTAAATGCAGAACGATAATTACATCATTCCCGGCATTCCGCCACCCATTGGCATTGCTGGCTCAGCGCTTTTTATTTCAGTAATAACACATTCTGTAGTCAACAACATTCCAGATACTGAAGCTGCATTCTCTAAAGCAACACGTACCACTTTCGTTGGATCAATAATTCCCGCTTCATACATATTTACGTACTCATCAGTTTTTGCATTGAATCCAAAGTCTGCTTTACCTTCTGCAACTTTCGCTACGATAACCGAACCTTCTCCACCAGCATTAATCACGATCTGTCTTAGAGGCTCTTCGATTGCTCTTTTTACAATTTTGATCCCTGTAGTTTCGTCCATGTTATCACCTTCAAAATCTAAAGCTTCAATACTCCTAACCAGAGCTACTCCACCACCAGCAACGATACCTTCTTCTACTGCAGCTCTTGTCGCGTGAAGTGCATCATCTACTCTGTCTTTTTTCTCCTTCATTTCTACTTCAGAAGCCGCTCCTACATAAAGAACCGCAACTCCACCAGCTAATTTAGCCAATCTCTCCTGTAACTTTTCTTTGTCATAATCAGAAGTAGTAGTTTCCATTTGAGCTTTGATCTGGTTCACACGTCCTTTGATTTGAGCTTCGTCTCCTCCACCGTTAACTAAGGTAGTATTATCCTTATCAATTACCACTTTTTCAGCAGTCCCCAACATTTCCAAAGTAGCATTTTCCATTGTGAAACCTCTTTCTTCAGAAATAACGGTTCCACCAGTTAAGATGGCAATATCTTCTAACATCGCTTTTCTTCTGTCACCAAATCCTGGTGCTTTTACTGCCGCAATTTTTAGAGAACCTCTTAATTTATTTACTACTAAAGTTGCTAATGCTTCACCTTCAACCTCTTCACATATAATTAACAGACCTTTTCCTGCTTGTGCTACTGGTTCTAAAACTGGCAACAATTCTTTCATTGAAGAAATTTTCTTCTCAACTAAAAGAATATATGGATTTTCTAATTCTGCAACCATCTTCTCTGGATTAGTTACAAAATAAGGAGATTGATAACCTCTGTCAAACTGCATACCTTCTACTACATCAACAGTAGTATCAGTACCTTTTGCTTCTTCTACTGTAATAACTCCTTCTTTTCCAACTTTTCCAAATGCTTCAGCAATCAAGCTTCCGATATTGTCATCATTATTTGCAGAAATTGCAGCAATTTGCTTAATTTTTTCTGAAGAATCACCTACTTCCCGAGATTGAGTTTTTAGATTTTTTACAACTGCAGCTACTGCTTTGTCAATTCCTCTTTTCAAATCCATAGGATTTGCTCCTGCAGCAACATTTTTTAAACCTTCGCGTACAATAGCCTGCGCTAATACTGTAGCTGTAGTTGTCCCGTCTCCTGCAATGTCATTGGTTCTAGAAGCAACTTCTTTTACCATTTGAGCACCCATATTTTCTACTCGGTCTTCAAGTTCTATTTCTTTTGCAACAGAAACACCATCTTTCGTTACGTGAGGAGCACCAAATGATTTTTCAATCACTACGTTTCTACCTTTTGGACCTAATGTTACTTTTACTGCGTTTGCCAATGCATCAACCCCTCTTTTCAAGGCGTCTCTTGATTCAACATCGAATTTTATTTCTTTTGCCATTTTCTTTTGTATTAATGTAGTACCGTCGCGTACTGTTTTACTTTCTAATTATTTTTTATACGAAAAATCTGTTGTACTTTTTATTAGGTACAAACGATATCTTACCCAATTATTCCTAATAAATCACTTTCTTTCATAATAAGATAATCGGTACCATCTAACTTTAACTCAGATCCAGAATATTTACCGTAAAGAACTTTATCACCAACTTTTACAGTGGTAGGTTCATCAACTTTTCCTGGCCCTACTGCTACTACCATACCTTCCTGTGGTTTCTCCTTTGCAGTATCCGGGATGATAATTCCTGAAGCTGTTTTAGTTTCTGCAGCGGTAGGTTCTACCAATACTCGATCTGCTAATGGTTTGAAATTTACTGACATATTTTTTATTTTTTATTGATTATTATGATGTAACGAAATAGTCTAAAAGAATGCCATTAAAGATTTTCAGTAAATATGTCAGCCGAAACATAGGACCGTGAAATTTTGGCAGAAAAAAAGTCATCCCGCTTGGGATGACCTTTAATGTTTTCAATCTCTTTAATTCTTTTTTCCCGCAGCCTGCATTGGATTCACTTTTCCGCTGGCAGCACCTCTTGCAGCGCTTTCCTGTTTCTTTTTGAAGACCTGGAATTTTGAAGTAGGTTCCGGAATTTCACCCCAAAAGTTATTAGCAGTATCGATATCTGCAGTTTCGCGCATTGGATCCAACTGAACAGACTTTACTTTCTTGTCGAAGTAGAACGTTTTAGATACCTTTTGCTCATTTTTTCTCCAAATTTGAGCAGATGATTTATCTGTTAACTTAGAACCATCTTCAAATGTAAATTCTAAAATAATCGGCATTACTAAGCCACCTTTGTTAACAAAATCAATTTGATATGCATTGATATCTTTCAGAGCTGTCCTATCTTTTTTCGGTACAGTTTCCAAATTATCAAATTTAATTTTGTATTCTTTTTTAGTGTCTACCTTCTCCTGTCCACGGTTATAACGCCAGTAAAAATCCTGTGTCTCCTTATCCAAATCTGTATAGAAAACGATATTCTTATCAGCTTTATTTCTAATTTTAGAAATATCTTCAAACTCGTTTTGTTGTGGCTTATCTACAGTATAAGCGAATTCTCTACTTGTAGGAACCGCATCAAAATCAGGTTGCATCACCGTTACTTTATCGATTGCAATATCAACTGGATCGATGCTATAAAACCATCCTCTCCAGAACCAATCCAGATTCTCACCACTAGCATCATTCATTGTTCTAAAGAAATCGGCCGGCTCGGGGTGCTTAAACGCCCATCTTTTCGAATAAGTTTTAAAGGACTTATCAAATAACTCCCTACCCATAATAGTTTCCCGTAAAATATTTAGTCCAGTAGCTGGTTTAGAATAGGCATTCGGTCCAAATTGAATAATATTTTCGGAATTAGTCATAATGGGCTCTAACTGATCTTTCGGTAATTTCATGTAATCAACAATCGTATGTGCAGGTCCACGGCGGGATGGGAATTTATTGTCCCATTTTTCCTCTGTTAAATACTCCACGAAAGTATTTAAGCCTTCGTCCATCCATGACCATTGTCTTTCATCTGAATTAACAATCATCGGAAAGAAGTTATGTCCAACTTCATGGATAATTACGCCGATCATTCCGTTTTTAATTCCTTCGGAATACGTTCCGTCTTTTTCTGTTCTTCCGTAGTTAAAACAAATCATTGGATACTCCATTCCATTTGCCGCTTCTATAGACTGAGCCACTGGATACGGATAAGGAATGGTATATTCTGAATATGTTTTAATGGTATGTGCAATTACTCGTGTAGAGAATTTACGATAAAGATTATAAGCTTCCTTAGCATATAAACTCATCGCCATTACTTCATTCTTATTTTCAGGAATAATCACTTTCATTCCGTCCCAAACGAATTTTCGCGAAGAAGTCCAGGCAAAATCCCGAACATTATCGGCCTCAAACCTCCAAATTTTTCTCTCTTTGGATTTGTTTTTCTCCGCTTTTTTAGCTTCTTCCAGAGTTACAATTTCTACCGGCTCTTTGGCAGTTTGCGCTTGTTTCCATCTCGCTAATTGTACGGGCGTAAGCACTTGGTCATAATTTTTTCCTGCACCAGTTGATGCTACAATATGATCTGCTGGAACATTCATAGAAACTTTGAAATCACCAAAAGCAAGAGCAAATTCTCCTCTCCCTGTAAACTGATTATGTTGCCATCCTTTAAAATCGCTATACACGCACATTCTTGGATACCACTGCGTAATTGTGTACAAATCATTTCCATCTTCTGGAAAAAATTCATAACCACCTCTACCTCCCATGTCCATTCTATCGGATATATTGTAATTCCAGTCAATCTTAAAAACAAATTTCTCTCCTTTTTTCAAAATTTGGGGGAGATCAATTCTCATCATGGTTTTATTAACCACATATGACAATGGATTCCCGGTTGCATCTGTTACTTTTTGTAAGTTAACTCCATATCCATTATTTTTTACAGGTAATTCTGAGGTTTTCAAATCAGCCGAATTAGCTTGTCTTGGTAAGAAAGTAGAACTATCGAAACCCGCATTATTAATAGAAGAATGCTCGTTTTCATCTAATTGTAGCCAAAGATAATCTAGATTATCTGGTGAATTATTATAATAGGTAATGGTTTCTGATCCTCTCAAATTTCTTTTATCCTCGTCCAGATAAGCGGTGATATCATAATCTGCCCTATTCTGCCAATATCCTTGTCCAGGTGCTCCGGAACCGGTACGGTAATAATTAGGTGTGGGAAGAATTGTTCCGAGTTGCTCAAATTTATTCCCATGATTACTCGTTGGATTGTTTTGGGTATTTTGTCCAAAAATAAAAGCAGAGCAAAATAAAAGACTTAGTAATTTGAGTTTCATAAAGATAGAATTTAGGAGGGGTGAATTTTCAAATTTAAATATTTTTCTTGGAATAAGAATAATATTATGTTAAAAACATTTTGTCTTCTGCGTCCTCTCGTAATTAAACTAACCAAGGGCAAAAAAAGACAGCGTGTTTGATTTTATTTATTTTGATTTGAATCCCCGAAACCCATTACCTCTTTCAAAAGAAGATCGAAAAAGCACTCCAATACAAATCTAAATACGCTCTAGAATCATTTGCCCGGAAAGCACAATAGCAATAACCGAAATACCAATTATCCAAAACTTTTGTTGAAACTTAAAAAATCTTGTTAGCAAATACAACAATCCCATAACCAATAACACAACGGTAATTTGTCCTAATTCTAACCCAATATTAAATCCTAATAGCGGAACGGCGATATTCTGCTCGGAAGCCATCGTCATTCGGGCCGTATTCGCAAACCCCATCCCATGAATCAAACCAAAAACCAACGCCAAGACATAATTGATCTTCATGAGTTTTGTCTGACTTTTACGGAATAATATATTGTCGGCTGCAGTGAGCATAATGGTAATCGGAATTAAAACTTCCACTAAATTAGATGGAAGTCGGACTACATCTAAAACACTCAAAGCCAAAGTTGCTGAATGACCAATAGTAAATGCAGTAATTAAAATAAGAATTTTGCGCCAGTCTTTATAAAAATAAACAGCCACTAACACCAAGATAAATAACTGGTGATCTAATGCATCCCATGAAATAATATGTTCCCAACCAAGTTCTAAATAAAATAAGAAGTCTCTCATGCTAAAAATTTTTACGAAAATAATGATTAATTTCGTCATCTGATTTTTAAAATAATGTTGAGAAAATTCTTATTACTTTTCACCGTGTTCTTTTCTCTTTGGTCTCAAGCCAAGAATATCCACCCATATCATGTAGGTTCGGTAGAATTCAATTATAATTCAAAATCGAAAACATTTGAAATTACCGGAAAATTCTTTCTGGATGATTTAGAAAATGCACTGAAAGAGAAGTATGGTAAAGCAGTTCATTTTAACGATGAAAAATATAAAGCACAGATCAATGAGCTCTTGAAAAATTATTGCGAAGAATATTTGAAACTGAAAGCTGACAATAAATTCCTTAAAATTAATTATATAGGATTTGAAGAAGATAGTGAGGCCGTAAATATTTACTTAGAATCTGAATCGGTGAATACTCCCAGAAAAGTGGAAACGGCAGTGAGCTTCCTCTATAATTTTTTTAATGATCAAATGAACATTATCCATATCATAGTTAATGGAAAGCGCCAAAGCGAAAAACTAAATTATCCTGACCGTTACCTTTATAAGTCTTTCTAGAAATTCGCATTTATCTCCTGCGTATGTACGAGAAGATCCGGAAAAAAAATATCGAAATGCTTTTTCAGTTGCGGCTTGTTATTAAGAAAAACCTCGTAAACTGCTAAGCTTTTATCCAAGTATTTTGCTTTATTCAAAACATTCTGCATCGAATATTTGATTCCCCAATCCTCCTTGTAATTGTAGAGCCAGTTGTCTTTCTCCATTCCATCTACCATTCTTACAAGTTGTTCAGGAAGGAATTCTTCATATTTCCTCAAAGCATTGTATACTTTGTTCGCATGTTTTTGCAAATTTTTATCAGACAAAGAATTTGCGAGAAAGTAATCCATTGACACATCGACAAAAGCACCAGAATACAGCCTCACCAAAGGACTGAAAATTTTCTTAGCTTCACTCAGTTCCGGATGTGAATCCGTAAAGGTATCGATTTCGCGGTGCAATGTAATTCCCTGCTGCATTCCTTTAGGATAAGAATAACGATCTCTGTTGGTAATAAAATCTTCTAGAAATTGTCCAACTATTTGTTCATCCGTAAAAGCGAGATAAGAATGGGCGAGGTAGTTCATGGAATGTTGGATTTGGGGAGCGCTGTTAGAGCTTCGAGCTCTAACAGCGCTTAGTGTTTTATTTTAAACCTGATAATTTTGCAACGCTAATTTAAAATTATCTTTATCATTAAATAATGATATCACTTCAAAACTTTCAACAAACAAGTTGATCTCCTTTAAAATGTCATTTACAGATGAATACGGATAACTTAAAAAATCATTTGTTATTTTATGCTTTTCAGCATTCTTATTAATATACAAAATAATATTAACGAGTTGCTGTTCCGTGGTGATTTCTTTTCTTCTAAAAGGCAATTCGAAAAGCTTCCTCGTTCTGCCAAAATGTTTATTGATCGCTTGCGAATAACTGTTAAAAGTATTTGAAAATTGCTGGCTAATAATAGATTCAATTTGCGAGATTTCTTTTTCTGGAAAATTTATTCTAATCAGATCTTCGCTTTTTATTCTCACCAAAATATGAAAATGATTCTGCAATAAACAATAACTGTGGATTTCAGCAACAGGTTTTATTTTTTCTGAAATGAGTTTTAGAAAATAAAGATAATTTTGATGATTGAAAAATAGCTGCCCTCCATTTATTCCTCTGTTATAAATATGATAGAAATGATCTGGTTTTAAAGGGGATATGTTATTTTTCATTTTTCGGATATTTTTAAGCGCTGTTAGAGCTTTAAGCTCTAACAGCGCTCTGCAAATTATTAAAACAAACACTCATGAAAATCCTCGATCTTGCTTACTTCCACGATGACGATTCCGTATTTTTTCTTTGGGATTTTATTGAGGTTTGAAACAAATATTTTCTCGTATCCTAATTTCTCTGCTTCAGAAATTCTTTGCTCAATCTGCGGAATCGGGCGAATTTCTCCGCTTAATCCTATTTCCCCAGCAAAACAGAAATGTTCAGAAATCGCAACATCTTCATTCGACGAAAGAATTGACGCCACCACCGCCAGATCCAAAGCAGGATCTCCCGTTTTTATTCCGCCTGTTATATTCAGGAAAACATCTTTCGCACCTAACTGAAAACCGGCTCTTTTCTCTAAAACTGCTAGCAACATATTCAGTCGTTTCGAGTCAAAACCTGTGCAGCTTCTTTGCGGCGTTCCATAAACCGCCGTACTTACTAAAGCTTGAATTTCAATTAGCATAGGACGGTTTCCTTCTAAAGTTACAGCCACAGAATTTCCGGAAAGCTCTTCGAATTTCTTGGTAATTAATATTTCGGAAGGATTTTTTATCTCCTTCAAACCTTGCGAAACCATTTCGTAGATCCCGATTTCGGCCGTAGAACCGAAACGGTTTTTACTCGCTCGCAATAATCTAAACAAATGATTTCGGTCTCCATCAAAATTTAAAACAACATCGACCATGTGTTCCAAAACTTTTGGTCCTGCGATCTGACCGTCTTTGGTGATATGACCAACCAAAAAAACCGGCGTATTGGTATCTTTCGCGTATTTAATAATTTCATTAGAACATTCTCTAATCTGAGAAACCGTTCCCGGAGAACTCTCGATCGTCTGACTTTGAAGCGTTTGAATAGAATCAACAATTAAAAAATCAGGTTTCAATTTTTTAGCTTCGTGTAGAATCTTCTCTACGGAAGTTTCTGTAAAAAGAAAACAGTTTGGATTTTGAAGTTCTGTTAACCGGTCTGCACGCATTTTTATCTGCGATGCACTTTCCTCCCCAGAAACATAGAGAATCTTCTTCTTCATTTTTAAAGCCAGTTGCAACAACAATGTCGACTTTCCAATTCCTGGTTCGCCACCAATTAAAGTGACAGAACCCAACACGATTCCTCCACCCAGCACCCGATTCAATTCTTCAGAAGGACTTATAATTCTCGGTTCTTCAAAAGTTTCCACTTCAATAATATTGATGATATGCTGTTTTGAGCGATCGGTAAAACTTTTGGTTGTAGATTTCTCTACAATTTCTTCCACCAAAGTATTCCACTCCCCGCAATTTTTACACTGCCCGAGCCACTGGGGATAATTGGTTCCACAATTCTGACAGATATATGCTGTTTTCACTTTTGCCATGTTGCGAATTTCCTGAAAATATTTGAATAAAGAAAAGTTTTGTGATCAGGAGCAATTAAAATTTCGCTTCGTTCAAAATCAGGCGCGCTTTGAGCTGTAATTCCTCAAGGCTACAAACATCTTCACTTTTTCATTTCCCATTAAAATCAAATTATTAAAGTTTGAAATAAGAACCTAAAAATTATAATAAAACTTCCTTATTTTTAAAAACAAGGAAGTTAAGTATAAAGGAGATCTTCAAAAAAATAATCAGTCCTGACTTTTCCGAGGATTTAGATTTTGCTTAGTGATTAATATCGAAGCAAGTGAGGCGACAATTAATTGATCATTATCACTTAGGGACTTCTTTATCCAAACTTTTCCGTTTCCGATAACGGAAACCGCTCCAACAGAAACACCATTCCGAAAAAGCTCGTATCCGAACGTTTTACTATCGTCTGTAAAAAATTGTTTCCAGCAAGTTGTTTGGTACCTTTAATCTCTATTGTATTACCTTCTTCATCCATAGCAATCCCATTGTCAGTTTCAGATTTAAGTGAAGAACCTGAATTGTCATTTTGTATAAGAACTTCCCAAACTGGACCATTGTTTTTTGGCATAATGATACCGAAATAACCATTCCACAAATGATCTGCATAATTTTGCAAACCTTTAAATAATTTAAAATTATTATTATCGAAGTTACTGGATCCTACAATTTCTGCAGAAGAGCCATTTAAACCAAATTGGGTAAACTCAATAGGTTGTTTTGCTTTTTCATGTTTAATCCTTAGAACACTCAACTCTGTCCTGTTCGTCCAACCTCTTTTAACCGGAGAAGTATGAAAACCCCCAAAAGAAATTTTTTGATTAATTAAAAGTCCGGCATTTCCTTTCACATCCATTACCGAAGAATTCTGTTTTAGATTTTCAGAAACTGCAATATTTGAAGTAGAACAAGAAGTCAGTAATGCAAAAGCAAGTACATAAAGAAGTAATTTTAATTTCATATTTTCAGGTGTTTTAGCATTCGATTATCTTATATTAATAAAGTTAAAAGTATTGAAATATTATTTTTAAAATCAATGTAAATGATATATAATTCGGTAGTTTATTTTTGTCCAAGTCAACAAAAGATAAAGCCTGGAACAAACTTGGGTTAAATCCCAACTCGTTCCAGACTCTAAAATTCTAATTGCAGCAAAATGCAGAAATTATAATTGAACTAAGCATTCACTTTCGCAGATGAAACGGTAAAAATCCCGAAATCATCGATCAGCATATGCTCTTTTTGAATGTCGTTGTACGTCATCAATCGATCTAGTTCTTTTTGAGAACGTCTTCTCATGACCCAATTTTTCTTCTGGTGGCTGTTTAAAACGTACGCAATCATTTTCAATTGCGGATGCCACGGCTGGCCTGTATAAACGACGTAAGAATTCTTCTCAGCAATTGAACGAATACCGGCGAGTGCTTTACTGGCCAGTTCATTATCGCCAAAAAGCTCTAAAATGCCTGAAATAATAACAATATTGGGTTCGAAATTAACTTTCTTATAGGTTTCAGGATCAAAACAGTCAAAATTGGTGAACCTTACATTTTGATATTTTCTCTCATTGATCACTTTTTCTCCGACCGTAATATTATCCTTTATAAATTCATTAATTACAATTTCCGCCTCTGGGTATTTATCTTTGATATCAAAAAGATAATTTCCAGTACCTCCAGCAACATCTAGAATTTTAATCTTACGACCTTCTTTCTGTAAATTTTCTATATTCTTTTCCAGAAGTTGTAATAAATGTTGTTTGCGGATTCTAATTCCCTTCCAACCAATGGCTTCGAGGTAATTCTTATCCATCATTTTACCAAAGCCTAACTTGCCTTTTGGCTGATTATGATAGACATAGTTTAATGAAATTCCAGAATCGAAACCATGTTTGATTCCAATTGCCATCCCATCGCTCATTTTCCCAATCTTGCTAAGAGACCATTTCTGGAATTTGTAATTCAGATTATTACCCACTTTATTTTGAAGATCATCATGCTCTTTAACCGAAAACTGGTCGGGTTTTAAACTGGCTTCTTTTTGAGGTTGATTAAAACATTCGTCTGCAAAAGCCTTAACCTTATCGTACACCATTTCTTTTTGGGTCTCGAATAATATCCCATGAAAAAAGTCTGGTAACACTTCAACTTTCTTCAACTTGGTATCTAATTGATCGAAAAATATTTTTTGATCAGAATTGAAAACCACTTTATCTTTTTCGGCAGATAAGATCAGAGTTGGCGTATCAATTGCTGACGCATCTTCTACCAGTCGCTTGCCGGCTTTTGCTAAATCTATTAGTAATTCAGCATCAATCGATCTGGTAATTAGTGGATCTTTATCATAAGCTTTTTGCTCCTCTACATCGTGGGTGAGCATTTCCGCTTTAACGTAACTTTTAATGATCAATCCTTTTTTCAGTTTCGTTCCAAGCGTAATCATCTCATTTGCGAAAGGGACGATCAAGTTGATTCTGAAAGCCGGTGCAAGCAGGGCCATTCCAGCAATATTCGGGGCGTAATCGTGCACCCAGGCAGAAGCAACCACACCACCAATACTATTTGCAAGGACAAAAATATCGGAAGAGATAAGCTCATATTTTGTTTCCAAAAACTTTGCAAAAGAATCTAAATCTCTTACATAATCCATGAAAACGGAAGATGTTTCCGTTTTTGTATGCCCATGCCCACGCAAATCAAAAGCGAAAATATTAAATTTGGAAAACTGTGGTGATTCGGCGATATGGTCTAACCTTCCCGAATGCTCATGTCCACGATGTATAACGATGATGCTTTTTTGAGTAGGTTGAAAATTCCATTCGCGATAAAAAATTTCGCTGTGATCAAAACTGCTAAAATGTCCTGAATTCATAAATTATTTGTTTTTAAAAAATCCTGTAAATATTTTTGAATTACAGTGTGCTTATTTGCTTTTGTTACTATTATTATTGCTTCTTCTAAAGGTAAAGATAGAATTTTTTTGACTACCAGAATACCAATGACCGCACTTCTGGTAAATCCCATTGTACAATGAATAAGAATTTTCCCACCGGCCGGAAGTTGCGTGTAATTCGTCGTAATCTGTAAAACTAGTTTCTTCGTTACTATCAATTCGAAAGAACCAATATCTAAAAAAGGAACACAAAAATATTGAGACTTTTCTTTAATTACATCATTCTCTTCGAGTTCAGCGGACAAGTCATATACGAAGGTCTTTTCATTAAAATCAAAATCTTGAATCTCTGTTTTATCCAACTTTGAGGAGATAAAAAGCCCAGGCAAAATTCTAGTCGGCTTTGTGTACTTTCTCAAAAATTTCCAGAAAAACCAATATATTGCTCGATACGGAAAATAGAAAACTTTTTTATAAAAAGGAATATTTCCATAGCGGTCTTTTAAAAAATGAATATTGTTTTTTTGATATTGATAACCGATCATAAAAATAACGAGAACAATCCAAACTAAAATCAACCAGAAATGCGCGTGAAACTGATTTAATATTAAAACCAATAAAACAGTTATCCATCCTACTAAAAAGTAATAATTGGCCACCTGAAAATTCCTTAATTGAAAATTATTTTTCTGAAATGGAAAAATTATAAAACTGATTTGGGCCAAAATAGCTCCACAAATAATATCGATAAAATGATGCTGATACGTAGTAATCGTAGAAAGAGCCAACAAGAGAAGCCAAAAAGCCGCAAGAGCTCGCCAATAACTTTTAAGATTTCGGAAGACCGTCCAGAAAAGGAGAGCAAAAGCTACATGTAGTGAAGGTGCTTGATTATAAGGAGAATCAACCTTACTTAAAAACTGAAAGAAGAATTGGAAGATGGTATTGTTTGCTTCTGGTTTTATTAAAGAAAATCTTAAAGGAAATAATAAGAAACAAATTCCCGCAGAGATAATGATGAAAAGCATACGCTTGGTCAAAGTAGTTAGTTCGTCTTTGTTCTTACAGAAGAAAAAGATGGAACAAAAGAATATCCCGCTTGTTAAATACGGAACGATTGTCCAAGAAATAAAAGGAATGTACGGTTCAAAACTGAAAACAAAAGAGGGAACAAAATCTGAGGTAGAAGTATACCACGCCGAAAAATGGTAAACCACTGCAAAAATGCCGGCACATAAAATAAAGGTTCTTATTTTCTTTTTTAAACCTAGTCGTTTTTCATCCATTTGGCTTTTCTATACATGATGAGGTTAAGAAATGACGAAGGAAGAAAGGATAAGGATTTCATCATCCATTTCATTTTTGTAGGGAAAATGAGTAGTTTTTCCCGATCGTTAATAGCGGTAGAAATTATTTTAGTTGCAGAATCAATATCGATCAGAAATGGTTTTTTACTTACATCGCCCTTATTTAACGCTCTCAATTTCGGGGTGTCGATGTAGCCAGGAGCAACGGTAGTCACGCAAATTCCAAAAGGCCTCAAAGCACGATGGTAAGCGTCTGCAATTTGAATGACCGACCTTTTCGTTTTGGTATAAAGACTGGAGTTTTCATAATCCAAGATGCCCGACACGGAGGCGATCACTGCAATTTGACCCGACTGCTGATTTTTCATTGCGGTCCTTGAAACTTCAAAGCAGTTGATGGTTCCTAAAATATTCGTTTTTAGCATCTGCTCGGCTTCTTCGTATGAAATCTGCCCAACAACATCTTCTGCGTAACTTCCGGCGCAATTTATAAAAAGATCGAGATCTTCTTTTTCATTTAGAAATGACTCTACTGCTAAAAATACAGAAGACATGACTGAAACATCAGCTTCATAAACTTGTAAGTCGACCTCTTTATTATTCGGAACTGTGGTAACATTTCTACCACAAATACCCACGCGGCAACCTGTGGAACTGTAATGTTTCGCTAAAGAATATCCGATTCCTGAAGTGCCGCCTGTAATGAAAACTGTCATTATAATTTAAAACATTCGTTAATAGTAGAGGTAAAATTTCAAAATAATTCTTAATCTATATCTCTTTTTGGAAAACAGTTCATGGTTTGTTGAAATCCGTAATTCCACTGCCTGTCCATGTCTTTCCGAAACTGGCCGTACGATTTTGGTAAAGAGAGGGAAACTTCCAGTTTTCTCCAATTGATCGTTTTCTTTATGTAATGTCCTTTCAATTCTGTTTTAATATGGCTGGTATCAATTTGAAAATCAGCTTTTTGACATTTAATTTCATCTAATCGTTGATTTCCGCTGTATCCTAAGACGGCACGAACAAAAGCTTCTTCGACTAAAGTATAGGATTGCTTCTCCTCAACTATTACGGTCTTCGCTAAATGTCTTGCTAATTCGATCGGAATTAAATCGATGGCTCCACCAGCATAATATTTATCTTCAAGAAAAACAGGAGCGACATAAAACATATCTGAAACAGAAATTCTAGCACTGTTAAGCATCGATAAATCAGTTTTGACCTTGATGTTAGCAGAAACTGCACTGTTCATAAAATTTTCAGATGATAAACCTAATTTTTTTAGATCAATTTTACGCGCTGTCATCGAATCTGTAAAAATTACTTTTTGATATAGCTTTCGATGATTTCTTTCCTGTCCAATATTTTTAGGATCAAAAAGTATTTCAGAACCGATAATCAGCGTTGGAATTTCTTTAGAAAAGCTGATCTTTTCCAAATAAGGAAAGTGACTGGATAAATCCTGGTTCATTTCCGCCAAATATTTCCCAATGACATTTTCTATAAAAGGAGCATTTCTCTTTTCCCGAATTTTACGCAGAGAAAGAAGTCCAATTCTAGAAAGTTTGTTCTCCGTCGTCAGTTGAACTTTTGTTACAAAATTAAAATAGTCTTGCGACTTCAAATATTCTTTGCGCGATTCATTGTCAGGAAAAGCATTAATGACTGTTGCAGCGAAAGCTCCACCACAAGTTGCAATTAAAACATCTGGTTTTCGATTTAATTTCTCCAACGCTGCAAACATTCCCAGATAAACCATGAGCCTTGTGCCACCACCGGATAAAATAAAAGCATTATTAAATGGAGTCTCCATGATTTCAATTATTAAGAAGTAAAGGTAAAATCCAAAAAAAGATGGGCGCATTAAAAATCAGACTATCCATCCTATCGAGCAAACCTCCATGTCCTGGAAGAAGATTTCCCGTGTCTTTTATATTCGTTTTTCTTTTTAGGAAAGACATCAACACATCTCCAAAAAACCCTGAAATCCCCAGAATTAATCCTAAAATGATATTAATTAAAATATGCGATGGTAAAAGGAAATATCCCAAAATTGTACTTAATAGCATCGTAAGTAGAACTCCACCAACAAACCCTTCCCAGGTCTTGTTCGGACTGATCTTCGGCGTGATTTTATGTTTCCCAAAGAATTTACCCATTAAATACTGAAAGACATCGTTGACCTCGGTAATTACTACCAGGAAAATAAGTGCTTTTACACCAAAAACCGTCTCTCTTACCAATGCCAAATGAGGAAAAATGAAAAGCGCGATTACTAAACCAATGCTAATTCCTGTCATCTGCTTCGCGGAAACTTTTATAGATAAGAAAAATAAAACAACGGCCAATGCGAACGACATAGCATAAAGAAGGTAATTTTCAAAATTAAATAAATACAATAACAGGAATTGAACGATAGCCAAAATTACGGAAACGACCACTTTATACCGTTGAATTTTAAACATTCTCAAAAACTCAAAAAAGACCTGAAATCCTATCCAGGAAACGAAAATTTTCATAGCGATCGGATGGGAAATCCCTAACGCAAAAGCCAGAATGATAAACATCCAGGTTTTGATCCGAAGCGGAACATCTGCAAACTTGTTATCAGAAATATTATTTTCAAGCTTCATTCAGCGCTTTCTTAAGTCTCGTAAAAGTACTGATTAGCAACAGCAAAATAACTGCTCCAAAAATATAATTTGAATAACTGGAAATATGGACTCCAATGAATGTCACAATACCATAAACCCCTAAAAGAAGAGCGCGATCACTTTTACCCATCGGTCCCTCATAGCGGCGGTCTTCTCCTATTACTTTACCCAATAATCCTGAAAATTCATTTATGACACTCAGCACAATAAAAGCAACGACTAAATAAAGACTGTCCGGTTGAAACTTCAATAACGGAAAAAAGATAATGACATCAGAAACGATATCGCCTACTTCATTTAGGACTTCTCCCAACTTGCTCATTTGATTAAATTTACGAGCCATCATTCCATCCAACGCGTTTAAAGCCATTCTCAATAAAAGGCCGATCGGTAAGCTTAGAAAAAACCAATTGTAGGAATCGGCATTCCAAAATAATATTCCAATGATCATGGACAATATAATTGAAGCGATCGTAATTTGATTAGCGGTTACTTTCCGCTTGTGCAAAAAGAGAAGAACCGGATTAAGAAGTTGCTGAAATTTGGGTTTTAACTGGTAAACGGAAATCATTAAAGTGTTTTTTTATCGTACTCAAATCTAGGAATTTTATTAGAAACTATATAAAATGTTTATGAAATATTGAGAAAGGATTAATTACGAGTGAACATGCTGAATTTCATTTAAACTACGAAAGATACAATAAACTGACCTGCACTATTTATCTAAAAGATTAAAAAAGAAGGGTCTATAAAATCTTCTCTTCAAAGGCTAAAAGTAACATACCGTTGTTAAAAGATTTTACACTATTCTACCAGAGTGCACTTTCCTCGGCCTGTAAACACAAATTAAATATAAAATCTGTACCTTCAATTTATACCACTTCTGATTTAAATAAAATTCTTTTTTGCGAATAAAGAATTGAAAAAGATGCAGTGCTTCAGCAACTCAGGATCAACTGCAAGCGTGTTCCTGAATCTTGAAAATTTTAGTTCACCTTTATTTGCGCCATCTTTCAAAATCCATTAACTTTGCACAAACCTAAACTAATGAGTAAAAAGAATACGAAATACATCTTCGTAACCGGTGGTGTAACTTCTTCTTTAGGCAAAGGAATCGTCTCTGCGTCACTTGGCTTACTGCTAAAATCGAGAGGATTCAATGTCACAATCCAGAAACTTGACCCCTATATCAATATCGACCCGGGAACTCTAAATCCCTATGAACACGGCGAATGTTACGTGACTGAAGACGGTGCAGAAACCGATTTGGATCTTGGTCATTACGAAAGATTCCTAAATTCCAATACTTCCCAGAATAATAATGTAACGACTGGTAAAATCTACCAAACTGTTATTGAAAAAGAAAGAAAAGGAGATTTCTTGGGAAAAACCGTTCAGGTGATTCCTCATATTACCAATGAAATCAAGCGTCGCATCAAAATGTTGGCGAAACAAAATTACGATATCATCATCACCGAAATCGGTGGAACTGTGGGCGACATAGAATCGCTTCCTTATATAGAGAGTGTTCGCCAATTGAAATGGGAATTGGGCGAACATAATTCTATGGTGATTCACCTAACATTACTTCCTTACCTTGCCTCTAGTGGTGAATTAAAAACCAAACCTTCTCAACATTCTGTTCGTCAATTAATGGAATCCGGGATTCAAGCTGATGTTTTAGTTTGTAGAACAGAGCACGTTATTCCGAAAGAACAAAGAATGAAATTGGCGCAATTCTGTAATGTAGCTTTAGAAAACGTAATCGAATGTAAAGATCTGGAAACCATTTATGAAGTTCCTCTTTACTTGCAAAAACAGGATTTCGATGATGTTGTTTTAAAGGAATTGAATTTAAAATCTGACAAACAAGCTGATTTAAAAGACTGGAAAACCTTCCTTAAAAAATATAAAAACCCGAAGAAAAAAGTAGAAATTGCTTTGGTTGGTAAATATGTTTCATTACAGGATTCTTATAAATCTATTGCAGAAGCTTTTATTCACGCCGGTGCTGATTTGGAAACTGAAGTTAAAGTAAGATGGGTTTACAGTGGAGAAATTGATGAAAGCAATATCGCAGAGACCTTTGCAGGAGTTGATGGAATGCTCATTGCTCCTGGATTTGGTGATCGAGGAATTGAAGGGAAAGTTTTATCAGCTAAATACGCGAGAGAAAACAATATTCCACTTTTAGGAATCTGTCTGGGAATGCAAATAATGACCATTGAATTCGCCAGAAATGTCTTAGGTTATAAAAAAGCAAATTCCATGGAATTTGACACTTCGACTCCAGAACCGGTAATTTCTTTAATGGAAGAGCAGAAGAATGTAGTTGAAAAAGGTGGCACTATGAGATTGGGCGCTTGGAAATGCACTTTGAAAGCAGGCTCCAACTTGAATGATATTTACGGTACCAAAAATATTTCAGAAAGGCACCGTCATCGTTATGAATTCAATTCCGAGTTCAGATCAGAATTTGAGAAGAATGGATTAGTCCCAACCGGCTTTAATCCAGAAACTGATCTTGTTGAAACTTTGGAATTAAAAGACCATCCTTTTTATATAGGAGTACAATATCATCCTGAATATAAAAGCACAGTTGCTTCACCACATCCTTTATTTAAAGCATTAATTAAAGCATCTACTAAAAATTAAAAAGAAGGAGGTAAAAGACGAAATGTTTTTTATCTCTTTCCTTTTTAAATGAAGGGTGAAAAAATTCTTCATTGCCAAAAATTTCAGTATTTTTGTCACCCAAAATTAAAAGGTAAAGATTTACAAAATTAAAAACCTTGAAATTAAAATTTCAAATAAATTAAAATGCAGCAAAACAACGGTTTAGATAAAAACCAATTAATCATTTTCGTACTATTTACGATGATGCTAGTTGGCTTTATGTTTTATTTCCAAAGCAAACAAAAAGTTGAACAACAAGCGAATGGTAATGCAGATAAAACACAAGTAGCGCAAAAGCCAGCAGAAAACACTACAAAACCTGCGATGGTAACCAATCTAAATGACAGCGTTCAGGTAAATTCTATTCAGAAAGTAGAATTAAAGAACAAAGAATTGACGGTTGCAATTTCTTCTTTGGGCGGCCAACTTTCTACTGTTGAACTGAACGAATACAAAGCTTACAATAAAGCAAGCGATATTAACGATAAAAAATTATTACTTTTTGATAAAAACAACTCCACTTATGGATTCCAGTTCAAGGATAAAACTGGAAAAGTTTTTAACACTAAAGATTTAGTTTTCGCACCTACTCAGAGCGGGAATTCGGTAACGATGCAAGCTAATGTAAATGGCGCAACTATTCAGTTTATCTATACATTACTGGATAAATACACCATTGACTTTAATGTAAAAACACACGGATTATCTCAGGTGGTGTCTGATTCTAAAGCGGATTTCGTTTGGGATTTCAGTGCGAGACAAATGGAAAAGGGCCGTTCTCAAGAGCAAACCCATACCGAGTTTAACTATACGTTTGATAATTATCAAAGTTTTGATTACGATGGAAGAACAACCATGGAAGAACCAAAAGAAACACTAAACTGGTTAGCGATTAAACAGCAGTTTTTCTCTATGGTAATTGAACCACAAAATGGCTTCAAAAACTCTCATGGTTCACAAGATATGATTGATGAAGGAGAATTTGTGAAAAAATTCAATTTTAACGGTCAGGTTGATTTAGTTGGAAATGAATTGAACCAAAACTTCAAATGGTACTTTATGCCATTAGATTTACCCTTGTTGAAATCTTACGATAAAAATTTCGATGAATTACTTCCTTTAGGTTGGTCATTTATCGGAACTTTGAACAGATGGTTTTTCATACCTATGTACAACTTGATTTCAGGGTGGGGAATTGCTGCAGGATGGGTTATCTTTTTAATGACAATCATCGTGAAAATTATTTTATCGCCGGTAATGTTTAAACAGCATAAGCTGAGTGCGATGATGAGAGTTATTCGTCCAGAAATTGATGAAGTAAACGCCAAATACAAAGGTGCCGATGCGATGAAAAAGCAACAGGAAACTATGGCAGTTTACCGAAAGGCTGGTGTAAATCAAATGGCAGGCTGTCTCCCAGGGTTATTGCAGGTCCCAATTTTCTATGCGCTCTTCCGATTCTTCCCGAATATGATTGATCTGCGCGGAAAAAGTTTTTGGTTTGCCAAAGATTTAACTGCGTATGATGATGTGATTAAACTACCTTTTCATGTTCCATTACTTGGTGACCATTTAAGTATTTTCGCAATCGCATGTACGGTAGTTATTTTAATTTATACCATTATGACTGCAGGTAATATTCAGCAACCTACTCAAGAAGGAATGCCAAATATGAAAGTCATTATGTATATCTTCCCGATTACGTTCTTGTTTTTCTTAAATACCTCAGCATCAGGACTTTCTTGGTATTATTTCGTATCCAATGCAATTAACATCTTAATTATTTTGGTGATCAAATACTGGATTTTAGATGAAAAGAAAATTCATGCTCAAATACAAGCTAACAAGCAAAAAGAGCCAAAGAAAGAGGGGAAATTCCAGAAGAGAATGCGTGAAATGATGGACAAAGCGCAAGAGCAGCAAAAAGCGCAACAGCAGACTGGAAAGAAAAAATAAAAACACTATATTTATCAAGAGTATTAAAGACGGGAGAGCATATCTTCCGTCTTTTTTAATTTAGATTCTTAAATGATTATTTGCTACAATTTTTAGTATCGTTCTTATCTTCCGAATAATCCAACCGAAATGACTGTCGGTGATGAACGGTGGGTCCATATTTATTCAAAGCTTCTCTGTGTTGCTTTGTACCATATCCCATATTAGTATTCCACCCATATTCAGGAAAATTATCATGCAATTTAATCATTAAGCGATCTCTATAATTTTTTGCTAAAATAGAAGCACACGCAATCGAAAGGAATTTTTCGTCACCTTTTACAATACACTGATGCGGAGTAAAATCGTAAGGTTTAAATCGGTTTCCATCGACAAGAATTAATTCCGGTCGAATAGTAAGCTGACGTAATGCATCATGCATTGCCTGAATACTGGCATTTAAGATATTATGCTGATCAATAAAACTTGGAGAAAGTTCAGCAATCGCAAATTCCTTAACGTTTTCCTTAATATAGGAGTCTAACTGCAAACGGGTTTTAAATGTTAATTTTTTTGAATCGTTAACCAAATTTTGGTTAAAGTTTTTATCGAGTATAACCGATGCTGCTACAACGGGACCACACAGACATCCGCGACCAACTTCGTCGCAACCCGCTTCTACAAATCTATTAGACCAACTATTCAATAGTTTCATTGTAATACCTTTTCTGTAATTATTTGAATGTTACGATAGTAAAAATACAAAATTATTAAGAATTTCTTAACAAATAATTTGGTCATCTTAATAAAAGTTTGCACTTTTGCCTTAATGAAAAAATTAATTTGATATGAAGAAACTAACAACAAGCGTTTTAGCTGTAGTTTTAACTGCGTCATTTGCTATGGTAGATGCACAGAAGAAAGACACTGCTAGAGTGCAAGATATCGAAGGCGTAGTAGTAACAGCCTTAGGTATTAAAAGAGATGAAAAATCTCTTCCTTTTGCTACTCAGGTTATAAAATCTGAAGAATTGAACGTTACCCAAAACGTAGACGTTAAAAATGCAATTGTAGGAAAAGTATCCGGTGTTCAATTAAACGGACAAGCAGGATCAAAACTTGGAGAAACTGGTAAGCTTAGGATTAGAGGTGCAGTATCCATGCTATCAGACGCAGATCCTATCTATGTTTTAGATGGAGTAATTGTAGATCCAAATACAGTTGACATGGACAACTTGGAGTCTGTTAACGTACTGAAAGGACCTAATGCTACCGCTCTTTATGGTCAGAGAGCTCAATATGGAGTAGTAGTTATGACTCTTAAAAAAGGAGCAAAAAACAGACTTAATATTGAACTGAATAGCACTACCAATATAGATTTCGTTGCGAGAACAATGAAATTTCAGAATGAATATGGCCAGGGTTATGATGGTCAAAACTCTTTCGGAACGTTTAACTTCAATCCAGCTAGACACCCAGCAGAATGGGCCTCTTTACAAGGATTAAGATATAAAAAAGGTCAAAATTATCTTGCTGACGAATCTTGGGGGGCAAAGTTTGATGGCCAAGATTATTTACCATGGTATGCATTTTGGAAAGACAGTCCATATTTCGGACAAACTGCAAAATGGAATGCTCAACCAAATAACGTAAAAGATTTCTACGATAGTGCTTTAACTTCGAAAAACTCAGTTTCAGTTTCGGGCGGAACGAATGATTTTACCGGAAGAGTTTCATTTACTAATTTAATGCAGAATGGTATTACACCATATACTGAACTTAAAAGAAATTATTTTAACACAAATGCTAACTATAAATTTAATGACAAATTAAATATTGAAGCAGTGATGAACTTCTCTCAAGGACGAACAACTGGTGATTTTGATGATGGTTATTCCAACCAGACTTCTGGATCATTTAATCAGTGGTTCGGTAGAGATTTGGATGTTAACAAACTGAAAGAACTAAAAGATCTTGAAACGCCTTTCGGTCATCATGCATCTTGGAACTGGTGGGGACCAGATTACCTTAACATCAATGCGAGTCCTTCCTTACAGTATAGAAAAAAACCTGGATTTTGGTACAATCCATTTACCTATATGGAGAGATTCCAAAATTTTAATGATAGAAAAACTTTAATGTTCTCCGTTGCTCCTACCTATAAAATCACTGATGATTTAACTGCTAGAGCATCGTTTTCAAGAGTTAACAACATCTCACAAAATAGCTATTACATGCCTACCTCACTAACCAAAAGCGCGAGTGGAATGGAAGGTGGTTATATGGATTATCTGAACGGATTTGGTGTTAGCGATTCTGACTATACAGAGGATCAGTATGAAGGTCGATTAAGTTATGCGAAAAAATTCGGGTCATTTGATGTGAATTCATTTGTAGGAGGTAATGTTACCAAACAACGTTGGTCAGGTGTTTCAAACACGATGGATGTATTTGGTAAAACACAATTCTTGTTAACTCCAGATGTGTATTCATTTAAAAATGCAAATATAGCACCTGTTCCCGATGCTTATAATTACGGCAAGACTTACAAATCTTTATTTGGTAACGTATCAGTAGGTTATAATGACTATGTTTATGTTGATGCTTCCGTAAGAAATGATATCAACTCTGCTTATTTGAACAATCAGAATTCATTCCTCACCTACTCGTTAGGAACAAGTATCTTATTGCATAATTTGATTGAGAAAAATGATTACATCACTTATTTTAAACTAAGAGCTGGTATTGCACAAATTGCGAGTGATATTTCCGCAAGACAAACAAATCCGCAGTATTTCTTCTACGATAAACCATTACTGGTGGGTACTCAATCTTATCAAATGGCTTTGCAACCGACCAGATATGTTGACCCTAATCTGAAACCTGCAATTAATGAAAACTTCGAAGTTGGAGCTGACATCAAATTCCTTAAAAATAGAGTAACCTTATCTGGGACCTATTATAAAGAAAAAAGAAATGATGAGCCAATTCCTGTAACATTACCATCTTCCAGTGGAGCTTTAAGTTATTTCTTAAATTCTGGAGATGCTCAAAGAAAAGGAGTGGAATTATCTCTTTCTGGAGACGTATTAAGAAATTCAGATGGATTAAACTGGACAACTTCGCTTAACTTTGCCCAAAACAAATCTACAATTGTAAGAGTTGCTGAAGGTTTAGATAATATTAATTATGGCTTCCAACCAGCATTTGGGTATGTTTCCGTTATTCAAAAAGAAGGAATGGAATGGGGACAATTAGTAGGAAACGGATTCTTATATGACGGTGCTGGAAATAAAGTAATTGATGCTACGACCGGACTATATGAATTCCAAACAAATGTAAACTTCGGAAGTATTTTACCAAAATTCACAGGTGGATGGTACAATGCCGTAAGCTATAAAGGAGTTACATTAGCAGCAAGTATCGATTTCCAGAAAGGTGGTAAATTTTTCTCCCTGTCAGAACAATGGGGTAATTCAGGTGGTTTACTAGAAGCAACAGCAGCAATGAATGACAGAGGATTCAGTGTACGAGATGACGTAGCTGCAGGAGGAGGAGTTCATGTGGTAGGCGTAGATGCTACTGGTGCTGCAGTGGATACCTATGTAGGAGCTCAAGATTACTTCACCCAATTTCACGGGAATAGATTAGCAGAACCATATATCCACGATGCAAGTTATATCAAACTTCGTGAAGTCGGATTATCATACACGCTACCAAAAGCAATATTTACAGGAACCAGTATCCAAGGTTTATCTGTTGGTCTAACCGCTAGAAACCCATGGTTAATAGCAGTATCCAAAGATAACACTCACAGACAGGATCCATCAGAAATGTCACAATCATATGGTGAAGATGGACAATTACCATCTACTAAAGGTTATGGTGTAAATGTTAAAATTAACTTTTAAACGATTTAATAAATAAGATAATGAAAAAATTAAAAATAATACTTATAACACTTGTCGCTTTTGGATCACTGAGCTCTTGTCGAGATGAGGACTTCGGTGACTTGAACAAAGATAAGTTTGGGCAGTATGAAGCAAGTTATTCCGCATTGATGGCAGGCTCCATTGTGAGTTTCTCTCAAAATGGGGGTGGTTCATACTTGATGAATCCCCAATTATACGTACAGCATCAATCTCAAGCTGTGTATACAACCCAGCAACTTTATGGTTTTGAACCAGGTGCATGGGGAAGGTACTACGCTAACCAAATTATTAACTTAGACAAGATAATAAAAGACTATTCAAATAGTCCGACGCTTGTTATGACAAATCAGGGTAGTGCTGTAAATATGATTGGAGTATCTAAAATATTTAGATCAATTATATATAAAAGGATTACTGATACCTATGGAGATATTCCATATACAGAAGCAGGAAAAATTGGAGAAAATATAAAGACTCCAAAGTTTGATACTCAGGAATCTGTTTACAAAGCATTGATTTTGGAACTGAAGGCAGGAAGAGATATGCTAAATGCAGCAACAACAAAACCTGGAGGGGATATCCTTTATCAAGGTGATGTAACTAAGTGGAAGAAATTAGCTAACTCGGTACTCCTACAAGCGGCATTGCAACTAAGTAAGAAATACCCGAATGCTGGTGAGTTCGCTGCATTAACTTTCAACGAAGCGTTAACTAACTCGGCAGGTGTAATAGAGAACGTAGCGGATGAAGCATTCTTCACATATTCTGCTGCTAATAATATTTCTAATCCCTTAAATACATTTAGAGCTGCAGATTATTATCTTTCAAGAGAATTTACAGAATCCTTAAAAGGAGCTGCTAATTCCTTTAACAAGACAAGTAATCACACTTTGGATACGAGATTGAGTGTTTATAGTACTGGAGGAAACACTGGTACAGGACTTGCGTACGGATATACGCAAACAGACTTAGAAGCAGCTAATTTGGACAATAGTGCCAATGCTGCGCAAATGACTACCAAGTTTAAAGGTTCAGATGCACCGATGGCTCTCATGACTGCTGCACAAACATATTTGAACAGAGCTGAAGCTGCTCAACGTGGTTGGACTGCTGAAGTCGTTTCAACTATGTTTACTTTGGGTATCACCAGAAGTTATCAATCACTAGATACACGTTATGGTTCTGCGATCAGTGGTAACGCAGCAGCCTATGCTGCAGCGAGAATTGCTGATATGGGCGCAAATCCTCTGAAAGTAATAGCTGAAGAAAAATGGGTAACCTTATTCAACAATGGACATGATGCATGGTCTGAGTGGAGAAGAACAGGATTCCCAGTACTAACTCCTGCAACAAGTGCAATCAACGGTGGAGTAATTCCAACAAGAATCCCTTACCCAATAGAAGAAGCTAATTACAATACTACAAAGTATAATGAAGCTGTTTCTAGATTAGTACCAGCAGTAGATAAGAATACATCAAAATTCTGGTGGGAACTATAATTAAAAAATAGTACTTATATCTAGTAAATTCTAAACCACTCTTCGGAGTGGTTTTTTTATTTCCGTATATTTGCTCTTCAAAATAAAACCATGAACATTAAAGATATCATCCAACATAAACTCGCCGAAATTGTAGAGACCGTTTTTCAGATAGACGATGTAAATCAGCGAAATAATCTTAAACTTGAAATTCAACAAAATAAATCCGAGTTTGAAGGAGATTTCACCATTGTTACTTTTCCTCTTGTTAAAATATTGAAGAAAAGTCCTGACACTATCGCAATGGAATTAGGAGATGCATTTACAACACAATCTGATTTCGTAGAGAGCTATCATGTGGTAAAGGGTTTCCTAAATCTCAAAATAAAAAATAAATTTTTCTTAGATAATTTCAAGTTTATAAGTGATCATTTCGATCAAAAAGAAAAAAAGAATCAAACGGTAATTGTAGAGTACTCTTCACCGAACACGAATAAACCACTGCATTTAGGTCACATTAGAAACAATCTTTTGGGTTATTCCGTCGCGCAAATTTTAAAAGAAGATGGATATGACGTTATAAAAACGCAAATTATCAACGATAGAGGAATTCATATTTGCAAATCGATGCTTGCCTGGCAAAAGTCCGGCGCAGGTGAAACACCAGAATCCACCAATATAAAAGGGGACAAACTTGTTGGAAACTATTATGTAGCATTCGACAAAGAATACAAAAAGGAAATTGCCGCACTAATAGAAAAAGGATATGAAGAAGAAGCTGCAAAAAAACAAGCTCCTATAATTTTAGAAGCTCAAAAAATGTTGCTCGATTGGGAGAAAGGCGATGTAACCGTAAAAAACCTGTGGTCAGAAATGAATTCGTGGGTATATGCAGGATTTGCAGAAACCTACAAGAGATTAGGAGTCGACTTTGATCAGGTGCAATACGAAAGTAACACGTATTTATTAGGAAAAGATTTGATACAGGAAGGATTATTGAAAGGAGTATTATATAGAAAAGAAGACGGATCAGTTTGGTGCGATCTTTCGGAAGAGGGTCTTGATCATAAATTGCTACTTCGTGGCGATGGTACGTCGGTGTACATGACTCAAGATTTAGGAACCGCAGTCCAGCGATTTCAAGAAAATAATATTTCTAAATTAATCTATACTGTTGGTAACGAACAGGATTATCATTTTGATGTTCTATTTAAAATTCTTAAAAAACTTGGATATAGTTGGGCAGATCATTTATACCATCTTTCTTATGGTATGGTCGAACTTCCAGAAGGCAAAATGAAATCTCGCGAAGGAACCGTAGTTGATGCTGATGATTTGATGCAGGAAATGTATAAAACTGCTAAAGAAAAAGCACAGGAACTAGGTAAACTTGAAAATTTATCCAAAGAGGAGAAAGAAAATTCTTACGAAAAAGTAGGAATGGGAGCTCTTAAATATTTTATGCTAAAAGTAGATCCAAAGAAAAAGATGTTATTTAATCCGGCTGAAAGTATTGATTTTGCTGGCAACACAGGTCCTTTCATTCAATATACTTACGCAAGAATCCAATCATTGTTAGCTAAGGCAAATTATCAACATACCACGGTATCTGATTATGAAATTAACGCATCTGAAAAAGAATTGATTATGAATCTTTCCAACTTCAAGGAGGTAATTTCCAGAGCCGCAGAAACTTTGTCGCCAGCACTTGTAGCCAACTATATTTATGAGGTAGTAAAATCTTACAACTCCTTCTATCAGAACAATCCTATTCTTAGTCAGGATGATCAAAACGCAAAAAACTTCCGTTTAGAATTATCAGAATTAACCGGCAAAACAATTAAGAAAGGTTTAGAACTTTTAGGAATTGGAACTGTAAATCGGATGTAATATTTGGGCGTGCCCCTTCGGGTCGGTCTTCGGTTCCCAATCTTTTTTCTGCGCTCTCGTTTACAACGAGACCGCAGAAAAAAGGATTTCCACCTACGCCCTCACGCGGTGATCGCTATATTTAAAAATTTATTCCAAATGAAGATTGATTTCTCAACTAAAATTTTGCCGATTCCAAACTCTGAATTTGAAAAACAAGTTTCTTCTTTTATTCAAGAATGGTTCGATGACTCGAAAACAGTTAAAGTTCAAACTTCTGGCTCAACTGGAACACCAAAAGTTTTTGAAATTGAGAAAGAACGAATGCGATATTCGGCCAATAAAACTTGTGACATCTTAAATTTAGAAGAAGGTGATTCTGCCCTACTCTGTCTTCCTGTTGAATATATTTCAGGTAAAATGATGGTCGTTCGAGCAATTGAAAGAAAATTAAATTTAGTAATGAAGACACCTTCCATAAGTCCAATAACTAATCTAAAAGAAGAAATTGATTTTTGTGCAATGTCTCCACTTCAAGTTGAAAATTCTTTAGAGAGCATTCATTTGATTAAAAATACCATTATCGGTGGAGCTGCAGTTTCACAATCTTTAAAAACTAAAATTGTCGATAATCTTAACAAAGATAAATCGACCATTGAAAATCATATTTACGAAACCTATGGAATGTCTGAAACACTTTCTCACATCGCCTTAAAACAAATCTATCCGATATTGGAAGATTACTTTAAAGTTTTAGATGGTGTTGAAATATCATTAGATGAAAGAAAGTGCTTAAAAATTTTCGCACCAAATTTAAATCCTGATCTTCTTGTAACGAACGATCTAGTTGAAATTAAAAATGGTAAAGAATTTAAATTCTTAGGTAGAATTGACAATCTAATTAACTCTGCAGGATTAAAAATACATCCCGAACAATTAGAAAGTTTAGTCAAAAAAGAAATTCCTAATGAAGTTATCTTCTTAGGAATTCCGGATGAATTGCTCGGCCAAAAATTAATTCTAATCCTCGAAGGTGAAGCGAATAGAATGATTGAAAAACAATTGAGCACAATCATTTACCCATCCAAAAATCATCATCCAAAAGAAACTATTTTTATTAAAGAATTTCCTCGGATTCCCAATGGAAAGATCAACCGTAGAGAATTGACCGAAATGATTTATAATAGTTTAAAAAAATAGTTTGAAGCTAGATACAAACCTACTCTCTCTTGGCTATTGACTTTATTATCTTTATTCTTTTATCTTTGTTCTTTCCTCTTATATCATGAAAGACTTTACTAAAGAACTCGCTTACAAAACTTCCCGCAGCAGTGGCGCTGGCGGGCAAAACGTAAATAAGGTAGAAACTTCGGTAACAGTCACGTGGAACGTTGGCGAGAGTGAGTGTTTTTCTATTGAAGGAAAAGAGTTAATATTTGAGAAACTCAAAAACCGCATCAACTCTGAAGGAGTTTTACAACTCACAGTTTCTGAAAGCAGAACACAGTTGCAAAACAAAAAAATTGCGACAGATAAGATCTTACAAATGATCGAAAAATCTTTATTCATCCCCAAATCCCGAAAGGCCACCAAACCCTCCCGCTCAAAAATCGAAAAACGGATTAAAAACAAAAAGCAGCTTTCTGAGAAGAAGGAAAATCGCAGGTTTAGAGGAGAATAACAGTAGCAACTATAAGTTATCTAAACCTAATTAAGATAGAACATTAGCGCTACGAAATTTTATAACATTAAGGTATGAACACTGCTTTTAATTCTTATTTACCCGATTTTCAAACTAAGAATAAAGATTATTTACAAGAGAAACTATTTTTCATTCTAGCCACGATTGCAGAGGAAATTCTTTGTTGTAGTCCTGTGTAAAGAAAAGACCACAACAAAAGATTGGAACGAAAAGCGGGACCAGGTTTTAAAAAAAAAGCAAAACACACATGCTCTTAAAAAAATTCTATAAATTGATTATCTTTGCTAAAATCAAAAAATTATGAGTAAACCGATTACGGAATTTATCGAAAAATATTATCTGCATTTTAATTCTGCAGCTTTGGTAGATGCTTCAAAGGGATATGTTGCCCATTTGAAAGATGGCGGAAAAATGATGATCACTCTAGCTGGTGCAATGTCAACTGCCGAGATTGGGAAAATTTTAGCTGAAATGATTCGTCAGGACAAAGTGCATATTATTTCTTGTACAGGTGCGAACTTAGAAGAAGATTTGATGAATTTGGTTGCACATTCTCATTACAAAAGGGTGCCAAACTACCGAGATTTAACGCCCCAAGAAGAGTGGGATTTGATGGAGAAAGGTTTGAATCGTGTTACTGATACTTGCATCCCAGAAGAGGAGGCTTTCCGAAGATTGCAGGAACATATCGTGAAAATCTGGAAAGATGCCGAAGCGAATGGAGAGCGGTTTTTCCCACATGAATACATGTATAAAATGATTTTGTCAGGAGTTTTGGAGCAGTATTATGAAATTCCAAGAGAGAATTCCTGGATGATCGCTGCTGCAGAGAAAAACTTGCCGATTGTTGTTCCAGGTTGGGAAGATTCCACCATGGGAAATATCTTCGCCAGTTACTGTATCAAAGGTGAGTTGAAGTCTTCTACTGTGAAATCGGGAATTGAATACATGATGTATTTAGCAGATTGGTATCCGAAAAATTCAGGTGGAAAAGGCGTTGGTTTCTTCCAGGTTGGAGGTGGAATCGCTGGTGATTTCCCAATTTGTGTGGTTCCGATGTTGTATCAAGATATGGAAATGACGGACACGCCTTTCTGGTCTTATTTCTGTCAGATCTCGGATTCAACAACTTCTTACGGATCTTACTCCGGAGCTGTTCCTAATGAGAAAATCACTTGGGGAAAACTGGATATCACTACGCCCAAATATATCGTTGAAAGTGATGCAACCATTTGTGCACCATTGATGTTCTCTTATATTTTAGAGAATTCTTAGAATGCTAGATGCTAGATGTTAGATATTAGATGTTAGATGATAGAAATCTAAAGTCTGAATTATATTCTAAAATTATATAAACGCCTTTTTCAGGGCGTTTTTTTTGGTGAAAATTCAAACCGTAATTTCCATTAACATCTTGAAACGTTTTAAGAAACAAGGCTTTTAATCCAAAGAGTTGATCACCACATAATACCGATAAGCCAATATCGCTTTTTGAAATTTATTCATTTTCAATGGATCCTGTCCACCAAGCTTTGGCAAAACCTTCTTGTTGAATTTATTAAGAATTATAAAGAATTTCTTTTTCATGCATTTATATATTTGTAAATTTCAATTTACAAAATTAGCATTAAACTTATAAAGTGAACGAACTATTCAAAAAACAGGTCTTTGAAGTCATCATGATGATTCCCGAAGGAAGAGTTACGAGTTACGGCGCAATTGCAAAAGCGGTTGGCTATACTCATCATGCAAGACATGTTGGTAATGCGCTGCGAAATTATGATGAAGATTTTCCGGCGCATCGCGTTTGTAATTCTTCAGGTAGAATTACGGCAAGTTGTGAACGGGATTTCGTGGGAAAATTAAAAACAGAAGGTGTAGAAGTGAAAGACGGAAAAATCCAGAATTTCAAAAAAGTGTTTTGGAACCCGCTGGAGGAATTATAGTTTCGGATTCTGAAATAAAAAAACCTTGCCAAGGTTTAAAACGCTGACAAGGTTATATTAGGAAACAAAAAAGTCTTTTCTCTTTGTTCTTTTCTCTTCAATCTACTTACTCAACTGCTGATAACTTCTTTGAATAAAATCCGTCAAGTCTTTCCCTTTCAAAAGGTTCTGAGAAAGTTTCGCCAAATCCAGTGCATGCTTGATCTTGGTAATCTTACTTTCCGCATCTTCATTTTTCAAAATTTCTGCAGCCAACTCACTGTTAGAATTTACCACCAAATTGTACATTTCCGGGAAACCGCTCATTCCAAACATTCCGCCACCGCCGCCGGTTGCCTGCATGTCTTTCATTCTCCGCATAAATTCCGGTTGCGTGATCATGAACGGCGCTTCAGTACTTTCTAAATCCTCAACTTGAACCGTGAATTTAGTGTCATTCACTGCTTCTGTAATATTTTTCTTCAAAGATTCTTTCTCCTCATCATTCAATTTGGAAATCGCTGCATCTTCTTTTTTAATCAAGTTATTTACATGATCTGCATCAACTCTTGCGAAAGAAATTTTGTCTTTCGACTGTTCTAATTTTTGAATCACATGCGGAACAATTGGAGAATCTAAAAGGAGAACTTCATAACCTTTGTCTTTCGCAGACTGAATATAACTATGCTGATCATCTGCATTTGTCGCATACAAAATCACAAAATTTCCGTCTTTATCGGTTTGCATCGGCTTTACCTTTTCTTCCAATTCAGACCATAAATAATATTTACCATCAGTTGTTGGATACAACGCAAACTTGTCAGATTTATCAAAGAATTTATCTTCGGAAATCATCCCATATTCGATGACGATTTTAATGTCATTCCATTTTTGCTCGTAATCTTCGCGATTTTCATTAAATAAAGAAACCATTTTGTCGGCAACTTTTTTCGTGATGTAAGAAGAAATCTTCTTTACCGCACCGTCAGCTTGAAGATAAGAACGGGACACGTTCAACGGAATATCTGGAGAATCGATTACACCGCGTAATAACATTAAGAAATCAGGTACAATTCCTTTCACCTCATCAGTAACATAAACCTGATTTTGGTACAACTGAATTTTATCTTTTTCAATATTTAAACCGTTGGTCAATTTCGGGAAATAAAGAATTCCTGTTAAATTAAACGGATAATCAACATTTAAATGAATATTAAATAAAGGCTCCTCAAATTGCATTGGATACAACTCGTGATAGAATTCTTTATAATCAGCATCTGAAAGTTCACTTGGAGCTTTTGTCCACGCCGGTGTTGGATTATTGATGATATTATCAACTTCTACCGTTTCTGCTTTTGCATCTTCTGCAGCATCTTCTGCTAAATGCAAAGTTTCAGTTTTCGTTCCAAATTTAATTGGTACCGGCATGAATTTATTGTATTTCAAAAGCAATTCACGAATTTTTGATTCTTCTAAAAACTCCGTAGAATCTTCCGCTATATGAAGAATAATTTCAGTTCCACGATCGGTTTTGTCCGTAGTTTCCTCCAAAGTGTATTCCGGACTTCCATCACATATCCAACGAACCGCAGACTCATCTTTATAAGATTTCGTAACAATTTCTACTTTTTCAGCAACCATAAACGCCGAGTAAAATCCAAGACCGAAATGACCAATAATTCCCGAATCTTTAGCGGAATCTTTATATTTTTCCAAGAACTCTTCCGCACCGGAAAAGGCCACCTGGTTGATGTATTTTTCAACTTCCTCCGCCGTCATTCCTATTCCTTGGTCAATAATGCGAAGTGTTTTTGCTTCTTTATCAATTCTAACTTCAATCATCGGATTTCCATAATCCGTCTTGGCTTCACCAATACTCGTCAGATGCTTCAATTTCAAAGTTGCGTCTGTCGCGTTAGAAATAAGTTCGCGCAAGAAAATTTCGTGATCGCTGTACAAAAACTTCTTGATTAAGGGAAAAATATTTTCCACCGATACATTAATATTTCCTTTTGTCATGTTAATTGATTTTTAAATTATAAATATAATTTCTCAAAAGAAACACCAATCTTAAGAAAGTGACATAATGTCAATATTGCATAAATTATTCTATAGTAAATCTGTAAAATCTCCGTTACCATTTCTTTTTTTCACTTTGTCTATTTACTTAGGAACTAAAAAAATATTAAAGCAGTATTTTTTTATTTTTTATAAATAAAAAGGTTTCGACTGAATCAAATAGTAAAAACTTTTTATTGGTAATTCAGAAGTTCGTTGAAAAAACATTTTACTCTTTAAAAACACCTTGGTATAATACAATTAAAACAGACTAACATTTATTTAAAATTCTGTAAAACAATTGATTAACACAAAGCAATACTTAGATAATACCTCTATTTTTCTTGAATTGACAAATATTTTTGTTCTTTTACACTGTTCAAAATGACAAATAGTCAAGCTATTTTAATTGAACAACACAAATGATGAAAAATAACCCGCATGTTTAATTACTTGCGGGTTTTTTAGTTTAATCCTGGCTCCCTATTATTTGAAATAGCAGTATATTCTTATTTGTTTCCACTAAATTATGTACTTGTACTCTTTTGAAAAAGATAAATTTTATCTTACAAAAATCACTGACTGCAAAATTTGTAATCGAAAGATGTTTTTTATTTTTCGAATTCTTTTCAACTGAGGTCAATCTGCCTCGAGATTATAATTTTCAAATAAATGTGATCCTCACCTTATTACTACTTTCTGAAAGTCTAATTTTTTCATAAGCAAAAATAAAAAATTTAAAAAACTAATAATCAAACGCTTAAGTAAAACTAATACCTATATAATACCTGTGTTTTTCTTTAAATAAAATTTTTTTTCGTTGATTTACTATGCTTAATTGATACAACGACACAATGTATTTAAGCAACACAAATGATGAGAAAAAGATCCACATTTTTAAATAAGTGTGGATTTCTTTGTTTATTTCGGATCAGTAAAGACAAACAACTGCTATTCAGAGAATAGAATATCATATTTTTTCTAGATAAAATTCTGTATTTTTAGCCTCCTTCAACAATGAATTTTCTAGAAAAAATTGAATACTGCCAGATCCGCTTTTATAAGGTACTTCGTATTTTTCGCACTCGTCGTGAGTGGGAATCTTTGTACTGCGCAAGAAACTCCTAACGAAACGAAACAGATTGATGCGCTAATTTCAATAGCAAATCAAATGCATGTAGAAGGAAAATCTAAGCAATTACTGACGATTTCTAATGACATCATCTCCAGATCCAACAAATTGAAATTCGACAGAGGAATGGTGTATGGGTACTATTATATTGCAAGTTGTTTTTCTTTTGATGGAAAGTTTACAAAAAGTAACGAATATTTAAAAAAAGCACAGACCTTTTCTAAATATTTAGACTCAGATTATCGGCAAAACTATAGAATAAATGGTCTATTGGCAGATAATTACCGTGACTTAGAACTCTACCAATTATCTATTTCCAGCTATCACAGATCGATGCAGTATTTAAAACACATCAAACTAAAAACTGTAATCGACTCCTTATCCCTGGCAACTAATTATGATAATTTAAGCGTACTATATAATGCCATGAATTTGGGTGATTCTGCTTATTATTATTTAAATAAAGATAAAGCGATTCTAAAGAACATCACTTTCGAAGATGCGTATATAGAGAAATCATCGTGTTATCTGGGATTGGGAACTTACCATTATAAGTTGAATCATATTGATTCTGCTACGTTTTACTATGATCAATCTTTGGATTTATTAAAAGGGAAAAATCATCCTTTTGAAATAAGCGCACTATATAGTAAAGCAGAGATCTACGCAAAAACAGACGATTCTGAGGCTTTAAAATATTTTGAACTCGCTTTAAGTAAAGCAAAAGAGCATGATTTACCAGATCTGCAGGCAGATATTTATAAAGCTATTGGTGAAATTTACAGCAGTCGGAAGAATTATAAAGAGGCAAATTGGTATCAAGAAAAATACATGAAGTTAAAGGAGCAGCTAAATCGCTCAAGAACAGGACAGCGAGACTTTGCGGTAAATGAGGTCTTAAACCAACAAAAGCAGAAATTTAACAATAATCAAACGAGCAATACTTATAACACTTATGCCGTTCTGGGAGTTTTTACTTTTCTATTGGTGATCGCGTTATATCTTGTACATAAGTACAGAACTAAAAATGAAAAGATTACAACGGAAACAGAATTATTATTAAACGAAAAGGAAACGATTATCAGTAAGAAAGAGGAGGAAACACAAGTTTTAAAATTAAAAGTAAACGAATCATTCGAAGAAATCGTACAACTTGCAAAAGACAATTCACCTGAATTTTTCTCAAGATTTCAGGAAGTGTACCCGAACTTTGTAACCAATATTATGGGCGTAAATGACAAAATGCGACTTTCTGAACTAACACTCTGCGCTTATATTTTCTTAGGATTTAACACGAAAGATATTTCCTCCTACACCTTTAAATCAGTTCATACCATTCGAAGTCGTAAATATAATCTACGGAAAAAATTTGATCTGTCACCAGAAGAAAATATGGAATTGTGGCTCAAAAACTTACCAAATAACCCTACAACTTAATTTCATAATAAAGGTAAAAACAAGAAAAAGACAGCGAAATCGCTGTCTTTAGTTTTAGATATCATCCAGATTTTATCTAGCTTTTTCTACTGATAATTTCTTCTCTAATCTTACCTTCCAATTCATCAGAAAGTTCTGGATTGTCTTTCAACATATCTCTTACGGCATCACGACCCTGACCTAATTTTGTTTCGGCATAACTAAACCAAGAACCACTTTTCTTCACGATTCCCATATCAACCGCCGCATCCAAAATCTCACCGGTTTTAGAAATTCCTTCCCCGTACATGATATCAAATTCGGCCATTTTAAATGGAGGTGCTACTTTGTTTTTCACAATCTTCACTTTAACACGACTTCCCACAGCCTCATCTCCTGTTTTAATCGGTGCGCTGGCTTTTCTGATATCAATCCTTACAGACGCGTAAAACTTCAATGCATTTCCTCCGGTAGTTGTTTCGGGGTTTCCGAACATAACTCCAATTTTCTCTCTTAACTGGTTAATGAAGATCACAGTACACTTCGTTTTAGAAATTGTTCCTGTTAATTTTCTTAGAGCTTGTGACATTAGCCTAGCATGAAGTCCCATTTTAGAGTCTCCCATTTCACCCTCGATCTCTGCTTTTGGTGTTAAGGCTGCAACTGAATCAATTACTACGATATCTACGGCTCCCGAACGAATTAAGTTATCTGCGATTTCTAATGCCTGCTCTCCATTATCAGGTTGGGAAATAATTAAATCCTCCAGCTTGATACCTAGCTTAGCAGCATAACCACGATCGAAAGCATGTTCTGCATCAATAAAAGCGGCAATACCACCCAATTTTTGAGCTTCTGCAATTGCGTGCAATGTTAAAGTTGTTTTACCTGAAGATTCCGGTCCATAAATCTCTATGACTCTTCCTCTTGGATAACCACCTACACCTAAGGCCAAATCAACTCCTAACGATCCAGAAGGAATTACCTCAATAGTATTGTCCACAGATGCGTCGCCTAAAGTCATTACGGTTCCTTTCCCGTAGGTTTTATCTAGTTTCTCAAGCACCAAAGCCAGTGCTTTTTTCTTATCTTCGATACTGCTCATTTATAATAATATTTTTTCAAAAATACGGAATTAAAACTTGAATAAAATCAATTAAAATTATAATTATTATTTTTTTAAAATAATTTTTGAAAAATAATTGTTCGTTAAGAAAAATTTTTTTAGATTTGCACCACCAAAATAAACATAGACCCATGGTGTAATTGGTAACACACCGGTTTTTGGTACCGACATTCGGGGTTCGAGTCCCTGTGGGTCTACAAACAACTACTGTAAATCAGTAACTTAACATTATCGGGGACTAAATCGGGGACTAACGTTCCCGATTTTTTCCTTTTTTTATAGTTTTGTCTAATAAAGATATTTTGTAAATCATCTTCTCGCTGCAAATTTATTTTGATTTAGAGTTTCACTTTGGTAAATATTTTTATTCTGAATTACTTCTTTAGGAATTAAACTTGTTGCATTCCTATTATGCTCTACAGCAAATAAGTTTTCATTTTCAACTTGTCTATCTTTAACATAATTCCTATTCACATTAAACTTCAGTTGCAATTCCTTTTCTTCCTGATATTGAATGAGTAGTGTATCTTTTGTCAGAGGCAACTCCTCAATTTGTGCTTCAATAATTGCAATCTTTTCCGCAGTCATTTCCGTTTGTTTTTCTATCTCTGTAACATTCACTCCTTTTTCGGACAGTTTTAAAATGGTATTATGAACTTCGGCTTTGGCTAAATCTATACTTTTTTGGTAAGATACCAATTGCGTTTCCCAGTAAGTGGCATTTACATCATCACTGTTTTTAGAGTATTCTAAAATTCTTGCGTAGGCATTTTCTGCTTTGTATACTTCCGATTGAACTTTTGTATAATCCTCGTACTTTCTTAAGACAAAAGCATTATCTGCAAGAAATTTATTCTTTTCACTCTCTAATTTTTTCTTCAGCAACTCAATTTCAATTTTTGCTCGGGTTTCAGGATTTGTAATAATGGCTGTTTTTAATTCTTGCGTACTGATATCAGAAATATCTAAAACATTTGCACCTTTTTTCATTGCCTTTAAATATCTCGCCTGTTTTGCCTGTAATTTTTGCAACATAAAAACATCAATGCTATCATTCGTAAGCATAAAATTGATGCGCACATTTTCATTTTTGTTTCCTTGTCGCCACGCTCGACCTTCAACCTGTCGAAGAGATGTAAAGTTGTAAGGCAATGTAAGCATGTAAACATCTGTTGTGTTTTCTTGAAGATTCATACCTTCTTGAATGGCTTCACTCCCAATTACAATTTTAATTTTGCCGGCATTAAAATCATCTTGAGTTGCTACTCGTTGTTTTTTACTCGTACCACCAGTAATAACGCCTACTTCTTCGGGTTTATACCCTAGATCATGTATGAGAAATTCTTTTAGTTTTGGAAATTGTGCCACAGCCAATTCAGAATATATGATTTGTCCAGAATTAGGGATATCTTTTTTATTTTGTCTGATCAGATTCATCATCTCAAATAATTTCGGTGAATTTTCTATAAATTCACTAACAGTTGGTTCTTCACCATTATAGTAAATTGATAGATAAGGAGAGAAAGCAATTAAGCGAGCATTCAAAATGTGGGTTAAAATTGCTCCAGGCGTTTCTGAATCAAAATTATCATTCAGTAAGTCGTATTGCTCTTTCGTCAAATCATTCTGTTCAATTTTATATTCTTTATTAATTTTATTAGGGCGGATTAATTCTAAATTATCCTCCTCGCCTTTGATATCTATAAATTCTGAAAGTAATTGCTGAAATAACTGATTGTTTTTAAACCTCCTTACATTTGCCTTAAATTTAATATCTCCTTTCGCATCAATTTCCATATCATTATCTGCTTCCATAAAAGTTTCAAAAAATGTATTGACATTAAAATAACCAGATTCTTCTAATCGTTTATTCGCAATCAATGATAGAATTGAATAATATTCCAGCGGTTTATTTGTAAATGGTGTTGCCGAAAGTAGCGTAACATTTCGTCCATTTTGCTTATCCTGAATATATTGGGCTGCCATCCAAGTATTAATACCAAGTTTTGAAGTTTGTTGATTTTGATTTCTAAAATCTGAAGAAAAACGTCTGTCTTCAATCTTCACCTTTCCAATAATATGATTGGCGTTATGAACTTCGTCGTAGGTTAAATGATCAAAACCAAAATCTTCCCAATCATAAATTTTTCCACGTTTCATTTTCCCTTCAATCTCTTTTTCTTTCTGCAATAGAATCTGTTCCTCTCGTTCGGTATTTGTAACGCCCTTCATTTCGCTCGCGGAAATATACTTAAACTTTGAGGACAGTTCTTCCGTAATTTCATTTGAAAATCCAATGTTATTAAACCCAGCATAAGTAACTATGGTTATTTCTCCCTCTTTATTATCAAACTTTGAGAGATCGTAATCATTTCCCAAATTGCCTAAAACATTAACTTTAGCATCTGGAATTGTTTCAAAAATAGTTTCCACCCATTGTTTCAGGATACTGTCATTTGGAACTACAATCAATGGTTTTTTTGAGTTTCCACGTTGCATCGCTTCATGTAAAGAAAGTATGCCAGATAATGTTTTTCCGAACCCAACTTCATGCGCCAAAAGTCCAACACCTTTGGTCGTTTGTCTTCCTATTCCAGATTTTTGAACTTCTGTCAATCTTAATTCTGTTCCTTTAAAGTTTTGGTAGATCTTTGAAAATAAAGGAAATTTTGAATAATCAGGCACGTGAATGTGATTGTAATTTTTGTTGAATTCCTTTACAAATCGCTCTCTTAAATCATCAGATAATTCTTCTGAAATGAATTTTGAAAATAAATCTTTTGCTGCAACTTTTCTACGTTCTCTAATTAGTGCATTTCTCTCCTTATCACTACCAGTAACCGTTTCATTATCTACAAAACTTCTAACTTCCCAGGAAGAAGATCCTGCAAAAGCCTCGCTCGGAAGATTGTTTACAAAATCTTTAAATTTTTCGGCAAGATTGTACTCCACCACGACCATTTCAGTTTCGCGCTTTTCATGATTGTATTGTTCTTTCTCAATCTGACCTAAATTGAATTTATGAACAAACTCGTGATTAGGATTAATGGAAATTTCTTCTAATGTTTTCAGTTTAGGTAGTACATTTATTAAAAGTGCCTTTTGCTTCTCATAATGTTTCTTTTCCAAACCTCCGCAATTAAGAATGATTCAGGATTAAATTCCGATACCGTCGAAAAAATATTGATTGCATTTACAGATTTGAATCCAGAATGGTTCATATCTGGAACTGGGGAAATGCTAAAGCCAGTGAATCAAAATATTCATAGCAATGGATCGCCAAATAGCGTAAATAATAATATTAATGGAAATGTAAATGGCAATGGTAATTTTTCTATTACCCACAGTGAGTTTTCAGGCATGATTGAACTTCAAGCAGAAACAATGAATAGGCTGAAAACAAGTCAAGATCAGTTAACTGAAAGTATGAGGCAAGTTAGCTTACTCATAGAACTATTAAATAAGTAAACATGAGGAAGTTTTTACTTATTGGCTTTTTTACCCTTGGAGTTTCTTTTCATGCACAAAAACAAAAGCAAACTTTAAAGAAAAAAACTTCAACAATTGTTAATAACGCAAAAAATCAGAAATCAAATAATTCTCAACAAAACATAAAAGTTGAAATAGTTAATAGCGGAGATTGGAACCAATACGAGCAATCTTCTTGGTGGCGAATTGTAAAACGGAATGATAAAGACCTCTCTCAAATTTTAAATTTAGATAATTCTCAATTACAAATCAGCGAAAGTGCTATGGGTAATAATAATTGGAGAGATGAAAATGGAAATTTCAGTTTCAGGTCTATTTCTGAACCTTTAAAAATATCACAGGAATTTATTAATAAAAAAAATGAGAAAGGCGAGAACAGAGATTCTGTAGCTGAAAATGAAGCATTTGAAACTACTGCACTAATTTCTTCATTATCTTTCAAAATTTTACTACACCCAAAAGACAATAAAGCCGATACGTCCAAAAACATTGCAAAAACTATCACCATTTTTTCTGACGGTCAATTGGTTAAAACTCTGATTTATTCGTATGATGATTTAGTTCAAAAAGGAGGAATCTCTATAGAAAATTTTAATGTAGAAATCGACAAATCAAATATTAATTAGTTATGGAAATTAATTATCATTCTCAATTTTTGCTTGACAAAGAAAAAGACAGCACGACCGGAAAAATCCGATTTAGAATAAAATGGGATAAAAATATAATCGCTTTTGGAGTTGGTCACAGGGCAGAATTTGACAAATGGAGTTTAGAAACACAACGTTGTAAAACAAACTCTACACATGGTGTAAAGAAAATTCCGGCAAGTGTAATAAATAAAAAAATAACTGATTACGAATTAGCATGCGAACGTGTTTTTAGAAATTTCATTTTTGAAAACAAAACACCGGATAAAAAATCTGTAAGAGAGCAATTTAATTTAGAAATAGGTAGAAAAGTTGTGACAGAAGTTGAAATTGAGAAAACGGTGTTTGAAATTTTCGATTTATTTGTTAAAGAAGAATCAAGGATAAATCTTTGGGCAAACACAACTTTCGCAAAGATGAAAACATTTAGAAAACACCTTAAAACATTCGACCCAAAAATAGATTTCAAGAGCATAGATGAAGAGAAACTATTAAAATATCAATACTTCCTACAGGAAAAATTAGAACTTCAAAACTCAACTACATTAAAAAACTTTTCCTTTCTTCGATGGTTTTTAACGTGGGCGACTAAAAAAGGTTACAACTCAAATACGACTTTCCAACATTTTAGACCAAAACTAAAAACTGTTCAAAAGAAGATTATATTTCTTACTCAAGAAGAATTAAAGAGTGTGAAAAATTTAAAGATTCCAGCGAAAAAGAAATATTTAGATAGAGTTCGTGATGTTTTCCTTTTTCAATGTTTTACAGGTTTGCGATATTCTGACGTAGAAAATCTCAAACGTAGTGATATTAGTGAAAATTTTATCGAAATCATTACTGTTAAAACATCTGATAGTTTAGTCATTGAATTGAATAATCACAGCAAAGCACTCTTAAATAAATACAAGGATGCAAAGTTTGATAACTATAAAGCACTGCCAGTAATTAGCAATCAAAGAATGAATGAATATCTACGAGAATTAATGGAATTAGCAAAAATTGATGAACCTGTAAGAGAAACTTACTATAAGGGAAATCAGAGATATGATGAAGTTTTTCCAAAGTATGCACTCATGAGTTCTCATGCCGGTAGAAGAACATTTATTTGCAATGCATTATCTCTTGGAATTCCACCACAGGTTGTCATGAAATGGACAGGTCACAGCGATTATTCCGCAATGAAACCTTATATCGATATTGCAGATCAAACGAAAATTAATGCGATGGAAAAGTTTAATATGATGTGAAAAAATTGATATCTTTATTTTTACAGTTTTGTTAAAAATTCAGGCAAATAATTATGGACAAAAGATTAATCGATAAAATCCGTGAATCAGGAGGTCATGCAGATATTGGAACCGCAGAAGAAGGTGCTATTGTAGAAATGAAAAATTACGATGGACGGTTGATCATTTTAAAAGAAAAAGCCATTTACGAAATGGTTTTTGCCGATTTCATAGATCCAGATAGAACAAACGAATACCTTTCACCGACCATTCATAAATTGATTATTAATAAGGGTGCAGATTCTCCAATAGTTTGCAAAACTTTTATAATTGCAAAAACTTTATTAAATAATGATCATATAATTGAAGAAGTTAATTGTAATGAAATAGTATATTTATCAATTAACTTACTCGAAGAAATTAACCAACTCGAAAGAGAAATTTTAAATTACAAATCAGATCAAGATAGAGTTAGTGAAATTTACGACCAAAACCGCAAAAAAAATCAGGCTTTGGAAGTTCCCTCTATTACAGAATTGGACTCAAAATGTAAAACAATTTTTCAAAAAACAGATCATATAGAACAAATTTTAATGGTGATCATTACAAATTTTTACTATAAAAATAAACTCACTAAACAATCTCATTTCCCAAAATTTTTAGAAATTATTGTAGAAAAGTATGGAGAAGAAGATCAGTTTGTTTTATTCATTAGTAGTATTTTAAAATTTATGGAAATACTAAGAGAATTGAGAAATGGATTTGACCATAGATTGAACACGGTGAAAGCAACTAACTTTGATATTCAAAAAGATGGAAATATAATTTCGCCCACTATTGAGTTAAACCATAAAACTGTAAAATTAGAAAGAACTGATTTACTACAATTTTTAGAATGCACTTTACAGAACTTTCTATTGATAGCGGAAAATACTTTTGCTTTTCTCGCGGAAAAACATAAACGAACAGATAGATTACCAATATTCGTCAATGAAATACCAATGGAAAAGAGGAGATATGAAAATGTTAGTTATTGCTTCTGGTCAAATATCGGTGAAGGTGGTTTTTATATGCAGTGATAATAAATGCTATGGGAAATTGTCATAAATTGTTCCTCTCGAGAAGATCAATTCATTTATCGAAAAACTATGAAATTTAAAAACCCAAAGAAAAAATGGATCATCATCTGGTTTATTTTAGCCCTTATTTTTATTATCGCAATTTATCCAGTTCCGCCCCAGAATCCTATTAAATATGTGGAGCGAGAAAACGGACAGATTAAAATTGAAAAGGTTTACGGCGAAGAATGGTTGAATTGGTTGTATCATAATCCTATCGGTGAAGCGACTTTATGGACTATTGCAAAACGAAAAATAGTAAGTTCGGTGTATGGAGACATGCAGGAAAAGCCAGCATCAGCGGAAAAAATTCAACCTTTTATAAAAGATTATGGAGTGGATATGAGTGTTGCCCAAAGGCAAAATTTTAAAAGTTTTAATGATTTTTTTATCCGGAAACTTAAACCAGAGGCTAGACCAATTGCTGGCGATTCACTAACCGTATCTTCGCCCTCAGACGGAAAAATTTTGGCTTACACCAACATTAACAATTCAGATTTTTATATCAAAGGAATAAGATTTAATGTTCTTTCTTTTTTAAATAATACAGAGTTAGCGAAAAAATATGAAAACGGAGCGATGATCGTTTTTCGTCTCGCGCCGCCGGATTATCACCGCTATCATTTTCCAGTAAGTGGAATTACGGCAAGTTCAAATATTAAAATTGACGGTGATTACTACTCCGTAAGTCCTTTGGCTCTTCGCGAAAAGACAGAAATCTTCTGGCTGAACAAACGGGAATATGGCGTTATAAAAAGTTCGATTTTCGGTGATGTTGTTATGGTAGAAGTTGGAGCAACAATGGTTGGAAGTATGATTCAAACTTACACAGGCACAACTGTGAAAAAAGGCGAAGAAAAAGGCTATTTCAAATTTGGTGGCTCTACTGTGGTATTGCTGTTTGAGAAAGACAAAATTAAAATCGATAACGATTTATTGATTAATACCTCGAAAGGTCTTGAAACGACTATAAAAATGGGAGAAAAAATTGCAGTAAAAAAGTAATACCTATAGTTAATGAATAGGATTTATGAAAACGAAATTAAAGAGATAAATAAACAGATTTCAATTTTTAAAGGGCTAACAGATATCAATAAATATTTGAAACTTAATCTTTTAGTATCTCTATGAGCGTAAAATTAAACTTTATTTAGAAAGATTAAATGATTTTAAGTTGTAAATTAGTTCTTTTAAATTGACAGAAACCATAAAATTTGTACAATGGAAAATGGTAAAACAATAGATGTTCTAAACAATCTTTTACAAATCATAAATGACAGAATTGAAGGATTTAAAGATGTGAATGTAGAAATGATTGAATCTCATTCCAATCTAAAAGAAGAGTATGATTGTATGGTGCAGAATTCTTATAAAATGAGAACAGAACTTTCAGCCCTCATTGAAGAACGAGGTGGAGATCTAAAAAACACCACTACAATTGCAGGAGGATTGCACCGAGCGTGGATAGATGTGAAAAACTCCTTTACTTTTGACAAAAGTGAATCTACGTTGCAGAATGTGATTTTCGGAGAAGACGCCGCAGTTAAAGCATACGAAAAAGCATTAGATAGTGGTGACCTTTGTGCAGAAAGCAGCAAAATCGTTCAGGACCAACTACAGGAATTGAAATCTTCATACCATAAATTCGTTAGTATGGAGGAGGAATTGTAGTTGACTAAATAATTATTTTATAAAATCTTACCGATTAATAACTCTAGTTTTTATTATTTTGACAATAGACTTATGCCTGATCGTTGATTATTCAAATTTTCTACAAAAATTACCTCTCATTTTCATGAGAGGTATATTTAAACATTTTTGATGCTTTAATACATAAAGGTTAAACCAGCTCCAAATCCATATTCACTGTCGTAATTGGTAGAAACGGAAACCCATTTTTGAACGATATATTTTAATCCAAAATCGAATTCTTTATCTGAATTAACGGCAAAATTACCGCGAATTCTGGGTGAAATTGGAATTCCTTCCCTGCCTAATTCCAAACGTACTTTTCCATTATGGTCTATATTTGCATCGGCCATCACTAAGAATGGAAGTAGATATCTAACTCCGGCTATGGCGACATTTTGATTTTGCGGCATTACATTTTGCCCAAACCAGCTTTTTGCCATATCGTGTGTTTTATTACTTCTGAATCCTACGTAAGGCATTGCCCACTGGTATTTTCCTAAAAACCTACCCACTTTTACACTCCCTTCGTAATGTGTAAAATCGTAATTACTATGTAATTCATTCACATTCAACCATCTTGCTCCTAGCATCGTCATGTTTTCAAAATGAAATTTATTAGACGCTACATCCAACATTGCTGTAGTATTGATCATTCGATTCTTGCTTATAAACTGTTTGTAAGAAGCTTCTTTATCCGGTAATTGTGGGTTTGGAGCTGAATTTTCATAACTGAAAACTCTTCCCATTCCACTCATCATGTGATATAAAATATGACAGTGGAAAAACCAGTCTCCATCTTGATTCGCGGCAAATTCTATCGTCACAGTTTCCATCGGTGCAATGTCAATTACATTTTTTAAAGGTGCATATTCCCCTTTAGCGTTAATTACACGGAAATCATGACCGTGAAGATGCATCGGATGGCGCATCATGGAATTATTGTACATGGTAATTCTCACTACTTCACCTTTTTTAATTAAAATTTTATCACTTTCAGCCACCGTTTTATTATCTAATGTCCAGAGATAATTACGCATGTTACCTTCCAAAGTAAACTTCAAATCCTTTACATTATCATTGGGCAAAATAGTTTTGAAGGGAGATTTTAACATATTATAGTTAAGACGCTTGATGGTTTTTTCTTCTGAAGATCCCATGTCATCGTTGCTGTGATCCATGTTCATTTTATCATCATCCATTTTCATGTCAGATTTCATGTCCATTTTGCTGTGATCCATTTCCATTTTTCCATCGTTCATTTTCATGTCAGATTTCATATCCATTTTGCTGTGATCCATTTCCATTTTTCCATCATTCATTTTCATGTCAGATTTCATGTCCATTTTGCTGTGATCCATTTCCATATTGCCACCTTCCATCTTCATGTCAGATTTCGTTCCCATCATTTCCATCATATGTTGCATGGTTTTCATGCGCTGGCTTTCTGACAATTCCGGATACATTACTTCATTCATATCCATCACCTGATTACCCATCGTCATGGTCATTGGCTTCATGTCGCCGTTCATTTTCATCATGCCGTTCATCATTTTCATACCTTCAAACAGATTCAGTTTCGGTAAGTTTGGTGCTTCCACTTTTGCCCCGTCTCCCAAATAAAGTGAGGCAAACCCTTGTCGGTCTTCCGAGGTTGCACGAAATTCAAAACTTTTATTTTCCGGAACAGTAACTTCTATATCATAAGATTCGGAAACGCCTATAATTAAACGATCTACTTCTACGGGCTCTACTTCATTGCCATCAGTTCCAATAACGGTGATTTTTCCACCGCCATAATTCAGCCAAAAATAAGAGGAAGATGCACCATTTGCTACTCGAAGCCTCACTTTATCTCCGGCTTTCAAATTTTTGTAGTTAGACGAAATTTGTCCATTAATTAGGAAATTATCGTAATAAACGTCACTCACGTCCATGGCTTCCATTCTTTTCCATTCATTCAAAAGTTTGGTGCCGAAATGTCCTTTTCCGATAGCTTCAGAATAACTTTGAACAGTACCTTTTTTGATGGCCCAATAATCTCCACGATCCATGTGCAATCTTCGCATGATCTGTTTCGGATTTTCATCGGTCCACTCTCCCAAAATCACTGGAATGTCTGCCGCGAACTTTTTACCTGGCTGAGTATCTCTTTTATTAAAAACCAAAATACCATTCATCCCGATCTGTTCCTGAGTTCCCTCATGTGAATGATACCAATAAGTACCATTTTGAGAAATACGGAATTTGTAAAGATGCGTTTCACCAGGTTTCACTTCTTTAGTAGTTAGGTAAGGAACACCATCCATTTCATTGGGAAGAATTACGCCGTGCCAGTGAATACCTGTATTTTCTTTCAATTGATTGTGAAGGTAAATTTCGGCCGTATCACCTTCTGTAAAATATAAAGTTGGCGCCATTAATTTGCCATTGATGGCAATTGCTCTGGCTGGTTTTCCGGTGAAATTTACGAGCGTGTCTTTTACATACAGATCATACCGAACTGTTTTTCCGCCAAAAGAAATTTTGCCATCTTCTTTTGTAGTCTCTTTTTTCTGCATGTGCATGTTATGGTCCTGAGAAAATCCCTGAACCGACACGACAAGGAAGAGCAGCGTGCATAATTTTAAAAAGTTGGGTATTTTATTTTTCATTCTCTAATCTTTTTATCATTGTTTTCATTTCTTCTATTTCTTTTCTTTGCGCAGAAATGATGCTTTCGGCTAATTTTTTGACTTCAGGATCTTTGATATCGGCTCGCTCACTTGTTAATATAGCAATCGAATGGTGAGGAATCATTCCTTTCATCCAAAGTACATCACCTACGATAGGACTTTGCTCACGAACCAAACCGAGTGCAGCGAAAAACAAACCTACACTTCCCACTATTATTCCAAGGTTTTTCTGCTTATTTTGATACATTTTTCGCATAAAAAAGAACATGATCAAAGCCATAGCAGAGATTCCAAGACATACCATATAAAATCTGGTCATGCTGAAATAAACATGATCCAGTTCGTAGGTATTGAGATACATGGTAATGTACATCGCTACAAATGAAGCCGCAAGCATTAAAACAAATTTGGTGTACACGTTACTTTTTGAGTGGTCCATTGAATTTTCCATAATTTTATTTTTAAATTTTAATGTTTTTTAAACGTAGTGAATTACCGATCACTGATACGGAACTGAAACTCATTGCCAGCGCTGCAATCATCGGAGATAAAAGGATTCCGAAAACTGGAAACAAAACTCCCGCTGCAATTGGAATTCCTAGTATATTATAACCTAAAGCAAAAAATAAGTTTTGTTTGATATTCTTCATCACAGCGTCGCTTAAATTTCTTGCTTTTACAATTCCGTGCAAATCGCCTTGCACCAAAGTGATCATTGCACTTTCAATGGCAACATCAGTTCCGGTTCCCATCGCGATTCCAACATCACTTTTTGCCAAGGCAGGTGCATCATTAATTCCGTCTCCAGCCATTGCTACGATCTTTCCGTTTTTCTGAAGTTTCTCTACTTCCTGCAGTTTATTTTCAGGTAGCATTCCAGCTTTAAAATGGACAAGATTGAGTTCTTTCGCGACCGCTTGTGCAGTATCATGGTTATCTCCTGTGAGCATGATCACGTCAATGCCTTTTTCCATTAATTCTTTAATTGCTTTTGCACTGGTCGGTTTTATTTTGTCTCCGATAACCACATATCCCGCAACTTTTCCATCGACAGATAAGTATGAAACTGTTTTTCCCTGCTTCTGAAAAGTTTGGGCTTCTGTTTCCATTTCAGAGGTAATTTCAGCCTTGGCATATTCCATCATTTTAGCATTCCCTAAATCGACTTTCTTGCCGTTGACCTTTCCTTCAACACCTTTTCCTGTGACTGCGCTGAAATTTTCAGCAGTTATAATTTCTGTATTTTGTTCTTTTCCATATTTTACAGTTGCATCTGCCAAGGGATGTTCGCTCATCTTATTTAAAGAAACGATGAATTGTAAAACTTCTTTTTCTGTAAAGTTATCTCCGAAAACTCCAATTTTTTCAACGGTTGGTTTTCCCTCTGTAATCGTTCCTGTTTTATCGATGATCAAAGTATCTACCTTATCCATTTTTTCTAAAGCTTCGGCATTTTTAATAAGCACTCCATTTTGTGCACCTTTTCCAACACCGACCATGACAGACATTGGTGTGGCTAATCCTAATGCACATGGACAGGCAATGATCAAAACTGCAATTGCATTTACGAACGCATAAACATATACCGGTTGTGGTCCAAAAACTGCCCAAATAATGAAGGTAATAATTGAAACAAGCACGACAATCGGCACAAAATAACCTGAAACGGTATCGGCTAACTTTTGAATCGGTGCCCGACTGCGACTGGCGTTATTCACCATTTCCACAATTTGCGAGAGCAACGTATCTGATCCTACTTTTTCGGCTTTCATTAAAAAGGATTGGTTACCGTTAATGGTTCCGCTGCTTACTTTATCGTCTATGGATTTGGTTACAGGAATTGGTTCACCGGTGATCATCGATTCATCCACCGAAGTTTCACCCTCTGTAATGGCACCATCCACGGGAATTTTTTCGCCAGGTTTTACACGCAGGATGTCACCGATCACTATCTGTTCGATTGTTACTTCTTCTTCAATGCCGTCTTTAACTCTGATCGCTCGGTTTGGTGCGAGTTTTAATAATTCTTTAACCGCGGAATTGGTTTTGCTGTGCGCTCTGGCTTCCAATACCTGTCCCAATAAGACTAAAGTCAAAATCACTGTCGCAGCTTCAAAATAAACGTGAACTGCTCCAGTATGCGATTTAAATTGTTCTGGGAAAATATCCGGAAAAAACATTCCAAAAACACTAAAAAGGAAAGCGGCTCCAGCGCCAATTCCTATCAATGTAAACATGTTAAGATTCCAGGTTTTAATACTTTTATAGGCACGCTCAAAAAACATCCACGTCGCATAAAATACAACTGGAATGGACAGAGCAAACTGAACCCAATTCCAGTATTTTTGCTCCATCAACTTGTACAAAGGATTGTTTGGAATCATTTCACTCATTGCCATTAAAAAAATGGGTAAAGTAAAAATACTGGCAAGCCATAATTTTGTTAGTAATTTTTTATAGGTCTTTTCTTCCGCTGAAATATCAGGTTCCATCGGCACCAGATCCATTCCACATATCGGACAAGCTCCCGGTTCATCTCTGATAATTTCGGGATGCATTGGACAAGTCCATTGTTCCGTATTCGAACTGCTTAATTTTTGTTCTTCAACCAAATCCATTCCGCAGACCGGACAATCACCCGCTTTGTCGTAGGTTTTCTCGCCTTCGCAGTGCATTGGGCAGTAGAAAGTTCCGTTGCCTTTTTCTTTTTTGACTGAGGTAAAAACCGCATCCTTTTTTGGCAGGTCATTTATATTATGAATGCTGTACGTTCCACCGTCTTGTTTTAAGGCTTCCTGATATTTTTCGATGTGAAGATGCTCGGTTGTTTCAATAACCGCTTCCTCTTTTGCCAGATCAACGGTAACTTTTGAAACACCTTCTACTTGTGAAAGTGTTTCTTCTACGTGTTTCCGACAACCATCGCAGCTCATCCCGTGTATGTGGTAAGTATGTTTCATAATTTTACTTTACTTAAATTTTTAATTTACCAGGATTTGATCAATTGTATCAAATACCGATTCGTTAGGGATCCTATTTCCCAAACAATTGCAATACAATGACTCCAATAATAATTGCACCAATAAATGCGTACAGTCCGTAACTGAATTATTTTTTCAGCCCAGATTTTTTTAGTTCATCTTCATTACCTGTTTTGCAACAATCTTTCATAACAATTTTTTTTTTGCCTAAAAAAGAGAAAAGATTACTAAAATTGTTAGATTACAAAGTTATCCTTTCTCTTATTAGAACTTAAAATCTAATCTTATTATAATCTTGCATATTTTTAAAAATAACAATATCTAATAACAATTTTCAGATTATAATAATTTATTGAATAGTTCTCTGCACTTTACCACATGTCAGCATTTTGCTGCCATAAAATGGATTCCTAACCTCGTTACTTTTACTCAACCAAGTGCTTCCTTTTTGATACATTGGGCAAAACTGCTCGTATAATTTTATTTTAGTTCCAGTAATTGCAACCAGATCTGAGATATCTTTGCTTAATGTTTTAAAATGCTCACGTTGATGATCGATCGGGCTTTTTGAAATATGTTCGGCGTGCTCTGTAGCATCATCTATAATATCTGCCAATTCTTTTTTATCTGCTGCAGAATATTTTGAAGCACTAAAAGCCTTTAATGAAATGGCAAGTTTCGAACCTGCAGTCGCGGCTTTCTTGCTGTCGTCTCCTACCAAAGCATCTTTTAAACTAAAATAATCGCCCAAAATAGCTTCTGCTTTAGCATCGCTTTTCATAGACATCATTTTACCATTGTTCATTTTCATTTTACTGTGATCCATATTGCTTTTCTGTTGCGCGTTTGCAAAAGAAATAGCAAATAACATAACTGTAACTACACTTACTTTTAAATTTTTCATTTTGTTTTTTTTAAATTTTATAAACTGTCTCTTTTTTGTGTCATCCATTGTATCATTTCCTGCTTTTCAGCTTTTGTAAATTTTGCATCCTTATGTATGATGGTGTAGGAGCTCAAAGGCATTTCGTCATCTTGTATCTGACTGGCTATCGCTTTCAATTTGCTTTTTCTCCGCCTTACAGATAAGGAATCCCATTCACTAAAATTCAGTTCTTTTTTTCCATCAATAACATGGTTTTCCAAAAACTTTGCAACCGGCTGAATCTTGCTGTACCATGGATAATTGGTATTATTACTGTGGCAATCATAGCACGAGGTCAGCAACTTATTTTTAATATTTGCCGGAACCTTATTAGCCACCAGAAAATCGGCTTTTGAAATGGTCTGACTTTTATTAATTTGTTTTGGCAGAAATTGTATCCCAACAAATACGATAAATAAAACGACTGCTATGATCTTGAAAATTTTCATTTTAGTTCAATTCCTTTTCCATTTTTCCACAATCAATCATTTTCTCACCATAATAAGGATTTTGCACCTCTTTGCTTGAACTTAACCAGTTGCTTCCGCCATCATACATGGGACAGGACATTTCATAAACTTTGGAATCTGCGCCTGTAATTGCGATCATGTCTGTTACGTCTTTTGACAATGCTTTGAAATGCTCCCGTTGGTGTTCAATTTCACTCATAGAAATATGTTCTGCGTGTTCTTTTGCATCTACAATAATATCTTTCAATGTTTTTTGCTGTTGCTCTGTGTAAGTGCTCATATCAAAATTATTCAATGCTGTTTCCATTGCAAGTCCTGCTTTTGCGGCTTCGTCTTTATTTGTTGCTACCAAAGCGTCTTTAATTGTTATATAATCTGCTACGATCTGTTTTGCGCTTGTAGATTGCGCATCAGTTGTTGACATTTCGCCAGATTTCATCATGGTGTTGTCCATCGTGGTTTCCTTTGAAGATTTATTTTCATTGCAGGAAAAGGCAGTAAAACTTAATATAACTGCTGTTGCAATTGTTGCTGTAATTTTTAAATTTGTCATTTTTTAATATTTATTGTATAGATTTCATCTGCAAAATTAACCTATGAATACTATTTTTCATATGATAATTTGGTTTAAGATAGATACAATTCGGTTAAAGAAATAATTTTCAGTTGCTTAAAATTGAAGCAGTGAAAGTTGTAATTTAGAGAAATTAAAATCAGAAATTTGATCAAAATTAGATTCAATAAATTTTAGATTAAAGTAGAACAAACTCATTAAGAATATGATTCTACTTTAATTAAGAATTGAAAGGAATTTTTTACTCATGTTGCAAAAAAGACCTCAATTGAATTTATTTTAATTCTGATTTCATACTTCCGCAAGTAAGCATAGCGCTACCATAAAAAGGATTTTTAACTTCTTTTTGAGCGCTTAACCAAGAGGCATCCTGCATCGGGCAATAAAGTACAAATACAGAAGAATCTGCCATTTTAAACTTTTTTGCCAATTCAATCATGTTAGCAGATAATTTTGCAAAAGATTCCCGCTGGGTTTCTATACTTCTGCTTTCTGCAATGGTGGAAGCATCTTTTCGAAGTACGTCCAGATTGCCTTCCGACAAAACTTTATAATCTACCATAGAGACAGATTTTATAAACTCGTTCGCTGCTTTTGAGGCGGCGTCTGAATTGTCTGTAACCAAAGCATCTTTGATGCTTATATAGTTCTGGTACAATTTAGATATTGAGGCATCAGTCGTTTGAGCTGATAAATTTAGAATTGAAAATATTGAGAATAATGCTGTGAAAATTAATTTTTTCATTGTAATAATTTTAGATTGTTTTTGATAAAGAATTGTCCAAAAAACTGGACATGATTACTAATCATTTTTCAGATGAAAAATGAGGACTTTATTTTAAATTCTAAAATTACAATAAGAAATAAATAAGGGCAATTCTGCCTTATCCGGTGGTGCTTTTACTAGAATAGAAAATTGATTGCTTTCTAGAACAGGTGTTAAGAAATCTGCATAGAATACTTGTGAAATGATGGCTACAAAAGGTGCGTCCGCAATAAATGAAATATCTGCCTTTTGAGCGGCATCTGTTTTTAAAACTTTAATCTCACTTTTGCAGCAGTCATTCATCTTCTCTTTACCACAGAGTCCGCAAGTGTTGGTGGAAGTTGAAAACGATGTAAAAACCTTATCCATACAATAATGAATATTATAAACCATTCCGGATGAAAATCCGAAATAGAAAACTGTAAACATTATGGCTAAATACTTTTTCATAAGGTTGTACAAAGATACGAAACAGAAGGAAAAAGATTTATATAATTACATCTTTTATTGGTAAAATTCGGTATTTCTCATTTTAAATGTGAATGGTTTAATATGTTAAGACAACAATCAAATTCATATAGAAGTGGCGTGCCGGTTTCTATCTCAACTTTCTCTATATTGCAATGAGGAAATTTTGCTTGTTGATCGCATCGGCTACTCTTTTACCAATGACGTCATATCCTATTAATCCTATATTCTTCATTTTGTTGTATTTTTAAATTTAACTTTACAATAATTTGATCTGATTAAAAAGCATATTAAGTAAACAGGAAAAAGAAATTTTCACCTTCTTCAACTTGTCTACTTCACATACTTTTAAAATTTTTACAGATTGTCATTAGCCACAACCACAGCCACCAGATTTTTTTGGTGCACCATCACCTTCGGAGCTCCCTGCAATACTGTAATGTCCTTCTTTCGACAAAGCATGCTTTAAGTCTGCATCACTTATGGAGTGATTAGTCTCTAAATTAGCTACTGGTGGATTTAGAGTGACATTCACTGTTTCTACGCCCTCTATTGTTTTCAGCGCTTTCTCTACACTTTTAATACAACCTCCGCAGGACATGCCGTTAATTTCTACTACTTGATTCATAATGATATATTTAAATTGTTAAAAAATTGTTTTATTATAAATTTGTCTTTTTAATTTGATTAAAGAAATCTCTACGATTTCAGTTTTGTATTCTTGTAGCTCATTCTATTTTTCTGCATCTGCTTCGTCTTCCATTCCCATTGCCATTTCCCCGTTAACATTGGTGTGAGAAGCCATAAATAATCGCTCCGCAATGAATATCAAAACAATCCCAATCGCTGCCACAATTAATATTAAAGGATCACTTAAATATTTTATATAGAGAAAAGCAGAAAGTATGGCGACGTCCATTACAATCGCAATTAGTGGAATAGCAGGTTGAAATTTCACTTCCTTCCTCAAATGCTTAAACAAACCCCAGTGAATTGCAATATCCATGATTAAATAAAAGATGGCTCCTATCGATGCTATTCGCGTTAAATTGAGCAACATCGTGAGCAAAATAGCGAGAGTCACAGTAAAGATGAGTGCTGGGTTTTTAAAATTTCCCATCCGTTTTAATGATGGCACCTGTTTCATACTGCTCAACATTCCTAATAATCTGGAAGAGGAAAAAACGCTGGCTATCACTCCTGAAAATGTTGCTATAATGGCAAGTAAAATAGTGATCCAGGAACCCCAAACTCCAAAAACCGGTTTTGCAGCAGCCGCCAAAGCATAATCTTTTGCTTCGATAATTTCGGGGATACTTAATCCGCCCGCTACAGAAAGTGCCAACGTGACATAAATAAAAGTACAAATCACAATAGAGATAATTATTGAACGTCGGACATTTTTATGTGGATTTACAATATCCCCACCTTGATTAGTAATGGTGGTAAAACCTTTATAAGCAAGAATGGCCAACGCTAACGCCGCGATAAAACCAAAACTTTGTGGCAGTTCTGCTGCATTTTTAGCAATATAATCGCCTTTAATATCTGCAATTCCTGAAACGATGAGTCCTGCAACAGCGAGTAATGCAATACCTGCGACCTTTATAATTGCTGTAAAGGTGGCAGTTGCACCAATCACTTTATTTCCTAAAATATTAATGATATACGCTGTCACCAAAAGTAAAACACCAAGAATCGAAGCGTAACCCGAAAAACTATCTGGAAACAAACGAAGGGTATAGGCTCCAAAAGTACCGGCTACCAAACTTTCTGAAACAACCATTGAAACATACATTAGCAAAGAAAAAACGCCTGTAGTCGTTCCGGGTCCATAAGACTTATTTAAAAATTTCACGACGCCTCCCGAAGAGGGAAAAGCATTTGAAAATTTCACGTAAGAATAAGAACTAAATCCGACCACTATTGCACCTGCAACGAAAACTATGGGAAATAAATCTCCTACTAATTCTGCGATCTGTCCCATCAATACAAATATCCCCGCCCCAATCATCACTCCCGTTCCCAATGAAATGGAACCTATGAGGGATAGTTTGTTTTTTTCGGTTTGGGAATTTTTCATATTTAAAATCTGTTTTTATTTGATTTAAAGAATTGGTGAAAGCAATTGAGATTTCCAATTACTTCGCTGAATAACAATCTTAATCTATCTAACTTATTAGAACTTAAAAACTCTCTGCTGATTTTATATCGTGTGTTTTGATCTGCGCGTTGTAAAAAGCCGCAATGAAAGCACCCACAATAAATCCTAAAATAAATGTTTGTAAGATTCCAAGTAAGGCTTCCGGTAAAGACACATTCATTCTAATAATGGTCGTAACATCCAGGCCGTGCAACAAACTATTGAAAAAAATTATTGCACCTTCTTTTCCGGCGGTAACCATCACCAACATACAACCCAAATAAATAATTGCACCTGTTAGCCCTAAAGCAAATCCCAGTTTTTTTACATTTAATTTGTACATAATATTTTTTTAAAGGTTAAGTAGCCGAATTGATAATTGTTTTCGCCTCATTAAATTCCTCCTTGCTTATCTCGCCTTGGGCAAATCTTTTTTTCAAAATATCTAATGGGCTTTCTTTTTTATTTTTTTGATAAGGAATATCTGCGGGAATAAAAAATATCCAGGCTAAAAATAAGAACCATAGGATCCACCAGATTAGGTGCATACCTCCAAAACTTCCGTCGTAGTAGTGCATAATTTTAATTTTTAAGTTGTTAATAATTAGTTTCAATAACTGTATTTGCAAGTGCTATTGCTTTATTTTGCACGTCACATTTTTATTTTTCCAGTATTATTTCTAATGATGATTTTTATGATCATCCATTACTGGCGAATCGCCTGTACTCATCTTTTTCATTCCCTTCATATCCATACCTTTACCCTCCATCATTGTTGTGCAGGACTTCATACAATCCTTGCTCATCATACCTTTATCGTGCATTTTCTTCATCATTGTTCCCATCATTTTACCATCTTTCATCATACCGTCCATCATGGAGTGCATCATTGTGCTGTCCTTCATCATCATTTTCATTTGATCTTCCTTCATCATTGACCCCATCATATTTTCTTTTCCCTGCATCATTGGCATTGCACTACTATTTCCCATTGCAATTCCCATGAATTCTTTTTTATATTGCGAATTTTCTGCAATTGTTTTAATAGCTTCCTGTCTTTGAGCAGGATTTTCAAGCATTGATTTCACTGATGACTGTTGTACACAACTGCTTAAGACGATAAGTCCAAATGCAGATAAAGTGATTGCTAAATTTTTCATAATATTGATTTTGTAATTATATGTTCATAAATCGATTTGAAAATTGGTAGAAGTCAAAATATAAAGTACAGCGATATTAACTGCAATTAGTTTTACAGCATAGAATTTTGACTAATGTTGATGTCACGATTAAAAAGACCGGTGATAGAATTGTAGATAACAATAATTAATTCTATCAATTTTTGAAGAGAACTTTCGCATTCGAATTATCCATCATCTCTTCTCTAATGTATAATTCTTCGAAAAAGTTTACTGACTAATGTCGGAGCATAGATGCTCAATGTAACTTGGGTTTTATTACTTCCAAGATTTACTTTTGTTTGGAACAAAATAGACTTTGCAAAAATAATTTGCAGAGATTTTTTACACTGCTTTGAAGGGAAACCCTTGAAATTTAAATGTTTAAGTCTTTGGATATTTATTTCTTACTATACAAATGTAGGAAATCAAATTTCCATCCCTTGGTAGAATTCGGTTTATTACTTACACAATATCATCGATAGATTTTCTATCCCACTTCCGAATATTTTTAAATTCCGTCATAGACATCCCTGTTTCATGTTTAAACTGTTTCGCTAAATGTCCACTGTTGTTATAATCTAAAGTGTAGGCTATTTCTGAAAAATTCAATTCTCCTAACTGGATCATTTCCTTTACTTTTTCCATCTGTAAATTAATCCTGTATTTTTCGATGGAAATACCTTCCTTTAAACTAAATAATTTACTCAAGACAGGATAAGACTTATTAAAGGTCGAACTTAAAAAAATAGAAAGATTAGAATGGTCTTGATTTTCAACTTTATTGATAATTGCTGTTTTTATTTTTTCAACCAATACATCTGTTTCGTCTATCAACAATTCAAAACCGAGTTCTTGTAAAATCTTTTCCAATTTAGAAATCTCAACTGGCGTATCCTGATCCAGCACAACTTGCCCTAATTCCAAAGAATCAATATGATAGCCTAAAGCATTTAGCTCTCGAATCACCGCCGTCTTACAGCGGTCGCACACCATATTTTTTATATATAAAGTTGTTTTCATTTTGGTGTTTTAATGGTTAATAATTTGAATAGTTTTTTTGTAATTTGAATCCATGGAGATGTTGAATGCATGAACTTGATGAAAATTTTACATATCGTGACCCGCCATTGGATCTGCACCTTTTTTGAAAATATATTCGCTATTGAGCAGATAAGTTCCCGAAATCACAATCTCATCATCTTCTTTGACGCCCGACAAAATTTCAATACGGTCGTCCGTTTCTAAACCTGTTTTCACCATTTTATTGACGAAGGTATTTTTTGCAGTTTTTACCCAAACCGTCGCCATTTTTCCATCACGAATCACAGCGTCTGTTGGCAAAGTCAGCGTTTTGCGGGACTCGTTTTCTACCAAAACATAAACCGGCATTCCGGGTTTTAGCAAATTATCTTTGTTGGGAATGGAAACCCGCACCAGATTTATTCTGCTGGCGGAATTTATTTCTGGATTGGTAAAATCGATTTTTCCTTCAATTTTCAAATTATCCATATCGGGGATGGAAACGATCACTTTTGTATCCCGATGGATCAGTGCCATTTGCGAAGAATAAACCTGAGCTTCTGCCCAAAGTGTAGAAAGATCGGCAAGCGTCAAAATGGTTCCACCTTCTGAGAGATATGCACCTTCTGATATATTTAAATCTGTGATGTATCCTGACCCAGTACTATATATTGTGGTAGTGAGCGGTGCTTTTCGCGTTCTTTCCAACTGGGCGATCTGACCTTTAGACATTCCCCACAGCGAAAGTTTATTGCGGGAACTTTGGAGCAACTGATCGAAATCGATGGAGGTATTTCCTTTAAAAAGATGTTGCCGCTCTAATGCCAAAAGATATTCCTGTTTGGCATTATTCAGTTCTTCACTGTAAATTTCTATTAAAGGAGAACCTTGAGGAACGAATTCGCCGATGTTTTTATAGTACAATTTTTCCACTCTGCCCATGACGCGGGAACTGACAGAATGCATTTTATACTGATTGAAATTGAGTGTTCCAGTAAGTGTTAATTTGTCGGACAATTCATCATTTCCGAGACTGACTGTTTTTATATTGCCCAGTTTGATCTGCTCATCATTCAGTACAAGTGCGTTCGGATCATCATTTTTTTTCTTCTCTACAGGAACAAGATCCATATGACAAATGGGACATTTACCAGGTTTGTCTGCCACGATTTGTGGATGCATTGAGCAGGTGTAGTATATATCGTGGTTCGCGTGTGGATCTTCTTCTTTTTTACAGGAAAAGAGAAAAACCAGCAGTACCATTACTAGAATATTGAATTTCATTTTTTGTTTATTTACTTGTTTACTTTTATCAGACTTTCACTATCCATGAGATATTGAGCATTTTCTGCTACTTCGTCTTCGGGTTTCAACCCACTTACAATTTCAATTTTATCTTTTACGATAGCGCCGGTTCCGACTTTGTGAGCAGTGAAACCGCCAGGTGCTTTCTTAAAGACAATTTTATCAATACCCAAAGAAACTACGGCTGTTTTTGGTAACCAATCGGCTGATTTAGAGTGGCTTGAAATTTCGGCATTTACCTGAGTACCAATCGGTATTTTCGCTACGCTGTTGTCGAAATAAACTCTTGCTGTAACTGTTTTGCTATCCGGACGGAAGAAAGGTTCAATAAAATCAATGGTACCTTTAAACCGACTTGACGGATCGTTTTGCGGAATAACGGTAACCGACTGCCCTTTGCTCACCAAAGCAATATCTTCTGCAAAAATATTGAGGAGTGCCCAACTTCGATTGGGATTGTACACCGTAAATATATTTTCTCCTTTTTGCAGATACATACCTTCTTTAAGTGGCAATTCTGCAGTAACTGAATTGGCCTGCATTACTTCAGTCGGTTGTGACTGGTTTGCCATACCTCCGGCAGATTGAATATATCCGCTGTAATTGCTAAAGACAGGAACACTCAAATCTGGTTTACCTTTCCTGCTGATACTTTGAATCTGTGACGCTGGCATTCCCAAAAGAAGCAATTTTTGTCGGGATGCATTGATCATCATAGCGTTTGAACGGTCATTTTTCAACACGAATAAATGATTTTGCTGTGCCGTGAGTAACTCTGGACTGTAAATGTCCAAAATCCGTTGACCTTTGGAAACTTTTTGGAATTTGTACCGAACATACAATTTCTCGATCCTTCCGGCAATTCGGGAAGAGATCGTTCCGATCTGGCGCGTGTCGTAATCTACAATGCCCAATGCATCAACGGTGGTTGGAATATTTTCCTTCGATAGACGAATAACAGGCAACTGAGAAACAACATAGTTATTGGTGGGTTGTAAAAGATCGTCCAGTTTGATACCATCTTCTTTTTGTGCAGGCGCATCTTTCAGCACCAGATCCATTCCGCATTTCGGACATTTTCCAGGTTTATCTGAAATTATTTCAGGATGCATTGGGCAGGTATAAGTATGCAGTCCCGCAGCTTGCGAGTGCGAGTCTTCCCAGAATTTTAATTTTTCACAAGCTGATAAAGTGAACAGCATTAACGTGAATAGTATTATTTTTTTCATCTTCTTTCAAGTAATCGGTCTAATTCGGTTTGAGCCTGGAGCGCTTTTGTAAGAATATCAAAATATTCTAACTGAGTCATATTGAGTTTTTCCCACGCATCGTAAAGCGTAAAAAGATCCTCCGTATTTTGCTCGTAGCCCAATTGCATTAATTTGTAATTGTTTTTCAAAGCCGGAATAATGGTGTTTTCATACAATTGAATCTGTTTTTTATTCAGTTCTAATTCATTGCGCATTCCATATGCTCGACCGCTGTATTCATTCACCATGACGGCTTTTTGGGCAAGCAGTGCTTCTTCTTTGATCTGTAAACTTTCGATATTGGCGTCATACATTTTAGAAGCCCACGGAACCAAAGGAATCTTCGCCATCACCATAAGGGTATACTGCATAGGCTGACCTCCAAATGCAAACATATTTTCGAATTTTACACCGAATTCTGGTCGCAAATTTTGTTTTTCCAGATCCTGTTTCAATTTTGCGATGTCAATTTCTTTGTCAATACCACGCAAATCGCTTCTGTTTTGATAAAAAAGTTCTGGATCAAAAAGTTCCAACCCATATTCATTTAAAGTAAAATCAGGCTGTACTTCCAGTTCTTCCATTGCGTTTCTTCCCATCAAAGCGTTCAGGCGAATTCTTTTAACCTTAATATCATTATCATACATGAGTTGCATATTATCTGCTGAACCGAGTGCCGCTTTGGCTTTGTAGTAAGCAGAAATTTTTCCGAGGCCGTTTTTATACCTAATTTCTGCATTCCGTATCATGAAGTCCAGCATGTTTTTATTATCCTTAACTACTTTTATTTTCTTGTCCAGGACGATCCAGTCGTAGTAGAGTTTTTTTGCATCCTGAAAGTTTTCATTCAAGGTGGCAGACAATTTTTCTCTTTCGACAGATGACAACGCAAGCATTAGATTTTCATTGGCATCCAGTTTCTTTTTATTCGGAATCATCTGTTCGACCGAAACTGCAAAAGAACCCATACCCAGCATATCACCTTTTCTGCTCCAACGCTGTGGATTGTAAGGCGTCATAAAAAGACCTGCACCAACCGTCGGTGGCATCCAACTTCTGGAACCTTTGGCGGCTGCGTCGAGTGATCTCACTTCGGCATCGTACATTTTTACGACCGGATTATTGGCAGCAATACTGTCTAAAATTTCAGACAAAGGCATTTGCTGCGCTCCCATTTTGCCGGAAAAAAAGGCAATTATTAGTAGGAGTGTTATTTTCTTCATTTCTATTATCATTAAATTTTTAATGGGAAGCATCAAGTACATCTATTTTCCCGAGTTTATTCAGCTCCCATTCTTTCTGCATCAAAAAGATGATTGGCGTAACCAAAAGAATATGAATCGCCGAAGTGAAAACGCCACCCACCATTGGTAAAACAATAGGTTTCATCATATCACTTCCGACGCCGTGACTCCAAAGAATCGGGACTAATCCAAATAAGGTCACACAAACAGTCATTATTTTTGGTCTCAACCGTTTGGCGGCACCGTAAATAACATATTCGCGCAGTTCCTCATTGGTTATGGTTTCCCGAGAGTTTCCATTCTTAGCTACCAATTGCACCATGGCATCGTTGAGATAAATGACCATTACAATTCCGGTTTCTACGGCGAGTCCGAAAAGTGCGATAAACCCGACTGCCACTGCGACGGAAAGATTCACGCCCCAAATCGAAACCATAAAAACACCGCCAATTAAGGCAAAAGGAATACTGATAAGATTAAAAAACGCTTCGCGATAAGAGTTAAAAGCAAAATACATGGAGAGAAAAATGACGATGAGCACGATGGGCATTATCATCTTTAAAGTTTGTTCGCCTCGAATCAAATTCTCGTATTGGCCGCTCCACTCAACATAGTATCCTTTTGGCATTTTTGCCATTTTGGTATCTATCCTTTTCTTGGCTTCTTCTACGGTACTTCCTAAATCCCGGTCTCGCACATTGAATAAAACTGCGCCACGCAACATGGCGTTTTCTGAATTAATCATGGGAGGGCCTTCGGAGAGTTGTATATCTGCTACATTATTTAAAGGGATCGAACCAAATTTCATGGTTTGTAAAGGCAATCTGCGGAGCGATTCTATATTATTCCGAAAATCTTGCCCATAGCGTGCATTCACCGAAAAACGCTGCCGACCTTCGATGGTCGTGGTCAGTTTCATACCACCCAAAGCACTTTCTACCACGGCGTTTACATCATCCACACTTAAACCATATCTACTGATTTCATCTCTTTTAACTTCAATATCGATGTATTTACCACCAGTGATTGGTTCTACAAACATGTCTTGAATACCATCGATACCAACAAGTTCATTTTTAATTTGTTGAGATAAGGCGTAAATACTATCTAAATTTTCACCGTATACTTTAACACCGACATCAGTTCTGATTCCGGTGGAAAGCATATTGATCCGGTTGACAATAGGCATTGTCCAGCCATTAGTGACACCTGGAATCTGAAGTTTAGCATTCAATTCATTGATCAAACCTTCCTTGGTTGTTCCCTCTCTCCATTCATCTTGAGGTTTTAATAAAATAATGGTTTCAATCATGGAAATGGGCGAATTGTCGGTCGCAGTATTCGCTCTACCGGCTTTACCTAAAACATGATCTACCTCCGGAACACTTTTAATAATTTTATCCTGAACCTGCAGCAATCTTTTTGCTTCCGAATTCGAAATATCAGGCAGCGTTACCGGCATAAAAAGAATCGATCCTTCATCCAAAGGCGGCATAAACTCCCGACCGAGATTCAGCACCATCGGAATACTAATTAAAAGAGCGAGAAGATTGATGCCCAGCGTTGTTTTTCGCCACTTGATACACCATCTGATCAAAGGTTCGTAAAACCTTTCCAAGCCTCTATTAATAGGGTTTGTACTGTCATCTTTAAACTTTCCTTTCATAAAAAAGGATATGAGCACTGGTGCCAAAGTAAGGACCAAAAACGCATCAACTATCAGTATGAAAGTTTTGGTATAAGCCAAAGGATGAAACAGTTTTCCTTCTTGCCCCGTCAACATAAATACGGGGAGAAATGAAACCACAATAATCACTGTAGAAAAAAATACGCCTCTTGAGACCTGCTTGCATGATTTCTCAATAATACTCATCCGAATATCTTCGGGTATTTTTTTATAACTATCCGGCTTTTTACTTTTCTTCCGGAATATATTTTTAAACCAATCGGTCTTCATTATTAGGAGTTTTTGTTTTGATTATGATTCTGCCAATCCGACAGATTTTTGTACGCATTTTCAGACATTATAATTCCGTTATCTACGATAACCCCAATTGCTAAGGCAATTCCTGTAAGCGACATGATGTTGGAGGAAAGTCCAAAAGCATTGAGCAAAATAAAGGCAATCGCAATAGTGATCGGGATTTGAATAATAATACTCAAAGCACTGCGCCAGTGAAAAAGAAAAACAATGACAATAATAGCCACCACAATCATTTCTTCAACGAGTTTGGTTTTAATATTATCTATTGCTGCCTCTATAAGAGTACTTCTATCATAAGATGTTTTTAGAGTAACCCCTTCCGGAAGTCCTTTTTCTACCTCTTTCATTTTCTCTTTTACATCATTGATCACTTTATCGGCGTTTTCACCGTAGCGCGCAACGATAATTCCGCCCACTACCTCACCTTTGCCGTCAACATCAAAAATACCCGTCCGCAGATCGCCACCCATTTGCACTGATGCAACATCTTTCACACGAACTGGAATGCCCTGATTATTGCCGACGCCAATGTTTTCGATATCTTCAATATTATTGATGTAACCAAGACCGCGAATGATGTAAGCCATATCTGCCATCTCGAATTTTCGGCCACCGACGTCATTATTATTGGTCTTCACCGCCTTCATTACGTCTAATAAGGAAATATTGTAGTATTGCAATTTTACCGGATCGATCACCAGTTGGTATTGTTTTTCGAACCCACCAAAAGAGGCGACTTCTGAAACGCCAGGTACTGTTTGTAGGGCAAATTTGATATACCAATCCTGTAAGGCACGCTGATCGCCCAGATCCATGTCTGGTGCATCTAAATGATACCAGTACACATGACCTACGCCTGTACCATCGGGCCCGAGCGTCGGAGTAACATCTTGTGGAAGTAATCGCTGTGCATAATTGAGCCGTTCCATGACCCGTGTTCTTGCCCAATAAATATCGACATCATCGTCGAAAATAACATACACGAAACTCATCCCAAACATGGAGGACGCTCGAATATTTTTAATTTTCGGAATCCCCTGCAGATTACTGACCAAGGGAAAAGTTACCTGATCCTCGATGATCTGTGGACTTCTTCCCATCCACTCCGTGAAGACGATTACCTGATTTTCACTCAAATCAGGAATCGCATCAATCGGATTATTTCGGACGGCAAAGATCCCCCAGATAAACAGACCTGCTGCAATCAGCAGTACAAAGTATCGGTTTTTAAGAGATAATCTTATTAAATTTTGAATCATTATATTTTATCAGTTTACTTAATTTCCTCCTGCACTTCCCCACAGGTAAGCATTCCTTTACCGTAATAAGGATTTTTAACGTCTTTAGAAGAACTTAACCAGAAAGCACCTTTGCTGTCATTATACATTGGGCAGAAGACTTTATAAACCGGCTTTGAAGCGCCGAAATCTTTAACCAAATCATAAAAATCTGCACTTAACAAATCCAGATGTTCTCTTTGATGTTCGATATTTCCAGCATTTTCCGCGATGTGTTCTGCATGTTCTTTAATCTCAGCGACGATATCTGCGTATTCTTTTTTTTGCTCCGTCGAAAAACTGGTTTGGTCAATTTTCGCTAGCGACTGTACCATATCTTTACCGGAAGAAGCTGCCTCCCCAGCATTATCATCTGCGAGCGCTGAAGTTAGTTGCATATAGTTTGAAGTGAGATTATCCAGATTGGCGGAGGATTTTTTGGCTTCAACAACGGTCATGTTTTCATTCATGGACATACCCTCCATTGTTTCGCCATCTTTCATGCCGTTCATATCGTGCTGCATGGTGGTATTAGCGGTTTGTTCTTTGTTTTCTTTACAGGCACTTACTGTTAATGCGCCAAGGGTCAAAAGACCTATTACTGCTATTTTCATTGTTTTGATTTTTAAGTTATTAATTATTGAAATAAGTTTCATAGTTGGATTGGTTTTCGAAATACAATACATTATCATTTTCGTCTGCCTTTGCAATAATCGCAGTTGCTTTATCGACCGGTTTCTTAGATACTGGATCCAAAGCAATACGTGCGCTTTCTTGGGTCGGGATCTTCTCCTGACAATCTGCGCAACAGCCGTAATAAATTTTGCCGTCATATTTTACTTCCAGTTGTTTTTTACCCATGTAGGCATTATTCACCATGCATACTTCATCGTTTGGAAGAAGGTCGCCAACTTTGGGCTGACCATTAACGACAGCAGCATTTACAATTTCATTGTTATTATTGGTTTCAGGACTGTTACAAGAATAGAGAAACAAGGCCAATACGGCCATTATTCCAAATGTCAAATTTTTCATGAAATTTAGATTTAAGATTAAGATTGAATTAAAAGATGCGTGACGCATAGACTGGCTCTACGAGTTAATCGTATACTATTATGAATATGACCATAGTAGCATTTCGGTAGATCAAAAAGTTGAGCACAATAAGTATAACGAGTTAATAAAGGACAAACGCACTTTAGAACATCGCATAACTCGGGCTGTAAGAACGGTATTTAACCTATTTTTGGCGGTTGCCAAATGGTGTGAAATCCACTGGAATAAAATGGACTAAGATAATAGAATTGCGATCTTTTGGAAGTAAAATCAAACTTGTTTTGAGAATTTAGAAACTTATCGCTATTAGCGAGCACTGGATATTGAGAAGAACTGCAAGTATTTCCACTGCAGTTACCGGAACAATCACCGGTTGAACATTGATGGGATTTAGGATGGCAACATTCATCTTCACAGTCTCCGCTGGAACATTCCGGCTGTATCTCGGCGAATGATTGCCTGAACTCTAATGCAGTCACCGATTTTTCTACTTTATCAGTCTTTTTATTTATGGCGCACCCGAATACAAGATTAGGTACTAGAAATAAAACCAGTATAAAACAGGAAAATAGTATTTTAGAATTAATATGCATTTATAAGTAATCCGTAACAAATATAGTTATTTTAATTTATTGAAAGACCATCATTTGCTTTTATTTAAAATGAAAATCAGTTTTAAATTTAGGATCTCATTATAAATTTCTGTGGGTATAAAATATACTCTCTCTATTGTAAATGCTAACTACATTACGATCTTTAATCATTATACTGGTTACGCTATAATTAGTCCCTACTTCAAAAATCAGGGACTAAATTCGGGATTGTTTAATGGTTTTGCTGATGGTTTACGATTGTTTAAATTTATCTAACTTGCTTATTTTCAATGAAATGATGTTTTAAAATGGTATATTGGGTTATGCCAAAAGTACCATCCTCTCTACAACACACCTGTAAGTTATTAATTTACAGGTTTTTATTATTCATAGGGACTGAATCAGGGACTAAAATTCTTGATTTTTTTTTCTATAATTTTTAATTTAAACATCACCAAATTTATTAATAACGTTCTCGATAGTATTTTTCAATTGAGTTTTTGTGAAAAATAGCTACATTTATCTATAAACAAAATAATATCGTAATTTTCAAGCGATTCGCAAAACCACATATCTTAACATTGCAAAATACATAGTTTAAAAAAGTTAAGATCTGTCCAAACTTGAAAAAACCAAATCATTTAGAAATTCAACTATTTCAGTCTCTTTATTTCTTTTGCTGAAATCGGTCAGTGAGGAAAGATTGTGCATGAAAAAGTTTTGAAAATGCGCTATTTCTACGATCGTTGACGCTAAAGATTTGGGAAACTTATAATTTGGATTGTATGCTAAAATGACATTGCCGATCAAGGTGCATAAATCTTTGTAAGGTTGAAAAAATTCTGATTTATTATCTTCCTCCACTTGTTTCGTTAAATAGGCTTTGGAACCTTCCGCCACGATTACGGGATGCAGAAGACTTTCATCTATATAACTCGTTTGCTTATCATCTTCAATGGGAGATGTTAACAGGTTTATTATTTTTTGCAGTTTGACTTTGTGATCTTTGATGTTATTCGTCTGGAAATTGATCTGAAATTCTATCCATCCAAAATACCACGCAGTAATATAAATCAATAATTTATGCTTGTTTTCAAAATAGCGATAAATACCCGCCTCTGTTGAACTAATTTCTTCGGCGAGTTTTTTAAAAGTAAAAGCTTCGAATCCTAACTTATAAATCAGTTCTACACTGTGTTTCAGAATTTTTCTTCCCAAATCCGTGTCTTCAGGATTACGAAGATATAAATCTTCATTCATTTTTATTTTGAACTGGTATTCCATAGGTATTAATTCTTTCCTGAAAAAGTTTGTACAAATCTACCGAAAAAAACTTTACTTTTTTTTATGATAGTATTACTACTATTTAAAATAGTTTAACTACTTTTGTCAAGAATTAAAAAACTTACTGCAAATGGATTTTATATTAGAATCCCTTCAACACCTTTTAGATCCGGATTGGATCATGAAAAATGGCGGATTATATTTAGTTCTGCTGATCTTATTTATTGAAACAGGAATTATCATTGGTTTTTTTCTACCAGGCGATCCTCTTTTGTTCGTTTCAGGAATGGTCATTGCTTCTGCCAATGAAACGCCATACCCTTTTGAGACGCAAATTTTCAACCTTTTATTTTGGATGGTATTATTTATGAGTTCAACAATTTTAGGAAACTTTTTTGGCTATTGGTTTGGCTACAAATTCAAACATGTCGTCAACAGAAAAGAAGATACCTGGTTTTTGAAACGTAAACACATTCAGACAGCGCACGATTTCTATGAAAAAAGAGGAGGCTTTGCAATTGCTATTGCTCGCTTCTTACCAATCGTAAGAACATTCGCACCGATCATTGCCGGCACAGTGGAAATGAACTTTAAAAAGTTTGCGATGTACAATGTCGTTGGTGCAATTATTTGGGTTGTAAGCATCACCTCATTGGGTTACATTTTAGGTGATATTCCATGGGTTAAAAATAATTTAGAATATATTTTAATAGGTCTGGTTTTATTGGTTACAGCTCCAGTTATCATAAAACTAATGACTAAAAACGAAAATACAAATCAAACAATTTAATAAAAAATAGAAAATTATGAAATGTCCAAATTGTAATGTTGCCTTAACAATGGCAGACCGAAACGGAATCGAAATTGATTATTGCCCGGATTGTCGCGGGGTTTGGTTAGACCGCGGTGAACTCGATAAAATTATCGAACGCTCCGTTCAGCAACCACCGGTTCAACAACCCCCAGTTCCCCAGCGAAGTAATTACCCGAATCAAGAAAGATATTATTCCGATAAGGATCAATATTATTCTGACAAGGACAGATACTATAAGAAGAAAAAGGGCCTTTTAGGTGATCTATTTGATTTTTAAAAAATTAGAACACCATTTTAATCGATAGCTTATGATAGTTTGGATAATATTTATTGCAGTAGTAATTTTTGCACTGATCTTAGATTTAGGGGTCTTTAACCGCAAACCTCACGAAATAAAAACAAAAGAAGCGGCCATTTGGACCAGTGTCTGGGTAACGTGTGCCCTGCTTTTTTCGGGAGTAGTCTATCTTTCCTTTGAGAATAATTGGATCGCGAACCCAACGAACCTCACGCCAACAAATGCAGTTCTAAAATTCGTAACGGGTTATTTAATCGAACTCTCTTTGAGTGTTGATAACATTTTTATTATTGCACTCATATTTTCGTCTTTTGCGATTCCTAAAAAGTATCAGCACGAAGTCCTCTTTTACGGAGTTTTGGGTGCGATTGTTTTCAGAGCCATAATGATTGTTTTTGGAGTAGCACTCATTACAGAATTTAGCTGGATGATCTATGTTTTTGGGGTATTCTTGATCTTAACTGCGCTTAAACTGTTATTCAGTCACAACGAACAAAAAGACCCACACGATTTTAAGATCTATAAGTGGATCGCTAAAGTTTATCCCGTTACAACAACTATTGAAGGCGATAAATTTTTCGTAATAAAAAATGGTGTAAAGTATGCTACGCCATTATTTGTAGCACTGATTATCATAGAATTGACGGATGTATTTTTTGCTATAGACAGCATTCCTGCGATATTAGCAATTACTGCGGATCCGTTCATCGTTTTCACCTCTAATATTTTGGCTATAATGGGATTACGGTCGATGTACTTTTTAGTTGTGGGTATGTTGGATAAATTTAAATACATCAATTACAGTTTGGTGGTAATATTGGCATTCGTTGGTGTAAAAATGATCATTTCTCATCATGTGGAAATCCCTGAATGGTTGTCACTTGGCGTAATCGTATTGTCACTCGCTGGAGGAATGTTGGCTTCTAAATTTATAAAAGATCCTGAAGTTGAATAAGAAACTGTCTTTAACCTTTTAAATCTGATGCGGGATCTATTTCTAAATTTAGAAAATGAGATCTATTCTAATTCTCAACTCAACGATCCCGCAGACCGGTTTAGGCTTATGTTATATTTTCAGTTAATTGCCGAATTATTAAAAATTCTGTAATTCCAGAAGATGGATTTTTAGAGAGATCTAGTATTATTTGACAGACCTTCTCTTTTTATCCCACCAAATATAACCTCCGAAAACAATTAAACTCGCAATAGAACCATAAAGTAAACCCGTCTTCAGAGAATCTGTGTTTTGACCGGTAATGGCGATCAGTAAAATTAAGGGTGTAATTCCCACGGCGGTTGCACTGATAAATTTCCAATAATTCATTTTGAGAATGCCGGCAACAAAACTGATGGCGTCATTTGATAAAAAAGGATTGATCCGCGTGATGACTACCGCCCAAAATCCGTAATTTTCAATGAATGTTGTGATTTTTTTGGTAGTTTTTTCCCCTAATAAACGCTCAATAAAAGACAATCCCAGATACTTTCCGATTGCATAACCCACAGATGAAGCAATAATCACGGCAGTAAAATTAATGATGCTTCCCCAAATTGGTCCGTACGCAAGTGTGGAAACGATCATCAAAAGAATGGTAGGAATTACTAGCAAAAACATTTGTACGATCATTGCCACAACGATCACGACCGGACCGAACCAGCCAAAATCTTCTACCCATTTTTTTACCCGCGCTTCGTCATCACTGGTAAGTACACTCCAGGCTTCCTTAAAGAAATCATTTACGGGCGGAACTGCAAAATAACTGATTACCAAAATTGCGACTAAAAGCAGAGACAAATAAAAAGGCAGTTTACTTTTCTTTGGGGAAGAACTTTTATTCATTATGCTTCATATCATTACAATTTCAGAATGTTGACGTAGTATTTTTTTAAGAATTAATGGTTAATTTAATTCCAATATTTAATGTTAGACAATTCTTTTCCACTGTTGTCCAGAACCAGTTTTGTATCAGTAAAGAAACCTTCCAGTTCTATTTGAAAATATTTGGAATTTCCATCCACAATATATTCCGCATCGTCCCATTTTCCTTTGGGGTGATTTTGTGCAAGAAATGCTCTAATACCTTCTGGTACGGCGGTTCCATCAATTCTGTGTTTGTATTTTAAGAGATTTCCGGAACTGTCCAAAAGCGCATCGTGGTCTACGTTTTCCACGTCAAAACTTGCTTCATACGTATCATTTGCAAACTCCCACTCCACATTCTTTGCCTGAACAAATTTGCTTTTAAAAGTATTTTCTACAATCGAGGGAACTTCTGAAGTTGTAATATCGTTTTCACAGGAAACGAAACTTAATGATAGTGCAAGTGCTATTAAATAAGTTATTTTAGACATATTTTTAAATTATTTAATGCAAATATGCGAGGCAAAACTGTAAGAATTTGGGAAAAATTTTAAAATGCAGGATTTAATTAAACTCAACCGTAAAATAATGTTGCCCATTTTGAAAATGATATTCCAAAGTAAACCCTAATTTTTCTGCGGTACTTTTGGCAATGGAAAGTCCCAAACCGGTAGAATTTGGATTATTTCCTATTTTTTGGAAACGTTCGAAGATATCTTCGTTTTGTAAGGAATCTCTTTGCGAATAGTTGCTGATCACGAAATCTTTATCGCTCAGTTTCATTGAGATTTCGCTGCCAGATTGCCCGTGAGCGATGCTGTTTTTAATCAGATTTGAAAATAAAATATAAATTAAATCCGGATTAGCATTTTTAACAGTTCTGTGTTCTGCATCAAAATTGATCTTTTGATTTTTATGATAAAGCATTTCAGAAAAATCTGAAATATTTTTTTCTATCACAACTTGTAGGTCTACTTCTACACGCATTTGAAACTGATCGTTTTCAATTTTTGATATCAGTAAAAGGGAACGGTTCAACCTCGTTAATCTTTCCAGATTTTCCAAAGTCTCTTGCAATTGTTCCGCCTGCGTTTCGGTTAATGTTTCATCTTCAAATAAAAGTTCCAGTTTATTGATCGCAATAGCCAATGGTGTTTGCAGTTCGTGACTGGCATTTTCTATAAACTGTTTTTGATTGGAATAACTTTGCTGCGTTCTGTTTAACAGTTTTTCAATACTTTTATTTAACAAAGAAAATTCTTCAATATTCGTCGCTTTATAATGAATGGGTTCATTCTTTTCGAGTTGATACACTTTTAATTGATCTAAAATTCTATAAAAAGGTTGCCACACTTTTCGCAAAAACAAATTATTTAAGAGCAAAATACTGAGGACCAAAACGGCATATAAAATGAGGGTATATTTTAATAGATTATTAATCTGATCATCTTCCTCTACCATTGAAGTAACCACGGATATTTTGTAATAATCGTCATTTTTTTTAAAGATACTTTCCAGCAAACGAACCGGCTCATAATCTTTTTCATTAACCATATACATTACAGAATCCTTGTAAATATCTTTAAAACCACGATAGTTATTATAATCAACTTTCTTTACCGTGAATAAATATTCGTCATATTGTGGTTTGTCTAAAAGTGATAGATCCTCGTTTGCACGGGCGATCAAAATCATTTTGCGGTGTTCCAAACCATCATCGATACTATCATAGATCTCATTGAACATGGCGTAATAAAAAACTACTGCCCAAATGGAAAGTAATCCCAAAAGCATAACAGAAAAATAGGTAGAAGTGTAATTAAGAAGTTTCACTTATTCTGCATTTTGTACCCAATTCCATATACCGCCTTTATTTCAATATCAGCGCTGTTAGAATCAAGTTTTTTACGTAAATTTTTTATTTGAGAATAGATGAAGTCAAAACTGTCTGCCTGATCGATGTTGTCTCCCCAAACGTGCTCTGCCAATGCATTTTTATTGACCAACCGATCTTTATTTGAGGCTAAATAAAGCAGAACATCATATTCCTTTCGGTTCAGTTCCACTTCTTTGTTTTCAATAAATAATGTTCTGTTTGAAGTATTAATCGAAATGTTTCCTATTTTCATTTCATCATGACCTTCAAATTTTTTTCTTCGTAAAACTGCTTTCACACGGGCACGAAGTTCAGCCATATGAAAAGGTTTCGGGAGATAATCATCCGCGCCAAGATCCAATCCCTGCAATTTATCATCCAAAGAATCTCTCGCAGAAACGATGATCACGCCGTCTTGTAAACCTTTCTCTTTGATAATTTTAAGAAGTTCCAGACCGTTTCCGTCGGGAAGATTGATATCCAAAAGAATACAGTCATATTCATAAACGCCGATGCGTTCTTGAGCCTGTACAAAATTGCTTGCAGTTTCAACCAAATAGCCTTCCGCCAAAAGGTTTTTAGTCATATTTTCAAGCATTTGTACTTCGTCTTCTACTATTAATATCTTCATTAAAGAATTATTTGCGATAAATATACCTATTAAAACTGTAAAGAATTGGGATTGAAGATCCTTTCTACGAAGATGTATTTAGGACTACTAGAACTCATTCCAAATTGTTTACAGATTCAAAGGCTTACTTTGTTTAAATTTAAAAAGAAAATAGTATGAAAATATTAAAAATTTTAGAATCTTGGTTTTCACCACTGGTTTTGCAAAAGCACAGGAATTAAATTCAGCTGACGTTCCCGGCAATCTGAACGATGCTTTTAAGAAAGAATATCCTAAAGCAACAAATGCAGAATGGAAAAAAGAACTGGATCATTACAAAGTTGAATTTGATCTCGATAGACGTGACCACGAAGTTTGGTACAATGCTTCCGGAAATATGCTGAAGAAAGAACAGGAAATTACTGAAGTCGAACTTCCGCAAGTCGTTCGTTCTATAATTAAATCGAAATACGCAGGCTACAGAGTCGATGATGTAGAAATGGTGTGGAAAAATAAGGTGAAAACCTACGAAGTAGAACTTGAAAAAGGACAGGACGAAAAACACATTATTTTTGATGAAAAGGGAAAAGTATTAAATGAAAGAAATCACTAATTCGTTGGTGTGACATACTAAAAACCCGCTCTAATGGCGGGGTTTTTTGTGAAACATTGATAAAAAATAGATTGAAAACCACCGTTTTTAAAATTGGCCAAAGAGCGTTTAAAAATCGAAAAGATCACTTAAAAATGACTCCTTCTTTTTCGGTCTGTAGCCAGTTTCCTGTTGATTCATATTTGTATTTTGGCGGTCATTGGAATAACTTCTCTGTTCTGTTTGTGAAGAACGCTCAATAATTTTATCCAGTTCTCCCCTGTCAAGCCAGACACCACGACAGTCCGGACAATAATCGATTTCTACGTTGCTGCGATCGGTGATCACTAAATTTACATTACAATTGGGACATTTCATATTACTGTTTTTTTTGATTTAATTATTAAAACTTTTGTAGTTCCATTTTACAGTTTATCTATAAACTTAGAGACGAAATTACCCTTGAAATCTGGAAAGATATGGGAATTTTGAAGTATTGGGATTTGAGAAAGATTACGCTGCATATTATGGTTTTCCCAATTCTTTACAGTATTGCTTTCTATTTTTGTAGGTGATTTTTTAACTGGCATTGTATGTTAACTCAATAAAATTTGAAATGATTCCCCTCTTACTTTAACACCACTATATGAAGAATTTATTTTCTATTGTTCTCGTCGCACTGGGAACTACCATTCTTTTCGGACAAAATAAGTTTAATGGATTCTATGAACCGTATATTAAGTTAGATTATGATGTAAGTAAGAATTTCTTGCAAGAGTTTATTCTTGAAGAGCGAACCATTTGGTATGATGATGAATCTTTTAAGTTTGATGTCAAGCAAATTGATCTTGCCCATTTCTCCAAATTGAAATTAAGCGATAAAAATGCAGTGGCAGTTGGAATTCAATATCGGTTTAGAGAAAATTTTGATAAAGACAAAGAAAATGAATTGAGATTTACAGAAGAATATACTTACACTACAAAACCAAAAGCGACTGAATTTGAACACCGTGTTCGAGCAGAACAGCGCATCACTTCATCAGAAACTTCTCATCGGTTTCGTTATAATTTTGCAGTCAACCGTTCTTTTAATGGAACTGAAATTAAGAAAGGCAATGCTTATATGATCGGAGATCTGGAAACGCTGCTGACCGTAGCCAAAACCAGCAAACCCGAATATGAACAAAGAATCGGAGCGGGAGTAGGTTGGGTTTTGTCTGATCTGATGAAAATTGAACTGGTCACAGAATATAGATTGAGTGACTTTACGCAAAATTTGGTGCACGAATTATATTTTGTAACAGGGCTAAAAATAAGTCTTTAGGGATACAAAGTTTATATAACGAACACATTTTCAAACCCATATTTTTAACCTTTGTAAATTAAAAGCCAAAACAAATGATGATTTCTATTCTATTTTTAACTTCCATACAAACCACAGAACAGCTTTTAACACGAGTTGGAGACCAACCCGATTTAAGCTTTAATTTTGATTTTCTTTTCAAAATTCTTTTGGCAATTGGAGCCGGACTTTTGATAGGAGTTGAACGGGAATTTAAGGGAAAAGATGCAGGCTTAAAAACCAACATGCTGGTTTCTGTAGGCTCCTGTGTCTTTGTTTTTTTATCGCTGCAGTTTCAGGGAGGGGAATCTTTTGATCCGACACGTGTTTTAAGTCAGGTCGTAACGGGAATTGGTTTTTTGGGTGCAGGGGTAATCTTAAAAAAGGGTGCAAATGTACAGGGCCTTACCACGGCTGCTACGGTTTGGTGTAGCGCTGCGGCGGGATGTATCGCTGCATTTTACCTGGTTATGGATTTATTATTATTTACGGGCACCGTAGTTTTTGTTAATATGATCTTCGGTTACGTCGGAAAAAAAATTACACCAGATGATACATCTCCTCCTGAATAATTTCCCGAGAAATAATTAAATTTTCTATTTTTAAAATTTCACAAAATGCTGTATAATAGGCAATAACATTGAGGAGCAGAAAAGTTTTTTGAAAACATCGTATGTGTTATAAACCCGCATTATATATCAGCACATCTTAAACAAATACAGTAGATTTTAGCTGTTATTAAATGTTTTTTTATAAATCACCTTTTACAATAACACGCATAATTAATTATTTAAAAAAAATTCAAAAATTTTGCATTATAGCACAACCAAAATAAAACAATCATTTAGTCCCCGTTTCCAAAATCGGGGACTAAATTAGGTATTGTTCAGAGTGTTTTATAGATATGCAGTGTTGTTTCAATTATTGTAAAGCATTAAATATCAGTAAAATAGTTGTGTATGATGGTGTAGTGATGTTTAACTTTAATCCCTGTGGGTCTACAAATTAAGGTTAAACGCTCTGATAATTCAGAGCGTTTTTATTTTGTTAGAATCTAAGTGTAAACGATAGAAATCAATCCTCACTCATAGCTTGTAAGTTTATAAAAAACGTTCTACAAAACTGGTTTGCAGAACGTCTTACAATTATTAGGAAGTAATTCCTATTTAGTCCTTCGTGAAGGTGAATTTTTGACCACCTTGATTAAGAATAAAGCTTTTCTTATCCTTTGCAAATTCAAACTCAATCCCTGCCATTTCGAAACTGAACTTATCAGACCCTTCATAATCTAAAGGAAAACTATTTTGTTCACCAGCTTTTGCAGTTAGTTTACCATTTTCTTCTTTAGTGACAATCTTAATTGGAATTTGTTTGCTTGAGAAAGTCCCGGTATAATCGCCTAGATTAATTTTCTCTACAATTACCCCTTCCATTTTAAAGGTATTATTCTTAACATTAGCATCGGGCAAGGTTCCTTTTGGATCAAGTTGTACAGAAGTAATTTCTTTGGTAGTCGGGGCTTCAAAAGACCATTCTGCATTTCTCTTCCAAACCTCCACTGGAAGTTTCATATTTTGCACCGTTCCGTCTTTGAATTTTATTTCTAAATCTACCGGCATTGGCATTTGGCCTATATTTTCAATTTTAATGATAGAACCTTTTTTAAAATCACCATTTACATATTTCACATTCGTTACCGCTTGATCAATTTTCCATTTATTTAAAAACCAACCTCTCCAAAACCAATTCAGTTCCTCTCCAGAAACATTTTCCATTGTTCTGAAGAAATCATCTGGTGTAGGGTGTTTAAATGCCCATCTCTCGATATATTCCCGTAAAGCTTTATCAAAACGCTCTTCCCCTAAAATATTTTCCCGCAACATGGTTAAACCCGCTCCTGGTTTGTAATATCCTAAAAACCCTAAGTTTCTTTCTTTTAAATTATCAGGTGCGGTAACTACGGGCTCCATAGAATCACTATTAAATGCTCCCGCCATTCTTTGTAAAGACTGAGGTTTATAATACTCTCCTTTATTAAAATCTTTGTCAGATACTGAGTTGATAAAAGTATTAAAACCCTCATCCATCCATGCATACAGTCTTTCGTTGGAACCAACAATCATCGGAAACCAGTTGTGACCAAATTCATGATCTGTTACTCCCCATAAACTAGCACCTTTAGAATTCATATGGCAGAAAACAATTCCGGGATATTCCATACCACCTTCGTTTCCGGCAACATTTACTGCCGCAGGATACGTGTACTCATACCATCTTTTTGAGTAATGCTCAATGGAGGATTTCACATATTCAGTCGATCTTCCCCAAGCTGCACTCCCTTCACTTTCTACTGGATAAGCAGAAATTGCTAAAGACTTCTTACCACTTGGCAAATTAATTTTAGCCGCATCTAAGATGAACGCAGACGATGAAGCCCAAGCAAAATCTCTTGTATTTTCAATTTTAAATTTCCATGTTTTGGTCCCGGAACTACTTTTCGGCGCAGCACTAACTTCCGCAGCAGAGCGAATCATTACCGTGCTTTCACTATTTTTTGCCTGATCCCACTTTTTATTTTGATCATTCGTATACATTTCTTTGGAATTCAATAATTCACCCGAAGCAACAACATAATGGCTAGCAGGAACAGTTAGATTTGCAGTAATATCTCCATATTCAAGATAAAACTCTCCGGCTCCTAAATAAGGAAGAGTGTTCCATCCCATTTGATCATCATAAACACACATTCTTGGAAACCATTGAGCAATAGTAAATATTTTTCCATTTTTTGTATCCTCAACACCCATTCTATCGGAACCGTATTTTGGGGAAACAAATGAATAATTAATTATAAATTTCACTACTCCACCTTTTGCCTTCAAATCCTGAGGAAGATCAATCTGCATTCTGGTATCGGAAACTGTGTAGGTAGGATTAACTTTTACTTTTTTACCATTTGCGGAAAGAATTTCAACAGATTTAATCGTGTAACCACCATCGAACTCCTGGCCTTTGGCGCCATTTCTACTTCCGCCCATTGGGATTACGGCATTTCCACGTGAATTCTTTTTGAATAAATTCTGATCCAACTGTAACCAAAGAAAACCTAGATTATCATAACTGTTATTAGTATAAGTAATTTCAGCAGAACCCGAAATTTCGTTTTGAGCTTCATTTAAAGTAGCATTCAATACATAATCTGCACTGTTTTGCCAATAATTGTGTCCTGGCTGACCACTTGCTGATCTGGTTTCTGTCGCATTATTTTGGTAAAAATAGGGCTTGAATGCATCCGTATAGCTATACTTTGGCGCGTCGGTTTGTGCAGATACATTAAGAGATACTGCAACAGCCAGCAATAAGGCAGGTTTAAAGAATTTCAAATTCATAGGATCGTTTTATAATAAGTATAAAAAAAACCCAATATTGTTACAAATATTGAGTTTTTAATTTTATTCTTTTGAATTAGTTAGACTTCTTTGCCTTGATCATTGTTTCAAGCATATCCCACATTTCCTGAGGAATTTCCTCTAACATATTGAATTCTCCTGCTCCCTGAAGCCATTCTCCACCATCGATAGTGACCACTTCCCCATTCATGTAAGCAGAATAATCAGAAACTAAATATGCTGCGAGATTGGCAAGTTCCTGATGCTCTCCCACTCTTCTTAAGGGAACTTTCTTTCTCATATCAAATTTTTCCGCTAAATCTCCAGGCAACAATCTCTCCCAAGCTCCTTTGGTTGGGAATGGTCCTGGCGCGATCGCATTGAAACGAATGCCATACTTCGCCCACTCTACTGCTAAACTTCTGGTCATTGCCAATACGCCAGCTTTTGCACAGGCAGATGGCACGACATAGGCAGAACCAGTCCAAGCGTAAGTTGTTACGATATTCAAAACTGTTCCGGGGATTTTATTCTCGATCCAATATTTCCCGATCGAAAGCGTACAGTTTTTGGTTCCTTTCAACACGATATCTAAAATAGAGTCAAAAGCTGAATGGGTTAACCGTTCGGTAGGTGCAATGAAATTACCTGCAGCATTATTCAAAAGAATATCAATCTTCCCGAATTCTTTTACTGCGGCGTCTTTCATGGCTTCAACTTCCTCCCAATTTCTAACATCACATTGAACACACAAAACCTTTCCACCTGTCTCATCTTCGAGTTCTTTTGCGGTAGTTTTTAATTTTTCTAAATTTCGTGAAGTGATGACCACGTTTGCACCTAACTGAAGAAAATATTTCGTCATGGCTTTTCCAAGTCCGCTTCCGCCACCTGTTACAACGGCTACTTTATCTTTTAATGCATCATCTTTGAGCATTGGTTGAGTGTACATATTCATATTTTATTCTTTTTGTAAATTTAAGAGAAATAAGTTTCTGAAAGTTACGAACAATTATGCAGGGAATAAAAAACGATAATGGACCGATTGGATGATGTGGTGATAAGGTGATTTGAGAATGGTTTCAAAATATTACTTTAACACCAACACATTTAAAGGGTAAATTGAAATTTTGTGTATAAAGTACCTGCAATGATTCTTTTGCAAATTTAAAACGGATTGGAATATCCAAATTATGCGAAATGCCTAATGGTGAATTTTATGGCCAATATTGGGTATTAAACACTCAAAATTTAGGTAAGAAACAAATTTTCTTTTTAATAAAAGTTTTGGAAACCAGTGCGGATTGCGCCCCGACTTGAACGGAAATCCTTTTTTGTAACGAGCATCGAGGAGCAAAAAAGATTGGGAGTGGAAGGCGGAAATGTGCGCCCAAATAAATTGCAACTCAATTTTTATATCCTTCAAAAAAAGGGATTAAAAAAACTGCTCTTAATTAGGAGCAGTTTAATGGTTTTAGAAATTTTAGAATTTAGTATCCGAAAAGCTCTTCTAAAGAAATTTTCTTCACTTCACCCAATTTCTGCATGTCTTTCATCGAAACTTTTTTCTCCGATGCTACGATTGCATATGTGTATGGCTTTTTTGAAAAATTATTCTGATGGAAATTCTTTAAATCCTGCATCGTGATTTTATCCACAGAATTGTAAATATCCTTCCGAGGATCCTGAGACAATCCTAATTCTTTCGCCGCCAAGTAATTGAAAATAATATTATCCTGTGTAATTCGCTCGGTTTGAATATCTTTTTTAACCTGGGTCTTCGCTAAATTTAAGTTCTCATCTAAATGTGGCATCGTCGTTAAAAGTTCATTCATCGCAGTAGTAGCGTCATTAAATTTATCTGCCTGACTACCAACGTAGCTTACCATATAATATTCCTGATCTTTTTTCTGAGGCTGCACATAAACACCATAAGTACTGTAAGCCAAAGCTTTGCTTTCTCTGATGGTTTGAAAAATAATAGAACCCATTCCGCCTCCAAAATAATTATTGAATACTTTTACTACCGTGTTCTTATCGGCGTTATATTTCTCTGTATTTCTAATCCAACGGGTTTCTGCCTGGACCATGTCGTAATCTGTAAACAATACCTGATTTTTATTCTGAGGAATTTGCTTGAAAACCTTTTCCGGCGGTGCAACTGCAAATTTTGCCGGAAATTGATGCATCTCTTTCAACTTTATATCTAACTCTTTCAATGAAGCAGGACCATAGTAAATTACAGTTTGTTCGTAGTTATTAAGATTTTTAATCCTCTTCACCAATTCCGCAGATGTCGTAGCTTCCAATGCTGCATTGCTTAAAACATTGTTAAATTTATTATCCTGTCCGTACAATGCATAATTGGTAAGACCTTGCATAATGGCACCTTTATTAGCTTTTGCATCTTTTCTGGCTTTTGCAATTCTTTCTTTCAAACTTTTTAAAGCAGCATCATCCGCTTTTACATTTTGAATTAAGTCTTCATATAATTGGACTGCCTTTTCAAAATTCTCCTGTAACCCTTCAATAGATACCGTAGTATATTCTTCTCCAGCAGAAATATTAAAATTACATGCAATTTTATAGAATGCTTTAGAGATTTCTTCTGCAGACATTTTATCCGTTCCTAAAAACTGGAGATATTGTGAGGCCAGTGGCTGTTTTAAATCATTTAATGAACCGATTTTGTACCGGTATTTTAAACGAAAAATCTGATTTTCGGTATTTGGAACGTATAGCACTTCCGCTTTTCCTAATTTCGATTTTTGAATATCCTTATTATAGTCTAAAAACACTGCTGCAGAAGCAGTATTCGGCATATCCCCAACCATTTTCACAAATGCAGATTGTTTATCCGCATTGGTTTCTACTGGTGTAATCTGCGGTTTTTCAATTTTCAGTGTTCCTTCAGATTCTCCTTTTCTTTTTAAAACAGCAACGTAGTTATCACCTAAATATTTATTGGCGAAATTTACGATATCCGTTTTTGAAACTTTAGACAGATCATTTACATAAGCTACCTGATCTCTCCAGTTTAATTCTGAAGTGAAAGCGTCCATCAACGAACTTGCTCTGTTGCTGTAATTCTCGGATTCGTAAATCTTATTCTTTTTGATATTATTGATGATAGAAGTAATTAAATCTTCATCAAAATTTCCTTTTTTAAGATTATCTATTTCTCCTAAAACCAAAGCCTTTACTTCTTCTAAACTCTGGCCATTGGTAGGTGCGGCACTTAAATACAAAATACCGTGATCAATGAGCGTATAAGTAAATGCTGAGGCACGCAACAATTTTTGCTTTTTAACTAGATTTAAATCCAGCAAACCAGCTTTTCCATTCGTTAAAATCTGACCTACTAAATCAGCAATCAGAACATCTTTGTCTTTATTTCCGGGCAATCTGTAACCAATGGTTACATTTTCTGCATCAGGACCCGTAATCTCTTTTACAATTGGTGCTGTAATAGCATCTTCCTGTGCAAAGGCATATTTTGCAACAGGTTTCGTTTTCATATACGAAAATGCTTTATCTACTTTTCCTATTACGACATCTGGATTAAAATCTCCTGATAAAATTACCGCCATATTGTTAGGCACATAATAGTTATTGAAATATTTACGGATTTCAACCAATGAAGGGTTTTTCAGATCTTCTACTGTCCCGATCGTGGTCTGTTGTCCGTAATTGTGTTTTTTAAACAGTTGTGCAAAAAGCTCTTCAAAGACTTTGTCACCGTCATCATCTAAAGTTCTGTTTTTCTCTTCATAAACTGCTTCCAACTCGGTGTGGAATATCCGTAGAATAGGATTTCTAAATCGTTCTCCCTGAACGGTCAAATATTTATCCAGAGAACTGCTTGGTACATCGTCTGTATAAACAGTCTGCTCAAAACTTGTAAAAGCATTGGTACCTTGAGCTCCCATAGAAGCCATCATTTTGTCATATTCATTGGCAATGGCAAATTTACTTGCAACACCAGATACTGAATCAATCTTTTTATAGATTGCTTTTCTTTTTGTTTCGTCTTTGGTTTTATTATATTGCTCATAAAGACCATCAATAATATCTAATTGAGGTTTTTCTTTCGCCCAGTCCAGCGAGCCATATTTATCGGTTCCTTTGAAAACCATATGTTCCAGGTAATGTGCGAGGCCGGTATTTGTTCGCGGATCTGTTTTACTTCCTGCTTTCACAGCTATATAAGCTTGAATTCTAGGATCTTTCTTGGTAGGACTCAAAATAACTGTCAAACCATTTTTCAAAGTGTAAAATCTTGCACTCATCGGATCATTGGTCACATACTTATAGGTGTATCCATTTCCGGAGGCTTCTTTCCACTGAAACTGATTCTGCGCAAATACTTGCAAAGAAATCAGTAAAGCGACAATCGCTAAAGGTATTTTTTTAAACATAGATGATTATTTTATAATGAATTAGACGCAATTTATGTCAAAACGTTTCACAATATTTGATTTTTTTAATAATTTCGATCGAAAAGCAGACGTTCGCCGTGTTTTTCTTCGGAAACTTTCCCGTCTGCAAAGGCTAAAAAGCCGTTTACAAACGTATGGCTGATTTTAGAATGAAATTCTGTCCCTTCAAATGGACTCCAACCACATTTGTAGAGAACATTTTCTTTGCTGACCGTGTAACTTTCTTTTAAATCGATTAAAACCAAATCTGCTTTGTATCCTTCTCTAATATATCCCCGCTTTTCAATTTGAAAAAGAGTTGCAGGGTTATGACACATTTTTTCCACAATTTTCTCTAAAGAGATTTTTTCATTTCTAAAATTTTCCAGCATTACATTTAAAGCATGTTGCACGAGCGGACCTCCAGACGGCGCTTTTAAATAATTTTGAGATTTCTCTTCTAAAGTATGGGGCGCGTGATCAGTTGCGATGACATCAATTCGGTCATCCAGCAAAGCTTCCCATAATCCGTCTTTATCTTTTTGAGTTTTTACGGCAGGATTCCATTTGATGAAATTTCCTTTGGTTTTATAATCTTCATCGGTAAAAGTAAGGTGATGAACACAAACTTCAGCGGTGATCATTTTCTCCTTTAAGGGAATATCATTTCTAAAAAGCTCCATTTCTTTTGCCGTTGATAAATGGAAAACGTGTAATCTCGCACCCGTTTTCTTTGCCAGTTCAATTGCTTTTGAGGAAGAAATATAACATGCATCTTCGCTCCTGATCAGATGATGACACTCCACAGGAATATCATCACCATATTCTTCTTTAAAGGTTTCGGTATTTTTCCGGATGGTTGCTTCATCTTCGCAATGAACTGCGATCAGCATTTTGGTACTGCAGAAAATCTTTTCTAAAGTTTCTGGATTATCGACGAGCATATTTCCGGTGGAAGATCCTAGAAACAATTTTATTCCGGCGACGTTTCTTGGATTGGTTTTTAGAACTTCTTCCAAATTATCATTTGTTCCACCCATCAAAAAAGAATAATTGGCGAATGATTTCCCGGCGGCAATTTTATATTTTTCTTCTAATAATTCTTGGGTAACTGCATTTGGAACCGTATTGGGCTGTTCCATAAAACTTGTAATTCCACCTGCAATTGCAGCTCTTGATTCACTTTCGATATCTCCTTTCCAGGTTAAACCCGGTTCGCGAAAATGGACTTGATCATCAATAATCCCTGGCAGCAGATATTTCCCGGTTCCATCAATAGTTTGGTCTACATTTTCTTCAGATAAATTTTTTGAAATTTTAGAAATCAGATCATTTTCTATAAGTAGATCACTTTCGAAAATTTGGTTTTCATTGACTATTTTAACGTTTTTAATTAGGATTCTCATTTATGCTTTTCTATTTATTCAGTGTAAATTTAGGAAATTCAACGGAAGTCTAAGTTAAATTTGCATTAAAAAAACGTTTCAAAATCCATAAAACATTCATTGATTTTAATTAAAACAATACATTTGTAAAAATTTATAAGTTTTGTATAAAAAATTACTGGGACAAACTGCAATTTATGGCTTAAGCTCTGTTATTATAAGGGTTTTTCCATTTATAATTGCACCCTTTGTTACTGAGCGATTTGGTCCTTCTGCATTGGCTCCCTTTATCGATTTCTATTCTGTAGCAGGAATCATTATTGTATTGCTATCTCATGGCATGGAAACGACTTTCTTTCGTTTTGCGGAAAAAGTAGATGATTCTAAAAAATTAATCTCAACCGCGACTTTAAGTGTCGTATTTGCTTCCTTGATTTTTGTCCTATTTTTTTATTTATTTCGGACTGATTTAGCAATCGCTTTTAAAACACCAGATCAGGTTAATCTTTTAACTTTAATTGTTATTGTCTTAGGCTTAGATGGCTTAAGTACCATGCCTTTTGTTATTTTAAGAAAAACTGGAAGACCAAAAAAATTCGCAGTCATTAAAATAATTAATGGTGTCGTCAATTTTTTACTGGTCATGTTATTCATTGTTATTCTGCCTAAATTTGGAACTAACGGACTTTTTGGGTTTACCTATAATCCAAACTTTGGAATTGGTTATGTTTTCGTCGCAAACTTAATTGCAAGCGCAGTAACATTTGTATTACTTTTTCAAGAACTGAAAAGTGTAAGTTTCAAAGCATTCGATTGGTCGCTCTGGAAAAAAATGATGGCTTATTCTTGGCCAATAACGATTGCGGGCTTAGCGGGTGTCATCAATGAAACGATGGATCGTCAGTTTTTAAAATATTTACTTCCAGACGGTACGAATACGGAGCAAATGGCAATTTACGGGGCTGTTTGTAGAATCGTTACTTTTATTACGCTTTTTCGGCAAGCCTATCTTTTAGGAATTGAACCTTTCTTTTTCGCACATGCAAAAAATGAAAACTCAGGGAAATCTTATGCAAAACTGATGGATATGTTTGTCGTGGTCAATTGTATATTTCTCATAGCGTTGTGTGTAAATTTAAACTGGATTGCCCCTTTATATTTGAGGAATTCTGACTACAATAGCGGAATAGCTATAGTACCACTTGTTTTGATCGCCGCGGTTTTTTTGGGAATTTATTTAAACATGTCGGTGTGGTATAAACTTTCGGATAAAACTATTTTCGGTGCTTATCTTTCTATTATTGGGGCAGCTGTTACGGTTGGGATCAATATTTATTTTATTCCAATGTACGGGTTTTGGGCTTCAGCATGGGCAACTTTATTATCCTACTTCTCTATGATGACTGTTTCGTACTTTCTGGGTCAGTATTATTATCCTGTTCCTTATCATATGAAAAAAATCATTGGCTATCTCAGTTTAAGTATTCTATTTTCAGTCATTTCTTATTATCTATTTAAAGGAAATATTTTCATTGGAAACACATTATTATTAGTATTTTTAGCCATTGTAGTATATGTTGAAAAAGATATTTTAAGAAAACTCAGAAAATCTTAATATGAAAATAAAAATCATTAATAAATCCCAAAATCCTTTACCAAAATACCAAACTGAGCAATCTGCAGGAATGGATTTATATGCGAACCTGGACGAAAGCATTACTTTGAAATCACTGGAACGAAAACTAATTCCCACCGGATTATTTTTAGAACTTTCTGAAGGTTACGAAGCTCAGGTTCGGCCACGAAGTGGATTAGCTATAAAAAATGGGATCACGGTGCTCAATTCCCCAGGAACTATTGATGCAGATTACCGTGGTGAAATTGGCGTTATTTTAGTAAATTTGTCAAAAGAGGAGTTCATCATTAATAGTGGTGACCGAATTGCGCAAATGGTGATTGCCAAATATGAAACCGCAGAATGGGAAACAGTAACAACCCTTGCTGCAACAAATCGCGGCGAAGGTGGATTTGGCAGCACTTCAAAAACAGAAAACAAACACTAATAAAAAGGTGAGCTTCACCAAAAAAATATAATTAAATATGAAAATTATAGTTCCCATGGCTGGACGTGGCTCTAGACTAAGGCCACATACTTTGACAGTTCCGAAACCTTTAATTCCTATTGCCGGAAAACCAATTGTTCAGCGTTTGGTAGAAGATATTACGAAAGTAGCTGGTGAAAAAATTGACGAAATTGCATTTATTATTGGTGATTTCGGAAGTGAAGTAGAAGCATCACTCATCCAGATTGCCGAAAGTTTGGGAGCCAAAGGAACAGTGTATACTCAAGATGAACCTCTTGGAACTGCTCATGCAATTAAATGTGCGGAAAAGTCCATGCAGGGTGATGTTGTTGTTGCCTTTGCAGATACTCTGTTCAAAGCTGACTTTATTTTAGATAAAAATTCTGATGGGGTGATCTGGGTGAAAAAAGTAGAAGACCCCTCTGCATTTGGCGTCGTGAGATTAGACGATTATGGCTTTATTACTGATTTTGTGGAGAAACCAAAAACTTTCGTTTCAGATCTTGCGATTATTGGGATTTACTATTTTAATTCTGCAGAAAAATTAATGTCGGAGATCAATTATATCATGGATAACGACATTAAAGTTGGGGGTGAATATCAACTAACTACTGCTCTTGAAAACCTTCGTCAAAAAGGAGCGAAATTCTCCTTAGGTAAAGTTGATGACTGGATGGATTGCGGAAATAAAAATGCTACCGTAGAAACCAACGGGAAAGTTCTGGAGTATGAAAGAGAAAACGTTGCGCAGTACCCTGCATCTGCAAAAATTGAAAACTGTTTGATAATTCCACCATGTTTTATTGGGGAACATGTTGAGATTTCTAATTCTAAAATTGGACCTTATGTTTCTCTAGGAAATAACACGAAAATCATCAACTCTAATATTGACAATTCATTGATTCAGGAAAATACGACCATCGATCACGGAAATCTTAGTAATTCTATGATTGGAAATTCCGCACAATATTACGGGGTGGCTCGGGAGATTTCTTTAGGAGATTTTTCAGTGCTCGATTTCTTGTCCAAGAACGAACATTAAACGTATTAATTTTGATAGACAAAACATTTAAATCGGTTTGGCGTTATAATGGTAACTTTTGAATTTAATTTCAAAAAAATTCAATGAAAAAATACATTTTATCTACACTTGTTGTACTAACTTTAGCATCCTGTAAAACCAAACAGGCTACTGATCATCCTATTGATACTAACGTAACAATGGTCTCTAATGCTGCGTTCTTTAAGAAAATAAATTCTGACCTAAACTTTCAACAACTCAAAATCAATACGAAAATCACTGCAGAAACAGGAAAATTTATTCCGCAGTTAGATGCGACGATTTACATTGAAAAAGACCAGAAAATATGGATCAATATGGTCGCGATCTTTTTAAATGTTGGTCGTGGGATTGCTACCCCAGAAGGAATTAAAGGTTATGAAAAATGGAATAAAACCTACATCGAATCCGATTTTGCTTATCTCAACAAACTTTTAAATGTTAATTTTATTGATTACAAATCCTTCCAGAATTTACTACTTGGTCAGGCATTTATTCCCGTGAATGAAAATAACTTTCAAGTATCTAAAACCCCCGAAGGTTATCAACTGAAATCCACAAAAAACCTGCATTTCGAAACTGATGGCAAAGTCACTGAATATTCAGCTACTTTAGATTACAGTCCAGAAATGAATCTAAACAAAGTCTCTTTGCAGAAAATTAATTCATCAGACTATTTAGAAGTTTCTTACGGCAATTGGGACAATTTCGAGAATATACCTTTACCTAGAAATGTTAAAATAATAATAAAAGACAACAAAGACAGCCAAATTTTACTAGAAAACACGAAATTTGACCGTTCTAAAATGGAAACGCCGTATTCCGTTCCGTCTAATTATACGAAAACTGAGATTAAATGATAAAAAAAGTAAGCTTTTTAATAGGAATTTTTTTGTTTGCTTTATTGTCTGCACAGAAGAAAGAACAGCTTCAACAACAAAATACTGAACTTAAAAAGCAGATTGCAGCTATTAATTCTAACTTAGCAAAAACTCAGCAACAATCAAAGTTGTCTATATCGTACCTGAATGAGGTCAATAAAAAAATACAGCTTCGCGAAAAGGTTTATACGAACACCCAGAAAGAGAAAAAGCTCATAGAGGATGAAATTTATTTACGACAACTCGAAATCAACAGACAAAATAAAGAGTTAGCGGTATTAAGAAAAAATTATGCAGAGGTTTTAGTAAAAGCGTACAAAAATAAGGGTGTTCAGAATAAAGTAACCTTCATCTTATCGTCCAAAAATTTAGGTGAAGCTCTAAGAAGAGTACAGTACCTGAAGGATTACTCCGACTACCAGGACAAAAAAGCAGCTGAAATTTCTGATGTTGCCAAAATGTTGCTACAAAACATAAATCTAAAGCAAAAAGCGGCTAAAGACAAAGAAATGATTCTCTCTAATCAGCAAAAAGATTTGTTGACTATAGAAGTAGAGCGAAAGCAGAAAGAAAGTCTTTTAGAAGACTTTAAGAAAAATGAAGTTGCACTGACCAGTGAGTTGAAAAAGAAGCAAACCGAATCGAAACAATTGGAAGGGCAAATTCGTTCCATTATCGCTGAAGAAATCAGAATTGCAAAAGTTAAGGATGCTGAACGAAAAAAAGAAGAAGCAGAAAAAATGCGACTGGCAAAAATTGCTTCTGATCGAGAAAAAGCACGGATAGATGCCGAAAATAAAGTGCGAATGGAAGCATTAGCTTTAGAAAAGAAAAAAGCAGATGATGAAGCTCGCAGATTAAAAGAAATATCTGACCGTAAAGCTGCGGAAGAAGTTGACAAAGCTAAATTAGCTGCAATCGCAGATGCTAAGAAAAAAGAAGATTCACGTCGTTCTGCTGACGCAGAGAAAGCTGAAGCGCGTAGGCTAGCTGCAGCAAAAGACGCTGCTGAGGCTGCAGCTAATGCAAAAGCTGCTGCTGATAAAGCGGCAACTGCAAAAGCTGCCGAGGCCAATATGGCCAAGAAAAATAATGATGAAAAAAAGGCTGCTGAAACCAAAGCAATGACTAATTATGGGGTTTCGTCTGCCGTTGAAAATAATTTCGCAGCCAACCGAGGAAAAATGGGAATGCCTGCCTACGGTACTATAACACATCGTTTTGGAAGACAACCGCATCCTGTTTTTAAAAATATCGTAGAAGAGAATAATGGAATTAAGATTTCTGTGGCAAAAGGAACTGTGGCAAAATCTGTTGCACCTGGCGTTGTTTCTCGTATAATGCCTGCTGCTGACGGGTCAAAAACGGTCATGGTAAAACACGGCGATTATTTCACGATCTATGCAAATTTAGCAAACACAATGGTATCCGCCAATCAAAAGATCTCTGCAGGAACTTCTATAGGGACGGTGGCTTCTGATTTTGATGGAACCTACACGCTAGATTTCCAAATTTGGTCTGGGACAAATCCAGTAGACCCTTTAAGTTGGGTTAATTAAAAAAATAACATAACTTTGCATAAAATAATGGATATGAATACATTAACTATATTGGCACTTTCTTGGCAACATTTATTGATTGTTGGAATAATTATTTTGGTTTTTTTCGGTGGACGAAAAATCCCAGAAATGATGAGAGGCCTTGGTTCAGGAATTAAGGAATTTAAAGATGCCGTAAAAGAAGACGAGCACAAAAAACCGGAACAACCAAAGAGCAACTCAAATTCCACTACCCCTTAAATAAATCCCGTAATGAATTTTACAGAAACTGCCTGGAAAATATTCAATCAATCTATTGCTGACTATCATCTTGCGGACAATGTAGATGCCATCATAAAAAATCCCTATCCTGACGAAAGTTTGGAATGGCTTTTGTATGCTAAAAATTGGATTGATACCGTTCAATGGCACCTAGAAGATATTATACGAGATGAAAATATAAATCCAACTGAAGCATTGGCAATTAAAAGAACAATTGATGCTTCTAATCAGAAAAGAACTGATTTGGTAGAGTTTATTGACAGTTGGTTTCTTGAAAAATACAAAGACAGTGCGACAAACGCAAATGCGAAAATTAATACAGAAACACCAGCCTGGGCGATTGATCGCCTGTCGATTCTTGCATTAAAAGTCTATCATATGAATCTTGAAGCTCAACGTTATTCTGCAAGTCAAGAGCACAGAAATAAATGTTCTGCTAAACTTAATGTTTTACTAGAGCAACAAAAAGATCTTTCTGAAGCGATTAATCAATTGCTTATTGATATAGAGAACGGTAATATTAAGATTAAAGTCTACAAACAGATGAAAATGTATAATGACGATACCCTTAATCCGGTCCTTTATCAAAATGTGAAAAATGAATAAAGCTAGGTTTGGATATATTATAATACTGCTATTCGCTCTATCCTGTTCTGCGGAAAAGATTAATTTGTCCCCGATCGGCAATTCAATTGCTGAGATAGACTTAGAAACAACTTCTTATAATTATAAGGAGCGGAAAAATTTTATTATCTATTCATCAGAAATCACCAATTTACTTTCATCTTTTCCTAAATTTAGAAACGAAGCTCTTAATAATGAGATTGCAAAACTGAAATATCATTTAAAGGACTATATTGGTGCTACGGAAGCGTATAACATTAATGGTCGAAATAACGCACATCGTAATTTTGAAAAATCGTACAAAAAACTTCAAAAGCTGCGTAAATTTCTAAATAAAGACGAGGATCAAGTGCTAAACAGATACCTCGTTAGAATTAAGACCAATATGACTTTCTTAGAAAGTAATTTATCCAAAGATTCAATCGCCCTACCCCCAAAAAATTAAGAACGTCATGTTAAAAATCCAAGCAGAATCTAATGTACCTACAGCGTACGGAGAATTCCGCATGATTGCATTTGCAGAAGTAGAAACTGACTGGATGCCACATCTTGTAATTATTGCTAAAAATACCGACTTTTCAAAACCGGTAAATGTAAGATTTCATTCCGAATGTATTACAGGGGAGGTTTTTCACTCAAAAAAATGTGAGTGTGGACAGCAACTTGATGCAGCTATGAAATTTATGCATGAAAATGGGGGAATGATCATCTATCTCCGACAGGAAGGTAGAAATATTGGCATCATTAATAAGCTAAAAGCATATGCGTTGCAGGAACAGGGCTTTGATACTGTAGAAGCTAACCTTCGATTAGGACTTCCTGCAGATGATAGAAACTTTGAGAGCGCAATTGAAATCTTGAACATTTTAAATATTAAAGATATCAATCTTTTGACCAACAATCCCGACAAGTTGCAATTTGTAAAAAACAGCAACATAAGGTTGAATAAAAGAATTCCTTTGCAGATGAACTCTACAAAGGAAAGTGAAAATTATTTGAAAGTTAAAAAAGATTATTTCGGTCATCTTCTTGACGATGAGACGACTTTATTCTAATTTACATTAAAACAGCTGTTTCTAAAGCCAGTTCAATCATTGTTTTCAAAGCGGTTTGTCGCTGGTCCGCAGAAATGTGATCGCCAGTAGGTATTACATCTGAAACAGTTAACAACGCAGCCGCATTTTTTCCTAAGTATTGTGCGTTTGCAAAAAGAGCAAAAGCTTCCATTTCTACCACAGAACAATTATATTTCTGCGCGATAGCGGGTATAGAAGAACTCTTTGTATAAAAAATATCACTGGTATGAACTGTCGTAGGTTTAATTATAACTGATGAATTATTTGCACATTCATTGATCATATTAAACACGTTTCCCTGATGAGATAATTTATCATCTTCAATTTCCCAAGCATATTTTGCGTACGTAGATTCACTCGCTGCAAATTCTACATTTAACAAATCGAACACTTTTAAATCTGTAGTGTAAGCACCACAAGTTCCAATTCGGATAATTGTATCAACATCAAATTCCGTAAATAACTCGTAAGAATAAATTCCTATACTGGGAATTCCCATTCCACTGGCACCCACAGAAACTTCTTTCCCTTTGTACAGCCCTGTGTAATAAAAAATATTTCTGGTTTGGCTAACCAGCTTTACTTCTGTTAAGAAATTGTCAGCAATATATTTCGCTCTTAAAGGATCTCCTGGCAGTAAAACAGTTTTCGCAATTTCACCTTTTTTTGCAGCGATGTGAACACTCATAAATATTATTTTTAAAATGAATTTTAAATGTAAGGAATTTCAATGATAAATTGAACACCTTGGTAATAGTCTTAAATCAAGAAAGCTCAATGTTTTCCATTGAGCTTTGAATTTAATATACTAATTATTAAATACTTAAACGATAATTAGTCACGATCTGGAATGTTATAAAATTTTAATACACTCTCATAGTCTCTATAATCTACTTGCGCGTTCTTACCTTGTAACGCTGGGATCAGAACAATTCTAAAACGTTGATTATTGAAGTATTCTGCTGCCTCGCCTGTTGTAATCTCTGTTGGTAAATTAAAATTATTATCATCAATTCTAATTTGTACTGTTTGGGTATCAAACACGAAATTATAATCAAATTTCCTGTTAGTTGGAAAAGACACAACATCATCTAAATAAACTGTTTTAGGAATAAGTTGCCAGGAATCGCTTAATCTTCTGTAAACTAGTACAACATCTGTACTGTTTAAATTTATTCCTTGCTCGATAGCATATGAATTACCGACATTTAAACTACCTGTAACATCTGTCATTACTGCAGTTATTGGTTCAGGAACAACAACGTCATCATTCCGGTCATTACAACCTATTATAGCTGAAAAGCTGAAAATTGCCACTACTGATAGTATAAAATATTTTTTCATCTTGAAGGGTTTATGGGTTAATTAATATTAAATTGTCAATATTTATGCCAATGGATAAAATTAAAAAATTGTATTTTTGTTTTCATCTATAATATAAAGAATGAAAAATCTTAAAATTCAAATATCCTTTTTCTTATTTCTCTTTATTTGTACGCCATTAAGCATTTACGCTCAATATATTCCAAAAAATATTTCATCAACTGATTTGCAAAGAGCAAATCAATGGGTAGACAAAACTTATCAATCTTTATCGCAAGATGAAAAATTGGGGCAACTGTTTATCGTCGCTTTATACACCAATAAAGATGAAGCTCATATCAACGAAGTCCGAAACATTGTTTTAAAGGATAAAATCGGAGGATTGATCTTAATGCAGGACGATGCTGCGCGTGAAATTAATCTGGTAAACGAATTTCAGCGTGAATCAAAAATACCTTTGATGATTGGTATGGATGCTGAATGGGGACTGTTTCAAAGAATTGCGACAGCTCATAAATTCCCATGGGCTATGACACTTGGTGCTATTCAGGATAAAAGTTTAATTACGGAAATGGCGGCAAAAATTGCGGAAGACTGTAAGAGAATGGGTATCAACTGGGATTTTGCACCAGTTGTTGATGTGAATACCAATCCTAATAATCCTATTATTGGTAATCGTAGTTTCGGCTCAGAAGTTCAAAATGTCGTGAATTCAGCGATGGCTTACTCCAATGGTTTACAAGACAACAATATCTTGGCAGCGATCAAACATTTCCCAGGACATGGCGATACTGATAAAGATTCTCATCTTGATTTACCAGTAGTTTCTCATTCTTTGAAAAGATTAAATGAAATAGAGATTGCACCATTTAAAGCATTGATGGACAAAGGAATCGGCGGAGTTATGGTTGCCCATCTTTATGTTCCAGCATTAGAAAAAACAAAAGGAATTCCCGCTTCAATTTCTAAAAATATCATTACTGGACTTTTAAAAGAACAATTGGGATATAAAGGTTTAATCATCACCGACGCTCTTAATATGGGTGCAGTTGCAAATAAATTCAAAGCTGGCGAATTAGATGCGATGGCTTTTAAAGCAGGAAATGACATTATGCTCTTTTCCCAAGATGTAGCAATGGGGAAAAGATTGATTCAGCAGGCAATCACCAACGGAGAAATCTCACAAGATAGAGTTGAAGAGAGTGTAAAGAAAATTTTATTGACTAAATATTACCTGGGTCTGAGTAAATATGATCCTAGAGATCCAACAAATATTATTGAAGATTTAAATAATGCTTCACATTCAGAAATTGTTCAAAAAATGTATTCTCATGCATTGACTTTAATTAAAGACGAAAAAAAGATGCTTCCGCTGAATTGCAAGGAAACTTACTATTATGTTCCGATGGAGGAAGCTCCGTATCAAACGTTCTTGGATCAGTTAAATCTAAACACAACGGTAGTCGTTAAAAAAGCTTCAGAAATTTCCTCTATTCCGATAAATTCGAAAGTGATTGTAGGTTTTCATAAAGATAATTCCACCGCATATAAACCTTATAAAATCTCTGCAGAAAGTAAGAGAGTTTTAGCTGAACTGACCAGAAATCAACAGGTCATCTTAGACGTTTTTGGATCTGCATACGCTTTGAAAGATGTTGATATTTCTAAAATATCAACGGTTCTGGTTTCTTACGAGAATAATGACGACGCTATGATCGCAACTGCAAAAGCACTTGGTGGTCAAACTAAAATATGGGGCAAACTTCCCGTTTTAGTGAATGAAAACTTAAGAGCAGGAATGGGATTAGAACTCAATCCTTCTTCCAGAATAGACCTTCCGTCCCAACAAAATACAAAAACAGTAATTGAGTAATTTCAATTTTAAAAAAAATAAATAATGAAAATAGGGATTCTCTGTTATCCAACTTATGGTGGAAGTGGCATCGTTGCTACGGAACTTGGTATGGCACTCGCAAATAAAGGTTATGAAGTACATTTTATAAGTTCTGCATTGCCTGCGAGATTAGACATCACCAATCCTAATATATTTTTTCATAAAGTAAACGTGCAGACCTATCCCCTGTTCCAATATCAACCCTACGATATTGCGCTTTCGTCTATGATTTACCGAGTCGTAAATTTATATAAATTGGATTTACTCCATGCGCATTACGCCATTCCTTATGCTTACGCTGCATTTACTGCAAAGCAAATGCTGAAAGAAGAAGGTAAAGATATTCCGTTGGTAACAACCCTTCACGGAACAGACATTACCTTGGTAGGACAACACCCAAGCTACAAACACGCAGTTGAATTCTCTATTAATCAATCCAATACGATCACATCCGTTTCTGAAAGCTTAAAAAAAGATACCCTACAATTATTTAAAATCACCAAAGAAATTCAGGTAATCACCAATTTTATTGATAACGATGAATTTCAAAAGGAATCAGATTGTAGGCGAAATCATTTCGCAACGAAAGAAGAAAAGATACTCATCCACGTTTCCAATCTCCGTCCGGTAAAGCGGGTACAAGATGTTTTACAGATTTTCAAAAATGTAAATGCAAAAGTAAAATCCAAACTGATCATCATCGGAGAAGGTCCTGATATGGAAATTATCAATGAGTTTCTAGAAGACCATCCAGATTTAATTGGAAAAGTTCGTCTGCTCGGAAAAGTTAATGATCTTTATAAAATCCTTCAACTTTCTGATGTATTTTTACTTCCTTCGGAACAGGAAAGTTTCGGTTTGGCAGCTTTGGAGGCTATGGCCGCAGAAACTCCCGTAATTAGTTCAAATGCAGGCGGTATCCCAGAGGTTAATATTCAGGGAGAAACCGGTTATCTTACAGAAATTGGAAATGTTGAAGCAATGAGTAATTACACTATTAAACTCCTGAGCGACGAAAAGCTTCTCATTCAAATGAAGAAAAATGCCAAGGAACAAGCTTTAAAATTTGATTTAAAAAACATCCTGCCCGTTTACGAAAAAATGTATGCCGACACCCTGCATCATTTCCAAAAATAGTTATTTCACTCTTTTCTAATCAGAATTTGCTTTGTTACTTTGTGATTAAAGGGTTCTGACCATGAATGAAAAATTACTCCAATATCTGTGGAATTTCAAAATTTTCAATAATTTTGATTTTAAAGATGTACAGGGAAATACTCTTGAGATCTTAGAATTTGGAACTTGGAATTTTGATTCGGGGCCAGATTTTCTTTTAGGTAAAATTAAAACGAAAGACTTAGTTTTAGTTGGAAACATAGAACTTCACGTGAAATCTTCGGACTGGATCTTCCACCGTCATTCTGGCAATCCCGAATTTAAGAATATTATCGCACACGTAGTATTCATCCATGATATCGAAATTGAGGAATTTACAGACAACAACATTCCGACCTTAGAATTAAAAAATTATATTGATGAAAAACTGCTTTCAAAATATCAACTGCTGTTAGAGCAAACTCAATTCATTCCCTGTGAGAAAATATTTGACATCAAGCATTTACCGGTAAATTTCCATGAAGAAAATCTACTGAAGAAACTAGATGTAAAATCGATTGAAATCGAGGAAAGATTGCAAACCTTCAAGAACAATTACGAAGCTGTTTTGTTTCATCAACTCGCCTACGCGTTCGGATTAAAAGTAAATGCACCGCTATTTAAGCAACTAGCAGAAAGTATAAATTATACCATCTTCAATAAAATCAGGCAGAATCAAACCCAATTAGAGGCACTTCTATTCGGAATGTGCAACTGGCTGGAAAATCCGCTAGATGAACAAACTACAATATGGAAACGTGAATTCGAGTTTTTGAAAAAGAAATATCAGCTATCAGAAACATTTATCCATCCTAAGTTTTCAAAATTGAGACCACCGAACTTTCCTACCATTCGCCTTTCCCAATTGGCGTCCCTCTATCATGCTAATCAAAATCTCTTTTCAAAATTGATTACTGCAAAAAATATTGACCAACTCTACTTTATTTTTACAAAAGTAGCAGCCAGTGAATATTGGTATAACCATTATAATTTTGGCAAAATCTCTCCGGTACAAACTGAGAAAAGGTTAACTAAGGATTTTATAGCGCTTATTCTTATCAATGCCGTTTTACCTTTAAGATATACTTATCATAAAAATACTTCAGCGAGTATTGTAGAAGACATTTCCACCTTGTACCAGAATATTCCTGCCGAAAACAACACCATTATCGAAAACTGGAAATCCTTAGGAGCTCATCCTAAAAACGCACTCGAATCTCAATCTTTACTATATCATTATCATCATTTATGTCTCACAAAAAACTGCTTAAACTGTAGTATTGGGCTAAGTTTAATGAAATCTTGATTCCCATATTAACCAAATTGTAAATGAAACAATGTTATCTTTTTTAAAGTAAAAAAGCAACCCGAAAAGGTTGCTTTATATTTTAGTAACGACAGAAATTACTTTGTTTCTGTCGTGTTATCGGGAAAACGCTGTTGTGTGAATTCTCTAGAAATCGCTGCTTTTTCAAACTTCAATTTTCCTGAAAGTGTTTCTATTACAACCCCATCTTCCTGAATTTGAGCAATTCTTCCATGCATACCCGAAGTAGTCACTATTCGGCTGCCTACTTTAATTTCTGCTTGAAAATTTTTCTCTTGTTTTGACTTCTTCATTTGTGGGCGAATCATAAGGAAATAAAACCCTACGAACATAAGACCCATCATTAGCATTGTTGGCATCATAGAACCTTCTGCTCCGGCTGCCTGTAAAAATATTGTTATCATTATATAAATTTATTAAGGTTGAATATCGGCAGAGAAACTCAGCACGATCGGTGTTTTCTCTACGTTTGCGAAAACTTCTGCTTGCTTATTAACCATTCCATCAAAATCGGAAGAGTTAAACTTTAAAGTAATTTTCCCTTTCTTCCCAGGAAGAATTGGTTCTTTTGTATAATCCGGAACGGTACAACCACAACCAGGTTTAACCTGTGAAATGATCAAAGGATTTGCGCCCGTATTTGTAATTTCATAAATGTGCTCTTTCTGATCTCCTTTTTTTATCTTGCCAAAATCAAAATGTGATTCTGACAATGCGATATTGGTTAGAGGTTTAGACTGCGCAGTTTCTATCATCTCTTTTTGCGCATCTACAACTGGAGCATCTATCACAGAAGCATTACTTGTAGGAGCTTCCACAACGTTTTCTTCTTGAACAACAAGTTGATCTGCTTTTTGATCTTTTTTACAACTTACAACTGTAAACGCGATAATAAAAGGCGCTATTTTAATAAAATTTCTCATATTAACTTCTGTTTAAATCTTTAGTATACTTATCTAAAATCCCATTGATAAAAATGTTAGAACGATCGGTAGAGAAAACTTTGGAGATTTCAATATATTCATTGATAATAACTCTGGCTGGTGTCAAAGGAAAATAGTCCAGCTCTGTTATTGCAGTAATGATAATAATTTTATCAAGTAAAGAAATACGATCAAGATCCCAGTTTACTAACCTGCCTTCCAGTTTTTTCTCATTTTCTTCCCAATGATTCAATGACTCTTTTAAAAGTTTTCGTGTAAATTCGCGATCATCTTCATCCTTGATCATCTTGATTAAAGTGTGACTAGGCTCATTTTCTTTGAAAAATCCTATTGTTTTTTGAACCATAGAATTAGAAATGTGAAAATCATCTGCCCAGCATAATTCCTTTTCTTCAAGATGCTCATGAAAATCTTCGTTTTCAGCAATATATCTTAAAAATAGCTTACCGATAAATTTTTGATCTTCCTCAAAAGAATAGCCATCTTCTTTCATGAAATCCTGATACCTTTTACCGGCAGTCATTCTTTGAAAGGTTTTAACCATCAATTCATCGTATTTGTCCCATTTTAAATCCTGATGTTTAGAAGTAAAAGAAAGCCTTTCCTGATTTTCCTCAATTTTAATCAATACCTGATTAGTGATAAACTTTTTATTTGGATTTGTATCTAAGTCTGTTTTCAAATACTTATTCTTTCCAATTTCGATCTGTCGTTCTGCGAGATCTTTAAGCGCCACTAAGAAATTGAGCTGATAAATATATAAATGATATATTTTATCGATTTCTGAGAACATATTTTTCTCTAAAACATCAAATTTTATGGGGTTTTGATAATAAGAATAAAGTGATCCCACCACCTTTTCACGAATTTGTCTTCTTCCTAACATTTCAAAGAGCTTTTAATGGGTGCAAAGATAGATTATTTGAGTGACTTATTTTAAGTGTAATTCTAAGAAATATTTTTGTTGAAATATTTTTACGTATAATATAAAATATTTTATTTATTTTAGCTTTGTAAAAAAATAACAAATGATTTGTTGCGTATTGTCTGTGTGCGTAAATATCTTAAACAACTTCAGGCAAAATTAAAAAAAACGTTATGATAAAAAAATTAAAATTGAAACATTTATGGTAATTAGTGTTAAGCTTATTAGTAGTTGCTTGTAATAGGGATATAGATTCCACTAAAAGCGACTTCGTTTTATTAAAAGAAAGTACTACAAAAATGTCAAATACATTGCTAGACTTAGGAGCAAGTGGAATTATAAAAAGTGGGGACGTTTATACATTCACTTCTTATAGAGGATTATATTTGCACAAAAAAAAGGAAAATTTATCAAATTTTTCATTTAAATATATTAATAATGAAATTTCGTTTGCAGATACGGACTCTTATAAAATATATTTACAAGACAATAAATTCTTCGTCAAAACACCTTATTTTCAAGGCTCATTAGACAACATTGAGCAAAAGTTTTTGAATGAAGATGCTAAGCTTAATATTTAATTAATATTTTTAGGTGAAGTCACTTCTCCTAATATATCTGGTAAAATCGAATATAATTTATACAAAAATAATATGACAAGCTCTTCAAAGATTAGAGAGGCTTGTTCTTTTTGGGATACTGTTTATAATGTAGGAGTAGGAATGAATGGCGCTGCTGCTAAGGCAAATTTAACTCATAATATTGCAACTGATATGATGGATGGCGACTTAAACGGATGCATAACAATTGGGGCACCTGAAACCAGCACCATAGGAGCTGTAAGTTATGCTACCCAAGCATGGTGTTGTAAATAAATAATCTAATTATGTTATTACTAATTAATCCATATATTATTTTCAGCTTAGCACTGATTATATTTATCACTTATTTATATGCAGTTATGATTGTATATAATGATAAAAAATCATTATTATTTAATATAATCTTGATTATTATTATTCCCATCATAGCACCTTCAGTGATTATTTTAATCCATCTTTTAGAAAAATACAGATATAATTTAAGATAAAAATTGGTCGCAGTTGTTATTTCAAATTTTGTGGATATTAGTGCAGCTATTTAAATTACTGAGTAAACAGTATCAAAGTATTTGATACTGTTTTTTTTATCTTTAAATTTTATCTCACAACTTGAATATCTTACCTAATTATTAATGTAGTTCAATTACATTTTTATTTAGGAGTTTATTTTAATAAATATTCAAATGGTTATATAATAATTTTATGTGAAATAATAACTTCTCAAATTTCAATTTATTACTTTTGTGTCGCTTAATTGGCAAGAATATTGTCGGATAGCGATCTTATTTATGAATGCACTCAAAACCCTTAATCCCTATTTTTGGAAACATAAAACACTCTTGTTTTATGGTTTTTTATTCATTATTGCCAGCAATTTCTTTAATATTTATAAGGTTCAGTTCGTCGGTAGATCCATTGACGAAATTTCTAATACATCCAGTCTTGGATTTAATAAGCAAGTATTGTACTATGTTGGAATCATTGTAGGATCATCTTTGCTTACGGGCTTCTTCACCTTTATGATGCGGCAAACGATCATTGTATCCTCAAGAAGAATTGAATATGAATTAAAAAATAAGATTTACAAACATTACCAAGAACTTTCACTAACGGACTTTAAAAAAACGACTATTGGTGATTTGATGAATAGACTGAGTGAAGATGTTGTCGCTGTTCGTATGTATTTAGGTCCGGGAGTAATGTATATAGTCAATTTGCTTATCCTACTTATTATCACCAGTATTTACATGCTGAAAACAAATACAGAAATGACTTTATGGTCTTTGATCCCTTTACCAATATTATCTTTTCTGATTTATAAAGTAAGTTCGATCATCAACAAAAAGTCGAAAATCATGCAGAAGAGCCAGTCTGCAATTTCAACTTTTGTACAAGATAGTTTCTCTGGGATTCGGGTAGTAAAATTTTTCGCTAAAGAAAGTTATATCGAAGAAAGTTACGGAACCAAAGTAAAGGACTACCAGGATAAATCTTTGGATCTGGCGAAAACGGAAGCATACTTTTTCACGATTATTCTTTTTGTAATTGGTTTATTGAATGTGGTCATCCTATTATTAGGCGGTCAAAAATATCTGAACAATGAACTTACAGTCGGGAAAATTGCTGATTTCTTTTTATACATTAATATTCTTATTTTCCCCTTTTCTATGGTCGGTTGGGTCACTTCAATCAATCAACGGGCAGAAGCCTCAATGTCCCGAATTAATGAATTTCTAGACATGAAAAGTGACATTATCAATACCAATAATGATCAATATATTATTAAAGGAGACATCGAATTCAGAAATGTATCGTATGTTTATCCGAATACAGGAATTAAGGCGCTAGATCGGTTAAGTTTTAAAATCTCAGCGGGTAAATCATTAGCGATCATGGGCAAGACTGGAAGCGGGAAATCAACGATTGCACTGTTGCTTTGTCGCTTGATCGATCCATCAGAAGGAGAAATCCTGATCGATGGAAAAAATTTAAAAGACCATAATCTTGAGATTTACCGTAAGTTCATTGGTTATATTCCACAGGAAAGTTTTTTATTTTCGGATACAATAGAAAACAATATTGGTTTTGCGATCGATAAGCCATCACTTGATAAGGTGATAGCGTATGCTAAAAAAGCAGACGTTCATAAAAACATCATCGAATTCAAAGATCAATACAAGACAATGGTTGGAGAGCGCGGAGTGATGCTTTCGGGAGGGCAGAAACAACGGATCTGTATAGCAAGAGCTTTAATTAAAGAGCCAAGTATTCTAATTTTTGACGATTCTCTGTCGGCTCTGGATACCGAAACGGAAGAAAATATATTACAAAACATTGAAAATCAAATTCAAAACTGTACTTCAATTATTATTACCCACCGACCTAGCAGTGCGAAAAGGGCGGATAAAATACTGAACCTCACCCCAGTAGAAAATGAAAATTTGAATTAAATCATCAATTTATTATGAATAACCTATTTTATCAGTAAATAGTTACAAATATATTTTGCATTTAAAAGAAATCTTTTATATTTGTTTAACAAAGATTTCAAAAAATAGCTACAAATGAGTGAATACAAGGAACGCCACGAAAATGAAATTTTCACCAAGGTTTTGAAGGCCGGGAGAAGAACATATTTCTTTGACGTGCGTGAAACAAAAGCAGGGGATTACTATCTAACAATTACCGAAAGTAAAAAAAACTTTGGCGAAAACGGAGAAGCATCTTTTGAAAAACATAAAATATATCTTTACAAAGAAGATTTTAAAAGTTTCGAAGAAATGTTTAAAGATTCCACAGATTTTATCATTAGCCAAAAAGGAGAAGATGTAATTTCTGAAAAACATGATAAAGATTTCAAAACAAAATCATTTACCATTGACTCAGACGAGGAAATTTAAACTTCTAAATAGATATAAAAAAGCATTCAATTTTGGATGCTTTTTTTGGTCCTGTTTTCCCTATATTTCAGATAACACTTACTAAAAAGAAAAAACGCATTGAAAATCAATGCGTTTTAACGTGGGTGAATGAGGGGTCTCGAACCCCCGACCTCCGGAACCACAATCCGGCGCTCTAACCAACTGAGCTACAATCACCGTTTGAGGTTGCAAATATAAGATTTTTCGATATACTACAAAATTATTCCATCAAAATTTTTGAATGCTAAGAGTTTTTCCGTGGTGAAGCCTTCTGCAAATGCAACCCCGGAAAGTCTTCCAAGATCTTGCGCACGGTAAGTTAAACTCTCTAAGAAATCTTTACTTGAAATAGGAGTCATTGGTTCTGTGGATGTTGGATCATAAAACTGGGTTTTATAAGCCAAACAAGCTTCAATCTTTCTAGGCATAAAATCTGAGATATCTACCACAAAGTCAGGTGTGATATGTTTCCACTGGATGTAGTGAAAAATCTGTTTCGGGCGCCACGCCTGTTGAATCTCCCGATCCAAAGTTGTTTCAATTTTAACCAAACCAGAAAGGAAGCACGCATCGGACACTAATTTTGAGGCTTTTGCGTGATCCGGATGCCGATCATCAATAGAATTAGCAAAAACAATTTCTGGCCGGTATTTTCTGATCATTTGAACAATTTTCATTTGATACTCTTCTGTGTTGAGCAGGAAACCATCTCTCATTTTGAGATTTTCACGATCTGCATAACCCATTATTGCGGTAGATTCAGCAGCTTCCTGCGCTCGGGTAACATTGGTTCCACGTGTTCCCAATTCTCCTTGCGTAAGATCTATAACGGCTACGGTTTTACCTTCAGAGATTAGTTTCGCCAAAGTTCCACCACATCCCAGTTCTACATCATCAGGATGTGCACCAATTGCTAAAATATCTACTTTCATCTTTTTTTATATTTACTTAAGAAGTTGATAAATAGTCGTCAAAAACTGTGCATAAGATTGCTCTAATCGGACAATATCGCCGGATTTTAAATTAATACCAGGTTCTCCCGCTGAATTCGAATTTACAGAAAATCCGGAAACTTGAAAATAAGTTGCAACCTGATTTTCTTGATAACCAACCTTTATTGTTGATCCCAAGATATTTCTGGTAGAAATCGTATAGATCTGAGCCGGTTCGAGAATCAATTTTGTATAGGTTCTTGGCTCAAGCGTTATATTCTTCTGATTAATTGAAATCTTCTGTTTCTTATAGGGCGAACCAATAATATAAACGATGTTATTTTCTTTCGGAATTTCATGTGCATCCAAGTAATATAAGCTCAATTTATAATGGGTAAAATCAAATTCTGAAACTGAACCGTCAATTTTTTCAAAAGGCTGGTAACGAAAGGAATTGGCGCCAATTTCTTTTGCTTTTTTATAAATTTTGTTAAAAACTTCTACATCATTGTCAGAGAAACCCTGAACTTCCAACTCTCCTAAATATTCTGCCCCTTCAATTACTGAATCCAGCCTATAAAAAATTTTATCCGTATTTGAATGTGTTTTTACAACCTTACTTAAAACTACGTTCTGCCCAAACAGGAAGGTTGATAAAAAAATAAAAGACAGGAGAATAAAGTTTTTCATTTTAATCATTTTTCAAAATTTCGATACAGTCGTGTAAGGAATTCTCCCAATGACAAGGTTCTATTTTATAAATACTTTCAATTTTATCCAAAGATAAAGTACTTCTTTTCGGACGTTTCGCCGGTGTTGGGAATTCTTCTGTCGTAATTGGTTTCAATTTAATTTTGGAATTAGAAAAATCTGCAATTTTAGTAGCGAAATTAAACCAGGTAGTCTCAGGATAATTAGAAAAGTGGAAAATGCCAAAAACCTTGGTTTCAGTTTCGATAATTTTCATTACTGCCGCAGCTAGATCATTAGCATTTGTTGGTTGACCGTACTGATCTGCTACAATTCCCAATTCTTTTTTTGTTGAGAATAGTTGCAGCATAGTTTTTACAAAATTTTTATTGAATTCTGAATAGAGCCAGGAAGTTCTTAGGATAATTGTTTTGGGATTCGCTTCCAATGCTAACTCTTCGCCTTTAAGTTTGGACTCGCCATACACTCCCTGTGGATTGGTAAAATTATCTTCCGAATAGGAAATATTACTGTCGCCATCAAATACATAATCTGTAGAAATATGGACAAATATTGTTCTAGATTCTGCGCAGGCTTCTGCTATATTCTCGACACCAAACGCATTGACAGCAAAAGCTCTATCGCTCTCCTCCTCTGCTAAATCCACGGCGGTGTAACCTGAAGCATTAATACAGAAGTGAGGTTTGTAATCATCTAAGAAATTAAGAACAGCATTCCTATCTGTGATATCTAGATCTGCAGAAGTTGCAAAGTTAAATTCATACTGAAGTTCGTAATCACGTGCAATCTTTCTGAAACAATTGCCCAATTGCCCATTTGAGCCAATTATCAATATTTTTTTCATTAAATATTTACTTTTTTATTTTGCTTTCTAAAAAGAGCAACTCTACTTTTAAAATCCTTTTCTTCCAACTCCATCAAAAATTTTTGAAACAATTCTTTCGTTTCTTCTGGGTGTACCGCAGATTTTCTCGTTTTCATATTAAAATAAATAATAGAAAGCCAAAGAATACTATGAATGGTTTTCCCGTCTTCACTTTTCATTAAGATCTCCACCTTAGACAGGCGGTCACTTAGTTCAATTGTTTTACTGGAAATAATCACTTTGGAATTATAGCGCACCTCTTTCAAATAAGCAATCTCATTTTGAATGGTGATCCATGTGCATCCCGTTTTTTTTGTGTATTCTTCGTAAGTGAACCCATAACCGGATTCTACATGATCTTCCCTTGCGTTCAGCATGTATTCGAGATACTTCACATTATTTAAATGCCCAATAGGATCGCAATCGCTAAAGCGGACTCTTACAACATTAGAAATTTCTTTGTCCATCATACAAAATTAAAAAAACCATCCCGATTTCGAGATGGTTTAGGTATTTAAAATTTATTTTTAAAGTCCTAATTCTTTCTTTACAGCTGGTGTCGCATCTGGACCAGCTTTATAAATTAGTGCAGTTGAGTCTATGATAAAATCATATCCATTTGCTTTCGCTACTTTATCAACAGCCTTGTTAATTTTATCAACGATTGGTTTCACAGCGGCATCTCTTCTTTGCGCCAAATCATTTTGAGCTGTTTGCTGCAATTCTTGCAAATTTTGTTGTTTTTTCTGAAGTTCAGATTCTTTAGCTTGTCTTTGAGCTTCAGTCATTTTTGCACCTTCCGCTTTATACTGCTCTACTTCTTTTTGGAAAGCTTCACCTTGTTTTTGCAACTCGCCTCCTTTTGTTTTGCTAAAAGTATCTAGATCACTTGTCATTTTCTTCGTTTCTGGCATCATCGATAATACCACTTCATATTCCATAGATGCAACTTTCTGAGCTTTTGCAGATCCTGCCGCACAAACCATCATCACAGCTGCAAATAATACGCTTACTTTTTTCATAATTGAGATTCTATTAATTTATAGTTGTTATTTATTATTAAATTTAATTTTGCACTTTCTGAGATTTAACTCTTTCGTTTCGTTCGTTCTTTTTTGCCGTCGGTCTTTCAGTAGAATTTGAGTTAGGACCAGCCGAATTTTTCAAGAGTATATCTAAAACTTTATCGGTGTAATCATACCTTTTCTCGAGGAAAATTACGCTGATATTGTTGCTTTTATCAAGAACTATGCCTAAAGTATTCTTCTCTGACACGGTCTTAATTGCATTCCAGATTTGATCCTGGAAAGGCTTTGTAAGGTTCGCCCTAGCATTATTCATTTCACCCATAGAACCAAAGCGGTTGTTGATCATCGTTTTGATTTTCTTATCTAAGTCATCAACTTCTTTCTGTCTTGTCTTTAATTGATCCCCAATCAGCAAAACCTTTTCATTCTCAAGCGTTGCCTTCTTTGAATCAAATTCCGTCTGCAACGTTTGAATTTCTGCCTGCCAATTAGTAATTTGCTGATTCAATCTCGCTTCTGCATCTTTATATTCAGGCATTTTGCTCAAAATATAATCTGTATCAACAACGCCAATTTTCTGAGCATTTGCTGGAATAGCAAAAACAAAAAGCGCTACAATTAATAGATGAAACTTATTCATTAAAGTTAAATTTACAAAGTTTGATTCATTAAGAAGTGAGTTTTCCAACCTGCTGGTTCCGTACCCATTGCTGTTTTATCAAATCCGTAGGCGAAATCAAATCCGATCAATCCAAACGCACCCATATAAACTCTAATCCCAACACCCGCTGAACGTTTTAACTGGAATGGATTATAAGTTCCAAATGAATTGTATGCGTTACCCCCTTCTAAGAAGGAGAGTGCATAAATCTTCGCCGTTTGATTCATTGATATTGGATACCGTAGTTCTAACGCAAAGCGGTTATAAATGGTAGCTCCACCGTAAGGAGTTACATCTTCTATCATACCTCCTGTAGAGGAAGCATTTTCATAACCTCTTAAAGGAACCAATTCTCTACCATCATATCTCCCACCGAAAAGACCTGTACCACCCATATAGAATCTTTCAAATGGTGGCGCACCCAACTCTTTATTGTATCCGTCCAAGAATCCCATTTCTGCGGTTGTTCTCAACACCATCTTACCAACGACTGTATTATAGATATCAGCTTTTAGTTTTACTTTATAAAACTCCAATAACTTATATTTCTCTACAGGTGCCAGTGTTGAATAATCTTTTTTATTAAATAATGAATATGGTGGTGTAAATTTAACCGAAGCCTCTAGGTTGGATCCTGATGTTGGGAAAATTGGATCAATACCTGCAGAGTTTCTACTTAAGCCCACATTGAAACTGAAGTTTTTCGCAGATCCATTATATTCTGTTGTATTTCCAAATTGGAAGGGATAATTTGTAAAATCATAACTCTGGTACTGGATTCCAGTATACAAAGAGAAGTAATCATCCGGCCAACTTAACAGTCTGTTTAACCCTGCACTAGCAGAGAAAATATTTAATTTTTGTGTTGCACCATATTGATCAGAATACCTAACAAGAGATTGGTTTAAAGATACTGACAATGCTGTTGGTTTGGTCCCAAACAACCATGGTTCTGTAAATGAAATACCATAATTCTGGAAGAACTGACCTGCTTGAGCCTGAATAGACAATGTTTGTCCATCACCTTGAGGAACTGGCTTAAAGTCCTTAAACCTCAGGAAATTCTTTAATGAGAAGTTATTAAAAGTCAGACCTAATGTACCAATGAAAGATCCACCACCATATCCTGCTTGTAACTGCACTTGAGAAGATCCTTTTTCTACTAAGGTCCAGTTAATATCTACCGTATTATCCTGTTGATTCGGAACAACCTGCTGGCCTACCTGTTGAGGATCAAAAAACTGCATTCCTGCTAAATCAAAATAAGTTCTTTTAATATCGCTTTTTGCAAATAAACTACCTGGTTTTGTACGCAGTGATCTTAAGATGACGTGGTCATGTGTTGTGGTATTCCCACTCCACGTTACTCTATTCCAAGTAGCTTTTTCTCCTTCATTAATTCTAATTTCAAGATTAATAGAGTCTCCTTCTACCGATTTTTCGATGGGTGTAACGTTGGAGAAAAGGTAACCACTGTTCATGTAAAGAGATTTGATATCACTATCATCCTCTTTACCACCGTCTTCACCTACTTTTTTATTAAAACCTACAGCATCATAGATGTCACCGGTTTTGTAACCTAATACTTTTTCTAAATAATCTGTCGAGAATGCTGAGTTTCCTAAGATTTTAACATCTCCGATATAGTATTTTTTTCCTTCGTTCAGTTTTACATTAATCTCATACTGATTGTTCTTATTTCTCCATACAGAATCAGAAACAATTTGAGCGTCTCTAAATCCTAATGATCTGTAATAATTAATAAGATTTCCTTTGTCATCCTGATATTTATCTTCAATAAATCTTGAAGGCTTCAAAATCCCCGCGATGCTAAGGCTTTTCCGCTTAGTGTCCTTAAAAGCTTTTTTACGAAGTTTTTTGTCGGAAACGTTATCATTCCCTTCAAACTCAATATGGCTGATTTTTATTTTCTTGCCCTTATTTACATTAATGGTCCAGTCTACTAGCTCAGGATCTTTCGCATTTACTCTATCTTCAATGGAGATCTTTGCATCTGCAAAACCTTTTTTAATATATTCCTGTGGAATATTTGTTTTTAGGGTAGAGATTAAATTTTGAGTGATTTTCGTACCAGGTTTAAGATTATTGTCTTTCGCTAGTTTTTCACTTTTTGACTTAGATATTCCTTTACCTGTAAATTTAACTTCACCCAAGTCTTTTAAATCTTGAAGGTTAAATCTCAAAGTAACTTTGTCACCTTCAACACTTTCTATATAAACCTCTACTTCCGAAAAAGATTGAGTTTCCCATAGTTTTTTGATGGCGTTGCTTATTTTTTGACCAGGAATTTCTACACTCTCGTTTTTATTAAGTCCCGTAAATCTTAATATTTGAGCTGGAGTATACTTTTTTACGCCATCTACGACGATGTCTTTCAGGATATAGGTTCCTGTTTCGTTTTGAGCATATACTGGATTATTATCCTTATTAGTCTGCTCGGGTGTAATCTGACCATAGAAATGTGCCGATGCCACAAACATGATGATGGGTAAGAATTTAAACTTCATTTTTTGTCTTGCTAACTTTTTCTATTTTCTAAATATTTTCGTCAAGCTGCTCGCTTGTTTTTCCGAATCTTCTTTCTTTATTCTGATAATCATAAATGCATTTATAGAAATCTTCCTGCCCGAAATCTGGCCAGAGAATATCTAAAAACTGCAATTCTGCATAAGCGATCTGCCAAAGTAGGAAATTACTGATTCTTACTTCGCCACTTGTTCTAATCATTAGGTCTACCGGTGGAAAGTCTTTGGTATACAAATGGTTTTCAAAAACCTCTTCTGTTATTTCTTCTTCCTTTAATTCTCCGGATTTAATTTTTGCACCAATTTTCTTCACTGCGCTCAAAATCTCTCTTTGAGACCCGTAACTAAGCGCCAGGATCAAATTGCCTTTGTCGTTATCTTTAGTAATATCTACCAATTGATTTAGCTGTTGCTGCACCAATTGCGGTAGTTTTTCGATATCACCAATAATATGCATTCGTAAACCTTTGCTAAATATTTCTTCAGCCTCCAAAAGTAGTGTTTCCGAAATTAAACTCATCAGCGTATTTATTTCTTCATCTGGTCTGTTCCAATTTTCGGAAGAGAACGTATAAAGAGTGAGATAAGGTATCTGCATTTCATTACACGCATCAACCGCATTTCTTACCGCCTGAATTGCACATTTATGCCCATAGGTTCTTTCCTTACCACGAGATTTTGCCCACCTTCCGTTCCCATCCATAATAATGGCGACATGTTTCGGTAGAGGCTCCTTTTTTATTTTTTCTTTTATCGACTGCATAATTCTAATTACAATAACATGGAGGTCTTCCAAATGAATAGCTTAGTCCAACAGAAATACTATTTACCCAATCTTTGGAATTAATATTTCCAATTTGTCTATTTTCTACTATTGCTGCAGCTTTCGCATCTGCCATTTCTTTAAATGGACTTTCCTGTAACACCGACTTATTATCGGTTCCAGCAGCCAAAATATCTTTATTGTAAGTAACCTTAATATTTTTATCATCAATTACACTGTAATCAATAGAATCTGAAAATGTAGGTCTAAACATAAATTCACCAAAAAGCGCCCAATTATAATTAAACTTATACTTAAGTCCTACTCCAAATGGTATCGCCATTGTTAACTGCTTTCCTGTGCTGTAAGTTTCTTTGGTAATAAAACTGTTTGGATCCCCAGCTACAGGATTTATTGCAACTCCCACCGGGTTTCTTTTGAAATCATTTTCTATGACAAGTGTTGGTGTACTGGCATATAACGCTCCTAACCCACCAAAAATGTATGGGCTCAACATACTTTTCTGTTCATCATTTACGGGCAAAAAATTATATTCAAAAAGGAGATCTGCTTCTGCGATAGAGTTTGTCCCAAATAATCTTCTGTTACTACGGTATTGCTCTTTAGCAAGCGTATCTATAAATTGTATATTACTGTATGAAATATTTAATCTCACCGTTTGATAGGGATTAAAATTCATCCGGTATAGAATACCGGCATACAGAGGAACTCCATATTGGGATAAGTTACTTAGTGCTGGTTTCTGTAAGACATAATTTGTTCGACCAATATCACCTACCAAATTACTCATCCCTAATTGTACCCCTATTTCATGGCGTTGTCCATGGAAGGAAGCCGAAATAAAAAGCAACAATAAAAGAGGGTAAAAAAATTTGTTTCTCATGAATGATCTAACGTCAATTTCTATAAATAATTTTGCAAATATAAAACATTTTTAGTTTAAGGAAATTCTTAATTAATAGTTAAAAACCCTCAAAAAAGCATAATTTTTTGATAAGATTCTCCTAATTCCAGTTTTATATAATTTTATAACAGAGGAACCTTCAAAAAGAGGATTCTATATTTTTACTTTCTTCCTATGAATTGATTAACTTTATTTCTAATTTTTATCAATGTTGGTTCTTTATAGTTTGCGTCCTCTTCAAAGTAGCCATATCCATAGCCGTAACCGTAGCCGTAACCATAACCCTGTTTCGCTTGATAGTCATTATACACAATACCCAGATCTTTTACTTCGTGATTATGATATTTTTCTGTTATCATTCTTAGCATGTGCTTTTCTGTACATTCATGGCGAACGACGTAAATATTAGCATCTGCATATTTCATTAATTCAAATGGATCCGCAACTAAACCTACAGGTGGAGAATCTATAATAATGAAATCGTACTGTTTTTTTAAATCTGTAATGAAATTGATATTCTGCTCACTCATTAACAATTCTGAGGGATTTGGCGGAATAGGGCCTGAAGTCACAACATCTAAATTTGGAATTGATGTATGGTTAATAATCGCATCCATACTTACTTCTCCAGTTAAAAAATTGGAGATTCCATATTTGTTATCGATTTTGAAATCGCCGAAAATCTTTGGCTTTCTTAAATCCATCCCAAGTAAAATTGTTTTCTTACCACTTAATCCTAATACTGATGCAATATTAATAGAAATGTAGGTTTTTCCTTCTCCTCCTATAGATGAGGTAAGTAAAATTACTTTAGACTTATTATCCTCCTTATGCAAAAATCTTAAATTTGCCCTAATTCCTCTAAAAGCTTCTGAGATAGACGAACGAGGCTGCTCTAATACAGTGAGATTATTGTCATGATGATTTTCTCCTATAACGCCTAGCAATGGTATTTTTGTAGCTTTTAATAGCTCTTTAATATTTCTAATTTTGCTGTCTAACAATTGTGAAACTCCCAATAAAAGAAGGGGTAATAAAAGAAAACCTCCTATCAGCGTGTACTTGACCTTTTTAATATCAGGTGCAATGGGACCTTGTCCTAAATTTTTCGCATTATCAATTACGGTAATATCTGATTTATTTGTTGCCACTCTAATATTGGTCTCATTTTGCTTTGTCAATAAGGTATTATAGGTAGCTTCAATCATATTGTATCCGCGCTCCGCATCCATATATTTCCTTTCCTTTTCGGGATAAGTGACCAAATCAACATTGGCGCGTGCTATTTCTCGATCAATTTTTGATATTTCGTTAATATAATTGTTGTAATAGTTTCGTAACGAGCCTGTAGAATTCGATTTAGCTTCATTAATAAGTCTATTAATTTCTCGCATTGGCTCTGAATTCGGAGTATATATCGTTGCTAATTCTCTTCGTTTCAGATATAAGTTTTTAAGCTCTGAGACGGTAGCACTAAACATTCCATCCGAAATTCCTGCTGTGCTGGTATTGATCATTCGATCTAAATTCTGAGATGCTAACGTGCTTTTGATCTCATTTAAAGAATTTAATCTTGTTAGAATCTCGGCTTTCTGAGTATCAAGATCTTTAATTCTCTGCAAGGATTTCTCGTCACGGTCTTTAATATCATAAAGCTTTTCCGACACCTTCATATTATTTAATATGACAGCACTTGAATCCAACTTTTTACGAATTTGCGACAGATTATCTGTTAAATACTCCTCGGTATTTTTATCTACAATGTTACGATCAATCAATCTTTTCTTTTGAAGTACATCTACAGAAGTATTTAGGAAATTCACAGTCCCGTTCAAGTTAAAACCCCTTTTAGAGATAATCATAATGGAATTGATCTCTTTATCAAAATCAACATTGATGGTACTCACCAGGCTATTTACAGTGGCATTCACGGTAGACAGACTGATAATAATGTTTTCTAAAATAATGGAACTTTGTTGCGGGTTCGTTATCAATTTAAACCTCAAGTTAGGCGAAGTGTACCACTCATTAACAGATATCGTTTTATTCGCTGGCCTTTTATAGGGTTTTATAGTACTAAAGCCTTCACTTTCGAACGAATACAAAGAAGTTGAATGTCCTTCTTTTGGTAAAACGACTTCATATTTATTTCCACCTTTAGGAATTAAAGTGACAGGATAATCGACTTGTTGTGCGTAAGACTCATCAATCTCCATAAAAACAGGCGAATCATATTTATCCAGATAGGTCTGTTTTATTAAACCTTTTGTAGAATAATTGACATAAAGATCCAGTTGATTAACAAGGTACTCATTGTGTGATCTAGAGAGCAACATCTTTTTCAGATACACTCCATCCTGATTGCCATTTTGACCCCAGATAAAATTAATTGATTGGTTAGGAGTAAAATAGCTGGCGGTATTGTTGGAAATACTTAAAGATAAATTAGAGGCATAAATTCTCTGTGCATAGTATTTACTGTAAAACCACGATATTCCATATCCTAGAAGAGCCATTAAAACAAACCAGTACCAATTACGGAGAATTCGTCTGATAAAATGCTGAATGTCGAAAATAGCAAATGAGCCTACCTTATCGTTAGGTTGTTCTGTACTATTTGTGTTTTCTTTTCCCGGGATCATCTTAAAGTCTAGTTAAAATTAGATAAATCGACATTGCGGTCGTAATAACCGAAACCCCCGTGGTTAATGTTTGTATAGGATCTTTACCGAATCCATTTAGATTTTTTGCTCTTGTACTAAGGAAAATCTCATCCCCATTCTGAACCCAGTAATAAGGAGAATTCATGACATCTTCTCTAGTCAAATCTACTCTTGCACGTTTAATTCCTTCTGGCAACTTTCTGTGGATCACGATATTGGTCCTATCAACAGTCCGGTTTAATCCTCCATTGATCGCAAGCGCTTCCGTAAGTGTTAAGGTATTTTTATGTGCTACCTTCTCACCGCTAACTCCAATGGATTCTACATCTCCTAATATATAATAAGTAATCCCGTCTGTATTCAAACGAACTTCTGATTTCCCATCTACAAAATTCTGATTTACTTTTCCTTGCAGTTCCTGAGTTACGTCTTCTAATGTTCTTCCTTCTGCTTTGACATAGCCAATACCAAATACATTGATATCTCCCCGGGAATCCACTTTCAATCCATTAAAGTAAATATTCGTATTACCTCCCTGTCCGTTCCCTTGCGAAGTCACTGATGACCCCCCTGCTGAATCACCTCCAGTTGCTTGTGCTTTTGCATTAAGGCTGGAATAAAATTGAGCTGCATCTCCTTTTGGAGTTGTTACAATATTAAGCGTAAGAATATCATTTTTTGTGATTCGATAAACTGGAATGTTATATGGAACTAAACCCTCTTCATTAATCACCAAACTCTCATTAGGTTGCATATAGCGTACATCCTTTGTAGACACGCAGGAAGAAAGCATAAAACTAAAAAGAAGCAAAAAAGTAATCTTAAATATTTTCATCTGTTGTAACGTAATTTGCAAAAATAACAATAATTAATAAGCTTTTTTTCTATTTTTTAAAATAAAACGAGGAATGTATGCCCCCATAAAGCCTAATGCTAAAACAATTAGTAATAAAATATTGACATCAATATGTCTGAAACAGAAGGCGGTGGCGACAATAAATAGATAATAACCGATTATATATACGGACGATCGCCGATGCGTTAATCCCAAATCTAACAGACAATGATGAATATGATTTCTGTCGGCTACGAAAAGAGATTTTTTATTGATTAAACGGATAATGATAACGTGTAAAGTATCTACTATTGGCAAAATCAGGATTGCTATAGTTACTGCTGGAGCAGCTTGCAAGTAATATCTTGGCACATTAGGCAAATGTTTATCAACAAAAGTATCGATAAAGCAGATGGCAGTAAACGCCAGCAAAAATCCTAAAATCATAGATCCAGTATCGCCCATGAAAATTTTATTAGTTCGGTAATTTGATAAATTATAATAAAGAAAAGCAACAACGGAACCGATAATAGTAGCAGATAATATTACCAAAGGATAATTAAATTCCCCTAATCGAAAATAACTTATACCGAAGAAGAGACTACAAACCACCGAATAACCACCCGCTAATCCGTCAATACCATCTATTAAATTAAATGCATTTATCAAAATAATAAAAGTAAACATGCTTACGATAACGCTTATAAAATAATTAAGTTCATAGATACCCAACAGCCCAAAAAAACTTCTGATCCGGACATCGGATCCTAAAACCATTAAGGCTGTCACAGCGATCTGAGCCAGCAATTTTTTATAAGCTCTCATCACCACGATATCATCCATTACTCCGACATATAACAGTATAACTAAAGAAGCAAATAAAAATTTATAAAGTTCAAAGAGTTCAAATGCAAATATAGATGCGCAAACGGAAAGAGAGAAAAATATGGCTATCCCACCAAGATTTGGAATTTTTCTTAGATGGGAACTTCTCACTCCTGGCTCATCCATAAGGTTTTTCCGGCGAGAAATTTTAATAATTGTCGGAATAGAAATGAAAGTAATTACAAATGATAACAGCATACCAAGTACTAACTTTATATAAAATAAAGGTATGCCCCAACTCTCAAAAAAATCTTTAACTAGCTCGTTCATATATTTACCAAAGTGCGTTAGTGTACCGATCTGATGTAAAACCACCTCTATCTCCGTTCCCTTTTCCAAAGTAGAAAAACATCGCCACCAAATAACTCATAAATCCTATGTATAAAATTTGTCTGGTCTTTTCTCTTACGGCATATACCAGATTACTCATGCAGAACATGGTCATAAAAAACATATAAGCACCGGGCAGCCGGACTGCAAATATCTCATTCGACCGGAAGAAATAGAAGAGGGCAAGTCCAAAAACCGCGAGATTCCTCATATACTCGTACCACAAGACATTCTCACATCCTTTCTTATCATATTTGATAAGAATTCCTATAAAAAATAATTTCACAATATCATTTAAACCCGTTTCCACTTCTGTACCATAATACCGATCATCAAGATAACCCGTATACGCACCAGAAAGATCATCGGGAGAAATAGAACTAAAAAGGCCACCACCAAACCTATACAGTTCTAGCGGCGAACATAACAAGGCAATAACCAACACCCAAAAAATCCTCTTGCTGTTCATCGGTATTTTCACCAACCAATAAGCAGGCAGAAATGCAACTGAAGTTTTATGAAAACCAAGCGCGATATACATACATAACAAGAACATGGACAGATTACGGTCTTTAATAAATTTAAAAGAGGCTATACAAAAAGCAATTCCAATTCCTTGCCTCATCTGTCCAGAATCTTCAAAAAACATAATGGGCATAAAGTAAAAAAGCAATGCTAAAGTAGGAAAAGCTACATTTTTGTAAATAGCAGTAAACTTAAGACTCACCGTAATAAGCGCCATTATAAATGTAACGATATAAAAAGGAAAACCAAAATCAAATACCAATTTATTAATTAAAACAAAAATCCATTCTATCTGTTCGGTATTTGGGCGAAAAAGCGCTTTGTCCAGAACATCTCCGTAAGTGGTATACATTGCAAAACCGGAAAATAACATTTTGTACACAGGGTAATCTGCCCCCGCGTTCAGTCGAAACCCAACTGCAATTACAATTAATATACCTGCAATCCACACGAAGACACTCTGCTTCTTTTGCAACCTGAATATTTCCCAATAACTTCCAAAAGCAAGAAACAGAAAAATAATTACGAAAATAGGGTGTAGAATTGGCATCAATAAGTGGTATTTTTACAACAGCTTTTTCAAGAATTTATCGGCTCCAATAAAGTAAAAGAGGTAATAAATTTGTTTTCTCAATGGTAAAGATAAAAGATAATTTTTACCAAATCGTCTATAGAATAAAAGATCTAACAATGATATTTGATTTTTTAGTCTATAATTTCGCATTTCAAGAGACATTTTTGTGTAATCATGCTTATCTTTTACAAAAGCTTGATAAGCAATAAAGGTATAAACCCCTTCTAAGATTTGAAAATTTTTCAGATCTGCCATTTGATTTTTATATGGAGAGGTTAAAAAAAACTGCGTCACATCATTTACTGCTTTTAAAATATCTAAACCCTTTACCGTGTGAATTTTGGTAATAGAATCCTGCCTTTCTAAATAATTATAGTGATACGTTTGTGTTTGTGCAATCCTTTCACATTTTAAGAGCACCTGAGGAATTAACTGAATATCTTCAAAATGTATCCCTTTCTTGAAGCGCACCCCACAAAAAAGTTCTTTCTTAAAAATTTTATTACAAGCAAAGTAGGAAAGATCCGAAAAAACCGAGAAATGGTCTGGCAACTGGATACTTTCGGGCATATTTGGGATTTGTGTAAGTTTTTGAGTAACATTACCATTTTGATCAACTTTTTGCAAATTACAGATCACTAAGTCTGCTTGATGCTTTTTAGCGAGCTCGTACATTTCTTCAAACATCGTGGGCGAGACATAATCATCACTATCCACAAACCCTAAAAATGATCCTGTAGCTTGCTCTAAACCGAAGTTTCTGGCATCACTTAAACCTCCATTCGATTTATAAAACCCCTTAATTAAATGCGGAAATTTCTGTTGATACTCATCAATAATGCTTTGTGAATTGTCTACACTGCCATCATTAACTACGATGACCTCAATATCCTGCAGAGTCTGATTTACCAAAGAATCCAAGCATTTTCTTAGATATTCTTCCACTTGGTAAACCGGCACAATAATAGATATCTTCGGCATTCTACTGAAATTTTTCGTTGCGTTTCTTATAAAGAAAATAATCCTTACCAATCGGCCTAAGTTGATAAATCCATTTCAAAATCACGGGCGCACTATTGTGGATCCTTGCGATTGGATATTCTTTTACTAGTTGATAATTCCTTTCAAAACTCAACATGTCTGCCTGATTGAGTGAATACAAACTGTTTTCAGCTCCCGGCTTTTTCGAAATTGTTAAAATGTAATCAGGCTCAAATCTCTTCACAGAGTTACTCCACCAGAAATTTTCATCTTTTAGCATTTCATCATTTATCCTGGAATTAACCAACCCTACCTCATCATAAGTATATAGATTCGTATAAAATGGAATAATTCCCGCAGGTTCCAGTAATATCGACTGTTTCATGCTCACCCCATCTTTATTAATATCAGACGCGATAGTGAACCTTTGTCTTTCTTCCATAAACCCAATGGTATAAGATTGAATCCATTGGAACGCATAAAGTCCTATGAAAAACAAAATTAGAACCGAATAAACACCTTTTCTATTCCAGGTATTCACTGCTAAGAAGTAATAAAGTAAAACGACAAAAAGAAATACACGTGGGATCCAATAATACCAATCAAAATAGGCTTTAAAAAATGAAAAGATCGTAATTTTCGATAGCGCGAAAACAACCAGCAAGACTAAAACAACTTTAACAATAGAAATTCCCGAAGTTTTTTTCTTAAGTATTTTGTAAATCGTAAATCCAGTGAAAATTAAATAAAGTACAAACACAGCAAAGGTTAAAAATCCGTACTTTTTTATTAATCCTCCATAATAAGCCCATTGATATAAGAAAAATTCAACACTGTTATTCTGCATCAAATTTTTATAAGCAATTTTTTTTGCACTAATGGTATGATTAACGATTTCACCAAAATAAATATAATTAAAGCCGACCACAGTAATCAATCCAATAATACCACCGAAAACATAGATGTAATTTAGTTTTCTTTTTAGATATAAATCTCCGCAAAAAAATATGCCAAGAAAAATAACAGTATCTACTCTTGTCCAAAGTAAGAGAATTGGGAAAATAAAATAAGCCCACTTATTCTCTTTAAAAAGCCCAAAGTAAAGCAGTCCATTATAGAGAAAAAACAAGATCCCATATTCCATCCCAAGACAAGATGCAGTAAGTGCCGGTGGGGTGATGTTAAGAAGAACTACAAAAAACCCTTGAAGAAACAGGTTAGAAGGAAACAGTATCCTGCTCAACCAAACTGACCCGATTGCAAATAATACACTACTGAAAATGAGCAAAGGGAAAATAAAATTTTCGCCAAAAATCAATTGAAAAATCGAGGTAATAAAAACATAGAAGTGAGTTGTAGATGCTGATATTCGCTCATCACCATTAAAACCTATCACTCCATAATCAATGAAATTTCTTGCAACCCTCCATGTTATAAAGGAGTCTTCCTGAATATTTTTAGTGAAAAACAGAGGGATTTTCAAAAGAGTGGCCAGGAGAATCAGCAAGTAAGGTGTCGAAAATACTTTTGTAAATAATCTTTTCATACTCTGTTTAAGCCGCAAAAATAAGTATTTTTAAGTACTTATTAACATTATTCATATTTCCCGAAATTATTTAAGAAACCGAGGATTAACAAGTCCTCTTTTAGCTGCCTCATAATCTGAAAAAGAACATGGAATCCAGTTTTCTTCCTTTTCATCATCACCAAAAAACCATAAATCACTAAATACATCCCGCTGAAAAGCATACTTCGTATCTTCTGTCATCACCCAAAATGTTTCATATGAGCGCTCAGCTGGATGTGTTCGCTGAATATTAATGCCTTCAACCAAATGCCAAATCATTTGCGCTAAAAGCTGATGATTCATAAAATTTTCTGATTCAGCATTATAATTAAAAATTCCTGCGGATTTCAGATTCCTGCTTAATCCAATCTCTTTCATATAAGCACAGATTTCCCTATTATTTAATCCATTGACTTGCGGATTTACCGAGAAGGCGCCAGTTCTGCTTTCAATCGCATCACAGTTCACTGTTATCAAATCTGCAAACCGAAAGAAGGGCTCAGTCTTTTCTGTATTATTCATCATCTCTGCTAATCGAATCACCTCAAAATCTACCTGACGCATCAACCTTACTGAATCTACTTCATTTAAATGCTTTTGATATCCTAAATGGTGGTAATTCTTAATAGTAAAGTTTTTAGAACTTAATATTTTTGACAGGAAATTTTTTTCAGTAATGGTATCGCCGCTGTTATCTAAGTTAATGAGATTAGAAATCTGAGTATAATTAATGTTCTGGTGATGAAAATTAATCGCAGAGAATAAAGCAAAAGCTAAATCATTTCCACCCCCAACAATTATTGGAATTGCATTCTTAGAAAGGCAAAGCGAAATAATTTCCTGTAAAATGAAGTGTGTATCTTCATGCCCTTTTCCAGAGATTAAATCTCCTAAATCAGCAATCGGGATCTCAAAATCGAGTTTTGAAAGATGATATAATTGTTCTCTTACCCTCTTGTAATCCTGAATCTCTGCTTTTCCATTTCTCACTCCACGATAATCTGAACAGAACACAAGCACGATTCCCCCTTCTCTAATTTCAGTTGAGATTGTACTGCCAAGTTGCCACGCTTCACTTTTTATTTCTTTTGGTGCAATCAAGATATCTTCTAAGTTCATAATCAATTTCTATAAATAAAAACAAAAGTAACGAAAAAGCACGACCAAACTGCCGTGCTTTTTTATTAAGTTCACGTCCAAGTAAATTAGTGCTTTATTATTTTCTTGGTAATTACAGTTTGATCTTTCATCGTTACTTTTACAATATAAATACCACTTACCAGTCCATGAGCACTTACCAGTCCATCTTGAACGGCAGTTTGTAAAACTAATTTTCCTGAAAGATCAAAAAGTTCAACCGTCTTTGTATCTGCATTTTTAATAAAAAACTGCTCTTTAAAAGGATTAGGCAGAATTTTCAATTCTTTATTTACAGGATTTACAATAATATCACGGTTTTTTGCATTAGACTGTTCATTATTATCGCTAGTATCATCAGGTGACCCCAGCATTCTTTTTTCATCTTTAGCACACCTTACCGACATGCCAGCCTGTGGATATGCTCCAGTTCCAGTTTGCATTCTGTTACCTTCAAATTGCATGGATAATGCAAAGCCTGTATTTAAATCGGCCATTGAGGCTAGCCATAACCCAGATCGATCGAAGGTCATTTCACTTTCACCCAATTCACCACGCATTCCATCATTTGGAAATTCACCGATAGGATATAATGCATTCTCAAACTTCCATCCATTTTCACCATCGACAATTCCTAAATATGAATCAGCAATATTATGCCACTGATCCTGGATAACCCCTGATTTTCCATAAACATCATTCTTATATCCATTGTACCATGGAGAATTGCCTTTTGAACCAGTATATAAATTAGTAAATGAAACATCAGGCACGCGCCAACCTTTTGGGCAGGGATCAAACGGAGATTTTTGATCTGCATGCCCCCATCTATTATCAGCTTGAGCACGACCATCCGTAATCCAATCGCGGATCTCTGATAAATTATTGGCATAATGATTTCCACCGTTATAAAGATTCCCTATGTTGGGTTGATAAAAGAAAATCATTGGATTCTCTACAGAATACGCTAGATTTTCTTCAATTTTCTGCTGCGGTATTGGATTGGTAGATCCATAATTTTCATAAGATTCGGTATACTCATTCTGATAATCTTCTGAGGTGATTTCTAAATATTGCACACCATTTGCCCCTCTAACTTTTGCTTTTGTTTCTGAAATAAGAGCCGAACGTGAAATTTGCTGTGGTGGCAATTTCGTACTCGGAGCAGACCTATAGATTGATTCACCATTAGGAAACGAGGGCATGGGATCCTTTCTTCCCCATTGATAATGCATTCCATTCGCTAGTCCCGTTGAGATATCTTTACTTATCGCGCCCAGATTCCGATCCATAAAAACAGTAGTTAAACTCGGCAACTTACTTGCTGTAGCATTTACAAAATTAAATTGAGTAGGAATAGTAGATTCCGTAGTGTAAACTATCGGTTGGGCAGTTGGACTATCTTCTGCAACCCAAATATGCCAGGTCCAGTAAATAGGGCTATCTGCAACACCGTTATGTAAAGAAATTACAGCATTTCCCTTCTGTCCTTGAATTGCGGCAATATTAATTATCGAATTTCTTGGATCCTGTAAATCCTTACTGATAGAAATTTTTCCTATAAGATTGGGATTTGTTGTCCATAGAACTTTTGCGACCAAACGATCACTTGGTAACATTTCGTGATCGGAAAGATATTGATTATAAACTGAAAATGCTTTACTAACAGGAATTGCGAGATTTCTTTCATTAACTAAAATATAGGAATTTGGATCTTCAAGCCCAACTCTATAGTCTTCCTTCTCATTAGCAAAATATGCAGTGGCAAAATTACCAATTGCCGCCATATTAGGATCCTTCATGCATCTAACCGCATTTCCTGCTTTTGTAGGATTGGTCTGGTTGTTATAGATCGCATGCAAACCTACTGCAGTATTTGTTCTGAAAGGATCCGAAATCATAGAAAACAACCTTGCTCCATCATAGCTAAAAGTTGCACTCCACAAACCTCCGTTTGAAGCATTATCCTGAAAGGTAACCCCTATTGGTGCATTCGGCGCAACGCTATTGGGATAATAAACATATCCACCAGAAACCGGCAAAATTCCTAAATTTCTAGATCCTCCTTGGGCACTGGTAAAATCCATACCTATTCCTGGATAAACCTTTATGCCGTTAAGACTCTGATTAACCGTATTTGGAAAAAGCTGTCGTTGATTAACATTGTTATCATCATTATTCCAATCTCTTTTACCAAAAAATGCCAAATTATTATTCTGGGTGACACGCCCATAATAAGAGGGAATTCGCCAACCGTTTGGGCATGGATCCAATTCGGATTTCAATTCATAAGAGCGGCTTTCTTTTTTTAACGTGGCATTAGAACTATTTGCGTTACTATTCCCTCCCTTTGCATTATCGGACCATAGATCCCAAGTTTTATAATCCGGATCGGCACCAGGTATTTTAAAACGCTGATTTGAAAACCAATTTCCGGTATTTTCTGTGTTAATAATATATAGCAGTGGATTATTTACTGCTAATTTCATGTTCTTTTCAATCTCATTAAAAGGTCGAATCTGTACTGGAATTGTATGAACAGCATCTATTTGCTTATGCTTCAAAATACCTAACTCCCCTGATATCTCATAGAAATTTGCATCTTTATATACCAACGGTGGAAATGGATCTTTACGTCCCCACTGATACATTAATCCACCACTTTTTTGCCATTGATCCCCTAAGAAACTATTGCTTAGGGCACCCAAATTACGATCCATATATTGAATAGAAACAGGGTTGTTATTAATATCCGTTTCAAATCCTTGACCGTAGGTAACTCCCTCAGTTGGGTTGTCTGTTACCCAAATATGCCAACTCCAATAAATAACTCCATCTACTTTAAAAGTAATAACAGCATTACCTTTACCTTTTGAATTATTAATAGAAACTTTAATGTTAGAAGCAGCAGGATCACCGGACTCAACTATAGCAACATTCTGAACTAATCCAGGAACATCCTCCCAATACATGGTCGCTGATTGAATACCCTCCGGAATTGGGCTAGCGGTTCCATTGATTTTTAAATATTCGTAATTTGACCACATTTCATAAGCTTTCTTCACAGGAATCTCTATCCCGCCCAATCCGTGAAGACGTGCAAAATCAATATCGTAAATATAACTATTGGGAGCTTTCGCTGGGATGGAAGTCTGAGCAAAAAGCATCTGCGTAAAAAAGCAGCTTATTAAAAGTAAATATTTTTCCATAATTTAAAAAATTTAACTAATTGCACATTATCAATTGTTCACAACAACAAACTACTTTCGATATGAATAAACTGAAAATAATATTTTTAATTTCAATATACCCACATAAATCTATGATAAAGTTAACAAAATAATAAATACAAAATAAAAAATAATGTTAAAATTTTTCGTTTAAAACTCCCTATAAAAAATTTTATTCAACATTCTGTAAATGAGAAGATAAAAATTGATTTTTATGAAAATCATTAGTGCTTTAGTAAGCAAGCCAACTTCTTGCAAGAAATTTTAGCTCCAAATATTAACGCGAATAAATAAAAAAATCTTCTAAAGATGGTATCATTAGAAGATTAGAAATTCAATCGAATTAGTTTTTTTACTCCTTTTTCGGACTCGCTTTCTTTACCGCAACTTTCTTCACTGCAGCCTTTTTGGTTGCGGGTTTTTTCGCAGGTGTTTTTTTCGCCTTTACTTTAAAGGCATTTTTATCCTGTGCGGTAATCCATTTCTTCACTTCCTCCAGAGAAACATCTGCCAATTCTTCAGCAGTATATTTTTCTTCTTTCTTATTTTTAGGAATTTTAAAAATGTTTTTTCCAAGTTTAACAATTGGACCCCATCTCGCATTCTCTATGGATATTTTTTCTTCTTCCCATTGTTGTATATAACGGTTCGCTTCTTTTTCCAGTTTTGCTTCTATCAACTCATTGATGTCACTTTGGGAAAGATTATCAAAATCATACCGCTTTGGGACATTGATGAAAATGGACTGATACTTGATAAAAGGTCCGAATCTCCCGGTTCCTTTGGTCACCGGTTCACCTTTGAAACTGGCAATGGGCGCATCAGCAATTTTCTTTTCTTTAATGATTTCTTCCGCTCTTTCCTGAGTAATAGAAAGCGAATCTTCACCTCTTGGAATACTGATAAAAGTTTCTCCCCATTTCACATAAGGTCCAAAACGACCAACACCGATGGTCACCGTTTGATCTTCGAAAGGCTCTAGGTCAAATGGAATTTTGAATAATTCTAAAGCTTCTTCTAAAGTAATGGTTGCAATATTTTGGGATGCCATTAAACTTGCGAAAACAGGCTTCTCTTCGTCATCCTGTTCTCCAATTTGAACCATAGGTCCAAACCGTCCAATTCTGGTGAGTACATTTTTTCCAGATTTAGGATCTACACCTAAAATCCTTTCCCCGTTTGCACGATCTGCATTTTCTTCTACATCTTCAATTCTAGGATGAAAATCTTTATAAAACCCCTGCAATACTTCTTTCCACTTTTCCTCACCATTTGCAATGTGATCGAAATCCTGCTCAACTTTCGCCGTAAATCCATAATCTAGAATTTCAGCAAAATTCTGAGTTAAAAAATCGTTCACAACCTCCCCAATATCCGTGGGCACAAATTTATTTTTATCACCTCCAAATTTTTCAGTCAGAACCTCCTTCTTCAGGTCTGTCTTATTCAAAGATATCTTCATGATCTCCCGCTCCTGTGGAATCAATTCGCGCTTATCTACATACTCACGGTTTTGAATCGTCTGAATCGTGGGCGCATAAGTTGAAGGTCTGCCGATTCCCAATTCTTCGAGTTTCTTAACCAATCCCGCCTCTGTATATCTGGCCGAAGGTCGAGAAAACTTCTGGGTTGCTTCTATCTTTTTATAATCCAGATCTTCACCAACGGCGACTTTTGGTAATAATTTTTCGTTGTTTTCCTCTTCTTCATCTTCTGCCTTTACAATTCCGTATGCTTTCAGGAAACCATCAAAAATAATCACCTCCCCTTGCGCTTCAAAATGTTGTGGTAATTTTTCATTTCCAATTTCGATCACGGTTTTTTCGATTTTAGCGTTCGTCATTTGAGAAGCTAAAGTTCTTTTATAAATTAACTGATATAATTTATTCAATTGTACATCACCAATCGTTTTCATTGCGAAATCAGTTGGACGAATCGCCTCGTGAGCCTCCTGCGCAGTATTGGATTTGGTGGTATAATTTCTGGGATTAGAATACTCATCTCCGTATTCTGAAAGAATTTGTGCTTTTGCACCGTTGATTGCTTCCTGAGAAAGATTTACAGAATCTGTTCTCATATAGGTAATAAATCCCTCTTCATATAATCTTTGTGCTACTCTCATCGTTGCAGTCACTCCATAACCTAATCTGTTACTTGCTTCCTGCTGTAGCGTAGAAGTTGTAAAAGGCGCAGAGGCTGTACGGGTTCCTGGTTTTGTTTCCACATTTAAAACCGAGAAGCCAGTCCCTTGACATTGTTTTAAAAACGCTTCTGCTTCCGCTTCTTTTGCAAAATCTTTTTTGAGTTTTGCCGTAATTTCCTGTTTCGTCTTATTGAGAAAAACACCTTCTAATTTAAAGGTAGATTTTGGGATGAAATTTCTAATTTCCAACTCTCTTTCAACCACCAAACGAACCGCAACCGATTGAACTCTTCCGGCAGAAAGTCCGGTTTTCACTTTTTTCCAAAGCACTGGTGACATTTCAAAACCTACAATTCTATCAAGAATCCTTCTGGCTTGTTGTGCATTCACCAAATTCTGATCAATATTCCTCGGATTATCAATCGCTTTTAAAATTGCATTCTTGGTAATTTCATGGAAAACAATTCTTCTCGTATTTTCTTCTTTTAACTTTAATTCCTGCGCCAAATGCCAAGCAATCGCTTCACCCTCTCGATCTTCATCGGACGCTAACCAAACGATGTCCGCTTTTTTCACAGCTGCTTTTAACTCGGCTACTAACTTCTTTTTATCTGCAGAAACTTCATAATCCGGAGTGAAGGAAGTCAAATCGATTCCCATTCCTTTTTTAGGCAGATCTCGGATATGCCCGAAACTCGATTTCACCTCGAAATCGCTCCCTAAATATTTTTGAATCGTTTTTGCTTTCGCTGGTGATTCTACAATCACTAAGTTTTTTGACATCCTCGAAATTTTGTGCAAAAGTAGAAGTTTTTTTTTAATGACAAGCTTTAAGTCTTTATATGCAGTGGAAGAAGAAAGCATAAAAACCCTTACATTTGCTTAAATCCGCCAATTCTCTTGAAAAAATTGATTCAAAATACCTTACAAAGTCAGAAAGTTTTTTACCGATACTTTCGTAGGAAAGGTTTGAAAAAATTCCTGAAGGAAAACGTGATGGAAAGTGATGGAAGCAACGAAGTGAAAGCAAAATCAATTGCTCTTGGAATTTTTATCGGTCTCTCCCCTTTCTGGGGATTCCACTCGCTCTTAGCTATTTCTTTGTCTGTTTATTTTAAAATGAACAAAATGTTGACTTTCATGGCTTCCCAGATTACATTCCCTCCGTTTATCCCTCTAATCATATTCGCTTCCATGATCGTTGGTGCGCCCTTCGTAACCACACAAGGAAATATGGACAATCAGAATTTCGATTTGGAATTCATTAAAGAAAATCTGACTCAATATATAATAGGGAGCTTAATACTTTCAGTCACCTTCTCTATCTTAATTGGATTCCTTTCTTACCTCTTTTTACAAAAGTTTAAGCCGCAGAAAAAATCATGATTAAGACAGCTATACCACTAATAAACAAAACATTACACAAAGCCTAAAGAAATACGGACAATAATTTCTTTAAATTTTAAAAGAGATAAATTCGGTATCATACTTTGAAAAATAGCTCGTCAGTACCAACAGATTAATGGAATAATCAAATATAATTGTAACCTCCTTAATTTTAGGAATCTCCAAAAACAAAATTTCCCTTTCTCTGTACTAAAAATTTCCCTTAAAATCCTTATATTCGCAAACTTAATAAATCAGGATAAATCCTGTTAAACTGATTGAAAATGAAGAAGTTTACCGAATATAAAAATCTTAACCTAACGGCCGTAGCCGAAAACATTACCCAATTTTGGGATCAGAATCAAACTTTCAAGAAATCCGTCGAAATTCGTAACGGGCAACCGGAATATGTTTTTTATGAAGGTCCGCCATCTGCGAATGGAATGCCTGGAATTCACCACGTGATGGCGAGAGCTTTGAAGGATATTTTTTGCCGGTACCAAACTCAAAATGGAAAACAAGTTTTTCGAAAAGCAGGTTGGGACACCCATGGTTTGCCGATTGAACTAGGCGTAGAAAAGGAATTAGGAATTACTAAAGAAGATATTGGAAAGACCATTTCTGTAGAAGATTACAACCAAGCTTGTCGTAATGCAGTAATGCGCTACACCGATGTTTGGAACGATCTGACCGAAAAAATTGGATATTGGGTAGATTTAGAAGATCCTTATATCACATACGAACCGAAATATATGGAAACCGTTTGGTGGCTTTTGAAGCAACTTTACGATAAAGATTTAATGTATAAGGGTTATACGATTCAACCATATTCTCCAGCTGCCGGAACCGGTTTATCTTCTCATGAATTAAATCAGCCAGGAACATATCGTGATGTTTCCGATACCACCGTAGTTGCGCAGTTTAAATTAAAACGAGCCCCTGAAAACGCGAGCGAGGCATGGAAAACATTATCAGCAATCGCTTATCCAGATTCCAAAAATGAAAGCTGCGATATTGCAGAAAACACTTGTGGAGGCGCATTGCATTGGGAAGAATTTGAAGCAGCGAAACCAAAATCAAATGTATATTTTCTTGCGTGGACGACAACACCTTGGACTTTACCTTCCAATACCGCTTTAGCAGTTGGAAGAGATATTGAATACGTTTTGGTGAAAACCTTTAACCAATATACTTTTGAGCCAATTCTTATCGTTTTAGCCAACGTACTTTTACAGAAGAATTTTGGCAAGAAATATTCTATTGGAACGGATGAGGATTTTGCCAATTACACTTCAGAAAGCAAAACGATTCCTTATCAAATATTGAAGGAATTCACTGGTGCTGATTTAGCTGGAACCGAATACGAACAATTGATTCCATGGTTTTTGCCTGCTGAAAATGCTGACAAAGCTTTCCGTGTAATTATCGGAGATTTCGTCACCACAGAAGATGGAACCGGGATCGTACATATCGCGCCGACTTTTGGAGCGGACGATGCTCGAGTTGGAAAAGAAAACGGCATTCCGCCAATGTTGATTAGAGATGAAAACGACAATCTTGTTCCGTTGGTTGACTTACAAGGACGTTTTCTAAAAGGAGGGAATACACCAGAATTATTCGCTGGAAAATATATTAAAAATGAATATTACAACGCTGGAACTGCGCCTGAAAAATCTTGGGATGTAGAATTAGCGATTCTTTTAAAAACAGAAAACAAAGCTTTCAAAGTAGAAAAATATGTTCACAGTTATCCGCATTGTTGGAGAACTGACAAACCTGTTTTATATTATCCTTTGGATTCTTGGTTTGTAAAAATGACAGCAGTTAAAAATCGCTTGATTGAACTCAATGAAACCATCAACTGGAAACCAAAATCAACGGGTGAAGGACGATTTGGAAACTGGCTTGTAAACGTAAATGACTGGAATCTTTCCCGCTCTAGATATTGGGGAATTCCTTTGCCAATCTGGAGAACGGAAGATTTAAAAGAAGAAATTATCATTGGATCTGTAGAAGAATTAATGACTGAAATCCAGAAATCAATGGATGCTGGATTCATGTCTGAAAATCCTTTTGCAAAATTCGAGGTTGGAAATATGTCGAAAGAAAATTATGCGAATATCGATTTGCATAAAAATATCGTCGATAAAATTATCCTTGTTTCAGCTTCAGGAAAACCAATGAATCGCGAGTCTGATTTGATTGATGTTTGGTTTGATTCGGGCTCAATGCCTTACGCACAATTGCATTATCCTTTTGAAAACAAGGAAATGATCGATTCTCACAAAGCGTTCCCAGCAGATTTTATCGCGGAAGGAGTTGACCAAACAAGAGGTTGGTTTTACACTTTGCACGCAATTGCAACGTCCGTTTTCGATTCTGTAGCGTACAAAAATGTAATGTCTAATGGTTTAGTTCTGGATAAAAACGGCCAGAAAATGTCAAAACGTTTAGGAAATGCTGTAGATCCATTTACAACCTTAGAAAAATACGGACCTGATGCGACGCGTTGGTATATGATCGCCAATGCAAATCCTTGGGAGAATTTAAAATTCGATCTTGAAGGAATTGATGAGGTTCGACGAAAATTCTTCGGAACATTATATAACACTTATTCATTCTTCGCTCTTTATGCGAATGTTGACGGATTTACCTACGCTGAAAAAGACGTAGAAAACCGTCCGGAAATAGATCGTTGGATTTTATCTGAATTAAATCTATTAGTAAAAGAAGTAACTGCTTTCTACGAAGATTACGAACCGACAAAAGTGGCGAGAGCCATTAATAATTTTGTTAATGACAATTTAAGTAACTGGTATGTAAGACTTTGCCGTAGAAGATTCTGGAAAGGTGATTATTCTGAAGATAAGATTTCAGCCTATCAAACTTTATATACTTGTTTGGAAACTGTGGCGAAAATTGCAGCACCAATTGCACCGTTTTTCATGGATCAGTTATACCAGGATTTAAATAAAATTACTGGTAAGAACGACGCAGAATCTATTCACTTGACTGATTTCCCGAAAGCTCAGGAAAGCTTGATCGATCAGGATTTGGTAGAGAAAACGCATTTAGCACAACAGATTACATCGATGGTATTCTCATTGAGAAAGAAAGAAAACATCAAAGTAAGACAGCCACTTCAAAAAGTGATGATTCCAGTTTTGGATAAGAAAACAGAAGCGCAGATATTAGCAGTTTCAGAATTGGTAAAACAAGAAGTAAATGTGAAAGAATTGCAATTGATCAATGCTGATGAAGCGGCAGATTTAATTATCAAACAGATCAAACCGAATTTCAAAACTTTGGGCGCACGACTTGGGAAAGACATGAAAACGGTAGCTGGAGAAATCACCAATTTCAATGCTGAACAAATTTCCACTCTTGAAAAAGAAGGAAAAATGGAAATTCAAGGTTATGAAATCTCTTTGGATGATGTGGAGATATTTACGAAAGACATTCCAGGTTGGACGGTTACCAGCGAAGGAAAACTTACTGTGGCATTGGATTTGACATTAACCGAAGAATTAAAAGCAGAAGGAATTGCGAGAGAATTCATTAATAGAGTTCAAAATTTACGAAAGGAAAAAGAATTCGATCTAACTGACAAAATTTCAATACGTTTGGAAGAAAAGAGTCCCTTTGAAAATGAACTTATGAACAATAATGCATATATTTCTACAGAAGTGTTGTCAGATAGAATAGAAATTGTAAATTCACTCTCAAATTTTGATGAAATCGAGATTGACGATGTCAAATTTAAAGTAGAAGTTCAAAAACGATAATGATTTGATAATGAGATGCGTTTAAATTCGTGATTCATTTCAACCAATAAAAAAATAAAACTATGGCAGAAGACAGACAAAAGTACAGCGATGCTGACTTAAAGGAATTTAAAGTAATTATTCAGGGTAAAATAGCGAAAGCTGAAAGAGATTTAATGCTGATTAGAGAAAGTTTCATCAACAACCAAAATAATGGAACTGATGATACTTCGCCTACCTTCAAAGCTTTTGAAGAAGGTGCAGAGACATTGAGCAAAGAGCAAAACTCAATTTTGGCGGGAAGACAGGAGAAATTCGTAAGAGATTTAAAAAATGCGCTAATTCGTATTGAAAATAAGACGTACGGAATTTGTCGTGTAACAGGAAAATTAATCCCTAAAGAAAGACTTTTTGCAGTACCACATGCAACGTTAAGCATTGAAGCAAAAAATATGCAACGATAAATAAATCGTTTAACTTTAATAATGTACAAAGTAATAGGTGTTAATGAATACAGACTACTTTGTACATTTATAGTTTAAATTCATGAGCACATTATTTATTTTACTTGCTGTTGCAGTTATCTTCATCTATTTTTTCCGAAAAGATCTCAAAGAAAAATTTATTCCGAATAAAGAAAACTATTATACGATTGATGATCAATATAATTCCGAGAAAAAAGACAGACAAAACGAGATTGATAAAATCTTAAGTAAAATAGGGAAAAATGGGCTGAAAGATTTGACCCCAAAAGAAAAAAAGCGACTAGACGAACTATCAAAAAAATAATTTTAAATGGAATCCCTCATCGTACATCCCAAAAACCAAATGGAACTTAATGCACTGAAAAGTGTAATGAAAGACATGGGTATTAAATTCGAGAAGTTTCACACCAGAAATCATAACGCGGCTCCGAAATCGGAACCAAAAACACCAACAGATAAAGGAGCAAAACCCGCAAGAAATTTTAAAGACAAACCTAAGAGAGATTAGTAATGAAGAAAATAGCATTAGTTACCATTATCATTCTTTTAATTGATCAGATTTCTAAATTTTACATCAAGACCCATTTTAATCTAGGTGAAAGCATTCCGGTATTTCCGGGGTTTAAACTCACCTTTGTAGAGAATCCAGGAATGGCTTATGGCTTTCATTTCGGTGGATTATTAGGTAAATATCTTTTGGTTATTATCCGTGTGATCCTCATCGGTGCCATGGTTTATTTATTTAGAAAATGGCTGAAAGAAGGTGCTAGCAACTATCTTTTGATTCCAATGGCCATGATCTTTGCAGGAGCAATCGGAAATTTAATAGATGGAATGTTTTACGGAATGATTTTCGACAGCGGGACCGTTTATGACGAAAGTATAGGCAGATGGATCGAATACGGCGGCATTTCTAAAGTAGTCCCCATTGCGGAAGGCTACTCCACATTTATGAAAGGTTGTGTAGTTGATATGTTACATTTCCCTTTAGTAGACTGGAATGTTCCCGAGACCTTCCCTTTAATTGGCGGTAAGCATATTGAATTCTTCAAGTATATTTTCAATGTTGCGGACTCGGCTATTACTGTAGGTGCTGCGTTATTAATTATTTTTAGGAAAAAGGCTTTTCCTGATGGATTTGACTTCTAAAAGATGAAAATTATTAAGAACATCATCATAGCAACACTGATTACCCTTGGCTTTTCAATTATTTTAATATGGTGGAGTAATGCGCAGGTAGAACGTGAAACCAAAGACTACGTAACTTCCGATCTCTCTACGCTGCCTCAAGAAAAAACCGGCCTTCTGTTGGGAACCAGTAAAACACTTCGGAACGGACGACCGAATGCATACTTCTTCAATAGAATAAAAGCAGCTTCACAATTGTACCAATCGGGGAAAATTCAAAATATCATTGTAAGTGGTGACAATTCTACTAAAAATTACAATGAGCCGGAGGATATGAAGAATGAGCTTATTAAAGCAGGAGTCCCTGAAGAAAAAATTTTTGAAGATTTTGCGGGATTCAGAACTTTAGATTCCGTTGTTCGAGCAAAAGAAATTTTCGGACAACCCTCTTTTATTATTATTTCCCAGCGTTTTCATAATGAAAGGGCGGTATTTCTCGCACATAAATATGGGATCAAAGCTTATGGTTACAACGCGAAAGATGTAAATATTTATGCTGGGATCAAAACCACAATGAGAGAGAAACTCGCACGGGCAAAAGTTTTTATCGATTTTCTTTTTGAAGTAGAACCAAAATTTGGAGGCAAAAAGATTCTCATTCCGTGATCGGTTTTTCAGATCTTTGTTCACCTCCATGTTTAAACATGATCAACTACAGCTTTGAATTCTTTATCATTCATTTTAATGTAGATTCACTTAAATTCGCAGTTCATTAATTTTATTTAAAAATTCAAACAAATGCCAAGAATTCTTACCGGAATACAAGCAACCGGAACACCACATTTAGGAAATCTTTTAGGTGCTATTATACCCGCCATCGAACTTTCTAAACAAACAGGTAACGAATCATTTTTGTTCATTGCGAACCTCCATTCTTTGACGCAGATCAAAAATGCAGAAGAATTAAAACAGAACACTTACGAAATCGCTGCAGCTTGGCTTGCGTGCGGTTTAGATACAGACAAAACTTTCTTTTACAGACAGAGTGATATCGCGGAAACGTGTGAGCTTACCTGGTATCTATCCTGTTTCTTTCCTTATCAGAGATTAACATTAGCTCATTCATTCAAAGATAAAGCAGACCGTTTAGACGATGTAAATGCAGGGTTGTTTACCTATCCGGTTTTAATGGCAGCCGATATTTTATTGTACGATGCAGAAATAGTGCCTGTAGGAAAAGATCAATTGCAACATTTAGAAATGGCGCGTGATATGGGTTCTAGATTTAACCATCAAATGGGAGAAGTTTTTGTCTTGCCACAAGCGGAGTTGCAGGAAGATACCAAATATGTCCCAGGAACTGACGGACAGAAAATGTCGAAATCCAGAGGAAATATCATTAATATTTTCTTACCCGAAAAAGAACTGAAAAAACAGGTGATGGGAATCGAAACCGATTCAAAATTACTTGAAGAACCTAAAGATCCACACACCGATAAAGTTTTTGCATTATATGAATTAATTGCAACTCCAGCAGAAACAGAAATTTTAAGAGAGAAATACCTCGCGGGGAACTATGGTTATGGCCATGCAAAAACCGAATTGCTGAATTTAATTCTGACCAGATTTTCCAAAGAAAGAGAACTGTTCACTTATTATATGAACAACTTGCCGGAACTGGAAGACAAACTTCAGGAAGGCGCGGTAAAGACCCGAGCAGTCGCTTTAGAAACGCTTGCACGAGTAAGAAAGAGTGTAGGAGTTTAGTAAAATTCAAGATTTCATGAAACCTTTTCCATGCGAAAAGGTTTTTTTATAAAAGCTCTTTCAATTCAATCAACTTCTTGATTACTTTTACTCCATCAGCTTTAAAATTATCATTAAAAGCATCATAGAAAATTACTTCTAATCCGAAGGATTTTCCACCTTCCACATCAGCGATCCAATCATCACCAATCATCATCGATTCCCCTGGTTTTGCATTGGCTTTATTAAGCGCATAATCGTAGATCTGAGGATGTGGTTTGCGAATATCAATTTCGTCTGCACTTGTAATGGTTTGGAAATAGTTCTGTATTCCGGAAAGTTCACATTTTCTATGGGTAACTTCTTTAAAACCATTGGAGAGGATATGCATTTTATAACCTTGATCATGTAAGTATTCTAAAACTTCAAAAGCACCTTCTACAAGGTCATTATAATTAAGAATTTCATCCAAAAAGTTGCTTTCAAAAGTTTGGGCAAGCTCAAAATCGTCAATTCCAAAAAAGAGAAATGAATCGTAAAACCGATGCTTTCTTAAATAATCTTTATCAATTTCACCATCACGAATTTGCTCCCAAAGTCTTTCATTGATCGTAAAATATTCACGATGGAAATCTTCAAAATCTAAATTGTATTTCTGATGGACGTTTTCTCTCTTAAATATTTCCTGTAAAGTGGAATGAGCGTTTCCGCGGTGATCCCATAGCGTATTGTCGAGGTCAAAAAAAATGTGCTGAATTTTCATACAGCACAAATTTAAGATTTAGTTCTTAAAAACGAGATTAATTTTTGAGTTGAAGTTCAACATTTCTATATTTCTGGAGTAGTTGAGCAAGAACGCAATGGTTTCTTTTCTAGGTTTCAAGTCTTTTTTCTTTAAAATGTAATTTTTTTTCATATACCCGACTTTTATTAAAAACGCCAGTATTTGAAAATTATTATCTCGTCAAAATAATTTGATGCTCTTCCATGATTTTTCTGAGGTTGATCAGCGCATATCTCACTCTACCTAAAGTCGTGTTAATGCTAGTTTCCGTTTGATCCGCTATTTCTTTAAAGGACAAGCTATCAAAAAAACGAAGTTTAATCACCTCCTGCTGATTTTCTGGTAAGTATTGCAGCATACTAAGTAGATCCTCCTGAATTTGTTTGCTGATCAACTGCTCTTCTATATTTTCTTCTTTCCCGGAGATCAAATCAAAAATAGAAAATTCTTCATTATCATAGGAAGTTTCTGAAACCTTGTTATGCTTCGCTTTCAAGCGGTAATGATCAATAATGAGGTTGTGGGCAATTCGTTTGGCCCACAGGACAAATTTACCTTCTTCATTATATCTCCCCTCTTTTAGAGTAATGATGATTTTCATAAAAGTATCTTGGAAAACATCGTTCGCTAACGCGTCGTCCAGAACTTTGTAAAAAATATAAGTGAAAATTTCTTTTTGGTGTCTTTCAATCAATACAGAGAGCGCTTTTTCGTCTCCTTGAATGAAATTAGTAATCAGCCAGCTATCAGTATTTGTGTTCATAATTCTCTTATTTAAAAATTCATGGATCCACAAACCAAATTCATTAAGGTTTTATTGAAAATCCAAGATTAAAAAAATGTAGAAGTATAAATCTATATTCGCTGGGTTGTTTATAAGTGGCTAAAATAGTAAAAAATCTAACATCGTTTAACTTTTGTTAAAAAAATAATAAAAAATATTATTGAAGCAGCTGATGAATAAGTACTATCGGCACATTCACTGTGAAATTGATATTCAGACCTTCCAGTTTTTTACCGTTAATAACAGCTTGACCAATTGGGAAAGCATACCCACCAGATAAATCAACCAATCCAAAAAGCGTTACTCCTAATTTTGGAGCAATGTATTTTGTGGTAGCTTCTGCACCAGCTAAAAAGTAAAACGAGTGGTACAAATCCACATTACGCTGAAAATTCAGCAAAATATCTCCTTGTAATTTAGGCAACACCGCAAATTGTCCATTCACACTTCCCAATAGCCCTGCAACTCCAACCCGATAAATTACATCGTCATTTTCTAGAAAAAGCAATCGTCCACCTAATTCTGCAAAAGTTTGATTTTGGTAAACATATCCTGCATGAACCATTTTATGAACGGTAAGTTGAGCCTTGCCCAGGCTACAAAACAACAGAGTTAATAAAATCGAATAGCTGATTTTCTTTTTCATAGTATCATTTAAAGAAGGTATAAAGATAAAAAAAACTGCTTTAACATTTCTGAAAAAGCAGTGTATTTAAATAATTTTAAAGACCAAATTCTTTTTTTATTTCGTCTACTTTGTCGAGTTTCTCCCACGTGAAGAACTCTAAATCCTTAACAACTAAATCCGCCCCATTTGCCTTTTTAAAAGTTTTATCTGCAATATAAGGCTCTCTTCCCATATGTCCGTAAGATGCAGTCTCTTCATAAATAGGATTTCTGAGTTTCAGGTTTTGTTCAATCGCGTAAGGACGTAGATCGAATATTTTTTGAACTCTCTCTGCAATTTCTCCGTCATTCAATCCTAATTTCGAAGTTCCGTAGGTATTAATATATAATCCACATGGTTGTGCCACTCCAATCGCGTAAGAAACCTGTACTAAGACCTCTTCTGCAACTCCAGCCGCCACTAAATTTTTCGCCATGTGACGAACCGCATAAGCTGCACTTCGGTCAACTTTAGAAGGATCTTTTCCAGAGAATGCTCCACCACCATGTCCACCTTTACCACCGTACGTATCAACGATTATTTTTCTTCCGGTTAAACCGGTATCACCGTGAGGTCCACCAATAACAAATTTTCCTGTTGGATTGATGTGGTATTTAATTTCATTATTAAAGAGTTCTTGAATTTCTCGCTTCTGCTTTGCTTTCACTTTTGGAATCAGAATCTCAATCATATCTTTTCTGATTTTGGCCAACATTGCCTCCTCGCTTCCAAAGTCATCATGTTGCGTAGATATTACAATAGAGTCAATTCTAACTGGTTTATGATCATCTGAATATTCAATGGTCACCTGTGATTTCGCATCTGGCCTTAAATACTTAACAGCATCGTTTTGACGTCTCAATACTGCTAATTCCTTCAGGATCGTGTGTGCCAGATCCAGTGCCAATGGCATATAGTTTTCAGTTTCATTAGTTGCATACCCAAACATCATTCCCTGATCTCCAGCACCTTGGGAATTTGCCTTCGATTCAAAATCATCATTTTCTGAGATCCGATCTACCCCTTGGTTAATATCTGGTGACTGTTCATGGATTGCAGAGATAATCCCGCAAGAATCCCCATTAAACATATATTCGCCTTTGGTATAACCAATTTTATTAATGACTTTTCTGGCAATATCCTGCACATCCAAGTATGCGGTAGACTTCACTTCTCCTGCCAAAACAACCTGTCCTGTTGTAACCAACGTTTCACAAGCCACTTTTGAGGTGGGATCATTTGCAAGAAAATTATCTATCAGAGCATCGGAGATTTGATCAGCGATTTTATCTGGATGTCCTTCAGAAACGGACTCAGAAGTAAATAAATAAGACATATCTCTATTTGTTTTAAATTAAAAATAGAAGTGAAAAACTGAAGATTGCAATCGAAAACTAAAAGAGAATTTTTGTTTTAGCATTTTTTTATGAGGTTGCAATCAGTTCAAATTTTTCCTCCTGAAATATTAGCAGCAAATTTAAAGACTATTTATTAAAGAACAAAATTTATAATGCTGTTATAAATCATTGTGGTTTAACACCTACAAATTCAGAAGTATTATCGTTGAAATTCAATTTTGTTTTCAAAGAATCTGCGATAAAAAGGATCATTTCATCCAAAATTTTCTGCTTGTAGGTAGGTTTGTAATAGATCATGGAAATTTCACGATAAGGAAAAGGACTTCTAAATCTTTTTACCTTCTTTTGTTGGCTAGGCGATAATTGTTCGACCGCCAATTCTGGTAAAATACTCATACCTCCCAATTTATCTACCAGTTGAATTAAGGTATTAATATTAGATGCCACAAATTCTAAATTCTTTGGCTTTACCGTATTTTCTCGAAGTTCACATATATTTTCAAATTGAGTTCTAAGACAGTTTCCTTCCTCTAACAACCAAACTTTTTGTACATCAATTTTCTCTGGAACTACAAAGCTGTCTTCCTTTTGCTCTTCACTTTCGTCCGAAGAATAGAGCATTAGCTCTTCATTGAAAAGAAAATCCTGGTAAAATTCATTGGCTGCAGTGTACGGCGTAGAAATTATACCTGCATCAAGCTCACCGGATTTTAAAGCCTTTATTATATTATCCGTGGTCATCTCCTTCACATTAAGTTCAATCTTTGGATGATTTTTTAAGAAGTCAAAGATTACTGTGGGAAGTATAAAACCCGAAACGGTTGGGATAATCCCTAAATTAAGTTTTCCTGCCAACACGTTATTGAGTAGATTAGCTTTACTCTTTAATTCGTTGATGGCATCAATTACTCTTTTCGCTTCCGTAACAATCTCTATTCCTACATCTGTGGTCCGGATCGGATGCGTAGTACGGTCAAAGATCTTCACATCCATTTCATCTTCAAACTTCTGAATCATTGCACTTAACGTGGGCTGTGTAATAAAACACGCTTGTGCAGCGTTTCCAAAGTGTTTGTATTTATCTACGGCGATAATATATTCTAATTGCTGAATATTCATTTGATTTATTTAGTCTATGTCAAATATACTTACAATTTAATTTATCTTCATTATTTTTAATAAATTTGACCTTTTAAAATTATCTATATGAGCGATAAAAAGCTGACTAATTCTGTAGGAATTCCTTATAGCGATCACGAGGATTCACAAACTGCCGGATTTAGAGGTCCTGTCTTACTTCAGGATTTTATCTTACAGGAAAACCTCGCTCATTTTGTACGGGAGCGAATTCCAGAAAGAGTTGTACACGCAAAGGGGACTGGTGCTTACGGCACTTTTACAGTGACGCATGATATTAGCCAATATACAAAAGCCAAAATCTTTTCAGAAGTTGGAAATTCATGTCGAATTTTCACCCGCTTTTCTACGGTTGGGGGTGAAAAAGGAAGCGCTGATACCGAAAGAGATCCTCGCGGATTTGCAGTTAAATTTTATACAGAAGATGGAAACTGGGATTTGGTGGGGAATAACACACCCGTCTTTTTTATTAAAGATTCGAAGAAATTTCCAGATTTTATTCATACCCAAAAGAGGCTACCTAAAACAAACTTGAAAAGTGCGACCATGATCTGGGACTTTTGGAGTTTAAATCCAGAATCTCTCCATCAGGTACTTATCCTTATGTCTGATCGTGGAACGCCATATGGATACCGCCATATGCATGGTTTTGGCTCTCATACTTATTCTATGATCAATTCAGATAATGAAAGAGTATGGGTCAAGTTTCATTTTAAAACAAAGCAGGGAATCAAAAACTTCAACCAAGATGAAGCAACGAAAATGAAGGGAGTAAATCCTGATTTTGCCCAAGAAGATTTGATGAGTGCTTTAGAAGAAAAAGATTTTCCTAAATGGACTCTATATATTCAGGTAATGACCGAAGAACAGGCGAAAGAATTTCGCTGGAATCCTTTCGACGTTACCAAAGTTTGGTTCCACGATGAATTCCCTCTAATTGAAGTAGGAGAAATGGAACTCAATGAAATTCCAGTGAACTACTTTGCTCATGTCGAACAGTCTGCCTTTTCACCGAGTAATTTAGTCAATGGGGTTAGCTTCTCACCCGATAAAATGCTACAAGGAAGATTGTTTTCATATCCAGACGCACATCGGTACCGATTGGGGGTCAATTCCCATCTATTAGAAGTTAACCGATGTCCATTTGAAGTTAACAACTACCAAAGAGACGGTGCAATGGCAGATTCGAGCATATATAAAGATGCTCCCAACTATTTTCCTAACAGCTTTGGAGACCTGTCACCTTCTCAAAAATACAAAAGCTTAGAGGAGGATCTAGAAAATAATCATGTAGCATTCTACGATCGAAATGAAAATGACGACGACCATTTTACACAACCCGGCTTATTGTATTCTAAAGCTATGAACCAAGAAGCTCGTGAGAATTTGATCTCAAACATTGTAGCATCGATGAGGAGTATATCGGGACCTAAAAAAGATGAAATTATTAACCGTCAACTGTGCCACTTCTTTAGAGCTAATATTGAGTTAGGAATGAAAATAGCGCTAGGATTACAAGTAAACATCGATGGCAACATGATGAATCATTCGATATAATAATGAAATAAAATAATCAATAATAGTTCAATAAATGAAATTTAGGGGCATTTCACCCATTTATAATTCATTTATATTAATTAATTTGCACCAATTACCAATACCTAATTTCCCGTTCAAATGTCTTACCAGAATATTGTCTTAGAAAAAGAAGAAAAGCTCGCAATCATTACCATTAATCGTCCCCATAGTCTTAATGCTCTTAACGCACAGACTATTTCAGAATTAAGCAGCGTGTTGGATAATCTTGCCGCCGAAAATGAAATTAGGGCAGTAATCATTACAGGAAGTGGAGAAAAATCATTTGTCGCGGGAGCGGATATTAAGGAATTTGCAGATTTTGGCACTTCAGCTGCTGAAGATCTGGCCAGACAAGGACAAAAAACACTTTTTAATAAAATTGAAGACTTTAACAAACCAGTAATCGCTGCAGTTAATGGTTTCGCACTAGGTGGTGGGTTAGAGCTTGCCCTATCTTGTCACATTCGATATGGATCAGACAATGCAAGACTTGGCCTGCCTGAAGTAACCCTAGGATTAATTCCCGGGTATGGAGGAACACAGAGATTACCCAAATTAGTAGGAAAAGGATTGGCAAATGAGTTGATTTTCTCTGCAAAAATGATCAACGCGGAGCGTGCGAAAGAAATAGGACTTCTTAATGACGTTTATAGTTTGGAAGATCTTTTACCAAAGGCCAAAGAACTCGCAAACGTAATCGCACAGAATTCACCTATGGCAATTTCTAAGGCTATAAAAGCAATCAATTTATCCGATTCTGACCAAGGCTTCGAATCGGAAATCACCGCATTCGGTGAATTATTTGAAATGGAAGATAAGAAAGAAGGAGTAAGCGCTTTTCTGGAGAAGAGAAAGCCATCTTTTTAGAAAATAATAAAATCAGTACTGAAAAATAGATAAGTTGGAAGTTACAAAATTTGATGTTGCGTATTTGAAAATGGCTCGTGTTTGGGCAAAATTGTCTTATTGCAAACGTAAACAGGTCGGCGCATTAATTGTAAAGGACCGAATGATCATTTCGGATGGTTATAACGGCACCCCTTCTGGTTTTGATAATTGCTGCGAGGACCCATCGGGGAACACCCAGTGGTTTGTACTCCATGCAGAAGCAAATGCTATTTTAAAATTAGCAAGCTCTACGCAATCTGCAAAAAACGCAACCCTTTACCTTACCTTATCTCCATGTAAAGAATGCAGCAAACTGGTGTTGCAGTCTGGTATCAAAAAAATAGTCTACCTGGATGACTATTCTGATAATGAAGGAATTAAATTCTTGAAAAATCATGGCATTGAAATAATGAAAGTTCATGAGGACGAATTAAAAAGCTCATGATTCCTACTAAATAAAAACACAAAACACACACAATGATCACTTGGGATGAAAAAATTAGCGACTTTGAAACTTTTCTAAAATTTGAAAGGAATTTCTCAGACAATACAGTCGATGCATATATGCGCGACATTAAAAAACTAAAATGTTTTTCTGAAACTCACTTGGAATCGACCTGTCCAGTTGAAATTACTTACGAAAATATACAGGAATATTTCTTTCAACTTTCGAAAAAGAAATTTAGCGAGCGTACACAAGCCAGATGGGTCTCTTCAATTAAAGCTTTTTTTAAGTATTTAATAGATGAAGAGATCAGAGAAGACAATCCTGCTTCTTTACTTGAAGGGCCAAAATTAGGACTCTATCTTCCGGACACCCTTAGTTTTGAATATGTAGAACGCATTATTGAAACCATCAATATTTCTACAGATTTAGGGAAGAGAAATCAATGTATGATCGAAGTTCTTTATGGTTGTGGTCTTCGGGTTTCTGAACTGATTGACTTGAAAATTTCCAATATCAACTTTAAAGAATCTTACTTAAAAGTAGAAGGAAAAGGTGACAAAACACGATTCGTGCCTTTAGCAGAATATACTGCAGATTTACTGAAAGATTACATTTCCACCGTTCGTCCGAAATCCAAAATCAACAAAAAATTTGAAGATATTGTTTTCCTGAATAGTAGAGGATCATCAATGTCGAGAGTAATTGTGTTCATCATCATTAAGGAATTAACGGAAAAAGCAGGAATCAGCAAAAAGATCTCACCTCACACCTTCCGACATTCATTCGCTACCCATTTACTGCAAAATGGTGCTGACTTACGCTACATTCAGGAAATGCTGGGACATTCAAGTATCACCACTACTGAAATTTATACTCATTTAAAAAACGAAGAATTACGCGATGTAATCTTAAACTTCCATCCGCGGAATAAGAATTAATGAAAGACTTAAAGTTTTGTCCTCAATGTGGAAACACAACACTTAATTGGGATGGCGTACAGAAATTGAGCTGCTCCACTTGTGATTATGTCTTATACCACAACACCGCAGCAGCAGTCGCTGTGGTAATAAGACATGGTAATGAGATTCTATTTACCCGCAGAAATCAAGAACCTCAAAAAGGTAAATTAGATCTTGCAGGCGGATTTGTAGATCCAAAAGAAAGTGCTGAGCAAACGTGCGAAAGAGAATTGTTTGAGGAATTGAAAATGAAACTCGATCAATCAAAACTACACTATCTCTGCAGTTTACCCAATGTTTATGAGTACAAGAACATATCTTACAATACTTTAGATCTATTTTATGAATACGAGGTATCAGAGAAATTCGACTTGAAATTAGAGTTATCGGAAATTTCCGAAAGTATTTGGATTAATAAAGCTAGGATCAATTTAGATGATATTGCTTTTGATTCTCAGAAGATATTTTTCCGTGCCTACAAAAATTTAGAGCCGGAATAAGTTCTTGCAGTTTTAGTGGTTTATTTATCTTAATTTTGAAAACTGTAATTTCCACTTATGCAAGAACAAATCGTTTTCGAAGACAATCATCTTTTGATCATCAATAAACTGGCAGGTCAGCTGGTTCAGGGCGATAAAACCGGCGATCTTTCTTTGCTGGATCTCCTTAAAAATTTTATAAAAAAAAGAGATCAGAAACCAGGGAACGTATTTCTGGGATTAGTACACCGAATCGATAGGCCAACTTCTGGATTGGTGATTTATGCTAAAACCTCAAAAGCGCTGTCGCGACTTACGCAGATGGTCAAAAATCGTGAAATAAAAAAAACCTACTGGGCTGTAGTTCCTAAGACGGAAATTCCACAACAGCAGCGATTGATCCATTATCTTCAGAAAAATGAAAAAAACAATAAAGCAACCGTTTTTCCGAAAGCAACGATTGGTGCGAAGGAGTCTATCCTCAATTACCAAATCATCAAAATTCTTGATAACTTTCAGTTGTTAGAGGTTGATTTAGAAACAGGTCGCCATCATCAGATTCGAGCGCAATTATCAAAAATTGGCGTTCCCATTAAAGGGGATTTAAAATATGGTTCTGCAAGGTCTAATCCTGATGGGGGAATCCACCTTCACGCGCGTAACCTAGAATTTATGCATCCCGTCTCCCTAGAGAAAATCTCCGTCACCGCACCAGTTCCTCAGAATGATGCGGTTTGGAAAGCTTGTGAAGAGTAAACGTCAATTATCCTTTTAATTAGGTGATTGTGGCATTACACCACCATTACCGTCATTTTGATTGGTCTGCTTTAAAATATTAGCATCTTCTTTTGCCAATTTGTTCTTGGTCGGAATCTTATAATTCACTGAGATACCGAAATTTCTGGTATCTGTTTTATTGTATAGGAATACACTATTTCCCGTAAGTGGTTTCGATCTAAGCTGAGTCACTTGTGTATTAAACAGATCTTTACCAAAAATCGAAATCGTTAATTTGTCATTAAGGAATTTCTTGGTGAAATTTAAATCCACCTGTTCATTAAAAGGTATTTCGGACTCAAAATAATAAAATCCAGCTTTCTTGGACAGCACGTTGTAATTGGCGGTCATTTTAATTTGAGAAGGAAGCATTACCTGAGCCATCAAGTTTACAACCCACATTCCTTTCGGATCAATTTCTTTGATCTCGTGTTTCATATAACCCGCATAAACGTAAAGGAAATTTATTTTATCTGGGTTAAAATTCATCTTCATTATCTCACTAAATGGTTTGGTGAAAAGCATAAAAGGGATCGGCATGCCCACATTAAAATTGTGAATTCTCATGTTGGGAATATTCACCTGCTCATTAGTAATGACATCTCCATCTCTGGACAAAATTTGCGCAACTTGATTGTCGATTGAAGAAACATTGTATCCGATAAAAGCATAGTCAAACGCCGAAAGTTTTATTTCAAAATTATCATAAATCGTGGGCTGCAAATATGGATTCCCACTCATGTTAGAATTGGGTCCGGTAAATGTGTTGTTATTTGGATTTAGGGCCGATATACTTGGTAAGGTAATTTTCTTGTTATAATTAAAGGCAAGATAGACCTGATTCATTAAATTGTATTGAATACTAGCATTTGGGAATAATTTGAATTTGTTAAAAGGAATGAGCTCCTTTTGTTGTAAAATTCCCTGTGAGTCTCTCAACCTTGTAGTCCCAGAAATATCATAATTTTCTGCTCTTGTCCCGATAACAAAATCAAACTTTTTTAACTTTGCTTGAAATTCTAAATACGTTGAAGCGGTATTTCTTTGATATTCCAAATTGGTAATTCCCTTACTTTCGGTATCGAAAATCTGATTTTCATATAAACCACCAAAACTTACTTTACCTTCATCTAGAATTTTAACGGGTTGCGAAAAATCTACTTTAAAGTTCGAAACCTGCATCAAAGAACTGTTATCAAGTTTTCTGCCTTCACTTAAATATCCAAATGACGTCGATTGGTTATAAATATTATCTTGATAAAAATCATTATCTGAACGCGTATATCCCGCTTGGAAATCGAGCTTTTTGTTTTTGTCATCAAAACGTTTCTGATACGTTATAACTGCTTCTTGGCGAAGTGAATTGGTTTTAGCCGCATCCAGTGAAGTATAGGTATTTAAAATATTAGTTGGCAATCTGTACGCCCCATCACTTAAAGTAAGATTATCATTATTGTTGCTATAAACATCGTAGTTCAATAATAATTTATCGTTTCCTAGGTCAAAAGTAACTCCAGCTTTGGCAAAAGTTCCACGAGCAACTCGATCGGTATTTGATAAAACCAAATTATCCTGATTGCTATTCATTTCACTTTCACGATAGCTTTGACCAACTCTTAACTGCCAACCGAAATATTTATTTCTGGCATTTAAACTTAATGAGTTGTTGGTTCTACTGCGAAATTTATCTTCATTGGTAAAAGCGTAATTCCCAGAATAAGTTGCAGTTAAATATTTATTTGCATTTTTATTGGTAATAATATTCATAATTGCTCCACCGGAAGAAGCAGGAAATTCCGCACCAGGTTGGGTAATTACTTCAATCCTCTCGATAGAATTTGCTGGCATTCCTTCCAAGAAGGAAGTTAGATCGTTGGTAGAAATATTTAAAGGGCGACCGTTCAAATACACATCAAGCATTTTTCCCTGATACATCATTCCGGCAACATCCGTAGCAATTAAACCAGGAAGTTTTTTAATTCCTTCCATTGCAGATCCTGTATTGAGGCTCTCTTGCTCTGAAAAATCAAAAATGGTGCGATCAGCTTTTTGCTCAACGGCTTTTTTAGTTTTAACAATGGTAACTCCTTCAATCTCCTTTTCTTTAGGTTCTGAATTTGGTTTTTCCTGTGCAAAATATAGTTGAGAAAATAATAAGGCGACAATTGCTGCGGTAATTTTTTTGGTCATAAATGAATTTCTATTTAATTAGACAACTTTAAAAGAGATTTGTTACAGAATTAATAAAAAGCGTATAAATACATTCAATCTTTTTTCAAATCTTCATCTTTAAAGTCCAGAGATGTTAATATTTAATTCGCTCGATTCTTTTCATCAAAATCAACTGAACGGTTATTTGCTTTCACTTTTTGATTTCCAAAATTATAGGTTACCGAGAATGTTAACTTTCTTGCATCCCAATAATTATTATAAGACTGAATATTATCAGCAAAATATTCGCTTCCTCTGTAGCCAGACTGCCGGAATAGATCATTGACTGAAAGGTTTAATTGTAGTGCTTTTTCCATCAAGCTCAATTTAATTCCAGCACTAAAGTTTCCATTTCCTTCAGAAGAACCACTCCCACTTTTCGATGGTAAATTTCGCCAGTAATTCATCAATAAAAAGAAAGTTTTCTGTTCGTTAAGTTGAAAAGTATTTTTGGTCGAATAATAAAAAGATTGACCTTTTTGGGAGATGGCGTCGAACTTTAAGATTTGCGAATCACTGTAACTGAAGGAAGTCGAAAGATTGGTTTCCCAGAATTTAAAAAAAGTGTTCGAATAATTAAGGTTGAGACCGTACGTATTCTCATTATAATAATTTTCAAAGGTACTGATCATGTTGATTCCCTCTAAAAAACTAATCTGATCAAAATTATCAATGCTTCTTTGATAATAAATATTTGCAGAAAATTTACTTTTAAAAATATAATTAAATTCTATATTGTGATTAAATGAAGGTTGCAAAGTTGGGTTTCCTGTGTGATAACTATTAGGATTAGAATACCAGCGAAAAGGATTCAAAGCTCGGAAGTAAGGACGATTTATTCTCTTAGAATAGTTTAAACTGAATTGATTATTTTCGTTGGCGTTGTATGAAACATACGCCGTTGGAAATAATTGACCGTAACTGTTTTCAGATTTTGACCGCGTAATTGCAGAAAACCCATCTGTCTGCGCATATTCATATCGAATACCAAATTTCGCAGACCATTTCTCACCAAAATCTTTACTGCCACTTAAATATGCCGCATAATTCTTTTCATCATATTGAAAAAGATTGCTTCTTTCAGAATTGATTTCATAATCATTATTAAAGAACTCAAAATATTCAATATTTGATCTATTAGAGAACTGACTGTACTTTAAGCCCGTTTCTAATTTAATATTTTTAAAATTTAAAGAAAGATCACCTTGTCCGGAATAAATTTTATAATCTACAGACGATAGATTTCTCACCATTTGGCTTGATTGATTTGTTAAATCTGTAGTAATAAAATTCACCTGAGTTTCTGGAAGATTTCCGTAATAATTTCCGCCGAAACTTAATTTGTGTTCACCCAATTTTTGGTCATAATATAAGTTCAGCATTTGAGACGAAGATGTTGAGCGATGCTTAGAATCAGTTTCCGTGCTCAATATATTTTGAGTTCCAGAGAAATATTGACTTCTTGAATTAATATCCATATTTAAGTGGCTTTTCGAAAGATCATAAATAAAACCGACATTGGCTCTATCGGTCAGCGAATAATCAAGAATTACATTGGCTCCAACACCATCGTTCATATCGCGTCTTTCATCTCGGCTTATTTCAGAACTACTTCCAATAAAGGCAGTATTTTCAACTGATTTTTTTTCGTCATCAAAACCCCGAAACTTTACCGAAGTTTTTAGTTTTTTATTTTGATAGTTCAAACCCACCGAACCGCCAAAACCTCCGTAAGCAGATTGTTTATAATAAGAGTTCAGATAGCCGTTCCAGCCAAGTTTCTGGTTTTTCTTTAAAATAATATTGATAATTCCACTATTTCCCTGGGCTTCATATTTTGCCGGCGGTGTGGTAATGACTTCTATTTTCGCAATATTCTCAGATCGTAAACTTTTCAGATAAATCATTAATTCTGCACCAGCAAGATTCAACATTCGGTCGTTTACCATAATCGAAGCGGCACTTTTTCCGACTATAGAAAGTAAGCCTTTATCTTCATCAATTTTTAATAATGGCGTACTAGCCAAAACCTCAACGCCAGAACTTCCTTCCGAAACCATGGCATTCTGAACATTATAAATAAACCGATCTACTTTCCTTTCGAAGATCTTTTTCTTTCCTTCGAGAACTACGGTTTCGATATTTTTCATTTTTAAAGAATCTTCTATTTGTGCAAATAAGGAAATAGAAAAAAGTGATAAAATAAGTAAAGGTAATTTTTTCATAATTGTATTGCTCCTATTAATAACACTCTACAAAGTGCTTCTGTTAAATTGATAGCGTAAAACTATTAAAGTGGAGCCGAACTTAAAACCGATTTTAGATAAAGCCAATTCCTGAACCGATTAAATTGTTTCATCGGGAAATTTTACTCTTTCATCGAATTTTCACCATAACCTTTCAATAAAATTCTATTTTTGGACTATGAAAAACAAGGCTCTTCTTTATTTACATATTTTCTATTGGTTAATCTATATGATTGGGAGCATACTCATTCCCTATTATGTGTTTCAAATAGGTCACCCTATTTTAGACGTTACCTTCTTTATTACAAGTTTTGCCTGTTTCTATATTAATTATTTCTTGGTCGCACCAGCATTTTTCGACATCAATAAATTGTATAAAACGATTGTGGGATTCTTCTTAAGTGTTTTGTTTTTTGTAGCCATCCGATTTTGTATCGAAGAATGGTTTCTTCCGCACTTTTGGGGTTTTAGAAATTATGCTGAAGAAACAAGTTTTGGTTTCTATTTTTTTGATAATATTTATTTCAGCAGCAACACTATATTTCTCAGTACGGTTTTTTGGTTATTTAAAAGATTCTCTGATTCTGAAAAAGAAAAAAGTCTTTTATTGAGTGAAAAGAAAAGTGCGCAACTTCAAGCTTTAAAAACACAAATTAATCCACATTTTATCTTTAATTCGTTGAATAATATCTATTCGTTAGTGTATCAAAAATCAGACAAAGCGTTACCAGCATTGGAAGAACTAAGCCAGTTATTGAGATACAGCACCAAAGATTTGGAAAAAGATTATATTTCTTTAGATAAAGAAATTGGATATATTGATAGTCTGATCGCACTCGAAAAATTAAGAATTAAAAATCCCGAACTTTTAATAGTAGAAAAAAACATCAATCATCCGAACCTGCATATTTCACCAATGTTATTGGTTCCTTTTGTAGAAAACGCTTTCAAACATGGAGATTTCGGCGGAAAAGGATTTACTTTAAAAATGAATGATACAGATTATATTTTAGGCTTTTATCTTCATAATTTTAAAAATGAAAAAGTGAAAGATGCTGTTTCCGGAATTGGAATTGACAATGTTAAAAAGCGTCTCGAAATTTTGTATCCGAAAAATCACGAATTAAATATTATAGAATCTGAAACAGAATTTACCGTAGATTTGAAAATCAAATTAGGATAAAAGACGAATTTAACCATGCAGAAAATAAAATGTATTATCGTTGACGATGAACCTTTGGCAGTTCAGTTGCTGGAAAATTATGTTCAGAAAATTCCGTTTTTAGAATTGGTTTTTACTTCCGATAATCCAATCACGGTTTTGGAATATATTCAAAATAATGAGGCTGATCTTATTTTTCTCGATATTCAAATGTCACAATTATCAGGTATCAACTTTATGAAAATTGCTGGCGAGCAACTCAAATATATTTTGACAACTGCTTATTCAGAATATGCTCTAGAAGGGTACGAGCACAATGTTGTTGATTATCTTTTGAAACCAATTTCATTCGTCCGTTTTGAAAAAAGCACTTTGAAAGCACAAGAATTTTTTCCTATAAGAGATTCTGCTCATTCTCATTTTTTCGTAAAATCTTCCGGCCAACAGAACCGAATTAATTTTGACGATTTACTTTTTATTGAAAGTATTAAAGATTACGTCAGTATCAACACAGAAAATCAGGAACATATTGTTTTAGAAACTTTAAAATCCTTAGAAAATCAACTTCCCGATCGTTTTGCGAGAGTTCATAAATCCTTCATTATCAATTTAAATAAAATTCAAACTATTGATGGGAAAAATATTCAATTGATTTCTGAGAAAACAATTCCGATTGGGGAAACGTACAAATCTGATTTTCTTTTAAAAATAAAGAACCGCTCAATTTCTTGAGCGGTTCCAAAAATATCTTTTTCTAAAAAAGATTAAGCATTTGCTGCCTCAGCTGCAATTAGATTTAATGCGGATCCTGCAACATACCAAGCGATTTGCTGCGCATTGTAAGTATGATTAGTTACAATAACATCTTTTGATCCATCTGCATGAACAAGCTCTAAAGTTAGAGGTTTCCCTGGTGCAAACTGATCTAAATCTAAAAAGTTAACGGTGTCATCTTCCTGGAATTTATCATAGTCTGCTTTATCTGCAAAAGTTAAACCAAGCATTCCTTGTTTCTTCAAATTCGTTTCATGGATTCGAGCGAATGATTTTACCAAAACGGCTTTTACACCAAGATGTCTCGGCTCCATCGCTGCATGCTCTCTAGAAGAACCTTCCCCATAGTTTTCATCGCCAACTACAATTGTTGGTATACCAGCAGCTTTATAAGCTCTGGCTACAGCAGGAACTGCCCCATACTCACCTGTTAAAGAATTTTTAACGGTGTTGGTTTCCATATTATACGAGTTAATCGCTCCGATCAACATGTTATTAGAAATATTATCTAAATGTCCACGATATTTTAACCATGGTCCCGCCATTGAGATATGGTCAGTAGTACATTTTCCAAACGCTTTAATTAAAACCTTAGCACCTGTAATATTCTGTCCGTCCCAAGCTTCAAAAGGTGCTAACAACTGAAGTCGATCTGACGTAGGGCTTACCGCAATCTTAACAGCAGAACCATCATGTGATGGTGCTTGATAACCATTATCATCCACCGCAAAACCTTTAGCAGGTAATTCGAAACCGCTCGGCTCATTTAATTTTACTTGCTCTCCGGCTTCATTCGTCAAAGTATCGGTAATCGGATTGAAATCTAATCTACCTGAAATTGCCACAGCAGCTACCATTTCTGGAGAAGCTACAAAAGCGTGAGTATTTGGATTTCCATCTGCTCTTTTTGCAAAGTTTCTGTTGAATGAATGAATAATTGAGTTTTTCTCTCCTTTATCAGAACCTTCTCTATCCCACTGCCCGATACATGGTCCACATGCATTAGTAAAAATTCTGGTAGATTCAAACTTTCTGAATGAATCTAAGAACCCATCTCTTTCAGCAGTAAATTTCACTTGCTCTGAACCTGGATTGATTCCTAAAATTGCTTTAGGTTTCACTCCTTTTGCAAAAGCATCTTCTACAACAGATGCTGCTCTTGATAAATCTTCGTAAGATGAGTTGGTACAAGAACCAATTAATGCCCACTCTACTTCAATTGGCCATCCGTTAGCCACTGCTTTATCATGAAATTCAGCTACCGGCGTTGCCAAATCTGGAGTAAATGGTCCATTTAAATGAGGAGTTAATTCATCTAAATTAATTTCAATTACCTGATCAAAATATTGTTCTGGATTTGCATAAACCTCATCATCCCCGGTTAAGTGCTCTGCAATTTTATCAGCAGCATCTACGACATCCTGTCTTCCAGTTGCAGATAAATATCTACGCATAGAATCGTCATATCCAAAGGTTGAGGTCGTTGCACCGATTTCGGCACCCATATTACAGATTGTTCCTTTTCCAGTAGCAGAAAGTGATTGTGCACCTTCACCAAAATACTCTACAATACATCCTGTTCCTCCTTTTACAGTAAGGATCCCAGCAACTTTAAGAATAATATCTTTTGCAGCAGTCCAGCCGCTTAATCTTCCTGTTAACTTAATACCGATCAGCTTTGGCATTTTAAGTTCCCAAGCCATTCCTGCCATTACATCTACCGCATCTGCACCACCAACACCAATTGCGACCATTCCTAATCCACCTGCATTTACGGTGTGTGAGTCAGTTCCGATCATCATTCCACCTGGGAATGCATAGTTCTCTAAAACTACCTGGTGAATAATTCCAGCACCTGGTTTCCAAAAACCAATACCATATTTATCACAAACAGAACTCAAGAAATTAAAAACTTCTGAGTTTTTATTAATTCCCTCCTGTAAATCTGCTTCCGCACCGACTCTAGCCTGAATTAAGTGATCTGCATGCGCTGTTGAAGGAACTGCAACTTTAGCTTTTCCTGCCTGCATAAATTGCAATAACGCCATTTGCGCAGTTGCATCCTGCATCGCTACTCTATCTGGAGCGAAATCTACATAAGAGTTTCCTCTCTCATAAGTTTGCGTTGCATTACCCTCCCAAAGGTGGGTGTAAAGAATTTTCTCTGCAAGTGTTAGCGGTTTTCCCACAGCTTTTCTAGCTGCTTCTACCTTTTCAGGATAACGCTCGTACACTTTCTTAATCATATCAATGTCGAAAGTCATATTTATATTGTTTTAATTATCAACGTTAGAAACCCAAAAATACAAAATTTTTTAGGTATAGATTGCTTAATCTCATTTAGAATAAATATAAATATGATGTGGATTATCTATTTTTCATTACTTTTATCGAAAATTAACAACAAATGACGACTCAAGATTTCACTCCGAACGCAAATGGTATTCCACCAAAAACATGGTTAGTAGAATCAATTTTAGTAACGATTTTCTGCTGCCAAATTCTGGGAATCATCAGCATTATCTATGCTGCGGGTGTAGAATCAAAATTCTACCGCGGCGATGTAGCAGGGGCAGAAAGTTCCTCAAGAACAGCAAAAACCTTAGTACTTGTAAGTGTCGCCTGTGGTGTGATTACTGTAATTTCAATTGCGATCATGTTATCACTGGGAGTGTTTGCAGGCCTTTATAATAATTAGTGAATATCCTTAAAAAGAAATACTTATTTTTAATAATATCACTACTTTTAGGCGGCGGGTTATTATTCTATTATTGGTTTAATCCGCAATCTGAAAGCTATCTGCTAAAATGCCCTTTCAAATTCTTCACGGGATACGATTGCCCTGGCTGTGGTAGTCAAAGAGCTCTTCACGCTACATTGCATGGCCAGTTCCGCGAAGCGTTTTCATACAATCCGTTATTTATTATCGCTCTTCCCTATGTGTTGACAGGGATCTTATTTGAGTGGTTTGGCTTAAAATATTCTTATCCTAAAACAAGAAAAATTTTATTTGGAAGTACAGCGATTTATACTGTCACTGGAATCATCATTCTGTTCTTTATTATAAGAAATTTATAATTTCTTATTTTTGCAGGCATGCTCAATTACTAATGAAAAACTTCTTCACTTTTCTTCTTTTAACCACCTCTATCATTTTCTCCGCACAGAAAAAATCAGTTGTTTCTAAAAACACTACGAAAAAGCCAATTGCTTCCGTAAAACCCACGCTACATTTAGATCATGTAAAACTGAATGATTCTGTATGTGCTCTTATTCCGTATAAGAAAGATCGCAAGTCTGGATTCACCAATCAGCAAGGCAAAATAATAATCCAACCAATTTATAGTAATGTTGGCTTTTTTACAGAAGATTGTAATCTCTTAAATTCTCCGAATAATAAAGTCCGGAAATTTGGTACAAAAAAATATGCATCCGTACGTTTGAATGATGAAGACTACAGAATTAATGACCAAGGCAGGAGAGTATATCACTTCAAAAAGGAGGATTTAGGAAAATGTCCATCAGAATTCAAAGCGCAATTATTTCATGCCTATATTATGAATCGCTCTTATGGAATAATAGAGGATTCTAAATTTGAGAATCCAGCAGATTTTCGACAATTTACCATTTATCCGCAATATGATTATCTACACATTTTAGAAGGTGATGATTTGAAAAACCCAATGATCATTGCTGTGAAAAATGATAAATTTGGCATCATCAATGTGAATAGCAAAGTAATAATACCTTTTGAATATGCCGATATCAAAAGAAATTACAGCTGGAAATTGGGCCGTTTATTTGAAGTTTCTAAAGACGGTATCAATCACTACTATGTTGACATCAATAATAGATCATATTAACGAAAACTTTTTGTAGTTTTGCACCCAGAAATTAAAGGGGTGCTATAAAAAGCTGAGATTATACCCAATGAACCTGGAACAGGTAATGCTGTTTAGGGACAATTCGAAATCATGCAAATGATATTCGAAACCGTATAACAATCGAAACCCCTTTTATTCAATTAATCTTAAAAATTAAAAGAATGAAAGGATTTATTTTTTTCGGACTTATCGCAAGTCCATTCTACTTCGCACAAAACACCGTGCAAGATTCCCTCAAGACGAAGGAAATTGAAAGCATCAACTTTCTAAAACGACTGCCCGTCACCAAAGAAATCATTAATGTCGAAAAAGATTTAGGTCAAAAAAACCTTGGTCAGGATTTACCGATTTTATTAAAAAATCAAATGTCTGTGATTTCGACTTCTGATGCTGGAAATGGTGTTGGCTATACTGGATTTAGAATTCGCGGAGTTGGTGGAACAGCAATTAATGTAATGCTGAACGGCGTTCCTTACAATGATTCAGAATCTCAAGGAACATTCTTTGTAAATGTGGGTGACTTAACAAGTTCTGCTTCTCAGATCATTATTCAGCGCGGGGTTGGTACTTCATCAAACGGAGTTTCTGCTTTCGGAGCAAGTGTAAATGTGATTACCAAAAGCCCAGCGAACGAATTCTATTTGAAAACAGACGATTCTTATGGATCTTTCAACACTTATAAGTATTCCGCAGAAGCGGGTAGCGGGAAATTCTGGAACAACCGCCTTTCTGTGATGGGAAGATATACCAAAATTCATTCTGATGGTTATATTGACCGGGCATTTTCGGATCTGAATTCCTATAATTTTTCGGCGCTTTTTGAAGAGAATAAAACAAAAATTCGACTATTGGCGTTTGGTGGTAAGGAAAAAACCTACCAAGCTTGGAACGGCATTAGCAAAGAGAAATATGAAAAGGACCCTCGAACTAATGGATCCGGCAAATATAAAGATCTTGCCACTGGTGAAAAGAAATTTTATGATAATGAAACTGATAATTACAGACAAAATCATTACCAATTATTGTGGGAACAAAACCTTAATCCGAATTGGAACTTAGAAACTACTTTTCATTACACCGATGGAAAAGGGTATTATGAAAATTACAAACAAGTCGATGAAAATGATCAATGGGCGGCTAAATTCGCCGATTACAATCTACAAATACCAGTAGTAAATGGCCTTCCCCTAGCAAAGTCTGATTTTATAAGAAAAAAATGGTTAGACAATGATTTCTACGGAGCAGTTTCTACTCTTTACGGTAAATTTAATAATATCGATGTAAATTTTGGAGTTGTTGGAAACCAATATTATGGCAGACATTTCGGCAATGTAACTGGCGTACAACTTACCAATGTGAAAGAACACGAATACTATCGGAACCGATCTATAAAAAACGAATTGTCAGGTTTTGCAAAAGCAATTATCAAATTAAATCAATTTGAATTGTATGGGGATCTGCAGCTTAGAAACATTAATTACGACACTAAAATAATTCAGCAAGGAGATAGTGAAGGTGTAAACTTAGAACGAAATTGGCTATTCTTTAATCCAAAAGCTGGTGTTAATTATAAAATAAATTCAGGCAAACTATTTTTCTCTTACGCACACGCTCATCGTGAACCCAATAGAGATGACCTTTTCGCCAGTCCTGGGGTCAAGGCAGAAAGACTTCACGATTTTGAAGCTGGGTTGGAAAAATCTTTTGGTGTAGTCTCTTTTACCACCAATTTGTATTACATGAAATACAGCGATCAGTTGGTTTTATCTGGTGAAATTAACAGTATAGGTTCTGCCATAAGAACTAATGCGAATGGATACCGCATGGGTGTTGAAGTAGGAGCACTTGCAAAGCTTTCTGATCAATGGAACATTTCGGGGAATTTTACGCTGAGTAAGAATGAAAACATTGATTTTAAAAACAAGACAACAACCGGATTCGAGAATCTTGGAAATACTCCAATTTCATTTTCACCAAATATTATCGGTAATATTTTATTAAACTATTCACCAGCAGCTAATTTTAGTTTAGGCATTCAGAACCAATATGTTGGAAGCCAATACTTAGACAACACCAATGATGAAAACCTCAAACTAAATGATTATTTCCTGACGGATTTCAATGCAAAATATACTTTAAATTTAAAAAGAACCGAAATCGATTTAAAATTATTGGTGAATAATGTTTTAAACAAAAAATACGTAAACAATGGCTATGTTTATGATAAAGATCCTTACTACTTTTCACAAGCGGGTACCAATTTTATGTTTGGGATGAGCTTGAGATTTAATTAAGAAAACACATTTCTATATATTCATTACATTTTTTTTATTAAGGATACTCCAAATTTTTTTGGAGTATTTTTTTGAAATAATAAAAGTTTGTAACCATAACAGATCGCTCGACAATTAATAAGTAAATTAGGTTGAATTGTGTATCGTTTATAATTTTGATTAATACAATCAAAATACATAAATTTGCCAACGTATGAATTTCTCCTCCTTACTTCTAGAATTTTTAAAAAGAAACAGCACTGCGACCATTATAGGTTTCGGAACTTTTTATTTGAATTATATTAATGCTGAACTTGATAAAGATGGTAAAAGCATTCTTCCACCTGGTGCAGAGGTAGCATTCAAGACAGAAGTATCTGCAGATGAAAGTGATTTATCACAGTTTATTTCTGAGAGAAAAAACATCACCCTCATCGATGCTCATATTGAGGTTAGAAAACAAGTTAATTATTGGAATTCTACCTTATACAAGGAAGGTCAACTTCACCTAGAAAATTTAGGGGATTTTTATCTTAACGATCATAAAATACATTTTACCGGCTTAAGAACTGAAAATATATCGCCTGATTTTTACGGTTTAGAGGAAATTAAGTTATCAGAAATCAATAATAAACCAAACCAGTCAAAAGCTTTTCAATTAAACAAGTCTATATTTTGGACAGTTACTTTGGTGATCTTCATCGCCGGAATTAGCTATTTAGGAGTTACTCAACCAGAAGTAATTTTCGGTAAAAGGTCTTTCAGAAAGGAAACTCCTAAAAAAAATATCGCACTCATTAAAAAGGACTCTCTACAAAAAGACTCCTTAAATACAGAGAAAATAAGAATCGACTCGCTTAAAAATGATTCTTTACAAAATTCTTTAGCACCTCCAGTTAATAAATGGAGCTCAAAAAACAAAAAAAAATAAATGGAAAAATCCAAAAAAGCGTCCCAATCGCTAACCATAATGACCAATATCGTTTTACCTAACGAAACAAACTCTTTACATAATCTTTTCGGTGGTGAATTATTGTCCAAAATGGATCGATGCGCTTCAATTTCAGCAGCAAGACATTGTGAAAGACGGGTTGTAACTGCTTCTGTAAATCATGTTTCATTTGATCATCCCATCCCGGAAGGAGGTATTGTGGTTTTAGAATCTAAAGTATCCCGTGCATTTTCCACATCAATGGAAGTTTATGTAGATGTATGGTTAGATGATCCCATTAATCAAAAAAAAATTCACACCAATTCAGGAATCTATACATTCGTGGCAGTTGATGAATTCAACAGACCTATCCCAATTCCGAATATGGAACCTGTAAGTGAACAAGAAGTAGAACGATATAATGCTGCACTTCGAAGAAAAGAATTGTCACTAATTCTCTCTGGTAGAATGAAGGCAGCAGATTCTGTAGAGTTAAAGAAGTTATTTGGCAGCTAATTATATTACTGATCCCCGAATAATCAATAAATCCGACCGAAAATATTCTGATCATGAAAATTCTACTGCTTGATAAAAACCATCTCTTAATCACAGAACAGCTTACCGCTAAAGGTTTCACCTTAATTGAAGATTTCACTTCTACTTACGATGAGATTTTAAATAAAGTTAGCGATTATGATGGTATTATTATCCGCAGCAGAATTCCTATGGATAAGAATTTTATCGAACACGCTAAGAATTTGAAATTTATTGCAAGAGTTGGCGCAGGACTGGAAAATATCGATGTGGAATTCGCCAAAAAATCCAATATAGAAATCATCAGTTCTCCAGAAGGGAATCGCGATGCTGTTGCAGAACAAGTATTAGGAATGCTTTTGCTCTTGATGAATCGTTTATTTATTGCCTCACAAGAAGTTAAAAATGGCATCTGGAAACGTGAAGAAAATCGTGGCGATGAAATTCTGGGAAAAACCATTGGACTGATTGGCTACGGAAACATGGGAAAAGCCGTCGCAAAAAGATTTTCCGGCTTTGGTTGCAAGGTTATTTTTCATGATATTTTGGCAAATATTGGTGATGAATTTGCTCAACAAGTTTCTTTAGAAAAACTTAAAAAGGAAGCAGATATCCTTAGCTTACACTTGCCGATTACAAAAGAAACTCATAACATCATCGATCAAAAATTCATTTCTGAGATGCGAAAGAATTTTTACTTTGTAAATACCGCCAGAGGTAAAAATGTTAAAACTAAAGATCTAGTAAAAGCACTAAAATCCGGCAAAATAAAGGGTGCTGCTCTTGATGTTTTAGAATATGAAAAAACATCATTTGAAAATATCGAATTAAAAAACGATGACTTAGATTTTCTACTTCATTCAGAAAAAGTAATTGTCACTCCGCATATCGCCGGCTGGACCATTCAAAGCAAAGAGAAACTGGCTCAAGTTATTGTAGATAAAATTCTGACAAAATTTTCCTAGACTTAACAAATTTTTATGATCACGGTCTTATCCGTTATTACTAATTTGCCTTATATTGCGATAATTTTCAAGTCAAAATTCTTTCAATGAAATTTCCCAAACCACTCTATCTTCTGTTTTTATTTGTTCTTATTTTGTATTCTTGCAATAAGGAAAAAAAAGAGGAAGAGAGTATTACAACGAGTTTGCCCAATTTTGGGAATATCGATTTAGATAAAATATTTCACAGAAAAGACCGACAATTAAAGAATGAAGATTCCATTGTTTCGGCTATTGACCGTTACTATAAAAACACTTGGGAAAATGGAGATTTATGGGGTGGTTTTTTAGTAGCGAAAGGTGATAAAGTTCTCTATGAAGAATACCGCGGTTTTGCCCAAGATAATAACCAAGTTCCCATTACTGACACGATAGCTTTGCACGTGGCCTCCATTTCAAAAACCATTACCGCAATGGCTACTTTGAAATTAATTGAAGCTGGAAAAATTGAATTGAATGATCCCCTGACCAAGTATTTTCCAAAATTTCCCTACCCGAAAGTGACCGTTTTCACCTTATTAAGTCAAAGAAGTGGTTTACCAAAATATGAACACTTCATCGAAAAAATAGAACCGAAACCCACAGAACTGACCAAAAAATATTTAACAAATCAGGATCTCTTAAATATGTTGATTGAATACCATCCTGAATTAGCAAGAAATACAGATACTGGTTTTATGTATTGCAATACCAATTACGCTTTATTGTCTCTGTTAATAGAAAAAGTTACTGCGAAAAGTTTTCCCGAAGCAATAAAACAGATGGTTTTTAATCCTTTAAAAATGAAGAATTCCTATATTTTTCAGGAAAAAGATACTTTGACGGCAGCAAAATCATTTTATCAGCGAGGCCCAAAAGTATATCCTTACGACCGACTGGATCTCATCAACGGTGACAAGAATGTCTATACCACTCCAAGAGATCTCTTAAATTTTTCAAAAGCACTCTTCGCTAAAAATTTTTTAAGAGCAGATTTAATGGATCAAATATTCGAACCATACAGCAATGAACGTCCGGGGATTAATAATTACGGTTTAGGGTTTAGAATGAAAGTTTTTGATGAAAATGAAAAACTAACCTATCATAATGGATGGTGGCACGGGACCAATTCAGTTTTTGCCCACTTACTGAAGTCGCAAGTCACGATCATAGCCATTGGAAACAAATATTCAAGCCGCGTTTATTCAGCATTGGCACTCTCCGGGTTATTTGAAAATTTTCCTTACGAAAAAGAAAAATTTCAGAAAACAATGAACGAAACCGATACGCTGAAACAGAATCAGACCAATGACAGCTACAGTGAATAAATTTCTTAATTTTGCACAAATCCGATACATGAAAAGATTCTTATTTCTGATAATCATCAGTTTGATTTTAGCGTCCTGCGCTCGGGTTGGCTCACCAGTTGGCGGCGCAAAAGACAGCATCGCGCCCAAGGTTATCGGCAGTAATATTGACAGCTCAAGAGTAAATGTTCCGAGAGACATTAGAGAACTTAGAATTGATTTCGATGAGTACATCAATCTGAAGGACATCAATAAGAATTTAATCATCTCACCGCCGCTGAAAAAAATCACAAAAATGTTGCCCACGGGAATGGCTAATAAATATTTATTGATAAAATGGCAAGACACCTTAGAGGCAAATACGACTTACAATTTCAATTTCGGAAACGCTATTGTAGATAATAATGAAGGCAATGCACTCAGCTACTACAACTTTGCATTTTCTACGGGAAGTAAAATAGACAGTTTGTTTATCAGTGGGGAATTAAAAGCACCTTTTGTTGAAAAGGACCAAAAGAATGAAAATGGTACCAAAAATTTGGTGGTAGGTCTTTATCAACAAAAAGATTCAATGAATTACCGCCAAAAGCCTTACTATATTACCAAAGCTGATGAAGATGGTTATTTTGAACTGAATTATCTTGCTCCTGGAAAATACAGAATCTTGGCTTTTGAAGACAGTAACTCTAATTCGGTTTATGATATCGGAAAAGAAAAAGTGGGATTTTTGAAAGACAGCATCTCTTTAAATAAAAATATTTCTGGTCTAAAAATTAATTTATTCCCGTCTAAGAAAGTATTTAAGGATGTTGAAATGAAAGAAGCTCCTGGGGGAATATTAATGACTTTCCAAGGAAATCCTGATACTATAAAAGTTGTGGCACTTAATGAAAAGTTGAAGGATTATAAAGTAACCCATCAACCAAAATCCGATTCTGCGCGCATCTGGTTTAATGCCACTGAGCAAAATGTGGGCATTAATACTAATGAAAATTTAAAATTCAGTTATGATACGGGGGTCAAAAAAGATTCTACTTCACTTTTCTATCGATATAATACAAAAAATGAGATGTCTCTGGCAAATAATGTTGGAAACTTACTGCCACCGAAAAGAGACTTCGTGCTTACCTCCAATTATTACCTTGATAAGATACAACCCGAAAAATGGACTTTAGTTTCCGATAGTGTACAACAAAGTTTCACTGCAGAAATTTCTAAACAAAATCCATTTGAAATTCATATTAAATCTGATTTTAAAGAAGGTAAAAAGTACGGACTTACCATTCCAAAAGAAACCGCTTCTTCATTCTATGAAAGTACGAAAGTATCAAAACGATTTGATTTTGAGACAGATAAATTAGAGAACTTTGGTGATTTTATTCTAACAATAGAAAATGCTCCAGCAAATAAATTCTGGACTCAGTTAGTATCCGGAAGCGGTGAAGTTGCTTATTCCAGATACGGAAAGGATACTACAATTACTTTCAACTCAGCGAAACCCTCCAAATATAATGTTCGGATCTTGGTTGATGAAAACGAGAATGGAATATGGGATTCTTCTGATTTTATAAATGGTATTTTCGCAGAACCTGTATTTGTGTACGAAAAACAAATTGAAATAAGACCACTTTGGGAAATACGAGAAACATGGAATCTTGCTCCTGAGGAAAAAGAAGTTGAAACTGAAGTGTTGCCAGAAAAAACTCCTACACCTGATCGCAAAAAACTTTAAAATGAAAACTTTTCTAAATATTCTCTACTGGTTTCTGATAGGAATTGCATTAATTCAATTCATTCCCGTTAATCGAATGAACAAACCTATAGATGCTAAACTGAATTTTGTACATATTCAAAATACACCGAAAAACATACAATCTGTACTGAAGAAAGCTTGCTACGACTGCCATTCTAATGAGACCGTTTATCCAGATTATGCTTATGTAGCTCCAGTCTCCTGGTCCATTAAACATCATATAAACAAAGGTCGTGATCACCTTAATTTATCTGAGTGGGGCACTTTTGATCATTACTTAAAAAAGAGTATGCTTGAAAAATCGGTACACTCGATAAAAGAATACACCATGCCGATGCCAGGTTACATTGCACAGCATCCGGAAGCTAATCTTACCAAGGCTGAAAGAGTACTGCTGACCAATTACTTTGAACAGCTTTTAAAAACAAAAAACTACTAATCTGATTAAAGAATAGTAGTTTTTTTATGTTACCTGGTTGCTGTCAACTCTACTGACAAGAAGTTTTTTCTCTTTGAAGAATTAATCTCTTTTAATTTTCGGTCTGCTGAAGATCGACATTAGGACCCCTGCGAATAAACCAATTGTTTTAATAATTGCAACTTGTGAATCCGGACGCATAAACGCACCTACAATACACAGTCCTGCAGCAATGTACATAGGATATACTAAGTTTTTATTCGTTAATGTCGGCGCCTGCACCAAGAAACTTGCTCCGATCAAAATATAAAATAATCTATTGTACAAAAAACTGTTAATCTCTGGTGAGAAAAGATTAAAATATCCCACCAGGATGCATACTAAAGCACCAATTGATAATATTCCCTGAATAGTTGTAGTATTGGTTTTCATTGTTTATTTATTTTTGTTGTTTAAATAGCCATTGGGGCATTTGTTCGATTAAATCTGCAGATAGAATGTTGTTATGATACTTGTCTTTGTATTCCCATAAAAATATTTTTCCAATATCTTTCATTTCCTCATAAAATTTGAAATTACTTTGCGGGAAATTATCCGTGTCTAAACTCCCATGAACAATCCAAATCGGGAGATTTGTTAAATTCTGTTTATTATCAAATTGCGATATTCCCGATATATTAACAGAAGCAGCAAAAAGATCAGGCCGTTTGGAAATTGCATTCATAGTTGTAGCACCACCCATTGAAAAACCCATTACATAAATACGGGACCGGTCTATATTTTCGTGGTTTGATAAGGAGTCAATGCTTTTTAAAAGTAGATCTAAGTATTCATTTGATTCAGAAACCTGCACTTTTCTTTTTTTATCGAGATGATAATTAGAAGACCTAACTGGAAATTGTGGTGACAAGACAAATGTAGGGTATAGTTTTCTATTTGTGGGAAGCAACCACATTTTAGACAATACGCCCATTTGCGACGTGTTATTTTGTCCGATTGCTCCTGACCCATGAAAAACTAAAATTAAAGGATATCTTTTACTTTTTTCGAGATTTTGGGGGTTTAGAAACCTATAGTTTAAAGAAATCTCTCCATTCTCAAATTTACCTGGTTTAAAATCAGTGTAATTTAAGTTCTTGATCAGACTTATTTTTTCCAAAGCCCTGGACGAATCTTTTGAATCTTTAATGGTTGTTCTGGTCCCAAACTGTGTTTTCTGTGAAACACAAGCATGAAAAATAAAAAAAGAAATCAGTAAAAATGTAAATTTAGTAGCTTTCTGTCTCATTCGGAAAATCTCCTGTTTTAACATCTTTTACAAAAGTTGACACGGCTCCAGTAATCTCGGTGTATAGATCTAAATATCTTCTTAAGAATTTTGGTGAAAAACCTTTGTTCATCCCTACCATATCGTGATAAACAAGCACTTGTCCGTCGCAACCAGCACCAGCACCAATTCCAATCGTTGGAATAGAAATGCTTTCCGACACCCTTTTTGCCAAATCCGCAGGAATTTTTTCCAAAACTATAGCATAACACCCTAATTCTTCGAGCAACTTAGCATCACTCATCAATTTTTCAGCTTCGTCATTTTCTTTTGCACGTACTTTATAGGTTCCAAATTGATAGATCGATTGTGGAGTTAATCCCAAGTGACCCATTACTGGAATTCCAGCGTTGATAATTTTAACAATTGATTCCTGAATTTCTTTTCCACCTTCAATCTTAACAGAATGTGCACCTCCTTCTTTCATCATTCGCACTGCTGAATCCAAAGCTTTCTCAGGATTACTTTGGTAAGATCCGAAAGGAAGATCGGCAACGATCAAAGCCCGCTCAACACCCCGTACAACGCATTGGGTATGATAAATCATTTGGTCCAAAGTAATAGGCAAAGTTGTTTCATGTCCAGCCATCACATTTGCAGCCGAATCACCAATCAATATCGCATCTATCCCACCAGCATCAACCATTTTAGCAGTCGTAAAATCATATGCTGTTAGCATTGTGATTTTCTCTTTGTCGAATTTCATTTTTCGCAAAGTCTCGGTAGTGATCTTTTTTATTTCTGAATGTACAGACATATAATTTTAATATTGATGTTTAGAAAATGGTTAAGCTAAAACTTATTATATGATAACATGACCCAATCGAATCAGTTTTTCGTGATTTAAAATCTTGATATTTCTCCCTTCCACTTCAATCAGTTTATCCTGTTTGAATTCAGATATTAATCGGATGGCACTTTCAGTCGCAGTTCCAATAATATTGGCAATTTCCTCCCGAGTCAAAGAGATTTTAATAAAGCCTTCAGGATCAGTTCCTAATTTTTGCTCTAATAGTAGTAGAATTTCTGCCAAACGTTCCCGAACTGTTTTCTGCGCCAGGAAAGTAACTGTATTAGAAGATTCGCCTAATTCAAAAGCAATTTTCTGTAACATTACAAAAGAAAGTTGTGGAATTATCTCTAAAAGGTGAAGAAATAAGGAGGAAGGTAAAAAGGTAGCCTCAATATCAGTCATTGCTTCGGCCTTCGCTTGAAAAACTTCGCCACAAAGCAGAGAACGATAACCAATAATATCCCCTTCTTTGATGAACCGAAGGATTTGATCCTTTCCGTAAACTCCTTGTTTTGAGAGCTTTGCAGTCCCTTTATTCAAAAAATAAACTCCATTGGGGGTTTCACCATCTTCAAAAATAATCCCTCCTTTATGAAAGGTAAGACTCTGTTTAGACGAAAGATATTTTTCATAATCTTCTGGCGAAAGTTTCTCTTTAAAAGCCTGATCATTAAAAACTTGCTTAAGTTTCTGTTCAATAAGCGTATGTTGTTCTAAAGACATAATTGCATGACATTTATCAGCAAAAATAGGGTATTTAAAACCTTAAACCAATATATTTGTTATAATTTTGCACGTTAAACATTTAAAAAATTGTCAGAAAACTGTTTCCACTGCGGTCAAAATATCGAGAAAGAGCGTATCGCCTTTGATGAGAAGACTTTTTGTTGTAACGGATGCAAATCGGTATACGAAATCCTGAATATGAATGATTTAGGAAATTTCTATGAACTAAATAAACGTTCGGGAATTCGTCCTAATAATGAAAATGCTGGACAGTTTGACTATTTAGACACTCCCGAAGTTTTCACTAAAGTAACCGATTTCTCAGAAGGAAACACTTCTCTAGTTACATTTAAAATCCCGGTAATTCACTGTTCGTCCTGTATTTGGCTTCTAGAAAGCCTGCAGACCCTGAATGAAAACATTAATTATTCCCAGGTAAATTTCACCCGGAAAAATGTTCAGATTTCCTTTAATCATAACGAATTAAAGTTGAGTGAACTGGCAAAATTCCTTACGAATCTAGGGTATAAACCCGTTATCAATTTAGAAACAGCCGAAAAAAAGGAAGAACATTTTGATAAAACATTAGTAATCAAACTTGCAATTGCTGGCTTTGCGTTCGGAAACGGAATGTTTCTCAGTTATCCCGAATATGCAGAACAGGTAATGGGAACCACCGATTTCTGGATGGAACAATACAAGAATCTCTTTCGATTCACCATGTTTCTTTTAGCGACACCAGTCGTCCTCTATTCTGCATCAGATTATTTCAAATCAGCTTGGTTTGGATTGAAAAACAAAATTGTCAACATCGATGTCCCTATTGTTCTGGGTGTTTTGATGCTATATGGAAGAAGCATCTACGAGGTTTTAACCGATTATGGTCCAGGGTATTTTGACACATTATGCGGCCTTTTATTCTTCATGCTTCTCGGAAAACTATTTCAAAAAAGAACTTACGATGCCCTTTCCTACGATCGAGATTATAAATCCTTCTATCCGATTGCAGTTACTAAAGTAGATTTCAGTGGTAAACAACAAAATATTTTACTCAATGAATTAAATGTTGGTGATCGCATCATGGTCCGTAATCAAGAAATCATACCAGTTGACGCGATTTTAATTCAGGGAGAAGGAAACATCGACAACAGCTTTATAACCGGTGAAAGCGCCTCTATTCCTAAAAAACCGGGCGACAAAATTTTTGCTGGTGGAAAACAGGTGGGTTCCGTTCTTGAACTGGAAGTAATCAAAACGGTGAATCAAAGCTACCTGACCCAACTTTGGAACAAAGAAGCATTCAAGAAATTCGAAACGGGACTTGATACCATGACGAATGACATCAGTAAATATTTCACTTTTGTAATTTTAGGAATTACCTTACTTGCTGGAATTTACTGGGGCCAACAAGATTTTGAAAAAATGTTCCAGGTGGTTGCTGCAATACTGATTGTTGCTTGTCCATGTGCCTTAGCATTATCTGCGCCCTTTACTTTGGGGCATATTATGAGAATTATGGGTCGCAATAAATTCTATGTCAAAGATACGCTGACCATCGAAAAATTATCAAAAATAGATACTTTAGTTTTTGACAAAACGGGAACGATTACGCACAATAAAAAAGCAACGATTCTCTTTGAAGGCCCAGAAATGCAGGAATTTGATCTTAAAAATTTAAAAAGCCTGCTAAAAAATTCCAATCATCCTCTATCCAAAAGTCTTTACGATTTTTTAGAAATCGATGATGAATATTTCCTAATAGAAAATTTTGTCGAAACGGCAGGTAAAGGCTACTTCGCAACATTAAGAGGAAAATCTTACAAAATTGGGTCAGCATCTTTTACCGGGCAACCTTCCAAAAATTTAGAAACTGCGGTTTATATTTCATGCGAGAACCATTTTTTGGGAAAATACATCTTTACTAACGAATACCGTGAAAATACCTCCGGAATGTTTTCTGAATTAAAAGACTATCAACTCAATATTTTGAGTGGAGACAATTCCTCAGAAGAAGATTATTTAAAAAAATTAGTACCCACGGTGGCAATGATGAAATTTAATCAAAGTCCAGAAGACAAACTAAATTTTATCAGAGAATTACAGGATCAGCATCAAAAAGTAGCCATGATGGGCGACGGTCTAAATGACGCAGGCGCATTAAAGCAAAGTAACGTAGGAATTGCTGTCGCAGACGACACTCACTCTTTTACACCCTCATCAGATGTAATTATGGCAGGTGAGAAAATGAACGAATTGAAAAAGTACTTTGACCTTTCCAAAGATGCTGTTAAAATCGTCAAATTCACCTTCGCAATCAGTTTGTTTTATAATGTCATTGGATTATCTTTTGCGGTTACCGGCCATTTATCACCTTTGGTTGCTGCGGTTTTAATGCCAATAAGTTCCATCAGTGTGGTAATTTTCACCTCACTTGCAACATGGATTCGATCGATTAAATATTTTAAGATCAACAAGTAAAGCCAATGAACCACTTATTTAGAAATAATTTAAATTAACATAATTTAACACGAACTGAGGAATATCATAATTTTTGAGTAAATTTGACGGAGTTAATTTCTAAATTTGCACAGACGATGGATATCTTATATTTAATGATTCTTTGCAGTGTTTCACTGGCTGCCATTTTCTTAGTAATTTTTATAATTAGCGCTAGAAAAGGACAGTTTGAAGACGATGAGTCACCAGGAGTTAGGATATTGTTGGAGACGGAGCTCATAAAAGAAGATAGATCTGCAGAGAAAAAACCCTCGCAGACAGAAGAAGTAAAGAATAAAACAGAAGAAAAAAGTGATTAGTTAATATGGAGACACAAAAGTTTAGTTATGACAATAACATTGTGCGCGCATTCCTTTATGCAACAGTAGTTTTTGGTATTGTTGGATTTTTATTAGGACTTACTGCGGCCTTAATGTTATTCTACCCAGAACTTCCGGAATATTTTTTTGGAACTGACGATGCTACCATCGCGAGTTTACAAAGCGGAAATCTACAAGGTTTAATTAATACCCATGGTGCATTTGGTTTCGGCCGTATCAGAATGCTGCACACCAGTGCGGTAATTTTTGCATTCGTATGTAATGGTTTCTTCGCAGGAGCTTATTATTCATTGCAAAGATTGTTAAAAACCAGAATGTATAGCGACACGCTTTCTTGGATTCACTTCTGGGGCTGGCAGTTAATGATTGTAGCGGTAGTTATTACGTTCCTTATGGGAATTAACACTTCAAAAGAATATGCAGAACATGAATGGCCAATCGACATTTTAATAACTGTTATTTGGCTGGTGTTCGGAGTTAATATGTTTGTAACGATTCTGAGAAGAAGAGTCCGTCACTTATACGTAGCTATCTGGTTCTACCTGGGAACTTGGGTTGCAATTGCGATGCTACACATTTTCAACAACTTAGAAGTTCCATTAACATTTACAGGATGGAAATCCTATTCTGCTTATGCTGGGGTTAAAGATGCTTTGGTCCAGTGGTGGTATGGTCACAATGCTGTAGCATTTGTATTGACAACACCAATTCTTGGTTTAATGTATTACTTCTTGCCAAAAGCAGCAGACAGACCAGTTTTCTCTTATAAACTTTCAATTATTCACTTCTGGTCATTAATCTTCGTTTATATCTGGGCAGGACCCCACCACTTGCAATACACTGCAATTCCTGGTTGGGCACAAGCTTTAGCAACAGGATTCTCGATTATGCTGATCGCACCATCTTGGGGTGGAATGCTTAACGGACTATTGACATTAAGAGGAGCTTGGGATAAAGTTAGGGAAAATCCAGTACTTAAATTCTTCGTCGTTGCAATTACCTGTTATGGTATGGCAACCTTTGAGGGCCCAATCTTAGCAACTAAAACATTAAATAAAATTGGTCACTACACGGATTGGGTTATCGGTCACGTTCACGTAGGAGCTTTAGGTTGGAACGGTTTCATGACTTTCGGGATGATTTATTATCTTCTTCCAATCATGTGGAGAACCAAACTATGGTCAACAAAATTAGCGAATTGGCATTTCTGGCTAGGAACTTTAGGAATCATTTTCTATGCAGTTCCTTTATATATAGCTGGATTTACACAAGGGTTAATGTGGAAACAATTCAATCCGGACGGAACATTGGTTTATAAAAACTGGTTGGATACCGTAACTGCAATTATTCCTTACTATGAAATGAGATTTCTAGGTGGATTACTTTATATTTCTGGTGCAATCTTAATGTGTGTAAACGTTGTTGCAACAGTGAGAAATGGATCATTCCAGAAAAATGTTCCTGCTGAGGCTCCACCATTGGCAAAAATCTCAAATCAGAGAAAAGAAGGAGAAGGATTTCACCTTTGGATTGAAAGAATGCCAACATTGCTTACCGTATTATCATTTATAGCGGTTGCTATTGGAGGTTTCTTAGAAATTGTACCTACGCTTACTATTAAAGAAAATGTACCTACGATCGCCGCTGTGAAACCTTATTCACCGCTGGAGCTGGAAGGTAGAGATCTTTATATCAGAGAAGGTTGTAACTCTTGCCATACGCAAATGATCAGACCTTTCCGAGATGAAGTTGTAAGATTCAACGGAAAAAATGGACAATACTCAAAAGCAGGTGAGTTTATTTATGACAGACCATTCCTTTGGGGATCCAAACGAACCGGACCGGATTTACATAGAGAAGGCGGTAAAAACCCAAGTTCTTGGCATTACAAACACATGTTGAATCCCAGAGTTACCTCTGCTGGCTCTATCATGCCACGTTATCCTTGGTTAATCGCAAGAGATCTGGATAGAAGCCAGATGGTTGCCAAAATAGAACTTATGAAGAATGTTTTTGATGTACCATATAGCAAGGCACAGATTGATTCAGCTGATGCATGGGCCGATAATCAAGCAGCAGCAATTGTAAAGGATATTTATGCGGAAGCAGCCGATGTGAAAAAAGCATATGCAGATAAAAAAGCTGCTGATGGTGAGAACTTTGTTCCATTAGAGAAGAAAGAGATCGTTGCATTAATCGCTTACCTTCAAAGGCTTGGTACCGACATTAAAACTACAGAAATTAAAACTGCAAGTACAAATTAATTCATTTATAAACTGCATTTAAAAATGATACCACAAAGTGTAAAAGACATCGTAGCAAATGGTAGTAATGTTGGTCTCTACCAAACTATTGCCATGCTCTTATTTATCATTTTCTTCTTAGGTATTGTTTGGTACGTTTTTTCAAGACCCAAAAAGTTTTATGAAGAACAAGAAAATGCACCATTAAATGATGATATAGAAGATACAGATCTTTAATTTTAAATAAATTAAACTATTATGAAAAGAAGAGCACCGGTTTACATAACCATACTGATTATACTTGCGATTTTATTTATCGTGTTCTATATGTTTGTACAGGAGACAACATTCCTATCATCACCTTATTTCTGGGGAACGGTAGTAATTAGTGGTATTCTTGCAATGATTCAGAATGCGATCGGAGATTTGATTGAAAACGATCAATTCAAAAAATTAAGTGCTGAAGCTAAAAGTGAATATGTTGCTGAGAAGCAAAAACCTTATTTCAAAGGTTTATACGAAAGTGCGTTTAAAAAACAATCCACGACTGAAGAGAAAGACATCTTAATTGACCACGGTTTTGATGGGATTATGGAATTAGACAATCAGCTTCCGAAATGGTGGTTAGGTTTATTCTATTTCGGTTTGGCATATTGCGCTGTTTACATGGTTTCGTACTGGACCACTGATTTTGCACACCAAGGTGTAGAATATGATGCAGAATACAAGGCCCAAACCGCAAGTATTGCAGAGTATATGAAAAATACGCCCCCACCAACAATTGAAAATGCAGTGTACTCACCAGACAATATCGCAGCAGGGGAAGAAGTATTTAAAACAAACTGTGTATCTTGTCACAGTGCAGGTGGAGCAGGTGGAATTGGACCGAACCTAACAGATAATACCTGGATCAATCAACCAGAAAAAACATTATTTAAAAATGTATTCCATATGGTTGAAAACGGCAGTCCAAACAATCCAGCGATGCAGGCATTTGGTAAAAATGGAGTATTAACTGGATTCGATATCCAGAATGTAGCAGCTTATATTTACCATATTAATCAGGAACAACCTCCAATTACTACTGCTCAAGGTGGAGCAGCTCCGCAGGGAACGCCTGCAAATTGGGAGAAATAAAACTTAAATAAATAAAACTATGAAAACATAATTCGTTATCTTTTATACCAAAGAGATAGCGGATTATGTTTTTTTACTTTAAGAATAAGAAATGTCAGATAATAATTACAGAGGAGGACAAGGACAAGTTATAGAAGCAGAAACATTCAGAGATTCTGTAGGAACGATGGACCAAGCAGGTAAGAGAAGGTGGGTTTTCCCTAAAAAACCACAAGGTCGATATACCGATTACCGAACATTAGTAGCCGTAATATTACTGGCTCTCTTTTTCGCAATTCCTTTTATTAAAATTAATGGTAATCCATTTTTACTCATCAATATTTTAGACAGACAGTTTTTTATATTTGGACAACCTTTCTTTCCGCAGGATTTCTTTATTCTTGCGCTGGGAGCAATTACTTCTATCGTATTTATTATTTTATTTACGGTAGTTTTTGGAAGGATATTTTGTGGATGGATTTGTCCACAAACCATTTTTCTGGAAATGATTTTCCGCAAAATAGATTATCTTATTGAAGGAGACCGTAATAAGCAGATGAAGCTTGATCGCCAGGAATGGAATGCAGAGAAAATATGGAAACGAGGATTAAAATATTTCATATTTTTAATAATATCTTTGGTAATTACCCACTGGATGTACATGTACATCGTTGGTTATAAAGAAGTATTCGCAATTATGCAGGGCGGTCCATTTGAGAATTTTTCCAACTTCCTGGTAATGATTATATTCACTGCATCTTTCTATTTTACATTTGCATGGTTTCGCGAGCAAGTTTGTACTTTAGTTTGTCCTTACGGAAGATTGCAGGGAGTATTGATTGACAAGCAAACAATCAATGTGTATTATGATTTCAAGAGAGGAGAAAATCGTTCAAAATGGAGAAAAGGTGAGGATCGAGCAATTGAAGGAAAAGGAGATTGTATTGACTGTAATCAATGTGTAGTAGTTTGTCCCACAGGAATTGATATCCGCGATGGCCAACAGTTAGAATGCGTAAACTGTACTGCCTGTATCGATGCCTGTGATGAAGTCATGGTAAAAGTAGGACTTCCAAAAGGCCTCATTCGCTATGCTACAGAAGACGAAATTGAAAAAGAAATTCCATTTCGATTCACGAATAGAATGAAAGCTTACACAGGTGTTTTGCTATTAATGATTGGCTTCCTAGGATTCTTACTCAGCAACAGAGGAGCAATGGAAGCAAAATTTATTAAACCCGCAGGTTCTACGTATTTCGTTCGGGATGGGAATATTACCAATATCTACAATTACACTTTCCTAAATAAATCTACGAATGATCAAATGGTCACTATTAAAGTCCTGGAACCTTTACATGGTAAAGTGAAGTTAAGTGGTGACGAGCAAATTTTACTGAAAAAAGACGAGATTACAAAAGGAACTGTAAATATCAGCTTCCCTGAAAAAGAAGTTCAACTCTCCAAACAAAAAGTAAAGATTGGAGTATATAATAAGTCTGGAGAACTCTTAGACTCTTTCGATACGTATTTCGAAGGTCCATTTAAAATTCAATTTTAATTCAATATGTTTAAAAAATTCACATGGGCACACGGTGTCGTTATAGCCCTGGGATCATTTATATGTTTCATTTTATTTATGGTATTGGTTTTTCCTAATGGCCAACAAGGTTCAGATTTAGTTTCAGATAGCTATTATGAAGATGAATTGATTTATCAAGAAGTTATAGACGGAAAAAACAATGCAGACCAACTTGCAGAAAAACCCGTATTTACTCAAGGAGCAACTGGAATAAAAATTGACTTTCCAGCAAGCGTGGTGGTAGATGCCAACAAGGTACATTTCGACTTATTCCGTACTGATGATGCCAATTTAGATGTAAAAAAAGATCTAACACTAGACGGAACTCATTCTTTTACCATTCCAAGACAGGTTATTTCTAAAGGATCATACACCTTAAAAGTCAAATGGAAACAAAATAAAAAACCGTATCAGATCGATTACGATGTTCTATGGAATTAGCACTGGTTATTTCTGCACTTGGATTAGGGTTTGCTTCTGGCTTCCACTGCATCGGTATGTGTGGGCCCATCGCCTTGTCAATGGGGTTAACCAAGAAACAGGCGACCAATTTCTATTTACAAAACCTAACTTATCAATTTGGAAGAATTGTAACTTATTCCTTTTTAGGTGCTATTTTAGGTATTGTCGGCCAAGGTTTTCAAATGGTAGGATTTCAGCAATATTTAACCATTGGAGTTGGAATTCTTTTAATTCTGATGGCAATATTCTCTTTCGGTGGAAGGGATTTCGCATCTAAGATTCCATTCCTTACTGGTTTCCTTTTAAAGGTAAAATTAAACCTATCTAAACTTTTACAGAAAGCAGACTACCGATCAAGATTTGCAACTGGAATACTTAACGGATTTTTACCTTGTGGCATGGTCTATATGGCGTTGACTGCAAGTTTAGCTGCAGGAGGAATTTGGCAAAGCGCTGTATTCATGAGTCTTTTTGGTTTAGGAACGTTACCATTTATGTTTCTTGTCGTATTATTAGGAAATCTAATGACCACAGCACTACGCATAAAAATTCTGAAATTCGTCCCCATTATGATGATCATTCTAGGTGGTCTTTTTATTTTAAGAGGTCTAGAAATTGGAATTCCTTACTTATCTCCTAAAAAAGAAGCCTTAATTATTCACCACAACGGATCGCAAGAGCATCTGGAAGGAAATCACGAAAGTTGTCATTAAATATAAATTCTCAAGATCTAATGATGTGACATCTTATTAAAAAATAATTAAACCACCGAAATTTCGGTGGTTTAATTATTTTTCGAAAACTACACTTTTAGTTAATAAGGTCAAATCTCGCGTACTCTGCAATTTTAGCAGGCAACTTGATACCTTCTGCAGTTTGATTATTTTCTAATAAAGCAGCCATAATTCTCGGTAACGCCATAGCTGAACCATTTAACGTATGAACCAATTGTGTTTTTCCTTCACTTTTATATCTGCATTTCAAGCGATTTGCCTGAAATGTTTCAAAATTGGAAACAGAAGAAACTTCTAACCACATTTCCTGCGCCGCACTCCAAACTTCAAAATCATAGGTCATAGCAGCTGCAAAGCCTGTATCACCTCCACACAATCTCAAAATTCTAAATGGCAACTGTAGATCCATTAAAATAGATTTGACATGTTCTACCATTCCTTCTAAGGCTGCGTAAGAATTCTCAGGCTTTTCGATACGAACGATCTCAACCTTTTCAAATTGATGCAAACGGTTTAATCCTCTTACATGAGCTCCGTAACTACCAGCTTCCCTTCTATAACACTGAGAAAAAGCGGTATTCTTTATAGGTAATTCTTTTTCATCAACGATAACGTCCCGATAGATATTTGTTACAGGTACCTCTGCTGTTGGAATCAAGTACAAGTTATCTTCATTAATAAAATACATCTGCCCCTCTTTATCTGGCAACTGCCCTGTCCCATATCCGGAAGCTTCATTTACAACCTGCGGTGGATTTACTTCCATATAACCAGCTTCTACATTGGTATCTAAAAAATATTGGACCAACGCCCTTTGAAGTCTTGCACCTTTCCCCAAATACACAGGGAAACCTGCGCCAGCTATTTTCACGCCCAATTCAAAATCGATAAGATTATATTTTTTCGCCAATTCCCAATGTGGAATCGCGCCTTCACCTAAGCCTTTTACATCATGAGACTGATAAATAATTTCATTATCCTCTGCAGTACTTCCAGCTTTTACTTTTTCGTAAGGAATATTGGGAATTAAATAAAGGATCTCCAAAAGTCGAGCTTCAGCATCCTTTAGATTTTGTTGTAGATTTTGGGATTTCTCTTTGAATTCTGAAGTTTTCGCTTTTGCAGATTCAGCTTCATCTTTTTTCCCATCTCTCATCAAGAGACCGATTTCTTTCGAAATCTTATTCATTTCTGTTAAATTCTGGTCGAGTTCAAACTGGGACCTTTTTCTTTGATCATCAACAGCAATTGCTTCATCAATCAACTCCAACTGTTTGAAATTTCTTTTTTGTAAACCCTCCAATACGCGTTCTCTATTCTCGCGCAAAAAATTAACTTGTAACATGAAATATAAGTATTATTGTTCTCCTCAATTCTTGAATAAGCTCAAGAATTGAGTTGTAAATTTAGTGATTATTTAGTGATTTTCACGATATTCAACTGTCCTTCAGTTTTCGTGAATTTCAAAACTCCATTATACCAAACTTTAGAAACCTGAAATAAATTGGGCGTTGATGTATATTGGATGGTCATGGTATCATTAGTTATTCTCCGAACCGAATCATTCACTTTTTTAGTCAAAATTAAAGCGATTTTCGACTCATATGTTTTATTGCTCCCTGACGAATCAATACCTACTCTTTTCGCTCCGGCAAGATACTCCATGTAATTAATCGTATCAGCGTTTTTTTGCATTGAAAAAGAAACGGGTGCATTATCTGTCAACCCATAAATATCGTTCATTTGCTGATTAATATAAGAGCCTGGAATTTTTGCATTCAACATATCCTGTCCTAACGAATCGATATATAAATTCAAAATCTGATCTATCTTTTGCACAGAATCATCGTCATTTCTACACGAAAGAAGAGCCAGGAATAATAACATGCAGATAAAAACCATATTTTTCATTAATACAAAGATAATTTTATTTTAAATCTTTCCAATAAAGATAAAAAGAAAAAGAAAGTAGAAAGCCACCAAGAATCATACTTAGACTTAAACTGATGGCCATTCCTACAACTCCAAATTTATTGATCAATAAAAATGCAGAAAAGAACAAAATAGCTAAAGTCAACATTGATATAATCGTATTAATCTTCATCTTCCCAACAGCGGAAAGCAGGTTCCCATATAGGTTTCGAAAGAGCATATTCGTACAAAATCCTGCTAACAAAATAATGAAAACAATTATATTCTCAGAATATCGTTTCCCAAAGAATATATTAAGCAATTCTGATTTAAATACAAATCCAAAGATAAAAACAAGTAAAGTTATTGGTATAAAAATTTTATAATAATTAGAAATATAATTTCTTAAAAAACTTTTGTTCTGATAGTTTTTTGCTAAAACTGGAAAATCACTTTGCATAAATGTTAATGCTAGAAATGTAATATTTGTAGGTATTAATATGGCGACTTTATAATTTGCAACTGCTGCTTCACTCATCATGAAACTCAGCATCAAAACATCTACTGAAAAAAGCGTATCTGATAATAAAGCAGTCCCGGCTGCATGCAGTCCGTATTTTCTAATTTCTAATTTGCTGAAGGAGATTTTTCCGACAGTGGACGACAGGTGATTACTTCTAAAGAAAAACAAAGATATAAATGGGGTAAGCGCAATCGCTATCAAATACCCTTTCAAACCAAATAAGTATGAGAGAAGTACTAATAGAAAAAGGCCAATAACATTCACAACATTTGTCAAAAATGAATATCTTTTATTATCACCGAAAACTCTAGATTCTGACTGTAAATGATTAAAGAAATAGAAACCTATCAAACGAACCGTAAAAAAAATAAAAATTAAAAATATTTCTTCATATCGATCAACATAAAACAAACTGATGACCATGAATATAATACTTAATAAAATCTGGTGCACCAGTCCTTGTTTGAAAAGATACCTTGATAAATTTCGTTTTTCAGAAATAGTATTACTTATGGACCCAAATCGCAATAAACTCTGTTGACTTCCAAATCCACTAAATGGTAAAAACATTGCAAAAAGTGAAGCTACAATTGAAATAGTCCCAAATTGATTTTCGGGCAGAATTCTAATGATAAATAATGAGCCGGCAAAAGCACAAATTTTGGCAATCAGCAATGAAAGAAAGACGTGTTGTCCTTTGTTTTTGATAAAATCAATAATAAAATTGCGAAGACTTTTCATCTTTAAAAATAGAGTTTAAAGATGGATAAAATGTTAATAGCTTTTGTTTTTGAGAAGAATCTATCAGAACGAAATAATAGAATAATTTCTTTATAGAGTTCTGGGTAGCCTTCAAGTCGATTCAGATTCTCATTAAAATATCGATCATAGCACTGCTGAATAGAAAGATTTTGATCAAAATAATATTGATAAGGATACATACTTCCATTCTGTGGCGTTCTCAAAATTTTGTTATTCAAAAGATTAAAACCACGTTTCAAAACTTTATCTCCAAAAGTTGTTTTCCACTGTGCGTCTGGTTTCATCAAAGTTCTTTCCCAGCGGTAATGAGTAGCTTCTTTGCAATGTTTGTTGATCCACTCTAGATAAAAACGGTGATTATATTTCCACTCTTCGGGAAGTGATAATGCAAATTGTAGAAATTGTTTATCCATAAATGGTGAAGTTTGATACCGTTTCTGCTGCAAAACGTGCGCTCCAAGCACCGTTCTGTTAAAGGCTATATTCCGCAGTAAAAAAGCTTCCTCCGTTTCATAATTTTGGAGCGTTTTCTCTAAAGACTCACTCACTTGCGGTAAAAAATTCTGATCATTTACAATTTTGTAAAATGAGGGTTTTTTCCTCCGTGGTTCTGTATTAAATGCACCTAGAACACCGTCACCGATCTGGCCACTGTGAAAAAGAGCAAAATTCTCATACGCCATATTTTCAACAGCATGTTGTACATGAATACCACCGGTGAAACTTACCAGTCCTTCAGAAATCTCGGTTAAATGATCAATCTTCTCTAAGAATTTACCAGCATCCAGTGGGATAAACTCATAATGAATGTCTTGATCCACTGCAATTTTCTTGGATATAGTATGATCGTAATAGTTTGACTGTGAAAAACATAATGCATTTCCAGGTTTGAAGTTATTTTTCAAAGCATACATCATCGCCACCCGACTGTCTAAGCCACCACTCAGTAAAGCAAGATGATCTGTCTTAAACTCTAAATCTTTTTTATATTCTAATGTGATTGCAGCAGAGAAAACCTGATCCATTTGGTCAATCGCTGCTTTTTTGGAACCAATAAACATTGGTGTTTCCGCAAGGTTAAAATATTGTATTTCATTAAAATACAGATGCTTACAATCAACTTCAAAATAATGACCATCTAATAGTTTTTTGATATTTTCTATCGGTGTTTTTTCTTCCAGAATATTGCTAAAACATAATAACTGATAGAGAGACTCCAAATCAGGTTTGGTTAAAACCCCTGCTTCTTTAAGGATTGCGTTTAGTCGAACCAGACTTGTATCTATATATACTGCCTGATTAGCTTTGGTACCAAAAATTCTTTGTGTAGAGGAAATATTAGTAAAGGCTACAAATTTATTTTCGTCTTTATTATAAATGAAACCACGAAACTCTCCTTCAAAGTAATCAATAATACGACTCCCCTTGCTGAGATACAATTCTTTAATTAACGTTTCAAAATCTTTCAGGGCGAAATCATTCAATAGTTTTTGTTTATTGAGTAGAACACCCTCGAAAAGAAAATCAAAATTTGCTGATTTCAAGTACAGATTATCATACTCCTTTGAAATAAAAGAATTTACAACAACTTCACCTTCGAAAATAGTTACAGAAAACCCTTTCTTCATGCTGAATAACTAATAAAAGTATTAAATATTAAAGTACGTGAATTTCAAGTGAATTTAACTAAATTTATTGGAGGATCTCTCTGTAAATCTCATCAAATTTCCTGGCAATTACCTCAATCGAAAAATGCTTTTCTACAAATTCATGTAACAACTCGGGCTTTTTAAAAATCACCTGATTTAATAAGACTTTCTTCATTGCCTGATACAATTCTTCCTCAGAATTATCGATTAAAACACCCCTATCTTTATTTACGATTTCAGGAATACCGCCTACTCTGGCAGCTATTGCCGGAGTTCCAGACGATAAAGTTTCCAGCAGGACGCACGGAAGGTTCTCATAATCGCTGAATAAAATAAAACAAGTGCTGTTTCTCATTTTAGTTGCAACTTCATTTAAAGTTAGCATGGAAAAAGTTTTAATAAAGGAGCTTGCATTATTTTCATCAATTAAATGATTTAACTTTTCTATGTTCCCATCGCCACCAATATGTAGTTCAAAATTTTGATTGATCTGCCTTAATTTTACGGCCGCGAGAATGATTTTATCCGGATTTTTTACTGGAACTAAATTAGAAATATGCAGAAAAATAAAATTTTCTGGAATGCTTGATTTCACTTGAAATAACTTTATATCGACTACATTTCCAACCACTCGAAAATTCGTTTTCCAATTCATCTTCATTAAATCATCGCGAAGATATTTACTTACAGGCAAAACAAATGAAGCGTTATTAGCAATTAATTTAGCAATTAACCGCTCATTATTTGAAAGTTTCTGACGATTGATTCCTAAAAAACCTGACCAATGTTCAGTAACTAAAAATGGGATTTTAAATATCTTCTTTAAATAAACTGCAAAAAGCATCGAATTTTGTAAAACATTTGCATGAATCAAATCCGGTTTTTCTAAATGCTTAAAACCTCTTTGATAAGCTTTCATTCTACGCAAAAAATTCAAAAAGGGAATCTTAGTATTTTTATAATAAATAATTAAAGTTCTTACGCCATTGATAACCTGATCATCAAAAAGATAATTGATTTGCTGAGATGAATCGCCGATGGCGTGCAGGACTTCTACATCGTGTAAAAGTGAGACTGCTTCTGCATGACGTTGAACAAAATTTCCGCTGGTGGGTTCCAATTTATTAGGAAACCAGGATGAAATAAAAAGAATTTTGTAACGCATTAGAATACTTAATAAACAAAAATACAATTTTAATCAGCAGTTACAAAAAACCCTTTCAGTCTAAAATTGAAAGGGTTTATGTTTTAAAGTTTCTATTTTTTAATCAACGTAAATTCCTGCCCAACTTCGACGTAGCGGTAAAAGAAAATCACTCAAAAATGCCACATAAGTGTTCTTAGAAAAGTCGAAAACTTCAATATCTGTAGATACCGTTCCTGCTTTTAAACCTTGTCTAAAATCCTGCAGTTTCATTGTTTTTACTTCCCCATTCTCGACAAACGTAGCTTTCATCCGGTCGAATAAACCAAGATCGAATTCCTGATCGATCTCTCTCATTACGCCACCAAGGGAATCAATGGAGCATCCTGAAGCAGCCTCCTTGTCTTCATCTACACAAACTACTATAAACTGATTTTTTTCAATTTTAAATGAAGATGATAATGGTTTACCGTGAGCTGCCCACGTCGCCAAGAAATCATATAGCTTTTCAGTAATAACCTTACTCTCTTTTGGTGTAAAAGGTCGCGATGCAGGATAGATAATCACTCTGTAATCATCAGTTTCTACAATATTTGTTTCGTCGATTTTCATGTTTTAATATTTTTAAGGGCTATCGCACCGACAAGAATAATACAAATGTTACTAGCAACCCTAATCCATGCTGTCCCTCCATTTTCAAAACAAATTAATTCATATACGTTAAAAAGTAAAAGAAAACCTCCTGCTATGGTTAAAGTTAAAGCTACATTCTTTCTCATTTACAAATCGTCTGCTTCTGCTAAAAGCTCGGCAATATCTTTTACTGCTACTTCGTCATTTTTATTAAAATGTTTTACACCATCGGTAATCATTGTACTGCAAAACGGGCAACCGGTTGCAATAATATTGGGTTTTTCTGCTAATGCTTCTTCTGTCCTTTCGATGTTGATGTCTTTATCGCCCTTTTCAGGCTCTTTAAACATTTGTGCTCCTCCTGCTCCGCAACATAATCCACTGGATTTACAGCGTTTCATCTCTACCAATTCAGAGTCTAATTTCTGCAAAAGCTGACGGGGTGCTTCGTATTCTCCGTTTCCTCTTCCTAAATAACACGGATCATGAAAAGTAATTTTCTTTCCTTTAAAGGTTCCGCCTTCTATTTTAAGACGGCCCTCTTCCATTAATTTGCGAAGGAATTGCGTATGATGCATTACTTCATAATTTCCACCTAATCCCGGATATTCATTTTTAATGATATTGAAACAATGTGGACAGGCAGTAACAATTTTCTTTACGCCGTAACCGTTCATAATTTCGATATTCGTATGCGCCATCATTTGAAAGATGAATTCGTTTCCTGCACGTTTTGCAGGATCGCCATTACAGGATTCTTCCTGACCAAGCACCGCAAATTCCACTCCAACTTTATGTAAAATTTTACAAAGCGCTTTCGTAACTTTTTTTGCCCGATCATCAAAACTACCCATACAGCCTACGAAAAATAAAACTTCGGGTACTTTTCCTTCGGCAGCATATTCTGCCATTGTTTTTATCGTGAATTCCATCTTTTAATTACCAGTTTACAATGGGACAATTTTAATCATTGTTCCATGGTTTGATTAATACAATCTTAATTTAATTCTCATTTGCCCACTTCAGTCGGTCGGCTTGATTATACTGCCACGGAGCGGCGTTGTTTTCGATATTGGACATCATCTGATTAAGTTCCTGTGGTGCCGCTGACTGCTCCATCACTAGAAATCGTCTCATTTCTACAATGATAGAAAGTGGATCAATCAAAATAGGACAAGCTTCTACACAAGCATTACAAGTAGTACAAGCCCAAAGTTCTTCCCTTTGGATATGATCGTCTAACAACATTTTACCGTCATCTACAAATTTTCCGTTTTTATTAATGTTCTTTCCAACTTCTTCAATACGGTCACGAGTGTCCATCATAATTTTTCTCGGAGATAATTTCTTACCCGTAATATTTGCAGGACAAACAGCTGTACATCGTCCACACTCTGTACAAGAATAAGCGTTCATTAACTGAACTTTATTTAAATCAAAAATATCACTTGCTCCAAATTTTTCTGGAACTGCATTGGGATCTGCCTCCGGCTGTGCTGCGTAAGGATCGGCATTTGGATCCATCATTAATTTAATTTCAGCGGTAACTGAATCTAAATTATTAAACTGACCTTTTGGTTTTAGGTTAGCATACCAAGTGTTTGGAAAAGCTAAAAGAATATGAAGGTGTTTTGAGTAATAAAGGTAATTCATGAAAAATAGAATACCAATAAAGTGAAACCACCAAGCTCCCCTTTCTGTAAATATCAATGCGTTATCACTAAAATTTTGAAAGACAGGTCCTAATAGATTAGATGAAATAGGAAAACTACCATGCGTTTCTAAAATTTGCCTTTGCTGTAAAACCCAATCAGAAGAGTTCATCGTGAAAAATGCTATCATCAAAGCAAATTCAATAATAAGAATCCAGTTCGCATCATGTTTTGGCCAACCAAAGAGCTCTTTCATCGTGAATCGTTTGATTCCATAGAAGTTTCTTCTGATAAAGAACAGTACTACTGCGATAATTACCAAAAGTGCTAATACTTCGAGAATAGCGGTGAAAACATTATAAAAGGAATCTCCCAAAATAACCGCTAAAAAACGGTGTGTTCCAAAAATACCATCAATAATGATTTCAACCAATTCTATATTAATAATGACAAAACCAACGTAAACCAAAATATGTAAAAATCCTGCCACAGGCCTTTTTACCATCTTACTTTGTCCCAATGCTACTCGAGACATGGTTTCCCATCTTTTTGCTTTTTGGTCTGAACGGTCGATATTTTTGCCCAACTGGATATTGCGGTAGATTTCCTTTAAACTTTTAAAGAAAATTCCGAATCCCACGACCATGGCAATGAAAAAAATAATATTGTCAATATATTCCATATTGAGAGTGTTTTTAGTCTTTAGTATTTTTACCGAAAACCGAGAAGTTAAGATATCTTTTCGGATTGGTTTTTAAATCTTCTACAAGAATATTTAAATTCTCCGCAGTTTTATTAAGATTCTGGTAAAGTTCTTCATCTTGCGTTAATTTACCAAGACTTCCTTTCCCATTCTGTATGCCAGAAATAACACCACTCAGTTGATCAGCCGTTATGCTTAGTTTATCGATGGTATTATTCAACTTCTTTACATCAACTTCATCTGCAACTCTACCGTACTTATCAATAGCAGTTTTTGCACTTATCGTAGCAAGATTTGCATTATCAAGCATCTTTTGAATCCGCGGATCATTATTGCTGAGCAATGCATTTGTCTGTCTGGATGTTCCTTCGAAGGAGGCTACAGTTCTATTCAAATTACTTAATAATGTGCGAATCTCCGCGCGGTTTTGATCATCAAATATCTTATTGGCATTATTTGTCAAGGAGTCTACCCTTTTCAAAACAACTTGTAACTGGTCTTTCACAGGTCCAACCTGAGAAGAAATATTGTTCAACATAGACAGTTGAAATTGTCCAGACAAAGTATCTCCATCCTTAGCCATAGGCTTACCGTACTCTAAATTGACCCGCATTTCTTTTCCTGACATTAAACCTGGTTCGAAAATTTCTAAATGGGATTTCTTCGAAAACTCAAAATTATCATCTATTATAACTTTGACTACGAAATGGATTTTACCATCTTTCTCGGTAACTGGAATAATCTTATCAACCTGCCCAACTTTCAGACCGTTAATAGATACTGGATTAGATGCTGCTAAACCTTCAACGTTATCAAATTTTGCATAGAAGATATTGTCGGTTGTAAAAAGACTTTTCCCCTTCATAAACTGGAATAAGAATACGAAGCCAATAATGGCTAAAAGTGCGATAAGTCCTGCTTTTATTTCTTTTGTGAATTTCACTTTTAATACAATTTTAATCAACAAATATAATACATTTTAAATAAACAGCTGATAAAACCGCAGTTGCTTTCAACAAAAAAAGCGACTCGCAAGTCGCTTTTATAAGGTTGTAATTAAGCAATTACTGCTGTGCAGATTGATTATAAATTTCAATTCTGTGATCTTTGATTTTTGCGTTGTCCTGTAAGCTTTTCAAAAATGCCTGACCGAACTGCTGAGAATTTTGTCCTGCAATTGCATCTGTCATTTGCTTGACATCTCCAGGTTGCTTATTAATTGTTTCAGATTTCTTAAGGACAACATAAACACCAGTCATTCCCTCAACAGGATTAGAAAGTTTGTTTTTTGCTACTCCGAAAGCTGCTCCACTCACTCTAGGCTCCATCGCACCATTTACTTGTGGATTTAATAAATTAACCTTTGCAGACTGTTTAGTAACGCCGAACATTTTTGCAACCTGATCTAAACTGGTTGCTTTTGCAGCAGTTATTTTATCAGCTATTTGTTTTGCTAATAATTTATTCTTAATAATCGGTTCAATTTGCTCTCTTACTGATTCCGGATCAGCTGTTCCTGCATCCTGAATACCGTTTACAAAAGCGACGATACGATCACCTGTCCCTTCTACTGCAAATATATCAGTATCTCCTTTTTTAGTTTTCTTGTTAAACGCCCACGCGATTACTTCCTCATCCTTGTCAGTTCCTAATCCAGGAATTTGACCTTGGAAACGACCAATCTCTTTCGGATTAGTGAAGTTGTAATTGTTTTTCTTTGCAATATTTGCAAAATCGTTGAAACTCTTACCTTGAACCTGTTGAATAAACTTGGTTGCTTTGGTGTAAATTTCATTTTCAGTTTTATCAGAAGGCTTAACTGCTTTCACTAAGTTAGCAACCTTATAAGTCATTGCTCCCGCTTTTTTGTCTTCAATATTGATAACGTGGTATCCAAATTGAGTTTCAACAACTGAAGTGGCTCCTTTACCATTTGTTGCTAGAAAGTTTAAATACTCAGGAACAAAAGGAGTTTCCGGAGTCGTCCAACCAACACTTCCGCCTTGTGCTGCTGAGTTAGGATCCGCCGAATATTTCAAAAATTCTGTAAATTTCGATGGATCAGCTTTAATAACATTCCCAATTGAGTCTGCTAATTTTTTAGCTGCCTCTTTTGTTCTGGTTTCTTTCTCACCAGCTTGATTTCCTTTGTAAGTCACTAAAATATGACGGGAAAGTGTAGAATCAGATGGTTTTTTATCTAAAAGTTTTGAAACTACTAAATAATTCTGCTCTTTGTATGGTCCGAAAGTCGTCCCGACAGCTGCACCTAAAACCTTATCTTTAATAGACGGAGGAAGTTGATTCGCTGCAAAATATTGAGGATTGTAAGGTAGATCCGAATTCAACGCAATGAACATCGAGTCATTCTTTGTCGTCTGGAAACTTTCGTTTTCACTTAAATCACTTCCCGTTGTAAATAATTTATTAATTTCCTTCTGTGCTGCTGCTTCGTCGTCCGCACTTGGTGCAGCTGGAAAAAATACCAGACCAAGATTTCTGCTCGCATCTCTTTTAAACATGATTGGATGCGCTTTTACATAATCCGCTAAGTCTTTCGTCGTTACTTTAATCGGATTCTTTTTAGCATATGCATCATAATCAATTTTCACAAAGTCGATATCTGCTACTTGATCTCTTTGTTTGAGGATTTCTTCAACTTCTTTTTTGCTAACCGTAACACCTGTTGTTACATTAGCAAAAAGCTGACGGGCCATCATTCTATATTCAATAGCTTTTCTGGTTTTCATCCAATTGTTATACATTTCTACATTAGTCCCTTTCAATTCTTCGACTTGCTTCTTGATTTCCTGTACTTTGAAATTTCCTTTTTCGTCAAAATTATCTTTGTTCTGAGCAAACATAGGATCGAACTGCAATTGATTCCAAAACATATCTTCTGTTAAGGTAAGTCCCATTTTCTCAAACTGTTGTTTGATCAATTTAGACTGGATCAACATTTGCCATGCCTGTTCCTCCAAACCTTTTGTTGGCTGTCCCTGCTGCTGGGCTTGCTGCTGAAGTATGAAAAGCTGATCATCAAAATCTTCTTTCGAAATTTCGTCACCATTTACTTTTCCATAAACACTCGGTTCCGCCCCGAATAATTTTTCGAGACTATCAGGGTTTACCACAAATGCAAGCATTGCTACTGCGATAATTCCCATTAAAAGCCAAGGTCTGTTTCTAATTTCTCCTAAAATTGCCATCGTTTTTGTATAATTTTATCAGTTTGCGAAAATACACATTTTTAACAGATTAGAAAAAAAATTGACTACTTATTTAGCCATCAAGCTTTGGCTATGGCAATTTTGTCTAAATTTTCAAGTGGCACAATGCTTGTCAAATTAGACAAGCCTTTCTATAAGTAGTACTTTCTCGGGAGATTGTACCATAAAATTGATTATCCTTTAAAAAAAATGACAAATTGTCATTCAACTATATTATGACAGAATTAGAAGACATGAACTTTGACGAAATATTAGAAGACGGATTCAGCATGGTAGCGGAAGAAATAAACATTGAGGACTTTACCAATGAAGATGTTAATAACGAGCAAAAAATTTTTCCTATTCTTCCAGTGAGGAATATGGTGATGTTTCCCAAGGTAATTATACCGATTACAGCAGGAAGGGAAATGTCGATTAAACTACTGGAGGAAGCTCAAAAAAACAATGAATTTATAGGGATTCTCAGCCAAAACAATTCCAGTATTGAAAATCCCACGGAAAACGATTTATTTCAAATTGGTACGATTGCGAAGATTATTAAAATCATTAAATTGCCAGAAGGTAATATAACCGCTATTACAAGAGGCTTCCAACGTTTTAAAATTAAAGGTTTTACAGATTCTCGACCTTATTTTAAAGCAGAAATTACGAAGCTTAAAGATGTTGGAACAAAAAAGAAAGAAGAGTATGAGGCTTTATTAGAAAACATTAAAGATCTGGCGTTAAAAATCATCGACATCGATCCAAACATCCCTAATGCAGCAAGTTTTGCTATTAAAAACATAAGCGATCATGAAGACCTGTTGAACTTCATTTGTTCCAATGCCAACTTTTTATCGAATCAAAAGCAAAAGCTTCTTGAAGAAAAAAGCTTGATGATTCGTGCTGAGAAATGCTACACATTAATGCATGATGAATTCCGAAAACTGGAATTAAGAAGTCAGATCCATCAAAAAACCTCTAAAGACCTCGACAAACAGCAGAAAGAATATTTCCTCAACCAACAAATTCGGACTATTCAGGAAGAGCTAGGTGGTGGGCCAGAATCTGATGTTGAAGAATTACTGGAAAAAGCTAAAAAAATAAAATGGAATCCCGAGGTAGAAGATCATTTCACCAAAGAAATTAATCGTCTGCAACGGCAAAATCCAAACTCTCCAGATTATAATGTACAGCGGAATTATTTAGATTTTTTCACCGATTTACCTTGGGGTAAATACTCAAAAGATGTATTTGACATTATAAAAGCCGAAAAAGTTTTAGATAAAGCTCACTATGGTTTAGAAGATATCAAAAAGAGAATTCTGGAACATATGGCGGTTCTAAAATTAAAAAACAATATGAAATCTCCGATTTTATGCTTAGTTGGCCCTCCTGGTGTTGGAAAAACATCTTTGGGAAAATCCGTTGCTGATGCACTGGGCAGAAAATACGTTCGCGTTTCCTTAGGTGGGCTTCATGATGAATCAGAGATACGAGGACACCGAAAAACCTATATTGGTGCTATGGCAGGGCGAATTTTACAGTCTATTAAAAAATCAGGCACCTCAAATCCAGTTATTGTTTTAGATGAAATTGATAAAATTGGACAGGGAATTCACGGCGACCCAAGTTCTGCATTACTAGAGGTTCTTGATCCCGAACAAAATAATTCCTTCTATGATAACTTTTTAGAATTAGGCTATGACCTGTCGAAAGTGATGTTTATCGCTACTGCAAACTCTCTTACAGAAGTACAAAGACCACTTCTTGATCGTATGGAGATTATCGAAATCGCAGGCTACACTTTAGAGGAAAAAGTAGAGATTGCGAAACGACATTTAATTAAAAAACAACTGGAAGAAAATGGTTTAGAAGCGAAAGCTTTCAAACTGGGCAATGCCGAACTTAAGCATATTGTTGATGCACACACTTCAGAAAGTGGCGTTCGAGGGTTAGAAAAACAAATTGCGTCTATCGCAAGATGGGTAGCATTACAAACCGCAATGGAAAAGCCATACAACCCTAAAATCACGGTTGAAAAAGTTGATGAAATTATTGGAGTTCCCCGTCCAAAAAATTTCTCAGAAATTACAAGTGTTCCTGGTGTGGTTACTGGTTTAGCTTGGACTCAAGTTGGCGGAGATATTCTTTTCATTGAAAGCATATTAAGTGAAGGCAAAGGAAATCTGACCATGACTGGAAATCTGGGAAATGTAATGAAAGAATCTGCAACGATTGCGGTAGAATATATTAAAGCCAAACACGAGGAACTAGGGATTTCGGCAGAAGACATTCAGAAATATAATATTCACGTCCACGTTCCGGAAGGAGCAACCCCGAAAGATGGTCCTTCAGCCGGAATTGCAATGCTGACTTCTATTGTATCAAGTTTTAAAAATAAAAAAGTAAAATCGCATTTGGCAATGACCGGGGAAATTACTTTGAGAGGAAAAGTTCTTCCTGTAGGAGGAATAAAAGAAAAACTTCTGGCCGCTGCAAGAGCGGGAATTAAGGAGATTATCTTATGTGAAGCAAATCGAAAAGATGTAGAGGAAATAAAAAAGGATTACCTTAAAACTCTGAAGGTTAATTATGTGCAGCGAATGAGTGAAGTCATCGATCTGGCACTGGAATAAAATTTAATTATAAAAACGCTTCAATTTTTTGAAGCGTTTTTTTTGTATTGAAAACCTCTTTTTGCTTTACTTTGTATTATGAAAGAAATAAAATTACCATTTGTTCTTCGCTTAGCTTTGATACTCGTAAGTATCTTAGCTTTGGGATACTTAGCAAAAATAGGCAAGGGTGTTTTGGCGCCGTTATTTTTTGCTGCCTTGATGGCACTTTTATTTCTACCGTTTACAAATTTTTTAGAAAGAAAGTTGCGTTTCTCCAGAACCATTTCAACATTTTCTTCTCTATTCGTCATGTTGATGTTTCTTTTCGGACTCGTTTACTTCTTTTCAACACAAATGAGTGATTTTGTAAATGACTTTCCGGTGTTGAAAGCGCAGGTAACAAAATCTTTTAATGATCTCCAGATTTGGGTTTCCAGAAACTTTCATTTGAATATGAATAGCCAAATGGACTATATCAACCAGGGGTTAGAGAAACTTCTTTCATCTACCGCAGTTATCTTAGGGTTCACTGTTTCTATGTTTTCCTCAACGATGGCATTTTTCATTTTCAGTGCGCTATTTTTTATCTTTATTCTTAATTATCGCCGTGTTCTGTACCAGTTCGTTATTTCAATTTTCCGTAATGAACATTTTGAAAAAGTGAACGAGGGCATTATGGAAATTCAAAAAATAATCAAAGACTATATTTCTGGTTTATTCATACAGATTATTATTGTGAGCATCTTAACAAGTATATTACTTTCCGTCTTAGGTGTAAAATATGCCATTCTTCTTGCAGTATTAACCGGGTTACTCAATGTAATTCCGTATATCGGCATTATCTTTTCTGGTTTGATTGCATGTTTAATTTCGTTTGCAACTGGTGGAAATCACACGCTGCTGGTACTAGTAGGATATCTTGTAATTCACACAATAGATGCCAACATTACACTTCCGCTTGTCGTGGGATCTAAGGTGAAAATTAATGCATTGTTTACTTTCATAGGACTATTAATTGGTGAAGAATTATGGGGAATTTCCGGAATGTTTTTAAGTATTCCTTTTTTAGCCATTTTGAAAATTATATTCGAACGTGTGGAAGGTTTACAACCCTGGGGCAAAGTTTTAGGAGAAGATACTAAGATCATTAAACGCCGTAAAAAGTATAAAATCACGAAGAATATCACACTTGAAGAAAAAGAGTAACTACATAAAGCACTTATTATCAATTTCTTAAATTGAAAAATCGTTTTACAAGAACTATAACACGTATTTACAAACTTTACAAACGATTCATACGGACATTTGATTCTATTAATCAATAAAAAACACCGTTATGAAAACGCAAAATTTCTCCATCTTACTTGGATCGCTTATGTTAGGCACCATCTTTTCCTGTAATAAAACGGAAGGTTCGGCAACCTATGACCAAGTTAATGCAATCGATCAAACAACAACTGCCGAGATTTCAGATAGTATTTCCACAGTTGCTTCTCTACAAGTAAAAGACAAACAATTCATCAAATCCGCAGAAGTAAACATGGAAGTAAAAGATGTTTATGACGCAACTGTTTTTATTGAAAAATCATTAAAAAATCTAGGTGGATTTGTCACTAAAAGCCAATTACATTCACAAACTATTTCCGAAGAAACCTTCGCTATTTCCGATGAAAATGCGATGCTGGTCCGAAAATTTCAGACAGAAAATGATATGGAAGTTCGAGTTCCAACTGAAAAACTGGGCGATTTTCTGCAACTGATCAATGATAAAAAAGTATTTTTAAATTCACGCGTTATCTTAGCCGAAGATGTGACCGCTAACATAAAATTTGCAAAATTAGAAGAGGTTAGAGTTGCAAAAACCGGAAGCAACATCACGAAACTTAATCATGATAAAGCGAAAGTAATTTTGACTGATGATAATGATAGCGAAGGGAACCATCAAAAAATAACTTCTTTCGAAATGCAAGATCAATTAAAATACAGCAATGTTCACATTTCTTTAAAAGAACCGCAGCTAAGGATCACACAAATTGCAGTTACTAATGCCCAAAACTTAGACAACCAGTATAAAAATAATTTTTTATACGATGCAAAAAACAATGTAATAGAAGGTTTTTACCTCATCCAAAAAATAATGCTTGGTTTATTGAAAGTCTGGCCGTTGATTGTGATTGGCATTATAGCTACAATATTTTACAGAAGATCTAAATCGAAAGGTATTGTAAAATTCACAGAGAAAAATGACTGATTACCTACTTTACAATCACGAGAACGATCACTCATTTTAGAAATTTGGCCTTAACAATTATCTTTTTGCACAAGCTATCGTTCACTCAGAGCAAACGCTTTACAGAAAGCAGCTTATCTATTTGGTTAGGTATTACATAGCTTACTTGATCAAGTTGTAACTTAATGAACCTCTGGAAATTTTTCGGAGGTTTTATTTTTCCGTAAATTTGTCAGGATTCTGAATCTTAAATTAATTCTCTTAAAAAGATTTTAAAATGTTTCCTACGATAAATCCCACCCACACAACAGCTTGGAAAAATCTGAAAGAGCATTTTGGTCAAAATGAGTTCGACCTTCGTACATTATTTAAAGATAATCCTACGCGTTTTGAGCAGTTTTCGATTAAGAGACCTGAATATCTTTTTGATTTTTCTAAAAATTTATTGGACCAGAAAACATTTAACTTATTACAAGATTTAGCTAATGAATGCCAGCTTAAATCCGCAATTGAGGCAATGTTTTCGGGAGAGAAAATCAATAAAACTGAAGGACGAGCAGTTTTACACACTGCTTTAAGAGATTTTTCAGACAAAGAGATGTTCGTAGATGGGCAAAATATAAAACCTTCAATAAAAAAGGTTTTAAACCAAATGAAAACGTTCTCAGAAAAAGTCATTTCTGGACACCATACGGGATTTTCGGGACAACCAATTACAGATGTTGTGAATATTGGAATCGGAGGATCTGATTTAGGACCTGTAATGGTTTGCTCTGCACTGAAACATTTTAAAACCCGATTAAATATCCACTTCGTTTCTAACGTTGATGGCAATCAAATTGTAGAAGTGCTAAAAGACCTAAATCCTGCAACAACGCTTTTTATTATTGCATCCAAAACTTTTACAACACAGGAAACAATGACTAATGCAGAATCTGCTAAAGCGTGGTTTTTAAAAGAAGGCAGTAAAGAAAGTGTTTCTAAGCATTTCGTTGCATTATCAACGAATAGAGAAGCGGTGAAAGATTTTGGAATTGCAGACGAACATATTTTTGAATTTTGGGATTGGGTAGGTGGTCGATATTCCCTTTGGAGTGCGATTGGTCTAAGCATTGTTCTTGCAATTGGATATGAAAACTTTGAACAGTTGCTAAAGGGAGCCCACGAAACTGATGTCCATTTTCAAAATACCGATTTTAAAGAAAATATTCCCGTAGTAATGGCACTAACAGGAATTTGGTATCGTAATTTTTTCGGTGCAGAAACCTATGCGATTCTACCTTACTCTCAATACCTGAATCGTTTTCCAGCATATCTGCAACAAGGGGATATGGAAAGCAACGGAAAATCCGTTGACCGAAATGGCGAATTTGTAGACTATGAAACAGGACCCATCATTTGGGGTGAATCTGGAACTAATGGGCAGCATGCTTTTTATCAACTCATTCATCAAGGTACTGAGTTAATTCCCGCTGATTTTATCGCGTATTTAAAATCTTCTAATAAATTATCTGATCATCAAGAAATATTATTAGCTAATTTTTTTGCGCAAACAGAAGCTTTAGCATTTGGAAAAACCAAAGAAGAAGTTCGGGAGGAGCTAGAAAAAGATGGCCTTTCAAAACAAGAAATTGAAAAATTGACCAATTATAAAATATTCCACGGAAATACTCCAACAAACTCCTTGTTTTTTAATGAATTGACTCCCTTCTCATTAGGACAATTAATCGCACTTTATGAGCATAAAATCTTTGTACAGGGGGTTATCTGGAATATCTTCAGTTTTGATCAATTTGGAGTGGAATTAGGAAAAATTCTGGCAGGGAAAATCTTAAGTGAGTTAAAGAACTCAGAACAGAAAAGCCTTCATGATTCTTCTACGAACGGCTTACTCAGTTATTATCAACAGCAGAAATAAAATTAAAGTAATATAAAAATGGCACAAATTTTAGACGGACTAAAAGTTTCCAAAGAAATCAAAGAAGAAATTCGCCTTGAGGTAGTTAAAATTGTCGATCAGAAAAGAAGACCACCGCATTTGGTAGCAATTTTGGTTGGTAAAAATGGGGCAAGCATGACTTATGTCAACAACAAAATAAAAGATTGTGAGCAGGTAGGTTTTAAATCCTCACTCGTTGAATTCCCAAGTACTGTTTCAGAAGCCGAACTTTTAGAAAAAATTGATGAACTGAATAAGTCTAAAGGAGTGGATGGTTTTATCGTACAATTACCCTTGCCTAAACAAATTGACCAGGAGAAAATAATCATGGCAATTGACCCAAGAAAAGATGTGGATGGATTCCATCCTGAAAATTTTGGAAAAATGGCCTTGGAGATGGATACTTTTTTACCAGCAACTCCATTCGGGATTCTTACTTTATTGGAAAGATATGAAATCGATACAAAAGGTAAACACTGCGTGATCATTGGGAGAAGTAGAATCGTAGGAAAGCCGATGAGTATCTTAATGGGAAGAAAAGATTTTCCTGGAAATTCAACCGTTACTTTAACGCACTCTTACACGCCACATATCGAAGAATTTACAAAAAATGCAGACATTGTCATAACTGCATTAGGTGATCCAAACTTCCTTAAATCAAATATGATTAAAGAGGGTGCAATCATCATAGATGTAGGAATTACGCGCGTAGAAGATCAATCCCCAAAAGGATATACACTCGTTGGAGATGTAGATTTTGAAAGTTGCAAAGATAAAGCAAGTTGGATCACTCCCGTCCCGGGCGGTGTGGGGCCAATGACCAGAGCAATGCTTATGAAGAATACCCTTCTGGCATATAAAACTTCCGTATATAATGATTAAAGAAGAAGAAAATATTTTATTACAACAAGGTAAAATGCTCCCCGTTATGGAGCATTTTTACACCTTGCAAGGCGAAGGTGCACATACCGGAAAAGCCGCTTACTTCATACGTCTTGGTGGTTGCGATGTCGGCTGTCACTGGTGTGATGTAAAAGAAAGCTGGGATCCGAATTTACACCCGCTCATGAACACAGAAGAAATTGCAGAAACTGCAGCGAAATATTGCAAAACCATAGTTTTGACCGGTGGAGAGCCGTTGATGTGGAATCTAGACCTCTTAACACATAAGTTAAAAGAACTTGGCTGCGAAATCCATATCGAAACTTCCGGTGCTTATGAAATGAGCGGAACATTAGATTGGATAACGCTCTCTCCGAAGAAAACAGGTTTGCCTAAACCAGCAATTTATAAGAGAGCTAGCGAATTGAAAATGATTATTTTTAATAACAGCGATTTCAAGTTTGCCGAAGAGCAAGCCAGTAAAGTATCGGAAGACTGCGTTCTCTACTTACAAAGTGAATGGAGCAAACGAGAAGAAATGTATCCGAAAATTACCGATTTTATCCTAGCAAATCCGAAATGGCAGGCATCTGTGCAAACCCATAAATATTTGAATATCCCGTAAATAGAACCACATTTACAAGATCAAGAAAATAGTATGCAAAAGATCCGGTATTCAAGATATTTTAAAACCATTTTTATTGTCATCGATGTTATTGTGATATCGGCCGTCTTCGTATATTTTTTTATGAAAAATAACAAACTGATTTTATCGGAAGTTATTTGGGAACAAAATATACTCTCTATTGCCCTGCTAACTTTCTTTTGGATTTTACTCAGTAGTAGGACAAAACTATATTCTGTTGCCCGAAATATTACGTATACTATCTATCTCGAGCGCGTAGTTACTCATATTTTTATTTTTATTTTCGGAATCGCTCTTTTAGCGAAGGTGAGCAATAATAATTTTCTGAAAAATGATCAGTTCTATATCGCTTTAAATCTATTTTTACTGCTGTTAGTCGTAAAATCTATTTTGTTTGTTTCTTTAAAGTATATCAGAACAATAGGACTTAATTACAGAAATATGATGTTTCTGTCCAATGATTCGTCTGCGGAAATTCTTAAAAACATTTTAGAGGAAAGGAAAGATTATGGATTTAAAATTTACAAATATCCAGTTGAAAATGGTTACGATTCTCAAAAATTAGTTGCTTTTTGGAAAGAGAATGGAATACACACCATGTTTCTCTCCTCTGATCAACATGACAAAGAAACAGAAGTTTATAAACTTGCTGATCTTCACCAGGTTCGAATATCTCTTATTCCAAACATGATCGCTAATAACTTTTTTCAATATGATCTAGATTACATTGAGACTCAACCGATCCTGGTGAGATCTCAATTTCCATTAGACCATATGATCAATATATTCTTGAAGAGGGTTTTTGATGTCGCTTTTTCTTTGATCGTTCTTATTGCTATTGGTACTTGGCTTTTCCCAATGATCGCTCTTTTAATTAAACTGGATAGCAAAGGACCAGTAGTGTTTCGGCAAAGGAGATATGGATTTCATGATGAAGTTTTTAATTGTCTAAAATTTAGGACAATGTACATTAATGGAGACACTAACTTTACGACCCAAGAAAATGACCCCCGAATAACTAAGATTGGAAGATTTTTAAGAAAAACCAGTCTGGATGAAATGCCACAATTTCTAAATGTTTTTCGAGGGGAGATGTCCATTGTTGGACCTCGACCACATATGCTTTTAGTGGATCACATTTACAAATTAAAGATAGGTCGTTATTCTGTGAGAAGTTTAGTAAAACCTGGCATTACTGGTTTAGCCCAAGTAAACGGTTTACGTGGTGATGGGGGAAACATGGATCTTGAGATGCAAAAAAGGATTTTAGCAGATGCTTTTTATGTGAAAAACTGGACCATAAGTTTAGATCTCGTTATTATTTTTAAAACAATATTTCTCGTAATCGGTGGAGATAAGAATGCCTATTAAAAAAATAAAAAAGACTAATTTAGCACCATGTTAAAAAATTTGTTGAGCCAAGTAGGCGCCTATTTCATTTTAATGTCCAAAGCGATTAAAAGACCGCAAAAAACTTCGGTTTTTATGAAGCTTTTTATGCGGGAAATATACGATCTAGGAGTTAATTCATTTGGATTGGTTTTATTCACTTCTACGTTTGTAGGAGCAGTTGTAGCCATTCAGATGTTTAATAATTTCAGTGCTTCAAGTTTTCCGATTCCCAATTCATTTATTGGTTATGCAACCAAGGTTGTTTTGATTCTTGAATTTGCACCAACTATTATCTCCGTTATTTTGGCAGGAAAAGTAGGATCATACATCGCCTCCAGTATTGGTACAATGAGGGTAACAGAGCAAATAGACGCTTTAGATATTATGGGAGTAAATTCTCCAAACTTTTTAATATTGCCGAAAATATTAGCGAGCGTCATCTTCAACCCTTTGCTCATCGCCATTAGTATTGTATTTGGAATCTGGGGTGGATATTTGGCAGGGACCGCTACTGGAAGCTGGAGCAAGGCCGACTATATAACTGGGGTTCAAATGTACATGCCACAGCATTTTATCTGGTATGCCTTTTTCAAGACTGCAGCTTTTGCCTTCCTGATTGCTACCATACCCGCTTATTTCGGTTATAATGTGAAAGGAGGTTCGCTAGAAGTAGGCCGCGCCAGCACCCAAGCTGTAGTTTGGACGATCGTAGCAATTATCGTCATGAACCTTATATTAACTCAAATGTTCCTTAGCTAATGATAGAAGTAAAAGATTTAAAGAAAAGTTTTGAAGAAGTTCAGGTTTTGAAGGGAATCACTTCAACTTTTGATACAGGAAAAGTAAACCTTATTATTGGGCAGAGTGGCTCGGGGAAAACCGTGTTTCTAAAAAGTTTACTCAATGTGTATCAACCTACTTCCGGAGAAATACTTTTTGATGGTAAAGATATCAACAAAATGGGTCGGGACGAAAAACAACAATTACGCTCCGAGATTGGGACGGTATTTCAAGGCAGCGCACTTTTTGATTCAATGACCGTCGAGGAGAATATTACCTTCCCACTGGACATGTTTACTAATCTAACGTTCCGAGAGAAAAAGAGACGTGCATTTGAGGTGATCGGGCGTGTACATTTAGAAAAAGCAAACCGAAAATATCCCTCAGAAATTTCTGGAGGAATGCAGAAAAGAGTTGCAATTGCACGAGCAATTGTGAACAATCCAAAATATTTATTTTGTGATGAACCAAATTCTGGTCTTGATCCTTATACTGCAAATATCATTGATGACTTGCTGCTGGAGATCACCAAAGAATATAATACCACGACCATTATTAATACGCACGATATGAACTCCGTAATGACTATTGGGGAAAAAATTCTCTATCTGCGATTAGGAATTAAAGAATGGGAAGGCGATAAAGACGTTCTAATCAATGCCGGCAATAAAAACCTCATCGATTTCGTTTATTCCTCAGAGTTGTTCAAGGAATTAAGAGATTATTTCATGAAAACCAATAAAACTTCAATAGACAATATAATTACAAAACCTCACTCTAATGAATAAAATTCTTAGTATAGCTCTACTTACAGCCAGCATTATGGGATCTGCACAAATTTCTTTTGCAGGAAAATCCAATGTGCTAATCCCTACCAGTTCTGCAACTTGGAAAAACTTTAAAACAGCGACATCCAATGCGATTGAACAAAATGGTAAAAATATCACTGGATTTAATGTCGGGCTTTCTGCTAAAATAGATTTACCAGGTTCTTTGTACGTAATGCCTGAACTTTTTTACTCTAACTTCAATAACGAAGTTACCGTTGATCAGACTACAATAAAAGCCAAGACAAGCAGAGTAGATATTCCTGTACTTTTGGGGTATAAGCTTCTAGGCAACACCTTAAGTGCTTATATTGGTCCTGTAGCGAGTATCAATCTTACTAAAGATGATAGTTTTGGAAACTTTATTCAGAAAGTAAATTCTAAAGATTTCACGATAGGATATCAAATTGGAGCACAAAGCGAGATTTCTAAATTAATTATTTCTGCGAAATATGAAGGAGCATTCTCACAAGATCAAAGAAAATTTGTAAATAATGTCGCTGGCTCTACTCAGCAAATAGATTATGATAACAGAGCGAGTTTATTCATGCTAGGTTTAGGTTATAAATTCTAGTTGATAAAAACCCATAAAAGAAATCCTCTGAATTAGTAATTCGGAGGATTTTTATTTTCATCTGGTATATAAGACACCGTTTGTTGTTTCGCTAACTCTGCGGCTTGCTTTTCCAAATCTTCATTTACTTTACGAAGTTGTTTTAATTCTCTTCTTTTCTCTTCTTCCTTTAAAGCAGCCCCTTTACTTACGTAACCTACAATCCCACCGATGATCAAGCCAATTCCGATACCAGCCAAAATGCCCATCAAATTCATAGGTTCAAATAGTTTGACCACTGAAAACTCAGGAAGCATGTAATAGAGCAAAAAAGCCAAACCAAGTAGTAAAGCACCAATAAAAGTTAAATTTTTCATAGTAATTAATTAAAAACCTTCCCAAATTTAAGAAAAATAAGGAAAGGTTCTGTTATATAATAAAGGGTTTTATCTTTTTCCGCTCGATGCCCGGTAATATTCGAGTGCTTTCGGCATATGTTTTTCTAAATCTGCCCTTCTTGTATCTGGATTAGGGTGAGTTGATAGAAATTCTGGAGGTCTGTTTCCAGTGGAAGCAGCCTCCATTCTTTGCCAGAACGGCTGTGCTTCTTGCGGATCATATCCAGCCATTGCCATTAAATAAAGCCCCATTTCATCAGCTTCCAGTTCTTGACTTCTGCCATACTTCAGTAAAGCGACCTGTGCGCCAATAGGATAAGCTTGCTGAAATATAGCAGCCAGCTGACCGTTCGAGATTGTACTTCCTAAGATTGCGCCTCCATATTCAGCAATCATTCCTTGAGATATTCTCTCATTTCCATGACCTGCAAGAGCGTGAGAAATTTCGTGTCCTAAAACAACCGCTAATCCTGCATCTGATTTAGTAATAGGTAATATTCCAGAATAAACAGCAACTTTACCACCTGGCATACACCAAGCATTGATTTGCTTATCATTTAATAAATTGAATTCCCAGTTATAACCGGCAAGGTCGGCTTCCCGGCCAATACCACGATAATAATTATTCGCAGCATTTTTAATTCTTAACCCTACATTCTGAACGCTTTTTGCTTGCGTTGTACCAGAAATTACTTTTGCCTGTGACAACGCCTGTTTGTACTGTTGCAAAGCCATTGCGGTGATTTCCTGATTGTTTGCCAGCTGCAGTGATTTACGGCCAGTAATTGGGTTTGTCGTACAAGCGACCATCATTACGGATAGTACACTGATGCCTAATAGTTTATTTATTTTATTCATAGTAGTATTATTACTTTCCTATCGATAAACAATTTTTATTCCAAATAAAAAAGGTAGCTTAGTATTGCTTTAATTTACTTTAATTTAAAAACAGTCAAAATGAAAAAATTATCGAATATAGTGACAGTTTTTCTGTCGTTGATTTTAGTGGTTTCTTGTACTACGCAAAGTTCCATGAATTCTGCGAATGTTACTGCACTTTTACAAAAAGCTGAATTTACTTTTGTTGCCGAGCATGCTAATCCCACTAATTATGAAGTTGTTAATGTTATGAACTCGCTTCCTTCTGGCAGTGCTAGCAGAATGCTAAATTTGGATCCTGGATATACTCTTGAAATCAAAAAAGAGGTTTTAGAAGTTACTTTACCATACTTTGGAAGAATGTATCGATCGAATATGGACCCCCAAAAAAATTCTTACAGATTCACTTCGAAAGATTTTACGGTGACTCGTTCTGAAGGGAAGAAAGACAGTTCAATTTTCACCATCAAGACAGAAGACCAAAGTAACATCAACAGCATTATTATCGAGGCTTACAAAAATGGGAAGACTTATGTATCCATTGATGCAAATGACAGACAGGCGATCTCTTATGATGGTTATATTACCGAAAATGCACCGGTGAAGAAGTAAATTATTTCTTCAGTAGTTTATCAACAAATATTTTTGCTTCTGTACTTGGATTTGATTTCAGTTCAGAAGCATTTTTTTTATGATTTTCGTAAAAGGCTTCTGTGGATTTATCTGCTTTTGTTGTTTGCAAGATATATTCCTGAACCCAGTAATCGAAACGCTTCTCTGCTTGTCTCTTACGGGTACCTTCGAAAGTGTGATTAGAAATTTTCAGATCTATGAACTCTTGAATTTTTTCATAGACCTCTTCCAAACCCTTATTATTTAAAGCGGATCCAAGCAGCACGGGAACTTTCCAGTTTTTTTCTTTTGAGGGTAGAAAGTGAAGAGCGCGCATTAATTCTACTTTTGTATTTTTTGCTTTAAGGCGGTTTTCTTCTTCTACTTTATTAATGAAAATAAGATCTACCATTTCCATGATCCCTCTTTTTATGCCTTGAAGTTCGTCGCCACCGCCGATAATCTTTAAAAATAAAAAAACATCGGTTATATCCGAAACCAAAACCTCACTTTGTCCAACTCCAACAGTTTCTATTAATATATAATCATACCCTGCAGCCTCACAAATGAGTAAGCTTTCAAAGGTTGCATCGGCTACTCCTCCCAGGAATCCCGAACTCGGACTTGGACGTATAAAAGCATTTTCTTCGGTCGCTAACTGTTCCATTCTCGTTTTGTCACCAAGAATAGATCCTTTATTTAATGAAGAACTTGGGTCGATTGCCAAAACGGCTACTTTTTTTCCTTGTTGAATAGCAAATTTCCCAAAACTCTCAATGAATGTCGATTTTCCTGCACCTGGAACGCCAGTAATACCTACTCTGACTGAGTTTCCTGTAAAAGGCAGAATCTCTTTTAGAAGCTCATCTGCCTGCGCGCGATGTTCTGTTTTTTTACTTTCCACCAAAGTAATGGCTTTGCCCAGCAATCTTTTATCACCGGATCTTATTCCTTTTATCAGTTCTTGGTTAGAAAGCGTTTTCATTTAATCAAAAATACAATTCTTTTAGGAAATTAATTCTATCACGAAACCAAGTTTTTCAATTACTTCAAATAAAACTCAACAATTTCAACACCGTCCCAGTGATCTGTATAAATCCTGTTTATTTTAAGCCTTTAAAACACAGCTATAGATAAAATTACTTAATTTTGAAATAAATAAAATATAAAATGAAAACTCAAACAATGAATTCCAGAATAGCAAAGGAGACTTTAAGCTCAACAAAATGTTTCTTAGGTACAACGGCAGTAGCCCTCGCTTTGTTATTTTCGTGTGCACCAAAAACTCCCGGAACAACAGCAACTAAAACGATTACGGTAGAATATCTTGCTCAAGGGAAAACTGTTTTTGAAAACTCTTGTGGAAAATGCCATGATTTACCAACTCCTACAGATCATTCTGCACAAGAGTGGGTTGGGATTATGAATGCAATGGCTCCAAAAGCAAAGTTAACAGACCCTCAACATGAAATGGTTTATGATTACATTGTTTCGGTTAAGCCTTAATTATCTGATTTATGATAAAACCAGAAATAAACTGGCAAGATTTTGACAAACTTGATCTAAGAATTGGCACAATCATTTCGGCTAACGATTTTGATGCTGCTCGAAATCCCTCTTATCAACTAGAGATCGATTTTGGTCCATTAGGTATCAAAAAATCTTCTGCACAAATTACGGACCTCTACAAAAAGGAAGATCTCATTGGCAAACAAATCACTGCCGTGGTTAACTTCCCTAAAAAACAGATTGCTAATTTTTTTAGTGAGTGTTTAATATTAGGTATTTATGGTGAAAATAACGAAGTGACTTTACTCACCACTGATCGTGACGTGAAGAATGGTTTTAAAATTGGTTAAAATTCAAGTAAAAATATAACTATGATCCAAAATATTCCATTAGAAAAAGTATTATTTCTCGATATTGAAACAGTTCCTCAATATGGGAAATGGGAGGAGCTTGATCCAACCACTCAATGTCTTTGGGACAAAAAAACCAGATTCCAACGTAAAGAGGATATTTCTGCTGAGGAATTCTACAAAGACAGAGGCGGAATTATGGCGGAATTTGGTAAAATAGTTTGTATTTCGGTCGGTATTCTCGGCAAAGACGATCAGCTAATGATTAGAAGCTTCTATGGCGATGATGAGAAAAACCTTTTAGAAGAATTTGGTGAAATATTTAATCGCCCGAAATTACGAGACGTGATTTTGTGTGCTCACAATGGGAAGGAATTCGATTTCCCATGGATTGCAAGAAGGTTTTTAATTAATGGCATGCAACCACCGCAACCTTTTCAATTGTTCGGAAAGAAACCCTGGGAAATCCCTCATATCGACACCATGGAGCTTTGGAAATTTGGAGATTACAAAACCTTTATATCTTTGGAACTTCTCGCTAATATCTTTGGAATTCCCACACCGAAAGATGATATCGACGGCTCAATGGTGTCGTCTACTTATTATATAGATAAAGACTTATTTAGAATAGTTCAATATTGTGAAAAAGATGTCTTAACTTTGGCAAATGTTTTCCGGCGGATGCGTCAGGAGAACTTATTACAACAAAGCGAAAGATAAAATTTCCAACAACAGAATGAAATATACAGAAGAAAAGATCGCCGAGATCGGTGAAAATATTATTTTAGCTCTAAAGACGGTTTACGATCCAGAGATCCCGGTTGACATTTATGAATTAGGTTTAATTTATGATGTGCAGATTTCCGAAGAAGGTGCTGTTAAAGTAATAATGACCTTAACAACTCCCAATTGTCCAGTAGCAGAAAGTTTACCAGCAGAAGTTCGTGAGAAAGTTACAGAAGTAGAAGACGTAAAGGAAGTAGATTTGGAACTTACTTTTGAGCCATCCTGGAATAAAGATATGATGAGCGAAGAAGCCCGCTTCGAACTTGGAATGTTCTAAAATTAATCAAGGACATCAACAAAATTATAAATGGTCTGTTACGCATTATTAGGCACAACTGCTATTTACATCATTATAAACAGTCCTAAAAAAATAAAAAGCCTCGTCATCAGAAGATGTCGAGGCTTTTTCTATTAAAAATTTCTAGGTGGAAAACTCCAGTTTTCATCAACATTAATTGTCATATTTAAAGCTGATTGTTTTTTTAAGATCTGCACTAAGAGAAAGCGCTACGGGGCAATTTAAAGCCGTTTCTTCAATAAAAGATTTTTGTTCCGGGGAAAAATCTCCTTTAATTTGTAAATCACAAATGACCTCGGCAATTTTTCTAGGTTTAGGGTTCATATTTTTTTGAACTTCCGCGTAAGAACCATCTATGGTAATTCCTTTATCTTTTCCTAAAATAGCAATGGTGGTAAGCATGCATTGCGCAAGAGAAGTTGCACACAGATCGGTCGGCGAAAACGCCGCTCCCTTCCCGTGATTATCAGTGGGCGCATCAGTTATTATGATGGTACCCGATTGAATATGTTCTGATTCACAACGTAAATCGGTTGTGTAAGTCACTTTTGAAGTTGCCATAATTAGTTTGGTTTTAATTAGAAGTGAAAGATATCTTTCGCTTTGTTATAAGAACTTTCGAAATTTAGTAGATTCAATGAATGCTCAATTTTATCATGAGCCATAAAATTAATGACTTGTTCTGTTGGCATATTTCCGACTAAATCGTCTTTTGCCATTGGACAACCACCGATCCCTTTAATTGCAGAATCAAATCTACGACATCCATTATCATAAGCCGTCTTCAATTTAATATAGGAATCCTCGTACCGATTGTGAAAATGGGCCCCAAAATCAATTTCTGAATAATTCCCGGGAATATTTTTAAAGAGCAGTTCTATCTGTTCCAAAGTTCCTGTTCCCGTCGTGTCGGAAAGCAAGATGTTTTTAATTCCAATATCGCTAAATCGTCGCGTCCAGTATTCTACATCGGATATTTTCCAAATTTCACCGTAAGGATTTCCAAATGCCATAGAGAAATACACGTTTAATTCGCGACCATCCGATGCCAAAAGGTTTGTAATCTCTTTAATATCATCAAAAGCTTCCTCTTGACTTTTATTGGTATTGCGGTGCTGAAAGGTTTCTGAAATTGAAAAAGGAAACCCCAAAATATCAACTTGCTGATTTTCTAAAGCTTTTTCAGCTCCACGAAAATTGGCTACGATTACAGATAATTTGGTATTCGACCGACTCTTATCTATTTGATCAATCACCGTTCCCGAATCTGCCATCTGCGGAATTGTTTTAGCAGAAACAAAACTGCCACAATCCAACACATCAAAACCTACATCCATTAACGAATTAATATAATCTATTTTCTTCTCTGTGGGAATAAATTCACCCCAACCTTGCATAGCATCACGCGGACATTCAGTTAAAAACATTTTGAATTTTGAATTTTCTCAAATATACCAAAACTTTGAAAAACGCGACATTTAAAAACCACTTTGTTAAAGTCTTGATATCCTTTCATTTATATTGGACCTTCATTTTAAAGCAACAAAAATAATTCCTAAATCATTGCTTTAACCTCATCCTAAAATTTTAACTTTGTTAAAAATACCGTTTATGACACCAATAGATTTTACGCAGGACTGGAAACAAAAATTACAAAATCGTTTTATCAACTACGTGAAAATTTACTCAACCAGTGATGCAGAAAGCGAAGCTACGCCTTCTACTCCACAACAATGGGATATCGCTAATTATATTTTTGAAGAATTAAAAACAATCGGTCTGGCTGATGTTTCCATTGACGAACATGGATACATCTACGCTTATGTCCCTTCTAATTTAGAAAATGATGAGGAGCCCGTAGTTGGATTTATTTCTCACTATGATACTTCACCAGACTTTAGCGGAGAGCATGTAAAACCTCAAATTTGGGAAAACTACGATGGGAAAGATCTTGTATTAAACTCCGAAACGGGTTTTACTCTTTCTCCTACACGATTTGAAAGCTTGAAAGATCACATTGGGAAAACACTAATTACAACAGACGGAACGACTCTGTTAGGCGCCGATGATAAAGCTGGTATTGCAGAAATCGTAACAGCAGCAGAATTTTTAATGGCTCATCCGGAAATTAAGCATGGGAAGATTGCTATTGGATTTACTCCTGATGAAGAAATTGGACGAGGTGCTCACAAATTTGATGTGAAAAAATTTGGTGCAGAATGGGCGTATACGATGGATGGAAGTGAAGTTGGAGAACTGGAGTATGAAAATTTCAATGCTGCGGGTGCGGTGGTGAAAATTCATGGCTTGAGTGTTCACCCAGGGTATGCTTTTGGAAAAATGATTAACGCTACCCTTTTGGCGGCAGAATTTATACAAATGCTTCCTGAAAATGAAACACCTGCTACAACAAAGGGGTTCGAAGGCTTCTATCATTTAATGGATATAAAAGCTGATATTTCAGAAGCGAAAATTCAATATATCATTCGTGATCATGATGAACAAAAATTCGAAGCAAGAAAAAAATTCATCAGTGATCAAGTATCCGTTTTTAATAAAAAACACGGCGATGGAACTGCAGAAATTGAGATTAAGGATCAATATCGTAATATGAAACAGCAGTTTGAAGGCAAGATGCATATCATTGACATTGCAGAACAGGCTTTAAAAGATGCGAAGATCGACCCGAAGATCAAAGCTATCCGAGGCGGAACAGATGGAGCACAACTATCATATATGGGGTTACCTTGTCCCAACATTTTCGCTGGTGGACTAAATTTCCATGGACCTTACGAGTATGTTGCTCTGGAATCGATGGAAAAAGCAGTAGAAGTAATTATAAATATTGCGAGATCGAAAAAGAAAAGATAAATAATTGATTCATTTATACCAGAAGAACCATCACTTTAATTTGTGATGGTTTTTTATTAAACAGTTTTATTCCTTTGAATATCGAATTTTAAAAGAGAAAAAACAAATCAATGGAATACAAAAGACTGGTTTTCACAGGAGAAGAGAAATAATTCTCCGATATAAAGACACAAAAAACCACCACATTTCTGTGATGGTTTTGCTCCTCTTCTTGGGCTCGAACCAAGGACCCTCTGATTAACAGTCAGATGCTCTAACCAACTGAGCTAAAGAGGAGTGTTGCTCTTTGCGCTAAGCGTCTGCAAATATAAAAACTTTTTTAGTTTTGCCAAAATATTTTTAAGAAAATTTTAAAATTTTCCTGTAATCCACTTAACAATGTCGTTTCCGAAGATCAAAATCATTAATCCAAGTAGGAAAATAACCCCAATCATCTGTGCATTTTCTAAAACTTTCTGCGGGACTGGTTTCCCAGTGATCATTTCCCAAAGCGTAAAGACTACATGACCCCCATCTAAGCCCGGAATAGGGATTAAGTTAAGGAAAGCCAACCATACTGAAAACATCGCGGTAAAACTCCAAAAGAACTCCCAATTGATCGTCTCTGGCATTTGTTTGATAATTCCAATTGGTCCTGAAACCTTTTTATAGCCTTGCGTCTTTGTATTGAATACAATCTTGAATTGTTTGATCTGCATCGTAAGCACATCAATAGTACGCGTTAAACCACGTGGTATTGCCTCACCAATCGAATAAGATTTAGTAACCTTTGCATGATCAAGTTGATCTTTAACAACTTCAAAATCACGTGTAAATCCAAGTTTTCCATTTCCATCGACCTTTACAGTAACCTCTGATGGAGCATTGTTTCTTTGGATTTGCAGGACAACATCTTGATTCTTACTCTTTAAAAGTTGCGATTGTAACTGATCATAAAAAGGAACTGAAACACCATTAATTCCGGTAATCCTATCTCCTTTTACCAATCCTGCAGCCTGGGCACCTCCAGTAGGAGTTAAACTGTCAACAATAGTAGTAAAACGAGGACTGAAATACATTTTAGCTTCATTTTCAGCCAAAACATCTGCTACTCCATCTTCATTTACGGGAAATACAACTTCTTTTCCATCTCTTAGAACGGTTACTTCATTTGCAAATAACATATTAATCGTAGAGGTCTCCATTCGTTCAGCTGGTTTCCCATCGATTTTCAGGATTTTATCTCCGTTTTTTAAACCCATTTTTTCACCTGCAGAAGATACTGAAATTCCGTTTTCGAACTTGGTGTTGTCATGATAAGTTTCCCCTTTGAAATAGCTTAAAGATGAATAAATAATCCACGCTAAGAAAAAGTTAACGGTAACACCACCCATCATGATGATTAAACGTTGCCAAGCAGGTTTACTTCTAAATTCCCACGGTTCAGCAGGTTTTTTCAATTGCTCGGTATCCATGCTTTCGTCAACCATACCTGCGATTTTCACATAACCACCAAATGGTAACCAGCCAATACCGTATTCGGTATCGCCAATTTTCTTTTTCGCGATCGAGAACCAAGGATCAAAAAAAAGATAGAATTTCTCCACCTTTGTTTTAAAAAGTTTTGCCGGTATAAAATGTCCCAATTCATGAAGAATTACAAGAATCGAGATGCTCAATATAAATTGAAATAACTGAATAAATGTCATTGAGTATAATTAAATTATTTTAAGATTTGCGAAGATACAAATTATCAAAGGCATGCCAAATAAAAAAGGTTCTCAAAATGAGAACCTTTTGTCTTATATATCTTGTATTTCTACAAGTTAAACGAAACTCCAATGCTTCCATTGTTACCCGCTTCCAGATATACACCTACATTATTGTTGAAGAAGTATCTTACTCCAACATGTGCTCCGAAATACGTTCCACTTTTACCTAAAAGACCTAAATCTACACCTGGATAAATATCCCAGTTAGAAGGCAGTCCTAATGGATCCTGTAAGTGAAAGTTCAAACGTCCGAATACTCCAAAGTCGTCATCAGCATATTTTGCATTGTCGTGGTCGAAAAAGAAATTTGCACCAGCCCCAACTGAAATAATTTTAGACAAACCATAATCGTAAGTTCCAGTAATCCCGGTTCCGTAACCCCAACCGTTGAAGCCAACTTGAATTTTCTGATCACCTTTACCGGACCAAGCTTGTGCGAATGCCATTTGTCCAACGAACAACAATGAGCATACTAATAATAACTTTTTCATAATGTTAAATTTTATTGTTACTTTTAATGATGTCGTTCTTCATTCAATAATCGAACCAAATTAAGAGAAAATTAACTTTATTATCATAAAATTTGTAGATTTATGAACTCAAATAATACTAAAAATCAAAATGAGAAACCTACAAATAGCTGGCTTAAACTTTGATATTCAGTGGGAAAACAAAAAATCAAACTTCGAAAAAATTGAGGGTGACCTTTCAAATATTGAATCTGATTTATTAATTCTGCCTGAAATGTTTTCTACGGGATTTCATATGGATCCGGAAAAGATTGCTGATTGTACGGAAGAAACTTTAAACTGGATGAAAACCTTTTCTAAAGAGAGAAATATCGCAATTTGTGGAAGTGCTTCCATAAAAGAAGGTGAGCTTTTCTACAACAGATTTTATTTCGTTCTGCCCGATGGCACCTATCAATTCTACGATAAAAAGCATCTCTTCTCTTATTCTGGTGAAGATGACAGGTATGATGCAGGAAATGATAGAGTAATTGTTACCTACAAAGGTTGGCGCTTTTTACTTCAAATATGCTATGACTTACGGTTTCCTGTATTTTCAAGAAATACTGAAGATTACGACGTGATACTATATGTTGCAAATTGGCCAAAAAGTAGAATTGACGCATGGACTACCCTTTTAAAAGCAAGAGCGATTGAAAACCAAGCATATGTTTTTGGACTCAATAGAATTGGTACCGACGGAAATAACCTCGAATATCCAGAAAGCTCCTATTGTTTTTCTGCTGATGGGAAAGAAGTGTCAACAAAGACAAATAACATTATTTCAGCAGTTTTAGATGCAAATAAGCTTCAAGAGTTTAGAACAAAATTTCCATTTCTTTCAGACCGAGATGAGTTTCTAATAAGATAGTTTTATGCAAAACGCTTCAAAAGTTCAGTCAATCTGTTGACATCATGAACACCACTTTCTTTATAAAGCAATTCTCCTTTCTTAAAAACCGCCAAAGTTGGAACGCCTCGAACGCCATATTCTGAAGCAATTGCCGGAAACTGATCAATATCTATTTTCACTATTCTGGCTAAATCACCGATATTTTCTTTAACGGTATTCAATACGGATGACTGAACTTTACATGGACCACACCAGGTTGCAAAGAAATCAATAAGCACAGGCCGTTCAGAGTCAATAAGTTCTTTAAATTTTTGTGACATCGCTTTTAATTATTTTAAAATTAAATATTTTGACTATTCTTTATAAAGATTGATCAGGTTCTTCCTTCGATGAAATTCCACATGCTCCACTGGCACAACCAAACTTAAATATAGCCATCGCCATGAAATAAAGTCCTAAAGGAATCATCAACCAAACACGATCGAAAGCAGCAACCAAAACAAAAAATGTTCCCGCTAATAAGTAGAGTAATCTGCTTAAAGTCCACTTTTGAACGAATGATTTCATTTGTTTAATTTATTTTCAAGCGAACTCCAACCACCACCATTATAAACCTGGAACCCGTTTTGTTCCAGAATCGCTTTTGCTGAGGAACTTCTCATTCCACTTGCACAACACGTAATTATTGGCTTTTTTAGATCCAACTTCTTCATTTCACTCTTCAGTTGTTGCAGAGGAATGTTTTTGGACTGTTTGATGTGCCCACCACTAAATTCAGATGGTGTACGAACATCAATAATCTGTGCTCCATTTCTAATAAGCTCTTTGAAATCCACTGTTGTACCAGCGAATAATTTTTTAATAAAATCAAACATTTTCTTGATTAATTATAGATTTCTGAAAAACGGAGAACATTAAATAACCCATCACCATTCCGTACGCAGTAGAATTAATTGGCTTTGATGTAATTGCACAACTTCCTGTAGTACAACCTATAAAATGATAATAAGAATATCCTAAAATCCCACCAACCAGAATGCCAACGATACCTAATTTATATTTCTTTAAAAATAACCTCATTTTAAATCTCTTTTTTAAAGTTAATGAAAATCTCACTACCCCGTCTAGACTGAATACTATTGTAGCATTCTTCCATTTTTTGAATTTCGAAATATTTTTCAAAAATCAACTTGTACTCGGAGATACTTCCTCCGAAAGGCGGTCCACTTTCTTTAAAGTTTCTATTAAACATTACCCCGATAATCCTTCCATCTTTATTTAATAACTCATGCATTTTGTCTGCATACTTAATTCTTAATGAAGGAGGAATGGCACAAAAAAAAGTTTGCTCAATAATAAGGTCATAAGTTCCGTGATGGTTGAAGAAATCTTCACAGATTACAGAAACCCCTTTCATCTCCTTGCATTTATCTTTTAAAATCTGCACCGCAGTTGGTGCAAAATCTAAAATGGTGACATTCCTGAATCCAAGTTTCCAAAGAACATCAATTTCGTACGCATTTCCACATCCTGGAATTAAAACTTTCGCCTCTGTGTTTTGATAATGAGAGAGATACGCTTCAATTGCGGGTGAGGAATAACCGATATCCCAACCCGTTTTTTTACTTTCCCATTTTTCTTCCCAATAATCCTTATCGAGTTTCATTTCTTATCGCTTGCACATTTTGCAGTGATTTAGCCGAGTATGCATTTTTTATTCCGTTCTTTCTTAAAATCTCTATTGCCTGATCCGCCTGCCTTCCTGTGTTACAGAAAATAACAATCTGTTTTTGCTTTTTTAGAAAATCGAGATTATCTTCTATCAGCGCCAGTGGAATATTAATGGCTCCTGATGCTGTTTTATCTGAAAATTGGTCTGCAATCCGTACATCAATTAATGTAGTTTGGGGATCATTGACTATTTCCTTGATGTCGCTTCTGGAAGCCACTGCGTTAACATCAGTTGTCTTACATGAGGAAAAGGCAACAAATAGCAGCAGAGTGATTATAAAATTCTTAAACCTCATCAATTTAACGTTTTACTTTGGCAAACAAAATTACTTTTAGGAATAGCAGTTTCTTTAATCTTTCCAAAACCACCTTCCACTTCTGTAAAATTTCGTATTCCTCTTGAATTTAAAATACTTGCTGCAATCATACTTCTATAACCTCCAGCACAATGCAAGAAGAAATGCTCTTCTTTATCTAAATCAGCTGACCACTCATTAATATCTACCAGTGGTCTGCTATAAGCTTCGTTAACGTGTTCTGCTGCATATTCCGTTTCGTTCCGTATATCAATCACTTTGGAATCATCTTTTAGTTCAGTGGCAAATATTTCAGCTGAAATTCTTTTTACAGAATCAACATCTTTACCTGCATTTTTCCATGATTCAAAACCACCTTCTAAATAACCGATCACATGATCAAATCCTACTCTTGACAAACGGGTAACCGCTTCTTCCTCATTGCCTACTTCCGTTACCAATAAAATAGGTTGCTGTACATCAACGATCATCGCTCCAACCCATGGTGCAAAATCACCTTGCAATCCAATATTTATAGCGTTGGGCACAAATCCTTTATGAAAAGAAGCTGCACTTCTGGTATCTAAAATTAAAGCACCTGTATCTTCTGCAACTTTTTCAAAATCTCCAGCATTTACAGGTCTTGTTCCTTTTTTAAGGATGCTGTCAAAATCTTCATAACCCCCTTTATTCATTGCAACATTCATCCCGAAATACTTTGGCGGCGCAGACAGGCCATCAAGGACTTCTCTTACAAAAGATTCCTTATTTGGCTGGTTAAGTGCATAATTGGTTTTCTTTTGATTCCCCAAAGTATCCACAGTCTCTTTCTGCATATTTTTACCACAGGCGGAGCCTGCCCCGTGCGCAGGATAAACAATAATGTCATCTGCGAGAGGCATAATTTTAGTTTGTAAACTATCGTATAAGATTCCAGCTAATTCTTCCTGAGTCATGCTCGCCGCTTTTTGTGCAAGATCAGGTCTCCCGACGTCTCCTAAGAAAAGAGTGTCGCCACTAAAAATAGCGGTCTCTTTACCGTTTTCATCAATTAAGAGAAAAGTAGAGCTTTCCATGGTATGACCAGGAGTATGCAAAACTTTAATTTTAATATTCCCTACTTCGAAAATCTGTCCGTCTTCTGCGATAATCGCATCAAAATCAGGATTGGCGGTAGGTCCGTAAACGATTGGGGCATCTGTTTTTCTGGATAAATCTACGTGACCAGACACGAAATCTGCATGGAAATGAGTTTCGAAAATATATTTCAATTTTACCCCATCTTTTTCCAATCGGTCAAGGTACGGTTTTGTCTCTCTTAAAGGATCTATAATAACCGCTTCCTTCTCAGAAACGATATAATATGCTCCTTGAGCTAAACAACCAGTATATATTTGTTCTACGTTCATTTTTATTTATTTAAGGCTATTGATCTTTAATTATTTCAGTTATTATAATCAATTATGAATATTTATTTTGTTACTTCTTTTTCACGATATTCAGTAACATTTCCTGCCACGTCTGTTAATTTTCCACCTGTTCCAATTGAACCTTCCCACATCAGTTTTTCATTAGTAAAAACAGGATCTCCTTTACTTGAAACTTTCTTTGCTATCAAAATTTCTTCTGGTTCATTATCTTTAACAATTTTCACTGCTACATCTTCGCCTTTTGCAAAATAAGTAACGGAAACTGTTTTTCCGTCTTCACTCTGAAGTTTAATTGGCGTTTGTTCCAAACTTACTTCATTGGGATCTTTTTCTGAAACAGCAGTCTCCATGGAGGAAGCTGTTTGCTCTTTTGCACAGCCAGTTGCTAAAAAAAGCGCAAAAGTAAAAATCACTAATTTTTTCATATCGTAAATTATTGTTTAAAAAATATTTCTTTAATAATGATAAATAATCCCATAACCCAGACAATATATCCAAATATGGGTTTTAATTTTCTACCGTCAATTTTTTTCGAAATACCAATTCCGATAAAAATACCGATGACTGATAAACTTGTAAAAATGGCAAGGAAACCCCAGTCTGCCGTTATCATTTTAAGAGAACTTGCAAAACCAAGTAATGAATTCATTGATATAATAAAAAGAGAAGTTGCAACCGCTCTCTTCATAGGCAACCCGATCAACATTACTAAAGCCGGCACTATTAAAAAACCACCACCAGCGCCAATAAGCCCTGTTATAATACCTACCAACAGACCCTGAGACAGAAGAATCGTATAATTATTCCCATTTTCTTTTCTACCGAAAGGTCTTTCTGTTTTCCTAATCATTTTGAACGAAGAAATCAACATAAGGATTGCAAAAAGCAAGAGTAAAAACATGTCTTTTGTCATCGTAATTCCCCACCTATTAATGATGTAATCAGGTAAGTGCGGAATGATCAACCTCCTGGAGAACAGCACTCCCAGTATAGAGGGTACTCCAAATATAAATGCAGTTCGAAAGTCAATTAATTTCTGTCGCATGAATCCTGTAGTCCCAACCAAACTTGTAGTTCCCACTACAAAGAGTGATAGCGTAGTAGCAGTAATTGGATCAAAACCAAATATATAGACGAATATAGGAACACTTAATATACTACCACCACCACCAATCAATCCCATTACGAGTCCAATCAATATTGCAGCAAGGTATCCTAATATCTCCATCTAAATAATTTTAGCAAATTTAGTCTTTAATTATTGGTCTTATTGTGATAGAGGTCACAAACAGATTCACTTTATGATAAAGATATAATTTTAATCATGTTTTTTCCGACCTCGGCCGAATCACCTTTACTTTTGCCTTTTATACTTTCAAAAACCGGTGCCTGTTCAGAAAAAGAGATAACCTCTTTATCTTCAAACTTAAAAACCGGAACAGCAACACCAATGAATAAATAATTAATATTGGTTTCTACAAGAGCTCCTTTCTCAATACTGTCATGTTGTAAATCGAGCTCTTTGTTTAAGAATTCGATTTGGAATAACGCTTCTCTTAACATTTGCTCATAACGGAGCTGCATATCTTTAGCTTGTGTTTGCTGTGAGAAATCATCTGGATCGTGCGTACTTTCTTCATCTAGATCAGAGGCGATTTTATACCGATCTACTGATTGTTGCAAACTGGCAACAACTGCATTTTGCTCTTCTATAATTCTGCTAATGATCTCCTTTCTTTTCATAATTCTATATTTAGTTATTCTAACAAATTTAATAAATTTTTACACGGCAATATTCCGACCAAAGAGATCGAAGTGCCTTTATTACCACTTAAAATTCAGATTGACAAAAAAGTTCCTTCCTGGTCGTGGAATTGCATTCCAGTCTGAATAGGTGGTATAAAAACGGTCAAAAACATTTTCTACTCCAACTTTCGCATAAATTTTAATTTTTTCTAAAGGAAACTGGTAACCAAGATTAGTACTTACAATAGCATAATCGGGTGTTTTTGACTCCCCATATCGCGGAGCAAAATCAACATGTTTCGTATTTCCAAATAGAGAAAATTCTGAAGAAAAATTATTTCTGTCAAATCTCAAGGTTGTTTGATAACTGAGTGGACTCATAAAAGGTAAATTCGCATTATTCTTATCCCTTCCTTGCATGTAAACCAGCTGAGTACTCCACTTTAATGGTTCCAAAACCTGTAATTCTGTAGACAGGCTAATATTGAAAACATTAGCATAATCTAACGCAGTGTAATTTTTGACACCGCTGGCACCAATCGTCATTGGGACGAGATTATCAATAATCTTTCCGACGATATAATCTGAAATATGAAAATAAGAAGACGAGATTTTTGCCTTGAAATTTTTCTTTTGAATTCCTACAAAAGCATTTGCCTCAATGGAAGACTCATTCTTAAGATTGGGATTTCCAATATAATCATACCGTTCATAGCTGTTGAATAAATAAAATCCGTAGCCTTCAGAAACAGAAGGCGCCCTATCACCATATCCCACTCCTATTCCCACCTGAAAATCATTCTTATCAAACTGATAATTAGCGGCAATACTTTTCAAAATTCTACTTTTCTCAGGATTCATTTCTGGATAGAAAATCTGCAGACTGTTTAACCCAAATTTACTTTCAATCTTATTTTGATGCATCGTTACAGAAGCTGATAATTTTAGACTTGAAGTTTGGTTCAATTCTATCTGATCTTCCAAATAAATAGATTGCGCGAGAGTTCTCACATCCGGCCAAGTCAGCATAAACATTAATTTTTCATCTTTATCTTCTGGATACATCGTCATTTCTGCCGATGATTTATTATAAAACCCATTAATGTTAAGTAAAAAATGGTGTTTGTTAACAACAGATTTTAAATGAGAATAATATCCATATGTTTTGCTCCAACCTGGCATATCCATATGAATGGGAACATTTGGTCTTTTAGTATCATCCATTCTGTGCATGATATTATTAAAATACACTTTAGTTTCCCAGTTTTGTACAATATCACTTTCAGGAAGCAATTGAAATTTTAAAGACGCAATCAACGCTTCTGCAATAGAAACATCCATAGGCAAAGCAGGATAACCTACATCATTCGCTTTGTCGTAAATAACAGATGCCTCCAGTAATTTATTTTCACCCAGTTTCACTCCAGTAATTCCAGAAATATTAATTTTTTTGAATTGTGAAAACGGAATTTCAACATTCTTACCTGCTTTATAATTCTCCGCATCTCGCATCATAAAATTAACATCGGTATAGAATCTTTCAGTTTTAAAGGTCGTTCCTGCTCCAAAAATCTTTTGCTGATTGACGGTTTCGTACCCGCTATTTACATTAAAGTTCCATTTTTTTTGTCCAAACATCATTTTGTTTCTTTTCAAGTCGATAGCGCCGCCGATGGTATTTCCATGGCACGAACCTTCTTGTCCAGAACTGATGCTGGCTTCCATTAGGTTAGAAACTTCAATATAAGATGTAATGGGATCCATCTTATCGGTACATGCTCCGAAAATTCGCATTCCATCAATAGTTACCAAAGTTCTTTCAGTAGGCAAACCATTGATAAGTGGCTCCCAGGCATAAGCTCCCCGTTTGACCATCTCTACTTTTGGAGATTTTTGCAAATATTCATCTATTGAACCCAAAGGTTTATTTTCTTTAGTTGCTATTTTTGTTGTTCCAATCACGATAACCTCTTGAATAGATTGTGACTGAATGGAATCTGCGGAGTTTTTCTGTGCTTGTATTTGAATAATTAAACCCAAAAATGCAGGGATAAATAATAGTCTTTTCATGAGAGAAATGGATTAATCATGGCCACACGTTGTCATCATTGAAAGTTCAACTTGAACAGGTCACCATAGATTGATAAATAATCAAAACTAATTTGTAACATTAGAACAAATTAGTTTTGATCTAAAATTAGTGTGTTAAAATTCGATTTCGAAAAAGATGCTGCTTGCAGGGTTAGTTTCCGTAATTTCTTCTCCCTTTAGAACAATTCCATCTGGGTTAACCAATTGCAAATTGAGCTTCCAATAACCGGTCATCGTTAGGGCAAGCTTTCCGTTATACAAATTTCCAGGTCCATTTTGGGATGCAGGAATATTATTAGGCGAACTGTGATTTCCCATACTGGGCATTCTTGGATCTACTTTTACCGTATATCCATCTACAATTGGAAAACTCATCATGTCTTGCATTTTCCATACTCCAATTATCATTTCATTTGTTTTCACTTCCGGAGTCCGTGGTTCCACATAAGCCATAATATATCTATTATTATCACTTCCCATAAAAGAAGTAACGGTTCTTTTTCCAGCAGCAGGAACATTTATGATCGTGGTGGCAGTATATTCAGTAGACCCAATCGTATAATCAATTTTTAAATCCCAATATTCACTACTGTTGTCCGGCATTTGGAAAACTATAAAACCTGAATACAGCGAACCTTCTGGATTTACTTTTTTCACCAAAGATTTAGGACAAGAATGGGACATAGAAGTCATATGCATTAAAGGCATCCAGTTAACGACCGCATTTTTTTCAAATGTTCCTGTCGCTTTATTTCTAATTCGTAATTTAATGTCGTTATATCCTAACGCAGTAGTTCCGGATTTAGAATATAACTCAATGATATGCGTGTTATTGGTAACTTCCTTTATTTTTATCAATCCTTCCATTTCAGAAGTTGGAATAACGGGCTCATCCATATCGGAAGTTCTACATGAGATCACGAGAAGTGCCATTGCCAATAATGCAAATAGCGTGTTGAATGAAAATTTCATTTTTTTGATTTTTAAGTGATAATTTGATTTTATAACTTCTCTAAATATCAGAGAAGGAGTAACCTCTTCATTTTAAAATAAAAAGAAAAGGTGAATAGAAATAATCAAATTATACTTGCGGAGGATGCGGTAAAATACCTAACACAATTGCAGGAAAGAAAAAATCCTGATAACAAAAGGTGAACGTATGAAGACCTTCCAGATCTTGCTTTTTCACAAAAAAAGAAAGAGGTGCAGTAGGTAAAATATTAAATTCAAAGGAATACTTCACCAGATTAAATGGATTAGTACTTTTCTCACTCTCCATTTTCATCTGACACTTACCGTGACAATCGAGCTGAGGTTTGGATTTATTGATACAGTGAATTTCATAAAAGTCCTGATTAATTTTATAATCAATCATAAAGAGAGAATTCTGAAAACTCGCTCCAAAAATGATGACTGATAATATGATGTTTAATATAGACTTCATTACAGAACAAAATTAAGACTTTTAAGTCTTAATTAAAAATGATATACGTCAGCTATTAGCGCCAACATTTTATCGTAATACAATTTATACTCTTGATTATTTTTTATCTTTATCCCTTGAAAAACATTTGAAATGGCAGACAAAGCAAAATTTATTGAAGAGTTAACTCCGAGATACACTCCAAAAGGCGAATTTATAACGTTAGGGAAAGGAATGCTTGACGGCGAAGTGGTTCCTGAATTAGATGTAACAATTCCTTTAAAAACAATAAACAGGCACGGTTTAATTGCAGGTGCTACTGGAACTGGAAAAACCAAAACAGTCCAGGTATTTGCGGAGCAGCTTTCCCATGCCGGAATTCCATCACTCGTTTTAGATATTAAAGGAGATTTTTCTGGTATTGCCGAACCAGGAACTGAAAACGCGATCATCACTGAAAGATATGCAAAAACAAAACTCCCTTATCAGGCACAAGCTTTTCCGGTGGAATTAATGTCTATTTCAGGTGAGAAAGGAGTCAAGCTGAGGGCTACCGTTACCGAATTTGGTCCTCTTTTATTGTCAAAAATCCTAAATTTAAATGATACCCAACAAAGTATTATTTCAATTGTTTTTAAATATTGTGATGACAAAGGTTTGCCGCTAATTGATCTGGATGATTTGAAAAAAGTCCTGCAATATGTTACTGATAATCCGCAGGGGAAAGCAGATCTATCCAATAATTATGGCTCTATCTCGCCGGCTTCTTTAGGAGCAATTCTTAGATCAATTGTCGCATTGGAACAACAGGGAGCAACTTCATTTTTTGGCGAACCAAGTTTTGATGTGGAAGATCTATTACAACAAAGAGATGGCAAAGGAGTCGTGAATATCCTCCGAGTTGGTAATATTCAAAGTAAACCACAACTGTTTTCAACTTTTATGCTATCCCTTTTTGCCGAGATTTATATGATGTTTCCGGAAGAAGGTGATAGTGGAAAACCAAAACTAGTTCTCTTCATCGATGAAGCTCATTTGATTTTCAAAGAAGCTTCGAAAACTCTTTTAAGTCAAATAGAAACGATGGTAAAATTGATTCGTTCCAAAGGTGTTGGTATTTATTTTATTACTCAAATTCCTGGTGATGTTCCAGAAAATGTTTTATCGCAATTGGGTCTTAAAATCCAACATGCCTTACGCGGATTTACCGCAAAGGATCGAAAAGAAATTTCAAAAGCGGTCGAAAACTATCCGATCACTGAGTTCTATGATGCTAAAGAGTTAATTCAAAACCTGGGGATTGGGGAAGCATTTATCACTGCGCTTGATGAGAAAGGAATTCCAACACCGTTGGTTCACACTTTCTTGATCTCACCGGAGTCAAGAATGGATATTTTAAATGATGCGGAAGTTTCAGATCTAACGAGTCGTTCTGCGATGGTCGCGAAATATGAGCAAACCATCAATAAAGATTCTGCCTACGAAATGTTGACTAGTAGAATGGAACAAGCTGTTCAAAATGCTGCTCCCACGGTCAAAACAAAAACAATAAAACAAGAGCCTGGAGTTTTCGAAAGCGTTATGAAATCTCGAGCAGGCCGTACGTTTGCTACCACAATTGCCAGAGAAGGTGCGAAATTTGTCTTAGGGATGTTTGGTCTAGGAGGAAGAAAAAGATAATTAAAAAGAAAAAAATTGTATTCAGTAATTGACATAGAAAGTAACGGTGCCGGTTTTCGAAAAGAGAGCATTATCGAGATCGCCGTTTATAAATATGATGGTCACCACATTGTTGACCAGTTTATTTCTTTGGTAAACCCAGAAAGTGACATCACCCCTTTTGTGCAAAGACTGACTAATATTTCACCAAAAATGGTGAAAAATGCCCCAAAATTCCACGAAATCGCAAAACGAGTGGTGGAGATTACACAAAATACGACTTTAGTAGGTCATAATATTGAGTTCGATTATAGAATGCTCCGTCAAGAATTTAAAAGATTGGGTTACGAATTTAAAATCAATACGGTAGACACAATTCCTTTAGCAAAAAAATTGATACCAACAGCCGAGAGTTACTCATTAGGCAAATTGGTTAAGTCTTTGGGAATCCCACTGGTAGACCAACATCGTGCCTCGGGAGACGCTCGTGCGACCTTGGAATTATTCAAATTATTGATGATCAAAGACAAAGATTCGGAGATTATTCAGCAACATCATGATGAAGTTAATGCAAAAACCTATCAAAATAAAATCCGTGATCTGACTCAGGATTTACCAGCTGAAAAAGGTATTCTATATTTTCAAAATAAAGAAGGTTTTATTATCTATTCTGAGTTTGTAGACGACCTAAATAAATCAGCCAAAAGTATATTTCATTCAAAATCAAAAAGATGGGAATCTATGCAGGAAGAAGTTGAGCAGATTTACTTTGATATAACAGGAAGTAATATTCTCGCAAAATTGTTAATGAAAACGAAAGGTTTAAAGAAAAAAGAATCTTTAACTTTTGGTCTTTACCATAAAAAAGGCCATTATTTCGTTGATAAAATTGCACAACAACAGACGGAAAAACCATTATTAAAATTTAAATCATTTACGCAAGGATCGAAAGCGGTGAGCTTCATCAATACAAAACCAGACTTACAACAAGTTAGAAATCTGCAACAACTATTAACCATTAACAAAAATGATGAGCTTTGGATCTCTGCAGGAAGAGTATTGGGAGAAAAATCCTTTTTACTTTTTGAAAAGGGAAAATTAAGTGCTTACGGTTTTTATGAGCTTTATACCCAGATTGAATCCTTGAAAAAGTTAGACCACCTGAAAATAGTTATTGATTTCCCCGTTACCGATATAATAAATGACTTAAAATTAGGACTTCTCTGCGGAGATTTCGAAATAATTGCAACTCCTTCAAAATAAATAGTATAGATTTAAATAAAAAAAATTATTTTTGATAAAAATTTAGAATAAGCAAAGTGAAAGTTCTTACATCTATAAAAAAGGTTACTGCAAAAGGGAAAAAGTTTTTCTCTAAAGCAATCGATGTGGATTAAGGGCTCGTATTTTAACAATATTTGTAAAGCAGGCTCTTTTTAAGGTCTGCTTTTTTTAATTTAATAAAACAACGTAATATGACTGATAAACATTTAATTAAAATCGCCGAGGAATTCGGAACCCCAACTTATGTATATGATGCAGAGAGCATTAAAAACCATTATGAAAAGCTAACATCCTCTTTTCATAAAAGTACACGGTTTTTCTATGCTGCTAAATCACTGACGAACATTAATATTCTAAAATATATAAAGAGTTTGGGTGCAGGTTTAGATTGTGTTTCTATCAATGAAGTCAAATTAGGTCTAAAAGCAGGTTATACCCCGAACAAAATCCTGTTCACTCCCAACTGTGTTGATCTATTCGAAATTGAGGAGGCAATGCAACTGAAAGTTCATATCAATATCGATAACATCTCCATTCTAGAACAGTTTGGTAACAAATACGGCAACAGCTATCCTATTTTTGTAAGAATCAATCCTCACATTTATGCGGGTGGAAATCATAAAATATCAACAGGCCATATCGATTCTAAATTTGGTATTTCTATCCACCAGCTTCGTCATATCGAAAGAGTAATGAAGTCGACCAACCTTCTGGTTGAAGGACTTCATATGCATACCGGAAGTGAAATAAAAGATACAGATGTTTTCTTGCAAGGTCTAGAAATTATGTTTGATCTGGCGGTACATTTTCCGGATTTAAAATACATCGATATGGGTAGCGGTTTCAAAGTACCGTACCAGGAGGGAGATTTGGAAACCGATGTGAAAACATTAGGAAAAAAAGTAGAAAAAGCACTAGCAGATTATCATCAGGAAAGCGGCCGAAAATTTGAATTGTGGTTTGAACCCGGAAAATATCTAGTGAGTGAAAGTGGCCATTTCCTGGTAAAATCGAACGTTATCAAACAAACAACTGCTACGGTTTTCGTGGGAATTAATTCCGGTTTCAATCATTTAATCCGCCCGATGTTTTACGATTCTCATCATATTATTGAAAATCTATCCAACCCAAAAGGTGCTGAAAGAATTTATACCGTTGTGGGGAACATCTGTGAAACAGATACTTTTGCATGGGACAGAAAATTAAATGAAGTTCGGGAAAGTGATATTTTGGTTTTTAGAAATGCAGGAGCTTATGGATTTGAAATGAGTTCAAATTTTAATTCCCGTTTAAAACCTGCGGAAGTTTTGTTTCTGGATGGGAAAGCACATTTGATCAGAAAAAGAGAAGAATTTGAAGATCTGTTGAAAAACCAAATTGAAGTCATATAAGTGCCAATTTCAATTAAGAAAGCAGATTTTCTATTTTAAAATCAACTATATAAAAGCAAAAATCCGATATTTGATATCGGATTTTGCATTTTGACAAATTGTAAAATTTATCAGCTATGGTTATTCGTATTTTTCAGTAACAAATTAGAAATCTTATCCAAATCTTAAAGAAATGACATTTGTTTTCACTTTCTCTATAAATTTCTGACCTGACCCTAAATTCACTAAATCCACGACTTGCTGGGGTCTACAAAAATAAACCTTCAGAAACTATTATCCGATTTATATTTCGGTCACGTTGTTTCACAGATAGATACCCCTTCGATCTTGATTAGAGAAAGATTCTTCTTTATGCTACCATAACAGAAATTCTTTAAACGTCATCCAGAAACCCACTCACGTTTTTATTCCGATCACTGCCATTCTGTCATAGGAATTTGTATCTTTGCATTCCCATTTTGTTTTTTAAATCTAAAATTCAAAATCTAAAATTTTATCAAGGTGCAAGAAAAATATATAGACGAAACGAAACAAGGCGAAGCGTTTGGCATCGCCGAAAAACCCGAAAACTCTAAAAAATTATTTTTAGAAAGTTATGGTTGCCAAATGAATTTCTCTGATTCTGAGATTGTTGCTTCAATTCTTAATGAACAAGGTTACAATACTACTTTACTACCGGAAGAAGCAGATTTAATTCTATTAAATACCTGCTCGATCCGAGAAAAAGCAGAACAAACGGTAAGAATGCGACTTGCACAATTCAAAAATCTGAAGAAAGAAAAACCAAATTTAACCGTCGGCGTTCTGGGTTGCATGGCCGAACGTTTGAAAACTAAATTTTTAGAAGAAGAACAGTTAGTTGATCTGGTTGTTGGACCGGATGCATACAGAGATTTACCCAATCTATTAAAAGAAACAGAAGGAGGCCGAGATGCCATCAACGTTATTTTATCGAAAGATGAAACTTACGCAGATATTAATCCTGTTCGTTTAGGTGGAAATGGAGTTACAGCTTTTGTAACAATCACCAGAGGTTGCGATAATATGTGTACATTTTGCGTGGTGCCATTTACTCGAGGTCGTGAGCGCAGCCGCGATCCACATTCTATTATTAAAGAGTGCGAAGATCTTTGGAACAATGGCTACAGAGAAATTACCCTTCTTGGTCAAAACGTAGATTCTTATTTATGGTTTGGTGGAGGTGCTAAAAAAGACTTTAAAAAAGCAACTGAAATGCAACAGTTAACAGCGGTAAATTTCGCTCAGTTGATGGAAATGGTTGCAATTGCAGTTCCCAAAATGAGAATCAGATTCTCCACCTCCAACCCTCACGATATGAGTACCGAAGTATTCAAAGTGATGGCCAAATATGATAATATCTGCAAATACGTTCACCTCCCGGTACAAAGTGGAAGTGATAGAATGTTGGAAAAAATGAACCGCCAGCATACCCGTGCAGAATATTTGACTTTAATTAATAAAGCAAAAGAACTCATTCCTGAAGTTTCTTTTTCACAGGATATGATCATCGGATTTTGTGGAGAAACAGAAGAAGATCACCAGTTAACATTAAGCTTAATGCGAGAAGTAGAGTACGACTATGGTTATATGTTCTCTTATTCTGAAAGACCAGGAACTCCCGCAGAAAAAAGAATGGAAGATGATATTCCAGCTGATGTTAAACAAAGAAGATTGGCGGAAGTCATCGCTTTACAAGGCGAACTTTCCCGAAAAAGAATGCAGGGTTATGTGGGCAGAAATCACGAAGTTTTAATTGAAGGAACTTCCAGAAAGAATGAAAACCAGTGGAAAGGGCGTAATTCCCAAAATGCTGTTTGTGTTTTTGATAAACTCGAGGGTCAGAAATTAGGTGATCTTGTGACCGTTTTCGTTCATGGAAATACGCAGGGAACACTTTTAGCGAGAACAGTGTAGCCAATATTTACATCAAATTTTTCGAAAAAAATTGATATTCACTGTGCTTTTTAAAATGCACATTATACCAAGAAAAAATGACAGATTTACAATCCATAAAGACACGCTTCGGAATTATCGGAAATTATCCGGTGCTAAACCGTGCTTTGCAGAAAGCAATTCAGGTAGCACCAACAGATATCTCTGTTTTGGTGATGGGAGAAAGTGGTGTGGGAAAAGAATTTATCCCCAAAATAATCCATGGTGAGTCCCGAAGAAAACATCAACCCTATATCGTTGTAAACTGTGGTGCAATCCCCGAAGGAACCATAGACTCAGAATTATTTGGCCACGAAAAGGGAGCCTTTACCGGTGCAACTTCTACTCGAAAAGGATATTTCGAAGTTGCAGATGGCGGAACGATCTTTTTAGATGAAGTGGGTGAACTGCCTTTGCAAACGCAAGTGCGATTGCTTAGAGTTTTAGAAAGTGGCGAATTTATGAAAGTTGGCTCTTCACAAGTTCAAAAAACAAATGTTCGGATCGTTGCAGCAACCAATGTCAATATGATGAGTGCCATTAATGATGGAAGATTTCGTGAAGATTTGTATTATCGATTGAACACGGTACAAATCGACATGCCGGCATTGCGGGAAAGAAAAGGAGATATTCATTTGCTCTTTAGAAAGTTTGCAATTGATTTTGCAGAAAAATACAGAATGCCAGAATTGGTTTTAAGTGACGATGCAGTTAACTATTTAGAAAATTATGCGTTCCCAGGGAACGTTCGGCAGTTGCGAAATCTGGTTGAACAAATGACTGTTGTAGAACAGGACCGAAGTATAAACTCGGTAAAATTAGCCGAGTACATTCCCATGCAATCAAAGCTCCCGGCAGTGATTCAGAAAGGAGGTGGTATCTCATCGAACGAATTTAATTCTGAAAGAGAAATCATGTACAAAATCCTGTTTGACATGAGAAATGACCTCAATGATTTAAAATCACTAACTTCGGAATTGATTAAAAACAGAGGAAACGCCGATTTTAGCCATCAAGAAAAAAATCTGATGAACCGCGTTTTCACGCCGGATGCTTCAACTCAGAATCCAAACTCGATGCTCTATTTTGAAAATCAAAACCAATATCAAAATCCTACCATTATTTCCAAAAACGACGAAGAATATGATGATGTAGAAGATATTGAAATTGAAGAAACAAAAGCAGATTCTCTTTCCTTACAAAACAATGAAAGAGAACTAATTGTAAAAGCTTTAGATAAGCACAAAGGGAGAAGAAATAAAGCGGCGGATGAATTGGGGATTTCCCAAAGAACACTTTACAGAAAAATAAAACAATATAATTTAGAAGACTAATGAAGAAATTTCAGCGCGAAAATTCCGAAATCAAGAATAGTCTGAAAATACTTTCTTTTTTCGCTCTTTTTTTACTGTTCACGGGATGCTATTCTTTTACGAATGTCAATTTAGACAGTCGGTATGAAACTATTCAGATCAAGGATTTTCCTAATAATTCGGCATTGATGAACCCTAATTTGGCTCAGCAATTTTCGACTGATATTCAAAACAGGTTCTTGCAGAGAGCCAATTTAAAAGGAACTACCGAAAAACCTCATATTTTAATTGAGGGTGAGATCACAGACTATGCAATTACGCCCACAACTATTTCATCTTCGGTGAACGCACCAGGCGGAAACATTCAGGCAGCTCAAAATAAACTGACCATTACAGTCAAGGTACACTATGAAAATTCAATAGAGCCAGAAAAAAGTTTTGACAGAGTATATTCTGATGAGGCTGTTTTCAGTAGCGATTTAGATATTAACACCATCGAAACTTCACAAGTTAAATTGGTGAATGAGAGAATTATCAATAAAATTTTTAATGATATTGTAGCCAATTGGTAAGATGAACGGAAGAATTTTAGAACTAGCAAGAAACCCAGCATTATTTCAAATCAACGATTTGGAATTACTGAATAGTGAGATTCAGAAGCACCCCTATATCCAAAGCTTACGTGCTTTGCACTTACTGGGAACCCATCGGTTAAAGCCCGAGAATTACTCAAACGAACTTTCTATAACTGCAGCTTATACGACTGATAAAAAAATACTGTATCAACTCATTAATTCAGTTGAAGAAAAAACAACGCCGGTAGAAACCGCTCCAGAAGTAGAAGCTAAACAACCAGAGCCGACAAAAGAACCAGAAGATAAGTTTTGCGAAATTAAATCGAATCCGATTGAAGCTCCAACACCCGTTTTCATTAATGGAGAATTAAACCGAATACTTTTTGAAGGAGAAGAAGACTTTCTGGACAGAGAACCAGACAGTATAGATTTGGAATCTACCATTGAGTCTGGACAACTGGTAACTCAAAAACCGGATCAGGTAAATACATCTGCAGCCAATACAGAAGAAGTACAAAACTTATCTATTGATTCTGAAGCTGAAAATATACTTAAAGAAGAGATCATTAAAGAAAATCCTGGTATAGAAGATCAATCTAAAGTTGAACAGACACCTGAAATTAATTTACCAGAGGTAAATAGGGAAGAAAACTCGAAAATCACGAATACAGATAACGATAATGAGTTTTCTGAAATGCCCGTTGTAGAAAACTTTAGTCCTGAAAAAATTGTTAAAGAAGAAGAAATTGAAGAGGATAAACAGGTCATAAAAAAGGCTGAAAATGTAAGCTTTCATGAAGTAGAAGAGTTACTACCAAAAGTAGAACTTGATAACGAGGAAAAAAAGACAGAAAACGAGGAAAAGCAAAAATTCACTGAATCCGCTGATGCTGAAAACTTTAGCAAAGAAGAAATTGTAGTAGAAGAAAATATTTCCGAAGAACAACCAGTTGTTGAAGATTCCTCTGAACTAAGCTTTCACGCAATGGATGAATTCTTACCAGAGGTGAAAATTACTGTAAACGCTGAAAAGTCGGAAATTCAGGAAGCTCCAAAACCTTCAGTGAACAAACATGAGGAGGAAATGAAACGCTTAATTGCCGAAGTAGAGGCCAAAGTAAAAGCTGCAAAAAAACCGACTACCAATTCTAATGAAGATGATCAGATTCCTGCAAATGCAGATGTTAATTTTGGTGAAACTCAAAGTTTTGACATTAAGAAAGAAGACAAACCAACTGATAGAATAGAAGAACTTATAGTTAAGGGCACTCAACAGAAGAAAGAACAAATTCAAGAAGAAAAATCTCCCATAAAGGAACAGCAAGCAGCAGCAAGTATTGATTCAGTTGTAAAAGAAGCAAAATCGGCATGGAAACCGATGTCCTTTTCAGCGAACACGCCGGATGCTCTTATTTCAAAAAAGAATCAAGAAATTCCAGTAAAAAAAGAAGAAATTTCAACTGGAATTATCGAGACTGGAAAAAAGGCAGAAACTGAAGCTAACAAAAACCAAGAAACTCAATCGATGGAAAGAACTGCTTTTAATGTTTCTTTCTTTTCGGAAAATGTATCTCCTTTAAGTGAAGAGGAAAACCAAAATCATAAAATAACCGCAGAGAAATCTAAGGTTGAAGAGCTCGTCAATAGCAATGTTCCTACTTTTATAAATACTTGGCAAAATTGGTTGAAAATTAATCGCACAGAAGGTCAGACAAAAGAAAAATTAGAGATCTCGATCACAGAGATCAAGAATAAAGTCATTGAAAATTTTATCGAAAAAGAACCTCGGATCTCCAAATTAAAAGATGAGTCAGATTTCGTGATCAAAGAAAAAAATGATGACATTTCGCATTTGATGACTGAGACGCTAGCAAATCTGTATATAGAGCAAAAACTATACGCCAAGGCAATTAAAGCCTTCGTAATTCTTTCGAAAAAACATCCAAAAAAGAAAGCATATTTCGAAGAGAAAATAAAGGAAATTAAAGAATTGCGCCAAAATAAGTAAAAAAAATAAAGCCGTTTCATAACCAAATGAAACGGCTTTTCTTATTGTTTTCTGATGATCTCCTATCCGAGAATGATGCCCAAACATTTCAATATCAAAGGGTGAACTGAATACGGTGAAGGCTTTCTTTCATTCTATATCTTTTCGATCAACCGCTTGAACCTTAATAATTTTTGCGCTCCGATCTGTTTTAATGTTTCTAAATTTCCGCCAGAGCTTTTTTCCTAATATCAATACAATCACAACTAAAATGATCGTAGCAATAAAGGCGATGACCGGAGCTGCTAACGCAAGAAACGACATAATCCCTGCACCAGCAGTTTCAGTTGTTGCCACAACCGAGTTGCCCAGTCCTCCTGTAGTAGCTGTAGACGCAACCCGTGTTCCGGCAAAACCAGAACTGATCGCTGCGGCTGTTCCTCCTCCTGCAATCAAAGCCAAAGCCCATTGTGGAAAAGTTCCCATATCTGCAAATTGACTAGCGAACATTACGGAACCGGCAACCGTTGCAAGCGGTACTGAAATTGTATCTAAAAGATGATCAATAAATGGAATGTAATACGCCATAATCTCAACAATCGTAGCAATTGCAGTAGTGATCAAAACCGGCAAGCCTGCTAACCACTGAAAACTTTCATTCATGGGAATCCATCCTAGATAAGATGCAAGACTCACGGCAAACATAGGTAAGAAAACCCGAAATCCTGTTGCAGCAGCTAAACCAATGCCCATAAAGGCACTGAGTAGATAAGGTAAATACGGTATAGTATCCAGCATCTTTTTTTAATCTAAAATAATTTATAATTCAAATTTACAAAAAGCATTGAAATTTTACGTAATTTATTTAACTGATTCACAAAGCTTTAAGAAATTTTCTTCTACGATCTTGAAATGTTCAGGTTCTTTACTGGAAATCCAAAAGACCATAGACAACGAATTTGAGCCAAACTTACTAACAAACAGGTCTTTATTTAATCGATAGCATTCCCGCAACAATCTCTTAATTCTGTTACGATCGTGGGCTTTTTTAAAATGCTTTTTAGACACAGAAACTCCAACCTTTTGGTTGTCAAAAGTAAAATCTTCTTGTGGTTTTTTATCTAAATTAAGCGTAATAATTCTAATATTCTCACAAGTCTTCCATTTCCCTTTTTCGAAAAGAAGACCTATTTCTTTCTTATGTTTCAGTTTTTCTTCTCTCGGAAATTTGAAATCACTCATCTTTTTTTATTAAATAATTAATGACTTCCGCAGCAGCATACAAACCAAAGATCGCTGGTATATAACTGATCGTACCATAAAAAGATCTTTTAAAATTCGTTCCATCTGTTAATTTTAAACTTTCTTCATCCTGAATTTCAGAAGAAAAAACACAACGTACGCCTTTATCTATATTTTCCTTCTTCAAGCGTTTTCTAACTTGTTTGGCAAGATGGCAACTTTGCGTTTTGTGAATATCGCGAACCAACACTTTGGCGGGGTCCATTTTCCCACCAGCTCCCATACAGCTTACGATTTTCACTTTTCGCCTTCTGGCGCTCAAAATAAGATTAACTTTTGGCGAAACACTATCAATACAATCCAGAACATAATTGAACGTTTGATTTTCAAAAATAGCTTCCATATCCTCAGGATGGAGAAATTGATTAATTTCTGTTAGATCCAAATTTGGATTTATATCTAAAAGCCGTTCGCCTACCAATTCAACTTTCGGTTTTCCAATCGTAGAATTTAAGGCTGGCAACTGTCGGTTGATGTTGGTCATGTCAACCGTATCTCCATCAACAATAGTCATTTTACCAACTCCTGCTCTCGCTAAAAATTCGGCAGCGAAGGAGCCAACACCACCTAAACCTACCACTAAAAGATTTGCTTTTTGCAGTTTATGTAAGCCGCTTTCCTTAATCAGCAATTCTGTTCTTTCGAGCCAGTCGTTATTCATTTTAAAGGGGAATATTAAAAATTTTTAGATTTTCTTCAATTTGTTTAATGAGATTTTCTATTTTTATATTTTTCAAATCTGCTACTTTTTGATAAATTAATTGAAGATCAATATCAGAATCATCGGTCTCTAGAAATAATTTTTCGCAGGGAAAATCTTTTACAAATTCCTGCAAATTTACATTTTGCAAAACGGATTTTCCAAAACTTAAATAAAAATCATGTTTTTGTAATTCTACACCAATGGATTTTCTTTTGTTATAGCCGTGAATCACCATTGGAACCTTTGCCATCTTTTTAAAATGAAGCAACTGCGAAAACCTTCGAACACAATGAATAATTAAAGGTTTGTTTCTTTCATTGGCCAGTTCAATCTGCCACTTAAATATTTTTTCCTGTACTTCATCTTCAATTTTACTCAAACCATCTAAACCGCATTCCCCGATTGCTAAACACCTCGAAAGTTGAGTGACCTCCGATAACCACTCAAATTGCAGTTCGGTAATACCCTCACTTAAAGCAGGATGAATCCCTGCAGAATAACAACCGTCTGGTGGTGTTTGGTTCAAATGAAGATTATAAATCCCCGAATGCTTCGTTAATTGATGATGGTGAAAATCAAAAAAAGTCATTCTCAAAAATAGGTAAAAAAGTCAAAAACCGTCGTTAAACGTTTGTTTCAAATTGTGTTAAATTTTTCTTAACTTTACTTCAAACTATTCCTGTATGAAGAAGAAATTTACTGAAAAACAAATCCACATTTTAAATGTTGCGGAGAAATTGATCGCAAAGAAAGGGTTTGAAGGAACCTCAGTAAGAGATATTTCTTCGAATGCGAACATTAATGTTGCAATGATCTCCTATTACTTTGGATCAAAAGAAAAGATGATGTCGTACCTTTATCGGTATCGCGTGCAAAAAACCAGAGAGAGTTTTGCGGAATTTGCAGAAGTGATCCGGGAGGGCAAACCAGAGATGCAGATGAAAGAACTGGTTAAGTATGTCGTAACACAACTTTTCAAGTTCAATTATTTCCACGGTTTTGTAACACAGGAATTACGGCACACGGAACATTTAAAAGAAGATCTACTGGAGTTTTATACCACTTTCACTTCCAAAATTGACGACGTAATTAAAAAAGGAGTTACTTCTGGAGTATTTACAAACGCTCCGAAACCAGAAGATATTCTTACCTTAATTGTAGGCTCCTCTCTTTTCGTGATCAGAAATAAAAATTTTTACGAATTATATGTGTCTGGTCAAGAAGAAAATTACTTGGAAGAAGCGGAGAAAAAAATTATGGCAAACCTATTAGTAACAGTTTTCTCGTTAATTGGTTATCAAACTGATTAAATAAATAGTTAAATTATCATAAAAAAAAATCTATTGACAAAAAAGTTATATTTTTGCACACTGAACCGCGGAAATTCAAAAATTTCTGCAATATTATATTTATGAAAAAGTATTTAATAATTGCTCTTGCATTCTTTGCATTATCTGCCTGCAACAGACAACAGGATTTGGCATTGAAAAGTGCGGATAAAGATTATATCCTAAAAGTTGCGAACGAAAAATTTGAAAAGAAAAAGTGGAAAGACGCTTTGGCCCTGTACGAAAGACTTTCTAATTTAGTTGCTGGAACAGATGATGCCCCAAATGTGGTATACAATTCTGCCTATGCGAACTATTATGATAAAAACTACAAGTTAGCCGGCCATCAGTTTAAGAATTTTGCAGTAACATTTCCACAAGATCCGCGAACTGAGGAAGCATCTTACCTGTCGGCTCTTTGCTACTACGAAGGTAGTATGGATTACAACTTAGACCAGACAAGTACAGAATTAGCGATTAATGAATTGCAAAACTTTCTTAATAGCTACCCCAATTCTGACCGCGCAAAAAACATCAACGAACTGATTGATGAATTAACTTATAAGTTAGAATTTAAAGCGTATGAGAACGCGAAACAATATTATAAGATGGCCGAATACAAAGCAGCAACTACTTCTTTTGAAAATGTTCTGAACGACTTCCCAAGTACAAAATTACGTACGAAAATCTATGATTATATTCTACAATCTAAATATGAATTAGCTGTAAACTCACAATATCAATTGAAGAAAGACCGTATTGAAAGTGCTTTGGCTTTTACAAAACAGATTGAAAAAGAAATGCCGGGAACTGATCTAAGCAAGACTGCTGTCGATCTTCGAGGTAAATTAGCCAAAGAAAAAGAAAGCTTTCTGGAGCTTGAGAAAAAAGTCGAAGCTCGTAACAAAGAGATTAGAGAAAAACAAAAAGAAGCGGAAGCAAAAATCAATTTGGAAAAAGAGAAAGAAAGTGCAGAGAAATAAAGCTACATGATGTCGCGGTACATCTCTTATCTAGCAATATTTCCACCAACAGTGACTTTTGAAATTAAAAGATAATCACTACATTTGCAAATTCCAAATATAACAACCAACTGAAAATGAGCGTAAAAGATTCTAAAGCCGAATTAAGTACTATAACTTACGATAGAGATAAAATTGAAGAGAATGTAGGTTCTATCTATGAAGCGATCGTGGTAATGGGAAAGAGAGCAGAGCAGATCAATGCTGAAATTCGTTCTGAACTTCATAATAAACTAGACGAATTTGCGGTGCACAATTCAACTCTTGAAGAAGTTTTCGAAAATAAAGAACAAATTGAAATTTCTAAGCATTACGAAAAACTTCCAAAACCAACTTCAATTGCAATTCAAGAATGGTTAGATGAAGAGATCTACTATAGAAAAACAGACGAAAGAAACTAATTATTTATTTCTTTAATTATTATAAAAGTCGCGAAACAACTGGTTCGTGACTTTTTTATTTAAATAGCGTAATTAGTGAAACACCATCTTCATTAATTAAAATTTAAGTAAATTCGTTTCACTTTAAAATTACCTCAATGAAACTTCAGGATAAGAAAGTACTACTCTGCATTTCTGGCGGAATTGCTGCCTACAAAATTAATTACCTCATCAGAGATCTTATCAAAAAAGGTGCTGAAGTTCAAGTTTTAATGACGCCTTCCGCGGAACAGTTTGTTTCTAAACTAACGCTATCTACCCTTTCCAAAAATCCAGTTTACAGCGACTTTTATTCTGAAAACGGAACATGGAACAATCATGTAGAATTTGCACTCTGGGCAGATGTTATGATACTTGCACCTTGCACCGCAAATACCTTATCGAAAATGGTCCACGGGACTTGTGACAATTTAGTTCTTGCAACTTATATGTCTGCAAAATGCCCTGTATTTATTGCGCCTGCAATGGATTTGGATATGTATCAACATCCTTCTACCAAACAAAACTTAGAATTAGCAGAAGACTTCGGACATCATATCATTCCTGCTGAAGATGGTGAACTGGCAAGTGGTTTATCTGGTCAAGGACGAATGGCTGAACCAGAAACGATTGCAAGAAAAATAGCAGATTTCTTTCAAACCAATAAAACATTAGAGAACAAAACCGTACTCATTACGGCCGGACCAACTTATGAAGCGATTGATCCGGTTCGATTTATCGGAAATCACTCTTCGGGTAAAATGGGCTTTTCAATAGCGGAAGAAGCTGCCAACCGAGGTGCCAAAGTGATTCTTATATCAGGTCCCAGTTCTGAGAAAATACAGCATTCCAACATAGAAATTTACCGTGTTACCTCCGCAAAAGAAATGTTTGATAAAGTCTTTGAACATTATCATGATGCAGATATTGCAATTGCCAGCGCTGCTGTTGCAGATTACGCTCCGAAAGTAATTGCAAAAGAAAAAATCAAAAAGAATGATGATTCTTTAACTATAGAATTAGTTAAAAATCCCGACATTCTGAAAACAATGGGTGAAAGGAAAACCACACAATTTCTTGTTGGTTTTGCGCTGGAGACTCAAAACGAAGAAGAAAATGCGAAAGGAAAGCTGCACAAGAAAAATCTCGACATGATTGTACTCAATTCATTGAAAGATGAAGGTGCTGGTTTCAAAGGAGCTACCAATAAAATTAAGATCATCACCGAATCAACTTTAAACGAATTCTCTTTAAAATCTAAAAAAGAAGTTGCGAAGGATATTTTAAATTTTGTTGAAGAACAGATTTTGAAATAATATGTCTAAATTCCCGTTTTCAATTTTTAATGCAACAATGAAGAAATTTTTCACTCTTTTTATTATACTCCTTTCTTTTCAAATCAGTTTTGCGCAAGAACTTATTGCAAATGTGCAAGTTAACGCCGAGCAATTAGGCGGAAGTAATACTCAGGTATTTAAGACGTTAGAAAAGAATCTAAGGGATTTCATCAACAATACCAGTTGGACAGGAAAGAAATTGCAGAATTTTGAGAAGATCAAATGTAATTTCGCGATTATCATCAATGAAAGAAGTGGCAGTAACAGTTTTAAAGCCAGCATCGTGGTACAAGCTGTTCGTCCGGTTTTCAACACCACTTACGAAACGCCACTATTGAATCTCAATGATACCAATTTTGCTTTTGACTATACCGAAAACGAAAATCTTGTTTTTAACGAGCGACAATTTTCAGGTAAAAATTTAATTGATGTTATCAGCTTTTATGTTTACACAATTTTAGGTTATGATGGCGATAGTTTCAAAGCAAAAGGTGGGCAGGAATGGTTTGAGAAAGCGCAGAAAATTTCTAACAACTCTCAGAATCAAAACTTTTCCGGCTGGTCTCTAATAGAAGGACCAAGAACAAGAGCCGCCTTAATTGATAATCTGTTAAAACCCGAACAGACCATTCTAAGAAACATTTACTACAGCTACCATCGTGCGGGTTTAGATAATCTTGGGAATCAGGACCAGAGTTCTGGTAAGCGAATCGTTTACGATGCATTGATCCAACTGAAAGAATATGAAAATAATTTCCAGATGAATTATCCTGTAAATGTATTCATCGATACCAAAAAACAGGAAATATTTGACATCTTCAATACAGGTAATAATGCAAATGTTAATATGGCAGATCTAAAAGCATTATTTACCATTCTTTCACCGAAGGATATCGACTCCAAATGGAATAAGTGGAAGTAAATAGTTTTCGAGATTAAGGTATTCATGCGCAAAGTTTAGCATCCACGTTCATTTATTCGCAGAATCTCTTTTAATGTCTTAAATTTGCAGATTGCAAAATACTTTATAATTCAAACTGCTTTTTCAACTTATGCTTTCAAGAATATTTATTCAAAATTTCGCACTCATCGATTCACTCGAAATCACTTTAGACAAAGGTTTACAGGTTATTACGGGAGAAACAGGTGCGGGAAAATCGATCATTCTTGGTGCATTACGTTTAATCTTGGGTGAGAGAGCAGACAGCAAATCCATTCAAAGTTCTGAAACTAAAAGCATCGTTGAAGCAGAATTCATCGTTAATGAAAGTTTCAAAAACTTCTTTGATGAAAATGATTTAGATTTTGAAATCAATACAGTCATTCGAAGAGAGATTTTACCAACAGGAAAATCCAGAGCATTTATAAATGATGTCCCAGTTACGTTAGAAATTTTAAAAAAACTTTCTGAGAAACTGATTGATATCCATTCCCAATTCGAAACGTCAAATTTGTTTGATGAAGAATATCAGTTCCGAATGATTGATGGCCTTTCAAAAAACAAAACATTAATTGTCAATTATCAACAAGATTTCTCGGCGTATAAAAAGTTAGTTCGCGAACTTGACCAATACAGAAAGCAGCTTTCTGAAGGCAACAAAGAAAATGACTATAAAGTATTCTTATTAGAAGAATTACTGGAGGTCAATCTGGATGAATTTGACTTAGAAGACGTTCAACATCAATTAAGTAAACAGGAAAACGCCGAAACGATTATCGAAAATCTATCTTTAATTTTTAATAAAATTGATCAGGAAGAAATAGGTTTACTGGATTCGATGCTCGAAGTTAAAAACAGATTAGCTAAAGTTGCAACCTTATCACATGAATACTCAAGATTAAATCAAAGATTTGAGGAAACTTTTGTAGAGTTTAAAGACCTTCTTTTCGATCTTCAAAACGAAGCGGAAAAAATGGAAACAAGTCCGGAAGTGCTTTCTGAGTTGTCTTCCCAGTTGAATAAGATTAATTCTTTATTTTTAAAACATAAAGTAAATTCTATCGAAGAACTGAAAGAAATTCGTAATGAGATTCAGAATGAACAAACTGGTTTCGCCGAATTAGAATTATTAATTGATCAAACCGAAAAGAAAATTAAAATTGCTGCTGAACAATTAACAAAGGCTTCAACTGAATTATCACAAAATCGTAAGAAAGAGATTCCAAATTTCATTAAGAAAACCGAAAAGTTACTCAATCAGTTAGGATTAGAAAAAGCTAAAATTGAAGTACAGTTAGCTGATGCCGATACTTTTACTAATTTTGGAAAAGAAAACATTCAGTTACTATTTCAGGCAAATTCAGGTTTCCCATTAAAACCAATTCAAACTGCAATTTCAGGTGGTGAACGATCCAGAGTGATGCTTTCCATTAAAAAACTAATGGCAGAAAATGCAGAACTTCCAACCTTAATCCTTGATGAAATTGATACGGGAGTTTCGGGGAAAGTTGCCGAAGAAATTGGAAATGTGATGAAAGACATGTCGGAAAACATGCAACTCATCGTCATCAGCCATCTTGCGCAAGTCGCTGCCAAAGGGAATAATAATTACAAAGTAATCAAAAGAGAGGTAAATGGAAAAACCCAATCCACCATTATCCCTTTGAACCATGACGAAAAATTACAGGAAATTGCACAACTCCTTTCTGGTAGTAAAATTACTGATGCTGCGATCTCGCAGGCGAAAGAGTTGATGAAGTAAAACTATATACTCATGGATTTGCTATATGCTTGATTTCTAGTATTTTTCGCCGCTTACCTTCTTCTATTTTTAAGAATTAAAAGAAAAGGAATTAAAAAAAATTCAAAGGATAATATTCCTAGTTCGAATGACTTAGGCGAACTTTTTCAAATATATTTAATTTTTACGATTCTTGTTGGTTTCACTATCTATTTCCTGTTTCGGTAATTAATTTGTAACATTTTCCTTATTTTTAGACTTATCTATAAAAGTAAGACTATGTATTGGAGACTTCTACAACTTGAATTCAAAAATTTTATACGGAATCCGCAATTCGGCGCCAACCTTGGAATGAAAATTCTGATGTTTTTCGGAATGGCCTATTTCAGTGCCATATTCGTGGCGTTGCCTTTTCTACTCTATTTTTTCGCTAAGAAGAAAATGGACGCAGATCCACTGATGCTCTTCTGCAAATTTTTTATTTACTATTGGGTTTTTGATTTATTGGTTCGTTATTTCTTACAACAGATGCCCACCCAAAACATCAAACCTTTTCTTACTTTAGGAATTACCAAGAAAAAATTAGTCAACTATACGGTTCTGAAAATTCTTGTTAATTTCTTCAATTGGGGAAATTTATTATTTCTTCTCCCCTTTGCTAGCTTACTTATTTATGATGGCGGATATTCTGTAATCCATGTAATCATGTTTACCATTGGGATCTTCGCTATCTTCTATTTCAATAACTTTTTGAATATTTTGCTGAACGGAAAGAGCGCGGTGGTATTAATCGTATTCGGCGTGATGGCAGCTTTCGCCGCTTTGGAATATTATGGAATCATTCAACTCTCATCTTACTCTCAAAAAATATTCTACAGCTTTTATGAATATGCGGGCGTTTTCCTTATACCTGTATTATTGGCAATTTCAGTCGCATATCTTGCTTATCAGGAAATTTATAAAAACTTTTATTTAGACAAAGGACTGGAATTAAAAGTCGCAGAAGGAAAAACAGAGAATATCGAATTTCTAAACCGTTACGGAGTAATGGGGACTTTTATTAATAATGATATCCGGCTACTAAAAAGAAGCAAGGCTGCAAAGTCTGCTTTATTCGCCAGTGTTATGTTTCTATTTTACGGCTTACTGACGTTTACTAAAGGATATGACAACAGTTTCATGCAAGTCTTTATGGGAATTTTTGTTACAGGAGGATTTATGCTCATGTTTGGTCAACGGGTACCAAGTTGGGACAGTTCTTATTATCCATTAATGATGACTCAAAATGTGCCGTACAAAGAATATCTGAAAGGTAAGTGGTCGCTGATTATTATTGGTATTTTCACTTCAATGATCCTAGCATCTGGTTATCTTTTAATTAGCTGGGAATTTTATCTCACCGTATTTGCGGCAGGTCTTTATAATTTAGGAGTTAATTCATATATCACTCTTTTAGCAGGAGCTTTTAATAAAAAACCAATTGACCTCAACTCGAAAAGTAAATCTTTCGGCGGCGGCGGAAATAATTTCAACATGAAAACAATGCTCCTGATGCTACCTCAAATGGTGTTACCGATGGCTGTATTTGCAATCGTTAAATACTTCTTCGGGATTTATCCGGCAGTAGCCAGTCTGGGAATCTTAGGAATTATTGGTTTCCTATTGAAAAATAAAATTTTTGATGTTATCGTGAAAGTTTACAAAACCGAGAAATATTCTACCCTTGAAGCCTTTAAAAAAGTTTAAATTTAAAATCTGTTCTATTAATTAAAATATTTAAATAATGATCTCAATTCAAAATATATCTAAAGTTTACGGAACCAAAAAAGTTCTTCATATTGAAAACCTCGAAATTCCGAAAGGCGAAAGTTTCGGATTGGTAGGAAATAATGGTGCTGGAAAAACAACTCTTTTCAGTCTTTTATTAGATTTAATAGAACCTACAACGGGTTTCATAGAAATTGATGGAAACAAAGTCAACGAAAATGAGAACTGGAAAAAGAAAGTTTCTGCCTTTATCGATGAAACTTTCTTGATCGGCTATTTAACACCCGAAGAGTATTTCTATTTCTTAGGAGAACTTCGTGGACAAAATAGAGCCAGCGTTGATGAATTCCTAAAACAGTTTAATGATTTCTTTAATGGTGAAATTTTGAGTGCTAAAAAGTATATCCGTGACTTATCAAAAGGAAATCAGAAAAAAGTCGGAATTGTTGGAGCTTTAATAGGAAAGCCAGAAATAATTATTTTAGATGAACCTTTTGCAAACCTTGATCCTTCTACCCAAATCAAATTGAAGAAATTAATTAAAGAATGGACTCAAAATGAGCAAGTAACGTTTCTAATTTCAAGTCACGATCTCGCTCACACGACTGAAGTAAGCAACCGTATCGTTCTGCTCGACAAAGGCGAAATTGTCAAAGATATCATAACAACGCCGCAAACATTAAAAGAGCTGGAAGATTTTTTCACAACCTCCGTTGAAGCGACGGCTGAAATATAAAATTCTGGTAAAAACCCTAACAAAAATTCCGAGTTCAGCACTCGGAATTTTTTGATTTATAATTAATCTACGCTCTGCTAGATGTTTAAACCATATCTCCCGGTTTCACCCATTCATCAAACTGTTCCGCCGTCAACAAACCTAAATTGACCGCTTCTTCTTTCAAAGTGGTTCCATTTTTGTGAGCCGTTTTTGCAATTTTTGCTGCATTTTCATAACCGATATGCGTATTCAAAGCTGTTACCAACATTAATGATTTTTCAACCAGTTCTTTAATTCTTGGTTCACTCGGTTCAATCCCGATAGCACAATGATCATTAAATGAAATACACGCATCGCCTAACAATTGAGCAGATTGTAAGAAATTATAAGCCATCACCGGCTTGAAAACGTTCAGTTCAAAATTCCCCTGCGTGCCGGCAAAAGATATGGTCGTGTCATTTCCGAGAACTTGCGCACAAACCATGGTCATCGCTTCATTCTGGGTAGGATTTACTTTACCCGGCATGATTGAAGATCCCGGTTCATTTTCTGGGATATGAATTTCACCAATTCCACTTCGCGGTCCAGAAGCCAGAAAACGAATATCCTGCGCAATTTTGAAAAGTGAAACCGCCAATTGTTTTAGAGCTCCATGACTTTCTACAATCGCATCGTGAGCAGCAAGTGCTTCAAATTTATTCGGCGCCGTCACAAACGGAAGACCTGTAAATTCTGAAATATATTTTGCTACTAAAACATCGTAACCTTCTGGGGTATTTAATCCTGTTCCAACAGCGGTTCCACCAAGCGCAACTTCTTGCAAATGGTCGAAAGTATTGCTAATCGCTTTCATCGCATAATCCAATTGGGCCACGTAGCCCGAAAATTCCTGACCCAAAGTCAACGGAGTAGCATCCATTAAATGTGTTCGTCCAATCTTGACCACCGTTTTAAAACTCTCTGCTTTTTCATGTAAAGTGTTTCTCAGTTTTTCTACGGCAGGCAAAGTATGTTCAACTACTTTTTTGTACGCCGCAATATGCATTGCTGTTGGGAAAGTATCGTTTGAACTTTGGGATTTATTGACATCGTCATTGGGATGAATTTCAGATTTTTCACCTAAAGTTCCGCCATTATTTACGTGTGCTTTATTCGAGATCACCTCGTTTATATTCATGTTCGATTGTGTTCCAGAACCGGTCTGCCAAATCACTAATGGAAACTGATCATTTAGTTTCCCCTCCAAAATCTCATCGCAAACTTTCGCGATCATGTCTCTTTTCTCGTTGGGGAGTACACCTAATTCAGCATTCGTAAACGCTGCAGCTTTTTTCAAATAAGCAAATGCTTCTATAATTTCGTGTGGCATCGAAGCTTCAGGTCCGATTTTAAAATTGTTTCGCGAACGTTCAGTTTGTGCGCCCCAAAATTTATCTGCTGGAACCTGCACATCGCCCATCGTGTCTTTTTCTGTTCTGTAATTCATTTTTTTATAAATTTTAAGAGCAACCCGTTTTTCGCTGCTCTTCTGGTTCAGTCCCGCTTTCCACTATATCTTTTACTCCACTGCGTTTCGTAAAAGGATGCCGTTACAATCGGGGCTATAATTCAATTTTATGTTATCTTTCAAAGGATTGAGAATCCAATTCTTTAAAATTAAACAATTCTACCCAAAAGCACAATTTATAACCATTTTAAATATCAATTGAACCTAGTTATGCTGTTTATAAAGACTATAAATTTTCCTTATTTTTGCATCTTCAAAAACCAAATTTATTATGGAATTTCATTACCAAGAACCTTTTCCAATTCTGAAGGACGAAACACAATATAAAAAACTCACTTCTGAATATGTAAAAACTGAGTTTTTGGGCGATCGCGAGATTTTGACCATCGATCCGCTGGGTTTAGAACTATTGGCAGAAAATGCTTTAGCCGATGTCTCTTTCATGCTTCGGTCTTCCCATTTGCAGAAACTAAAAAATATCATCGACGATCCGGAAGCGACCGACAACGATCGTTTTGTCGCCTATAATCTTTTACAAAATGCGGCAGTAGCAATTGAAGGCGCATTACCTTCTTGCCAGGATACGGGAACTGCGATCTGCGTGGCGAAAAAAGGAGAAAATGTTTATACAGGCGTTGAAGATGCTGCCTGGATTTCCAAAGGGATTTACAACACATACCAAGATCGAAACTTAAGATATTCCCAGATTGTTCCTTTAACCATGTTCGAGGAAAAGAATTCCGGTTCAAATCTCCCCGCACAAATCGACATTTATGCCGAAAGAGGAAACGAATACAAATTTTTATTTTTAGCAAAAGGTGGTGGTTCCGCCAACAAAACATTTCTTTATCAAAAGACAAAATCTTTATTGAACGAAAGTTCTTTGGATGTATTTGTCCGTGAAAGAATTATGGATCTGGGAACCGCCGCTTGCCCACCTTATCACCTAGCACTCGTCATTGGTGGAACTTCTGCAGAAGCAAACTTAGCCGCAGTGAAAAAAGCAAGTGCAGGTTATTATGATCATCTTCCAACTGAAGGAAATATGGGCGGCCAAGCCTTCCGAGATCTGGAATGGGAAAAAAGAGTTCAGAAGATTTGCCAGGAAAGTTCCATCGGAGCGCAGTTTGGTGGAAAATATTTAACGCATGATGTTCGCGTAATTCGTCTTCCCCGTCATGCCGCAAGTTGTCCCGTCGGAATGGGAGTTTCCTGCTCTGCAGATAGAAATATCAAAGGAAAAATAACGAAAGATGGAATCTTTTTGGAGCAACTGGAAGTTAATCCCAAACAGTTTTTACCTCTAACTCCACCACATTTAGAGGAAGCAGTTTCTATTGACTTAAACCGGCCAATGTCTGAAGTCTTAGCGGAATTATCTAAATATCCGATTAAGACACGATTAAATCTAAATGGAACTTTAATCGTTGCACGCGATATTGCCCATGCAAAGATCAAAGAATTGTTAGACAGCGGCCAACCAATGCCGGACTATTTCAAAAATCACCCGATCTATTACGCGGGTCCTGCAAAAACTCCAAACGGAATGGCCTCTGGAAGTTTCGGTCCTACCACTGCCGGAAGAATGGATGTTTATGTTGATGAATTTCAATCGCACGGCGGAAGTATGATCATGCTTGCCAAAGGAAATCGTAGCAAAGACGTAACCAACGCTTGTCACAAATACGGCGGATTTTACTTGGGATCAATCGGTGGACCCGCTGCAATTTTAGCAAAGGAGAACATAACCTCTGTTGAAGTTGTTGATTTTGAAGAACTTGGCATGGAAGCAGTTCGCAAGATTGAAATTAAGAATTTCCCAGCGTTCATCATCTCTGATGATAAAGGAAATGACTTCTTTGAATCAATTGCAGCGAAATAATATTTAAAATCAGTTTAAATTACAAAAATGAGTGATAAAACTTTTGTAACAACAGAAATTTATCCTATTTTTGCCTAAAATCTATTACGATGATCCTGTTATCAGCATTTTATCCTTTCTATCAGTTTCTTTGGACTATCTACTTCGTATGCATGTTCCTTATAGGATTCTGGTGTATCTTTATGTTCTTTGGATATATCATCCCACTTTGGCTTACTGCTGGACTGGCTGAATACTTCGGAAAAACAAAACCTTTCGATCCGGAAGAAGTAAGAAGAAAAATAATGACAGAACAGGAAGGAGTAGAGCTTCTTTACAGCAATCCAAAAGGGCGTGGCCCATTTCTTCACACCGACGGTCATCACTAGTTGATGTCATTGCTCTCCCACTTTAATTCCGGGAAAAGCAATCACAAAGCAAAATCATATATAATAATCAGTTTCTATTTTTAGGAACTGATTTCTTTTGTGCAATTTGCCTCTGTCAGAAGTATGTTATTCAACTTCCAAGGAGGGGTTTTTCTAGGAGCTTCAACAATAGTTTGTACTTAGAAAAACCCACCCGCTTTCCACTATATCTTTTCTTCGTCGTACCTCCTCAAAAAAGGATGTCGTTTCAATCGGGGCTATAACATCTTTCGGCTCTACTCTTCACAGGTTGAATTAAAGTCCCTCTGCTTTGGAGAGGGATTTAGAGAGAGGAACCTTTTTACTTGATTCATTTTTCTTTATCTTTGCAAACTACTAAAATTCAGAAATGTCAAAGTCACTTATACCGAAACTCGAAGCCATTAAACAACGCTACAACGAAGTTGCAGATCTTATTATTCAACCGGATATCATTTCTGACCAAAAGAAATATTCTACCCTGAATAAAGAATACAGCGACTTGGGAAAAATCGTTGCCGTTTTCGATCAGTATATGCAGGCTTTGAATACCATTGAAGAATCTGACGAAATCATCGCTGATGGTTCTGATAAAGAGTTTGTCGAAATGGCAAAAGTAGAAAAGTATGAAATGCTGGACAAAATTCCGGGCTTGGAGGAAGAATTAAAAGTTCTTCTAATACCAAAAGATCCTACCGATGATAAAAACGTGATCGTTGAACTTCGTGCCGGAACTGGTGGAGATGAAGCTGCAATTTTTGTTGAAGATGTGTATAGAGCTTACGCCATGTATTTCAAATCAAAAGGTTGGAAACACGAAATTACCGATTCCAGCGAAGCTTCCAAAGGGTACAAAGAACTGATTTTGAAAGTTGAAGGAAATGACGGCGTTTACGGAATCATGAAATTCGAATCTGGCGTTCACCGTGTACAACGGGTTCCGGAAACTGAATCTCAAGGTAGAGTTCACACTTCAGCAATTACAGTCGCCGTTTTACCAGAAGCTGAAGAAGTCGATTTTGAATTAAATCCAGCAGATATCGAAATGCAAACTTCAAGATCTGGAGGAGCAGGTGGACAAAACGTAAATAAAGTAGAAACGAAAGTTCAGTTAACCCACAAACCTTCCGGAATGGTAGTTGTTTGTCAGCAGGCGCGTTCGCAGTTGGCCAACCGTGAATTGGCAATGGAAATGCTCCGTACCAAATTATACGATATCGAATTGCAAAAAGCAGTTGGCGATGTTGCCGCTCAAAGAAAATCAATGGTTTCCACCGGAGACCGTTCAGCAAAAATTAAAACCTATAATTATTCTCAAGGAAGAGTTACGGATCACCGAATCAACAAATCGATGTACAACCTTGATGCCTATATGAATGGTGATATTCAGGAAATGATTGATGCCGTAATTATGGCAGAAAATGCAGAAAAAATGAAAGGCGAGGAAGATAATTACTAATATAACTTCAACGTTTTCAACTTCTTAAAAACACTTTCATAAAACCTGAAAGTGTTTTTTTGAAAGCATTTAAAGCATTCGGTCCGCTCGCTTCACTCCTTACCAAAAAGGCAATATCACAAATTAGACGATAATTTAAGTCTGTAAAATTTTTCTTAAAAAATCGTAACTTTACTTTTTTATAAAGCCTAGTAAAATGCGCAAAAAAATACAGAATCTAAATCCGGACTTTTCCCTAGCATCGGAAGCAACACTTCCCTACTTATTCGAAAAAGACGGTTTGGAAATGAAATCTTCTTACACGGAAAATGATTCAAAAACATTAACAGAAAAACAATATGCTGCTGGTGTTGTGCCTTATTTACGAGGACCTTATTCCACCATGTACGTTCAAAAACCCTGGACGATTCGTCAGTATGCAGGATTTTCTACTGCAGAAGAATCTAACATATTTTATAAAAAAAATCTAGCGGCGGGACAAAAAGGTTTATCTGTTGCATTTGATCTCGCAACACACCGTGGCTACGATTCCGATCACCCAAGAGTAGAAGGTGATGTTGGTAAAGCGGGAGTTGCAATTGATTCTGTGGAAGACATGAAAATTTTGTTTAACGAGATACCGCTGGACGAAATTTCGGTTTCTATGACGATGAATGGTGCTGTTTTGCCAATTTTGGCTTTTTATATTGTGGCGGCAGAAGAGCAGGGAGTACCTCAGGAAAAACTTTCTGGAACCATTCAGAATGATATTTTAAAAGAGTTCATGGTGCGAAACACTTACATTTATCCGCCAACACCGTCCATGAAGATCATTGCTGACATTTTCGAATATACAGCTCAAAATATTCCGAAGTTCAACTCCATCTCCATTTCAGGTTATCACATGCAGGAAGCTGGAGCGACACCAGTTTTAGAAATGGCCTATACTTTGGCAGATGGTTTAGAATATGTAAGGACCGGAATGAAAGCAGGAATGAAAGTCGATGACTTCGCTCCTCGCTTATCCTTTTTCTGGGCAGTTGGAATGAATCATTTTATGGAGATTGCTAAAATGCGGGCAGCCCGTTTTATTTGGGCAAACTTATTAACGCAATTTAATCCGCAGAACCCAAAATCGTTAGCTTTAAGAACACATTCGCAAACATCAGGTTGGAGTTTAACAGAACAGGAACCTTTCAATAATATTACCAGAACTGCGATTGAAGCTCTATCTGCGGCTTTGGGTGGAACGCAATCTTTACATACAAACGCACTCGACGAAGCAATTGCTTTACCAACGGATTATTCAGCAAAAATTGCGAGAAATACCCAAATTATCTTACAACAGGAAAGTGGAATTTGCGATGTTGTAGATCCAATGGGCGGAAGTCACCTGGTAGAAAGTTTGACACAACAAATGATCGATGAAGCCATGAAATTCATTGATGAAGTGGAGAAAGAAGGTGGAATGACGAAAGCCATTGAAGCCGGAATTCCAAAAATGCGTATCGAAGAAGCTGCGGCGAAAAAACAGGCGAAAATTGATAGTGGTGAAGAATTCATCATCGGTGTAAACTCATTTCAATCGACCCAGAAACAAATGGAACTCGATATTTTAGATATCGATAATTCTGAAGTTCGAAGAAAACAAATTGAGAGACTGAACCAGATAAAGAGAGATAGAAATCAAGATGCTGCTTTAGAAATCCTAGAAGTCATTAAAGATGCTGCAAAATCAGGTGAAGGGAACCTGCTGGAAATCTGCATAGAAGCTGCGCGAAGAAGAGTCACATTGGGGGAAATGAGCGACGCTATGGAAGAAAGCTTCGGGCGTTACAAAGCCAATATCAGAACCATACAAGGAGTTTACGCGATGAATGCAAGCAAAAATGAATATTTTGGAAAAGCACTTTCTTTAGCAGAAAAGTTTGAAGAAAATGAAGGAAGACGGCCGAGAATTATGGTCGTAAAAATGGGACAGGACGGTCACGACCGTGGAGCAAAAGTAGTTGCAACCGCTTTTGCAGATATGGGATTCGACGTTGATGTGGCACCATTATTTCAAACCCCCGCAGAAGTTGCGAAACAGGCGGTGGAAAACGACATTCACATTTTGGGCGTTTCTTCATTAGCCGCCGGACATAAATATCTCGTGCCAGAAGTCGTTTCAGAATTAAAGATACTCGGTGCAGAAGATATTACAATCGTTGTTGGCGGTGTAATTCCGAAACAAGATTATAACTTTCTTTATGAAAATGGTGCTGATTTTATTTTCGGTCCGGGAACAAATTTACCGAAATCGGCATGTGAGATTTTGGAGAAAATGATTAAAAATTAATGTAAATCCGTTCTCAATCATCTTACAAATTTTAAACGCAATCCCGATAGCCATCGGGACGCAAAGATTTAATTACAAAAATGCTGTTTTACACGCTTTTTTGAGTTTCGCGAAGGCATTTCATTGAGCAAAGTTCGAAGAGTAAATACAATAATGACAATTTGCGGATATACATAAAAAATTAAATAAAAATACTTGAGGAGAAACTTAAACGTTACCCTTTTTAAAAGTAGCTAAAAGAAATATTTCTATAAAAAAGAAAGAAACCAAATAACGGTTTCCTTTTTTATTGTATTTATGACTCTAATTCTGTGCTCTTTTCCTTTTCATAAAATAATAAATTCCACCACCGATGAGAAAAAGTGGCCAAAGAGGTAAAATAAATAAGAAAATTTCCTGAATAACATTCCATCCACTTCCGACGGCGCCAACGGTTCTTCCACCGAAGGATTTAGAAGTTACGGGAACAACTGCTTCTTGAGAATGACTAGTAAGTGTTATTTCCAAATAGCAAACTGCGTTTTTTCCGTATTCCTCCCCAATAATTTCTATATTCCGAGAAACAATTTTACCGACATTAGTTTCTAAATCCTTGATAAGATATTCTGATTTATTAAGAGGAACATTTATTTTTAAATAGTCGAACTGTCGGTTTTGGTAACTCGATATCTCCTCACTTTTTATTGTTCCATCATATTTTCTGATTTGCTCTTTGGTGATGGTCTGTGCAAGTTCTATGTCATCAACCTGTATTTCTAGTTCTCCTTTCTTGGTTATTTTTTGTACCCTTGTAATTACTTTCGGTTTGGGAACATCACGATAAATTACTTTAGTTTCTCTTGCAACCCTTGGCGTAATCGTCTGCTTTTTCGACACCGAAACAATTTTACCTTTTACGGAATCAATTTTCTGTTGAGTAATCTTTATTTCAGAGATAATGGTGGATCTGGTTGCAGAGTCGATCTCCTTGGCTACTTTTTCAGTCAATAATTGTTTTTGCTCTTTCAAGTCTTCAATTTTTACAACCGCAGTATCTTTTATACTGGAAGAAGTGGTTTCATGTCCGTATTCTAATGGCTTTTGAACACTGTCAAATTTAACAGCATTAGAAGTGGATGCTGAATCTGCATTAATAATCGCCGATTCTGAACTTTCGGAAGTTGCGTCTGATGTCGGTTTTTCACAAGCAATTAAGCTAAATACAGTAACGAATGTTAGAATAATCTTTTTCATCTTAATTTATTTTTAACTGGTTAAAATCAATAGTGTAAAACTATCCCAGATTAAAAATTTTTAATTGAAAAACAGATGTAAAGATTAAGTAAACAATAAAACATTGATTGACAGCTACTTAAAATACTTTTTACAAACGATTTACAAATTTAAATTTCAGATTTCAAATTGATTAGCCCGTTTTCGTACTATTATACCGATAAAACAGCAATTTTATTAATATCTATTCTTCGGGTTCCAAAAAAGATAGAAATTTAACTATAGAGCTAAAATTAAATTATCAATCTCATTCCTTTGTTCCAAGTACTTCTGTTGTAATTCTGACTTTTCACCCATTCTTTTGTAATATTCCAACGCTTTATCTCCGAAGAATTTCTTATGAAAATCAGAAACTGCTGGAACGAGCGGGAATTCCTTATGAAAAAGCATTTCGTAATACGCTTGAAATTCTCTTTCGTTTTTATCTTCAACTAAGTTTCCGGGAGCTTTTTGTCGAACGTGTAACATTTCATGGGCAATCATATTTACCACAATATTCAGATCAAAATCAAAAAGGTTTTTGGGAATCATCACCATTTGCTTTTCGCCAAGCGGACCTTCTGTGGTAAGTAACATCTTATTGGGCTCCAATTCCGGACGAAAGCCAATACCCGCTAAATTTTCATGTTCAAGACCGAAAGTATCGATGAGGAAATGTGCTGCATCAAAAAGCTGGTCGTTTTCTTTGTAGGCTTCGAGATGGTCTTTGATTTGTTCTACATTCATTACTTAAAGATATTAATTTTTGATTGAAACGTTCTGTGTGACTAAAGTTTTTCAACGCAAAAACGCAAAGAAATTACAAATACACTGTAAAAAACTTTGATCGCAAAGGCTTGCCACTTAGCAAAGGGTTAAAACTTGACATTTTTTTACTCAATTTCCTGCTGCACTGAAATTAATAAGGTGTTCAATTTTGGTCAAAGCTAACTACTTATTTCCATAAAAAAACGGGCTAAAGCCCGTTTCTATTAATGGTTTTGTTTTTAAAACATGTTTTATTTTTAACTCCCAGTTGCGACCCGACTAGAGTGGAGCTCTTTTCAATTATTGGCTGAGCGAAGTAGAAGCTAATAATTAAAAAAGCGGGAACGGAAGGCGGAAGAGTCGCCCAAAAAAATAAACTTTAAACGAAGTCAAATTGTTGCGCTACTCCACATCTTCGAACTCCATTTCCACTTCTAATTTTTCTGCCAGAAGTTTGGAAATTTTCACTCTAAGTGGTTCGATATCGATGTTTTCCATGGCATCATTTGCAAAGGCGAATAATAACATGGCCTGTGCTTCTTTCTTGGAAATCCCACGGGCGCGAAGGTAAAACAAAGCATCTTCATTCAACTGACCAACTGTACAACCATGTGAACATTTCACATCATCTGCGAAAATCTCCAATTGTGGTTTGCTGTCGATCGAAGCGCCTTCATCGAGCAACACATTATTATTCTGCTGATAGGCATTGGTTTTCTGCGCGATCTTATCTACATAAACTTTACCATTGAAAACCCCGTGAGATTTTCCTTTGTAAATTCCTTTGTAGTTTTGGTAACTCTCGCAGTTCGGTGTTTTGTGATGAACCGCGGTATGATGATCCACCAACTGCTCCCCATCGATGATCGTAATTCCATTCATAAACGAGTTGATATTCTCGCCGTTGTGAATAAAATCTAAGTTGTTACGCACTATTTTCCCACCGAACGAAAAAGTATTGACCGTCGTTAAACTGTCGCGCTCCTGTTTTGCAAAAGTATGATCCATCATATACGAGGTATCACTGTCATTTTGTACTTTATGCCAATCTGCTTTTGCATTTTGTGCGGTGAAAATCTCCGTTACTGTATTGGTGAAAACATAAGTTTCATCAAAGTTGTGGTGACTTTCAATCACTTCAATTTTTGAACCTTCTTCTGCGATCAGTAAATTACGGGTATTGTAAAAGGTATTTTCGTCCTGATTTTGAGAGATATAGAAAACGTGAATAGGCTTTTCTATCACCACATTCTTTGGAACTTTCAGGAAGAATCCTTGCTTGCAATAAGCAGTATTCAAATTGGTAAACGCTAATTTTTGGTCAGCGATGGTATTGAAATAATGATCGAAAACATCTTTGTGTTTTGGATCATTCAGGGCAAAATTGAAAGATAATAATTCAACATTTTCAATTGAAATCTTGGACAATTCTTTGTGTAAGCGTCCATTAATAAAGACGATCCAGTCAAAGTTCTCTTCGCCCAAATGCAATTCTGCAATTTGTTCTTTTGAAATGGTATGAGCTTCTTTCGGGAAGAAATTATAGTTCTTCTCGGTGATCTCTCTTAAGTTCGTGTATTTATATTCCTCGTCTTTTTTAGTTGGAAAGCCAAAATGAAAGAACTTTTTCAAGGCAGCATTTCGGGTCTCATCCAGAAAACGGTGTTGAAGCGTTTCTAAAAAAGATGCGTGGTTGTTTTGTATATTTTCTAATAGAGCCATTGTATTGATTTGAAATTCGACATTTTAAAAGGAAATTTGTAGTTTACAAATCTCAAATTAATTCAAAAGCCAATCGTATCCTTTGTCTTCTAATTCTAAAGCAAGTGATTTATCACCGGTTTTGATAATTTTTCCATCGGCTAAAACATGTACAAAATCTGGTTGAATATAATCCAAAAGTCTTTGGTAGTGGGTAATTAACAAAACAGCATTCCCCTCATTTCTGAAAGAATTTACACCATCTGCAACAATTCTTAATGCATCGATATCTAATCCTGAATCGGTTTCATCAAGAATAGCCAATTTCGGATTAAGCATCATCATTTGGAAGATTTCGTTACGCTTTTTCTCCCCTCCAGAAAACCCTTGATTAAGTGAACGTGCTAAGAAATCTCTTTTGATACTTAACTTTTCAGAATTTTCTTTGATCAAAGCCAACATTTCTTTTGCAGGCATATTTTCCAAACCTTTTGCTTTTCGGTTTTCGTTAATGGCTGATTTGATAAAGTTCGTTACGGTAACTCCAGGAATTTCTACCGGATACTGGAATGAAAGGAAGATCCCTTCATGTGCTCTTTCTTCCGGAGCATCTTCAATAATGTCTTTTCCTTCGAAAAGAATTTCTCCGTCAGTAACTTCGTATTCTTCTTTTCCTGCAATTACAGAAGCAAGGGTAGATTTCCCAGCTCCGTTTGGTCCCATGATCGCGTGAACTTCACCAGGATTGATCTGTAGATTGATTCCTTTTAAGATTTCTGCTCCGTCTTGGATTCTAGCGTGTAAGTTGTTAATTTTTAACATAATATGAAATGAGGTAATTAGATAATTTAAAAGTTAATTACTTCCTGTTTTTTTACTGTTATGATATATAAAGTCTTTAAAAAATAAGTTTGAAATGAATGTTCAAATCGAACAATTCGTATTATCCAACACTTCCTTCTAAAGAAATTTCTAATAATTTTTGAGCTTCGATGGCAAATTCCATCGGTAATTTATTCAATACTTCTTTTCCGAAACCGTTGACGATCAAAGCAATTGCTTTCTCTGTACTGATTCCTCTTTGGTTACAATAGAAGATCTGATCTTCACCAATTTTTGAAGTAGTTGCTTCGTGCTCCAATTGTGCTGTCGTATTTTTAACTTCGATATAAGGGAAAGTATGTGCACCACACTCATTACCCATTAATAAAGAATCACATTGTGAAAAGTTTCGCGCTCCTTTTGCTGAAGGCATCATTTTCACCAATCCTCGGTAAGAGTTGTTTGATTTTCCGGCAGAGATTCCTTTAGAAATAATCGTTGACTTGGTATTTTTTCCGATGTGGATCATTTTCGTTCCCGTATCAGCATATTGATGATGATTGGTTACCGCAATTGAATAAAATTCTCCTACAGCGTTATCACCCTTCAAAATACAACTCGGATATTTCCAGGTTACGGATGAACCAGTTTCAACTTGGGTCCATGATATTTTTGCATTTCTCTCACAAATTCCTCGTTTGGTTACGAAATTGAAAACACCTCCTTTACCTTCTGAATCTCCAGGATACCAGTTTTGCACGGTAGAGTATTTAATTTCAGCATCATCCATGGCGAATAATTCTACCACAGCGGCGTGCAACTGATTTTCATCTCTTGCAGGTGCTGTACAACCTTCTAAATAGGAAACATAACTTCCTTCATCAGCAATCAGTAATGTTCTTTCAAACTGACCACTTCCTGATTTGTTTATTCTAAAGTAAGTTGAAAGTTCCATCGGACATTTAACGCCTTTTGGAATATAGCAGAAACTTCCGTCTGAAAACACAGCTGAGTTTAAAGCTGCATAATAGTTATCACCTCTTGGGACTACCTTTCCGATATATTTACGGACCAATTCTGGATAATCTCTGATTGCTTCAGAAATTGCACAGAAAATAATTCCTTTATCTTTTAAAGTTTTCTGGAAAGTGGTTTTTACAGAAACGGAATCAATTACAATATCCATTGCAACTCCCGAAAGTCTTTTCTGCTCCTCAATATTGATTCCCAATTTTTCAAAGGTTTTCAATAATTCCGGATCTACTTCATCTAAACTTGCTAATTCTGGTTTTACGGTTGGTGCTGAATAATACCTAATTGACTGGAAATCTGGTTTTTCATAAGTAACATTTGCCCAATTCGGTTCTTCCATTTTCAACCATATTCTGTACGATTCCAAACGCCATTCGGTCATCCATTCCGGCTCTTCTTTTTTAGCGGAAATCATTCGTACAATATCTTCCGATAAACCAGTTGGAAAATCGTCATATTCGATATCCGTGGTAAAACCGTACTCATATTTTTGATTTTCAAGATCGATCCTAAGATCGTCTTCTGTATATTTTGTTGCCATTTTTTGTCAAATTAAATGTTTCACAGTGAGAAACTCTCACCGCAACCGCAAGTTCTGTTTGCATTTGGGTTATTAAATACAAATCCTTTCCCATTCAACCCTGCTGAAAATTCCAATATTGTTCCTGCTAAATAAAGTACTGATTTTTTATCGACAATGATTTTAATACCATTATCTTCAAAAACCTGATCTGAATCTGTTTTTTCATTGTCAAATTTCAGAACATATTCTAAACCGGAACAACCGCCGCTTTTTACACCGACTCTAATATAATCTTCAAAAGGCTTGAAACCATCCTCAGTCATTAACTGAATGGCTTTTTCTTTTGCCAGATCGCTTACTTTTATCATTGTTTTTATTTAGAATGAATTTAGATTGCAAAATTACTAATAATATAATGAAAATCAAATTCGCTTCGGTATATTTGTCTATGAATGTGATAGATGTTGAGATTTAACTTTTACGGTTAATTCACATCAAAAAATCAAATTATTTATAATGAAAAAAATAGCACTTCTTCTTTTGGGAATAACTTCTCAGATAATTTTTGCTCAGGCAAATCGATTCGTTTACCAAGTAACGATGAAAACAGACTCTACTGACAGAGGAAATACCAAAACAGAATTGGCGAATCTAGATGTGTCTGCGGGCAGTTCTATTTTTTATTCTGAAAACCGTTTGAAAAGAGATTCGATTATGGGGAGAATGAGACAGACAGGAAGTTTTAATTTTGACAGAACCCAGATGCAAGCACTTCGAAGCAATATGGATTTTATAATTGAAAAAGATTATAAAACCGGAAAGAAAATATATAAGGCAGGAATTCTACGCGATCAATACGCTTACGAAGAAGACCGACTAATGGATTGGAAAATTCTGCCAGAAACGGCAACAATTGGTGAATATAAAACTCAAAAAGCAGAAACTCAATTTGCTGGAAGAACTTGGTATGCTTGGTTTGCAGCAGAAGTTCCACTTCAGGATGGCCCTTATAAATTCTCAGGACTGCCAGGTTTAATTGTAAAAGTTGAAGACGCTAAAGGTGATTATAGTTTTGATTTAAAAGAAGCTAAAAAAATTGATGCGGTTGCCAGTTTCAATCAAAGAGGTTCTACGATTACCGTTAAAAGAGCAGCATTTAAAAAGCAGCAAGATCAATTCAGAAAAGACCCGGCTGCAGCGATGTCTGGAGGAAGAGGTGGTTTCCGTATACAAATGGATCCTAATCAAAGGAAACAAATGGAAGAGCGACAAAAAGAGGAAACCAAGAAGAATAACAATCCGATTGAGTTAAAATAAATTACAAAAAAACCCGGTTAGCAATTGTTAACTGGGTTTTTTATGTTTTTAATTCATTAAATATTTTCCTCCGTTTTCAGCCATTTCGAACTAGAAAGATATTGATGGTCTGGATAATAAATAAAGAGGCAGCTCTTTCCTTTTATGGTATTGATAATCGGTTCAGCCAATGCTCTGGGAATTGCTGGACAACCCCAACTTCTACCAAGACGTTTTTGATTTTTTATAAAATCTTCGCTCACATAATCAGCGCCGTGCATTACGATCGCTCGTTGTAAAGCCGCATCATTATAACCTGCATCCATACCCAAAAGTTTTAATGAATAGCCATTTGAACCATTGTACGTATTCTCGGTAACGTAAAAGCCGATGCTGCTTTGTAGAGAGCTTTCTGTGTTCGAGAATTTCTGCGCAAATTCTTCACCCGTATTTTTTCCGTGAGCAACTAAGGAATTATAGACCACTTTTTTTTCATTCAAGTCGATCACCCACAGTCTCTTTTGAGTAGAAGAAAGTGAAAAATCACAAATGGTTAGTAAATGAGAATCTTCATTTAACTTTCCTTCTCTTTTAAGATTTGCAAATCCAAGATAAGCTTTCTGAAAAACCTCTGACTGCAATTGATTGAAATGTTCAAAATTGATGGAGTTATAAATCTCTTCCGCATAGCTTCCAACGGATCTGGGACTTTCTTTTGGTAATGGATTTTCCGTTCTAGGTTTTAAAAAATTTTTTGAGAATTTTTTTTCGGTACTTTTAATTTTATGAAAGGATGTAGCGAAAAATAAGACAGTTAATAATGACAAGAGGACTTTCTTCATTCGATATTATGTTAAATGATTTTGACTCGGCAAAAATACAATTAATTAATTACCAAGCTATTAAATGATAATTTTTTAACTTTTTTTAAGGACTTTTAACAAGCAGTGTATATCCAAATCTTTTATTAAATTTGCAAAAGCATGCTGAAAACTTTAAAAATATTTTTAATTGTATTGGGTTTGGGGATTTTCATCCTCCCCAAACAAATGATATTTGCTCAAAGTGTAATTGAATGCGGCGACAAGATGACGAACACTGAAAACTGTTGCAAAACAGAAAAAACGGAATCTTGTCATACTGATAATTCCGACAGGAAGTCTGAAAAAAGCAATTGCGAGGACGATTGTACGCAATGTCACTTCTGTACCGTTAATTTTGTACTCAATTTCCTTTTACCGGAAATTAACGAGAATTCTCCGGACCATCTTTTTACAAAAACACTCAATTTCAACTACGGAATTTCTTACTTTTCATCATCCTTTGAAAATATTTGGCAGCCGCCTAAAATAGGTTAACACTTTAGATTATAGCCGAAAGAATGTTCTTTTGGTAAAACTTTTTGTCAATTAACTTATTTTAAATAATGAACACTTTATTAAAAAGTATTTTTGTATTTTCTCTTCTCTTTTCTTCTGTTCTATACGCTCAAACCATTACCAAATCTACCTTTATGGTTAAAGGAGATTGTAGTATGTGCAAAGAAAGGATTGAAAGCACCGTGAAAAAGACAGGTGCAAAAACAGCAAACTGGAATCCTGAGACCCAGCAACTTGAAATTGAATTCGATTCTGCAAAAATATCTGCAGATCAAATCTTAAAAAATATCGCTGCTGTTGGACACGATAATGAAAAATACACGGCCTCTGATGCGGTGTATGAGCAACTACCCGATTGTTGCCATTACGAAAGAACTCCTTCATTTCTGAAAAATGAAATTGCAAAGCAACCTTTAAAAAATAAAAATCAGTTTTTCGTTCGCGGTAATTGCGGTTCATGTAAAGTACGCATCGAAAAAGCAGCTGCGAGTGCTGGAGCAGATTCATCAACCTGGGATGCAGATACGCAAACGGTAACATTGAACTTTGATCCTGCAAAAACTTCGTCAGATTTAATTTTGCAAAAAATCGCAGAGGCTGGTCATGACAACGAAAAGTTCACTGCAAAAACTGATACTTACGACAAGCTCCCAGGATGTTGTTTGTATGACCGGGAACTACCTTTAGGAGTGAAAAGTGATTTAGTTCATCATGAAGAAGCGCCGACTCCCAAAAAAGATTTCTCTCAAAATTCTGATCATTTCGATAAATCAATTGAAGAAGTACGTTTAACAAAATGGTCAGACCCAACCGCTTTAAGTAAAAAAGAAACAGGCTTAACCTTTAATATTGGTAAGAAAGAACTACTGAAAGCGGCCTGTTGTAACTTATCTGAAAGTTTTGAAACCAACGCTACTGTAGATGTGTCGTTTAGTAATGCTGTAACGGGAACTAAACAGCTGAAAATGCTGGGGTTAGATCAAAAATACACTTCTTTGACCAAAGAACTTTTGCCCTCTATTCGTGGTCTTGCCGCTCCATATGGTTTAAATTTAATTCCCGGAAGATGGATTGGAGGTATTCAGTTAACAAAAGGAGGAAGCACCGTGGTTAATGGTTACGAAAGTATTACCGGACAAATTAATACGGAACTTTTGAAATTTAACGAAAAACCCGAGACGGCGGTAAATCTCTTTGCCGACATTCATGGAAGAGTTGAGACCAATATCACTTCCACGTCACAACTTAATGAACACTGGAATCAATCGGTCTTATTACATGGCAATGCCACTTTAGCAAAGACAGATTCAAATAACGATGGATTTTTGGATCAACCGACAGGAAACCAAATCAACGCGACGTATCTTTTAAATTACAACGATTTAGAAGACTCAGGATTAGGAACACATTTCGGAATTAGCTTTGTTAAAGATGACCGTTTTGGCGGACAAACTGCTTTTAATAAAAAAATAGACCGCTCCCAGCAAAATGCTTATGGTGTTGGAATTGACCTCTCGCGATTTGAAATCTGGAATAAAACAGGGTACGTATTTAAAGACAAACCATATCAGAGCATTGGCTGGATGAATCAATTCACGACCCACCAACAAGACAGTTTCTTCGGAAATAGAAATTATTGGGGCAATCAATACACTTTTTACTCCAATTTAGTTTTTGAAAGTATTATTGGAAATACAAACAATAAATTCAAAACAGGCGCTAGCTTCTTATATGATCAATATGATGAAGATTATCTTACGCAAAATTACAAAAGGACCGAAACCGCTCCCGGACTCTTCTTTGAATATACATTAACAGGGCTAAAATATACTTTAGTTGCCGGCGTGAGAACAGATTTTCATAATTTAGCAGGAACCCAGTTCACTCCAAGATTAAACTTTAAATATGATGTTTCGCCCAAAACAATTCTTCGCCTGTCTGCCGGAAGAGGATTTCGAACAGCTAATATTTTCGCAGAAAGCCAACAATACTTTGCTTCTAACAGGACCATTGATGTTTTAGGTAACAATGGAAAAATCTATGATTTGAAACCCGAAATTGCCTGGAATTATGGTGCAAGTCTGCAGCAGGAATTTAGATTATTTAATAGAAAAGCCACGTTAGTTGCAGATTTCTTTAGAACTGACTTTCAGGATCAGGTTTTGGCAGACTTGGATATTTCCCCGCAGAAACTTGTATTTTATAACCTCGCAGGGAAATCTTTTGCCAATAGTTTTCAAACCCAGTTAGACCTTACCCCAGCCAGAAATCTAGAAGTAAGATTAGCCTACAAGTACTATGATGTACAGGCAGACTTTATTGGAGGAAAACGTGAGATTCCTTTTATGGCCAAAAACAGAGGCTTCTTCAATGCCTCGTACGCCACAAATAAAACAGATAAAGATGCATTCTGGAATTTTGATGCTACGCTTCAGCTTATTGGTCAGCAGAAATTACCCAATCTTAATTCCAACCCTTTATCATACCAAATACCAGAGTATTCAAAAAGCTACGCAACGCTGAACGCACAGATTTCCAGAAGCTTTAATAAAAATATTCGTGCTTATATTGGTGGTGAAAATCTAACTGGACATACTCAAAAGGATGCGATCATCGACGTACAAAATCCCTTCGGAAGTTACTTTGATGCAGGAATGGTTTATGCCCCGGTTATGGGAGCAAATGTATATGTTGGTCTAGATTTCTCCTTTTAAATAAAAATATTACTTTTGAAAAAATAGAAAATTATGAAGATATTTCCTTTAATAATAGCAAGTGCATTGCTCCTATTATCTTGTGATAAGAAAGAAACCAGCAAACTGGAAGCAGTTACAAATCCGGTAACGGACTCTGTGAACGTTGCTGGTAGCACCATGTCAGTTAATACAGAAACAACTGCAGACCCACTGCCCACAGACGCATCAGCTGCAAAAACTTCGTCTGTTCGGCCAGCGTTGAATCCAGAGCATGGACAACCTTATCACCGATGTGACATTCAGGTAGGCGCTCCAATAGACAGTGCTCCACAACAAAATGCTGCTCCACAACCGATCACACAGAATACAACAAGTGCTGGTTTCAACACAAATCCCATTGCGCCATCCTCAACTCCTTCTGTTGCTCCGGTGACCGCAACAGGTCCAAAACCTGCTCTTAATCCTGCACACGGCGAACCTCATCATAGGTGCGATCTACAAGTTGGAGATCCTTTAATATAAACCTGAATTTACTTCAAATAAAAGAATGCAGCACTTAAAGCTGCATTCTTTATTTAGTTTTAGAATCCGGCACGAATTCCAAACTAACAGAATTCATACAGTACCTAGTTCCAGTTGGCGGTGGACCATCATTGAAAACGTGTCCTAAATGCGAGTCGCATCTTTTACAAACAACTTCAATCCTTTCCATTCCGAGGGTAGAATCCCGGTTATAGGAAGTTCCTTCCTTGTCAGCTTCGAAGAAGCTAGGCCACCCACAAGTGGAAGAAAATTTAGCATCTGAACGAAATAAATGATTGCCGCAAACTGCACAGTAATACTCGCCCAATTCATCATAAACATTATATTTGCCGGTACCAGGCCTTTCAGTTGCTGCTTCTCTAGCGACAGCATACACTTCTTCCGGTAATATTTTCTTCCATTCAGAGTTTGGCACATTCAGTTTAGTTCGGTCTGTCCTGGAGTAGTATGGATTGTTTTTTGTAGTTGTTGAATTGTCCATTAAATTTGATTTTTCGGGTGGTTTGACTTGAGTACACATCTGCATTGAAAAACAGACTAATAAGTAAAGTGCGATTTTCATAAACCATTAATCATGATTTTATTGAAAGAGAATCACTTAAATTTTCCAAACCAAATTTACTACATTTGAAATAATGAATGATCTAGAAAAAAGGATACAATTAAAGAAGTACAAAATGTTTGCCACAGGACTTTTCGTTTCGATGGCTGTAATTTTTGTAGTAATGACTATTTTAGCCAAGAACAACCCTGCCCACTGGATTGGTTACATCCGTGCTTTTTCTGAGGCTGCGATGGTTGGTGCTTTGGCAGACTGGTTCGCAGTAACCGCTCTTTTTAATTATCCATTAGGAATAAAAATTCCGCATACCAACTTAATTGAAAACAGTAAAGAAAGGATCGGTGATAATCTGGGAAATTTTGTAGTCGACAATTTTCTTTCTCCTCAGAACATTCGTCCCTATATTCAAAAAATAAAAATCTCCAATTTTGTTGGCGACTGGCTTTCAACGGAAAAAAATCAAGAAAATTTAATGAAAGAACTTTCCAATATCGTATTGGACATTTTGAATAAATTAGATGATGCCGCGGTCATTAATTTCATTGGTAAGAAAGCTAAGGAAATGTCTGATGATTTAAAGTTTAACCAGATCATAGGGAATGGGCTCGAGTACGTTTTAGATAAGAAAGACCATCAGCGTTTCATCACCAATCTCTCCAAACAAATTAAAGATTATGTTCTGAACAATCAAGACCTGGTAAAACAAAGAGTGAAGAGCGAAAGCTTTTTTCTGGTTCCTAAATTTGTAGATGATGGTATTGCGGATAAAATTAGCAAAGGACTTTCTAAATATTTTGAAGAAGTAGAACTGGATGAAAACCATCCCTTGAGAAATGAAATCACCGCAAAACTCTATTTATTTTCTAAAGAAATTAAAACGGAAGAAAAGTGGGCAGAAGAGTTTAAAACTATTAAAAATGATTTCCTAAAAGAAGAGAAAATTCAAAAATACGCTGCAGATATCTGGAACTCTATCAAACAATCGTTATCCAAAGAATTAGAAGAAGAAAATTCTGCTTTAAAAAATTATATTCGTAAAAATTTAGCTGAATTATCTACTAACTTAAAAACGGATGAAAAATTCCAGAACAAAATAGACCATTGGGTTCGGTTAACTGCTTATAAATACATCTTGAAAAACACGCATCAATTTGGTGATCTAATTAGTTCCACGGTCGGAAATTGGGAAGGAAAAGAACTCAGCGAAAAACTGGAACTGGAAGTCGGAAAAGATTTGCAGTTTATCCGCGTGAATGGAACAATTGTCGGTGGATTAGTTGGATTGGTGATTTATACGGTGACAGAGTTTTTTATATAAGGAGGAAGTAAGAAGGCTTCAAGTCTACTATCATAAACTTTCTAAAATCTTTTCATTAATTTCTCGAATCAATTCCGGTCCTTCGTAAATAAATCCAGTATAAAGTTGAACTAAACTTGCGCCTGCTTCTAATTTTTCTAAAGCATCTTCGGCAGAATGAATGCCGCCTACTCCAATAATTGGGAATGCTTTGCCACTTTTCTGGGAGAGAAATCTGATAACTTCTGTAGAGCGTTTTGTTAAAGGCTTCCCTGAAAGTCCGCCGGTTTCTTTTTTATTTTCAGAACTTAAATGCTCTCTAGAAAGGGTAGTATTTGTCGCGATTACCCCCGCAATTTGGGTTTCTTTGATAATCTCAATAATGTCCAAAAGTTGGCTATTCGTTAAATCCGGCGCAATCTTTAAGAGAATCGGTTTTGGATTTTTCTTTGTCAGATTTAATTCTTGCAAAGTCCCGAGCAGTTTTGTTAAAGGTTCTTTATCCTGAAGTTCACGCAGATTTGGTGTATTTGGTGAACTTACATTCACTACAAAATAATCAACGTGATCAAATAATTTCTCAAAACAGCTGATATAATCATTTACTGCATCTTCGTTAGGAGTGATTTTATTCTTACCGATATTTCCACCGATAAGAACGTTCTTATTTTTCTTCAATCGTTCAACTGCAGCATCCACTCCACCATTATTGAAACCCATTCGGTTGATGATTGCTGAATCTTCTTTTAAACGAAATAATCGTTTTTTAGGGTTTCCGTCTTGAGCTGTGGGAGTTAAAGTTCCAATTTCTATAAATCCGAATCCTAAATCAGAAAGTTCATTGAACATTTTCGCATCCTTATCGAAACCTGCTGCCAGCCCAACCGGATTTTTAAATTTCAAACCAAAAACTTCTCTTTCTAATCTTTGATCTTCAATTGGTTTCGGAAGAAAGGTCTTGGCTATAAAAGGAAACTTCTTTAGTACTGAAAAAGTAAAATAATGAACTTCTTCTGGATCAAATTTAAATAAAATGGGACGAATGATGGATTTGTACATGATAATATTAGTTAGCGCAAAAATAAGGAAATTAGTAGGTATGCGGAAACTCTTTATTTAATTTTGTTGAACGGGTGAGTTTCTAATTATTTTAACTGAAAATTAATTACTTTCGTAATAATAAAAATTCTAAAATGCAATTGCAGTTACTTTTGAACGATGTGGAATAACAAACTAAATCTTTTCTCTTTTTACACGAGTCTTTTAGCCGTGTTAATCATGATTGTCGAAACTGGCTTTTTCGAAGAATTTCTGTTTCGAAGCCAATTTATTTATTTCTATGATTTTAGCTTTATTCTTACGCTGTTTAATATCTTACACTACAATTTCCATAAAAAAAGTCCTGCCACTAAGAAAATATGGCCGTTGGAAATTCTCGTAACGACTTTAATAATTGTTTATTATTTGGCTCGTTTTGAGTATAATTTCTCCCAAACCCGCAACTTTCAGTTTTTTAATCTCCGGCTGTTATATGTTCTGATTATTCTCTGTTTCGTGCGTGATTTCTCCAGTTTGCACATTAATTTTAAGAGGACTTTTATCAATCCTGCTCAGCTTTTTATCTTGAGTTTTCTTTCCATCATTTTGGTTGGCGCAGTATTACTTATGATGCCCCATGCGACGGTTAACGGCATCAAACCTTTGGATGCACTGTTCACTGCGACCAGTGCGGTATGTGTTACAGGGCTAATTGTTTTGGATACTTCTAAAGATTTCACCCTGTTTGGAAAGGTTATTATCCTCTCACTTATTCAGATCGGCGGTTTAGGAATTATGACTTTCGCGAGTTATTTCAGTTACTTTTTTCGCGGTGGTGCCTCTTATGAAAACCAGCTTAGTTTAGGAGAAATGACGAGTTCTGATAAATTAGGGGAAGTCTTCAATACTTTAAAAAGAATTATTATCATCACCGTGATCATAGAAGCTTTAGGTGCTGTTTTTATTTATTCTTCGCTTGATCTATCTTTAGTCGGGGGATCGATCAACAAAGGAATTTTCTTTTCTATATTCCATGCTATTTCTGCTTTTTGTAACGCGGGCTTTTCTACCCTAAGCGGCAATTTATATGAGCCCGGTTATCAATTTAATTACGGATTGCATTTTACGATTGCTTCTTTGTTTATTTTCGGAGGCTTAGGATTTCCAATTGTTTATAATGTATATACTTATGTGAAACATCTTATTAGAAATCTTATTCGTTCCTTATTTTCCAAAGAGAAATTTCATCATACGCCTTGGGTCATCAATTTGAATTCCAGAATAATATTAGTAACCACTTTTTCTTTGTTAATCTTCGGAACAGTAACCATTTTCCTGTTCGAGCATGATGGCGCTTTGAAAAGCCATTCCAACTTTGGTGCTTGGGTAGAAGCATTTTTTATATCCGCAAATAATAGAACTGCAGGATTTAATACGGTAGACGTTTCACTGATATCTGCACCTACATTGATGATCTGTATATTTTTAATGTGGATTGGTGCATCACCAGCTTCTACAGGAGGAGGAATTAAAACAAGTACTTTCGCAATCGCTGTGTTAAATATTATCAGTCTCGCAAAAGGCAAGCAAAGAACAGAAATATTTCGTCGGGAAATTGGGCAGCACTCTATAAGTAGAGCTTTTGCAATTATTGGACTATCCTTAATTGTTTTAGGAATTGGAATTTTCTTATTGGTTATTGTAGAACCAGAGAAAGATTTAATGAGTTTGGCTTTTGAAGCTTTTTCAGCCTACTCTACTGTTGGTTTGAGCATCAATATAACACCTTCTCTATCACTTGTCGGAAAAATTATTATCATTTCAATTATGTTTATTGGAAGAGTGAGTATGTTTTCTTTATTAATTGCTATGATGAAGAAAGAGAAATACTATAATTATCGGTATCCCAAAGAGGAAATCTTAATCAATTAAATTTAAAAACATGAAATATATTGTTATCGGTATGGGGAATTTTGGACTTTCACTTGCTGAAAAACTAACTAAATTAGGTAATGAAGTTATCGGTATCGATAATAGCATGGCTAAAGTGGAAGCAGTGAAAGAAAAGATCTCTCATGCAATTTGTTTGGATGCTACAGATGAATATACCATGAACGGTCTCCCTTTCAAAGATACTGATATCGTGATCATCGCTATTGGTGAAGATACGGGCGCTAATATTATGGCAACTGCGATGGTAAAAAAACTGCATCCTAACCGCATCATCAGTCGCGCAATTACGCCAATTCACGAAACGATACTAGAAGCCATGGATGTGGAAACCATTATTCATCCAGAGGATGAAAGTGCAGAACGATGGGCCAAAAAGCTATCGCTAAAAGGAATGGTAGATTCCTTCGAGCTAAGTATCAACTATAGCATCGCTGAAATTGCAATACCGGATAAACTTATTGGAAAAACTATTGAACAGGTGGCATTTAGGAATAATTATAACCTTGTTTGTGTGACGATTATTAAAAAAATCGCGGATAAAAATATTTTCGGAAAGATAAAGCGAATTAATCAGATCCAGGGCGTAGTAACCACGGATACAGTATTGGAAAGTGCAGACATCTTAGTGATTTACGGTGAGAATGAGGATATCAAGAAATTCATCAAAGAAAATTAATCCTGTTCTCCAAGTTTCAATGATTAGAAACAAATTAGTAAAGACACAAAAATATATAAATGCATGTCGTTTTTAAAAATCCTGACGCATTTACTCGCTTTAAGAAGCAACAGTACAACAATCATTTTTAATTACAAATTATTTGTTTTCAAACCGAACTTATTATAAAGTTATAGATCATTCTTTGCCTCTTAGGCACCTAATAACCTCGTTTTAAAAATAAAATTATCCTAAAAAGAAATCGATAACATGGCATAAAAATGGCAATGTTGAAGGAAATTCTTATAAATGAAACAATTATTATCAGGTCTTATAGTCGTTTTTGCCCTTTTGTTGTTATCAAATTGCACCACTCAAACGAAAACGCCAGAGAATGTACAGAGAGAATGGATGTTAGTTCAATTCCAGGACTTCAGCAAAGATTTGATGGTAAGCAGCAGAGCGCATCTTAATTTAACCAAACAAAAAGAATCAACCAATCATTTTTCAGCCAATATGGGTTGTAACACTCTATTTGGTAATGTGTTATTTACTCCTGATAACAAGGTGAAATTTTCAGAAATTGCAAGTACCGAAATGTATTGTGATAAAAGCATGGATTTAGAAACCGCGTTAGCCAAAGAGCTGGAAACAATTACTCACTATAAAGTAGAGGGACATTATTTCACATTAAGCAATTCTAACGGCATGAGAATGAAATTTATCGCTGCTGACTGGGATTAAAGTGTAAGATGACCAATTAAATCTCAGCTATTTTAGTCCAATTTTTTAGTTGTGAAAATCAAATTATTATCTTTGTACAAATGCCGAAAGGAAATTTATGTTAGACAAAAAAGAACATCAATACGAAAAAGCCGTTTTAGTCGGTTTAGTGACCCAAAATCAAAGTGAAGAAAAACTTGTCGAATATCTTGATGAGTTGGAGTTTCTGGCTTTGACAGCTGGAGCTACTGTCGATAAAAGATTTATCCAGAAATTAACACAGCCCGATCCCAAAACTTTTATTGGAAGTGGAAAAGCACAAGAAATAAGAGATTATGTAAAATCAAACGGAATCGGAACCGTTATTTTTGATGATGAACTTTCGCCTTCGCAGCTCAAGAATCTTGGAAAAGAAATAGAAGAGGTTAAAATCTTGGATAGAACCAATCTGATCCTTGATATTTTTGCCCAAAGAGCGCAAACTTCATACGCGAGAACGCAGGTGGAACTAGCTCAATATCAGTACTTACTCCCGCGATTGAGCAAAATGTGGTCTCACCTTGATAAACAAAAAGGGGGAATCGGAATGCGTGGTCCTGGTGAGACTGAAATTGAAACAGATAGAAGGATCATTCGCGACCGCATATTTCTATTAAAAGATAAATTGAAAATTATCGATAAGCAGATGGCGACCCAAAGACAGAACCGTGGAAAAATGGTTCGTGTAGCATTGGTTGGTTACACCAATGTCGGTAAATCTACTCTGATGAACGCGATCTCAAAATCTGATGTCTTTGCTGAAGATAAATTATTTGCAACTTTAGATACTACCGTCCGTAAAGTAGTTATCGGAAATTTACCTTTCTTGTTAACTGATACTGTTGGATTTATTAGAAAACTGCCAACACAGTTGGTAGAAAGTTTTAAATCTACTTTAGATGAGGTCCGAGAAGCAGATTTATTGATTCATGTTGTAGACATTTCACACGAAAGCTTTGAAGATCACATCAATTCGGTTAACCAAACTTTAATGGAAATAGATGCACATCAAAAGCCTATGATTATGGTTTTCAATAAAATTGATGCTTTTGCTTACGAGAAGAAAGAAGAAGATGATCTTACGCCTGAAACTAGAAAAAACATTTCTCTGGAGGAATGGAAAAAGACCTGGATGTCGAAATCACAGTATCCAACTGTATTTATCTCTGCATTAAAGAAAGAAAATTTTCCAGAGCTGAAGAAAATGATTTATGATGAGGTTTTGAAAATTCATACCGCTAGATTTCCTTACAATGATTTTCTGTTTGAATATCATGATGAGGAAGACACAGAAATAAAAGAATAAAATATAGGATACTAATCCTGCATTCCTTTTTTAAATGCTTAATTTACGTTAAGCATTTTTTATTTAATTACAGCAGATTTTATTAAACAAGATGAGTATAGATTATCAAAGAATTATTTCAAAAGTATACACTTCCACTTTAGCCAAAGACAACATAGGTAAAGTTCCGGATTACATTCCGGAACTTGCGAATATTGACGAAAAGAAATTTGGAGTCAATTTCACCGATTTAAAATTTAACAGTTATGGCCATGGAGATTTTGAGGAAAAATTTTCGATCCAAAGTATTTCTAAAGTGTTTGCATTATCTTTTGTATACGAAAGACTTGGCGAGAAAATATGGGATCGCGTAGATGTAGAACCTTCTGGGAATGCATTCAATTCCTTAATACAGTTAGAGGCTGATAAAGGCATTCCTCTAAACCCATTCATCAATGCTGGTGCCTTGGTAATTTGCGATATTCTACTGGAAATTTCCTCAAATCCTAAAGAAGAATTGCTTTCTTATATTCGAGATCTCGCGGAAGACGATAATATTCATTTTAATGAAAAAGTTGCGGTTAGTGAAATAAAAAATAGTTTTAGAAATACTGCGATGTGTAATTTCATGAAGTCTTTTGGTAATATTACCAATCAACCAGAAGCGGTAATTGATCTGTACTGCCATCTCTGTTCCATTGAAATGACGTGTAAGCAACTTAGCAAAAGCTTTTTGTATTTAGCAAATGAAGGAATTAAACCGTTGAGTAATGAAAAGATCTTATCTTCAACAAAAGCTAAAAGAATAAATGCCATCTTGCTTACCTGTGGATTTTATGATGAATCCGGAGAGTTTTCTTTCCTGGTAGGCTTACCCGGGAAAAGTGGAGTTGGCGGTGGAATTGTCGCAATCTACCCCAATCATTACTGTATTACGGTCTGGAGTCCCAAACTAAATAGAAAAGGAAATTCCTATCGAGGCATGAAGTTTTTGGAAGAATTTACCACAAAAACCGGCGAAAGTATTTTTTGAAAAAACCAATTCCTATAAAATGTTAACCTATAACGATAAGGGACGAAATAAAGATTAAAAAAAAACTACAATATAAGCCTCCGTTTTAATGAAAGCTCAGTATCTTGATTTATTTACATCATTTATTAAGTAATTGGGATATTTTGCTACAAAAAATTACCTTTGTGGAAACAATGAAAAAAATCTGTGAAAGTATTTTTTAAATCTCTTTTATTTTTATTCACACTCGTTACATTAACAAGTTGTTTTGATATCCTTGACAAAGTTAATATGAAATCCGATGGAAGCGGTGTGTATACCATCATTTTGAATGCGAGTAAAAGTAAAACACGAATTTCCTCCATTTCTAAAATGGAAACCATTAACGGAAAAGCAGTTCCTAAGAAAGCAGACATTCAAAACAAAGTTAGCCAAGCAGCGGCAGTTTTTAAAACGGTTCCTGGAATCAGCAATGTGAAAACAAGTACTGATTTTGATAATTATATAATCAAATTGAGCTGTAATTTCGCAAAAATTGAAAATATTAACGAAGGGATTGACCGACTGAAAGCCAAAGGAATTATTGGAAAACTGATTCCTTCGCAATTATATACAAATAATCTTGCAAAAAGGGTTTTTACAAAAAATAAAGTGAACACTTTTAAAAGTGATTACAACAAGTTGAGCAGTGCTGATAAAGAGATTTTCACCACTGCCAGATACACCACTATTTTACAATTCGAAAACACGATAAAATCCCAATCCAATACAGTCTACAGCATTTCACCAAATAAAAAAGCACTGAAATTAGAAGGAAATGTTTTGGATTTTATTCTTCAGAAAAAACAATTCTACAACACGATTACTTTCAACTAAACTCACTTTATGAAATATTTTTTACTCAGAAAACAACTTACTTTTTTAGGTCTGTTTTGTCTTTTGGCAATGCACGCACAAAATAGTTTTCAACTTCCGGATAACACCGTACTATATATGGAAATGAACGGAAAACAACTTAATAATAAAGTGAATTGGGCAAAGTTTAATCCCGTTTTCAAAGAGGTTTTTAATAAAAAAGATAAAAGTACCATTTGGAATGATTATTCTAAAACTGGTGTAAAGTACGATGAGAAGCAAATTCATTATTTCGTTTTTAATGATTCGGTAAAATCCTACAGCGCACATTTTATTTTAGATGACGAAAAGCGTTTTGTAAATTTTATTAATTCTGCCAAGAAAGAAGGCTTAGAAATTACTCAAAAAACAAAATATTCCTACGTTAGTATCAATAAGAATACCTTCATCGCCTGGAATGGTAAGCATGCCGTTCTTAAAACAATTAACTATACAAAACCTTATTCCCATGAAGATGACGCATCAGAAGTGGATAGCGCCGTTGCGGTAGAAGAAATGGCGGTAGATAGTGTTGCAGTTGCACCATATAATGAAAGTGGAGACGAGGAAGTTGAAACCGAAGAGCAGCCTTTTGATTATAAAGAAGAAATCCAGTATTTGGAAGAAGAATTGGACTATTATAAAAATACCATAAAAGAATCGCAAGCTGAAGTTGAAAAAATTAAAAAGAACATTCAGTATCTAAAGAAACATCATCAATATCCTGTAGTGAAGCCAGAATTAGAGGAAAAAATTATTGAGGAGAGCGAAGCGAATCTTACCCCTTCCGATGAAGATTCTTATGATGCAGAAGATGACGAAGGTTCTGATAATTCTATTTTCGATGAAGAATATCAAAATAGAATAGACTCCAGTAAGTTAGAAGAGTATAAAATCGCGAGAGAGCTTTTGGAGCAGTCTTTTGACGAGATTTTCAATTCTAATTTCATGATTGAAGTTCCTGACGACATAATAAAATTTAAAGATGCAAAGTCAGATGTGTTTGCTTATACCAATTTTGGAGGAATATTTAAAAATATGGGGTCATTTGGACCAATGGGTAGTTTTGGAATCATGCAAAAATATATAGGGAAAATGTATGATGCGGATTCCTCCTATAATTTATATTTTGAAAATGACAAAGTAAAATTGGTTACCAACTACCAACATAAAGATCCTGTAATGCAGAAAAGTATTTCGGATATCTATAAAGGAAAAACGAGCAGGAAATTATCCAAATTACTTTCTGACAAAAGCATTGGTTATTTTGCGATGAATATCAATGGATATAAAACCTTTGATGCTACTTATGATTTAATTGAAAATATGGCAGAGAGCCAAGAGTACCAAAAAGAAATCTCTGTAATGGTTGAAACCATGAAAATTGTACTGGATGAAAAGGCAATTTCTAAAATTATGCCTGGAAATGCCATCTTTATTCTTAATGATTTAACCAGTAAAAAAGTAGAATATAGCGACTATGAATACGATGACGATTATAATGAAAAAGAAGTAAAGAAAACCAAAGAGGTTGCAATACCCAATTTCACCTTTGCATTCATAACCGAGAATGAGAACTATTGGAATCGGGCTTTTGATATGATCTCATCAAACAAAAAGACAGCGGAACATTTTGTTAAAAGAGGAGACTATTATGAATTTACAGCTAAGGATAATAGCGAAATTGATCGACTGTTGTTTACAGTAAAAGACGGAATTGTATACATCACAACTTCTTTAGAAAATATTGTAGAAAAATCCCAATCTACCGACACAAAAAAATTAGCGAGAGAAGTTTCCCGACATTCCCTATCAGGTTGGTTGGATGCGCCGAAATTAGTTAAAGGTTTGGAGAAGGAATTTAATGATAGAAAAGATAAAGAAATGTTCCACCTTGTCCGAAAAAATATCGGAAAAGTAACCTACAAGATAGATGTAGATTCAGAAAGCATAAGATCAGAAATGAATTATAATATTAATAATTCTTCCGAAAACAGTTTAATGTATTTCTTCGATTTATTTGATGAGGCTTATAAAATAATGGGCTCCAAAGAGGCGACAAAAACACTATAAATGAAAAAAAAGCTCTTCGCAGTCTTTTTATTGCTGTGTGCATTTGGGATTTACTTTGTTTTTTTTCATAAGGACAAAACCTTAAAATTTGTTCCAGAAAGTGCAGATTTGCTCATTTTGATCGATGTAAAGAAGGTAGTGCGCCAGACTGCATGGAGTTTTGTAAGTCATCCTTCGCAATGGGGAAAGTCGTCAAAAAGTGAAAGCCTACTTAGTTCTTTAAGTAATTCAGGTCTTAAAATTCCTGATTATTTACAGGTTTTTCATTTGAAAAGTAACCAGATTGCCATTTGGCATACGGTGCTTGAAATTGAAAAGCCAAAAGAATTTTTGATCTTTTTGAAAAAGCATCAATTCCGTAAAATAGAGCAGAATATCTTTCAACGAGATCATTATGTTTTGAAGGTTGTCGGAAAAAAATGTCTTCTTGGAAATTCCAGAGCGGGATTTCCATTTTTAGAAAATACTCTTTTAAAAGACAATCACAATCTACTGAATGCAAACGACTGGATTAATGATTCACCAGCAAGTCTTTCTTATCTGACTGCTGAGAAATCGCAGAATTTTTCAATTGATTTTACTGATGATGAAATTGAAATTAAGAATGGTTTGGATGACGACTCATTAACGGATCTGCTTCACTTATTAGAAAAACAAACCAACTTTTTAGAAGCAGAATTAGACTCCAAAAACATCAAAGCTTTTGCTAATTATTTTGATAAGGATTTCGGGGATTCCACGGGAATTGTGAAGTTCAAGACCTCCGCAGAATTACAGCAGGTAAAAGACACAATTATTACCTATACCTATGATGACGACTTTAATGAAATTGAAGAAAAGAGTTTTCAAAAGGTCGTACAGCCAAATTATGTGATGTCTTTTCAGAGTTCTCAGTCTGCAAAAACGTGGGAATATTTTAAGAATAAAAAATGGATCAATTCGGAAGAACAGTTTACCATAATCCCGTTTCAACCGAATTTAATTTCGCGTGATCGCAATAATATTTTTGTAAAATCTACTCGCAAACCTATAACTTTAGGTGAATGGCAAAACAAAAATTACCTGTTTATTAGAAACAGCCCATTACTTACTTCTTTTTATAGCAGGCTAAGCGCTAGCGAAAAAAAAATTATTTCTGAGCTCGACTATATTTTCTATGCGAACCGTGAGAATGATTATTACATTAAGATAAAAATGAAACCTGGCGATTTGCCATTCATTCTTAGACTGTAAATTTATTTTTTGATATAATTTCCTTCTTGTTATTTGTCATTAGCAACATCCTTATTTACTTAAGTAGTTTACTTCCTAAATTATGCATTAAAACTTAAAAGTAAGGAAGAACCTTTTTTTATAAAGTGATTAATTGAGTAACACCCAATGATAATGTAATTTATGATGATAAACCAAATTAAATTAGCCCTGCAAGAACTGTCACTACCGGAGAAAGCTTCGTTTTATCCTACCTTTTTTAAATCACGCAAAGGAGAATATGCCGAAGGAGATCAATTCATAGGAGTTACCGTTCCCGACCAAAGGAAAGTTGCTCAAGAATTTTGGGATAAGATTTCTTTAGATGATTTAGCCGTGTTGTTATCTTCGCCAATACACGAACATCGACTATGTGCATTATTAATGTTGATTTTAAAGTTTGAAAAATCAAACGACTCCGATCAAAGAAAACAAATTGTTGAATTGTATTTAAAGAACAAGAAATATGTCAATAACTGGGATTTAGTAGACACCTCCTGTTATAAAATTTTAGGACGCTACTGTTTTGAAAATAATGACGATTCAATTTTAAAAGATTTAGCTGAGGAAGAAAATTTATGGAGTAAGAGAATTGCCGTTGTTTCTACAATGTTTCACGTAAAAAAAGGTTCTTTTGATTTAATCAAAAAGTTGGCAGTCAGAAATCTGAATCATGAGCATGATCTGATGCATAAAGCAAATGGCTGGCTTTTACGAGAAATGGGAAAGAAAAATGAAAAGGAACTTCTTGATTTTCTTAATCTTTATTATCAACATATGCCACGGACTACGCTTCGTTATGCCATAGAAAAATTGGATGAACGTGCTCGTCAGGATTATTTAAAAGGAAGTGTTTAAAGGATGTGTTTTTACAGCAGAGATTATTTTTTGGGCGTCTATTTTTGAACGATCACTTTCATTTTCCCTTTCCATCTATTGAACCGTTGTAAATATTACTGGGTCTGGAAAATCATGTTGCATCGCACTTAACTTAATTTATTATTATCAGTTTATTTTCATTATATTATCGCAAATAGAAATATGCAATTAAAAAACTTTACTCACTGGACCGTGGTCCTTCCTCTTTTATCAGCTGCTTTTTATTTATTTGGATTTTTAAATAATACGCTCTTCACTAATATTGTTGGAGCAATATTTTTATTCTCCAGTGTTATGGCCGCCGTGCATCACGCGGAAGTAGTTGCTCATAAAGTGGGAGAGCCCTATGGAACGGTGATTCTGGCAATATGTATAACGATTCTAGAAGTAGGATTAATTATCTCATTCATGCTTTCGGGTAGCGAAGGCGCACTCACGTACGCCAGAGACACCGTTTTTGCGGCGGTAATGTTGATTCTGAACGGAATTTTGGGAGTTTGTATCTGGATTGGAAGCAGAAAGTATAAAGAACAGTTTTTTATCACCAATTCGGCTACAACTTATTTGGTGAGTTTAGTGGCGATTTTGGTCCTCACCCTTATTCTTCCCAATTATACGTCAACGGAGCATGGCCCTTTTTATAGTGAAGCGCAGCTCGTTTTTGTTTCTTTGGCTTGCCTTACCATTTATGGAACTTTTCTGATGTTCCAAAACGTAAGACACCGAAATTATTTTGTGGTAGAAAAACAAGATCAATCGGCCCATGAAGCAGATCCACCATCAGTTCCTAAAACTTTACTCAGTTTACTTTTATTGATAATTTGCCTTGCAGTAGTTATTTTTATGGCAAAAGGGCTTTCACCCGTAATTGAAGGTTTTGTAGAAAGCATAGGTGCACCCCATGAACTGGTCGGAGTAATCATTGCCTCTGTTGTATTATTGCCGGAAGGTCTAGCTGCAATTCGTGCTGCCAGAAATAATCAGATACAATCCTCGATTAATTTGGGCTTAGGATCGGCACTAGCGAGTGTAGGATTAACGATCCCGACAGTTTCTGTGGTCTGTATTGTTTATGATATTCCTTTTGTTTTGGGTCTGGGAATGAAATCCATCATTCTTCTTGCCTTATCCGTTTTTATTGTGATGCTGTCTTTGAGCAGTGGAAAAACCAATCATTTGTATGGAACTGTACTTCTGGTAAATCTAGCAGCTTATATTTTTACAGTGATTGTTCCGTAAAACTAGTGGATTTTTCTAGCAACTTCCATTTTATGACCCATTAAATTGGCGATATTGGTTGCTTTGTAAATGGCTAGATCAGCCATCTCTCCCGTGAAGTTTTCTTCAATCGTTGACGTCCATAATTTCACCCAATGTTGAAAATGAAATTTCTCCATCGGAACTTCCGCATTGATCGGGAAATGTACAGCCATTGGATTTCCTTTGTACGAAATCTGACCAAATAAAAGAGTCTCCCAAAAAGAATACATTTTTGGTAAATGATGTGACCAATCTACTTTTGCTACGTCATTAAAGAAAAATCCAATCGTTTCGTCGTTTTGCACTTTATCATAAAAACGATTCACCAAATCCTCAATATCTTGTCGGGTCTCCAATTTTTTCATAGTTCAAAATTAGTCAAAATTTTCAGCAAAGCCCTATGATTGCAATCACTGTTTATAATTTGGGCGGACAATTCGCGCTTTCCGCACCTACTCCTCAATCGGCGGCTACACTCCTTTCCGCCGTCTCATTGCGGAGTAAACACTGCTATCACGGCCGCAAGATCTAAATAATTATAAAGAACCGTTATCAAATAGAATAAGTCTTACTTTTGCACCATGAATTTAGAATTCTATAAAAATCAAGCACTCTTAAAACAGAAAGAACACCGCAAGTTTCTCGAGGCTTTAAAAAAGAAACCGCCCAGGAATCTGGATTATGTCGTGCAGGAAACTCATGATCAGGTTTTCGAGAAAATTAATTGCTTGGACTGCGCAAACTGCTGCAAGACGACCGGACCACTTTTTACCCCTAAAGATGTTGAAAGAATTGCGAAATATCTGAAAATGAAAGTTGCTGATTTCGAAGATAAGTACTTGCGAACTGACGAAGATCAAGATAAAGTATTACAGGATTTACCTTGCTGGTTTTTAAATGACGATCATACGTGTTCCATTTATGAAATTCGTCCAAAAGCCTGTCGAGAATTTCCACATACCGATCGAAAAAAAATTTACCAAATCAATAATTTAACAATTCAAAACACGATGGTATGTCCCGCTGCTTTTGAATTTGTAGAAAAATTAAAGAAAAATTTTGATAAATGATTGATTTTCTTAAAATATTATAAACTGCGTTAAACTTTGCTAGCGTAAATGCTTTAACTAAATATCCTGCGTTATAGTTTCTTATTAACCAAATAAGAATTTTATTATGAAAAAGTCAATGTTAGCAATCGTGTTATTAGCAACTGGAGTTACCTTTGCAACAGCACAAACCACGAAGAAAGATCTTAAAAATAAAAAAGAAGTAAAAATAGAAACGGTAAAAAGTTCCGATTCCAAGATGAAAATGGATACTCCCGCAGTAGTGACTGAAGTACAAGTTGAGGCTACCGAAGCAACACCTGCTGAAATGACCGTACAAGCAGCTGACAGCACCAAAATGCCTGAGAAAACAACCGGCGTAAAGCAAGCGACAAAAGAAGAAATAGAATAAATTGACTCCTCTACAGCACAAATAATAAAAAGCATTGAAAATTCAATGCTTTTTACCCTTTCACTTTACTTTTTACCCATTAACCCGGGACAGGTATTATTAAAAAAAGCCGAGATAAAACCCGGCTTCTATTTTTATACTACACCTTGCGCCAACATTGCTTCGGCAACTTTTACGAAACCGGCAATATTTGCCCCTTTTACGTAATTTACATAACCATCTTCCTCTTTACCGTAATCTCTACAAGCTTTATGAATACCAACCATAATTTCTTTTAACCTGGTGTCCACTTCTTCCGAACTCCAGTTCAGTCGAATAGAGTTTTGAGTCATTTCTAACCCTGATGTTGCTACTCCACCAGCGTTAGACGCTTTACCTGGAGAGAATAATACTTTATGCTCCAAGAAATAATTGATTGCATCTAAAGTAGAAGGCATATTTGCAGCTTCCGTTACACACATCACTCCATTTTCAACCAACATTTTTGCGTCTTCAAGAAATAATTCATTTTGTGTTGCTGCAGGAATTGCTACATCACACTTTACTTCCCAAGGTCTCTTTCCTGCATGGAATACTGCGCCAGGGAATTTGGCAGCAAAATCTTCAGCTCTGTTATTACCAGAAGATCTTAATTCAAGCAGGTAATCAATCTTTTCACCATCGATACCATCTTTATCATATACATATCCATCGGGGCCAGAAATCGTTAATACTTTTCCTCCTAATTCGGTGACTTTCTTAATCACTCCCCAGGCAACGTTTCCAAATCCTGATACTACAAAAGTTTTACCTTTAAGGTCTTCTCCGATTGTTTTCATCATTTGCTCACAGAAGTAAACAACGCCATAACCTGTAGCTTCTGGCCGAATTAGGGAACCACCGTACGCTAAACCTTTTCCAGTAAGAACTCCGGTAAATTCATTTCTGATTTTCTTGTACTGTCCAAATAGATACCCGATTTCTCTGGCTCCAACGCCAATGTCTCCTGCGGGGACATCAGTTTCCGGTCCGATATGTTTGCATAGCTCCGTCATAAAGGCTTGACAGAATCGCATAATTTCCATGTTTGATTTCCCTTGTGGATCAAAATCTGCTCCTCCTTTTCCACCACCCATAGGCAGCGTAGTTAAAGAGTTTTTGAAGGTCTGCTCAAATGCCAGAAACTTCAATACGGATAAATTTACGGTAGGATGAAAACGTATTCCACCTTTGTAAGGACCAATTGCGGAATTCATCTGGATTCTAAATCCTCTATTAACCTGAATTTCACCTGCATCATCAACCCAGGGAACTCGGAAAATAATGGTTCTTTCTGGTTCAGCCATTCTTTCCAAAAGTTTCATCCCGTCGTATTGCTTCCTCGTCGCGATAAAAGGTATTACAGTAATTGCAACTTCTTTTACTGCTTGTAAGAATTCTGGTTCGTTTGGATTTTTCGCTTCGATATAAGCGATAAATTCCTGAATTTTTTGCTCTACGTTATAGTGTTCCATAAAAAGGATATATTATATATAAACAAATTTAATTTTTTTTTCAAAGCACTCAAAAAAAACTTTAAATACTGCTTAATTATTAATATAAATTATAGTTTTGTTAATTAAATTCATAAAAAATCAAATTTAAGTATGAAAAATTTAATATTAAACGAATATAAGTAGGTTTCTTAAAACTTGAAAATCTACAAAGCCAAGTATTGTCTTCCCGATAATGCTCTAATATAGCCAGAAATTTCCAATTGTAATAAATCTGGTAAAATTTTGTAAGATGGTATTTCAAGCTTTAAACTGATATCATCTAAAGATAAAGGTATTCGTTTATCTAACTGATCAATAATCTTTTGCTGACTATCTGAAAGTAAAATTCTAATTTCGTTGTTGGGAAAGAGTTCACCAATCTTTTCAGATTTATTATTAAAGCCCAGTTGATCGATAAGATTTGGGATTGTGGAAATTACCGCTGCTTTATTTTGATAAATTAGCTGGTTGCAGCCTTGGCTGTATTTTTCGTCAATTCTACCTGGTAAAGCATAAACTTCCCTATTGTAATTATTGGCAAAGGTCGCTGTACTTATGGAACCACCGCTAAAAGCAGTTTCAACAACAATGGTGGCTGGTGCTAGACCTGCAATAATACGATTGCGTTGTATGAAATTTTCGCGATCAGGCTTTTGAGAAGAATTAAATTCAGTAAACAATACTCCACCATTACTCAATATACGTTCAGACAGTTTTCGATGTTTAGATGGATATAACGTGTGAAAACCATGAGCTAAAACTGCGGCGGTTGCTAGATGATGGTCTAAAGAAACCTCATGAACTTCCGCATCTACACCCAAAGCTAAACCACTAACGGTTATAGCGTTTCCACCCTTAATTCCATCAATAAAATTATGAATAAACTGCTTGCCATATAAACTTATATTTCTTGTTCCGACAATACTAATGGGTTTTTTGAGAGAATCAAATTTTCCTTTTTGATAGAGTATGGCTGGGGCATCTTCACATTCATTTAATAATATAGGAAGATCTCCAAAATGCCGAAGGTTTATGACAATATTATTTTTTTTGCAAAATTCAATTTCGTTTTCTGCAAATTTTAAGTGTTTCGGATCACCAATTTCTAAAGCGATCTTTTTACCTATTCCGAAAATGTTTTGAAGTCCTGTTTTTGAGAGTTCCCAAACTTCTTTTGCAGAACCAACTTCACCCACGAGTTTACGAAAAACAACATCCCCAATTAGCGGACAGTGCCGTAGTGCAATGGAATAAAACGTTTCTTCGGAGCGCATAAATAAGTTTATTCAAATTTATCGAAAATTATTCATTCTTTCTTATTTCATCTAGATGTTTCCAAATACTTTGTTTCTTTTGGTAAGGTAGTTCAAGAAAATCGTCGGGATGATTCTCTTTATATTCCTGCCACAATTTATCGTCCTTCTCACTATAGTAATTAGGAAATTCCCAAATGTACTTTTTCTTTTTCTCTCCATTTTTTCGAAAAATAAACGCCATCATGATTCCTATGATTGCACCGGAAAGATGTGATTGCCAGGAAATTCTGCTGGGTTCTGATAAACTCGAAAATAATTCTTCTGGTAAAACGCCCCAAATTAAACTCCCGTAGTATAACGCCACCACCATAGAAACGGTAAGGAGCTTCATATTCCACCTGAACACTCCACTAAAAAAAATAAAAAAAGCCAATACATATACAATTCCACTGGCTCCAATAATGCATACTGCATTAAATTCTCCCGAATAGATATCCACAGGTGGTAAAAGCCAAACTAAAAACCCGGTCAATAACCAACCAAGGAAGAATATTTTCTTTGCAATAAATGGGTAAAATTGGAATAACAGAAAAGTTAACACAAAAATTGGGACCGAATTTCCGAAAATATGCTCTAAACTACCATGTAAAAAAGGGGACAGGAAAATTCCTTTTAAACCTGAAGGGTTTAGTGGGATTATCGCTCCTTCGCAACCTGTAAACCACCCCAGATTTTGTAGAAGAAATCCCAGCCACATCAGCGCAACCATGATAGTGCCGTATAATAATGCAGAATAATTTAAGACTTTGTTGCGCATAGATCAAATTTGTCAAAAGTGTAACCAAAATAAAATATCAAGCAACTTTGGCTAAAAGTTTCGATAAATTTATAGAAAATCAGCCAAAAAGAACTAAAATATTCTCTAACTCAATTTTATAGATATAGAAGTTTGTCTTAAATTTGTGAGCTATGAGAAAGTTAATAATCATTTTGTTTTGTTTTAATTCTATATTGATTTTATCGCAGAAAGATCAAAACATACTGGGAGAGATTGATTCGATCTCGCAAAGTAGATGGAATCGCACTGCACTGGATACAGATAGCTTAGCGAATCCTAAATTCGAAAAATTTGTGGTTCATTTTAAAGATACTATTGTCATTGGGAATAAGATCAATCTTGCAGCGTCTAATGATGAAATCCCAGTAACTCCATATAACCTTTTACGGTTAAAGGATCCAATAAAATGGTTTTATCATGGTCAAAATAACATTGTTTTTAATCAGTCATCTTTTTCAAATTGGAATTCTGGTGGGAATAATAACATTGGAATTATCGGTAAACTTAATTACAATATCAGCTATAAAAATAATCGACATTTCTTAGATAATAATATACAGTTAGGTTACGGTTTTGTCTCTTCTCAGTCGGAGGCTTCACGAAAGACGGAAGACTATATTAACCTGATTACCAACTATGGCTATGACATCGGGAGAAATTATTATTTATCAACAGGATTTCAGTTTCTTTCCCAGTTCGCTGCAGGATATAATTACACCGCCACTCCAGATCCAACTTTTGAAGACCGCATTTCCCGTTTCTTATCACCGGGTTATTTATACGCCGGAGTCGGGATTTTGTATAACCCAAGTGAAAATTTCCAGGTAATCGTACGACCACTGAATGGTAAATTTACCTTTGTGACTGATCCTTATTTGCAAAAGGCCGGTAAGTATGGTCTTGAAAAAGATGGTCAATCCATGAGATCAGAGCTCGGTGCTTTAGTAAACATCCTTTACCGGGTAAAAATACTAAAAGATATTAATCTGGTTAATCAAGTTAACTTTTTCAGCAATTATGTTTTTCATGTGGAACGAGTTGATATTGCATACAATGGAACACTCAATATTAAATTCAATAAATTTATCAACACCCAGGTGAGTTTGGATTTACTTTACGATCATGATCAAACGCAGAAACTGCAGTTAAAACAAACCTTGGGCGTTGGCTTCTCCTATAATTTTGGTTTTGAGATCAAAGAGAAAAATAAAAAAATGATCAAGCCTTTTGTAGCAAATAAGTAAACTTATACATTCCAAAACTCGCGATCCAAACTTCGATACTGAATTGCTTCTGAAATATGAGCAGCATTTAATATTTCTGCTTGTTCCAAATCAGCAATCGTGCGTGCGACCTTCAAAATTCTGTCGTAAGCTCTGGCGGACAAATTTAATTTATCCATTGCAGTTTTAATAAGTGTTTTTGAAGCTTCATCAAGCTCACAAAACTTTTCAATATCTCGGGGACCCATTTGGGCGTTATAGTGGATGTCAGAATCTTTGTATCGGTTGCTTTGAATTTCTCGTGCAATTAACACTCTTCTTCTGATGTCATCACTTTGTTCACCTTTCCTTTTATCTGCAAGTTGTTCAAATTCTACTTTTTGAACTTCGATGTGAATATCGATTCGATCAAGTAACGGTCCAGAAAGTTTATTCATATACCGTTGCATTTCGAACTGTGAAGAGGTATTATTGGGGTCGTCCGGGAAGAAGCCACTCGGACTTGGATTCATGCTTGCTACCAACATGAAGCTTGCGGGATAGTTCACGGTGAATTTTGCCCTTGAAATAGTTACCTCTCGATCTTCGAGAGGTTGGCGCATTACTTCTAAAACGGTTCGTTTGAATTCCGGCATTTCATCAAGAAAAAGAACGCCATTATGGGCTAGTGAGATCTCACCCGGTTGCGGATAACTTCCGCCTCCAACTAATGCTACATCTGAAATAGTATGGTGAGGACTCCTAAAAGGACGAATGGTCATTAAGGAAGTTTCTGTGCCTATCTTTCCTGCCACAGAATGAATTTTGGTCGTTTCTAAGGCCTCCCTTAACGTTAAAGGTGGCAATATGGTCGGAACTCTTTTTGCAAGCATGGTTTTCCCGCTTCCTGGCGGCCCAATTAAAATAATATTATGTCCGCCTGCCGCCGCCACTTCCATTGCTCTTTTGGCTGTTTCCTGGCCTTTCACTTCTGAAAAATCATTTGGGAAATGATGAATTTTTTCCTGAAACTCTTTGCGAATATCTATTGTGGTTCTTTCCAAAGGAATTCCCTCATTAAAAAAATCAACAACTTCTTTGATGTTATCAACGCCATAAACTTCTAATTCACTCACGATTGCTGCTTCGCGAATATTGAGTTTGGGTAAAATAATTCCTTTAAATCCTTCTTCTTTTGCTTTAATGGCGATTGGCAAAACTCCTTTTATGGGCAATAATCCACCATCTAAAGATAATTCTCCCATGATGAGGTATTCTCCGATGTTTTCTGCCTTGATTTGTTCCGAGGCAGCCAAAATACCCAGGGCAATACTTAAATCATAAGCAGATCCCTCTTTTCTTAAGTCCGCCGGCGCCATGTTGATGGTAATTTTCTTACCTGGAATTTTGAAACCGATATTTTTTAAAGCTGCGGAAATTCGGTAACTGCTTTCTTTAATTGCGTTATCTGGGAGTCCAACCAAGTGATACCCTACGCCTCCAGTATCAACATTAACTTCTATTGTAATTGTTTGTGCAGAAACTCCAAAAATGGCACTCCCGTAAATTTTTACTAACATGATTTGTGTTTGGAGATAAAATTAATAAATTATTATCAATCAATGAGTAATTATTTTATGTATATCCGTTTTTCATCATACTCCTGTAATGCTTGCTAGCACAAGTCTATCGAACAGTTTATCTTCAAAATATCTCCGATTTAACTTATAAACAAACTCATTTAGATAAAGTTGAAGGTTTTTGCGTTTTATTTTGTGGTAATTTCCTAATAAATTCCTTTTCGCATTACTGATAAATATGTGAACCCAACGCAAAGTATCTTTTGTAGTTTCTTTCGAAGATTTTTCTGAAATATGAATTTCTACAAGTTGTGATATATCAACATATGACGTGCTTTGATCTGTAAAAACTATGCTGGATTCTGCCAAAGATTCTTTAATAGTCTCATTAATTCCCTCTGCTGTATGATCTTCTAATACTATTGCTTTAAAATATCTACAAGATTTCGATGTCTCTCCCGTTTCTATATTTTCTAATGGCGTAGATTCCGCCATCACTGCAACATTTTGCTTTCCAACTGCACCTCTTCCACGAATCCCTTTCTCTTGTTCCAGTTCTCTAGATTCAACTGTAAAATACCCTTCATCCATTTCAATCATGCCCTCTAAAGTGTATCTTTCATCTCGTTTTCCCATCGCTTTTCTCAATTTGTGCATCATGGCCCAAACTGGCTCATAGCGCTTCAAACCTAATTGCCTTTGCATTTCTTTAGCAGAAAATCCTTTTTTTGTTGCACTCATCAAAAACATCGCTTTATACCAAACTAGAAAGGACAAATTGGAATTTTCCATGATGGTTCCACTTCGTAATGTAGTTCGCTTTCTACAAGATTTACACTCGTAACTTAATCTGCTTTTAATCCAAAAAAAATCAGTTTTTCCGCACTTGCAGGAAACGCCAATTTTGTCACGTTCTGCTTTAAAATGAGATATACAATCCTCTTCACTGCTAAACTCTACGCCAAAACTAAAAATATTCATCTCAATTATTTAATTATCAAACAAATATACGGAATTATGGGAAGTTACGGACATACATAAAAATTTATTATAATATCCACCATATAAAGTATTTCCGAATACTCCTTGCCCATTTTTTCTAAAAGCTACATCAACATGATATACACTTCCTTTGTAAGTACTACTTTTATATTGGACTGTAGACTCCCCATTTTCAGTACGATTCAAAAATAGAATTTTTTTTTAATACATTGGTACTGTTGTCGTCGGATGTGGGAAAGTGGTCAGGAATAGAGCTGGCCTTAAGGTGGGCTTGCTGTCCATTTTTCCACATCACAGGTGATAATCCGCCCAGTGATTCATGTGGTCTTTCGTGGTTATAATCGTTAACCCAATCTTGCGTGATGTTCCTTACGTCATCCAAAGTTTCAAAGATGTATGCGTCCAGAATTTGCTCTCTGTAAGTTTTATTAAAACGTTCAATATAGGCATTCTGCGTGGGTTTTCCTGGCTGAATGTAAGCAAACGTTATGTCATTAAGCGTGCTCCATACGGAAGCAATATTGGCAACGAACTCAGGACCGTTATCCATACGTATCTTTTTGGGTTTGCCATATCTGTTCACCAAATGATTTAAAATCCAAATCACTCGTGAACTTTTCAAACTGTAATCTACCTCAATATGCAGGATTTCTCTGTTATAATCATCAATCACATTAAAACTGCGGAACTTCCTTCCATTTGATAATACATCACTCATAAAGTCTATGCTCCATGTATGAGTAAAGGTTTTGGGTACTTCCAATGGCACCTTAACTCGTGCAGGAAGACGTTTCTTGGCCTTACGACGTAACGGAAGTTTCATTTGCTTGTAAATCCTGTGAAGACGCTTATGATTAATTTTTTCGCCTCTATTACGTAAGCGGTAATAATACTTCCAAAAACCTTCACGCGGGTAATTTTGCGTGAGTTGTTCCAGTTCCATCATTACCGTAGAATCATCTTTGATCGAGCGGTAGTGAAAACTGCTCCTGCTTAAATGTAGTACGCGTAAAGCCCTGCCAGAATCCTTCGGATGAAGTTCTCTAATATCTCTTACGATCTGACGTTTCTGACAAGGCTTTAGAGCTTTTTTTCGATAATATATTTAGCAACATCGAGTTCCATCGCCAGATTGGCGTACATACGCTTAAGCCGGGCGTTTTCCTCTTCCAGCTCTTTTACACGTTTAAGCTCACTGGCTTCCATGCCGTTGTACCTTTGACGCCATTTATACAAAGTGGCGATACTGATGCCATTTTCTCTGGCTAATTCTTCGGCACTACGACCTCCACTAAACTCCTTTAAAATACCTGCAATCTTGGCAGGACTAAAAACACTCTTTTTCATGATAATAATTACGATTTAAAGTTAATAATTTTTATACTTTTGAATCGTACTGTTTTTGGGGGAGCTTACAATAAGTACATAAGTAATTTAACTACCATGCGGATATTGGATTATATGCGCGCTTTGTTTTGACCTCCATAATAAGAACCAATTATTAAGAAGACATCAGGACCGAAACAACCAGCAGGATATTCCTGTTGATAAATTGGTTTTTATTACTAAACATTTCTGGATTTCCGTTGATGATATTATTCTCTTCAACGAAAAAAATAATGTGTACAACTAAGTTTCTATAGAAGATATCGCAGTTCTTGAACAGTTAAAACTTATCAATGAACTCGACAATGAAGAAAAAATATTATCCTAAAACTTATTGAACTTTGTTTCTAAAAAAGTTTTAAAGATTATCTGCAGAAAAATATTGCTGCACGTCAGTTCTGTTTCCATACACAGAACAGCACATTAGATAACACAAAACCCACCGCAAAAAACGGTGAGTTTTTTATTTATCTACCACACAATAAAATCGTGCGGAAGAGGAGTTTATTTTAAATTATTTATAATTTTCTGTAATCTTTCCTTTGTTATTTCGCCATTTATTTCTGGATTAGCTAGCTCAAAAATTATTTCTTGAAGTTCTTCATCTTCAAAATCCAAATCATCTCTGCATTCCAAAGCATTAGCCCAATTTGTCATATCTTCTATGTCAATTTCATCTAAAATATACAGATTCAAAACACTTAAAAAATCTTGCTTATTTATTATAAGAACAGGTTCACTATCCCAAGAATACTGAGATAATTCATCTTGTAACTCTGACAAGTTCCCTTTGAAAAAAAACAAATCCGTTAGAATCTCTTTTCTACTTCTCATATCTTATTATTTAGGTTTAACATGAATGATACCACCATCAGGAGCAAATGTTGTTTTTAACATTTTAAAAGTTTCTCCTTGTGGATTAACCCATTTTTGGTATAGGGCACTTGAGCCTGGCACCTTACCTGGCGATGTTGCTTGAAATAGATAATTTCCATCTTCTAATAATTCATAAGATGCACTTGCTTTAGCATTTGCAGGGGCTTTGTTTACAAATCTTTTAAAATTACTTTCAACTGCTCCTTCTAAAACCGGTACTTCTGCCTTGACTGCAGGAAATAACTTACCTAACAACTTACTTCCAATTCCTCCCGTCACAGCATCAACAACAGCACCTTGTACCAAAGGATTTTCCGAAACCATTGTTTGAATATCCGTTTTCCCTCGAGACTCAGGAGTAGGACCCATAGTTGAACCCCAAGGATCAACAGCCGATGTACCTGGTGCAACGTCACCATAACCACCTCCTTCGGCTGAGCCTACTGAAAAAGAAGAAACTAAGCCTTTTGAACCATAAGTATCAGTATAAGAGAAGTTAGATGTGTGATAAGTTACCTCAAATGTTCCTTTTTTATCTCCCTTATTAACTACGGTTCCATAATGACCAGTTTGTGGATTCTTTCTATCAGATGCTTGTTCTGCATGTATTCTAGCATCAGACTTAGTGATATTATTCCAAAATCCAGCTCCTCTAACCCATCTACCATCAGGATCTGTAAAATTAATAGGATTGTTTACTGTATAATTATATGGAGAAAAACGTCTATACATTTCCGCCAGTGGATCCACAACACCCCATCTACCAATATCCGGCATATACATTCTTGCCCCATAATCATACATCCCAGTCTCTTGTAGTTCTTTGCCGTTGTACTTGTAGTTGTATAATCCCGCTCTACTTTTCAGGATTTGCCTACTCTGGCTTTTCCTCGTGCGAGGCTCTACACTTTGAACTTCTACGCTTGCTCGCTCTTCCAAAGATAATATTTTTTCTTTTCAATTGAAAAAATAAATATCCGGGATTTTAGAACGATTTTTTGCGTCACAACTTTTTCCAAGTCGATAAAATACCTTTGTCTTGTAATAATTCGTACTGGTTTACAGATACTTATAAATTGGTTTAGCAAAACCGATTTCCGTTGACTTCAATATTATATTTGTAAAAATCAATGTGATTTATTTGTCACACTTTTTTCGGGAAGCCTTTACTTATTTTGTAAAATATATTATTATTTAAATATGAATGAGAGTATCCTCTTTTTAGCAATGCTTCTTTTAGTCATTTTAGCGATGGTAACTTTTGTTATCGTTTCAAAAAATGCCGGGAAGTAAAAAAGTGACTGCGTGAACAATAGTAGCGCAATCACTTTCGGTAATTTTAGTTTTAATAGCCCGCTCTGATCAGCGGGCTATTTTCTTTACAAAGATATATTTTTTTCTTATTGATTTATTTTCTGGTTCAGGTGGATTTTTTTTACAGTTGTTGTCGCTGTTGTAAATGTGGGATTGTGGTAAAAATTGCGTGGGGGTTAGCGTTGGCTTTTTCCACAAATCCACATTTCTTTTCTTTCTGCAACTGCTTTTCTTTTGATTACTGCACTAAAGCGATGGCGCATTTTTTCCTTATTCCGGGTGGTTGAAGCGTGGGCAAAAAAGTCTTTTTCTGTGGCGGGAAAGTTTCGGGAAAGCGGTCGGCTAAAAGCGTTGGAAGCGAAGTTTTTCTCAAAAACGAAGCGTAGGAAAGCATTTAGCATAATCTCAAATTATAGGCAAAGATGCGGCTGGTTTGTGCGTAGCGTAGCGGAGAACAACGGTTTGCGTGGGCAACTGCGTATAATTTCGATTATGTTACTTGCTGTGGCATTAAAGCGTTGGGAAAGTGTCGGGGAAGAGGCTGGCGAAAATGTCTTTTTTTATTCGGCGGGCGGGATATTATTTCAAAATGCAAGCGGTGGGCTTTCTGGCTTTTATCTGATCGGGTGATACTGGTTGATTGCTGATTGCAAAGCTTCAATTCCTGTTTCTCTATATTTCTCTGTCGTGTCTGCATGTTTGTGTCCAGCAAAATTTTGGACTTTTCGCAGGTTCTCGCCCTGGTCTAATTTCAGTTTTATAACACTTTGGCGGATTTTCACGCTTGTAATTTTCTTTGTAAACGACTTCTGATAAGTTGATATGAGATAATTAATATCATCATTTGTAATTCTACTTGCCAACTTGTTCAATAGAAAAAAAGAAGTTTTTTCTCTTTCCAATTCAATTCTATCTTCTTCTAAATATTGATAAAATAAGAGGATTTGGTCGGCTTTTAGATTTAAAATTCTTGCGTTGGTAATTCCTGTTTTTTGGATGCTGATAGTGGCATTTTTGAGATTTAGGTCTTCTATTTTCAATCGCTCAATATCACTCACTAAAAGAGCTTGATTAACCAATAAGCTCATAATGATCTGATTCCTTTTGGCAAGTATCGGATAACGTTCTTTTCGAGGTTCTAAGAGTTGTTGCAGTTCTTTTTCTGTAAGAAGTTCCTGCAATTGTATTGGATTTTCCTTGCCGTCTTTTATTTTGATATTTTGTGCAGGATTGTATTTTATTTGCGATGTTTCTACTAAATAATCGTAGTATTTTTTCAGGGCATAAATGGTTCTGTTGGTGCTTTGCGGATTGTAGTTTTTGCGCAGTAATTGTACATATTGCATTAAGTTTTGATAGTTCAGTTTTTCTGGGTTTTTATAGTTTTTTTTGAACTTTTCTATTTCATAAAGATAGTTTTTTATAGTTCCTGCAGATAAATTATTTTCTAAATATTCTTTGAGATTCTCCATGGATTCTTGTATAAATTTGAGTTGTTCCCAGACATTCATGGCCAAGAAAATCCCTTACTTTCTCCAGTTCCATTCCCTGTTCTAAAAGCTGTGTAGCAATAGTATGTCGCAGACAATGAAGCGTAAAGTTTTGATTTTCTAATCCTGCTTTTTTTAGGAGTTTTTTAAATTCTTCGTAGATTCTTTCAGCCGTGATATTGAGTAAATTTTCAGTTTCTACATTTCTATTTTGCCTCCCTAAAGTCGGCGAATCTCGTATAATCGCCAAATCGAAAAGTAACAAAACCCAAAACTAAATGTAAAGAAAAAACACAAATTCGATCAGCGATCACAAATATAAGCCTTTCACTCGAAAGGCTTTTTAAATGTCTTTTAATTCACGTTTAAAGCGAATTTAACAGGCTCACCACTCAGTAACTTCATAGTGCTTTCCTTATTGTTTTCATACACGTGTACGTTACCGAGGAACAGCGAAATACTTTTCAATGGAAGATCAATCTGCCGACTGATAAGATACAAGTGATAGATATCGGCTGGCAAGCCTAAATTAGCGTCAGAACTACGCTGATATGCTGATACTGCAAGTTTGCCCTGATCAATCTGAAACTGTATCAAAGATAAGCACGGCTGTTGGTTGCTTTCCGTGTCATTCTTACCCAAAAACAAAACATAATTCTTACTATTCCGCTTTTCTTTGTTGATTTTCTTAATCAGATCCGGCAACTGTTCAAAATACGTTGGATAACTGTTCACCAGTATTGGACCGCAATAATCCCACCACGTGATCCCAGCCTCTCGATAACGCTCTGTTAACCTTTCACCTGACTGGAATAAATCCAATTCTGTTTTGAGCTTATTTCGGGCGATTCCGTGACCTTCAAATATCTCTAGCAGATCGCCCGGCTTTAGTGTTAGATGTTCATTCAGCAGGTAGGTAATGTTTCCCTTTTTGTTTTCCTGCACCTTACCTCTTTTAAGGATTTTTTCTAAAGTTTTGTGATACTTATTCATACTATTGATATTAGTTTTATATTTGCAAATCTCACCCCTGAAATACAAAAACCCGCAAGTTCCAGAAGACACTTAAGTCCTCCGTAACCTGCGGGTGTGTTTTTAAAGGGGTGAGATCTTTTAAAAAGCGGAGGACGTTTTTATCCTCCTATCTGGTTTTTAACCAAGTTGAAAATGAGGGGGATCATAAGGAGACTTCCAGTCACCGCCCCACGTTATCTTTATTCCCAGTTGTTTGGCAGTCACTTTTACGTGATCAGCAATTATTTTCAAATTCTTAATCGTGTCTTTATGATGCACTTGTACTTTGCCTTCAAAGAACGGATATAAGTCCACCGCCTGTCCTAAACCATCTTTTCGGCCGTCTGCCTCATCTTGATGATTTGAAAGGTTTTTAACGCCATTAGCATTCGTTACTTTCATTCCTGGTTTAGTACGTCCTTGTGCAAATAAATTCTTTTGCCGTTCTGTAGTTCTTAGTCCTTCTGTTATTGTAAAATCTACCGGACTATTTGCAATAGCGGCTTTCATTACCTTTACTAAATTAGGATGCACCCCTACGAGATTATCAAGGCTTCTTTTGCTTAATTGATATTTCATGATTTTATTAGTTTTTTAAAGTAAAATTTTAGCAATTCCCACGCAATCACCGATAGAACACCCATCCAAATAAAAGCCGACAGCGGCGATGATTTTGTTTTTAGGTCCAGTTCTAAATATTTACTGATGAGTTCTGCACTTTGATTAATATTGGTAGATTGAAGCGTTTCATTATCTTTCTTAATAGAATCATTTTCTTTGATAAGACTTGAATTTTCAATTTTAAGAGTTGAGTTTTCCGTTTCTAACTTTGATTGTGAACCGAACTGCAAATCGGTGTTATCATTAACGGGGATTGATGTTTGATTTCCGTGCGAATCTGTGACCTGAACAAAACGAACTGCACCAGGATCACTACATTTACCATTATTAGTCAGGTTGAAATTCTGACTGTTCGCAAATAATGACTTAGCACCGTTATACTGCGACTTATGAACAGTAGAATCAGAAAAGGAACTATTTTCCACTTCTTGATTTTTATTTGACAATTCAGTCTGAGTAGTAGTTTGAGAATTCAATTCTGTCAACTGTTTTTGTTTGTTCTTGTTTTTTATGATGCTGCAGGAATACAGCATCATCAATAATAAGATGATTAATAGTTTTTTCATGGTTATTAGTTATTTTGTTTTTTGTTTATTATCTCGGATCAACCCACTCACCCAACTCATAATTAATCCAAAGAATGCAATGATCCTTTTCTAATCTGTTGAGAATTCTCACTAATTTTTCACCTTCAACAGTGAGCGTACCCATCAATTGATTTTTACCCAGTGCGCTGGAAATCGTTTCACCATCAACACCAAATTTATACGGATAGATGATCACGCCGTCAACTTCAATTGCCTGAACTAAGCGAGCGTTCCATGTGGCTCTAAATTCTTTGTTTGCCCAGATGTCGATATTCTTTGCGGTCGATTGCCAATAGCCGTCTGTATTGCCGTACTTTTCATCTACATAGTGGCGGTTGATGACCGTAAGCGGAATAATTAAACCGGTCGCGATAATTAGCAACGCGAAACCTTTCTTTCTCTTCATCGTTTTTTTGCCTGCTTAAAAGTTGGATTCTCAAACTCTAAAGGTTTGTTGATCAAAAACTCCTGAATATTTCCGTACACATCGAATACGTTGTTCATTTCATCATCCATATCTACAATTTTCTGAAACAGCACTTGTGCCGGTACAGCATAAGTTTTGATCATGCGTGAAAATCTTATGTAAGCAGGTAGAACCATATAGGGAGTTAGTTGATTTTCTGTATATTCTATTCCTTCGATTCGATCAGCTTCCGGAACAAAGTCCGGGTTTTGGATCATGGCTCCATTGGCATCGCGTAAAACTACTTTGTAGGCGTTTGAAACAACCCAATCTTCTAAGCAATCTTTGAAAGAATTAACTTTTTCATTGGTTTCTAAATCTACATGAACCAAATAACCAAAGATTGAAAGCCGTTGATTATCTGCATCGGGAAAGTATTTTGTAACCACTAAAACGCGCCCGATCTTTGCCGGAAAAAGTGGATGATCTGAAATTTGACCAGCGTACTGAATATCATCGTTTGCTGGAATAAAACCTGCAATATCGAAAGGTGTTTTTATTTTCATAACATTAATTCATTATTCTTGCTGTAATCCAAAAGGTTTTGATAGTATTCGCAGAACCCGGAAAACCTAATCCTGCAAAATATAAGGCATAGTCTTTACTTGTGTTGATTGAATACTGCCAGTATTGAAAGTTTGACATATTGTTTTTATTATACATTCTTACATATAATTTATCACCTACTTTACTAAAATATATCCACCAAAACTGGCCCGGATTACCACCAGTTAATATGGGCGCATTACTGGAATTTAATCTTATACTCGTCGCAGTTGATTCCATTACGTAATTGTTCTTAATGATATTTTCAACATTATTAAAATCAGCGTGAGTTGTTTCTGTCAACCCTATCAACGTACTCCAATCTAAAGCATTAGTAGTACCGGCAGTACTTTGAAGCATAATATCAAAATCCCAATCTTTTGAACCTAAAAATATATTTTGGTATTTTGCAATCACACCTGTTTGATTTAATGTGCCATTAATACCCATTGAGGTAATCGAAAGAATGTTGTCAGCAGCGGTATTACTTCCGTTCCAAGTGTTGGCATCCGTAATGCCATCATCTAATTTTCTAACTGCTCTTTTCCAATTACTTGCTGTTAAAGTAGTAGGTACAATGCTATCTACTTTCGTAAACACTGCATTTGATAAACCTTGAACTGTAACACCATTTTGTATTTTTATTGAGTAATTCCCATTTGGTAAATCCGCTGGAATATCCCATACAGAAGTTACAACTGTTCCCGAAACATTATAAAAATTTGTCGCAAAAACCTTTGTTAAATCAGGTTTTTCAATCCACAAAAAAGTAGGATCAAGCAAAGTAAGATTTAAACCAATTAAATCGATCAAATTAACTCCCGGCTGAATAAATCTTGAACTTGCATCTTGAAGTACCGGATTTGCAGGTGTTGCTGTACCTAATAAAGCGGTTCTCATTGCGGTTTTTTGTGTGGCGTTGGCATTTTGAACCGCCAAAGTCGTTGCGGCAGGATCAGCGAAATCTCTTGTCACTGTTTCACCTGTGGTTGGGTGGATTATTAACGATTTAGAGTACGCAGCGTTACCAGTTTTATCAACCAAGCCTTTCCAAAAATATCCAAATCCACCAGTATTCCAAGTAAAAGAATTTCCCTGCGTAAAAGTCCTTGCCGAAACATTGCTCAAATCTGCATTAGAAATATTACTTCCGATCGCAGTCCAAGCTCCGCCTTCATATTTCTGAAATCCTTTAGGGCTTTCATTCTGATAAATCAGCATTCCTTCCTGCGGACTTGCAATTGCATTTTTTTGCGCAATAGTATATCCCTGAAAAGAAATCAACTTTAATTTTAACCAGGCATTTCCTAAAAACTCGATTCCCTTAACAAATGAACTCCAAATTCCAGTTGTCCCTGCTTTAATTAATACTTCATCATCATTCCCTCCACTTGGTAAACTACCTAATTCACTTAATGGTTTAGTGCTTCCATTTCCTAAAACTACTCGATCGGCTGTATTGTTAGGTGTAAGTGGTTTGTCTAGTTTAAAAGGATCAGATGGCAGTTTTAAAGCTATTAGTTTCCCATGATATATTTTAATAATACTAAAATCCCCAGGCTTTAGGGCTGTTGCGCTTTCAAAGGGTAAAAGTGATATTGTTTGGCTTTCTACAGGAAGTTGTATGGTTTTTGAGGAATTATTCCAAAGCACTAAGGGCTTACCATCCCAAAGATTTATGCCTGTTTGCGTAAAAAGACCTAAGATTTTAGGGGTAACAGAACTCTCAGTAACGTTAATCTCAAAACTTGATTGCGGTGAATTCATAGTTAAATAAACCCCTGTGTCGTTGTCTATTGTGAGGTTTTTCCACCCGTCTTCAGCAATATATTTTAAACCGCTTTCAGTTTGTTCAATGACATTTCCACTGGAGCGCATGGTGATCTTGAAAATCTCCAAAGCATCTTCTGGTATTTCCGGTTCTTCATAAGTTGGCAGTTCCGCACCTTCAGCTAATAAAAAATCGTCATTATTTTTCACAGCGTAACCGCGCAAAACTTTCACGCCATCTGCTACAATAGGTGTAATTGTCCACTTATTTTGAAAAGTACGCGTGATCAGTTTTCCTTTAACCCGCACTTTGTTCGCTCCGGAACTATGAAGTCTTAAATAAGTTTTATTGTCGATCAATTCTACAGATCCTAAAGTGATCACTTCAGAAGTCACGACGGAAAACGGAAGTTGCGATTCAGGAACCACACCGTTTACTAAGTCGGCTTTCTTCTGTAAGGTGGTAACTAGATTTTCTACAGCTGATTGTGGAATCGGTTCATCTTTATGCCAAAACGAATCCAGCCAAGACCAGAATTGCTCCTGTGGCGGTTTCATTTGGTTTTTAAACCAATCTTTTATGATATTGATGCTTACTTTGGCCATAATTCTTTATAAAAATCCTACAAAACGGATAAATTTCACGATTCGTGACGGTTGAATATTGGTCATAGGAGTGGCAACTCCAGTTTTAATACTAAAGGTTGAAGATCCACTAGAACCACCTCGTCCGTACATATTTGCCCCTGGAGAATCAGGATTTGGCGCAACAGGAATTGTAACTGAGATTGGAGGTAAATTAGTATTCTCCAAAGCAACCTGTGGAGTTCCGATCACGGCATCCAACGCGCCAAAATTCACGTCACCAGTATTATGACCAACAGGCACATTCCCTTTTAAATCATCATGCTCCACCCAACCTTCTGGAATAGCGTCTGCAGGTAATCCCCAAACCGCAACCAAGCCGATCGGCACCGCTTTTTCTAATTGCGTCAACCGATCTTCTAATTGAAACAAGGTTTTCGGCCTTCTGAAATCTGTCCAGGTGAAAACATCTGGTCCATCGCCAAACGTGGCGTATCTCGCATAGATTACAGGTTTTACCGAGCCGTCTTCGAATCCTCGAGCGTCTGGAGTTTCCACGATGATCACGTTCGCAGTGACCGTAGTTCCCACAAACGGAAGTAATTCTCCATTAATAGAAACAAAGCCATTGGTCACAGAACCACCCGCGCCAACTTCGCAACCCGTAATGATCACCAAATCATTTCCAGCCAAATAGCCGTACTGGTTAAAATTCTTATACGCTTCCTGTGCAGCGTCCAATATCTGTGTAGACAAAGGAAAACCGCCTGTTTGATTAAAATCTATTCTATTCATGTCTTTTATTCTGTAACTATTTTATATCTTTTTGAAGCCAATCGGTAAAAATCAATCAATGCCCGCATTTCGTAAACGCTATACACCAAATCACCAGGTACGATCACGATAAAATCTACTCCGGTATCTGAGTAATCAGAATCATCATAAAGAAAGATCGTTCCCAGGTACTTCGGTTTTTCCTCGCCATCGGTATAGATGTATTTTCTTTTAAAAGCGTTCCCATCATCAATTCTTATCCTGCGAAGCTCACGGTCAAAGCGATCATTTAAAGCACCTCGCAGATAGCATTTTTGAGAGTTATGGGCGAGTTTGTAGATGTTGCCAGCTCTATATTGCAACCATTCATAATGCAATGTTTCAACCGCTGAAACTAAAAGCAGAATCCAAGACTGAACCGTCATACTTCGCAGATACGGCGGTAAAAGAGATAAAGCAAATATTTTCCAATTGATGCTAAACCACATATTCAATATTGTTAAAGTTTTCGATCTTGAAATATCCTGATGTCGGTATCTTTTTTACCGTAATGTTTTCGAAATTCCCATAAGTTGTTCCGGTTGGATCAATCCAACTCGATGCAGCATTGATCATGTGTGGAATTTTAACGCCTTCTGTTTTTTGCAACTTATCAATTAACGATGACAATATTAATTCACCATCAAAAGGTAATTCCTTCATGTATTCTTTAAGTGCTATTTCGACAGGTTTTTTACCGCTTAAAATGGAAACACCAGACGCAGTTAGAACCAATGGATCGTAATAGATTTTAATGTTTAATCTCAGGATATCCGGTAAGTAATTAATGATGGTCACTTTCACACCAGCATCTCGTATCTCATCGATATAAGCATCAAAGCTTTCTTTTTGTGGAACTAATATGGGTGACAATTCCTGATTTCCATCCTCAGTTGCAATCTTTATAATTAAACGGCTTTCATTGACAGCCTCTGTGACTGCTGAATATTTAATAATCTTTGATTTCTCTATTTGCTCAGCAGAATACCCCTCATTATTAAAAACATCGGTATCAACATAGAGATCAAAACCAAATTGAAATGAAAGGGCTTTTTGGCGGTACCATCTAGCCGTGTGAGGTTTTAAAACTGAAAGAATTCCGTTCACTTCTGTTTTGTGATTATCGAATAGTTTTTCCATAGTCCAGAACAGGAATACAAACACGTCAATTAAAACATTTTCAAAAGCCGTTAACGAAAATTGATCTTCAAAAGTTTTAGAATTATCAAGACCATAGGTATTGACCAAATTTTCATCGATCATAAATCGGTCAGTGATGCTTTTCTTTATTTCTGTAATTGTGCGTGCCATTATTGTACGATGAAATTTTTGTTAATAATCCAATATCCAATACCTTCTAATTCCTCAATCGGTTCCTCTAAATTATTTTGCAAAGCCGTTGCCGGTTGTTTATTTGCAAACAGGTTTGCGATCGCTTGATTTCGAACCACTGACCCTTTAATTTCGGTGTCTATTTCCAAAGGCGTGGTAATACTTCTGTTATTTAAAATTGCCATTTCCAAAACCTCTTCAAATGTACCTGTCAACTGGCAAACCATATCAATGAAGTTTTGGCCCTGCTGCGTTTTATTCGTATTCTGCATCGATATTAAATTTTTGAAGGTTATACAAATCCAAATGTTTTACGTTAAGATTATCCAGGGAAAACTGATTTTTGATTGCATGGCGATATTTCAAAAGATCTTCATCCAATAAAGCCGATCGCAACCCAACGCCTAATCCTAAATTAGCTTTGAAGTCCCCAGGTTCTGCGATGAGAATCGACGCCATGTTTTGCTCTAAAGTTTCACCGATCACCAAACCGCTGACAATTTTTCCAAACTGATCTTTCACCACCTCAATTTTGAGATCGTAAACCTGACCGTTTGAACTGTCTTGGTATTGTATGCCGGTTGCTTTTGATTTCATTATTTTAATATTCCTGTTCCTTTGGTTGTGGTAGTTCCTGTTTGAGCAGTTGCAGTTCCTGTTGTTGAGACTGCAATACCTGTATTCACTTCTAATTCTGCGGTTTTGACAAATGTGTATATTAGTTCTGTCATCTGTTCTGCATAATAATCCATTGAATAAACTTCTCTAGTCATCATTTCTTGATGAAGTGCCAAAATGCCCGCTTTTAATGATGGTTTTCCCGTTTCTAAACTCATTTTAATAGTGTTTTAAAATCCGTTTCAAAATTTTCTATTTTCACAATCGAATCCGGTAAAGGAATCCCACTCGGTCCAACTGGCGTAAAAACTTTTAAGGTTTTTAGCAGATCTACCAATTGTTGAAATAAAGTTTTAATACTCGTTTCATTATTCTGCAATTTTACTTTTCCGGTTGTGCTGTCGATCTCAACTAAAAGTCCGTTTTCGTTATAAAATATCTTTTCAGCAACATCACATTTTATTACGGTTAGGTTTCCGATGGTTCCATCCGTGCTCAGCATTAAAACCCTGGTGCCGATTTTTGGAATGATTAGTAAATTATCAGTTCCGTCTGCGGTTGCTTTTAATCTGATATCTGATATCTCAAAATCACCTAATTTCACAGAACAGGTATCACCACTAATTTTAGTAACAATTCCATCTATTGGTAAGTTGGGATTAGCACCAACCAACAATCGCAGATTCTCTTTTAATTTTACTGTTTTATCCATTATTTACTCAACTTTATTCCTGGTGTTATGGTTCGCTTCCCGCCATTTTCGCTAAAGTTAGTCACCACACTTTCCGCGTAATATCTTCCATCTTTGTAAGGATAATCCTTATCATAAATTCCAACTGTGAAATTCGGTTCTACATATGGTAATAACCATGCATCAAAACTCCCTTCATAACCTGGCGCCATTTTATTACTGTATTCTGTATCTGCAATTATTTTGATTGCATTGGCTGACATTCTACCTACTTTTTTAGTAATCTTGTCACCGCCTGTCTGGCCAACTGTTTTACTGATGGTTTTCCCATCAAGGCCAACACTTTCCACGGTAACTTCTACTTTTCTATCATCTGCCGATTTATATTCTAAAGAACTTGTTTCAATATTGTGTTGCATACTGTAATCGACTTCACCTGCTTTTCTTGTGTATGCTGGATGAATGTGTAATTCTTTGTTTTGCATATCGAAATAAATATCGGCGCCCGTTTCTTCCTGCAGTTTAGCCAAAACATCAAACCCTGTCGCTTGATAGATGGTGAATTTATCATAAGGTAAATCGTAAGTGCAAACCACTTTGTACGACTGATCTATTTGCCCGACTACATATTGTGCAATCTGCTTCACCGATGCAGGTTTAAATTCTTTGTTCTTGATTCCTTTTCTGAAAAGAAACAAACCGTCTTCACACAATATTTTCAATGAACTGTCTTCTGTGATGATCTCTTTTACATATCCTTGAAACTCGGTTTCTAATTTCCCATCATAACCTAACTTTATTCTAACTTCATCAGATCTCTTAATAAAGTCCTGAATTTTCAAAACGATATTCATGTCAGCTTCTGGTAGAATAATCGTGGCAAAATCAGCGAGGTTCTTCACCGATTTTTCGATTTCACACTCGGCCAAGATTCCTAACCGCCAATCACCATCCTTGTTTTTAAAATTGATATTCCAATCTAATTGATACATTATCTCTCAAAATTTCCGTCAGCATCACCAACTGTTAAAGTTCCTCGTTTGCGTTTATAGATCAAATTATACGGAAAGTCCGAAAGTGCTTTAATCTCAAAAGCTTGTACATTTTCGCCTTTTGTGAAAGGAAATGAAACCGACTCGATCACGATTTTATTAATGTTTAAAATCTGCAAAGGCTCACACAGAACCTCAATCGCTTCCGCAGTCAGAAGATAATCCCTCAGTTTTTCCATTTCGTATCGGGGATAAGTCTGTGATGATTTTCCTAACATTTTATCGCCATAAAAAGCGCCTGTAATCGTAATTTCGTAATCATTAGTGGACCATCTTTCTTTTATCGATCCAATCAAATTTTTTCCCGCTTTCGCAATGTTTCTTTTCACGATGGTATTTCCACCAGATATATTTATCATCGGTTCCCAAGGTAACAACCACCAGTTTTCATCTTTCGAGCTTCTGAATGAAAATGGAAAAAACTGATTGCCTTCAGAAATTGAATCATCATTTCGCCACAATTCATCTCCATTATTCTCAACCCGATAATTAGGATAGCCAACTTTTACGGGCTGATTGAGAATGGGTAAAAATCTTAACGGTGGTAAAACATGTTTAGAGATTTCATTCTGCACCGCTTCAAATCGTGGGATCTGTTCCACAACTTTACTTCCCATTAGTGAAGCCAACAATATATTTTCGTTTGTAAATTTCATTATCCTGCTGCTGTTGTGGCTGATGCCGTTATTCTTAATAATTCATCTAAAACCTCTTCACCTGCTTTTCTAACTGCAGAACCTGTAGAGCCTGCGTAGTTCTGAATTCCAATAAGTTCTTTTATATGTAAGGTCACATAATTGTGTTTGGTGCCACCAGTGGCAATACTTTCGGTATTATTCTTTCCTTTTTCTTTAGTCTCTTTATCTTTAGCACTGCCTCCTGCACCGCCTGAAAGTTCTGAACCTGGAATACCTGCTGGTTTTGCAATTCCATTATTTACAGAAGCGGCGTTATTCGCTTTTCCTAATTTTTTGGTGTAAGCATCAGAAGTTGCCTGTCCTGCTGTCATTGCAGCACCCCAACCACTTTGTACCTGACCAATTGCAGTTCCTGCGGAACCTGCACCGCTCAAATCAAACATTGCCTTTTTCCCGGTGTCCCATGCTTTTTGCCAATCTCCATTAAAGAAGTCTAGTAAGGCATCACCAATCCCGCTAATTCCCGAAAGAAGTTCTTTGAATCGATTAATCACATAATCTTTGATTACGTTACCAAACATTTTCATAGCCTCCCAACCTTTGAAAATTACTTTTCGGAAACCTTCAAACTTATTCCAACAAGCAACGATTACTGCAATTAAAGCAACGATACCCGCAACAATCCACAATACAGGAAATGCCATAATAGAAGCATTCCACAACCATTGCGCACCTGTTACAACAGACGTCCAGGCTGCTGCCATTTTTTGAGTGTTGGTAAGAAAGGATAATGCAGAACCTGCCAACCCAAAAACAGGTGCAAGGTTCGCAACATCACGTGCAGTATCACCAATAACGGACGCGTAGGCCATCCAACCATTGGTTGCATTAAACAACGTTATTTTGAAATCATCTAACTGAGATTTTAGCCTGGCGTTTTTTTCTGCAGGACTTTCCATGATAATCGCGGATTGGTCATAAGCTTCAGTAGTGCCTTTTACAGCAGTTGTTAAACGGTCCATTTCGGTGGTCTGACCAATCAATGCCATTGCAGCATTGCTGTTTTCCTTTCCAAATAATGCTGACATCAGAGCCGAATCTTTTAATAATGGTTTCAAATGATTCAATCTCTGAGATAGAGATAAAGAAGGATCGTTTAAACTGTTGATGTTGATACCGAGTTTTTGAAATTCCTCCTGAACTCTTTTCGGTAAAAAACGACCTTGACCAAGACTTGATAAAACATTTCGGTAAGCCACACCGCCCTCGCTTCCTTTTTTACCAGCTTTGTCTAAAATCTGAATCGCAGCGTTGGTTTCTTCAAAGGCAACATTAGCCGATTTAGCCGCCATACCTGACTGCTCCAAGGCTTGTTTAATTTGAGGTAATTCAGCCGCACCTTCACCTGCTGCGGCCGCCATAACGTTCATCATGGATGCCATTACTTTGGAAGCCTGTGTAGGGTCATCGAGCGAAATTCCATATTGGTTCATCGCCGTGGTCAAAACTTCAGCAGCTGCAGTGGAATCACCACCCATTAATTTAGAAGTATACTGTATGGTTTCACCCATGCTTTTCAGCGCGGTCGGAACCTTTGCAATTTCGGGGGATAACTGACCGAGCACTAATTTGTAAGATTCTGCACCCTCAGCAGCAGAACCGCCAAAGGTTTTGGCAGCGTTCCTGGCGTAACCTTCAATTTCTTTCAACTTATCACCTGCAACACCTGTCATTGCAGATAAATCATGCATTGATGTTGAAAGAGCCATTCCGGGACCATTCAAACTATTAATTCCATCAGCAACCCGATTAACTTGGTCGATGATGGAAGATAACTTAATAGATGATAATTGTCTGTTGATATTGGTAACCATCGACGTGGTTTGCCTCTGAACATTATTTACCGAAGCGAGAACAGCATTCTGTCCTTGCATTTGTACAATAATATTATAGAGCAAATCATTATTCATGGTTATAATCCGGTTTCAAGTTTTCTGATGTGTTTTAAATCTGCAACGCGTACAGCCCATTCTCGGTCGCTTAATAGGCTTGGGTCTGCTATATGGAAGTAATAAGTGAGTTGGGCGTTTTGAACTCTTAACCAATCTTTGTTTGGATCTACTTCCGCCTGAGCTATAGCTTTACCAGTTCCGCCTCTTTAATTTGAATGAGTTCGGGTAATTTGGATGAAGCCGATAGAAATAAACCGTCATTGGTTTGTATTTCTTCGTCACCGCCTAACCAACATTGTTTCAGAATGATTTCGTTAAATGCCATGTTGTCTTTTTGACCAGCCATTGCAGCATAACTCAATGTTTTTCTGTTAGGAGTTTTTAAGTAGCAAATTTTATCACCGATCTTCAGTGCGAAGATTTCGCCATGTTCTACTTTCCAGGCGTCGATTTGTTTTTGAGTAATTTCTTTTGACATGTTGTGAATGAATTAAAAAGGCGACCGTAATCGCCTTTGATTTTTATATTTGATTTTTGATGCGCAATGCGATAAATGGCAAAGTGATTTCCTGAAACTTATCGCCCTGGTTAAATTCTTTTGCCGCTTCCGTAAATCGAAGAGATTCGATTCTATCAGTAATCATAGCATTGCCTGATAATGGATCGCCATAACAAGCAAGTGCATCCAATGACAGACTTAGAATTGAACCTTTACCGGCTTTCACCAAAGCTTCATATTCTGACTGCAGCATTTTTACTTCACCTTCATAGCCAAGATTCCCAGACTGAATGGAAACAGGGTTTCTGCCTTTCGCATGAATGGCCTCACGTTCGATTTTCTCGGAATATTTCAAACCTCGAAATCTGGTTAAATCTCTACCTCCGAGAATTAGGGTGAGATCTGCCCATTCGTATTCTCTGTCGTTAATTAGTGCCATAGTTTTTTATTAAGAATTAAGTTCAAAACCGAGTACCACATTAATCCATCGGTTATAGCCGAATGGTCGAATTTTAACCACAACCTCCAATCTGGAACTGGTGACCACATTTTGAGTAGGATCAACAAAACATTTCACACCGGAATCATTGATGTCGTTCGTGTCACGGCTTAGATCATCGCCCATACTGTTGGAAATTTTACGCTCAACAGCACTTTCAATCGTTTTTGCATACGTGGCAATCAGAGTTCCGTCCGAATTGGTTGGCACATCATCCAAAAGAAAATCCAACAATGCATCGTAAGAGAATCTGAAAGCTTCGTTAATTGTTCTGCGTCTTGACAAATAATGGTAATCATCATCAATAGCACATGCCAAAGGATCATCCATTACGAAATATCCTGCACGGCTTTGATGCGTGGTAAACGTGATATATCCTTTGTCATACAATGCTTCACAGTCGTAATTTTCGACCGGTAGATCATTGATGAAAAGTTTCGGAGCCTTCAATGCACCGTTGTTCACTTTTCCGGCATTTACTTTTGCAGGAAAAGCCGCTAATCTTCCGGCAATAACACCCATTGCACTTCCTTTGCTGGTGGTAACACCTGATAATGTTTCGGTGTCACCGATCAGGATTCCAACACTATTAAATGCTGATTCTGCTAAATCCGGTAGATCTACCTTATTGCCTGTAAAAGCATAGCCTTCTAATATCGTGAAGAAAGGCGCGTATTTGCGTCCTATATAATCTTCAAAAAGGGTTTGCGCTTTTGTAGCAGCCAGTAAAACATCGGCATCCATTCCGGCAGTAACTACGGGAACAGCGGTCGAATCATTTACGGTAAATAATCCGCGAATTTTGCCATTTGCTGAATTCAAAAGATTTTCAACTGGTGTAATCCCGGCAACTGGTGTAAACCATTCTGAAACTTTCGCAGTTTTTGCAATGCCATAGATCCATACTTCAGAACCGCTTCCGGCTTCGTCATAAAATTCAGAAAGCGCTTTGAATAATCGGTGATTATCAATACTGTCTGTTAATTTTAAGTTGGCAACATCTTTCATAGATTTTACCTGGTACGCCGTATTGAGTTGAAAACCGCCAACAACCGCAACAGCGGATGCAACGATCCCAAAGCAACCGGTATCTAATGGCGTCACCGCTCCGATGACGCCGTTATTAAATGCTATTGAAATTTTTGGTTTCATCAACTATTATTTTTGAAGTTCTTCAAGATGTGCAGTCAATGCTTCCACAACTGATTTTCTTGGTTTAGCCAAAAGGTTTTCAGCCATTAGAAATTCTGTAGCATCATCAATATCCATATCAGGAATTAATTCTAAAATTTCAGCTGCAGGTTTTTTCACCTCTGCCTCTTCGGGTCTCGAAACCGCAGTTACCGCCTTATCTTCCAATGTTCTGGCGTGATTTTTAGCCAGATCTTCTTTGTAGAATTTTGTACCATCACTGGTTTCGAAATATTCCTGTAAGTCAGGGTGATTTTTGAATGTATCTTTACTCATGGGTAATAATTTTTCCGTTTAATTGTTTGTACTTTTTCAACTCTTCAATAAGAGCTCTGTTCTCATCTGCTAACTGATTAAATCTGATTTCCATCGAATTCAAATCCTTTATTGCCTGCCGATACAATGAATTCATTGTATTGGCTTCATCTGTTGCAGCTTTCCATCTGTTCGCGATGTCTTCAAGCTGTTCACGGTAAAACTTAACGGCTTTTTCAACGTTGTCCAGCTCACCGCTTTGTACGTCTGCGAGGTTTTTCCGTCTGGCCGCAAACCAAGTTCCTAATGATGTGAAGACGCCGATTAAAGCCGTAAGTAGTACCTCTATATTCACAACAATGAATTAGATGATTGCGCCGATCATTTCATTTTTCGCAGGCATTGCGATGAAATAATGACGGTAGTTCAATAAGTTTGTTTGCGTTGTTGGTGCATCAGCAGATTTAGAGAAATACTGCTTTGTAAGACCTGTCTTTTTCGCCACGTTTTCTTTATGGAAAGCTACCGATGCAACCAAATCAGTTGCCGGAACTCCAACTGCTCCGAATGCGTTCTTAGTTCCTGCTACCGCATATTTTGGATTAGCAACATAAGAGAAGATTTCAAATCCTGCGATTTTTGGTGCAACTTTTCCGCTATTCATATCAGACAATCGATTTCCGAATCTATTTCTATCTAACAACAAAATATTTTCGTGATCAGTTGATAAAACCAAACGTCTCCCTTCTACCGGAACTTCTTGTGAATCAAATTTGCCTTTTAACGCAACCATTGCTTCATAAAGGATGTTGGCTTTTTCTGGACCAGTTTCAGTACCAGCAAAAACCATTTTGATCACAGGTGTTTTGGTGGTGTTCGCTGCAGGTGCTTGTGCGTGGATTGCTTTTTTGTACTTGGTAGAATTAATTTGAATAACGTGTCCACGTGTGGCAGAATCAATTCTAGCATAAGATGCACCCATAATCTGATCATCAGATAATGATGTTGCTTTCGTTTGGTATTTATCTAAACTAATGATCACATTAGTGTCGGTAAATTCCTGAACGGCGATTGGGTAAGTGCTGTTATTCAACAACACTTCTGGTTGAAAAGTTTCAACTGGTAAATGAATAATATTAGTTTCGCCGGCAGAACCGGAACCTACTTCTATAACTTCTGTATCAAGTTCTGGAATTCCATCCAACCAGGGTGCCACGTTTTGCGTGGTCAATAGCTGAATTACTCGCGAGCTCCATACTTCTGGAAAATTTGCTGGCATTATTTTGTAGTTTAAATGGTTATTAGTCTTTTAAAAACCAACCTCCTTCACAGGAAGAAGGTTGGGAAAATTTAAAAAAATGAAAGAAATGATGTTATTTAAAAAGGGCTTTGTATTGATCGGGATTTCCGTTTTTAAATTCCAACTGAGCCGTTAGATCCAATTTTTGGAAGGTTTCTAAATCTTTTACTTCACCAACTGGTACGGTGTTCACCTGTGCTCCTAAGTTGGATTTTGCAGGGACATCAGTTACGGTGGATTTGTAAATGCTTGGAAATTCTGCGTGAAGTTTGATATAATCAGCTTCCTTGGTCGCATCAATTTTACCAGCGATGATATCGGCTTTTACAGTACTTGCTGATAACTGTGCTTTTTTGTCGTTTTCGAGTTCCTGGAAACCTGTAATTTTCAGATTGGCAGCATCAAGTTCTGACTTCAAATTGATGATCTTTTCATTTACGATTGATTCATCATGTTCTAGCGAATTACCCGGCAAACCTAATGCGGCAATTGCGGATAAATTAAGGGTGATTTTTTTCATGGAATTATTAATATTAAAATTTGAAATGTCGGAGGCCGTCAAGAGAATTTGGGAAATTTCACTTTCCTGCAATTCCTTCATACTGTCTTCTGTTGTTGCATACAGTTTTATAGCGTTGGCGTTATTCGGTATCGCAACAATCGATGCTTCCAGAACCTCTGATTTTACGAGGTCGTAAACTTCATCGGGTGCAATCTGAAAATTGTTCATTGAGAAAGGATTGAGGCCTAAACTGCAACCACGTAAAAATCCACGCTCCACCTTTCCGGAAATCATTTTAGCGTTTGGGTCTTCGTCATCAAATTCCGCTTCCGCTGTGAGCAGGCTTCCTTCTATTTGAATATTTTCCCATCTGCCAATAACGGCTGCATTTCCTTGTTGGTGATAATCCAGAATTACAGGATTCGCACGGAAACGCGCCAGATCAATTCCCAGGTTCAAAACCCGGAATCCGAACTGATTTACTTTTGTTTCATCGTTAAGTATAAATTTATGTTTTGACATGCGTTTTGTCGGTTTTAAAGCGCAAACATCAGACGTAAATTTCTCATTAAAAAATAGTTGTACAGAAACTGAGCAACATTGTACAGTACCTGAGCAACTGTGTTCAGAAGCTGTACAGTTTTTTTTTAACTGGTTTGTATTATGGCAATTTTGCTACAAACTAATAGCATGGGTCTCAAAAAAACGGAGCAAAAGGAGTACGCCAAATTTCTATATACCGAAAAGAATTTAACGCAGAAAGAAATTGCCGAAAAGGCAGATGTAACTGAAAAAACACTGATCAAATGGATCGGTGAAAATGATGGTGAATGGAAAAAACTTAAAAAATCTTTACTCACCACGAAGCCACAGCAGATCAAAATGCTTTATGATCAGTTAGCACGGCTTAATGATGATATTCTAAACAGGGCGACAGTAACACAGTCGATGTTAAAACCTGTGAAAATTGATAAAGAAGGAAATCCAACAGAAGCCAAACCTGAATACGATCCTATTATTCTTTCCAACGTACCAACTTCAAAAGAAGCCGATACCATTATTAAGATCACCAATGCCATCAATAAATTAGAAGGTGAAACAAGCATCGGTGACTCTGTAAATGTTGGAATGGATTTCTGCGAATTTGTACGTGAAATTGATTTTGCTCAGGCTCAAAAATTCAGTGAGTTTTTTGACCTATTTATCCGCCAACAATTGCAATAATGGCAAAAAAGACAACAGATAAAAGACATCTGGAAACATGGGAATCCTTTCGCAATAACATTGCGAAAAGTACGCCTGTGGACTTAAATGAAAGCCAACTTGCAAAGAGAAAAAGAATTGAAGCTTTGGAAGCGGATCCCGAAAAATGGTTCGCCTGGTATTTCCCGTCTTATTACACCGCCAAACCTGCACCTTTCCACATAGCAGCCACAAAAAGAATTGTAAATAATCCCGAATGGTTAGAAGTTCGTTCCTGGTCCCGGGAACTGGCAAAGTCTGCCAGAACCATGATGGAGGCTTTGTATTTGTCATTCACCAAAAAGAAGAAGGTTTGGTTAATGATCTCCAATACGGAAGACAATGCCAAACGTCTGCTTTTGCCCTATAAAAATATTCTGGAGTCAAATAACCGAATCATTAATGATTACGGCGTTCAGAGACAGGTCGGGAAATGGGAAGATCACGAATTCACTACAAAATTTGGTTTCTCCTTTCGTGCACTCGGTGCCGGACAATCACCCCGTGGTACCAGAAATGATGCAGCACGTCCGGACGGAATTATCATCGATGATTTTGATACCGATGAAAAGTGCCGAAATAAAGACCGGGTAAAAGCAGATACCGACTGGATCCAAGAGGCGGTTATTCCGACGCGTTCAGTTTCAGTTCCCTTATTGGTGATCATCAACGGAAACATTATCCACAAATACTGTACAATCACCATCATGGGTGAGCTTGCAGATGTTTGGGATAAAATAAACCTTACAGATAAAAAAGGAAACCCAACGTGGGCGAAAAATACGGCGGAAATGATCCATGCCATGTTTTACAACTCCAAAGGCAAACGGAAAATTTCTAAAAAAGCCGAACAAAAAGAATATTACAATAATCCATCTGCTGAGGGTGATACTTTAACCCAATTTTTATATGGCAAATGTCCACCGCTGAAGAAATGTGAAAAATTAGTGACTTACGTTGATCCTTCACCCTCAAATAGTACAGAAAAGAAAAGCAGTTCTAAAGCTGTGGTTATTGTAGGCTTATTTGAAGGCAGATATTATGGATATAAAGTGTGGTTAGGAAAAGTTACCAATTCTATAATGGTTAACTGGATCGGACAGGCTTACAATTATCTCGACAGAAACGGCATCGACACCAAAAAGATGTTTATTGAAAATAACAGTCTTCAGAACCCGCATTTTCAACAGGTAATCAAACCGCTTTTGGAAAAATACCGAAAAGAACATGATGTCAGATTACCAGTTCGGGAGGATAAACGGAAAAAAGCCGACAAATTCGAACGGCTTGAAAATATGAAAGATGATAATGACAACGGTGATATTATTTTCAATGAAAAAGAAAAGGAAAATCCCATGATGATCGAAATGGAAGATGAGTGGTTAGGAGTTTCCGAAAAGTCGAAAGAAATGGACGGACCTGATGCTTTTGAAGGTGCAAAAACCATGATCGATACCCGAGTGGTAAAAGATGATATGGCTTACGCGTCCGGACAGGTTGAAAGTCGCAGATATTAATAAAAATACAAACTATGTTTTTACAAAAAGCCGATTTAGGCACGACCATTTACAGCTATCAAATTGAGCAAATTACGGAAGGCAATGAAGATATCACGGCTCAGGCAATGGCAGCTGCTGAGGAAGAGGTTCGCAGTTATTTAACTGCTGTAGAATGGAGCGACGGACGTACCAAATACGATATCGAATTAATTCTGGGAGCAACAGGAACTGAACGAAATTCTTTGCTGGTCCGAATGACGGTAACACTCGCAAAGTTCTACATCATAGAATTATGTAATGTTGATATCATTTATGAAACGGCGAAAGAAAGGTATGATCGGGCGATCACCTGGTTAAAGCAATTTGCTCGTGGTGAAATAAAACTGAGCACCCTGCCACAAACGCCAGATATCGACCCCAATTCTGCCGGTACCGAACCTTTCATTTACGGCAGCCGTGAGAAATTTAACCACGAATAAAAACTATAACCAATGTCAAGACTTACCAATAAAGCCCGAAATAACAGATCACAGTTAGCCGCCAAAACCACTGCCAAATCAACACCCAATAGTGTGGGAACTAAACTTTATCCCCAGTTGGTGGATAAAACCGTCACGCAAACCCGACAGGATATTGCAAAATGGCGGACGGCGCTCAATGGTTTTAATAATACAGACAGTCCTTCTGTATATCTGTTGTATAATTTATACGCCACTATTTTAGATGACGCGCTTTTGACGTCACAGATAGAAAATAGAATTCAGGATTCGTTGGGATCTTCTTTTAATCTTCGAAAAAAAGGCGGTGACATTGATGAGGAATTGACAGAAACTTACCAAAATTCTGAACTGTTCAATGATATCGTTACGCAGATCATTAATTCAAGATTTTACGGTCATTCTTTGATTGAAATTGATTGGAAAAAAGACGGACAAAATGAACCTCAATTAAAAGTCGATTTGATTCCACGACAAAACGTTCTTTCAAAAACAGGAGTGATGCTTTTTGATTACAATGAAGACAAAGGCGTAAAGTATCGCGAACTTCCAGAGTTTGGAACTTGGATTTTAGAATTCGGGAAACCGGGCGAAAAAGGACTTTTAAATAAAGCGGTTCCACATGCTTTGTTTAAAAGATTTGCACAATCCTGCTGGTCTGAATTGTGTGAAATTTACGGAATACCTCCAAGAGTTTACAAGACCGATGCCTCAGATCCGGCAGCAGTATCGCGCGGTAAAAAAATGATGCAGGACATGGGTTCGGCGGCTTGGTTTATTATTGATACGACAGAAGAGTTTGAATGGGCAAAAGGCGTCAATACTAACGGGGACGTTTACAGTAATTTGATGACTTTTTCAGACAATCAAAATTCCTTATTGATTTCGGGTGCCATTGTCGGTCAGGACACGAAGCACGGAAGCAACAGTAAAGAGGAAACGTCTCAAAAACTATTGACTAAGTTGGTTATGGCGGATATGGCTTTGGTTGAAATGTATATGAACTCCAAAGTAATGCCGGCACTCGCACGAATTGGAGCGGTGCCCGCTGATTATGTGTTCAACTGGGAAATTTCCGAAGATCTTCAAACTTTATGGGACCGCACCGTGCAGGCTCTTGCTTTTTTTGATGTAGATCCTGAATGGATCAAAGATAAATTCGGCATTGAAGTTACCGGCGTAAAACAAAATGCGGTACCTATTCCTGGAACAAATTTAAACGCTGCAGATTATTTTTTCACTTAAGAGCTGGCAACCAACCGTTACCTGTCAGTTCTAAAATATATTTCAACGGTCTTCATACGAGATTAAGTTCGCTGTACGATTGCAGTTGTGAAAGTTGTCAAAAAATCAACCTTGCTGCAAAGTCGGATGAACCTCAATTTAAAACTGTTTTAAAAGCCGCTGAAAACGCTTTTAAACATCTGCACGAAAAAGGAAGTTACAGCCCGGAAGATATCAACGATAAACCGTACAAAAAACTCATTGACGAAACCAACAAGGTTTTAAATTATGCGATTACGGACAACGATGTCCCGTCTCAAATGCTGGAAAAACTACAGAACGATACTTTCATATTTTCGGGTTTACGTACGCATGCTCAACTTTTGGAAGCGTCATCGTTTTTGATGGAAGATGGAAAGGTGCGCAGTTTTGATGCATTCGCAAAAGATTTTAACCAGGTTAATTCCCGGTACAATCAAGATTACCTGCAGGCAGAACATCAATTTGCAGTATCTAGTTCTCAAAGTGCTGCCAATTGGGCTGCAATCGACCAAGACGGTCGGTATAATCTACAGTACAGAACTGCGAACGATGATCGCGTTCGTGCAGATCATGCTGCTTTACAGGATATCACTTTACCTAGTGATGATTCGTTTTGGATGTCTTATTATCCGCCCAATGGATGGCGTTGCAGATGTACTGCAGTTGAAGTGAGAAAAACAAAGTTCGAGGTTTCGGATTCGGTGAAAGCAAATGAAGCCGGCGACAGAGCAACCACCAAAATCGGTGCAGACGGGAAAAACAGAAGTGAGATTTTTCGCTTTAATCCGGGAGCTCAACAAAAAGTATTTCCACCGAAACATCCGTACAATAAATTGAAGGGTGCAGATGAAGTGAAAAAGATAATCGATGATCAACCATTGAAAACGGTTAAAGATTTAAAAAACCACTTCGAAGGTTTTGCTAAGGATAACAAGGAACTGTTTGCAAGAGGTTTCAAAGAAATTAAAATAACTCGATCTAAAAAACTAAACGGTTTTACCGACATGAACGGAATGATTGCTTTGACTTCGCAGATCACAGAACTTTCCATCGGCGGAATCAATAACATTAAGAGCGGTAAACCAACCACTTTAGATCAGGAACGTGCATTATCAACTCTTCATCATGAAATATGGCATAACGCCAACAAGCCGGGAAACATGTATTCAACAAAAGACCAAACGAAAACGATGGAATTGGCCAATGAATTTGTTGCCAGAAAAACGCTTCCGGAATTCATGAAAAAACTGGGTGGAAAATTAGAGAATGAGGAACTGCAGAACCATCGCTCCAATACCGCTTATAATAAAATGGTTGTCAACTATGACCTGTTGATTAAATGGTCAGAATCTGACCCTAAAAAAGTGGTTAGCGATGTGAAAACTACTTTGGTAGAGGATAAATACACGGAACAGATGAGGGGATTAGTTGCTGCAGTGAAAAATAATAGCAAATACGATATTAAAGATTCGGTAATTGAGTCATTAATCAAGTACGCAAAAATTTATGATAATGAAAAATTTGTTGAATTATTGAAAGCGAATACCAAACTAAGAATTGAAAGAAAGTAATTCATCCTTGAAAAGTTTCTGAAGCTTTTCTTTAAGATCGGTTAATTTATAATAATCAGCGTAGGATACAAGACCAAGAATACGAATGTTCTCATCGGACAATTCGTCATCTGGACTGATAAGCAATGGCGGTTGATCCGTAAAAAGTTCTGCGATGTCGTACATCGTTACTTTACGGAGATCAAGGTTTTTATATGTGGAACTATTTTCCATTTAGCAAAGTTACAATAATTATCAAATAAGCAATGAATTTAGATCAACTTCATAAAAATATCATCAATGATGTTAGGATCGAGCTGAAAGATGAGTTCGACCGCAATTTTGAAAGAAAGGCGTTTTTTGAGAAGAAATGGCCAACCAATACGCTGATCAATCGGCGCGGATCCATGATGGCTAGAACCAACAATTTGCGCCGTGGTTATCAGGCGAAAATCGACGGTTCAAAAATAGCCTTCAGCAATTCAATGCCGTACGCTTCTATCCACAATGAAGGCGGTGAGATTACGGTCACAAAAAAAATGAAGAGTTATTTCTGGGCAATGTATTATCAGGCATCTGGTGGGATCTCGTACAGCATCAAAACCAAAGCGGCTGCCAAAACCAAAAGAAACACTGCTTTAAGCATCGAAGCGCAACAATTTAAAGCCCTGGCATTAATGCCAATCGGTAACAAAATAAAAATACCGGAAAGAAGAGTGATTGGGGCGCATCCTAAAATTAGAGAAATCATTTCGGGCGTGGTCGATGATCACCTGAAAGAATTAAACGATATCATTTTATACCATTTAAAACCATGAAAACAATTATTTTTATTATTGGAATCGACGTGCTTAGATTTCCATTGGCGTGCATTCATCGTTTGCGTGATTTTCACAATACGTGTAAAATTCCGAACAGAAATATCATCACTTCCGTTCAGTCGGAAACCAAAACTTTGTAAATATGGAATCGATATTAAAATCTATCCAGGATAAATTAGGAACTGAGGTAACAGATCTGAAATACATTGATGAGAATTGGGGACAACTGGATCTGTATGGTCCAGAAATTCCCGTACAATGGCCATGCTCTTTGATTACCTTAACTAGTGCTAATTATAGCAATTTAGGAACCGCCGTAAGCGCACAACCTATGAACCGGCAGGAAGCAACCGTGAGTATAGAACTTACTTTTGCAAAATTGAAATTAACAAATTCCAGTTATAGAGCACCGGCATTGCAAAAAGATAAAGCGTGGGAAATTTGGGAAATCGTAAGGAAAGCGCACGAGGTTCTGCACGGTTGGAACCCTGCAGTTAATTGTGGCAAAATGATCAGAACGGGAATGAGCTCAGTTCGTCGGGATGACGGCGTGCAGGAAATCAGAGTGGTTTACTCAGTTGGCTTGCACAATTGCTAGCGTTCTTTTCTGCAATCAATTTATCAATTGGCGTACTTAGAATAGTGTTGAGCGTTGTTCTGCTGATTGGGTACAAGGGGTAAATATAATTTCTGAGGACAACGGTATCAGCGATGTCCTCAGTTTTATGCAGCAAATACAGATCTCGTATGAGTCTGTAACGAAGTAAGGTATTGCGTTGTAGAATTTTGCCCATGTAGCGATCAGTCTCGCAAATATATGGAAGTATATTCCATTTAACAAAATTTAATCCTGACTTAAGTAAAAATAATTACTCATGTAAGTTTCTGTATTGTCGCCATTTATAGCGATTTGTTCCTCGAATTTTTCTTTGTAAACCCTGCCGACAAATTTATTTTGGGAATCGTAAAAATTGTAAGAAGTTGGATCCTGGTACACAGAAATAAAAGGCAGATTTTTATCTGTTGTAAATTTCGCTTCCTGCAGTCCTTTTAAAAACAGAGTGAATGCCTGTTCTGTATTGTCATCATTCTCTTGTTTGGCAGTTTCAATAATATATTTGCATCGCTCAATATTACCTGTCAGATCTTCATTATTTACCTTTAACTTCTGATTATAGAGTTCTATCAGATTATCGTACGAAACGGCTTTATATAGCGTTTTCTCCTGTCCAAACGCGAACGCAGAAATGAAAAGGAAGATGAGTAATAGTTTTTTCATTCTGTTAATTCTTTTAAATTAATTTTAAATTTTTGATGAGTCAAATTTAACTCATAATTAAATACAGATTCATTATCACTTAACTGGAATATATCACCTAAAAAGTAGCGATGCACTTTTTTCAATAACTCAATTCCATTTTTATCATAAATGTAAATGAAGTTGCTTTTATTTTTATTATCGCCCCAATCTTCACAAATCAAAACACCGGAACTCGTTACTAAGCATCGTTTTGGCCTAACTAACTTTTTCTTGAATAATATTTTTTGATTTGCAACATCAACAAGTGCTAAATTATATTCAATATCATCGTCCAGATTTACAGCGCAATAATTTCCATCGGAGGAATAGTGCTTTAATCCATAAAATCCTATTTCATTTCTTTCTACGCTGTTAACTCTATTTGTTTTATAGATAATGTGACCATCATCGCTAGAACCTTCAATGATGTTTTTACCTATCCATCGATTCAAATACTCATTTTCTAATTCTTCATTTATTTTTTGAATGCCTTCATCATTTAAGTTAACTTCATAAACAATGTGATGATCGTTTTTAGATTTAATAGGCTGTGCCTTTTTTCTGAAAAAACTAAAGAACCCCATTTTTCAACCTTAATCATTAAATAAAGTAATAAGCACATATATCTCTTTATGCCTTGGACTTCTTAACCAAGCAACATTTTTGACGATTAAAGAATCTATATTCGGGTTTTTATTTTCCGAACATATTTTGTTTTCCTCCTCTTCAGTTATAAAATCTCCTAAAAATATTTGGTGTCCAATTTGTGGTATTAATTGCATCGGAATGGTGCTTGTTGTAAAATTCAAATCCGGTACCTGAAAAGTAACTCCTATCATCTTTTTTTTGTAAAGTTAATAAAAAAAACCGCTCACTATACAAGTGGCGGTTTTACGTTAATTTGTTGAAATTCATTTTCTGCCACTTTCTGCCACTGGTTGCTTTCTTCTGGTAGATCTCTACCTTTCAAGGCGCATTCTGTGGTGTAGTGGTGTTTAATAAATCGGCTGCCGTGCACGTGCTCTTCATCGTGAAAGGTGTGTTTCAATATCAAATATCCTTTCTTTTTCAAAGCGGCCAAAACCTCTTCTTTGCTGTATTCGTGGTCGTTAATTTTCATATTTAATGTCTTTGATATTTAATCATTACCACCACTTTTTTCTCAGTAGTTTTAAAAGTGACATCCAATATTTTATATATTTTTTCGTGATCTGAGATCCAGGCATTAACCTTTACTTCCAATTCATTCGTGATTGAATCGGTAAACATTTTAATTTTCATTTAAAACAGGTTTAATTGTTATTTCTTCTACAATTTCCTCTGGTTGGTAATCGCAATCAATTACGATGTTCCAGGCCGATCCTTCGTAAATTGCATCCGGTTTAATCATTGCGAAACCATTTTCAAAATTTATTAATACATCCCAACTGTCACTATCAGTGTATTCCATTTCGAGTCTTTCTAAAAGCTCTTTTAATTTTTTAACTTTCATTATTTCCAATATTTTTTATTTAAGTAAGCAGCGGGATAAGGGAACGCGGTTCCATCGCTTTTCAGTTTGATGAGTTCCGGGATAAACAGGATTGCTTCCATTTTATCTACATTTCCCAATTTGTTCCAACTTTTTTCTGTGAGTTCTTTGGGTCCTACCTTTCGGGGATAGTTTTTATAGAAATTCGCGAAGCTCACATCTGAAAGTTCGGCGAAGATCCACGATGAACTCAGGTCTTGGTTTTTAATCTTTTCGAGCATGGCCTCGGTAGTACTGGTAATGTTGGCGGTTACCCTTTCAATTTTCCCAGCATCCCAATCACCTTCATACTCCAATACTCTTAAAAGTCCGTTTAAATCGTATTTAAAAGTCAGTTTAAGACCTGTTTTAAAATGTTTCGCGATAAATGTTCTCATAGTAGTAATTGGTGTAAATCGTTTTTTAATTTGTCGAGACCTGTTAGATACGTTCTGTCATCCACTGCACAGTATTCAATTAAAATATCCAACAATTCTTCAGCGAGATAAAACGGAAGTTTCATTTTAAAATCTTTGTTTTCGGGTGCTGAAAGTGTTTTTTTGATGAACAGGTGACGAAGTTCCAGGCGCATGGCAAAAGTTCTTTTTTGCGCTTTGCTGAGCGTGTGAAACTCTACCGAGTCATAACCACCCATCACCTGATTAAGTGCAATAACTTTTTGGCGGTCTATTCTAAATTCTATTTTCATAAAGTAATTATTTTCGGTAAACTCTTCGATTAAATCATCCATACCGACCAACGAACCACTCACACCGTACGCATCCGGAAAGAAGTAATCGCGGAAACGGTGTTTGAGTTTTAATAGAAGTTGTTCGGTAGTCATGATTTAATATTGGACTTTACTTTTCGTCTTCGAAATACAGTTTATAATACTTACCAATTTCGTCGGTACCCTGGTCAATAAGTTTGCGGTCGCCATGAACATAAATACTAAAGTTTTTATCCAGTTTAATAATGCTTTTGAAACCGCGACTTTGTTTTTTTACGGCTGATGGATTGATATCAAAGGCTTCCGAGACTGAAACCTGCATTTCCTGTTCGTAATCAGATTTAAAGTTGCTGAAACTTTCAATTACTGTTTCATCTTGCAAAACTTCATTGGTGAATTCATCGTAATCAAATTTTTCTTTTTCTTTAAAAAATTCAATAGACTTATTAAGGAACTCGGCTTGATCCGCTTTGGTAATTTCGAACTCTTGTGGTAGTTGTTTAGTGATAAACTGTTTGTAAACTGATAAGGTTTCCTGCGTATGGTAATATTCATCTTGTCTCTGCTTCACCTTCAGAAAATCTTCAAACCAATAATACAGATCACCGTTTTTGTTATTATCTACAACTTGCAGAACGTAACCTGTTTCTTTATCTTGGTTGAAAATTAGCGCAGCTTTATCAATTCTCACTAAACTCACACCTTTATCAACTTCAATAGGATCTATTTCGTTGGGTGAAATTTTTAAAAATGGTTCTCTTTTTTCCGTTTTGAAGATTCCAATTTTATCAACTTCATTTTCGTTTTCGGCTTGAAAATAAACGACAAATAATTCACCACCTTGGACCCTTGGATTTTCGGCTGCATTGTATAAAATATTTCCAATGTTTTTTGAACTATTTATGAAGTTCCGATGATCTTCGAAAATTTCTGATACACACCCAAAAATTAGATTATTCGTCAAATAGGTGTCACTGTAAAAATGGAAGGTTTCTTCAGACTTAAAAGAACCTAAAAAATAATTCTGTAAAAGGTCTTTTTTATCATCGCTGATGTTTAATTCTGTATCAGAAAAGCCACAGCCTTCATTTGATACTTTGTTTCCGATTTTGTGTAATGCTATTTTCATTTTTTTGATTTTTTTTTGATTGTTTCTCTTTTCTCTAGTTCAGTTTGTTTAAGAATTGGTGTAAAAAATGTAAATAATACAGGCAATCTGTACCGAAAAACTCAGCATAAAAAGTCTGCAACGTTTTGGAGTGTCTTTTTGAAGAATTAAAATTCCAACAGGAATTAATATAATCATCAACGCAGTGAGTAAAATTGTAATATTCATTGTTTTATTTGTTAAAATTAGATTTAAGCATGTTTTGAATAGCGAAAATGATTTTAGATAATTGGATTTTATTCATCTCTTTCAACTGCATTTTCACCGGGCTTTTGTCAGATTTCAACCATCCACCCAAGCGGTGCAGATCTGCAAACTGTGGATTTTCTTCCTGTACCCATCCCAACTGATGACAAAGCGACAGGATGGTCTTGTGCTGCGTGTTATTGCGGTCAAAAAGTGCCCAAGACGAATGATCTAACGTTTTACCTGTATTGAAAAAGTAAATTAACTCATCAGCTTGGGTTTGGTTCAAATCTTTTACGGATAGAACTTCTACACCCATCATATCAGATAAGCATTCTAAACGCTCTTCACGGCTTCGGAATTTACCAGCGCAAATAGTTTGTAATTGCTGGATTTGTGGTTTTGTAATTGTGCTCATTTTTTAAAATTTATTTTTGCTCCTCCGGCAGGATTCGAACCTGCGACCTTTAATCCGTTTAACACTTGCAAGTAAAACGCTCTATCCACTGAGCTACGGAGGAAAACCGCTTTTATCAATTATTAATCATATTCATCATGCGGCTTTGATAAATCGATTTGAAATAAACCATCTGCAATGAGATAAGCAATGAGTCCTAATAGGAAACCGATACAGATTCCAAACATTAATACTATAATAAGTGTTATCATTATTCAGTTTCTTTAGGAAGTAAAAAAGTAAGATCCACATCATCGGGTAAGTTGACACCGGTAATAGAAAGTGGCACACTTTGTTCGATGCCTGTACCATCTATCAGATACGCTTCAATAAACCATTTCGATATTTTCGGTTTGTACGAGTTTTGAATGATTTCTAAACCTTTTTGAAAGTCGGTATCTGCATAATATTTATCCGCGATTTGTCTCAGTTCTAAAACCTTCTTACTATCCAAGTCGCCTTTTGCGTTTTTCTGCAAGAGCCTTGAAATAGTTGCTAAGAGTTTTTTAGAGTTTTCATCTTTTGCCAAGGTTGCGAGAAACTTGTGAACCATTGCCAATCCGTAACCTGCGTCATCGGTATAACCATCTGTAATTCGGTAACCCAATTTAATCGAGTGATTGCCGTAGGTAATGGTGTGACTTTGCTGATTGCTTTTGATGCCGATGGTGTCGATCTTCATTTCTAAATAATCAATGAAGTTTTTGAACACCTGTTCTTTAGCTTTGGCTAAATTATCGGAAGCCTCCAACAAAAGTGCAAACGATACCGGAACCACTTCTTTTGCAATATCTTCTAACGCCTGCAGGTCATTAACTCGTTGTTCTTTTTCCTGCTTTTCAATTTGTTTCGCCTGAGCGACTAGGTTTTTTCTTTCTTCTGGTGAAAGTTTGGTAATGTCTAATGTCATGGTAATTAATTATACTGGGTGAACTAAAATGCTGTGAACTATTGTTTTGTTTCCGATTTTCTGAAATACTCTTTTGTATTTCTGTACGCCGATCACCACCAGTTGAATTCCTTTTTTATTGGAAAACTCTCGTTGTGGTTTTTCTCGTCGTTGACTTCTGTTTAATCCCTTTGTAAGGTTTCCATAACCTATATTTGCTGAATTGGTCATAATTTTAAATGATATTGTTGTTAATTAATAATTGTCTTCTTTGTTCTCTCAAATCTTTCAATCGGTCGTGCAGAACATCGTATTCCAATTGGGTAAGTGCTGAGTCCATTTCTTTCTGAACCTGTACGATCATTTGGTCTAAGTCGGCCTCGGTGGGTGGAAAAAACTCGTTAGCCATTTTCGGAAGCGTTTGTAAGTTCATCAATGGTCAGTTTTTCCAGTTCCAGCACAAAAGCTTCTTTCATTTCGTCACTGCTTTCGATTTGGTTAACTACCAATTGAGCAACGACTTCGAGTTTGCAGTTTTTTACATTGATAAAATGTTCCCCGTCGAAGGCTAGGAAAATGGCAGGCATGTTGGCTTTTCTCATGCGTTCCAGGATTGCTTTGATTTCTTCTTTTTCGTCCATAATTTTAATTGAGGTTAAATTGATATTGAGGTTTTGGTTTCGGTTTTGGTTGCTTGATCAGCGAAGCCGGATAATAATTTTCCAGTTCCATTGCGAACTCATAAATGAATTTGTAATAGGTTTGAGCGGAATCTTGTATATTGTTCTGCAGATAACCGCCGTATTCCTGAATCATTCTGGTTTCTACCAATATTTGCCACTGCCTTTGATAATAATTGTACAGCGTTTCATTGGAAATAAGGTCTCTGTCTTTATGGAAAAATTTCAGAGCCATTGCCTCGCACCAGGTAACGAAAAACTGATGAATCAGATTATCGTACCCCCAGTCATTGTACCCTAGAGCGCGCTTGATCAAAAAGCGGTTCGGGTTGTTTGGATTGTTGTTTATGGTTTTCATTGTTGTGAATGTTTGCGTTAGTTATTAATGATATCAGATCCGTGAAGGATCATTGCTTTTTCCTGGTCGATGCAAAACTGTCCGCCGGTGGTTCTGCCGCCAACCGTGGCAACCAATCCCTGAACTCTTACAATTCTGTCCGCTAATCTCTTGATCATCTTTGCGGTCGCCGTGTACGGTTCGCCACGATCTTCGTGGGCTAAGAAAATGAAGAGTTTATCTGGATTTTCTTTTAAGAGTTCCTGCAGTCCGCCGTTTTTCAGTTCATCCGAATAAAAAGTAACGTTATCGATAAAGACCAGTTTGGGGGCGTACCGTTTTTTCAAAGTGGCTTTTAAATCTGCCAAGGGAACATATCCGTACGCTTTGAACTTCTTATTTTTCGGGTCGAAATTGGCTCTTACAATCACTTCCTGGAACGTTAATCCCAAACCCTCTTCTGCTGAGATATAAAGCACTGGTTCCAGCGTGCTGAGGAATTGAGCCAGCAACATGGCAAACCATGTTTTACCTTGTTTTTCTTCGCCGTAAATGATCCATACTTTTCCGGTTCTTTCGGGATTTCCAAAGATGGTTAGCCAAATTCCTGTGAGCGTTAATATTTTCATTTTGCGGTTCAGTATATTACTTACAGTGTAGGCCCTCATCTATACAGAAATTTTGATTAAAGTTTCCAGATGTCTCAGGGTTGCTTCTTTGTTCAGACAGATTTTCACCAGTGCTTCTACTGGTTGGTTTCCGGTATGGTTGGCGGTGGCAACCTGCGTTAATAATTCATTGTAAAATGCTTTTTTATCGGCAACACCATTGGGTGTCAATTGAATGAACTCGTCAGAAAAGCGGCTGAATATTTCAGCAAAACCAACTTTCTTATTGTTGATTCCTTTCTGGATTTTGTTTCGCAATCCATCTGCACCCATCATGAGCCAACCACAGGTCCCGTCTGCTGAATTCCACAGTTCTTTTAATTCTAAAAAAGCCGTGTATTCTAAGTCTCCAACTTCATCCAACACAAACACCGGACTGTCGAGCTGATTGATATAATATTTCAGATTCTCTTTTACATCGACGTATTTTCCTTTGTTATCGATTCCTAAAGTTTTGGCGAAGTGGCGAACGAATAACTGCTTGCTTTTGGCTTGGGAACAATCCACATAAAAAGCATTGCGCATAGTTTTCACGATATTCTTTGCTGAGAAAGTTTTGCCGATTCCACAGGCATCAACCAAAACCATAGAGCGTGAGAAAGTCTGGCAGAAATGAATACTGGATTCTATTTCAGTATAAACCTTCGTGCGAACTACTTTCCAACTGCTTTTCTTTGGATTAATATCAAGTTCACGACCGATTTGAAGCCACTGAGACGGTGAAATAAGACCGTCGATTTCTCCTTTGTTCAATCTGCTGAATACTGAACCATTGATGCCGTAGATCTTTGCAAACTGCGCATCGGTACCGCCGAAATTAGGGCGACGTTCCAAAAGAACCGTTTTTACTTGCTGCTTATATTCTAGTGATAATTCCATCCTTATTTTTTTTAAAAGTTTATTTCATGAATGCGTTTTGCCAACTTACAGACGGCACGGCTGCCATTTTCTCTTCGTCTTCGATATCAATAGTTTCTACCGTGTCAGGATCTGTTGGGCTAAACCTGTTGTTATGTTTCATTCCCGGGATAAAGAATCCATTCTGTGGTATCGGTTTCGGTTGGTGATAAATATTAATTTTCATTAATGATTTTTCCTGACTTCTGATAAAGCCGTCCACACTTGCCACATAACTGCTTTGTAATTCTCTGGCTGCTTCATCAGCATCGGTGCGTTCAATAATGGCTCTGTTGTATTTCGGCATTTCCTGAACTTCACAGATAAATCTTCCTTCGTAGAATGCTAATGCTTTCATCACGTTGCCTTGGTTATCATCCAGCCAGTAGATGTCGATTTCTTTTCCTTCAATGGCTTTCATTACATTGATGAGTTTTTCACCTAAGCAGATTTTTCCATCCATTGCGATCGCTCTTGGTTTTCCCTGCAGTTTGATGTAACCGGTGTTACAGGATGATTTTTGCTCATAACCTAGAAAGGGCAAAATCGCTTTCCAGTTCGTTGGTTTCAGTTCCGGGTGTTGATTCTGTAAGAAATATTCCCAACGGGTAACTGATGGATCCTGAGAGTGTGGCGAATTATTCCAAGTGTATAAATCTTGTATGGCACCTTCCACAATTTGATCATAAGGAACCATCGGAACTGTTGCTGCACCCATCTGATTGGATTCTGATTTCGCGTGCGGTCTGGCCAACCATCCTTCACGTTGTTTCTCCACTTCATATCGCAGTGCTCCGAAATAGCGCTCAATTCTTTTTCCTCGTGCATTGTTGGCTTCAATCCGTACATTCTGGAACATATATCCTTCTTGCAGGAAAGTTTCTTTAAAACTGCTGTTCAATGCAGACTCAGCTTCGAGTCCATCAGGAAGATTTAAACCCCATTCTGTGTAATTTCTGACCATCTGACGGTAGAACTCGGTGATAATTCCTTCTTTGGTTTTGCCGTAAACAAAAACGGTGTAACATTCAGAAGCCAAATCGATCCCGTTGTAAAACCAAACTCTTTTACCGTCTAAATCTTTGAAAGGTGGGTTTCTGTCATCAATTGAAATCAGCGAACCTGCAAACTTTGGACGCTCCAATTGGTGGTATGGTTTGAATTTGCCCATATATTTCTGACGATCCCCGGAACGAAGTTTGTGCGTGGCTGCTTGATTTTCCCATTTAGAGATATATAGAGCAACTGTACTTTCCGAAAGTTTCGGGAATGCTTTCGGATCGTAGATTTCGCCTGTATCTTCGTTGTAAACCTGTGCATATCCGTTTAAAAATGCTTCATAAGCACGATAAATTTCAGTTGCGGTCGGTTTGTGTGAGATATTGGCGAAAAGACCGTTTAAGATTGCTTCTGTAATATCATCTACAATTCGGGCGTTCTGTTTACGTTTTCCTTCCACATCTTTAATGATCGATAGAAAGTTGTAAGGCCATTGATTAAATGGAGTTTCAAACTCGTTTAAAGCTTCTTTAAATCGGGTTGGATGCGTTGGCAGATTATGACTAAAAGAAAACTTTTTCAACAAAATAGGATTGAATGAGTTGCTTTCTTCACACAGAAAAGTATTGAGACCTTTCAGCGACATTCCCATTTTGATGCGCTCGGTTTGGTGCTTGCTTCTGAGTTTCACCACACTGATCATTACGCTTGCATTGGTAATATATCGTTGCTGTTCGTCTGGATTCAAGTGAGAACCATCTGGACGCGTGAATGAGGTGTAAAAATCAACGGCAACAGAATCGGTTTTGTAGAAATACAAAAGATTGTGTTCCATTTTGCGTGGATCTCCCAAAGCTTGCTGAATGTGTGCTGGCAATGAATCGAAATCAATGATCATTTTTTTGCCTTTGCCACCACCGCGCTGCAGTGCCTTCACTCCGAAAGAATTAGACTTGTTTCTGCTGATCTCAACAGACAGGCAAGCTTGGTTCTTCCAGTGCTCCGGTATAAGTTCTTCCGGAAATACTGCCACGGTATTTGTGTTGTTCCAAAAGTGTGGCATATCTAAGTGGTTAAATTAGCGGGCAATTTTTTTGAAGTCATCCAGGTGATTGAACCTCCGAGTACAGAATGGTATATTCTGATTTCTACTGTATTCCCTTCTAAAGGGAAAAAAATGTTCTTTTTATAGGAATAAATGAATCTCATATCAGGTTTTTTTTAAAGTTTTTGATTGCGTTAAGAGAAGCGCCAGCCATTTCGTTATATTTCTTTCTGATGTTATCTGCAGTGAGGCTGTGTTTTTCTTTTCTAATGCACTGTCTTACGAATTGAGAAGAAACTTCGAACTCTTCTGTAAGTGCATTGATAACTTCTACATTGTAGGTCTGTCTTTTTTTCGTAGGTTTGTTCATTGTCTTTTTTGTTTCATTAATGAAGCAAAGAAAGGAACTATATTCCATTTAAAAAAATATTAATGGAATTATTTTCCTTTTTAGTGAAAAAAAACTAACATCATGATAATTGGAAGTAGAATCAAAGAAGCTCGTGAAGCGATAAATTTGAGTCAAAAGGATCTTGCAGAAAAACTGGGAATGGATCCTAGTCAGTTCTCAAAAATTGAGCGTGGTAAACTAATGCCGACACTTTTACAAGCGATTGAGTTAGGTAAAATTCTGTCTAAATCCTTAGACTGGTTGGTTTCAACTGTTGAATCTGATCAAAAACCCGAAATGATTTCGGGCGATCACTACAAAGAGCAGTATGAATGGGCAAAACAGAATATCGAACTCTTACATACAATACAGGAACTAAAAGACAAAATTCATTTGTTGGAAACGGAAAACACCAACCTACAAAATAAAAGATACTCAGAGACGGTTTCTTATTCTATGGTTGCTGAACCTGAACCTGAATTAAGTAAAAAGAAGAAATAACACGTCTTTTTTGCTACGTTATAATTAAACACATATCATAACTTTCAGTTAGTCAGCTGTTTACGCTCATTCTTTCTGTTGATCAAGATGTAATTAAGGCGATTTTGAACGGGGTTTTATGCTGTTTTGATGCTTTTAGAGTACAATAGAGTTATTCCACGATGTTTATTTTACTACACTTTGTTAATCCAAGTGTTAATCCAAGTGTTAATCCAATAGGAATTTAGTTCCTTTTTTATAAATCAGAAATGAGGCACCAGTACCTATATCAAAGGATGATCTTTGAAACGAAAATAGTCCCAGAACAGAGGTTCTAGGACTATTAACAGTACTATTGGTCGCTATATTGGCTTTACATAGTGGTAATGAGTTTAATCTTCTTTTAAAATTGATTTAAACGGTAGCATTATGGTACTAAACGGTGATAAATTTACATTTCGATTTATCCATGATTAACAATCAAAAACACCCGAAACACTTATGATTATTGGCTTTTTTGGCTTTTTTGTTTATGTTTTATTCTTTACATTTAGTATTGAGGGGCATACTCGTTCCTCGATTTCAGTTGAAAAAATAAAATCTTTAATATCTCTCTGAACCTGCTTTGTAAATGGGATCACTCTTCTTTTTTTGCCTTTTCCTTTTTTGATATACAGCAGACAATTTTCTAGATCGATATCCTTTATCTTTAGTTCTGCGGCTTCATTCCGGCGCAATCCACAACCGTAACATAAATGCAGGATAATGAGTTGTAAGGGACTGCTTTTTTCATATAATTTTGTTATTTCTTCCCGACTAAATATTTTCCTTTCTTCATACTTAGGGGATTTTATTTTCAGTTGGTAGGGATTGATTTTTATCTCTCCAATTCTCTGTAAATAATCAAAATAAAGTCTTATACTTCGCATTTTTCCTGCAATAGAACTTTGGCTTAAATTGGATTTTGTAACCCGGCTTTTGGTGGTTTCTAAACTTTTGTGGTAGTCTAAAATATCCCTGGAAGTGATGTCTTCTTTTTCTTTTTTACAGTAATCTAAAAACCATCTAATCTGCTTGGGATAAGAGTTTACAACAGCTTCACAATAGCCTAAATTCTGTAATTCTATTCTAAATTTTAAGATTGATTCTTCATTCATTACTACACCTATGATTGGTTTGCTTACTCAATATATTCAGTTTTACCGAACGCTAAATAATTGTTGGTTGCTAATTGTTGGTTGTCAGCATTTTAAGCCATCGTAGGTTGTTCTTTAGCGCTCGGCTGGCTTCCGTTTAGTGTTCGCTTGTGTTCGGTAGCGTTCACACCTTGCAGGTGAGGCAATTTTTTTAATTCTTCTATTTGTTTGCTAAATTCTTCTTTTAAATCCTTTCTAACTTTCTGGATATTATCACTGTAAGAGATTTTATATCTAAATCCTTTGTTGGCAAAACCGATTTGTTTTAAATATTCCAACCTTACCAGATCATTGAGATAAAACTGCAGTTGGGTTTTCTTAAATCCCGTCACTTCCATCGCATCAAACCTTGTAAAACTTTCTTCCTTAAAACTCTTCTTTAATTTCTCAAAAAACTGCCTCAAACTGCCGTCCAATTCATCAATCTTTAAAATAATACTCTCGAATAATATCTCCACTGCATTCTCAATATCCTCGATTTCTGTAATTAAAAAACCGTTTTTAACTTCTCGCTGGAACTGATGGATTAATGTGATTTGCTTAATGATACTTTGGAACATTTCATTTAAGCGCCTTTTATTTTTCACGTTATTCGGTAGTTTTATCTGTGTGGCGTAGGGATTTACAACCTCGTAATGCTTTAGATTTCTGACGATTTTCTGTGTAAAACCAATCGCTTTTTCTTGGGTGTTTTTATCGATTTCTCCCGCATTCCTGCGGTTTTGGTAGGCGATTATTTTCTCTGTCTGTTCTTCGCTTTCATTAATGGCGACTATAAAACTGCGGTTCATATTGTCCTCATACATTTCGCCTTTTGTGGTGGCAGAAAGTGAGGAAAACTGTCCTTTCACGATTTTATGAGAAGATTTATTGTTTCCCTTTTTATCTTTAATGGTTACCGAACTTCTTAAAACTTGGTTACTGATAAATTCTCTTAAAGCATACAAAGCATCTTCTTTTAAACCGTCCAGATCCTCGATGATGATTATCTTTTGGAATAAATCAAATTCTCCCCAATTGTACAGACTTGATTCGGTAATTCTTGTAAATCTTAAGACATCTTCCTGTGGCATTAAATCCGCTATTCTGCTGATGATATGGGTTTTTCCGCTTCCGCTGGATCCTTGCACAATTCCATGAAGCGGACTTTTATTTAAATAACTGATCGTGATTAAAAACAATAATAACCGACTGTTTTCCTCGCCGATGATGCCGGCTTTTTCTATGAGTTTGTTGAGTTCCTGCAACAGGTTTTTTTGGCTTAAAAAGTCGATAGTGTTGCTCACTGGCTTTTCTGCTTTTTGGCTCACAGATCCCACGGATTCCACAGATTTATTTTCAGTTATTTTTTCAGTTGAAAATAAAATAGTCCGCTTTTCTAAAAGTTCTAAAAATATTTCCTCGTTATGAAGTTGCAGGGTTTCGTTTACATCGTTGTTGGGTAATTCTAAATTTGATGTTTTTATCTTTGGGATTTCCTCCTGCAGAACTTTTGCATATTTATTTACGGCTTCTTTTCCTGCGTCGTCCTGATCAAAACAAAAGATAATTTCCTCCAGTTCTGGAAGTTCTTTGATAGATTTTAAGATTTCATCATTCAATCCGTTTGTTCCAAAACAACTTATAATTTCATAGTCCTTTTTTATAGATTCAATTTGTAATAAACTTGCTCCATCAATAATGGCTTCCGTTAAAATAAGTTTTTTAGTTTCGGGTTTTGGATAACCTGGGTAAATCCCGCTTCGATTTTTTAGATAATAATGTTTCGCTTTATCATCATTTAAAACACTTCTAAAATACAATCCTGTAACTTCATTCTTCTGATTTCTGAGCGCAAAACAGATGCACCATTTCCCAAAAGGACTAAATCCTTTTTCTCCGGTTCTGCTGTTGATTAGTCCTTTATCTAAAAGCAATCCTGTTTCTAATGCCTGTTTCAATAATTCCTCCGTTTTCCTTTCTCCATGGTGAAACTGACCAGAGTTGTAACCAATCTCTAAAATGGAATTGTCTAAATTCCTTTTTTCTAAATATTCCTTTGCAGGCTTGCTGTTGCTGATGGCATTCCTAAAATATTGGAACATATTTCCTAAAAACTGGCTTTGGGATAATTCCAGATTCTGGACTTTGGTTTTTACATTTCCATTAATGGACAATGCAGGACTACTGTTCAAAAGCGTTTCTGCTTTTATTAATGCTTCGTGTTTGGATAGGCTTTCCTTGTACATTATAAAATCGATCACGTCTATACTCTTGCCGTGGGTTTTGCATTTGGAAGAAAAACAATAAGCCGTTTGGGTTTTGTAGTAAACCTGCATTGATGGTGTTTTATCCTCATGGAACGGACAACACATTTTTGTGTTCTTGTCGGGTTTTAAGCCGTAATACTGCAGGATAGTGGATAAACTTAATTGTTCTTTTATCGCTGTAATCTCCATAAACAATGGTTTATAATTATTTTTAGTCTTTTTGACTATTGCAAAGTTATAAAATAATTAATTATTTGACAATTATAAAAGGTCAAAAAGTTTATATATTGGATTTAAATATACTAATTGACTATATTTGCTTTATAAACTTTGAGTTATGCAAATAGGATTGAACATTAAAAAAATCAGAGAGCAGAAAGGATTGCTCCAAAAGGAAATTGCTTTAGCAGCGGGTTTACATCCTGCTAATTACAATAAAACAGAAAAAGGCGAACGTGAGCTTTCCATTGATGCATTAAATAAAATTGCCCAACTTTTCGGAATGACTATAGACCAGATTATTAATTACGAGGGCAATATTCCGACTGAAGTGACCATTGAAAATAAAAATATTAATGAAAAACTTTTATTGATAGAACAACTGGAAGACGAGGACAAAAACGCAATCTACCGCATTATTGACGGGATGCTTACCAAATCTAAATTCAAAGATTTTTTTAATAAAAACGTTGCAGCACTATAAAATTTAAAATATTATGCAAACACAAAATATCGTGATTTTTGAACCCGATACTTCTGAAGAAGTTAATGCTTTAAAAGCCTTTGGAAAAGCCTTAAAATTAAAGTTCAAAATCTCACAAAGCAATATAAATACTGATAAAAAAGCCATTATTGACAACATCACAAAGGGTTTAATTGAAGTAAACCAAATAGAAAAAGGCGAGAAAAAAGGAACTTCTTTAAAAAGTTTCCTCAATGAGTTATGATCTAATTCTTACCGATAATTTTAAAAAGGAAGCCAAAAAATTATTAAAAAAATATGCCTCCTTAAAATCTGAACTCGCAGAACTGGGTGAACTTTTACAGGAAGACCCAACACTTGGAACCTCCCTTGGAAACGAAATTTTTAAAATCCGTCTCGCCGTGGCTTCTAAAAACAAAGGCAAATCCGGCGGGATGAGAGTGATGTATCTCGCACGTATCATTAACCAAAAAATATATCTTTTCTCTATTTTTGACAAATCTCAACAGGATAGTATCTCACAGAAAGAGATTACAGAAATTCTGAAAAATGAAAATCTTTTATAAGCCAAAAGCCAACTCCTAAAAGTTGGCTTTTGTTTATTAATACCTCAAAGTGAGGACACTTTGCGGAGCGGGGGTCGATGGGATTTTAGTTATTATTTAGAGAAAGTCGCTTTCCATTCTTTATAGCGCTTGTCTATTATAGGCTTTATCTTATCATAATTTGACCAAGTATCATCTACTTGATATAAATTATTATAATTATTAAAAGCTTTCTCATAATCTAAAATATAATCACCATATTCCTGATTTGCATAATAGTATTTAGCAAATTTATTCCCTTCTTCATTCAAATCTTCATCCCAGAACTTACTGTCACATTCTTTTATTAAAAAATCTCGTCCTGTAATTTTTCTATTCTTAACTTTTTCTAAGGATTCTTTAGAATCTTGTAGATGAAGTTCTCCAATTAAATTATTTTGAATAGTCCATGTTATAAACATTCCTATATGTGTTCCTCCATTTTTGAACTCTAAACTCCTAGGAAAATTATCGCCCGATGAATGCCAATCTATTCTGTCGTATGTCATTTTATTTTTATTATGGTCTAACTACTTGAACAGGAGTGGGTGGAATTGTAGTACCGTTAGGTAATCCTATTCCAGCTCCATTATTTCCTACTACTGTTCCTCCTGTTTGTTGGATTTGAGGAAATGCCGTTTTTTGATTTGGTGTGAGCGGTGCTGTTGCTGATGATTTACATTCAATACAATTAATATTTCCTTGTCCATTTTTAGTAACAAAATCTAATCTTGTTTTTGTTCCGTCAGCAGCTTTGACAGTTACTTGTTCTGCAACTTGACTTCCAGTAGATTCAAGTTTTGTTTTTGTCGTCTTTTCAAAATCTGCTCCTCGTTGACGGTTTGCACTTAACACACTTGCTTTTGAGGAAGTAGTAGCTTCGGTAGCTGCTTCTCCATTAGAGAATAAAGATTTTATAGGATTAATAACATTTCTTGATAACCAACTACTACCTTTCGTTATCATTACCTCAGAAATATTGATAATTGGTGTATAAAATTCACCAAAAACATCCAATCTACTTCTATCCTCTAAATCCTGAACTTGTCCATTTATACTTACAACAGGATGACTCATATTGCCATCCATAAAAGAAACATTGATATTGTCATTCAGTAGGCCGGTATACATATTCTGACCTGTCATCTCTAAAGCATTCTCCCAATAACCTCTATAATTAGCCCAATCTTCTGCTGTTTTACAACTTGGGCAATAAACTTCGTTTCCGTCTGGATCAATAAATTTTATAGGATTATTGAGAGCATAATTATATGGAGATTCTGTAGTGTATTTTTCCGCTTTATTATCAATTACGCCCCATCTTCCGATATCCGGCATATACATCCTTGCGCCATAATCGTACATTCCGGTCTCTTGGAGTTCCTTCCCATTATACTTGTAGTTGTATAATCCCGCTCTACTTTTCAGGATTTGCCTACTCTGGCTTTTCCTCGTGCGAGGCTCTACACTTTGAACTTCTACGCTTGCTCGCTCTTCCAAAGATAATATTTTTTCTTTTCAATTGAAAAAATAAATATCCGGGATTTTAGAACGATTTTTTGCGTCACAACTTTTTCCAAGTCGATAAAATACCTTTGTCTTGTAATAATTCGTACTGGTTTACAGATACTTATAAATTGGTTTAGCAAAACCGATTTCCGTTGACTTCAATATTATATTTGTAAAAATCAATGTGATTTATTTGTCACACTTTTTTCGGGAAGCCTTTACTTATTTTGTAAAATATATTATTATTTAAATATGAATGAGAGTATCCTCTTTTTAGCAATGCTTCTTTTAGTCATTTTAGCGATGGTAACTTTTGTTATCGTTTCAAAAAATGCCGGGAAGTAAAAAAGTGACTGCGTGAACAATAGTAGCGCAATCACTTTCGGTAATTTTAGTTTTAATAGCCCGCTCTGATCAGCGGGCTATTTTCTTTACAAAGATATATTTTTTTCTTATTGATTTATTTTCTGGTTCAGGTGGATTTTTTTTACAGTTGTTGTCGCTGTTGTAAATGTGGGATTGTGGTAAAAATTGCGTGGGGGTTAGCGTTGGCTTTTTCCACAAATCCACATTTCTTTTCTTTCTGCAACTGCTTTTCTTTTGATTACTGCACTAAAGCGATGGCGCATTTTTTCCTTATTCCGGGTGGTTGAAGCGTGGGCAAAAAAGTCTTTTTCTGTGGCGGGAAAGTTTCGGGAAAGCGGTCGGCTAAAAGCGTTGGAAGCGAAGTTTTTCTCAAAAACGAAGCGTAGGAAAGCATTTAGCATAATCTCAAATTATAGGCAAAGATGCGGCTGGTTTGTGCGTAGCGTAGCGGAGAACAACGGTTTGCGTGGGCAACTGCGTATAATTTCGATTATGTTACTTGCTGTGGCATTAAAGCGTTGGGAAAGTGTCGGGGAAGAGGCTGGCGAAAATGTCTTTTTTTATTCGGCGGGCGGGATATTATTTCAAAATGCAAGCGGTGGGCTTTCTGGCTTTTATCTGATCGGGTGATACTGGTTGATTGCTGATTGCAAAGCTTCAATTCCTGTTTCTCTATATTTCTCTGTCGTGTCTGCATGTTTGTGTCCAGCAAAATTTTGGACTTTTCGCAGGTTCTCGCCCTGGTCTAATTTCAGTTTTATAACACTTTGGCGGATTTTCACGCTTGTAATTTTCTTTGTAAACGACTTCTGATAAGTTGATATGAGATAATTAATATCATCATTTGTAATTCTACTTGCCAACTTGTTCAATAGAAAAAAAGAAGTTTTTTCTCTTTCCAATTCAATTCTATCTTCTTCTAAATATTGATAAAATAAGAGGATTTGGTCGGCTTTTAGATTTAAAATTCTTGCGTTGGTAATTCCTGTTTTTTGGATGCTGATAGTGGCATTTTTGAGATTTAGGTCTTCTATTTTCAATCGCTCAATATCACTCACTAAAAGAGCTTGATTAACCAATAAGCTCATAATGATCTGATTCCTTTTGGCAAGTATCGGATAACGTTCTTTTCGAGGTTCTAAGAGTTGTTGCAGTTCTTTTTCTGTAAGAAGTTCCTGCAATTGTATTGGATTTTCCTTGCCGTCTTTTATTTTGATATTTTGTGCAGGATTGTATTTTATTTGCGATGTTTCTACTAAATAATCGTAGTATTTTTTCAGGGCATAAATGGTTCTGTTGGTGCTTTGCGGATTGTAGTTTTTGCGCAGTAATTGTACATATTGCATTAAGTTTTGATAGTTCAGTTTTTCTGGGTTTTTATAGTTTTTTTTGAACTTTTCTATTTCATAAAGATAGTTTTTTATAGTTCCTGCAGATAAATTATTTTCTAAATATTCTTTGAGATTCTCCATGGATTCTTGTATAAATTTGAGTTGTTCCCAGACATTCATGGCCAAGAAAATCCCTTACTTTCTCCAGTTCCATTCCCTGTTCTAAAAGCTGTGTAGCAATAGTATGTCGCAGACAATGAAGCGTAAAGTTTTGATTTTCTAATCCTGCTTTTTTTAGGAGTTTTTTAAATTCTTCGTAGATTCTTTCAGCCGTGATATTGAGTAAATTTTCAGTTTCTACATTTCTATTTTGCCTCCCTAAAGTCGGCGAATCTCGTTCCTCGATTTCAGTTGAAAAAATAAAATCTTTAATATCTCTCTGAACCTGCTTTGTAAATGGGATCACTCTTCTTTTTTTGCCTTTTCCTTTTTTGATATACAGCAGACAATTTTCTAGATCGATATCCTTTATCTTTAGTTCTGCGGCTTCATTCCGGCGCAATCCACAACCGTAACATAAATGCAGGATAATGAGTTGTAAGGGACTGCTTTTTTCATATAATTTTGTTATTTCTTCCCGACTAAATATTTTCCTTTCTTCATACTTAGGGGATTTTATTTTCAGTTGGTAGGGATTGATTTTTATCTCTCCAATTCTCTGTAAATAATCAAAATAAAGTCTTATACTTCGCATTTTTCCTGCAATAGAACTTTGGCTTAAATTGGATTTTGTAACCCGGCTTTTGGTGGTTTCTAAACTTTTGTGGTAGTCTAAAATATCCCTGGAAGTGATGTCTTCTTTTTCTTTTTTACAGTAATCTAAAAACCATCTAATCTGCTTGGGATAAGAGTTTACAACAGCTTCACAATAGCCTAAATTCTGTAATTCTATTCTAAATTTTAAGATTGATTCTTCATTCATTACTACACCTATGATTGGTTTGCTTACTCAATATATTCAGTTTTACCGAACGCTAAATAATTGTTGGTTGCTAATTGTTGGTTGTCAGCATTTTAAGCCATCGTAGGTTGTTCTTTAGCGCTCGGCTGGCTTCCGTTTAGTGTTCGCTTGTGTTCGGTAGCGTTCACACCTTGCAGGTGAGGCAATTTTTTTAATTCTTCTATTTGTTTGCTAAATTCTTCTTTTAAATCCTTTCTAACTTTCTGGATATTATCACTGTAAGAGATTTTATATCTAAATCCTTTGTTGGCAAAACCGATTTGTTTTAAATATTCCAACCTTACCAGATCATTGAGATAAAACTGCAGTTGGGTTTTCTTAAATCCCGTCACTTCCATCGCATCAAACCTTGTAAAACTTTCTTCCTTAAAACTCTTCTTTAATTTCTCAAAAAACTGCCTCAAACTGCCGTCCAATTCATCAATCTTTAAAATAATACTCTCGAATAATATCTCCACTGCATTCTCAATATCCTCGATTTCTGTAATTAAAAAACCGTTTTTAACTTCTCGCTGGAACTGATGGATTAATGTGATTTGCTTAATGATACTTTGGAACATTTCATTTAAGCGCCTTTTATTTTTCACGTTATTCGGTAGTTTTATCTGTGTGGCGTAGGGATTTACAACCTCGTAATGCTTTAGATTTCTGACGATTTTCTGTGTAAAACCAATCGCTTTTTCTTGGGTGTTTTTATCGATTTCTCCCGCATTCCTGCGGTTTTGGTAGGCGATTATTTTCTCTGTCTGTTCTTCGCTTTCATTAATGGCGACTATAAAACTGCGGTTCATATTGTCCTCATACATTTCGCCTTTTGTGGTGGCAGAAAGTGAGGAAAACTGTCCTTTCACGATTTTATGAGAAGATTTATTGTTTCCCTTTTTATCTTTAATGGTTACCGAACTTCTTAAAACTTGGTTACTGATAAATTCTCTTAAAGCATACAAAGCATCTTCTTTTAAACCGTCCAGATCCTCGATGATGATTATCTTTTGGAATAAATCAAATTCTCCCCAATTGTACAGACTTGATTCGGTAATTCTTGTAAATCTTAAGACATCTTCCTGTGGCATTAAATCCGCTATTCTGCTGATGATATGGGTTTTTCCGCTTCCGCTGGATCCTTGCACAATTCCATGAAGCGGACTTTTATTTAAATAACTGATCGTGATTAAAAACAATAATAACCGACTGTTTTCCTCGCCGATGATGCCGGCTTTTTCTATGAGTTTGTTGAGTTCCTGCAACAGGTTTTTTTGGCTTAAAAAGTCGATAGTGTTGCTCACTGGCTTTTCTGCTTTTTGGCTCACAGATCCCACGGATTCCACAGATTTATTTTCAGTTATTTTTTCAGTTGAAAATAAAATAGTCCGCTTTTCTAAAAGTTCTAAAAATATTTCCTCGTTATGAAGTTGCAGGGTTTCGTTTACATCGTTGTTGGGTAATTCTAAATTTGATGTTTTTATCTTTGGGATTTCCTCCTGCAGAACTTTTGCATATTTATTTACGGCTTCTTTTCCTGCGTCGTCCTGATCAAAACAAAAGATAATTTCCTCCAGTTCTGGAAGTTCTTTGATAGATTTTAAGATTTCATCATTCAATCCGTTTGTTCCAAAACAACTTATAATTTCATAGTCCTTTTTTATAGATTCAATTTGTAATAAACTTGCTCCATCAATAATGGCTTCCGTTAAAATAAGTTTTTTAGTTTCGGGTTTTGGATAACCTGGGTAAATCCCGCTTCGATTTTTTAGATAATAATGTTTCGCTTTATCATCATTTAAAACACTTCTAAAATACAATCCTGTAACTTCATTCTTCTGATTTCTGAGCGCAAAACAGATGCACCATTTCCCAAAAGGACTAAATCCTTTTTCTCCGGTTCTGCTGTTGATTAGTCCTTTATCTAAAAGCAATCCTGTTTCTAATGCCTGTTTCAATAATTCCTCCGTTTTCCTTTCTCCATGGTGAAACTGACCAGAGTTGTAACCAATCTCTAAAATGGAATTGTCTAAATTCCTTTTTTCTAAATATTCCTTTGCAGGCTTGCTGTTGCTGATGGCATTCCTAAAATATTGGAACATATTTCCTAAAAACTGGCTTTGGGATAATTCCAGATTCTGGACTTTGGTTTTTACATTTCCATTAATGGACAATGCAGGACTACTGTTCAAAAGCGTTTCTGCTTTTATTAATGCTTCGTGTTTGGATAGGCTTTCCTTGTACATTATAAAATCGATCACGTCTATACTCTTGCCGTGGGTTTTGCATTTGGAAGAAAAACAATAAGCCGTTTGGGTTTTGTAGTAAACCTGCATTGATGGTGTTTTATCCTCATGGAACGGACAACACATTTTTGTGTTCTTGTCGGGTTTTAAGCCGTAATACTGCAGGATAGTGGATAAACTTAATTGTTCTTTTATCGCTGTAATCTCCATAAACAATGGTTTATAATTATTTTTAGTCTTTTTGACTATTGCAAAGTTATAAAATAATTAATTATTTGACAATTATAAAAGGTCAAAAAGTTTATATATTGGATTTAAATATACTAATTGACTATATTTGCTTTATAAACTTTGAGTTATGCAAATAGGATTGAACATTAAAAAAATCAGAGAGCAGAAAGGATTGCTCCAAAAGGAAATTGCTTTAGCAGCGGGTTTACATCCTGCTAATTACAATAAAACAGAAAAAGGCGAACGTGAGCTTTCCATTGATGCATTAAATAAAATTGCCCAACTTTTCGGAATGACTATAGACCAGATTATTAATTACGAGGGCAATATTCCGACTGAAGTGACCATTGAAAATAAAAATATTAATGAAAAACTTTTATTGATAGAACAACTGGAAGACGAGGACAAAAACGCAATCTACCGCATTATTGACGGGATGCTTACCAAATCTAAATTCAAAGATTTTTTTAATAAAAACGTTGCAGCACTATAAAATTTAAAATATTATGCAAACACAAAATATCGTGATTTTTGAACCCGATACTTCTGAAGAAGTTAATGCTTTAAAAGCCTTTGGAAAAGCCTTAAAATTAAAGTTCAAAATCTCACAAAGCAATATAAATACTGATAAAAAAGCCATTATTGACAACATCACAAAGGGTTTAATTGAAGTAAACCAAATAGAAAAAGGCGAGAAAAAAGGAACTTCTTTAAAAAGTTTCCTCAATGAGTTATGATCTAATTCTTACCGATAATTTTAAAAAGGAAGCCAAAAAATTATTAAAAAAATATGCCTCCTTAAAATCTGAACTCGCAGAACTGGGTGAACTTTTACAGGAAGACCCAACACTTGGAACCTCCCTTGGAAACGAAATTTTTAAAATCCGTCTCGCCGTGGCTTCTAAAAACAAAGGCAAATCCGGCGGGATGAGAGTGATGTATCTCGCACGTATCATTAACCAAAAAATATATCTTTTCTCTATTTTTGACAAATCTCAACAGGATAGTATCTCACAGAAAGAGATTACAGAAATTCTGAAAAATGAAAATCTTTTATAAGCCAAAAGCCAACTCCTAAAAGTTGGCTTTTGTTTATTAATACCTCAAAGTGAGGACACTTTGCGGAGCGGGGGTCGATGGGATTTTAGTTATTATTTAGAGAAAGTCGCTTTCCATTCTTTATAGCGCTTGTCTATTATAGGCTTTATCTTATCATAATTTGACCAAGTATCATCTACTTGATATAAATTATTATAATTATTAAAAGCTTTCTCATAATCTAAAATATAATCACCATATTCCTGATTTGCATAATAGTATTTAGCAAATTTATTCCCTTCTTCATTCAAATCTTCATCCCAGAACTTACTGTCACATTCTTTTATTAAAAAATCTCGTCCTGTAATTTTTCTATTCTTAACTTTTTCTAAGGATTCTTTAGAATCTTGTAGATGAAGTTCTCCAATTAAATTATTTTGAATAGTCCATGTTATAAACATTCCTATATGTGTTCCTCCATTTTTGAACTCTAAACTCCTAGGAAAATTATCGCCCGATGAATGCCAATCTATTCTGTCGTATGTCATTTTATTTTTATTATGGTCTAACTACTTGAACAGGAGTGGGTGGAATTGTAGTACCGTTAGGTAATCCTATTCCAGCTCCATTATTTCCTACTACTGTTCCTCCTGTTTGTTGGATTTGAGGAAATGCCGTTTTTTGATTTGGTGTGAGCGGTGCTGTTGCTGATGATTTACATTCAATACAATTAATATTTCCTTGTCCATTTTTAGTAACAAAATCTAATCTTGTTTTTGTTCCGTCAGCAGCTTTGACAGTTACTTGTTCTGCAACTTGACTTCCAGTAGATTCAAGTTTTGTTTTTGTCGTCTTTTCAAAATCTGCTCCTCGTTGACGGTTTGCACTTAACACACTTGCTTTTGAGGAAGTAGTAGCTTCGGTAGCTGCTTCTCCATTAGAGAATAAAGATTTTATAGGATTAATAACATTTCTTGATAACCAACTACTACCTTTCGTTATCATTACCTCAGAAATATTGATAATTGGTGTATAAAATTCACCAAAAACATCCAATCTACTTCTATCCTCTAAATCCTGAACTTGTCCATTTATACTTACAACAGGATGACTCATATTGCCATCCATAAAAGAAACATTGATATTGTCATTCAGTAGGCCGGTATACATATTCTGACCTGTCATCTCTAAAGCATTCTCCCAATAACCTCTATAATTAGCCCAATCTTCTGCTGTTTTACAACTTGGGCAATAAACTTCGTTTCCGTCTGGATCAATAAATTTTATAGGATTATTGAGAGCATAATTATATGGAGATTCTGTAGTGTATTTTTCCGCTTTATTATCAATTACGCCCCATCTTCCGATATCCGGCATATACATCCTTGCGCCATAATCGTACATTCCGGTCTCTTGGAGTTCCTTCCCATTATACTTGTAATTCTTAAGTGCCCTATTGCCGGCAGTTATATTGGCACCTGGATTATTGTGCTTCAGGCCAAACGGGAAGTAGTCATTTTTATCTATTATGTCAAGAGCTTGCGTGAACTGGTTTTTGGCATAACTCAGTCGCGTGTTGCCCAGATGATCTTTGTACTGGTAAATATACCTCTTTTCTGTGAAATCATAAAATCCTTCGGAAGTGGGCACAAACTGTAAGACCGCTTGTCCACCATTTCCTTTAGCCAAATCCTCAGACGTTTCTCCAGACTTTTCATTAAACGCCATTCTCATCTCCTGGTCGGGAGGTGAATGCGGCCGTATAACTGTAGTGGCCAAATATTGAAATCCATCCAAATAATCGGTTTGATCAGTCGTAATAACGTCCCCTAGTATACCCCCCACTATCGTGGTAGCCTCTTTATATACTTTTGTTCCATCCGCGCGATAGACCGTGTTAACTTCCATTCGCTCTACTTCTTGGATAACTTGAACCTGCGTAGGTAAGTTTAAAATATTATACACTATTGCAGTAATACCTTTATCAACCATGTTTTCCATGTTGCCATTGACATCGTAGCCAATGGTCCCTCCATATCCCTGATAACCTTCAGGATTGTTGGTCTTATCCTTAATAGCCAGCGCTCTGTTTCCCTCATAGCTATAGTTTAAATCATCGATCATATAAGGCGCTGTATACTGCTGATAGGAAAACCGCTTCAAATTATCGATATTGCCATTAGCATCATATTTTAACAGTTCATTATATTCTCCAGTAAAATCATACTGAGTCCCTGCCTGCTTATAATAAAATCCCGCCAACAGTCTGTTCACTGAATCATAAACATAAGCATACTTTTTTGCTTCCGCATTAGGAACATCATTGTACTTCCAGGTTACGGTAGCAATGTTACCATTAAACTTTTCTGCCACGGATAGTGACTGGTCCGCTAAATAAGGTGTCTTTACTAATTTTTCCAAATTCTCATTGTACCCAATTTTATAATTGAACAGTTTGCCAAGTTGGAAAGTGTTGTCATCATTCACATTGACACCTGTCAACCATCCCCGGATATTATAACGATAGTAAATTTCCTGTAGCGGTGCAGCAGTACTGGTGCCCCCTACTTTTTTCTTCTCTAACTGTCCAATCTCATTGTACGTATTCTGCGCAAGAATTTCTTCTGGTTGGCTGTTCACTTGATGCTTGTGACCCAACAGTCTGTTTTGTGCGTCGTACGTGAAGGTCTCTTTGATAAGTGTTTCAGCCGCACCAGCATTCCGTTTATGATAGGTAACGTTTTGCTGAGGGACGCCCACAAAATCGAGTAAAGTTTCTGTTTTTGTATAACCTCCCAGATGATTAATAGAATGTGTGCCAATTGCTCTTCCTTTCGTATCGTACCAGGTGAAGTTTTTCGTCCACTCATTAGTTTTCAGATTTTTTACAAAACCTGCGGTCGGCAAACTCTTGGTGCTGACAATCGCTGTAGTCGAGCTTTGCAGAAGAACGGGCTGTCCCAAAATACTTGTGGGCAAGGCTGGACTTCCTGCGGGATAGGTATCATAATAATTTACAGAAAGTAGTTCAATAATACTGTTAGGATAATTATTTGCGGAATTACTATCATAATATACCCCAAGGCCGGAGGCGTTAAAACCTATTGCTGAAGTTCGCATTACGTTGTTACTTCCTTTCCCATCCAAAGCTGTCTGTTCCAGTTCGCGGGAGGATCCTGTAGTAATTCCCGTATATGCCACTCTGGAAAAAAGATCATATTTGGTAAAAAGCCACTGCATATCTAATCTCATTTTCGCGTCCTGTGCCATTACCAAGCGGTCCTGACGGTCATACACCATATACTCCCAGCCTTTACCCGGCAGTTTTTTTTCTGCCAGTCTTCCTCTGCCGTCGTAGCGATACTGATAGCAAAGATCATTTAATATATGATCCGAGATTGCCTGTGGAGCTGCTTTAGGAGGAATTACAAAAGCCAGCTGGTTATATTCATTATACACATAATAAGTGTCTATATTGCTACTGCCATTATTTTTTCGGACCAACAGCGTTTGCCCCTGGCCGTTCTTAAATTCAATACTGATATTGCCGTCTTCATCTGTAACACTGTTTTTATAAAGTTGTGAGGCTCCAAAATCGCCGGACTGAGTAAGTACCGAAACGCTTACACCACTACTCCATGTAGTTGCTGTAGTGAATTTCTTTACTTCTGCCACAACATTGGTTTCATAGCCAAACTTAACGGGATGAACAGACCAATCATTTCCAACCTGAGTTTGCTGCAGGATTCGATCTAAAGGAGAGTTTTCTAAAACTTTTTCAGTATAGATCTTTTCTCCGCTATAACCAGGAAAGGCCGCGGTATTACCCGTAGGATTAGGTTGGTAGATCGCTCCATTAGTACTGGAAGATTGTGGAATCGGTAAATAATCCCGAACCTGCCGACCAAAATTATCGTATACAACAGGCGTTACAAAGTCGTTACCCAAAGGTGAGGCCTTTATAAGCACATTTTGTTTGGGCCTGCCCAATCCATCATAATAAGTAGCCGACGAGGACTGCTTGGCGACGGTACTGCTTGCCGTAACTGCTTCCAAATAGGTTCTGGTAAAAACATAATTCTCATTAGTAGACAGTCCTGTTGCCGGGCTTTTTACCTGAGCCAGGATAAATCCGGACAGCATTACCAAACCAAAAAGGGTTAAAGTTTTTTTCATAGGATCAAGGCTTGAAATTGTATTGATTTTCTGTTAAAATATTTCCAGCGCCATCTTTTACAGATTGCAGCCGGTTCGCGCTGTCATAAAAATAATAGGCTCTAACTCCACTCGGTGGAGTTATACTGCGCACCCCGATTAAAGGATCATAGGTATAAGTGGTAATCTGAAAATCCGGAAATTTAAGACGGAATGTATCCAGTGCGGCGAGTAGGGCCGTTTCATCATTATTGGTTGTTTGAGAAGCGTCATTATCAGATGCGGTTATGATGTCAGCGGCTGAAGCTGCAACATCAGCATATAATCCACCTTCTATTTTTGCAATAGGCTGAGTTTGATGGTAACCCCAAATAATCGTAACTGGAGCGCCTTTTTTTGTAGTGTATTGTTGCAGATTACCTTTGCTGCCGTATTGGTCGTAGGTTACTTCGGTTGATGAAGTTGCTGGATTTTGAAGATCATAAAACAAAGTTGACGTAGGTAATACCAAATTTCCTGTTTGAGCTGTGGGTATCGAAGAAGGATATATTGTTTCTATTTTAGATAAGATTTTAGTGAGTCCGTTTCTTGTCTGTTTTATTTCTGTTCCTATTGGTAAACCGACCATATTTTTACTCACCATCAAGCTATTATTGACGGGGTAAGTATAAATAGTCTCATTTATAGTATTATCTCTAAATTCATTAATTTTTTTTGTAGGATTTAAATGAAAATTACTATCATAATTATTCGTTGATTTTTCTTCAATAATCAAATTATTAAGATATCTTTTTACAACAGATTTTTTTAATACATATGGCCATCCATAAAGCTTATATGATGATCTCCATGCTAAAGGCAATTCAACAAAAGTCACATAATTACTACTCAATAACGGATGGGTACTAAGTGAAGAATATGTGTTCAAATTTTCCTGAATAATATTATTTCCATCTTTATAAAAAACCTCTCTAACGAGTTTTCCTCTTTCATTATCCTTATTATCAAGATACCTTAAAAAGTAGTTTTGTTGGTAGTTACTTGGATTAACACTAATTCCAGTATATAGTACTTGTGGACCTTGAGTGTATGCTAATGAGTCAGGATTGGTTGCATAATCACTAAAAAAATACTTCTTTTTTAACTCATTGTTCTCAAGTTCTGATACTTCAGAATATCCAATATGATATGAGCTAAGAGTAGAAGTATTAATATTGGTTGCATGTTCGGAAATCCTTCTTAAACTGGAACTTCCACTAATTAGATCTATAAAATTTACCATACGATAATCATTATAGAGAATCCCACTAGAAATCCCGTTTGTAATATTTCCTGAAAAATCTTTGATATATTTATATTCCTTAACTAAAGAAGCGACGCCATCAAATGAAGAAATCTTTTTTATTCTTGCCCCTCCAGCGTAGTCAGTAGATGAAACCAATTGTCTTATAAAGTTTGTAGAACTATTCCCCATAACTCTTTTAGTATAATAATTAGGTTCATATTCAAATAAGCTATATCCTCCTGTCGGATAAGTAATTTTTTTCAGTAAAGCTGTATCAAATAAAGAACCATTTGCGTTGCGGCTCGTACCTGTAATTGTTATATCTCCTGTGGAAAAATTTAACTGAAAATTAGGAACCAGAAGATTACTTGTTTCATTTCCGCCATTCCAAAACCCCCAATAGTCAGTGCCAAAAGTATTGAACTTAGGCAGAGTCGTGCTAAGATTATAATTGAGTACATATTTTTGGCTACTATTTTTTGTTATTTCCGTCAGAAAATAATAATCTTTATTAGATGTATTATATTTTAAATCAAATTTTTCAATGTTAAAGGTATTTTGAGATCTGTTTTTAACCTCAATAGATTCTAAAAGATATGCATCAAAATTTTCTGTAATATTAGCAGGTTGAATTTTATAGTTAAAATTTATATAGAATTTATTAGGAATCTCAATACTCTGCGGAAACACTTTTTTAATCACCTCAATGTTATAATGAGGTGCTGCTGTATAAAATGATGACCCTGACCCTCCGTTAGATACGGTTGTTTGAGTACTGTTGTTCTGATTTGCACTTAAATATAATTCATAATAAGGCTGAATGCTTTGCATTGTAGAATTGGAAAAACTTGTAAAACCACTTTTTTCAGGGAGAAAATTTAATATAGTACAAAAAAATTTACTGCTTCCAAATGATCGAGGTTTGGCTTTATATGTTATATTAAGCTGCTCTCCATCTACAAATTTGACTTTATATAGATACCAACCCGTAATAGTATAATTAGCATTACCTCCTGGTGAAAGTCCACCTGCTTGTGTAGGATTTAGGTGATGTCCTAAAGAATAGGATACTTCCATATTATTTAAGTTATCGCCAAAATAATATTCATTTCCATTTCCATCTATAATGCTAAAACCTGAAGGAGTTGGGTCACAGGATGAATTATATTGATAAATAAAATTATCTAAATTTATTTTAAGATTAGGAGTATTAGATGAAATTACCGGGATTCCATTATTACCAATATAAAAGTACCCATTTATTCCTAAAAAGTTAAAATTAAACTTATCTGGCTTTAGTTCACAATATCTTCCTCCAACATTAACATAATCAAGGTTAAAATAATAATTATATCCGTTGTTATAAGCACTTGAGTTACTGATTGGATTATTTTTAGCAGTATATAGGAATCCTTTAAAAGTAGCGTCATCAGAATTAAGGTCATCCGCTACACCTCTTATTTCTCTTGTTATTGCCCCTCCATAATTTAAATTCCAGTTATATCCTACATAATTACTTTTTTTACTTGGAATAAATCCCGATGAATTATAGCTTAACGTAACATTATTTTTTTCACTAGAAAAAATAGGGATTTGTAAATCTAGTCCACCTGTAAATAAATTGACTGGTATATTACCAAACCTTTCCATATCGGATGTTTCAGGAGCTTTTGGTAATGTTGGCACATATGAAGCTGAAGATTGTCCTAAAATCTTTAAGCTAATTAAAAATAAATTTAGAATTAATATTCTCTTCATGTCTATTTCTTAATTAATTTAGAGTTAGCAGTTTTATTTGTATCTGTTTTTATCGTCACAAGATAAGCTCCCTGGATAAGATTCTGTGTATTCATTTTAGTCACCTTATTCTTGGTTGTTATCATTTGCAGCTGTCGTCCACTCATATCATGTAGGGTGATCTCCGCATCTTTTGTAAAGTTTAATCCGATCTCCACATAACAATAATCTTCTACAGGATTTGGATATATTTTTAGTTCCTGCTGTTCCATTAATCGCTCCACCTCTTTATCCGCCAGTTTCATTATTTTCCAGGCTTCCTGTCCTATTTCGGGTGTGGAAGTTCCCGCCAATATATAGGAGCCATCGTTTTGCAACTTTACATCAACTAATCGTTCCTCTTGATTTTTCGACTTCCCTTCAATATGTTTGCGCCAAACTTCATCTCCATTTGCATCCAGATACAACATCCAAAAAGTCTCTTCATCCTGTTTAATTCGTTGATCAGCCTTTGTGTAGCCACCAATTAAAAAACCTTTTGTTTTTTGACCTCCTGCTTCACTCAACATATTTTGACTCATTAACACATCTTTATTTCCAAGGGAATAAGATTTTTGCCATAATTCTTCCCCATCTTCATTCAGAGCGACAAACCACAAATCCACACCTTCTTTATTAGAAGTCTGCTTATTTCCGGATCTGGAGGAATGACTTTCACCACCTATTAAAAATCCATGCTCAAAAACGGAGAGTGTTTTTAAACGGTCATCATCTTTACCACCTAAGTTTTTCTGCCACTGTATTGCTCCTTCCTTACTGAATTTTACCACCCAATAATCTCCTTCTCCGTAATTATCAGTTGATTTGGCTACCGCCTTTACTGCGGAAGATTTTTCTGTAAAGTCACTGTTTGCTGCTGATAAAAAAGATTGTCCACTTCGGGAATATAAGCCGACTAGCACTCCCCCATCATTAGTGGATATTATGTCCTGCACCTCATCGGTACCCGCTCCTCCGAAGATTAGTTGTGAAATTAACTTACCTGATTTGTCTAATTTTAATATAATAGCATCCTGTTCTCCAAATCCTGCGGAGGCTCCACTAATGTCTCCTGCGATAAAATAACCCAAATCCCTCGACTGAATCACTGCCTTCGCAACTTCATTTTTGGAAGTTCCTATCGTTTTTTGCCACTCTTCTTCACCCTCCTCATTTATTTTTATCAACCAGATATCGGATCCTCCAAAGCTTTGCTCTTTCTTATCTTTGCCATAGCTGGAATAGGAGGTGCCAGCCAATAAGAATCCACCTTCTGTTGTTGGAGCAGTAGCGGCTAGATAATCATGTTTGTCACCAGAAAAATATTTCTCCCAATTCACTCTTCCCTGTTGGTTCAGTTTCACCACATGGTAATCAAATCCAGCATTTGTCACGGATTTTCCCGCAGAACCAGGAGTGGACGATTGGATCGAACTGCCGGAGATTAGAAGCTGACCATCGGGACTTGTGGAAACTTGAGACAGGAAATCCTGACTGGCGGTGGCAAAGTCTTTTTGCCAAACAACTTGCTGTGCGGAAAACACTCCAACACCAAAAAAAGCGAAGAAGCCGAGGTAAATGTTTTTCATAAATATTGTGGGAATTTTCAGATTGCAAATATATTTCGATTTAATTTATTAATGTATATCCGTTTTTCATCATACTCCTGTAATGCTTGCTATCACAAGTCTATCGAACAGTTTATCTTCAAAATATCTCCGATTTAACTTATAAACAAACTCATTTAGATAAAGTTGAAGGTTTTTGCGTTTTATTTTGTGGTAATTTCCTAATAAATTCCTTTTCGCATTACTGATAAATATGTGAACCCAACGCAAAGTATCTTTTGTAGTTTCTTTCGAAGATTTTTCTGAAATATGAATTTCTACAAGTTGTGATATATCAACATATGACGTGCTTTGATCTGTAAAAACTATGCTGGATTCTGCCAAAGATTCTTTAATAGTCTCATTAATTCCCTCTGCTGTATGATCTTCTAATACTATTGCTTTAAAATATCTACAAGATTTCGATGATTCTCCTGTTTCTATATTTTCTAATGGCGTAGATTCCGCCATCACTGCAACATTTTGCTTTCCAACTGCTCCTCTTCCACGAATTCCTTTCTCTTGTTCCAATTCTGTAGATTCAACTGTAAAATACCCTTCATCCATTTCAATCATGCCCTCTAAAGTGTATCTTTCATCTCGTTTTCCCATCGCTTTTCTCAATTTGTGCATCATGGCCCAAACTGGCTCATAGCGCTTCAAACCTAATTGTCTTTGCATTTCTTTAGCAGAAAATCCTTTTTTTGTTGCACTCATCAAAAACATCGCTTTATACCAAACTAGAAAGGACAAATTAGAATTTTCCATGATGGTTCCACTTCGTAATGAAGTTCGCTTTCTACAAGATTTACACTCGTAACTTAATCTGCTTTTAATCCAAAAAAAATCAGTTTTTCCGCACTTGCAGGAAACACCAATTTTGTCACGTTCTGCTTGGAAATGAGATATACAATCCTCTTCACTGCTAAACTCTACGCCAAAACTAAAAATATTCATCTCAATTATTTAATTATCAAACAAATATACGGAATTATGGGAAGTTACGGACATACATATTATTTTTAACTCAATCGATCTTGATTGTTGAAAATAATAAATTAAATATAAAAAATCTCACCAGGAAGCGAGATTTTTTGAAAGTGGGCGGTACTGGGTTCGAACCAGTGACCTCTGCGATGTCGACGCAGCGCTCTAAACCAACTGAGCTAACTGCCCTTAAATTAAAAAAAACCTCAGAATAAACTGAGGTTTTTTGGGTGGGCCCTGAGGGATTCGAACCCCCGACCCTCTCGGTGTAAACGAGATGCTCTGAACCAACTGAGCTAAGAGCCCGATCAAATTTTGAAGTATCAAATTTTGGTTCGGCAAATGTACAAAAAATTTCTAATGTTCCAAATTTTTTTCTAAAAATTCTCCAACGATAAAGTTGCTGCCACCTATAAAAATCATTTCCTCTTTTTTAAGTTGTTGTTTTGCAAAAAGATAGGCTTCATCTACAGTAGAAAAAATTTTGTAATTTATTTTTGATTTTTTTAATAAATTCTCATAATCTTCAGGATGGCGCCCTCGGTTAACCTTAGGTTTTACAAAATGGAACACTGCATGAACTGGAAGAATCTGTAAAACTTCATCAATGTTTTTTTCAGCAACAAATCCTAAGATGATATGTTTAAACTTTGGAATGGAATCAAGCTGCGCAAAAACCTGCTCCAAACCTGCCTGATTGTGAGCGGTATCACAGATAATCAGTGGATCTTGGGAAAACTCAAACCAGCGACCAATGAAGTTGGTGTTTTTATATACGTTCAAAAGCCCTTTTTCTATATTCTCATTAGAGACTTGTACCCCCAGTTGTTGTAATTCTGCAATCAAAGCTAATACGACTTTGATATTTTTCTGTTGATAATTGCCTTTTAGATCAGATTCTAGATCTGTTGTAATTGTAGATGCGTCTACGAATCGTGCATTTTGTTTTGCTGCTGTTGTTTTAATGATCGTAGTGACGATGGGATTTTCGGCACCAGAAATAATGGGAATGTTTGGTTTAATTATCCCTGCCTTTTCGAAAGAAATTTCTTCAATTGTATTTCCTAATACATCCTGATGATCCAAAGCGACATTGGTAATGGCAGAAATCATGGGCAAAATGATATTGGTAGAATCTAATCGGCCACCTAGACCGACTTCAATAATCGCGTAATCTACTTTCTTTTTATGAAAATATTCGAAAGCCATGATCGTCGTAAACTCAAAGAAAGAAGGTGAGATTTCCTCAGGTAGATTTCTTAATTTCTCAATAAATTGATAAACAAATTCTTTGTCACAGTTCGCACCATTTACTTTTATTCTTTCTGTAAAATCAATGAGATGTGGCGAGTTATATAGTCCTACATTGTAACCAGCTTCCTGCAGGACAGAGGCAAGCATGTTACTTGTGGACCCTTTGCCGTTGGTCCCACCAATGTGAATAGTTTTTAATTGCTCTTGAGGATTTCCAAACAAGTCACAAAGTTTTCTGATGTTATACAAGCCTGGTTTATAGGCTTTCTGACCATCGTTTTGGTAATTCGCAAGTTGTGCGAAAAGCCAATGAATCGCTTCCTCGTATTGTTCATTTGTCATGGTACAAAAATCCTAAAAGTTTTGATTATTTAAAAGTAATTTGTTTTAATTATGCTCTTTATTCGACGTGGATAATGCGACCCGACTGAAGCGGAGCTCTTTTTATAAATAAAAATGCGGCTGGAAAAGCAATGGATTATTTTATAAAAAAGCGGGAGTGAAAGGCGGAAAATTGTCGCCCAAAAAAACCTTAAAAAGTAATGCTGTAAGTCCCTGTAGAAGAGGTGCTTGCTCTTTCAGCTTTCACATAAGTCTTGACCCACTTTACAGAACTTGAAACAACACAGGGATCCGATACGCCACTTAATCGCCTGGCAGAAACCACATTACCTGCTTTGTCGACTGTGTAAGATACATTGATCGTTCCACTTGCAGAACAATTATTAGCGGGCTGCGCACCACCACGGCCCATAGTACCTGGAATAAATCCAATGAGTTTTCGGTCAATACCAATTTTACTATCTCCATTTCCGTCGCCACCTAATGGATCACCTAAATTTCCTGCAGTGTCTTTGTTTCCTTGCGTTCCGGGTTTTGTACCGCGACCTTTCAATAGGTTTCCAATGGCTGCATTTCCTTTTCCATCTCCATTTCCTGTTTTAGAATTGGGTGTGGCTGCTTTTGAAGCTGTTGTTTTGCTCGGTATTTTTTTACTAGTGGTTACTTTGTTTTGCGTTTTATTAGGACTCGCTTTGTCGGCTTTGGTTACACTGGTTACAGGATTAGTTCCGGTAATCATCTTTTCTTTTACGATAGGCTTAGCTTCCTCAATTACGGGTTGGGTCTCTGCAGCTTCGTTATTTGTAGCTAGACTCCCTTCTTCATTCGCAGGCTCTTCGATTTGGGCTCCTTCTCGGTTATCTCCAAAATTGATAAGCATGGTGGTAACTTCTTCCGGCTTTTCGGTGATTTTAGTGAACTTATAAAAGAAAATTCCTAGAAAAATCAATAGTGAGATCAACAACGTCAGGAGGAGGCTGTTTCTTCGGTCTTTATCTTCGTTTCTTTTATGTTGAACGGTATAATGCATTTCTACGGACTTCCTTGATTTAAAATAATGGCAACTTAATTTTCCTGGGTTGTTGCAATAGCCAGATTATACTGGTGACTTTCTGCAATTCCCATCACAAAAACTACATCTTTATGTTTGGTATTTTCATCAGCACGAATAGTAAATGAAGGTTTCTCTACGTCTTTTAATGTATTGACCAAATATTCTTCAAGCTGTTCTTTTGGGATCTCCTTATCATTTACAAAATACCTGCCGTCTTCTTTGATGGTCACCACTGAAGGATCCTGAACACTTGGATTGTTAGCGGTGGCTTTTGGCAATTTCACATCTATTGCGCTTTGACTGATGGCAGAACTCGTGATCATAAAGAAAATCAACAACAGAAAAATAATATCCGTCATCGATGCCATACTGAACTCGGCATTGACTCTGTTTTTTCTCTTTAATTCCATTATAATGGGGTATTTAAGGTATCCAGAAATTCATTCACATGGGTTTGAATTTTTAAAACCAGACGATCTACATTGGTTACCAAAATATTATAAAAAAAGTAGGCTGGGATTCCTACGAATAAACCAACTGCAGTGGTTGCCATCGCGGTATAGATTCCCGATGCCAATAACTTTGGGCTAACTGCACCGGTTACATTTGAGATTTCGAAGAACGCCATGATCATCCCGACAACTGTTCCTAAAAATCCTAGCATTGGAGCTGCACCAGATGCAGACGCTAAAATGTTGAGATTCTTTTCCAGTTTCGAAACTTCTAACTGACCTTGATTTTGCATCGCGTTGGAAATATCAGAAATAGGTCTTCCTATTCTAGCTAAGCCTTTCTCAATCATTCTTGCCTCTGGGGAATCAATGGTTTTGCAATAGTCGATTGCTGTTGTGATCTTGCCTTCCTGTACGAAATCCTTAATGTTTTCTAAAAAATTTGGAGTTTGCTTGGATGCTCTTTTAATGAAAAAAAATCTTTCTAAGAAGATATACAATGCTAAAATCCCCAGTAGAAAAATTGCAATCATAATAATATTTCCGACAAGGCCTCCTCCGAAGAGAATTTCCCAAAGTGAAAAAACATGTTTTTCGGTAGTCGTGCTAATAATCTGCGTTGGAGTTTGTAAAAACATATGTTATTTAGATTTTAAAATTGAACGTCAAAATTACCTTAATATTACAGTATTTAAGGTATTTATTTAAATCTTAGAGAAAGTAAACTAATCTTCGTCTACAACGATTTCGTCTTGCTTGAAATTACATTTCAATTTAAAAGGAATAGGCTGCTCAGAACCTGTGTAGAAATCGGTGATGTTCCCTTCCCAGAAAAGCTCTAACTCACCTGAAACATCATTTTTGAAAACGAGTTTGCTTTCGGTAAGAAAAACATCTTCATCATCAAAAAGATCAACAGCGGTATAATTATCAGTGTCTGCATCTTTAATCTCGAACGTTTTTCCAGCCAATTCTGCATCTTCAATAGGAAAATCGAACACGTTGATCGAGATTTGTGGGAAATTATACTGCAAAGAATCATCATCAACATGATCCAAAGAATCATCTGTAATGATTTCTACTTCCAAAAAATGCTGTGTATTACTGTAAACCGCTTTGCAATAAGTACTCTGGATGTGGTATTTAAGGGTTTCGTCTGGATGGTAGATTTTTAAAATCCCTTTCATTTCTAAAGAAAAATTGAGTTAAATAAGTTCTCGTTAAACTGATTGAACAAAGATAAAGAATTGATTGATTGGGCAAAATTATTTATCATATTTTTAAATGCCGACGAAAAGCTTATTTGGATTATCAATTTTTTAATAAAAAAACATTTAATTTAGCTTTCTTAAAAATATTAAAAATGAAAAATTTTCTATACTTCACCATGATGATCTTAGGAATAGCTACCAATTTCGGTAGTTGTAAGAAATCTGATTCTCCGCTAACGAAAGAAACACCTATTGAAATAGATTTTATCGCCTCTGATTATTATGAGCAGTACCTGAAGTTATACCCGTTGGAAGCTACGGCTCAAGGTGATGTTCGCTATAATGATCAATTGCCGATTAACATTGATGAAGATTTTATCTCTGGTGAAATTTCATTTTACAATTCAGTGCAGATGAAGATGAAGAAAGTGGACTACAAGTCGCTGAGTGACGAAGATAAAACGATTTACGATGTGCTTGATTATACTTTAAAGGATAAAATAGAGCGTTACGCCTATCACCCCGAATATATTCCGTTCACACAATTTTCTGGCTTGCCGCTCGATTTTCCTTTGCTTGGAAGTGGGAAAGGCAATCAGCCTTTTGAAACGGAACAAGATTATGAGAACTGGTTGAAAAGAATGGATAAGTTTCCGGACTGGATGACCTCAGCTACTGACAATTTCCGTGAAGGAATGAATAGTAAAATGGTCTTGCCTAAAAAATTGGTTACGAAAATGATCACTCAAATGAAGGCGGAAGAACTGACAAGTGCCGCATTTGAGAAAAATATTTTCTTTGGCCCAATTCAAAATTTTCCTAAAACCTTTAGTAATGCGCAAAAACAAAAATTCACAAAACTTTATACCGACGTAATTATTAATAAAATTATTCCTGCATACAGTCAAATGGGTATTTTTCTCGAAAAAGAATACTTACCAAAAGCGCGGTCTACGGACGGAATCAACGGATTACCGAAGGGAAATGAGATTTATGCATATTATACCAAGAGCTGGACAACAACAAATAAAACTCCAGCGGAGATTAATGAAATTGGTTTAGAACAAGTTGCCATGTTGAGAGGCGAAATGGAGAAAATTAAAGAAGGACTTGGATTTACGGGACCCCTGGAAGAATTTATTACTTTTTTAAAATCAGACCCTAAGGCAATGCCATACAAAACAGACAAAGAAGTTCTGGATGGATTTAATGGTATTTTAAAAAAGATTACTCCCAAACTGAGTTCTATGTTTGGAGTTAACCCCAAAACTCCTTTTGAAATTCGCCAAACTGAAAAGTTTCGGGAAGCTACAGCAAGTGCAGAATATATGCCTGGTACGCCAGATGGTAAACGACCAGGAATATTCTACATTCCCATTCCAGACGCATCAAAATTTAATGTAACTTCTGGTATGGAATCCCTGTTCCTGCATGAAGCAATACCGGGTCATCATTACCAAGTTTCCCTGCAACAAGAAAATTTGAGTCTGCCAAAATTCATGAGATTTGGATGGATTGGTGCATATGGAGAAGGTTGGGCTCATTACTGCGAAACATTAGGTCCAGAATTCGGATTATATACTGACCCTTACCAAAAAATGGGCTATTTGAGTGACCAGATGCTTCGTGCAGTACGACTTGTTATTGATACGGGTTTACATACCGGAACGATGAATAGAGAAGAAGCAATTAAATATTTTACAAGCAATATTTCCTATGATGAAGCCAGCGCAACTGCGGAAGTTGAGAGATACATGGCAACGCCGGGACAAGCTTTAGGTTATAAAATTGGCTCGCTAAAGATTCGTGACTTAAGAAATCAGTACGAAAAAGAATTGGGCAATAAATTTAATCTGGCAAAATTTCATGACGAAATATTAAATCAAGGTTGTTTGCCTTTGGATGTACTCGATCGAAAAATGCAGAATTGGGCGAAAAAACAGTAATTAGTAATTGAATGCATGAGTTAACGAAGTCTTTATTTTAATCAATCTTTCTTTTTATTAAATAAAAGAAACCCGTAATAGTTTCCCGATGCAAAATAACTAAAACATCCTGCGGTCTTTTAGGAAACAATTAATAAAATGAGTATTTTTACGGTTATAAAACAATATGCCAATGGAAGCTAACTTACCCCTTCCGTCGATTTTCGAAACAGAAAGTATACTGCAAGATGTATTGCAGAATTCACCATTTGGTTTCTCATTAATTAATGGGAATTATATTTTTGATTTTGTAAACGATGCTTTTCTTGAAATTGCGCAAAAATCAAGAGTAGAAGTTTTAGGTAATAAACTATTTGAGGTTTTTCCTGAAACAGAAGATCAACTGGGATCCGTTTTCGAAAATGTAAAAGCATCAAAAAAAGCATTCAAAATTCCAGAATACAGGCTTAATTTACTTCGTAAAGGAGTGTTAGAGGAGTTATTTTTTAGTTTTATTTTTCACCCTATTTTTAATAATAACGATGAGTTTCAATACTTCGCTGCAGTAATTATAGAAGTTACAGAACTGGTACACAAAAAAAACAAGATAAAAGATGCTGAAAAAAGACTTCGTTTGGCTACCGAAAGCTCTCAAATTGCGACTTGGGATTTGAATTTAAAAACATCCGAAATTATCCATTCTCCTTCTTTATCAAAAATTTTCGGTTATAACGAAGAAGAAAATGTTACTCATCAACAGTTAAGAAACCAACTGCATCCTGAAGATGTTGACAGTATAGTGAACAAAGCTTTCAAAAAAGCAGTAGAAACAGGGGTTTATAATTATGAAGCGCGGGTAATCGATAAAAATGGCAAAGAGAAATGGATAGCCACAAGTGGGAAGGTGTTTTTTGATGTTCATGGTACACCCGAGAGAATGCTTGGAGCCTTACAGGAAATCACCAAAAGGAAGAATAACGAAATACTGCTGCAACAGAGCCACCATCAGTTAAATACAGCCATGGATGCTACGAGACTAGGTCGTTTTGATATGGATGTGGAAACACAGATGAAATATAACTTTTCACCACGGTTTTTAGAGATTTTTGGATATGACCCCGAAACGGATAGTATTGACTCCTCTGTTTTAGACAAACATATAGACAAAAGCTGTACTGAGGTAAGAGTGCAAGCTTTGAAAAAAGCAAAAGATACTGGAGATCTGTACTATCAAACCAAAATTAATTTGAGGGATGGCAGTACAAAATGGATTGAATTTTATGGCCGTCTTTTAGAGTCTTTCCAAGGAAGTAAACCATTTATTTCCGGTACCATCCGTGATATTACAGAGCATAAAAATTACGAAAAAAATATTAGCGACAGCGAAAAAAAATACCGTTTCCTCGCCGATGCCATGCCGCAGATTGTTTGGATTGGAGAAAGTGATGGTCGCCTTACCTACTTTAACCAAGCTACTATGGATTTTTCAGGTAAAAATTACAATGAGTTTTTAGAGGCAGACGGTTGGCTGGACATTGTACATCCCGATGAAAAGCTCAAAAATGCACAGCTGTGGATGAAGAGCGTGACGACTAAAACTCCTTTTTCTTTTGAGCATCGTTTTCGTAACAGAGACAATGAATACCGATGGTTTTTAAGCCGTGCATTTCCGCAGCTTGATGAGTTTGGAAACGTAAAAAAATGGGTGGGAACCAGTACGGATATTGACGATATGAAAAAGCAGGATGAACATAAAAATGATTTCATCAAAATTGCTAATCATGAACTGAAAACTCCTGTTACTACCATAAAAGGTTATGTTCAGCTTCTACAAAAAATGCGGGGTAATTCCGATGATAAATTTCTGGTAAACTCACTGAATACAATTGAAAACCAAGTTAATAAGCTTAATTTATTAATCGGTGACCTTTTAGATATTTCAAGAATAGAATCAGGGAAGTTACCTTTGAATAAAGATTATTTTTCAATTGTTAAGTTAGTTACAGAAACTATTGAAGACATTAAAGCTTCTGATCAAAGTCACCAAATTTCCTTTGAATTAAGTCATAGTTCTGACATCGAAGTTTTCGCTGACAAAGATAGAGTTACTCAGGTTTTGAATAATTTATTGACCAACGCCATAAAATATTCACCAAGTGCAGAAGATGTAGACGTAGAGCTTTTTATTGAAGGAAACAGTGCAGTCGTTTCTGTACAGGATTATGGAATTGGAATGGATCAGGATGAATTAACTAAAATATTTGACCGCTTCTACAGGGTTTCTGGAGAAGATGAGATCACCTTTCCTGGATTTGGAATCGGTTTATTTATTGTGAAAGATATAATGGAGCGCCACAAGGGGAAAATTTGGGTAAAAAGTTCAAAAAACAAAGGAAGTAAATTTTACTTTTCGCTACCTCTTTTAGAGAATTAAATAATATGAAGATATTAATAGTTGATGACAATAAAGATATTTGTCTGCTTATAGAAAGCATTCTCCTTTCCGAAGGCTACGATGTAGAATCCTGCTGTAACCGTGCGGAATTTCAGGAGAAACTACAGAGCGGGCAACCAGAATTAATCATAACCGATATGTTGATGTCGGGGTTTGACGGACGCACTTTAACGAAAGAAATAAAAAGTGACCCTAAGAAAAAAGATATTAAAATTATCATGATGTCTGCTCATCCCGATGCTAAGAAAATCTGTGAGGATATCGGGGTGGATGATTTCCTGAGCAAACCTTTTGAAATTGATGTTCTGATAAGCAAAGTAGAAAAATTATTAACATAAAAAATAAATTATTTTCTCTCTTTGGATTTCTTTCATCCATTTTCATCTATTCAAAAAGCATTTTAGTAATATAGTCATTTTCTTTATTTCCTCTCGCCGGCGAATATTCTCTACCATAGAAAATAATTTGAAGATGTAGTTTGTTCCAGGTATTTCTTGGGAAAAGCTTTTTAGCATCTTTTTCAGTTTCTACCACGTTTTTACCGGAGGTTAGTTTCCACTGACTCATCAGACGGTGGATGTGAGTATCTACAGGAAAAGCAGGTACACCAAATGCCTGACTCATCACTACAGATGCAGTTTTATGACCTACTCCGGGTAATGCCTCCAGTTCTTGGAAAGTTTGCGGTACAATTCCGTCATGCCTTTCTACCAAGAGTTCCGACATCCGCTTTAAGTTTTTCGCTTTTGTATTTGCTAAGCCAATTTCCTTAATTAAATATTTAATCTCATCTGCTTCCAACTCCTTCATTTTAAAAGGATCACCAGCCACTTCGAAGAGTTTCGGTGTAATTTGATTTACTTTTTTATCGGTAGTTTGTGCGGAAAGTGCTACGGCCACTAATAGGGTGAAAGGATCTTTGTGATCTAGTGGAATAGGAACGGTAGGGTATAGCTTTTCCAGTTCGGTCATCACAATTTCTGCTCTTTGTTTCTTTAACATTTAAATTCTAAATTTGAACAAAATTAAACATTATGTTGAAAGTAGGCGATCAATTACCAGAATTTGAAAGTGTTAACCAAAATGGTGAAACGGTAAAGTCATCAGATTTTTCCGGAAAGAAATTGGTGGTTTTCTTTTATCCAAAAGCAAATACTCCAGGTTGTACCGCTGAAGCCTGTGACTTGAATGATAATATTTCACTCCTTAAAAAACAAGGGTATCAATTATTAGGAATATCTGCTGATTCTGTGGCTGCTCAAAAGAAATTCCATGAGAAGTTTGGATTTAAATATCCTTTAATCGCTGATGAATCCAAAGATATTTTAGAAAAATTCGGAGTTTGGCAGTTAAAGAAATTCATGGGTAAAGAATTCATGGGAATCGTTCGCACCACTTTCATTTTCGATGAAAAAGGAATTTGTAGTCGTGTAATTGAGAAAGTGAAAACGAAAGAAGCTGCAAACCAGATTTTAGATGTTTCTATATAACAATAGAACCACAAACCATGATTTTCCAGAGACTTTAATGGATTCCAATAACTGTGTTTTGTATTTTTTTTAAAATTAATCTCTAGAAGTACTGACAGAAATTAAATAAAATTTTTTGTTTGTGTGGTTTAAAATTTAGCTCAACATTCGTTGGGCTTTTCTTACCCCTTCAGTTAAAACATCAATTTCATCGAACGTATTGTAAACGGCAAAACTTGCGCGAACTGTTCCCGCAATATTAAAAAAGTTCATAATTGGCTGCGTACAATGATGACCCGTTCTTACTGCGATTCCAAGTTTATCCAGAATCATTCCGACGTCAGAAGCAATTCCAATTCCCTGCAAATTGAAAGAAACAACACCTGTACGATTTGCTTTTTCACCATATATTTTTAAGCCGTCAATTTCTAAAAGCTTCTTTTGAGCGTAATCCAGCAAAGCAGTTTCATGCGTTTGAATATGCTCATGTCCAATATTATCCATAAAATCTACTGCTGCTCCTAAAGCAATATTTCCACCCACGTTTGGCGTTCCAGCTTCAAATTTGAAAGGCAGATCTGCGTAAGTCGTTTGTTCAAAAGAACACGTTGCAATCATTTCTCCGCCGCCATGGAAAGGCTGGATTTTTCGCAAGATATCTTCTTTACCATAAAGGATTCCGGTTCCCATCGGAGCATACATTTTATGTCCTGAAAACACAAAGAAATCACAATCCATTTTTTGAACATCAATTTTAAAGTGAGGGACAGATTGAGCACCATCGATCACAATCATTGCGTTTGAATGAGCTCTTGTTTTTGCAATAATTTCATCAATAGGGTTAACAACTCCCAAAGCATTGGAAACTTGATTAAGAGAAACAATTTTGGTTCTTTCACTTAAGTTTTTATCTAGAAAATCCAGTTGAAGAACTCCATTTTGATCCATCGGGATTACTTTCAATTTTGCACCCGTTCTTTCACACAACATTTGCCATGGGACAATATTAGAGTGGTGCTCTAAATAAGAAATAATGATCTCATCATTTTCTTTAATTAGATTAGTCACTGCATAAGCAATGAGGTTAATTCCTTCTGTAGTTCCTTTGGTGAAAATAACTTCAAAATCATTTTTAGCATTGATGAATTTTTGCACTTTTCTGCGTGAAACTTCCATTTCTTCGGTCGCTAATTGGCTCAAAGTGTGAATTCCCCGATGAACATTGGCATTGATCTCCTTATAATATTTTTCCCAACTCTCAATAACGGAAATCGGCTTTTGAGAAGTAGCACCATTATCAAGATAAATCAAGGGTTTTCCATTGACGGTCTGAGAAAGAATAGGGAACTGATTGCGAATATTTTGGATATCGAACATAATGCTTATTTAGAATCTTTCAAATTTACGGAAATTAAATTTGAATAATCTTTATTTAGGGAGCCAAATAAAATAGACGATGGATAAAAATCTTTGTATTGAATTGAAAATGACTACAATTTTAATTAAAATTTTTCACTACTTCATTCACTAAAAATTCAACTTGGGAAGGTCTGCCTTTTTGATCTAACGGCTGATCTTTGTACATTCCTGTATGAACGATAACAATTTGCTTTTCAGGAATGATGATAATATACTGACCATACAATCCCCAGAAATAATAGTGTTTTATCGGGGCATCGTAATTGATCCAAAGCCCCATTCCATAAGCTCCATTTGATAGCTTAGTAGGCGTACGCATCTCCTCAATGAAATTGGGATTAAGAATTGCCCGCCCATTAAATTGTCCGTCATTTAAAAAAAGTTGACCAAGTTTTGCAAAGTCTCTGGAATTTGAATTGATACAACAAAATGTTTTTTCCATTCCGAAATCATCCGTATTCCATGCTCCATTCTGCTCCATTCCGAGAGGCTGCCATAATTTTTCAGAAGCGTATTCTGCAATTGATTTGTTAAGTGATTTTCTGAGCGCGAAACCAAGAAGTTGAGTCGCTCCAGATTGATATTCGAATTTCGTTCCTGGCTGATCTTTAAACCCACGCAGAAAAACAGCTTCTTCCAATGACTTTCCATAATAAGCTTTCGCATTTTGAAGGAAAGGATTTTTGAAATCTTCTGTCCAATTTAAACCAGCTTCCATTTTTGCTAAGTTGAAAAGGGTTAAATGTTTACCAAATTGTACGTTCTTATAATTTTCATAAAAATCAGAGAACTTTTGATCAAAGTCTTTTATTTTTTTTTCTTCAATCGCTTTTCCGGTGAGCATTACGGTTACACCTTTTGCCATAGAAAAAGAATTCGTTTTGGTATTTTGGTTATAATGATCCCAATATTCTTCGTGTATTAATTTTCCGTTTTTAATGACTAGGAAAGAAGCCGTATTCGACTTTTTCAAATCTTCAACTAGACTTTTAGGTAAATTTTTCTTATTGTATAAAGAATCATTTTTCCATGGAATAGAAACTCCTTTGGCAATCGTATGTGAGGAAGAATAACCTCCATCGTCAATGCTGGATCCTGTGGTCCCCCGGAGATACGTTTCTCGCACTGCTTTGAATAAATAGCTATATCCAAAAGTATACGAGAGCGCAATTAGCGCCGCTATAGCGATTAATATTCCCTTTAAAATCTTTATCAACATATTAAATATTTAATGCAAATTTAGGTTTTATAATAATATTTAATCCAAACAAAAAGTCCCGGATTTCTCCAGAACTTTTGTTAATGATATTTTTAAAAAATTAGATCTGAGAAAGTAAATTTCTGAAATTCGTTTTCTCGTCAATAATTCTTCTTAAATCTGAAACTGCAACTCTCTCCTGCTTCATCGTATCTCTGTCTCGCAAAGTCACGGTGTTGTCTGTTAAAGAATCATGGTCGATCGTAATACAGAATGGCGTTCCGATTGCATCCTGCCGTCTGTAACGTTTTCCGATAGCATCTTTCTCCTCGTAGAATAAATTGAAATCATATTTCAAATCATTAAAAATTGTTTGCGCATATTCCGCCAAACCATCTTTTTTCATCAAAGGTAAAATCGCAGCTTTATACGGAGCCAAAGCAGGTGGAAGCGAAAGCACTGTTCTTTCTGAACCGTCTTCTAAAACTTCGTCTTTCAAACAGTTAGAGAAAACTGCCAGGAATAACCGGTCTAAACCAACCGAAGTTTCAACAACATAAGGAACATAGTTCTCATTTCTTTCCGAATCGAAATACTGCAACTTACGACCGGAATGCTTTTCGTGCGCACTTAAATCAAAATCCGTTCTGGAGTGAATTCCTTCCAATTCTTTAAATCCAAATGGAAATCTGAATTCAATATCTGCCGCAGCATTTGCGTAATGGGCCAATTTTTCGTGGTCGTGAAATTTATAATTATCTGCACCTAAACCTAATGCCAAATGCCAGTTCAATCGCTTCTCTTTCCAAGTTTCATAGAAACCTAATTCCGTTCCTGGAGGTACGAAAAACTGCATTTCCATTTGTTCAAATTCACGCATTCTAAAAATAAACTGTCTTGCAACGATTTCATTCCTGAAGGCTTTACCGATTTGCGCAATCCCGAAAGGCAGTTTTTGGCGGGATGTTTTCTGAACATTCAAGAAGTTCACAAAAATTCCCTGCGCGGTTTCCGGTCTCAGATATAAATCGGTTGCAGAATCTGCAGACGCTCCTAATTTCGTTCCGAACATCAAGTTGAACTGGCGAACATCGGTCCAGTTTTTAGATCCCGTGTCAGGATCCGCAATTTCCAACTCTTCGATCAAAGCTTTTACATCGGCAAGATCTTCTTTCTCTAGAGATTGCGCCATTCTCGAAAGAATAGTTTTTTGTTTTTCACGGTATTCTAAAACACGTGGATTTGTAGATTCAAATTCTTTTTTATCAAAAGCATCCCCAAATCGCTTGGCTGCTTTATCAATTTCTTTTTCTGCTTTGTCTTCTAATTTTGCACAGTAATCTTCCAACAAAACATCTGCTCTGAAACGTTTTTTTGAATCTTTATTATCAATTAAAGGATCGTTAAAAGCATCAACGTGGCCGGAAGCTTTCCAAATAGTAGGATGCATAAAAATCGCAGTATCAATTCCTACAATATTGTCATTCAGCTGCACCATTGCTTTCCACCAATATTGCTTGATGTTATTTTTCAGCTCTACCCCATTTTGTCCGTAATCATAAATCGCAGAAAGCCCGTCGTAAATTTCACTTGAGGGAAAAATAAAACCATACTCTTTTGCGTGCGAAATCAATTTTTTGAAAATATCTTCCTGTTTTGCCATCGTTTTTAGAATTTATGCAAAAATAGGGAAATTTATTGTGATTTATCGGCGCAGAAATCAAGACAATTTTGGAACAGGAAACCTGCTTGGAGTTTATCCTAAGCTAGTCGACGGGTAGTAACTTCTTAAGAAGAGCGTTACCAGTGTAATCAAAATTATGACGATTATAATAAGGTAAACAAAAAAGAACGTTCCATGTGAAACGTTCTTAAATAACTTTAAAACTAAACTTTTAGTTAGGCTTCCAGTCAACAACTGCCCTAATAAATGCCTCTGCGTTTTCTAAAGGAATATTAGGTAAAATTCCATGTCCCAGATTGGCTATATATCGGTCTTTCCCAAATCGGTTAATCATTTCGGTCACCATTTTAGTTATCGTTTCCGGAGATGAATTTAACCTGTTGGGATCAAAATTACCTTGCAGAGTCATGGTATGATTGGTTAAGGTTCTCGCTAATTCTGGAGTAATTGTCCAATCGACACCCAAAGCGGAAACTTTGGATAAAGTCATTTCTTCCAAAGCAAACCAACACCCTTTACCAAAAACAACCACGTGCGTCAATGGACTCAATGCTTCTACAATTTGGTTAATATAAGGCCAAGAAAAAATCTGGTAATCTTCTGGCGACAACGTCCCACCCCAAGAGTCAAATACCTGAACCGCAGAAACTCCTTTCTCTACTTTTCTTTTCAAATAAGCAATAGTAGTATCTGTAATCTTCTGTAATAATAAATGTGCAGCTTCAGGATTTCTAAAGCAAAAACTTTTAGCAACATCCCAAGCTTTAGAACCTTTGCCCTCAATACAGTAACACAAAATCGTCCAGGGTGATCCTGCAAAACCGATCAATGGAATATTATAATCTAATTTATGCAAAGTCATTTCGATCGCATCAAAAACATATCCCAACGTTTCATTTACATCTGGAACGATTACATTTTGCACATCTTCTAAGGTGCGGATTGGATTCTCTAACCAAGGTCCAACTCCTTCTCTCATCTCGAAATTTAATCCCATTGCTTGCGGAACCACCAAAATATCTGAGAATAAAATCGCTGCATCCAGTGGATATCTGCGAATTGGCATCATCGTAATATCCGAAGCAAGTTCTGGAGTTCTACATCGGGTGAAGAAATCATATTCATCACGCATCGCACGAAATTCCGGTAAAAATCTACCAGCCTGTCTCATCATCCACACCGGCGGGCGCTCTACTTCTTCGCCTCTTAATGCCTTTAGGTATAAATCGTTTTTAATCATAATCTTTAAATAAAATCAGAGACCGAAGTCTCTACATCGGGATTTGTAAACTCCCTTCCTTTTTAATCAATTTGAGCAAAGCCTTCAAATCATTGTCTTTGCCTATAAATATATTTTGACTCGTATGCTTGCGAACTTCTTCACCCGTAGTTTCACCAATTGCATAAATCTGTTTAAAATCTAAATTGTTATTCTCTACAAAGCTACGTACTCCACTTGGAGAGAAGAAAGCGACCGCGTCATATTCTTCTTCTACTTTTGGATAGGTAAGTTCTGTTTCATAAACCACTACTTTTTTATATCCAATATTCTGTAATGGTAATTTTTTTTGTAAAATATCCAGTGCCAAATTTCCACAGAAATGGATGAATTTTTCCTTAGAACAGTGCTCTATGATAAATTCTGATAATTCTTTAGCGTTTTTCTTCATTTTAAAAACACCAAAACCATATTTGCGCAAACGCATCTTGGTTTTTTTACCTACGCAATAAATTTTATTGAAATTTCGGCCGGTAAAGTTTTCATGGGGTTTAAATCCATTTTTGAAAAAAGCTTCTACTCCATTTACACTGGTGAAAATCAAAGATTTATTTTCCAATGGAAACGAGGGTATTTTTATAAATGCAATCTTAATAACTTCTAGAAATGAAGAATGGAATTCTGCTTCCAGAACAACTGAAACTTCTTTTTCATCGAGTATTTTTGTAAACAGAATCTTCATTAAACCTAAATAAAATTTATTATTCTAATTTCCAGATCATCACTTCAACTAAGGCAATTGACTTTTAATCTCTTTCATTAATGCTCTACCTCCATTTTCAAGGACTTTCTGAGCTAATTGTTCACCAAAATTTTCCTGATCATTCCATTTGAAAATTTCATCAGTTTCGATGCATTGCTTTCCATCAAGCGAACATAGCCTTCCAATAAACCGAACTTCGTTTGCTTCATTAATTACTGCATAAGCTCCTATTGGTGCTGTGCAACCGCCTTCTAAAGTTTGTAGAAAATTTCGTTCTATGTCAATACAAATTCTGGTTTCGCGATGGTTTACTTCCTTAAAAAGTTCCTTAATTTCTTGATCATCGGATCTGGCACAAACTGCGACTACTCCCTGTGCGGGTGCAGAGATCATCATCTGAAGATGCTCATAAGCCACAGGCAGTCCCATTCTTTCAATTGCTGCCAACGAAAAAAGAGTAGCATCAAAATTCTGATCCTCTAATTTTTGTAAACGAGTTTGTACGTTTCCACGAATATCAAAGAATTCTGTGTCAGGATAATGTTTTGCCCAAAAAGCACGACGTCGTAAACTACTGGTCGCGATCTTAAGTTCGTGATGTTCTTTATCTCGAGATTTGCTATTTCTAACCAAGACATCCTGCGGATAATCTCTTTTTAAAACGGCAATTATTTCTATATTGGCAGGAAGCTGCGTGGGAATATCTTTCAGCGAATGAACCGCAATATCTACTTGGTTATTAAGTAATGCAATATCTAAATCTTTGGTGAAAATCCCAGTAACCCCCATCGCGTATAGTGGTTCTGTAAGATTTTTGTCTCCAGAAGAAACAATTGGGGTAATATCTGTCTTATGATTATTATTTTGCAGATTCCTCGCAACCTCTCTTGCTTGCCACAATGCGAGCGGCGAGTTTCGGGTTCCTATTTTAATGCTTCTCATTAAACTCATTATTTGGTTGTTCTACTAAAATCTCGTGCATCAACTTACTGATCTCATCTGCCTTCCAGGGGTTATCAATAATAAATTTTGCAAACCTATTGGTAAGCTTCTGAATCATTTTATCAGAAAGCTTCATGTCGTTCACATCTACATATTTATGTTTTTTGTGAATATTATGCATTTCATTTCGCTCCATATTTTTCAGCACTGCTTTGAAGTGATGAATATTTGGGGCTAGTTTTCTTTTCTTTTCCCATTCCAAGAAGTCCTTTGTCATCTCTTTGATGATTTCCTCGGCTTTTGGAATTTCTTTTTGGCGCTGCACCATGGTTTCACTAATGTGACGAGACAACTGGTCAACATCTACCAAACTTACATTTGTATTTTCAGTAATGTTTTTCTCTACATTGTTTGGAATAGAAAGGTCTATAACCAATGTTTCTTTTCCATTAGGGAAATGCGTTTTGTTAATGATAGGGTGTTGCGCACCAGTGGCCACGATTAAAATATCTGTTTTCCCCAACTCATTTTGAAAATCATCAAACTCTATATATGGAATTTGGTATTTCTCCGCTATTTTCTCCGCTTTGTCTGCAGATCGATTCGCTATTTTTACTCTCGGCTTATAAACATGTTTAACGAGATTTTCAACTGTATTTTGACCGATTTCACCAACACCTAAAAGTAAAATATTCTTATCAGAAACTGGTATTTGATTTTTTAAAATATAGTGAACCGCTGCGTAAGAAACCGAAGCTGCTCCATTAGAAATACCTGTCTCGTTTTTAATTCTTTTAGAAATCTGTATCGCAGAATTGATCGCACGCTCTAAAAAGGGATTAGAAGTTCTCTTTTCTTTTCTGAACCGATGATAAGCATTTTTAATTTGCCCTATAATTTCAAAATCGCCTAGAATTTGGCTCTCTAAGCCGGCAGCAACTCTAAAAAGATGATTTAACGCTTCCTCGTGTTTGCGAATATGAACATATTGCATAAAGTCAGTAAGGCTTACGCCAACTATTTTACAATAAAGTTCTGCAACAAGAAGATAATTATGCGTAGTGGTGTAAATCTCGGTTCTATTGCAAGTTGAGACCACAAAAGCATCACCTAAATTCAGCTCATGAATTTGGTTTACAAAATTTTTGACATTGTCATCAAAGAAGGCAAATTTGCCCCGTATTGCAGCATCGGCTTTTTCAAAACTGACACTGAGCACGGCAAAATTTGATGTTTTGTGAATGTTAGTATCCTTAATCATAGACCAGTCGCAAATTTAAGGTTTTAAATTCAATTGATGCCATTTAAACAATATGAAGATTATCACCAACGCCATTTTTATTTTGTTAAATTTAGATATATTAAAAATTAAATGAAATATTTTGGCAATTAAAAAGTTAAGACTAAATATTGATGAAATTTAATAAAATTTTAACCAAAAATAGTGGCAATCTAATTTTTAGAACGGTTCTAAATTTATATCTTTGTACACTTAAAAAAATTAGCATAAAATGGGGTTATTTGATATGTTCACGCAGGATATTGCGATCGATTTAGGAACAGCGAACACACTTATCATACACAATAATAAAATCGTCATTGATCAACCATCAATAGTTGCGATAGAGCGGTCTTCTGGAAAACCGATTGCTGTAGGTGAAAAAGCGAAACACATGCAGGGGAAAACCCATGAAGATATCAAAACAATTAGACCTTTGAAAGACGGAGTAATTGCTGATTTTCACGCTTCCGAACACATGATCAAAGAGTTTATCAAACAAATTCCAGGCATCAAAGGGAAACTTTTCCAACCAACTTTAAAGATAGTAATTTGTATCCCATCTGGTATTACCGAGGTGGAAAAAAGAGCCGTACGAGATTCTGCGCAAAAAGTAAATGCAAAAGAAGTTCGTTTAATTTATGAACCAATGGCTGCAGCAATCGGAGTAGGTATTGATGTTCAAAAGCCGGAAGGGAACATGATTATCGACATAGGTGGTGGTACAACGGAAATTGCAGTTGTTGCTTTAGGTGGAATTGTTTGTGATAAGTCTGTAAAAATCGCAGGTGATGTTTTTACAAATGATATCGCTTACTACCTCAGAACGCATCATAACTTATATATCGGTGAAAGAACTGCGGAGAGAGTAAAAATCGAAGTTGGTTCTGCTGTTGAAGATCTTGATGTTGATATTGAAGATATTCCAGTTCAAGGACGTGATTTAATTACAGGGAAACCAAAAGAAATTATGGTGAACTATAAAGAAATTGCACGCGCTTTGGATAAATCAATTGTCCGTATTGAGGATGCTGTTATGGAGACCCTTTCTTTAACTCCACCAGAATTAGCGGCTGATATCTACAAAACAGGAATTTATCTTGCAGGAGGTGGAGCATTGTTAAGAGGATTAGCAGATCGTCTTCACAAGAAGACTGGACTTCCGGTTTTTGTCGCTGAAGACCCGTTAAGAGCTGTCGTTCGTGGAACAGGTATCGCTTTAAAAAACATGGATAAATTTAATTTCCTGATTAAATAATTATAACTTTTACGAAATTAACGGATGGGATTTTTGCTGAGATTATTTTCGAAGAACGGTTTATTCGTCTTCTTTATTTTCCTGCAACTCATAGCTTTAGTATTGATTTTCAGTAGAAACTCAATGCAACAGTCGTGGGTTGCTGGACAATCTGCAGCATTTAACTCATGGGTTTCGGGATATATTGATGAAGGTACTTCTTACCTAAAACTTAAACAAACCAACGAACAACTTGTTGCTCAAAACAAAAGTTTGATGGCAGAGCTTTATGGTAAAGACGATATTAAAAGTCCCGTTTTCCGAAAAGTACACGATACCATTGGAGGCGGACAGATCTATACTTTTGTAGATGGTGATATCGTATATAACAGCATTAATAGAAAAGACAACTATTTTACCATTAATCGCGGAAAACGAGATGGCGTACTTCCTAAAATGGGAGTAATGGCACCGGCGGGAATTGCGGGAATTGTTATCAATACAACCGATTCTTATTCACTGGTGCAATCCGTGTTAAGTGTAAATAAAATTAAAATTAATGCTGCCCTAAAGAAATCCGGTTATTTTGGAACTTTAACTTGGCGAGGTGATGATTCAAGATTGATGCATCTAGCTGACGTTCCAAAATATGTTTCGATCAAAGTGGGAGACACCGTTATTACCGATGGGAAATCTGCAATTTTTCCTCAGGGAGTGATGATCGGAAGAGTAGCTGGTTATGAAGTTGATCTTAAGACCGGTTTTTGGGATATTGCTGTGGAACTAAGTGAGAAAATGGGGAATCTTAGCAAGATATATGTGGTGAAAAATCTTAAAAAAGCTGAGGTAGCAAAAATATCTGATACGTTGCAAACGACCATAAAAAGAGAAAAATGATAAGCCGAACACTTTTTACAGATATCGTGATGATTGTTTTGCTAATTGCATTACAAATCTTTGTACTGAATAGGATCACTCTCTTTGGTAAATACACTCCGGTAATTTACCCTGTTTTTGTGATGTTCTATCCTTTCTTTAGAAATAAATACCAATTTCTTGCCTTAAGTTTTCTCCTGGGTTTGAGCATCGATGCATTCCTATATACATGGGGGATAAATGCGTTCGCAACCACGGTGACTGCGTATTTTAGAACTTTAATATTCAGAACTTCTACAGATACTTCTACAGACTTTTTCTCCTTCCATACCTTACAGTGGACGCAGTTTTTGCTTTTTATTATTTTAAGTATTTTTATTCATCAACTGCTCGTTCAATATATTGAAATCTTTAAATTCACTCGCTTTTTCGATATCTTCCTTAATGTCTTGGCGACCAGTGCAATTTCTTTTATCTTTATCATTATCTACGCATTAGCGTTTAAAATCAAACAAAAAGTCTGAAACCACAATTTTTAAAAATCTCCATTTTCTTAATTCTAATTGCTTTAATTTTTATTGCAAGGCTTTCCTATTTGCAGTTATTCACAGATCGATATGCTTTAAATGCCGCAAATACTTCCATTAAAACCGAATATATCATTCCTCAAAGAGGTGTTATTTTTGATCGTAATGGAAAAATTATGGTAGGTAATCAGCCATCCTATGAGATTTCTTTTACTGAAGCATTAATGAAATCTGATTTTGACACCCTGGACTTTTGCAACTTGGTTAAAATTAGCAAAACCGATTTTATAAAAACAATCAAATCCATTAAAAAGGAAAAGTATTTCTCCAAACTAACTCCAATGACTTTTATGAAAAACCTTAGTCGGGAGGACATTGCGAGAATACAGGAAATCATTTTTAAATATCCGGCATTTAGTATTGTGTCAAGACCTCAACGCCAATATGAAGTTTCTACTTCTGGAAATCTTTTAGGATACACGAATGAAGTCAACGAAAGAGAAATTAAGAAAGATTCTCTTTACTACCTACCAGGCGATTTTATTGGTAAAACAGGTATCGAAAAATCATATGAAAAGGATCTTCGAGGAGAGAAAGGCATACAGTACGTACAAAAAGATATTAGATTAAGAAACATTGGCTCCTATAAAAATGGTGCACTAGATAAAGATGTCATTACCGGTAAAGATGTAACTCTTACAATTGATTATGATCTACAGCGCATGGCGGAAGAAATGATGGTTGGAAAACAGGGAGCAATTGTTGCCATTGACCCCAGCAATGGAGAAATTCTTGTTTTAGCCACTGGACCAGATATTGATCCAAATCTATTCGCCGGTCCTGAAAAAACCCGAAATCTATATAAATTACAGATGGATACGATTTATAATAATCGTCCTACTTTTGACCGCTCACTTCAAGCGGCTTATCCTCCTGGTTCTACATTTAAATTGTTAACAGCAGCTGCTGCGATGCAAATGGGCGTAATGGATGAAAAAACAATATTCCCGTGTGGTGGTGGATTTAATTACAGAGGATTACGTATTAAAGGCCATGGAGGAGCAGATCCCTTGGTTCCCGCCATTCAGGTCTCAAGTAACTGCTATTTTTCCTATGCATATATCGCAATCATGAACAAATATCCTGGCGACCCAACCAGAGGCGTGAACGAGTGGAAAAAAATAATGAGCAGTTTTGGTGTTGGCGAATTTCTAAATAATGATTTAGCAGTGGGTTCAAAAGGTAGGATTCCAACAGGCGAATTCTACGAAAAAAGAAGCGGTGGCAAAAAAGACTGGACTTCTGCCTATACCATGAATGGTTCAATTTTTAATGGAATGGGCCAAGGAGATGTTTTATTAACTCCTCTGCAAATGGCAAATTCCATAGCAGCAATTGTAAACAAGGGATGGTATTACACCCCACATATTGTAAAAGCGATTGATGGCAAACCCAATCCTGACCCCAGATTTAAAGTTAAACATAAAACCTTAGTTGCGGCAAAGCATTTCGATCCAATTATTAAAGGAATGGAAGCGGTGGTTTTAAATGGAACTGCCAGGGGATTAAAATCTAATGATTTTACCATGCTCGCAAAAACAGGGACTGCGCAGGTTCCACAGGGAAAAGATAACTCTATTTTTGTTTTGGCCGCACCTGCCGATAATCCAAAAATTGTGATTGCCGCAGTTATGGAGCATGCAGGTTTTGGTGCCACTTGGGCTGGACCAGCCGCAACCGTTATCGCAGAAAAATATTTAACTGGTGATCTAAAAAGAGAACACCTTTATAAGAAGATGATCAATGCGAGCTTCATGCCTGAATACAAAAGGCAGTGGGACGTAGAATTAAAAAGAAAAGGACTGTATAAAGAGCCAAGCAAAGATTCTTTGTCTCTGGCTACTATAGAGCAGCGCTTGAGAACAGCAAAAGATGACAGTCAAAAAAAGGAATTGTTATTAAAAAAAGATTCTATCTTACTTAAAATAAAAAATGCAGCGAAGAAATGAAGTGGGCGGAAGGAATAGATAAGTTAGGACTATCACTTTATTTTTTATTGTGTGCATTTGCAGTTGCAAATATTTACAGCGTAGAGCCCGCGAGTGGAATGAGACAAGCGGTATGGCTCGGAGTTTCTGTTTTTATTGGAATGATTATTTTCATGACTAGAACAAAATTTTTCGAGAATATGGCCGGTATTATTTATATCGCAGGGTTACTTCTACTAATCGGACTTTTTCCATTTGGAACAGAGATTTTGGGACAGAAGAACTGGTATAAGTTTGGGCCCGTAAGTTTACAGCCTGTTGAATTCGCCAAAATTGGAACTGCTTTGATGTTGGCAAATTACGTTTCTGGACCAGATTTTAACCTAAAAAATAAAAAATCACTTTGGACTTCATTAGCAATAATATGTGTTCCCGGTTTCGTGGTGCTGCTTATTCCTGATGTGGGATCCTTGCTCGTATTTATTGCGTTTTTTATTGCATTATTCCGTGAGGGATTGTCGGGTTGGTTTTTTGGGGTTGGTTTTATTTTCGCCGGTGTATTTTTGGTCGCTCTTGCAGTTGATCCAATGTACGTTGTAATTGCTATTATTATAATAACAGTATTGCTATTATTTTTAAACTCTCACAAAATTCATTGGAACATCTTATCTACTTCTGCAATTATTGTAATTGTAGGTGTTCTTTGCGGCCTTGCCTATGGGGCGCCAAATATTTTAGAAAAATTACCCAAACACCAAAGAGAAAGAATTGAGGTCTTATATAAAGGAGAAAAAGCTTTTCGTGATACGTCCGGTTATAATTTACTATACTCAAAAACAGCAATTGGATCCGGTGGTTTTTTTGGAAAAGGTTATCGAGAAGGTTCTGTGACCCAAGGAAAATTTGTTCCAGAGCAAAGCACAGATTATATTTTCTGTACCGTAGGTGAGGAATGGGGATTTTTGGGGAGCAGTTTGTTAGTGATTTGCTATTCAATCTTTATAGGAAGGATATATTACCTTTCAGAAAAGCAGAAATCTGCTTTTAATAGGGTCTTTGGATATAGTTTTGCTTCGATCTTGCTAATTCATTTCGGAATCAATCTGGGCATGGTCATGGGGTTATTTCCTACCGTAGGAATTCCGCTCCCTTTCTTTAGTTACGGTGGAAGTTCATTATTGGCCTTTTCTACAATGACTTTTATTTTCTTTAAACTGAATTACGCAGACCGTAACAGTTTAGTGTAGTTTATAAGTAATTATTTAAATTAGTCTTCACGAAAAAGCTAACAAAATTTCAATTTACAAACGTAGTATTTCTCGCCTGTTTTAAAGTTCACAAGATCGTTCCAGTTAGGAAAGCCCGAAAAGGGTTTAGAATTAAATGCATGTCCTTTTTCAATTATTTTGCAAATTTAAACGCTAAGTCCACAAAGATTTAATTAAAAAATGCTGTTTTACACGCTATATTGAATTTCGCAAAGGCATTTCATTTAGCAAAGTTCGCAGAGAAAATATAATAATAACGATTAGCGGATATACATTTAGAATTATTAATAATTGCGGATCTACAAATAATTAATCATAACAATCTATCTCCCATACTTCGAATTAGTAGTTCAAATCATCCTATCTTTTTGGGTCCTTATTCAAGTAGAAATAAGTTATGGTGAACCTAAAGAAACATCATAAAATTTAGTAATTAAGAGTTAATTTCCTGCTGCAATCACTAAAAAAGCAACTGCAACCAGCTTACTATTTTTGTACTTACTCATCCTATCACAAACAGTCAAAAAGGATCCTACATACAAAAAAGCCATCTGTAAAAGATGGCTTTTTTAAAATCAATTATCTATTATTAATTATTAGCAAAGTTACTGTTAAATGCTTCTTGAGATAATACTCGCTTTGCGAATCTAAATTTAGGACCCCAATAAGAATCAGCCAGTGAAGAGATCATTACCCCTCTGGATGTTGCGGCGTGAATAAATTTAATATCTCCGTCTGCACTTATACTTTCCACAATCCCTACGTGAGAAATACGACCTCTACCATGTGAAAAGAAAACTAAATCACCTTTTTGTAATTCAGATTTTTCAATTTTTTCTCCTTCTTGTGCTTGAGAAGCTGCTACTCTTGGTAAATTAAGACCTGCACTTGCTCCAAAAACTGATAGTACAAAAGCAGAACAATCGATTCCTTTTCTAGTAGTCCCACCATATCTGTAAGGTGTTCCTAAATAAGATTCTGCTTCTGTTAAAATTTCATCTATTTTACTCGAAAATCTTACTGCTTTTGCAATTTCTTCATTTTTAACAATATTCTCTAAAGTTTTAGTAGCTACTGTTTGCTCATCTTTAAAACTGTTAATTAATTGCTTTTTAGCTACTTCTAATTTTTTATTATCAATTGATGCAAGTTTGGCATTCGAATTGTATTCATTGACATAAGTTGCTGGACTTGAAACTACGTAGTTACTAACGCAAGATTGTAGTGAAAATGAAGCAACTACCGCGGTGATATAAAACAGAGCTCTTATCTTCATATATATTGATTATCTGTGTTAAATGTAATATTTGTTTTAAAATGCAAGACAAAAATAGGTATAACAGGAAACGTAGGGGTTAAATGACCCTCATTCAATCGCTATTTTAACACATTTTAACGTTATTTTTTGTAATGTTAATGAAAGTCAGATCGCAATCCCTTTATATAGGTGGTTGCGATTTTCTTTTTGTTAAGATATATTAACATTTATAAGATTTGTCTATTGACCCTATTATCGTTTTCTATTATGTAATACCTATCAACCAAAAATAAACGAAGCCGTCTCAAAATAAAATTTGAGACGGCTTCGTTTATTTCTTTTGTAAAGCGTTAAATCTTGATTATTTGTGATTTTTGCACATTAGGATAAAAAGGTGCTCTTGCTTAAGCACTCTTTTTTCTTAGATTGTGTGCTAAAGCGTGTAATCCGAACTCTAATTCGGCTTTTTGTATTCCTTTGTGCGTAAATCGCTTGAAGTTGCGGTTGGATTTTATATGTGCGAAGACCGGTTCCACGTCCGCCGTGCGTTGTCTGCGTTTTATTTTACCGATTTCACTTAAAAGGTTTTCCCGAACTTTGTCCTTATGCCGTTCTAAATTTTGGTTGCGTTCTACTATTCTGTTTCCCTGAGCTTTGTGGCAAGTCCCTCGCAGCGGACAACCATTGCAATTTTGAGCCTGGTACAGTGAACTTGTCTGAGCATAACCGCTTTTTGTTTTTCGGTTTTTAGAAGATATTTTGTTCATTGGTTGTCCCATCGGACAGATGTATTGATCTTTCTCTTCATTATAGTAAAGTTTATCGCGGTGAAAGTCTTCGTTGATTTTCTTTCTTTTCGATTTTAAAATACCCTGTTCCTTATCGAAGGTGTTGTATTTTACGAAGGTTTCTATATTTTTCTCTTCCAGAAAATCATAATTTTCTTCACTGCCATAACCAGCATCAGCAGTAAGTTCTTCGGGTAAAAACTCATAAAGTTCTTCAAAAGTATTGAGGTGAGGTTTAAGCGTATTTAAATCATTGGTGGTTTGGTGTAAAGTATAATGAATAACGAACTGGGACTCGGAACTTACCTGCACGTTGTAGGCGGGTTTTAGTTGCCCATTCTGCATATGATCATCTTTCATGCGCATAAATGTGGCATCGGGATCGGTCTTACTATAACTGCCACGTCCTGCCAAAACCTTTTCCTGCTCCTGGTACTTATCCAGGTTCTGAGAAAAATTCTTTTGAATGTATCTTAATTTTGCCTTTGCTTTGGTGGATGCCTTCGGGTTTTTGCTGATGATCTCTTCTATTTTCTTGGCGGTCTTCTCTATTTTATCTTTATCGATGGTTTTAAACTCCGGTGGTGTAGGATCGCTGTCTTCTTCTTCAGCAATGCTTTGGGCATAGTTCCACATTTGCTCAAGTTGTTCTGCCATCTTCTCTTTTCTGGTTTTGATGGCATTGCTCCAAACGAAGGTATATCTCCCGGCAATAGACTCTATCTTAGTTCCATCGGTAAAAACTTCTTTCAAGCTAACGAGTCCTTCCTCTGATAATAACAGGACGACCTGTTTGAAAATATCTTTGAAAATAGTCTTGAGTTTCTTGCTCCGAAAACGTGCGATGGTGTTATGGTCTGCGACCTGTTGAGCGGACAACCACATAAAATTAATATTCTCACGCATCGCTTTTTCGATCTTCCTGCTGGAATACGTATTATCCATATAAGCGTAAACCATCACTTTAAGCATCATCTTGGGATGAAAACTGGGTTTGCCATCTTTGCTATACTCTTCAATGAGAAATCGTAAATCCAGTTGCTCAATAATTCCATTAACGATTCGAACCGGATGGCTTTCTGGAATCAATTCCTCGATTGATGGTGGGAATAACCAATTTTGTTGCTGGTTATAATCTTTAAATTTAATACTCATATCATTGACTATCAGTACTTAAAAATACAAAAACATCCCGATTCACACAATACTTCTTCAAAAATAATCACAAAAAAACCGCCTCAGTATTGAGACGGCTTCCCTTACTATTTAAGTGTTATTATCTTGTAAATAACAATTCTCTATATTTTGTTAATGGCCATAATTCATCATCCACCATCATCTCTAATTGATCGGAAGAGTTTCTGATGACTTCGAAGAACGGAATAACATCATTACAGAATGATACTGCCATTTCTCTAGACGCCCCTTTAGCTTTTGCATCTTCAATTGCTTGCAGTAAATTTTCAACTTCAATTTTTATGATACTTACATGCTTAGAAATTGAACGGATCAAACTCATCTGCTCTTTCCCTAAAACTTGATATTCTTCTTCACCGAAAATTTCTTTTAACCCTTTTACATTTTCAATCAGCCTGTTTTGATAGTTTAAAGCGCAAGGAATGATGTGGTTTCTTGCAATGTCTGCTAAAACTCTTGCTTCAATAGCAATGGTTGTTGAATACTTCTCTAGTTTGATTTCATTTCGGGCCTCCATTTCACGATGGGTGTAGATTCCCAACTCTTCATAGAGCTCAACGAATTTAGGATCCAATTCTCTCACTAATGCATCCGGGGTTGTTTTCAAATTGTTAAGACCACGCTTTTCAGCTTCTATGGCCCAATCTTCAGAATACCCATCCCCTTCGAACATGATGTTTTTACAAGCTTTAATATATTCTCTTAAAATATTGAATATTGCTTCATCTTTTTTTAATCCTTTGTCTACTAAGGCATCCACTTCTTTCTTGAAAGTTTTGAATTGTTTAGCAGCGATTGCATTCATCACCGTCATTACCTCTGCGCAATTTGCAGAAGAACCAACAGCACGAATTTCAAACTTATTACCGGTGAAGGCAAAAGGTGAAGTTCTATTTCTGTCCGTATTATCTAACAGAATATTTGGAATTTTCCCAACAACATTTAATTTCAGATCTGTTTTTTCTTCTGGAGACAACTTGCCATCTTTTACTTTCTCCAATTCTTCTAAAACCGAAAAAAGCTGAGACCCAATAAAAGCTGAAATAATAGCAGGCGGAGCTTCATTAGCTCCTAATCGATGGTCATTCCCTGCAGAAGCAATGCTTACTCTTAATAAGTCGGCATAATCATGAACTGCTTTTAAAGTATTTACAAAGAATGTTAAAAACTGCAGATTTTTCTTTGGGTTTTTCCCAGGACTCAATAAATTCTCACCTGTGTCGGTCGCTAAACTCCAGTTATTATGTTTACCACTTCCATTCACCCCAGCAAAAGGTTTTTCGTGGAATAAAATATGGAAGTGATGCTTATGTGCAACTCTCGCCATTAAATCCATTAATAATGAATTATGATCTACAGCAACATTTACTTCCTCAAACATTGGGGCTAACTCAAACTGATTGGGAGCAACTTCGTTATGACGGGTAGTAACCGGAATTCCTAACTGAATAGATTTAATTTCTAATTCCTTCATGAAATTCATTACCCGAGTAGGAATAGAGCCAAAATAATGATCATCCAACTGTTGGCCTTTCGCCGGAGAATGACCTAAAAGCGTTTTCCCGGTAATTACCAGATCAGGTCTGGATTGATATAGTGCTGAATCGACTAAAAAATATTCCTGTTCCCAGCCAAGAGTTGGCGTTACTTTTGTTACGTTTTTATCAAAATAAGACCGGCAAATATCTGTTGCTGCGTCATCCACAGCAAGTAACGCTCTAAGCAAAGGCGCTTTGTAATCCAGAGTCTCCCCAGTATAAGAAATGAAAATTGAAGGAATACATAAAGTAGTCCCCATGATAAATGCAGGCGAAGTTGGATCCCATGCAGTATAGCCACGTGCTTCAAATGTATTTCTAATCCCTCCATTTGGAAAAGATGAAGCATCTGGTTCTTGTTGAATCAACATACCTCCTGCAAATCTTTCAATCGCCCGGTCACTTTCAAACGGCGTAAAGAAGGAATCATGCTTCTCTGCAGTAGAGCCTGTTAGTGGTTGAAACCAGTGTGTATAATGGGTTACCCCCTTGCTTAAAGACCAGTCTTTCATCGCTACTGCAATTTGATCTGCAACATCACGCTGAATTTTAGTTCCCGACTTGATCGCATCTTGAATAGAAGTGAAAGCTTCTTTCGTTAAATACTCACGCATTGTTTCTTCTGAGAAAACATTTTCACAAAATAATGCGGATAATTTCGCAGGTACTTCCACTGCGTTATCTTTTCTGAAATCCTTTTGAGAAAGCAATTCAAGTGCTTTGAACCTTAAATTTGACATTTGATGTTGTTTTTTTGGTAGAGCAAAAATACAACAATTTTGAAAAATACAACGCTATACCCTATTTTTTATAGGGGTCATATTAAAAATAAATGATTTTCTAAACAAAACATCATTTAAATCACTAGTTTAATTGAGAAATATCTATAATTGAACATATAGATTATGGACACTCATACAAAACCAAAGGCTATAAAGGAAATTACGCTCTTCCCTCATTAAATAAATGTTAACTTTTCAATGTCGATAAAGCATTCAATAAATATAATTACAAAATTCTTATATTTGTATGAATTCTTATATTATGATAAATTCACGAGCTAGAGAAACCACTGAAGCAATCGAAAGACTTTATGTTTCTATGCGTCACTTATTCTATCGTGGCTTTTTCAAGCCAGCCGGAATCTCCGGAGAAAGCCTTCGGTCATTGCTGATGACCATCAACCCAGAAATTTATGGAACCATGGGTGTTCCTAACAAAATAGAACTCGACGGTCTTCTTTATGTTTTAGACCGCCTTCCAGAAGGAATCGAAGAATGTTCTTTTATTCATCTAACTTCTGATGAAGGATTTGAAAAGGGAAGTTTTGAAGTGATTGTTCCTAAAAAAAGACGACGTAACTGTTACCGAATTGATGAACACCAAATGAACATCGAAGTTTTGTTGGGTCGTTCTGAGATTTATGATATTCTGACTCACCTTACCTTCTTATATATAGAAGCAGATAAAATTCGAAATTTAGCCTTCATTAATGATGAAAATGACAAACCAACAAGAGCTTGGAAAATCATTGAAGAAGCAGCCATCGGCGAGAGAAAACTAAGTCGAAAAGAGAAAGAAGTAGCTTTGATCCATCTTTCATCTTTACTTGGAAGAACGTTTGATGAAACACTAAATGCCTACAATAATTTCGGTGATGACAAAAACCCCGACAGGCTTTTCAAAATCATTTATAATTTAGGAAACGAAAGTTTCAATGATTATAAAAAAATCCGGGAACGTGAAATTCACTTTTCAGCGATTTTGAGAGAACGAGTTGGTCATCATTTCTTTGGTGAGAAATGGGCAAATAATGTAAAGCAAGTTTTGGCAGAGAACAATCTACAGATGCGACCTCTACACATTATTTCCGCGAATATGCACTCCGTGAAAAACATGCTGTATGCAAATGATTCCATCGGAAAAAAATCTACCAAAAAAGTAGATTACAAAATGTATGAGGAGATATCCAACAAGAAATCTCTGCAAGAGAAAGTATTGGCACATTCGCAGGAAGCCGGATTGATCTACATCGACGATCAAAGTGGAAGTAACATTGATGTTCAAATTATTGATTTGTCGAAAACCGATTTAAAGAATACGCCTTTTGCAGATTTGAAATATTCGGGAGACGATGTTATCATGGTTTTTGATTATGCGTTCGGTGAACAGGCATATGAAATCATGGATGAACTATTACGGCCATACGAATACAACGAGGAAGTTTACACGATGAAGGTAAAATCCATTTCAATCATGGGGAAAGCTGGAATCCTTATGGGCGGAAAAGGAGATATTATGATCCCAACGTCTCACGTTTTTGAAGGAACAGCAGATAATTATCCTTTTGAAAACACGTTGAAGCTAGAAGATTTCCAAGACGATGAGTTACAAGCTTTCGAAGGCGGAATGGTTACCGTATTGGGAACATCTCTTCAAAACAAAGATATTCTTCGGTATTTCATGGATACATCCTGGAAAGCAATCGGTCTTGAAATGGAAGGTGCACATTATCAAAAAGCAATTCAGGTCGCCTCGAAAATACGCCATCATATATCAGAAGACCTTTTTGTAATGTACGCGTATTACGCTTCTGATAATCCTTTGGAAACAGGATCTACACTATCTTCTGGCGGATTAGGCTTAACAGGTGTGAAACCAACTTATTTAATTACTTTAAAAATATTAGAGAAAATTTTAAAAAGCGGTATGAAGTCTGGAAAATAAACTTTAATTCCAGTTGAGAAACAAAAACCCTTTTAGCACTTTGACCGCTAAAAGGGTTTTTTATGATCTAATATTTCCTCATAAAACTAAAATTCTTATCTTTCCATTCTAATAATTACATTGCTATGAAGAAAGAGTTCCTTGTTATTTTTACCTTATTTTTTGGCTTATTATCTGCTCAAAAAGATGCCTATTATCAACAAAGTGCGAAATACAAAATGGATATTGATGTTGATGCGAAAAATTTCACGTACAACGGAAACCAAAGTTTGACCTATACTAATAATTCGCCTGACGAGTTAGATGTTGTTTATTTCCATTTATATTGGAATGCTTTCAAAGCAGGCTCCATGATGGATCAAAGAGTCGCAAGCCAGGGAAAGAACGGAGATTCCAGATTGCAAATCAATGGTATTTCTAGATTATCTTCGATTCCAAAAGATGAAGAAGGAGCTCAAAACATTCACTGGATCAAACAAAATGGTAAAGATTTAAAATTTGAGATTCAGGAAACGGTGATGAAAGTCTATTTGGATAGTAAAATAAAACCGAACTCTTCCACCACATTTACAATGGAATGGGATGCTGTAATTCCAATGCAGATTCGACGTGCAGGACGAAATAATAGAGAAGGAATTGATATGACGGTTACACAATGGTATCCGAAAATTGCAGAATACGATTATGATGGCTGGGCAACTTTTGATTATATAGGAAGAGAATTTCATGCACCATTCTCTGATTTTGAAGTGAATATCAAAATCGACAAAGATTATGTTGTTGGTGCTGGTGGAGAACTACAGAATCCACTTGATGTGAAAGGATACGATGCGAAAGCAACCATCAAAACAGATAAAAACAACAAAGCAATATGGAAATGGAAAGCCAAAAACCTGCTTGATTTTGCCTGGGCTGCAGATCGCGATTATATCGTAGACTCCTTCGTAGTTTTAGATGGACCTAAAGTTTCCTTTGTTTATCAGAAATCAGAAAAGACTAAATACTGGGAAGAATCGAAACCTTATGTTACTAAATTCTTCCAAATCATGAATGCTAAATTTGGACGGTACGTTTATCCTACCTACTCCTTTATTCAAGGTGGAGATGGTGGAATGGAATATGGAATGTGTACCATGATCTTAGGTGAAGCAAAAAGTTTAGACGGATTAGTTGGCTTGATGGTGCATGAAGGTGGACACTCTTGGAACCAACAAATGATGGCTTATAATGAAAGCGTTAGACCTTGGATGGATGAAGGATTTACGAATTACTTTGACGATGTTATTATGCACCAATTATTCCCGCCAAAGACTCCACAAGCCAATCCTTTTACAGGAACTATTGAAAGCTATAGAAGATTCGTAAAAAGAGGAATTGAAGAGCCTGCTTCATGGCTTGGCGACCATCATGATAACGGAAGCGCTTACTCTGTGGCTTCTTATACAAAAGGAGATCTGTTTCTAGTTCAGTTGGGATATATTATGGGAGAGCAAAATCTTGCCTTAGTTTTAAAAGAGTTTTATACCCAATGGCATTTAAAACATCCAACAGACAGAGACTTCATGCATATCGCGCAAAAAATTTCCGGAATGGATCTGAAATGGTTTCAAAATTACTGGATCAATACCACCAAAACTATTGATTACGGAATCAAACAGGTAAAATACGAAGCTACTACAACAACCATTACTTTGGAAAATAACGGATCGGTCCCGATGCCGATTGATTTCTCTATTCTTACAACCGATAAAAAAGTAGTTAATTACCAGATCCCGTTGAATATGACACACACTTGGAAGAGTCAGGATATTTATGGTAATTTCCAAACAATGACATACTGGCCTTGGACCCAAAAAGAATACACCTTCACAATTCCTTATAATAAATCGCAAATTTCAGCTTTAGGTATTGACTTTTCTCAAAGATTGGCAGATGTTAATTTAGAGGATAACTTGGTTCAGGTAAAATAATTACCGCTGGATCCAACCCAAATACTATAACTGTAATAAAATGAGAACATGAATTGTATCGTAATCAATATAGGAAACACTAATATTAGATTCGGCTTATTTGACGATGATAACTGTGACATTTCCTGGATTCTGAACACGAAGCCATACAGAACCAGTGATGAATTGCAAATGCAGTTTATGATGATGTATCAAACACACAAAATCAAAGCTAAAAATATAGAAAAGGTAATTATCGGTTCTGTAGTTCCGCAATTAACCTATGATGTTTCGAGAGCCATTCAAAAGATTCATAATAAAAAACCCATTATCGTAGATCGAAATACACCATCAGCTGTCCAGCCTAAATCCAAACAAATGGGAACCGATATTTATGCAAATTTAGTTGCGGCACATCATTTATACCCCTCTGATAAAAAGAAGATTATTTTTGATTTCGGGACAGCACTCACTGCTAGTTGTATCAATGAAGAAGGAGAAACAATTGGAGTTATCATTGCGCCGGGCATTATTACCGCATTGAATTCATTGATTCATGATACCGCACAGTTACCAGAAATAGAACTTATAAAACCCAAATCGGTTTTAGGACTAGATACCGTTTCATGTATGCAAAGCGGGATGGTTTACGGCTACTTGGGAATGGTAGAAGGTTTTGTCGATCGTATAAATGACGAGGTGAATGCTGACTGCTTCGTAATTGCTACCGGTGGAGTTTCGCACGTATACAAACCATTAACGAATAAAATTCACATTGCTGACCGCCTCCATACCTTAAAAGGATTATTTTATCTGGGAAAGGATTTATAAAATTACATTCTCAGCTTTCGTATCAAAAAATTCTATATCCATTAAATAATAAAAGCTATTCATTTAAGGAGTTGAGTAATTTATCGTCTACTTTGAAAAAACTCTTTTACAATGACGGAGCATTCATGTTCCATCACTCCTAAAACTATTTCTGTTTTTGGATGCAGGGTTAGTTTTTTGTTAATAAAACCGCGTTGCTCATCTCTTGCACCAATCACTACTTTTGAAATTTGGGACCAGCTTAATGCTCCAGAGCACATCACACACGGCTCCATCGTTACATAAAGCGTACAATTTTGCAGATATTTACCACCCAGAAAATCTGCAGCAGCAGTAATGGCTTGCATTTCTGCATGGGCAGTCACGTCATTTAAAGTTTCTGTAAGGTTGTGCGCCTTCGCTATAATCTGATTATTAGCAACAATAATACAACCTATAGGAACCTCATCTTTTTCAAATGCGACCTTAGCTTCCTGAAGTGCCATTTTCATATAATATTCGTCTGTAAACATATTGTTAGTCGATTTTGCTAATTCGATTAAAAGTTGCCTTATCAAAAATGAGTCAATCTTACATTATTCAAAATTCATTGTTAAAGGTAATCGAAAATGATAGCGAACAGCTGTTCCTTTAACAACCGCAGGGGAAAACTTTTCCGGCAACATATACAAAGCGATTTCCGCTTGTCTGTTGAAAGTGAAATTATCTCCGTCTGCTTGTACGGAGCTGATTGATCCATCTTTTTCTACGATGAAAAATAAATTTGTTTTTATCAGATTACGATCTGGCAAAACCGCATTATTGTAAAAGAGATCTGCAATTTGTCTTCGCATCGAGTCAAAACCCCCAGGATAATTGGCATTATAAGACAAGTCCGTTTTTAAAATAAAGTCACTACCAGTTATGGAAGATTTATTAGTACGGATATTATTCAAATCTTCTCGAACCTTCACTTTTACTAAGGCATAAACCAATGCACTATTTTGAATACTGTCTAACTTGATCATAAATTCCTGAAAATCTTTCTTGGTATTTAATTTATCAGCTTCAGTTACTTCTTCATCAAATTTTTTCTTGAATTCTTTATTTAGGATAAATTTCTGATAATCAAAATATTTTTTAACTTCTCTGAATTCATCATTCTGTTGCCCAAAGCAATAAGTTAATATCCCCAAAAACAAAATAGTCGCTATTTTCTTGATCACTGTAAAACAATTTATAGTAAAAATAATTAAAATAAACGACAAAAAAAGTCCCAATCAATGAAGATTGGGACTTTACTATTTCTATTTCTAGCTTAGATTTACTCTGCGCTTGTTTCTTCTGCTGCTGGAGCTTCACCTTCTGCTGCTGGAGTTTCCTCCTCCTCATCATCATCTGCTGCTGCCGCACCACCTTTAGCTGCAGTTCTGGACATTTTAACAGCAACGACTACTGCATTGTCTGGGTGCATAAATGTGAATCCTTCTGTTTTCAGTGTACCAACATAAAGCTTACTACCAATTTTAAGTGGAGTAACATCTACCACGATTTCGTCCGGTAAGTTTGCTGGAATTGCTTTTACTTTCAGTTTTCTGAAAGACTGTCTCATTGCACCACCGGCAACAACACCTTTTGAGCGACCTGTAATTCTTACTGGAACTTCCATTACTACTGGTTTGTCATCTGACAACTGGTAGAAATCTGCATGTAAGATTTTGTCCGTCAATGGGTGAAATTGAATGTCCTGAAGTACGGCAGGAATAGTTTTTCCGTCAACCTCAATAGATACCGTGTGTGCTTCAGGAGTGTAAACTAACCCTTTGAATGATTTTTCTGTAGCAGAAAAATTAAGAGTTTCTTCACCTCCGTAAACAACACAAGGAACTAATTCAGCATCACGTAAGGCTTTAGTAGACTTTTTGCCCACGCTTTCTCTTTTTGTACCTTGAATTGTAATTGATTTCATTATCGTAAATTAATAAATTTTAAGGATGCAAAGATACCTATTTTATTTTAAATAATGAATTTATCACTAATCGATTTATGTTCGTGAACCATTTTCATTACATCTGCAAAAAGTTCGGCACAAGAAAGCACCTTGATTTTAGAAGATAATTCTGTTTTTACTGGAATGGTATCGGTTACAATAACTTCCAGTAATTTGGAGTTTTCGATATTTTCATATGCTTTACCAGAAAGAACACCGTGTGTTGCCATAGCCCGAACACTGGTAGCACCATTGGCCATCAATATCTCTGCTGCTTTGCATAATGTTCCTGCAGTATCGATCATGTCATCGATAAGAATTACGTTTCTACCTTCTACATCACCGATCAAAAACATTTCATCTACTACATTCGCCTTTTTTCTTTCTTTGTATGCAATAACTACATCCGCTCCTAGGTGGCCAGCATAATTCTTCGCTCTTTTCGCACCCCCCATGTCTGGAGAAGCGATCGTTAAATTATCTAATTTTAATTTCTGAATGTATTCTATGAAAATAGTAGATGCATATAAATGATCAACTGGTATTTCAAAAAATCCTTGAATTTGATCTGCATGTAGATCCATGGTCATAATTCTTGTAGCACCAGCCGCAGTTAAAAGATTAGCAACTAACTTGGCTCCAATTGGTGCTCTTGGTTGATCTTTTCGGTCTTGTCTTGCTAAACCATAATATGGAAGAACAACCGTGATGCTTTTAGCAGATGCTCTCTTTGACGCATCAATCATCAGCAAAAGTTCTAAAAGATTATCTGCTGGCGGAAAAGTAGATCCAATTAAAAAAACCCGCCCACCACGGACAGATTGATCTAAAACGGGCTCGAATTCGCCGTCACTAAATTCCTGAAAATTAATCTTTCCAATTTCTTGCCCATAAAATTGGGCGATTTTTTCTGCCAGAACTTTACTGGTTCTTGTAGAGAATAAATAACTTGCTTGCTCAGCCATTTTTACTTTTTTTTAGATGTGCAAATTTAAAAAAATAAAACCACCCAAAGAATTCAGGTGGTTTTATTTATTCATTTTGCGAATTTATATTAAGGAAACGTAACTCCTTGGTAATTATTCACATTTACCATTGGAAGCGTCGACTTATATTTTAAATTAATCTGTTTTAGAAATTCATTAGCAATTAATGCGTAACCTCTTCCAGTCAAGTGAACTCCATCCAAAGAGAAAGTTCCACCTGTAACAAATGCTGCAGTATATTTTACACCGTCAAATTGAATACCTGACGCTCCAGAAAGTTCCATCATTTTCGCATTTGCATCTACAAAAGCTAAGTCTTTACCATCAGCGATTGTTTTAATTTTAGCATTATATGCGGCTGTAGCTGTTAAAACTCTTGCTGTTTCTTTTTCGGTTAATACATACTTATCAGCTAAAGGAACAGAAGTTCCTCCTCCCACTGTAGGATTTAATTGACTTGACGCAGTCAATAAAATATAATCCTTACTAGTTGACATTCTCAGAGGCGGCACATTAGGACCCAAATTAGTAAGATCTTTATCTAAAATCACAGCTCCATTTGCAACACCTACGGTAAATTTAATCAATCTAGCATTGTATTCCGCTTGAGTAATTGCTCCTAAATCTTTTGCTTGAAGTATACCTGCATTATACGCTGCATAAGCATTATTAAGCGCAGTCACTGTAGCCGGAGCTCCAGGAATTGGCTTATTAGGAACTCTTGTAAAAAATGGAATTGAAGTTACATTGGGAATATTTGCAATCACTCCTTTTGCACCATTTGCTGTTAAAGCATTAACATACCCGCTAATTGCACCTGCTACAACGTTAGGATCGGTGATGTCGTTAGACCCGTAAGTAGCAGGATTTAGATTTCCTGTCCGGTCCACGCCTGCGCCACCGCTGGTTGCATATGAAAGAACATCATTATTTCCAATCCAAAGAGAGAAAAATGTAGGAGCCTGATTAACAGCATCATCGATCACTTTAGCACTTACACTTGTAGCAAATCTTGCAAAATACGGATTTGCTAAACCTAACGAGATACCCGCTGGATTCCCATAACCCGCTACCCCTAAATGATAAGACTTAGCACCTGGAACACCCATATTATTAAACATTTTTCCTGCACCACCAATAAAATCGATGTCTCCTGCAGGAGCACTTGGTGTTGGTGACAACGCACCTGCAACAACTTTCAAAGTTAGTTTTCCATAAAATTCTGTTTGACCAGAAGCAACAAATAAGCTCGAGAATCCACCAATATTATTTGGCATCATCGGTTGTTTAAATTCTCCACCACCTGCAAGCTTCATCTGCTGTGCCATGATTGCTGGAAACGATTGCAATTGTCCATCACTATATAAAGCTCCATCTCTAAAACCAGACGTTAGTGAATTTCCTACTGAGACAAATTTTGTAAAGTTTGCCTCACCATTGGTAACCACTACATTACTCACATCTGTATCGAAATCCGTGTTACAGCTTACTGTAAATAACAATGCTGAAACAGCAACTGTTGATATTAATATTTTTTTCATAATTAATTTAATCTTAAAATGCATTATATGATAAACCTAAACCGAAGTAATAAGCCTTCGCTTTCGCTTGTCCGTAGAAGCTGGTAAATGAGTTTTTCGCCTCTCTACTTTTTGGTAAAGCAATTCCACCTGCGATATCTACTCCAAATCCTTTCATAAGATTAATCCCTAGACCAGCCGTAATTACATTTGAGTCGAAAGATGGTGTTTCTGCCTGGAAATTTTCGTCAGCGTAAGGTGATTCATCATAATAATATCCCGCACGTGCTGCGAACATATCATTAATTTGGTACTGCGTTCCAACTCTCCATGTTTGCGTATTATGGAAATTCTTTGGACTCACTAATACGGTAGGATCATTAGGCTGATTGCCAACTGCAGCATTTTCAAAATCCAAGGTTAATTTGTTATATTGGCTCCACCCTGTATAGTTGAAATCACCAGAAACCAACCATTTTGGTGTAATCTTATAAGTAACACCCACTGTATATTCATCTACCAAAGGCAACACTGCTTTAAATTTATCCTGACCGTTTGCATCTAAACCAACTAATGGATATAAACTTGGAGAAACATTAAAAGAAGCAACTCCAGCATCAGCCTTCATATCAACTGGCGATCGGTATGCGATACTTACATCCAATTTCTCTGTTGGTTTAAGGTAAAATCCTAAACCGAATCCTGTTCCCGAAGCTTTCTCATCTTTAATATTTAAAGAACCACCCAATTGAGTCGCGGTTTTAGTCCAATCTACCGAACCTTTAGCATAAATGAAACTTCCTCCAACTGATGCCCAAGGTGATAGTTTGAATGAAACCATTGGTTGGAAATAAAATGCTTTCAATTCCAAACGCTGAACGATTTCACGACCTGACCAATCTGATGACCATTCGACTGTACTACCAAAAGGAGTAGAGAAATTAAACCCAACAGAAACATTGTCCAAAATTTTATAGGCGATCGCTGCATAAATTGGAGTTCCAAGTGGATTATTGGTATCAAAAGATTCCAGAGTTGATAAATTTTGGTACGTCACACTTGATTGTGCGCCGAATCCACCAGCTGCTACACTTAATTTAGCTGGAATAAAAGACATCCCTGCTGGATTAAAGAATGTAACACTCGCGTCCTCCGTATGAGCACTCGTATGCGCCATTGCCAATTGCTTAACACCTTGCAGAGAAACTCTAAAGCCTCCAGCTTGTGCAAGAACTCCAGCTAACAATACTGTTGTTAAAACTATTTTTTTCATAAAATCATTATTAATATGTCAAATATAAAATTATTTTCTTAACAATTGTTAAATAATCATAATTAATTTTAAACAAAAGCTATTTTGTACATTCCGTTTAATGTACTCAAAATATAAAACACTTGCAAATCTCTTTTATATAAAGCACCTCCGATCCTTGAATAAACTTTACTCAAACAAGTGTTTAAATTAAATAAATTAAGGCAAAACCCCCGATTTATTCCCATCGCGTATTGTATGATTTGCATAATAAAACTAAAATCGTTGAATAATTAATAAGAAAATAATAATTTGTTATAAAATTTAGAAATTCAAGATCGATTTACAAACTCTTTTATTTATACCAAAAAAATTATACTAAATTTGCAACAGATAACAAAAAGATTATTATGAGTTGTGGATGTAAAACATCCGGCGATTCGTCCCATTCGTGCGGTACAAAAACCGCCAATGGCTGTGAAAGTGTAGATACTTGCGGAAATAGTTATAAATTAAGCGTTTTCGATTGGCTCTCGAATATTAACAACCCTTCTCAATCACAAACTGATTTTGTAGAGGTAAGATTCAAGAACGATCGCAAATTTTTTTATAAGAACGTCAATAAATTACCGCTTCATATAGGAAGCGTTGTCACAGTAGAGTCCAGTCCGGGTCACGATATAGGGGTTGTAAGCCTCACAGGAGAGTTAGTAAAAATTCAGATGAAAAAGAAATACATCACTGAAGATAACCCCCTAAAAATATACAGATTAGCCAATCAGAAAGACATAGAAGTTTGGCAAGATGCGAGAGGAAAAGAAGAAAGTGTAAAAATTCAAGCGAGGAAAATTGCGTATGCTCTTGACCTTGAAATGAAAATTACGGATGTAGAATATCAAGGCGATGGTACGAAAGTAACCTTCTACTATACTGCAGAAAACAGAGTAGATTTTCGACAGCTAATTAAAGAATTTGCATCTCTTTTCCGATCAAAAATAGACATGAAACAAATCGGATTTCGCCAGGAAGCGGCGAAAGTTGGTGGTATAGGATCGTGTGGTAGAGAGCTCTGTTGCTCTACGTGGTTAACTGACTTCCGGTCTGTAAATACAAATGCAGCAAGATATCAGCAATTAAGCATCAATCCTCAGAAATTAGCAGGACAATGTGGAAAGTTGAAATGTTGTCTGAATTATGAACTTGATAGTTACCTTGATGCATTAAGTCACTTCCCACCTTCTTCAACAAATATTGACACTGAGAAAGGAAAAGCATTTTGTATTAAAATCGATGTGTTCAAAAAAAGAATGTGGTTTGCTTACGTAGATTATTCTGTGTCTTGGTATGATCTTGATGTAAAACAGGTCAAAGAGCTTATCGCAAAGAATAAAAAAGGAGAAAAAGCACCTCCTTTAGAAGACTTGAAAACAAATGACATGCCTGTAAAATCAGTAGATTTAATACAGGAAAGCGATCTTAATCGTTTTGAAAGAAGACCAAAGAATTCTGGTAAAAGCCAGAATAAGCGGAAACCTTCTAATCAAAAGAAGACCGACAATCAATCAAATACTGGTCAAGCTCAATTAAGAAAGAAGGGTCCTGAACACCCCCAAAACACAAGAGCGCCGCAGAAGGGGCAAACAAATAAAAAATTTAAGAAAAAAAATCCTCCAAAAAGAGACGACAATGCATAAGGTTTTAGGATCATTTCTCGTTATTTTTTTGTTGATCGGTTGTAGTGAAAACTCTGAGCAGATCGGATTGAATAGTCTAAACGGCGTTTGGGATAAAAAAGCAGAACAAAAATTTGAGTTTAAAGTAAAAGATGCCCAAAATCCAAAAAATATTATATTTGTTGTAAGAAACAACAACAACTATCCTTATAGCAATTTACGGGTAATTGTCAATTTCTTAGACAAGAAAACAAAGAAGAAAGAAACCGATACCTTAAATTATATTTTAGCGAACCCTAATGGTGCCTGGATTGGAAAAGGCTTCGGCGATACGAAAGAGACTCTTTTTCAGTATAAATTGAATTATAAATTTCCACAGAATGGCGAGTATTCTATCGGGATTATTCAAGCCATGAGAAATGATAATCTTCCCGGGATCGAAGATATTGGTATAAAAATAGAAAAAGCAAAACCGTAAACTTATTTATGGAAAACAAACCGAATACAGGAAGTAAACCGCAACAGAAATTTCCACTTCCTCCTAAAAAAGTGAAAAATCGTGGTTGGCGCAAATGGGTAACTTTTATCTGGTTAGGACTTATCATTATCGTTTTGGGCATTGCAGGATTGTTTTTTGCAGTTTCGCAAGGCTTCTTAGGCGATATGCCAGATGTAAAAGAACTTGATAATCCAGATATCTACGTTTCTTCTGAAATTTACTCTTCTGAAGGAAAGCTATTGGGGAAATTTGAAAAGGAAAAAACGCAGCCCATTACTTATAAAGAATTACCACCTTACTTAATCTATGCTTTACAGGCAAAAGAAGATGAACGTTTTAAAGAACATTCTGGAATTGATTTGCAATCGATTGCCCGAGCTGTAGCATTTGGAGGTAAAAGAGGAGGTGGTTCTACTATCACGCAACAGTTGGCGAAACTATTATTCACGGGAACTGCGTCTCAGAATAAAGTGCAGCGATTATTCCAAAAGCTTAAAGAATGGGTAGTTGCCGTAAGTCTGGAAAAGAGATATACCAAAGAAGAGATTATTGAATTATATTTTAATAAATTCAGTTTCGGAAATAATGCCAACGGAATCGAGATGGCATCCAGAATCTATTTTAATAAAAGCACCAATCAATTAACCCTACCCGAAGCAGCAACATTTGTAGCAATGCTGGAAGCTCCAACAGCCAATAGCCCGTTAAGAAATCCAGAAAAAGCAGAGCGAAGGAGAAATGTTGTTTTAGATCAAATGGTAAAAACAGGGTATCTTGATCAGCCAACTTATGAGAAAGCAATTGCAACACCAATAAAAGTGGATTATCATCCAGTAAAATCTATTGACGAAGGTTATTCTGCATATTACAAATACTATTTAAGGAAAGAAATAGAAGGCTATATTAAAGATTATGAAAAGTCTACGGGTAAAACTTTAAACTTATTTAAAGATGGTTTGAAAATTTACACCACCCTGGATTCTAAGATGCAAGGGTACGCCGAAGAAGCAATCAAAGAGCACTTAACTGATCTTCAAAAAAGATTTGATGCGGAACAGCGCGGACGTAAAGCTCGACCTTTCTATTTCGTGAACGACAAACAGATCAATTCTATCATGCTGAGCGCCATGAAAAGAACCGGTCGTTACAAACTGCTTAAAGCGGCAGATGTTCCAGAAGATTCTATCATGATGGAATTTAAAAAACCGATTAAAACATCTCGATTTACCTGGAATGGTGAAGAAGAAGTAGAAATGTCTCCTTGGGATTCCATTCGATACCATAAACAAATTGCACAAGCTGGTTTAATGTCCATGATTCCAGGAACAGGAGAAATTAAAGCCTGGGTTGGTGGAATTAACTGGCAACATTTCCAATATGATCATATTAAACAAGGAAAACGGCAAGTAGGCTCTACCTTTAAACCATTCGTTTACGCAACAGCTATTATGAAATTAGGAATGACCCCATGTTCAACCGTTTCAAATGCTCCGTATGTAAAAGGATCATGGAGAGTTGGAGGATCAGGAGGAAACCTTACCCTTAAAAATGCGCTTGCAATGTCTCAAAATGCCGTTGCCGTACGTCTAATTGAAATGACGGGTGTAAAAAGTGTGATACAAACCGCACGAGATTTAGGAGTAACAGAGGAAATCCCGAACGATTATGCGGTTGCCCTAGGTGCTTCTGATATTACCATCTTTGAAATGTTAGGTGCTTACAGTACTTTTGCAAACTATGGAAATTATATCAAACCAGAAATGATCTGGAGAATTGAAGATGGAAACTCACGACTTATTAAAGAAGTGAAACCAGTAGATAAAGAGGTGATGAACGAATTATACGCTTACACCATGATCGACTTGATGAAAGGAGTTGCCGAATTTGGAACCGCATCAGGTGAACTGGGAAGAAGAGGCGTAGCCAAAGGAATTGAAATTGCCGGTAAAACGGGAACTACCCAAAATAACTCAGATGGTTGGTTTATGGGGATCACTCCGAATTTAGCAACTGGTGTTTGGGTTGGTTGGGAAGACCGTGCTACCCACTTCCGAGGAACTGGGGAAGGCCAAGGAGCTAAAATGGCATTGCCAATTTGGGCCATTTATATGAAGAAAGTGTGGGCAGATAAAACGCTGGGAGTTTCTCCAGAAGATAAATTCGTAAAACCATCCAACTGGACAGGAAACTGTGGTGACTTACAAGGTCTTGGTGGCTATGGGGATGATGGAGGATTACAAACGCTCGATGAAATTAAAAATCCGCGAAGTCAGGAACCTGCGAATGGTCCTAAAAAATCACCCGCAAGAAAAGAAGATAACGTCAATGAAAATATTAATACCGGCGACGATATCGATTTTAACAAGTAATATTCATTCAACCAATACAAAACATCCTTTCAAAAATTTGAAAGGATGTTTTTTTTAACGAACTTTGAATCATGAATTTAGACCAAATTACGCAACAATACTTACAGAAATTTCCAGGTGATTTCTCTGGGAGCACCATGCAAAGGCAAACTCCAAAATTAATTTTTTCGACGGTTGAAATCATGAAATTTGAGCATCCTGAACTCCTTATTTTTAATGAAAGACTTTCAGAAGATATAGGATTAGGGAAATTGGGTAAGCAAGAAGATACCGACTTTTTAAATGCTGCCGATGTTCCTTCAAATATAAAAACTTACGCCACTGCATACGCAGGACATCAGTTCGGAAACTGGGCAGGACAACTTGGCGATGGAAGAGCAATTTTCGCTGGTGAAATAAGGAACAAAGACGGAAAGCAGACTGAAATCCAGTGGAAAGGTGCTGGAGCAACACCTTATTCTCGTCATGCTGATGGCCGCGCTGTTCTTCGGTCCTCTTTAAGGGAATATTTGATGAGTGAAGCAATGTTCCATTTAGGAGTACCAACAACACGTGCTTTATCGCTTTCATTAAGTGGCGAGCAAGTTGTTCGGGATATGCTGTATGACGGAAATGCGGCTTACGAAAAAGGCGCAGTAATGACCAGAACATCGCCAAGCTTTTTGAGGTTTGGCCATTTTGAATTGCTTTCTGCACAAGGAGAAAAGCAAACTTTACAACAGTTAGCAGACTTTGTCATTGAAAATTATTTCCCAGAAATAGATGTTGACGATATTGATAAGTACGCGCTTTTCTTTCAGCAAGTTGCAGCAAAAACTGCAGATATGATTGTTGAATGGTACCGAGTAGGATTTGTACATGGCGTAATGAACACCGATAATATGTCCATTCTGGGCTTAACAATTGATTATGGCCCTTTTTCTTTCCTGGATGAATATCATTTGAATTTCACCCCAAATACCACTGATTTGCCAGGGCGAAGATATGCCTTCGGCAATCAAGCTAAGATCGCTCAATGGAATCTTTGGCAATTAGCCAACGCTCTATTTCCTTTAATTAAAGATGAAGCGAAATTAGAAACAATTTTGAATAATTTCAATACACTTTTTTGGAAAAAACACGATGAAATGATGGCTTGTAAATTCGGGTTTGATGGAGTACAAAAAGGCGATGATGAATTTTTTACCAATTCACAACAACTCATGCAGGATTTAGAAGTCGATTACACTTTATTTTTTAAACAATTAGAAACCTATTCACAAAGCCCGGACGTTAAAATTCATTTTGAGGAGGTGTTCTATTCCCGACCAACAGAGGAACAATTACAAAGGTTAAAAGAATTCCTCACCCTTTACCAAACCCGTCTAGAAAAAAATAAGCGTTCAGAAGCCGATTCCATAAAATTGATGAAAGAAACCAATCCTAAATTTATTCTAAGGAATTATCTGCTTTTTGAATGTATCAATGAGTTAAACGAAGGAAAAAAAGAACTCTTGAATAAACTTCTTGAAGCTCTGGAGCATCCTTATGAGGAAATATATCCAGAATTCTCTGTAAAGAGACCCAGTAAATTTGATGGAGAAACAGGTTGCTCCACCTTATCATGTAGTTCGTAAAATTCATTAATTTTGCCAAAATTTTCTACCTTGGTTTTTAAACAAAAATTTACCGATTTTCTGAAAACGATGTTTCCAGAAACCAGATTCGAATTGCTACTATTTTTAATTTTCCTTACTGCATATGGCATTTTGGGAACGGTAATAGCGCTTAATTACCGAATTATTTTTGATGACCGAATTCCATGGGATGCCTACTTCAGTTTTGATAATCGCGCTATTGTAATGACCGGTGGTGGCTTTGAAAGACATCCTTTAGCAAATTATTTTTTCGATTGGCTTCGAGACTTTACTTATCTGTTTTCTGGTAGTAAAAAGAACGAAATCTTCAGGCTAGCATTAGCTTGTTGCAGCAACATTGTAATAAGTTTGAGCTTAATTCAAATCTATAAATACCTGAAGAATATTATCACGCTACCGAAAAAGATCTCTCTACTAATTCTGTTCTTTTTTTCTTTTTTCACAACTCCCATTTTACTTTCCTTCACGCCGGAAACTTATACTTACACTTTGTTTTTTCTGGTTTTATTTAATTATTATGCAGCTTTGAAGATCAGAAAAGAGGAAAAAATCCCCGCAACGGCTTTGGCTTTGGCAGCTGTTTCCATTGGTGGATTAACGGTCACTAATATTGTTAAAGTTTACATTCCACTTCTTTTCGAGAAAAATATTTTTCAAAACTGGAGAAAATTTGGAAATTTAGTTTTGAGGGTTGTAATCTCTGTAACAGTTTTTGTGTTGTTGTTTCTTTATCGCTTAAACTTTAAATTTTTGAATTTCTTTGATAAGTCAGCTGCACAATATGAAAAGTTCTCTAATCCGAAAGTAACTCCGGTTTGGGATATGATTGTTTCCTGGTTTTTTGGTGGAAATATTCTTTTCAGCAGCTTTATCTTGCGTGATTATCACAATAAAAAAGGATTTGATTACAAGGCAGTCTTTATGGACGTTTATTCTTCTGTGATCCCTTATATTTTTGTACTGATCGTACTGGTATTAACTGTATGGAGTTGCGTTAAGAACTACAAAAATAAATTTGCTCAAATTCTAATTATCTCATTTCTGATAGACATTGTAATTCACTGTGTATTAAAATTCGGACTTCACACTTCCTATATTTATGGTGGCCATTTTATATTTGCAGTTCCTCTCTTATTGGGTTGGCTGTTTTACGCCTATCAAAATTCTCCTAAAACATTATCGTTCTTATATGTGACTGTTTCAATATTGTTCGTTTATCTGGCATTCAATAATGTGTTTAGAATGATAGAGTTTTTTGACTTTCTAGAAATGTATTATCGATAAAGTTAATTTATTTGATGAAATTTTTTCGATAAGCTATATATGAACTTTCAGATTTGCGGTCTTATTTTTATGGGTTTCTAAATAACTAGAATATTCTTTGAAATTAATTTACAAACAAAAAAACGCACTTTTCGGTGCGTTTTTTTTGTTCTATTTAGAGAAAATTACTTCTTTTTGGTTTTTACTTTTTCAGCTTCATCTTTAATGAAAGGATATTTCTGCTTCATATCTTCCAAAAGATGAGGATCCAGTTCTAAAGCTGTTGTAAGGGTCGCTCTTCCTTTTTTCTGATTATTTAAATGAAAATAACAGTTGCTTAGCTGATAAAACAATTCTGCTCTGTTATGCATTTTCGTTGCATCTACTAACACAGAAATTGCATCTTCGTATTCGCCAATCAACATCAGAACTTCTGAATACGCATACCAGTTGTAGAAACGCGTAGGTTCGAAATCCACCAGCTTTTTCAAACAAGCCAAACTTTCCTCAAATTTTCCACCTTCAATATACAGAAAGGCTAATCTTTTTTGATAATCAAGATTAGTCTCATTGAGAGAAACAGCTTCTTTTGCAAAATGTAGAGCCTCTTTCATTCCACCAATCTCCTCATATAGGTAAGACTGCTCCATCATAGAAAGGTAAAATTGCGGATCGTCTCTCAATGATTTCTGAAAAGCATTCAGGGCTAAAACCGGTTGTTTATTCTCTTTATAACACAATCCAATTTTATAAAATGTAAACGATTTGGTGTATTCTAAAGCCAACATTTCTTTATAAACTTCGATGGCTTTTAAATATTCACCCATTGCTTCAAAGCAAGAGGCTTTATTCGCGTAAACTCCAACAGACTGAGAGTTGATGGCCAACAAATAATCAAACCCTTTTATAGCTTCTTCGTAATTCTTTTTGTTGAAGTAGAATTGTCCATATTCATACCAAGCTGTTTCCGAGAAAGCATACTTGTTAAGATATCCGTTCAAAAATTCGATCGCTTCGTCACTCCGTTTCAATTGGTTGTAACAGTACATCACATTCTCAAGAGAATATTCATCTTGCGGATCAAATTTCAAGGCTAATTTATAGTGTTTAAGTGCACTAAAAGGATCTTCCAGATTCACATACTCATCTGCAATGAAGTTATGTAAAAAATTCTCTTCGTCTTCCAATTCTAAAGCCTGTTCACAAAATTCGATAGAACGCCGTGGGTTTCCAAGATTAGAATAATATTTCGCACAACAAACCATGAAATCGGTATTTTCCATACAGGTTTCCTTCAGTTCGTCCATCAATTCTTTGGCTTCTGGATATTTTTCTAACTCCAGAAACACCTCAAATTGCTTCACTTTTAATTCGATTGAATTCGGGTGAATTTTTAACCCATATTTAGTTGCCATATCGGCAAATGAGATATCACCCATTTCCAGATAATAAATGATAATTTCTTCATACTCTTCAGTTTCGAAGTAGAATTCATCATTATTCTCAACCATTGCTTCGAACTTTTCTACCAGTTCGTTTTCAAAAAATTCTTCCAATATTATATTTTGTGGTTATTTCCGAAGAATGAAATTATCTTACAACCTTCGGAATAATCCTTTTATTTAAACATTACTAAAATTAATAAATTATCTGATTAAATCAAACTTTTTATCTTTTCGATCATCTGATCTCCCAAACGATCTGCTTCTTCTTGTGAAAACGCCTCGGTATAAATTCTGATAATCGGTTCTGTATTCGATTTTCTTAAATGTACCCAGTTGTTTTCAAAATCTATCTTTACCCCATCAATTGTGGAAATATCTTCAGTTTGATACTCGTTTTCCATTTTAGTTAAAAGAGAATCTACATCGATATCCGGAGTGAGTTCAATTTTCTTTTTACCCATGAAATAACTTGGATAAGTTGCTCTTAGTTCAGAAACGATTTTGTTTTCTTTTGCCAAATGAGTTAAAAATAAAGCAACACCAACCAAAGAATCGCGACCATAATGAAGTTCAGGATAGATGATTCCACCATTCCCTTCGCCACCAATAACGGCATTCTTTTCTTTCATTAAAGTAACTACGTTTACTTCTCCGACGGCACTGGCGAAATATTCTGACCCTAGATTACGGGCAACATCTCTTAAAGCACGACTCGAAGAAAGGTTAGAAATAGCAGCGCCTTTTTGATGTCTCAAAAGATAATCTGCTACCGCAACTAAGGTATATTCTTCGCCAAAAAGCTCCCCATTTTCATCGACCAAAGCCAAACGGTCCACATCTGGATCAACAACAATCCCAACATCTGCTTTCTCTGTTTTCATGAGTTCACAGATATCACCTAAATGTTCTTTTATTGGTTCTGGATTATGTGGGAAATCTCCGTTGGGTTCGCAATAAAGTTTTACCACTTCACAACCCAGTTCTTCCAAAAGTTGCGGAATGGCAATTCCTCCTGTTGAATTTACCGCGTCAACTACAACTTTAAACTTCTTTGCTTTAATTGCTTCCGCATCAACCATCGGTAAATCCAAAATCTTTTGGATATGAATGTCGAAACCATCATTTCGGGTTTCGTACTGTCCTAAATCATCAACTTCAGCGTAATTGAAATCCTGACTTTCTGCTAAAGCCAAAACATCAGTTCCATTTTCACCATTAATAAATTCGCCTTTTTCATTTAAAAGTTTCAGCGCATTCCACTGTTTTGGATTGTGCGAAGCGGTTAAGATAATTCCGCCATCTGCATTGAGCTCTGGTACCATTACTTCAACGGTTGGAGTTGTAGAAAGGCCTAGATCTACCACGTTAATTCCCAGTCCCTGTAAAGTTGCAGTTACCAATGAATTGACCATTAAGCCGGAAATCCGCGCATCACGGCCAACAACTAAGGTTAAATCTTTTTTATTTTTATTATTCTGAAGCCAGGTTCCAAAAGCCGAAGTAAATTTTACCACATCTAGTGGTGTTAGATTTTCATCAACTTTACCGCCTATAGTACCGCGGATTCCTGAAATAGATTTTATTAATGGCATAAACTGAAATTTTTAAGAGTATTTTGAATCCAAATTTATTTATAAATGAGCTGGTTTTTCAATGTGCAAAAATACGAATAATATATTGGGAAGCTTAACTGCTTTTTGATCATAAAAATCTATAACTACGAGAGATATTGCCTTCTGATTTTCTTTTCCGGTTCTTCGCAGCACAGATAAAGAACTAAAATAAAAAGATACTCTATTGGTTTCATAATCTTATAAGTTCTGTTGGAAGCTTTCTCAGTGTTAATTTTTAGAGAAATATTATAGCCATATTTGTCATAATTATATCTAATAAATTTGTGCAGCCTAGGAGAAAGATCAGTGATAAGCTCTTCAAAAGCATTCGCAATCTGCAGCTGTCTATTTACAATAATTATTTGCCCGTGTCGGGTTCCCAAATATAGAGGTTTTACCAACTTTGGGTTTCCTCTGGCCGAAACGGTGCACAAATAATGACCCCGATGGTTAAGAGCTGGCGGATGTGTTTTCTGAGACATGGTCCAGGTTGCAGTATCTGTAAAAACTTTGACCATGGAATTATAATCTTGCCCGAAAAGTATAAGTATAATTGTTATAATTAAAAAAATAGGGAATAAAAAAATAATCGCCCAAATAGGAGCATTATATTTCTGTAAAAGAAAATGGTTGCAATGGTTTAAAAATTCATTCTTAAAGGAACGTATTTCTGCCTTATTCTTTTCTTCCAGAATTATTTTTCTGGTGAGTGAAATCCCAATTAAACAACTTATGAACAAGGCAGGGATAAAATAAAAACTTCCGTCATTCCCTTTGTATATATCTAGATCTTCAGTATGGTGAGAACTCACCTGAACTAACATAATTATATTGATAATTAGACCGATGAAAATAAAAGCCATACACAAAACCAAAAATAAAGGCGGTAGCTTCCGTCCCTTCATCCAAAGAAAATAGGCGGAAATATGATAAAACAGACCGTAAACTATTAATGATATGGTATGCTTTCCTCCAAATGGGGAATAGCATCGGTCAATCGGATCGATTGCATCTTGGTAATTACTATCATGTAATAAAAATCCGAATAAGAAAATGAATATCGCAACGAGGTAAAAAAAAAGCAATAGCATTTCACCTGTAGATTTTTTATTCTTTAATATTTTCACACCCAAAAACAGGAGTATAAAAATGACGAGTAATAAACCGATTAATGACATGCTTTTAATTTATCTTCTTTATTAACAAAGTCTTAAAAAAATATTGAGCTTCAGATTAGCAATCGTTCATTTCATAGTTTACCTCATCATATCTGTCATCGTAAGATTTCATCACCCTGTTTGTCGTGGGCACTTCTTTTAAATTGACATTAAGTTTTCTGCTTCCATCTGGAGAGATCCAGAACCCTTTGAGTGTTTCACCGATTTTCTTTACGCTGATGATTCCTGTAATACCACCTTCTATCATTACCAACCGGCTTTCTTCATCATCAGAAATCTCCAGATAAAGCCATTTACTTAAATTATCATACTTATACATTCCGTGGTAAAATTTCGGCCCACATCCTGAGGTATCTTCCTGTAGATATAGAGTTACCGGGAATTTATCAATTGTTCCTTTGTAAAGGAACTTTTTTAAACCTTCCTGTGCGGACAACATTACGAACGAACTCATCAGAATGATACTGAAAAGGATCAATTTTTTCATAAAAGTATTTGTGGTGTAAAATTAGGTATTTTCTATAATATCAAGAATTATATTACGCGTTAAAGAATGATTAAAGAAAAATTCAATAATAACGCAAAGAATTGATTATTCTAGTTATCCACAGCAATCTGAATCGCATCCTGGCTTTCCTTTCTTTTTAAATTTTTTGGAACTAAAATTCTTAGCGATCAATTTAAATAAAGAATACCCTGCAACTAACACAATTACAGCGATGATAATGTACTGAAAAATAAGAGAATTATCCATTATTTCAAAATTTGATAAACGATTAAAGAAGCAATATAAGCTAATCCAGACATGCCGACGAGTTGCGCCATAGTCCATTTCCAGGATTTAGTCTCTCTATATACAACGGCCAAAGTAGAAACACATTGCATCGCAAAGGCATAAAAGAAGAGGATGGAAATTCCGGTTGCAAAACTATAAACAGGTTCTCCGTTTGGTTTTTTATCTGCCCGCATTTTATCAATAATCTTACCTTCCGGCGCTTCGTCGTCTAGGCTGTATAACGTGGACATGGTTCCTACAAATACTTCTCTCGCAACAAAACTGGTTAAAATTCCCACGCCCATTTTCCAGTCATAACCTAGCGGTGCAATTGCCGGCTCAATTGATTTACCCATTTTGGCGAGATAAGAATGATCTAATTTCACATCGGTAGCGATAAATTCCTTCTTATTTTGAGTTGGTCCAATATAAGAGAAAAACCAGATCACGATACTGAATAAGAAAATAATTTTTCCGGCACCAGTGATAAACTCCCAGACTTTTCCCAACATGATTTTGAAATCATAAGCAAAAAGCGGCATTTTATAAGAAGGCAAATCCATGACCAGAAAAGATTTCCCTTTGCTTTTAATTATTTTTTTAAGAATTAAAGATGCCATTAACGAAGTAAAAAATCCAAGGAAATACATCGCCATTAATGCAATAGCTTTATAACTGATTCCAATAAAAAATTTATTAGGAATAATTAATCCAATGATGATACTGTAAACAGGAAGTCTCGCCGAACACGTCATAAACGGCGTTACCAAAATGGTAATTAAACGCTCTTTAACATTCTCAATGTTTCTGGTAGACATAATCGCAGGAATAGCGCATGCTGTCCCCGAAACGAGTGGCACAATACTTTTCCCATTTAAACCAAACGGTCTTAGAAACCGGTCCATTAAGAATATAACTCTTGCCATGTAGCCAGAATCCTCTAATAAATAAAGAAAATAGAGCAAAATACCAATTTGTGGCGCAAAAACCATAATCCCACCAACTCCTGGGATAATCCCATTTGCCAAAAGGGAATTTATTGGGCCTGCAGGAAGCTGCGCACTCACAAAATTAGATAGCCAAAGGAAAAAATCTGAAATCCAGTTCATAGGATATTCAGCTAAGAAGAAAACACTTTGAAATATGATTAATAAAATTACTCCGAAAATGATATAACCCCAAAAACGATGTACTAGGACCTTATCCAGTTTCTCTGTGAGTAACTCCTTAAATTGAGGCTTTTTGGACAAAACTTTAGAAATAATCTGATCGATTTTTTGATAACGCCTGATTGTTTCTTGGGTTTGTAATCTTTTGGGAACTAAACATTTAACCTCATCGTTATTGATTTGGTCATGTACTGTTTCTAATTTCCCAAGATAAGTGTCAGATGAAAGTAAAGTCCAGACTTTATACTGATTTTTTTCTTTTGTTTCCTGTAAAATTTTAAAAACCAACCCTTTATGTTCGGTAGGTATATCAAATGAAACGGTTTCTGACTTCATGAAATTACCACGGCAAATTTCTGTGCGTAACTCTTCAATACCCTGATTTTCTTTAGCATTTGCTTTTAAAACCTTAACATTTAATTCCTTTGAAAGATTGTCGATATCAATATTGACACCTCTTCTTTCGGCTTGGTCAATTTGGTTAACGACTAATAAAATAGGAATTCCCAAATCCTGAATTTGCTGGAAAAGAAGCAAACCTCTTTTAATGCTCAATGCTTCAAGAATATAAACAACACCCGAATAGGTTTGTTGCTCATCGATGAGAAATTTCGAAAAGATCGCTTCATCTTCAGAGCTCGGGTATATACTGTAAGAACCTGGTAGATCGATTACCTCAACCTGCTCGCCTTCATACTCATAAGTACCAGAATAGCTGGCAACAGTAACGCCGGCATAGTTACCGGTTTTCTGTTTTTTGTTACATAACAAATTAAAGACGGTAGATTTCCCAACATTGGGATTTCCTACTAAAAGAATTTGTTTGGGATTTGAAGTGCTCATTCTTCGCTCGATCTCGATTGGGTTAGAGAATTATTGAGAGATGTTTCTAGGACAAAGTTTCTACGATGATAAATCGAGCCTCTTCCTCGCGGAGAGCGATACGACTTTTCTCATCACCAAACTCGATGTAAAGCGGTCCTTTGAAGGGAGCCTGGTATAGAACTTTGAATACCGTTTCTGGCAAAAGACCCATTTCAATAATTTTATTGGGCATCTTAAGGTCATCATTTTCATAGCCTAAGATTTTCCCCGACTTATTTCGTGGGAAGCAGCATAATTTATTCGAAATATCTCCTTTCAATTCTAGTAATTTTGAGTTGCAAATATAGGTTATTTAAATTTAATCTAAATAAGGAATCTCTAAAAACTCTGTTATAAAAAAACCTTGAAACAAAATTAATGTTTCAAGGCTATCAAAAATTTAATTATTCTTATGAATTTCTATTTTTTGCCTTTCGCAGCCGGAATTTCAATAGGGTTATTATTTGCATTGAAAAAATCTTTTGCGATTTTTTCTTGATTTTTTAAATACTCTCCCATTGTCATGTCGCTTCCCGGCATTTTTCTACTCATATTTTCTGCAGTCATATACGGTCTTGCTTCTGCCAAAGGATCCGCTTTAAAATTATCCATCGCTTTTTGAAATTTATCTTTTGCAATGATATTTACAACAGAACTCATCCCATATTTTTCTACTAATTTTTCTCCTTCAGTAGTTTCAGAGTAATTTTCGACTTTTTTATTCCCTTTTAGTTCCCATGAATAATTTGCACCATCATCTTGAATTTTTACAATTAAACCAGGAAGTCCATAAAATCGGTAAGGTCCGTCTGCAAATGGTAGATCTGTAGAAAACCAAGCAGTCCATTTTCTACCTCCATATTCAGTAGTTGCTTTTTGGGTATTGTAGTCTCCAATTTTTTCTTTTATGGGAAGAATATTCCAGTTGAATTTCAAATCATCTTCATATCCGAAATATTTATTGCTAATTCGATCAATATAAGTTTCTTTCATTGTTGGATAAGCCTTCGTAACTTTATATGCGAATTTTGGCATCTTAAGACTTTTCATAATATCAACAAAAACACCTGATTTTTCCATCTTTTTTACGGCATCTACTACCATTGAATCTTGTGCGATACCCGTATAATCCTGATAAATAGATTTGTCTTTAGAAATATCTAAAACAGTCATCACTTTATCTAATTTCGCCGAATCTTTCTTCGGTTTAAATGTTAATTCATAAAAAAACCTGTTAGCAGTTTCTTGAGCACCTAGTGCCAAGAATGCTGTCAATAAAGTCAGTGTCAATAATTTTTTCATTTCGTATAATTTCATAATTAGTACCCTATTTAAGCGCTTTGTTACAGATTTTAACAAATATTTAAATTTTTTTAATATATAATTAAACGAAAAAATTGCGATGACACCCTATCTTTATAAAAATAAAAATATGGAAACCCTACCTAACTTAAGAAAAGAATTGAAACAGGAGTACGAAACCACAAAGAAATTCTTTGAGGTTTATCCAGAGGGGGAAAATGATTATCAGCCACATGAAAAAAGCATGAAATTAATGCCTTTAGCAACTCATATTGCAGAGATTTTCGGTTGGCCAGATTTCATGATGCAAACAGAAAAACTCGATTTTGCGGCCGGCGATTATCAACCAACCATTCTCCATACTAAAGCACAACTTATCGAAAAATTCGAAGAAGACTATGAGAAAAGCAGAAAAACCTTAGAAAACATCGCCGAAGAGGATCTTAATGGGAGATGGACCATGAATATGGGAGAAGTACTACTTGCAGATTTTAGCAAATATGAAGCTATGAGGCACGCTCTCAATCAAATTACCCATCACAGAGCGCAATTGGGTGTTTACTACCGCTTAAATGACATTCAATTGCCAGGAAGCTATGGACCAAGTGCAGATAACGAAAATTTCTAATCCCACGTTTAAATAAGATTAAAAATCCCATCCTGTTTTTACAAGATGGGATCGTTATAAATAAATTAGATACTATTTAAAATTAAACTTCACAGTAAACATCACTTGACTCGGTCGAATTTCAATACTGTTTCTAGTCGTAGAGAAATAGGTTGTATTATAACCGATTGTTTCGTACAATCTTTTGTTAGCAATATTTAACCATTTGATTTCAAAATCAATTTTCTTTTTAGCCCAAGTATATTGGTAGGAAAGATCGTAGAATGAATTCCTTAAATTAGTTGCTCCTTGCGAAGTGGTCACGTCATCCCAAACCAAGCCAATAGTGTGATTTTCTACTGGATAAAGGAATACATTCAGATTGTGATTCCAGCCTGAATTCTTATTCACATTATTTCTGTAATCATCACTGTTTTTATTCCAGTTGAATGAAATATTGTAATCCAAACTCATCCACGAGAAATAGGTATTATTAAGTTTTAAAGCTAAACTCCGACTATTGTTTTTATTTTCAATATAATTATCCACATTATTTTGATCTACCAAAATACTAAACGAGTTAGAGTCTCTATTGGTAAAACTGGCAGACGCATTTGTTTTGAATTTTGGGAAATATTTTCCAATCTCAGCACTCTCATTTTGAGAGTAAGAATTATTATCTATATACTCTAAAGTTATGGCAGATGCACCAGAGGCAAAAGGGCGTGATTTAGTAATAATGTTCTTCTTCATATCATTATATCCATATCTTACATTAAAGAATAAATTATTCAATGGATTTCTATATTCTAATCTTGCCGAAGAATTGATATTTCTATTTTCCGGTAAAAGCTGGCTATCTCTTGCGTTTAAAGATTTAGGACTTGTTAAAACAAGGCCGTCATATACAGAACCAAAACTTCCAAAATTATAATTTAAACCCGCAAACCCAGAAACTTTCCAAAAAGAGGCAAAATCATAACTTCCATAAAAGGTTGGTTCAAAAACAGTTTTATTAACTTCTGAATCTTTTTTACGCAGCAGATCTTTATAATCAATACCGTACATATTTAGAGGTAAATTAATACTGGCATTGAAAGCATTTCCTTTATAATTCAGACCGACCTGAGTATAAGGATTAATTTCATTCCATTTCAGGCTATTTTGATAGGCGAGACCCAATATATTACGATCAGCATATAATTGCGAATTCATCTCGTTAAAAGAGAGATTCAAACCAACTTCTGGAGTTATCGTTAATCTTTTATACGAAAATCCAACGGAAGCAGAGTGATTTGCCATTAAGGTTGAAGAAGAAATCTTTTGATCGAACCTATCGAAACCGGCACCAAGATCTGTAAAATTTTCATATTCAGCTGATAAGGTTTGTCTGTCCTTTTGATAAGAAAGATAACTCATGAAGTTAACTAATTTTTCTTTCCAAGGGATAATTGTACTTAAGGAGTTTTTAATAATTCCTGTAGGTGCGGTCAGCGATTCATCTATGAAAATATCCTTTAAAGTTGGATCTGGAACTTGGAGGTTATATCTAGTAGAGGTACTCCCTTGATCCTCATTCCAGAAGCCGTTCCAGGTAGTCGTGTTTTTGAAGAACCCTTTTTTCGCATTTTTGGTGATAATGACTTCACCTTTTGCAGCATTACTATATAAATTATTAGATTCCGCTGTGGTAATCTTACCCGCTTTAAAAAAGTTGGTGTCTTGCTCATAACTAGTCTCAAGGTAGGAATCTCTTTTAATTGCATTATTAGTATAACTCATATTGGCTTTAAGTTCCCATTCTTTGCTTTTAAAAGGAGTCATCAATACATTCGCTGAGAAAAAATGAACGTTGTTCATCAAATATCTTTTTTCTGGTAAATTAGGAACACTCGCTTTATCAACACTTAACCAATAATTACCTGCAGAATTCCCTCTTCTTCCTTCATAGCGATTTCCAAAAGATAAAAGGTTTCCTTCACGCTCCACACTTTCTCCGGTGTTATTCGTTTTATAATTAAGTACCCACTGATTTTTCTGTCCAAAAAACATAGGCGTAAGTTTTACATTCCATAAAAGAGGTTCCATTCCAACTCCTACTTCTCCTCTACCTGTCATTGTAACCGCATTTTTTAAAACTACGTTTAGCGCTGCGTTTTCAGATGGAACTTTGTCTTGTAAAATTTTAACAGGTTGATGATTTTCCAACACCTCAATTTTTTTTACAGCACCTGTAGGTAGTGAATTGTTAATGGTTCCATAACCTCCCTCCATTAGATCTTTACCATTAACATAGAACTTGACCAGCGGTTCACCTTGGTATAAAATCGTTCCGTCTTTATTAACTTCGATACCAGGCATTTTCTTCAAAACATCGGAAAGAGTACGATCAGCTTTACTTTCGAAGGCTTTAATATCATAAGAAATGGTATCGCCTCGTTTATTAATCATTCTCGCTTTAATCTTCACTTCTTTAATCTCAGTCGCGTCTGATTGCAAGGAAAAATTTTGTGTCTGACTTTCATTTTTTACCGTTTTCTGAGAAGGTTTTTGATTAAAAGCTTTAATTTTTAAATCAACATTCGCTTCAGAGCTGGTAAAGGTCACTTTATACTCTCCTTTAGAATTGGTAATTGAGTAAGCAATAATTGCATCTTTTCCTGGCTCTTCCACTGTCACACTCGCACTGGCAACAGGTTTTCCGTCAATATCACTGATTTTTCCAGTGATTGAAGATTGTGCCCAAGAATAAATGGTTAGAAATAAAACGAAAAGCGTCGAGATTTTCCTCATGATCAATTTTATTAATTAGTACCAAAATCCTTTATATTGTTACATTTCATATAAATACTACTTTTAAACTGCGCTAAAAAAAAGAAATAGTTTTAAATAATGACTGATGCAAGTTAACCTACGAAACTGTTTTTTTATTACTTTTGTTAGCTAAATAGATGAATCTTATGGGACTTCACTTACAACCAATCGACGTAGTAGAAACAATTACTAAGGAAGAATTCCGAGAGAAATATCTACTCACAAGAAAGCCAGTTGTCATCAAAAATATGGCAAAAAATTGGCCTGCGTATCAGAAATGGACGATGGACTATATGAAAGAAGTGGTTGGTGATGTCGAGGTTCCGTTGTACGATTCCTCCAAAGCAGATCCGGCGGCACCCATCAATTCATCAGCGACGAAAATGAAATTCTCCGATTATATCGATTTAATTAAAGATAAACCAACGGATTTACGGATTTTTCTTTTTGATCCCATTAAATTTGCACCTAAACTCTTGGACGATTATATTTCACCCAAAGATTTAATGGGCGGCTTTTTGGATAAATATCCGAACATGTTTTTTGGCGGCCAAGGCTCGCAAACCTTTCTGCATTTCGATATTGATATGCCTCATATTTTTCATACTCACTTTAATGGCAGAAAACATGTTTTGCTTTTCGATTACAAGTGGAAAGAGCGGCTTTATAAATTGCCACTCGCAACTTATGCCTTAGAAGATTATGATATTGCAAATCCCGATTATGAACAATTCCCTGCTTTAAATGGTGTTGAAGGAATTGAATGTTACCTGGAACATGGAGATACTTTGTTTATGCCGACTGGTTGGTGGCATTACATGAAATATTTAGACGGAAGCTTTTCAATTTCACAAAGAGCCTGGGACAAATCGTGGGCGGTAAAAGCACATTCTCTCTGGAATCTATTGGTTCAAAGAAATATCGATAATGTCTTAAAAAAGAAATACAAACAAAAATATATGGACTGGAAAGAGCGAAAAGCCGTCGAGCGTGCCAATCGAGCTTTGAAGAAAGGTCTGCCTAATTAATAGAAACGCTTTTAGAATTTAATCTAAAAGCGTTTTATATTTTTCAATGTTTCTTAAATAGTTTCGAAGCATCTGTAGAGTACAATGCTAAAAAGATTAAAACAGGCTGAAATAATAACCTTACGAGTCTCCTAGTATCAGTATCCAAACCAAATCCGTCACGATGCTCGAGATATTGCGAAATGTTTCCAGGAAAAACCAAGACAAAAAATATTGCGAGAGCTAAACCTGCGTATTTTTTTTGCTTTACTAAAAAAATCATCGATAATCCCAGCAATATTTCTACGACGCCAGAAGCAAGCACCACGAAATCTTTCGAAAGTGGAATCCAGTCTGGAACTTGTGCCTGAAAAGTTTCCCGAGCATAAGTGAGATGACCAATCCCTGCCAAAAGCATGAAAGCTCCTAATGCTATTCTTATTAAATTTTTAATCATCGTTTATCTATTTATTTAAAGTAACTCTTTCAAAATTACAAAATTCTGTACATGTTGCAACCAATATTAAAAACTGTTTACAATACCAACAAAAGCAGGACTTGGTCTCTGATTTGATAAGAATTATAAAATATTATTATGAAAAAAATAACGATTCTTGCATTTGTCATCACAATTTGTGGCAGTTATAACCATTGCAACGCTCAAATTGGGGACATTATTAATGCAGTGAAAAAGTCGACAGAAGTGAGAAAAGGTGGTGCAACAGGGACTGTTAACCAAAATAATGGAAACATCGAAGTTCAAGGAAACAACCAGGTGAAAACATTTACCATGGATGGTCAAAAATTAGAAATCGTTGGTAATGATCACCTCATTACGGTTAACGGATATGCTTCCACCATTTCTCTTCAAGGTACAGGAAACAAGATTACCGTAAACTCTGTAAAAAGTATCGACATCACTGGCGTGAATAATAAATTGTATTACAAAAGCTCTCCTAATAAAAACGGAAAAGCTTCAAGTTCGGTTTCTGGCGTCGATAATTCGGTGATAAAGCTTAAATAATAGAATTGATATCAGCCAATAATTTCACCTCCTTGAAAAATACAAGATAAAATTATTGTTTAATTATCACTGTTTTATTTTACAAAACTCTAAAGATCGGATATAAACCAACGCTTCCTTCATTGTAATCAGAATGTTTATAAACCCACTCTAACTGAGCTTTACCATCTTTTGCAAAATCGGGGTTTGCTATTTTTTCAAATTCAAAAGCGGTTTTTAAAACTTGATTGTTTTTCAATAAATCAGCGGCGGTATCTTCGAAAACGTAATCGGAGAAATATTCTTTTTGGCCAAGAATACCATCAAAGAAATTCCAGTTGAAGAAAGAATCTGTTGTTTCTGGTTCCAGGGTTTCCAATAAATATTTCACACCGTATTGCTTGGTTGAAACCAGAACATCACCTTTTCTAAATTTAAAATTTTTATTCTCTGACTTCACTTGAGTATCATAATGAAGGTAATGTCCTTCGTACGGGCTTTTCACTGTTTTGTAATCTGACACTTTATATTGTTGCGCAAATATCGTTGAATCTTGCTTGATCACTTTCATCGCTATATTATTGCGTTTCAGATGTTCCAATACTTTTTCTTCCGATTGTGGAATCACATAAAAAGAAGGAATCGCAATTTCTTTGGTTGGAATATACTGATCGTAGAATTTCACTTTTCGATTAAAAGGTTTTGTTTTGTCATAGAAAAGTCGTGGTTTGCCCGAAACTTCACTTGGTTTTTTACCAGCTTCATATCCTTTGAAATCAATCATTTTAAACTTCGTACTGTCTAATTTCCATTGAACTGGATATTTCATTTTCGGTTGGTAATCAGCTAAACTTTCAGCCATTAATTTTTGAATTTCCTTTGAATGAGTTGCAGTATAATTAATGGAACTCAGCATGTTTTCGTAAGTTGCACGAACACGGTCTTTATATGGTTTCAACATATGCGTTTCGGCAACCGTTCCCATCGTATTGAAAAGTGTAGTGTAGCCTGTCGCATATCTTGGCGAGTCCATGAATGCCGGAAAACCGTCATCAGGAGAATCGCCGTGAATATTAACGTAAGGAGTCGTCAAAATTCCTTGCTTTTCTAAAGTTTGCAAAATTTCAGGCTGCATTTTCTGGTTCAGATAAGTGCCCAAATTTTTACCCAATCGCTCTTTATTGGTCGAGATATAAGTGAATAAATATTGATAATCTGCACCATTTGAAACATGATTATCAATAAAATAAATCGGTTTAAAATGCTGAAAGATCTGCTGAAAAGCTTTCCCATTTTCTGTATCGTTTTTAATGAAATCCCGATTCAGATCGTAGTTTCTAGCATTGCCTCGGAAACCATATTCTTCAGGACCGTTTTGGTTGGCTCGGCTGTGTTTTCCTCTTCTTAACATTCCGGAGATATTATAAGCTTCAACTGCAACGATTCGCAAATTCTTCACCGCAATTTTTCCAGTGACTAAATCGCGCATCATCATCATGGTCGCATCAATTCCATCGGGTTCGCCGGGATGAATTCCGTTGTTGATTAGGATTGTTGGATTGCTTTTATCGACTGAAGCATTGTATATCACGACTCTAATTGGCTCACCATTATCGTCAGTGCCAAAATCTTTTACAGTAACCGTCGGAAAGTTTTTCGCCAAATCATCGTAGAAATTAACCATTTCTGCATATGTGGTGGTTTGGTTTCCGTTGCCTTTTTCGAAAGGTGTTTGGGATTTGGTTTGAGAGAAAATTAAAGTTGAACTTAAAAGAAAAAGAGAGGTAAGTAATTTCATTAAAATAGATTTAAAATAATTGAAACGAATTTAAACAAAAAATTCTTGAACGAATTCAAGAATTATATATATTGATCAAAACTTTGAAGAAGCGAAAATCTGCAACCCGACTTGAGCGGAAATCCTTTTTTTAGCTAAGGCATTTAGCGTTGGCAAAAAAGATTGGGAGCGGAAGGCGGATTAAGTTGCCCAAATAAACCAGTTAATCGTTCAGTTTCAACACCGCCATAAATGCCGACTGTGGAACCTCTACCCTACCAATTTGTTTCATTTTCTTCTTACCTTCTTTCTGTTTCTCCAACAATTTACGTTTACGTGAAATATCTCCACCGTAACATTTTGCGGTAACGTCTTTTCTTAAGGCTTTGATGGTTTCTCTGGCAATCACTTTTGCTCCTAAAGCTGCCTGAACGGCAATATCAAACTGCTGACGCGGAATCAGTTCGCGTAATTTCTCACACATTCTTTTTCCGATATAATAAGCGTTGCTGTCGTGAATTAGGGAAGAAAGTGCATCAACCATATCGCCATTGATCAGGATATCCATCTTCACTAATTTGGAAGCACGGAAACCGATCGGATGATAATCGAACGACGCATATCCTTTGGAAACCGATTTTAAACGGTCATAAAAATCAAACACCACTTCTGCCAAAGGCATATTGAAAACAAGTTCTACTCTATCGGAAGTCAAATAACTTTGGTTAACAATCTCCCCTCTTTTCTCAATACACAAAGTCATCACCGGCCCAACATAATCGGATTTGGTAATGATTGAAGCTTTGATAAACGGCTCTTCTACCCGATCCATAATCATAGGATCCGTCATTTCTGATGGGTTGTTGATTAAGATCATGGTGTCAGGATCTTTTTTGGTATAACCGTGGTAAGAAACGTTGGGCACGGTCGTGATCACATCCATGTTGAATTCACGGTCTAATCTTTCCTGTACGATTTCCATGTGAAGCATTCCAAGGAAGCCACAACGGAAACCGAAACCTAAAGCTGCTGAACTTTCTGGTTCGAAAACCAAAGATGCATCATTCAAACGAAGTTTTTCTAAAGAGAAACGCAGTTCTTCAAAATCCTCTGATTCAATAGGATAAATCCCGGCGAAAACCATTGGTTTTACTTCTTCGAAACCGTCAATTGGTTCTAATGCTCCGTGTTCAAAAGTAGTAATGGTATCACCTACTTTTACTTCTCGGGCATCTTTGATCCCGGAAATAATATAACCTACGTCACCTGTTTTAATTTCTTTCTTCGGGGTTTGTTTTAATTTTAAAGTTCCAACTTCGTCGGCTTCATACATTTTGTTGGTCGCCATGAATTTAATTCGTTGCCCTTTCTTGATGCTTCCGTTTACTACTTTGAAGTAAGCTTCAATTCCACGGAAAGGATTATAAACAGAGTCAAAGATCAAGGCCTGTAATGGTCCGTCTTCATTCCCAACTGGTGCAGGAATTCTGTTAACGATATGTTCCAACAATTCATGAACGCCTTCACCGGTTTTCCCGGAAACGCGTAAAACATCTTCATATTCGCAACCAATTAAGCCCATGATTTCATCGGTTACTTCTTCTGGATTTGCAGAAGGTAAATCGATTTTATTCAAAATTGGAATGATCGTTAAATCATTTTCTAAAGCTAAATATAAGTTGCTTATTGTTTGTGCCTGAATACTTTGCGCAGCATCAACGATCAAAAGCGCTCCTTCACAAGCAGCAATCGAACGGGAAACTTCGTAAGAGAAATCTACGTGTCCGGGCGTATCGATTAGGTTAAGAATATATTTTTCCCCATTCAATTCATAATCCATTTGAATGGCGTGTGACTTAATGGTAATTCCGCGTTCTTTTTCAATATCCATGTCATCCAGCGTTTGGGACTGGAGTTCTCTTTGAGTTACCGTATTGGTGTACTCTAAAAGTCGGTCAGCCAAAGTGGATTTACCGTGGTCAATATGTGCAATAATGCAAAAGTTCCGTATGTTTTTCATCTATAAATTATCGTAATCTGCAAATTTAATCTTTTTTGGTGGATATTATGAATCATGTAGGAATGTTGAGAAAGAAATTTATAAACCGATTTTTAGCCGTCAATAAATCTTTTATTGATGAAACTGCGGAAGATTTTAAAGACTTGAAGCAGACAAAGAAAGTATAGACAATGACCACTTATTTCAACCCGAAACTTATGCAAAAGAATATGGATAGGTTTTCTAAAATTAAAAAGAGCGACCTCTACACACAATTGTAGAGGTCGCTCAAACATTAAAAAAATAAACTATTAAGGTCTAGTACTTTTCGTCCTGGAATTTGAGGTTCCGTCTTGTTTTCTGTCTAATATTTTACTACGCATTTTCCCTTCGGTCTGATACATTTTCAAAACCTGTTGAGGAGAAATTACTTTCATAAACTTAGGTACAAAGTTTTTTCTATTATCTAAAAGTTCTTGGCCAACATCAAAACTATGATTAAGTTGCTGCGTTGCCTGATCATCACTCATATTGTCATAATCTTCGTTGGATTTAAACTTAGATTTTATGTCATTTTGAGTATTTTGATATTCAGAATAAACATTCTTAAATGCTGCTTCTGCATCTGGTGAAACTTTGAGTTCAGAAATAATCATTTTCTCACGAAATTCTTTCAAAAGTGATAATCTTTCCTGAGGTTTCATCTTCTGAATAACTTCTTTCCGTTTCTCTGGTTTCATACTGTTCCAGTCTAAGCTATGTTGTTGCGCAAAACCTAATTGTGCGATCAATATAAAACTGATGGATAGGGCTATCTTTTTCATGTAATTCGTCTTAATAATATAAATCGAGATAAATGTCCTGTTCTGTGTTCTTACCCACATTGGTTAATTCTGCGGAGGTAAAGCTTGCTAAAATCTGATCAACCTGAACCTCAGGATTTGACTTGTTTACTTTTTTATTATCTGCATAATTAACTTTCTGTTCAGTCGGCTGCACACTAGATATTTTATTTTCTTTTGGATGACTTATTTGTGGAGATGTTAAAGCCATACCGGTGGTATTATCCTGATTTACCTCATTTTCTGATTTTTCAACCGCTTGTGATGAACTGACAATCGGCTTAGGAACAACGGACTCAATGTTTGAAGCAACCATTTCCTGCTCACTATTTGCATTATCAGTAAAAATAGTTAATCCGAAAATCAAGGCCACAGCTGCTGCTGCACCATAAGCCCAATTCAAATTAAATATTTTTCCCTCATTGTGTTTTGGAACGGTCGTTTGTTCTAAAACACGTGCTTGCATCGATTCGAAAAAATCATCTTTTGCAGTGAATACATTTTCACGCTTTAGTTTCTCTATATCAAAATCTTTCATCACCCTAAATATTATTCTGTATAATTCTGTTTAACGTAGTCCTCTACTTTTTGTTTCGCATAATGGTAATTCGTTTTAAGAGTTCCCACGGACATCTCTAAAATTTGCGAAATTTCTTCATAAGGCAGATCTTCATAATATCTCATATTAAAGACCAACTTTTGCTTCTCTGGTAAGGTCTGAATAGCCTTTTGCAACAGAATTTGAATTTCATCTGCACCTGGCTGTACATTTTCTGCAACTAAATTTTGCAAATAAATAGTTGGATCTCCCTCCCCCTTCTGCATCTTCTTTAATTTATTAATCTGCTGAAGCGATTCATTGGTTGCTATTCTATACAACCAAGTGTACAACTGACTCTCCTGTTTGAACTGATGGAAATTTTGATAGGCTTTGATAAACGTATCCTGCAAAATATCCTGCGCCAGATCATGATCTACTACAAATCTTCGAATATGCCAGTATAACCTACTCTGATAAGCATCCATCATCAGGCGAACTCCCTTTTCACGGGATTTCTCGCTAGACATCAACTCGATAATTTCTGCTTCCTGAATCTTCATTGAGATGCTTTCGGTGTTTGGATTACAAATATATTTAAAAGTTAAATAAGACTTCAATATTTAGTCCAAACCAAAATAGGTATCTTTGTTTATAAATGTTTTTATGAAAATTGTCATCATCGGATCGGGAAATGTAGCGTATCATTTGGCAAAAGCTTTCCACGAGCAAAAGGTTGCTGTTGAGCAGATTTTCGGCAGAAATGATATAGACTTAAAATCAATTTCTGATGAACTGAATATTCCCTATTCCACCTGCAATTTATCAGATGCAGATCTGTATATTATCGCAGTGAGTGATGGTTCTATCTCAGAAATTTCTAAAATTATTACCAAAGAAAATTGTCTTGTCGCTCATACTTCGGGATCGTTGTCAAAAGAACACTTATTAGGAGATTACCGGAAAGCCTCCTTTTACCCGTTACAGACTTTCTCCAAATCGAAAAAATTAGATTATGCTGAAATACCATTTTTTGTTGAAGCAGAAAATGATGAAGATCTGAAAAGCTTGCAAAAGCTTGCACAAAGTATTTCTGAGAAAGTGATGACCTCCACCTACGAAAAAAGAAAATATATTCACCTAACCGCTGTATTTGCCTGCAACTTTGTGAATCATCTTTTTGCAAGAGCAAAAGAAATTTCGGATTCTCAGGAAATTCCGTTCGGTTATTTCTTGCCGTTAATTCAGGAGACTACGGAAAAGATTTCTCAACTAGAACCTAAGCTGGCTCAAACGGGACCTGCAGTTCGCAATGATGCTCGGGTCTTGAAGCTTCACGAGGAATTAATTACCAATGATGAACAATTAAAAATTTACAAAGTAATGAACGAATCAATAAAGAAAATGTATGAATTATAAAACTAAATTAAAAGATATAAAAGGATTTGTGTTTGATGTTGATGGTGTCTTTACAGATGGCAGTGTTTATTTGATGCCCGATAAAAGCATGTGTAGAGTGATGAATGTACTCGATGGTTATGCGGTGGTAAAAGCCAGAAGTCACCAATATCCCATTTGCGTGATTACAGGCGGTGATGATCCTGCGGTGCGCCACAGAATCAATTACTTAGGAATTATAGACTATTATGCGAAAGTAGGTAACAAACTTGAAAAATTTGAAGAATTTAAACAAAAATATCACCTTAAAAACGAGGAAATTCTTACCATGGGCGATGATGTTCCAGATTTTGAAATGATGAAAATATCTGGAATTTCGGCATGTCCTGAGAACTCTGTTGCAGAAATTAAATTGATAGCAGATTATATCTCCCCGATTCAGGGAGGAAAGGGCGCGGTGCGGGATGTCATTGAGCAAGTCATGAAAGTACAAGGAAAATGGATGCTAGATGAAACAAAAAGCACATAACATTAGAAAAAAATTATGAAAATTTTACTCGCCTCAAACTCGCCGCGAAGAAAAGAACTGCTACAAAGCTTAGGATTTGATTTCACAGTAGTATCTGTCGATTGTGATGAAGTCTTTCCACCTAATTTAGAGATAAAAGAAGTTGCAGGTTATCTATCCGAACTAAAGTCAAACGCATTTCGACCATTAGAAATTGATGAACTGTTAATTACAGCAGATACAATAGTTGCCATTGACAACGAAATTCTGGGCAAACCAAAAGATATCATGGATGCGAAAGAAATGTTGCTAAAACTTTCCTTAAAAACACATCAAGTTTATACTGGCGTAACTATAAAAAGCACAAATAAAACCGTTACCATTACGGATTGTGCCGATGTGGAGTTCGACCTGATTTCTTCAGAAGAAGCCTGCTTCTATGTCGAAAATTACAAACCTTTTGACAAAGCAGGCAGTTACGGAATCCAGGAATGGTTGGGAATGACGAAAATTAAGAATATTCGTGGTAGCTTCTACACCATTATGGGCTTTCCTACCCATTTGGTGTATAAGATTGTAAACGATTTTACACAGGGCTCATATCAACACAAAAAATAGTATTTTTACAAAAATTAATTCTTTTTATTAATAATAAAATATTGATTTCAAAGTTATTATCAGATAATGAAAAAAACGCTACTATTCCTTTTATCAATCATCGTTCTCAATTCGTGTTCTTCACGAAAAAAAACAAATGATTCTGCCTTTATGAAGGGATTCTTCTCCTATTACAACACACTTTTTAATAGTAAAGATGCTTTAGAAACTGAACTTAAAAATAGAGATAAATCCCACAAAGACGATTTCTACGCACCTTATATTCAGCTGCTTACTTACGAAGAGGAAGTTGCGCAGACCAGCTTTGAAAATCCCGTTCAGTTCAGCAATCAGCCAACAAGACCTGGAAATCCTAACTCCAATTTAGATGGGCCACCAGGTATGCCAGGAGGGCCACCTTCAGATTTTAACAATAACGTCAAAAAGGGGTCTTCAATTTTAGAAATTGCAGAAGCAAAAGCATTAAAAGCAATTGCTAATTATTCTGTATTGAAAAATGGCGAAGAAAAAAATAAGAAGATTTTTGATGCTCATGTTTTATTAGCACAGTCTCGTATTTATCAAGATAAACCATTGGAAGCGCTTGATGCTTTGAATTATATCTTTGCGAATATGAGAAAAGATAAAAGAATTCCATTAGCTAGAATTTATCAAGGTTGGGCTTACTCAAAAATGGGTGATTTCCCTCGTGCTGAAGAAGTATTTGCAGATTTGAAAAAAAAGAAGATTAAGAAAGATTATAAAAAACTTTTGAGCATTTACTACTCAGAAACACTATTAAAAGCAGGGAAGAAGCAAGATGCTGTTAATGAATTAGAAGATGCCTTTGTCATTAATAAAAACCGTAAGCTGAGAAGTAGGATTGCTTTTTTAAGAGGTCAAGTTCTAGCGAAACTGGGTAGAAATGAAGAAGCAAGAGAAAGTTTTGCGGCGGCATATAAAAATGCCAATAACTTTGAATTTGAAGTGAAATCGCAAATTGAAATTGCAAAAACCTTTAACGGAAAAGAGAACGATTACCAAGGAGCTAAAGTCTATTTAGAAAAAATCAGTAAAAAAGGAACGTATAGTTCCCGAAAAAACGAATTTTTCTATGCGTTAGGTCTAATGGCTAATAATGCAGGGGAAAAAGAGGACGCTAACGAGTTTTTTCAACAAGCGCTGAAAGAAAAAATGTCTGATCCGCAAGTTCGGGGATTGACTTATTATGAAATTGGAAAAGCTTATTTCGAAAAAAGCGACTACCTTTCTGCTGGTGCATTCTACGATTCGTCACTTGCTGCAATGTCTTATGAACCTTCAAAAATATTACTACAAGAACAGTCTAAAAATATCAAACAAGTTTCTGCGAATTATTACTTAATCAAAAAGAATGACAGTATTCTGGCATTAACTAAAATGCCTGAAAATGAAAGAGTTGCCTATTTCAATAAATACATTGAGAATATAAAAGCAAAAGAGGACCGGGAACAGTTAGCAAAAAGAAGAGAGGAAAGAGGAAAAGGTTTTGATACCGGAGAATATTCTGCTAACTCTGTTTTTGCTGGAACTACTGGTGGTTTTCAAGATTTCGGAAATTCAAAAGGAAGTTTTTATTTTGCTAATTCAGGAACTATTGCAAAGGGCCAATCGAGTTTTAAACAAATTTGGGGAAATCGCTCCTTAAGTGATAACTGGCGGACTTCTTCTAAAACAAATTCCATAGAAGATCTTAAAAATGAAGTGATGGGAATTGCGACCGCACCCGATCCAAGAAGATTAGAACCCAGCTTTTATATAGAAAAAATCCCAACAAGTACCGAAGAAATTACTGGTTTGAAAAAGGCGCGCGATACAGCTTCTTTAGGCTTAGGCCGCATGTATGAAACTTTTTTTTCAGACACTCCGCTGGCTACAAAAACACTATACGACCTGGCAGATTCACAACCGGAAAAGGATTTAAAACTCCAGGCTCTATATCAGATATTTGCCTTTAATTATGAGAAGAACCCCGCTGCAGCTGATCGCGCAAAACAAATGATTTTAGAGGAATTTCCGTATACTTCGTACGCAGAATTTGTTAAAAATCCACGGAATAAATCATTTTCACAATCGACGGACGACGTAATGAAATTATATGCGGCAGCTTTTACTTTGTACCAACAGGAAAAATATGAAGAGAGTAAATTGGTCATTGCAAATGCATTACAAAAATTTCCAAAAGATGCATTAATTCCGAAGTTTACGCTTTTAAATGCTTTTAATACTGGAAAAACTGCTGGTAAAGAAATTATGATCCTACAATTGGAACAAATTGCATTAAATTACGCTCGTACAGCTGAAGGCGAAAAAGCAAAGGAAATGTTGAAATATCTAAAAAGTGACCTCTCCATTCAGAATGTAGATCATAATGGAGCTCCAGTTATTGATACACCTTCGCAGCCGACGATGCAAACTGTTGATCCTTTACCAGAAAAAACTGATCATAAAGTCCCAATTTCCACGGAAACACGTAATGTTCCAATGCTACCAAAATCTCCAGCTTCTAATAACTCGTTGCCAGAGATCCAAAGTAAAAAAGCGAAAGAAGAATTTAAATTTAAATAATTGAAAAGCGAAGATTACTCTTTGCTTTATTTTTTTTTGACTCCTTGAAACTCTTTCAGATAAAAAGGTTCGAAATAAGCAATGTCTTCAAAATCTTCATGCTTATATTTTTTGACCGCATCTTTAATAAGGAACTTAGCAGAAGGATAAACTGTATGATTAAAATCTGCTGAAGAAAGTTGAAGCAGTTCCTTGGCCTTTAGCGCACCATCACCTACTAAAAGAACTTTTTTATCCTGATATTCTATAAAGGATTGCTCATCTAATATTTTAGCTTCTGTTTCACTAATTAAATGACCTGAATTTCCGTCATAAACAGCAGCATAAACTTCCATTCTTCTCGCATCGATCATTGGGATTATAAGATCATAGTTTTGACCTAAAAAAGGCTCTATCATCGTATATAATGAATTAATTGCAATCAATGGTATCTTCAAACCGTAGCAAAAGCCTTTAGCCGACGATGATCCTATTCGCAGGCCTGTATACGATCCAGGCCCTTTACCTAAAGAAATAGCATCAATTTCCTGTAAAGACAGCTCTGCACCTTCCAAAGCCCACTGTACAAAGGTGTGCAAACTTTCAGATTGCTTATAGTTTTCTGAAACTTCTTCGCAAAGACATAATAATTCCTCACCATCAGAAATAGCTACAGAACAGTTTTTGGAAGAGGTTTCAAGATGTAGAATTTTCATGATACAAAGATAAGAAAGGAATGGTTAAAAGTAAATAAATCTACTTACGGTGAATGGTTCTGGGTTCACTTTGGGCACTTGGATAAATCGTAAGATCAGAAATCATTACGTGTTTCGGCGCATTTATACAATATGCAATTGAATCCGCAACATCTTCGGCTTTTAATGCTTCGTAACCCTGGTACACCGTTTCAGCTCTTTCCTCATCACCTTTAAATCGTACTTTTGAAAAATCAGTTTCCACGGCACCTGGCTGAACATTGGTGACTTTGATCCCAAACTCTGTTAATTCCAAACGCATTCCTTCAGAAATTACATCTACGGCTCTTTTTGAAGCACAATAAACGACCCCGTTCGCATAGGTTTGCCTCGCGGCTACAGACGAAATGTTTACAATATGTCCGGAGTTGGCCTTCTTCATATTTGGAATAACCATTTTTGAAACATAGAGTACTCCTTTAACGTTTCCATCCATCATATTGTCCCAATCTTCAACTGAACCTTCTGCAAGAGATTCCAATCCATGAGCATTCCCCGCATTATTTATTAAAATGTCGATATTTTTCCAGTCTACGGGTAGCGAATCAAATGCATTAGCAACTTCTTCGTAATACCTTTGATCAAAGTTTAAACTAAAAATTTCGGTATGGGCTGAAAGTTCGGATTTCAACTGTTCTAAAACTTCTGTTCTTCGTCCGCAGAGAATCAGTCGGTAATTTTGTTTAGCTAATAATTCTGCGGTGGCTTTTCCTATTCCGGAAGTCGCACCAGTGATGAGTACTGTTTTCATTTTCTTTAAATTTTAAAATTTAATTTGCATCAAAACTTTGAAATGCATCTTCGAGATGCGTGATTTGTAATTTCCCTGTATGATCGGGTAAAACGGCGATAATATCAAAACGAACTTCTTGATCTAAATTATTATTCTCCATGAAATAATCTGCTGCCTTGACCAAAGATTTAATTTTTGTTTTGGTAACTGCTTCTTGAGGTTCCATAAACAAATCAGTACCGCGTGCTTTTACTTCTACAATGATAATTTGGTTATTAAAAGATGCGATGATATCTATTTCCGCTTTCTGATAACGGAAATTCTTAACCAAGATCTTATACTTTTTTCCTTCTAGAAAAGAAGTTGCAAGCTCTTCTGCTACCTTTCCAAAATCATTGTGTTCCGCCATTATTTAATATATTGAAAAGCCCACCATAGGAGTAAAATCTGCAATGGTAACCTCAAAATTGTTACCCAAAATCCTTTCTTTTTGCGAACATAATACTTTCTGGACATTTCTATATTCGCAGGGAAGACAGCCACTAATAAGGCAATCGTCAGATAAGCACCCATGCTTTGGGTTGTTTTAAATAACAAAAGCAAACCACCTATTATTTCTACGATACCACTCAAAATAACCAACGTATGATGAGCCGGTAAATAAGAAGGCATTATTTTTAAATAAAATTGCGGTTTTACAAAATGTAAAATCCCAGCGACAATCAGGAGAATGGCTAATAGATATTTAGAAAGTAGTAAAAGATCCATTAAAATTGTAAAGTACATTTTTCACCGATCGTAAGGTGAGCATTCGCACCTATTATTAAGGGTTTGTTATCAAATATATGTCCGTTTGGAAATCCAAATAGAGTAGGGAAGTTATACTTGTGCAACCGTTCTGAAATCAGTTGATATGCAAACTTATCGTAGCTTTCCTCGTAGTCTCTATTCTCTTTTTCGTCTCCCATATTGGTCATTCCCCCAATAATCAATCCTTTTATCTTTCGGAATACTCCTGCTAACTCCAAACTCATTATCATGCGGTCCAGAGCGTAATATTTTTCCCCTACTTCTTCGATGAACAAAATCTTATCTTTAAAATCAAAATTATACGAAGTTCCTAAAAGCGCATAAATCAAAGCAAGATTACCGCCAATTACCTGCCCTTCTACCTGGCCATTTTTATTTAAAGGATTCACTTCTATGGAATAACTGGGATTTTTTCCTTTTAAAATATTGAAAATAAGGTCATAGCTCTCCTCACTAACTCCAAAGCTAGAAGTTTTCAGTGTTTGACCGTGAATTGATGCATAATTATTTTTGAGTAAAAACCGCTGCACTACCGTATTATCAGAATAACCAATATACCATTTTGGTTTTTTGTGAAATTTATTGAGTTTTAAATGCTTTAAAAGATGCTGACAACCATAACCACCTCTTGAGGCCCATATTGCAGCAATATCAGGGTTATTGAAAGCCCAGTTCATATCAGAAATCCTTTCCTTCTCTGTTCCGGCATAAGAGTACCCATGTGCATATTTTGTGAACAGATTCTTTCCTAAAACCGGTTCAAATCCGCGCTCTTTAATGAGGTCAAAACCTTTCTGAAGTTGAGACACATCTACAGCACCAGCAGGAGAAATGACGGCAATTTGATCGCCTTTTTTTAATGATTCTGGGAAAATGATCTCTTTCATTGTCTAATTAATTTTTGTTCTGTTTTCTCCGCTTCTTCTAATTTCCGATCAAACTGATTAAATTTTTTAAAACTTTGTAAAAAGATAAAAATACTAAATGCGATCAGGATAAATCCAACTCCTTTTCTAATTTGATTAGCGAGTTTTTGGGTTAACTTATAGTGAAATACTTTGGCCAAATATATTTTGAAAAAATCAATGACCAGATAAGTGCCCACCACTAAGCCCATATATAATAGAAAATCTTTGGTTTCAGGATAGGAATTCCGAACTGAAATAACGGTAACGAGCCAAAAAAGGACCACTCCTATATTTAAAATATTAAAGAAAAATCCATTGAGAAAAGTCTTAAAATAATTCTGCCCGATCATTTTCTCTTCACCCGGTAAATGCATCTTTGTTTTCGAAAAAATCATATACAGTGAGTAAATAAATACGATAAGTGCTGTGATACGATAAAAACCAGGGTGCTTATCAATTAGTTCTACCAAATCACCACTCGCAAAATAAGACGCGACAATACACAGTATATCTGCTAAAACGACTCCTAAGTCTAAAGTAAATGCATGCTTAGGACCGCGAGAAAAACTAGTTTCAATAAGCAGAAAAAATATAGGACCGATAAATACCAGACTCAACGTAATTCCTAAGCCGACTGCTGAAAGGATAAGTTCTACCATTAATAATTTTTAAGAAAAAAACACAATACCGGATGATTAGTTTTACGGTTGAATAATTTTAAAATCCAGTTGTTTCTGAATTAAATTAGCCTTCATTACTCTAATGGTCACTTCATCACCTAATTGATATTTATTCCCTGTCTTGCTTCCATATACCGCATGGTTTTTGGCATCGTACGAATAAGAATCATCCATTAAATCTCTTAATTTTATCAGGCCTTCGGCGCCGTTTTCTGGAATTTGTACCCAGAAACCGAAATCTGCAACACCTGAAATAACACCTGTGAAATCTTCACCCAAATGTTTTTCCATAAACTTAACCTGCATGAACTTAATGGAATCTCTTTCTGCATCAGAAGCTAGTTTTTCCATAGAACTGCAATGCTTACACTTGACGTCGTACTCCTGTTTCTGAGGGGATTTGCCACCATCCAAATAATGTTGCAACAAACGATGCGCAATTAAATCTGGATATCGACGGATAGGAGAGGTGAAATGCGAATAATAGTCGAATCCTAAACCATAATGGCCAATAGGATCAGTGGAGTAGATGGCTTTGCTCATTGATCTCATTGCCAAAGTTTCAATCATATTTTCTTCCCCTTTTCCTTGAATGTCTTTCAATAAACTATTCAACGATGCAGCTACTTTTTTAGTATTTGCTAAATTCATCGTATAACCAAAAGTACCTACGAAATCACGCAATGCTTCCAGTTTGGCAGGATCCGGATCATCGTGAACTCTATAAATAAAAGTATTATTGGTAGGAACTCCTTTCTTATTTAAGGAAACAAATTCAGAAACTTTTCTATTGGCAAGTAACATAAATTCTTCGATCAAGTGATTAGAATCTTTGCTGACTTTGAAATATACACCGATAGGTTCATTATTTTCATCAAGATTGAACCGTACCTCACTGCGGTCAAATGTAATTGCTCCGTTATTAATACGTTCTGTTCTCAGAATCTTAGCGAGTCGGTCAAGTGTTGTAATTTCTTCAACCAGATCACCTTCTTGTGTTTCAAGCCGTTCCTGTGCTTCTTCGTAAGCAAATTTTCGATCCGAATGGATAATTGTTCGTCCAAACCACTGATTTTGTAGTTCTGCCTGATCGTTTATTTCGAAAACCGCAGAAAAAGTATATTTATCTTCATTGGGTCTTAGTGAACACACATCATTGCTCAAAACTTCTGGTAACATGGGAACAACACGATCTACTAAGTAAACGGAAGTCGCTCTTTTATAAGCTTCTTCATCCAGAATAGTTCCTGGAATTACATAATGAGAAACATCTGCAATGTGAACACCAATTTCCCAGTTGCCATTTTCTAATTTTTGTAACGAAAGGGCATCATCAAAATCTTTAGCATCCTTTGGATCGATAGTAAATGTACAAATATTACGCATATCACGTCTTTTTGCAACTTCAGTATCGTGAATTTTACGATCAATTTCCTGAGCTTCTTTTTCTACTTCCGGTGGAAATTCGTAGGGTAATCCATATTCTGCTAAAATGGAATGTATTTCTGTTTCGTGATCACCTGGAGCACCTAATACTTTAATAATTTCACCTTCAGGATTTTTTTCTCCGGCTCTCCAGTCAAGCATTTTCACAACAACTTTATCGCCGTCTTTCGCACCACCAATTTTACCTTGAGGAACAAAAATATCGGTATTGATATGCTTTTTATCACCCACTACGAATCCAAAATCCTTATGCTTGATAAATTGGAAGGTACCTACAAATTCAGTACGTTTTCTTTCCATTACTTCCAAAACGGAACCTTCTAGTTTCTTACCTTTAAAATTATAGGTAACAATAAGTACAGTATCCCCTTGTAAGGCATCTTTTACATTCTTGGAATGAATAAAAACATCATCATCTAGGCCTTGTACATTTACGTAAGCATTTCCGGTTTGATTAAAGTCGATAACTCCTGTTAAGGTACCTTCAATATTAAGATTAATGATGTATTTTCCTTTCTCTACTTCCTTAATCCGCTGATCAGCAAGCAATTTATGAAGTGATTGAATCACTTGTTCTCTTTGTCTCGGATTTTTATAATCGATACCGTCTGCAATCTGCTTATAATTAAAGATTTTACCAGATTTCTCATTCATAAAACGCAGTATCAATCTTCCGATCTCCTGCAATTTATAATTATTCTTATCGGAGATAAATTTTTTCTTTTGGGCCATAAAATGGATAGTTATTTTGAAAGGTTTTTAACAAGTCGAAATTTTTCCGACTCTATTTTGGTGCCTTCCACCTTCGAACTGAGTGCTAAGAAACTCATCTACGATATCAGTAGCCAGTTGGCTTGCGATAAATCTCGCAGGTAGTGCAATCATATTTGCATCATTATGCTTACGTGCTAGAACAGCTAATTCTGGCATCCAACATAATGCACAGCGAATATCTTGATGCTTGTTTGCCGTCATCTGCACGCCATTTCCACTTCCACAAATTAGGATGCCTAACTCATTTCTACCTTCTTCAATAGAAGTAGCGGCAGGGTGCACGAAATCCGGGTAATCAACAGAGTCTGTGGAAAAGGTACCGAAATCTTCAACCTCATATTTTCCTTCCAAATGTTTTTTTATGATTTCTTTGTATTCGAAACCTGCATGATCGCATGCTATAGCTATTTTTTTCATGACTATTCTTTAATTCGCTGTTTTTCAGTTGACACAAATTTAAGATTATTAATATAAAAACCATTTGATTCTCGGCGAAAAATTCATTTTCAAACAGAATACTTTATAAAAATTATAATATGGAGATAACTTGGGGAGATCAATGTGAATTAGTGTGGATAACTTTGGTGAACATTATCTTTTTTGTAACCACTAATTTGTTAATGGACTATTTCTACCAAACAAAGCTAATTTATCTTTTAAAAATTATGACGCTTTAATTGAGAAGTTCTCCATAAATATATTTCTAACAAAGATTTAATTGTAATTAGCTAACAATTGTGGATTACATTCCCAAATCTCTGTTTATCATTAAAATACGCTGTTAGTAAGATCGTGACTTAGCATTTAGTAATAAGTGCTGAAAAAATTTCGAAATAGTTTTCCACTTCTTAATATACTACAACAACACTACTCAATTTCTTTTATATAAAAAGAGAATTAATGTTGATGAAATGTATTTTGAGAGTTTGTGGAATTTTAAAATGAATTTAATTTTTAATCGAGGGAATTAATCTTAAATTTGTCAAACTTAAAACTGAGAATATTTTATGAAAACCATTAACGATTTTAACTTCAAAGATAAAAAAGCTCTGGTGCGTGTCGATTTTAATGTCCCGCAAAACGCAGATTTGAAAGTGACTGACAACACAAGAATAGAAGCGGTGAAGCCGACTATTGATAAAATTTTAAATGATGGCGGATCTGTAATTTTAATGACGCATCTCGGTCGGCCAAAGGGTAAAGTTAGTGAAGAGTTTTCTTTAAAGAATATCGTATCTGATGTGGAAACTGTTTTAGGTAAACCAGTTCAGTTTTGTCCAGATTGCTTAGGCGAGGAGGCTGATAACATGACAAAGAATTTGAAACCGGGAGAAATTCTTTTGCTCGAAAATCTTCGTTTTTATGAAGGAGAAGAAAATGGTGATGTAGCTTTTGCAGAGAAGTTATCTAAGTACGGAGATGCTTATGTAAATGATGCTTTTGGTACTGCGCACAGAAGTCATGCGTCTACTGCAATTATCGCACAGTTTTTTTCTTCAACTAAATTCTTCGGTTTACTGATGGCAAAAGAATTAGAAGCGATCGATAAAGTGTTGAAAAGTGGTGAGAAACCTATTACGGCCATTTTGGGTGGCTCAAAAGTTTCCTCGAAAATAACTATTATCGAAAATATTTTGCCTGCAGTTGATCATCTGATCATCGGTGGGGGAATGGCCTTTACTTTTATTAAGGCTTTAGGTGGTATGATAGGAAATTCTCTTGTAGAAGATGATAAAATTGGTTTAGCATTGGAAATATTAGAGAAAGCTAAAAACGAAAATGTTACAATTCATCTACCGGTAGATGCAATTATCGCGGATGGGTTTAGTAATAATGCAGCTACTAAAGAAGTTGATATTTTTGAAATTCCAGATGGATGGATGGGATTGGATTCCGGTACACGAAGCAGGAAATTATTTAATGATGTTGTGATGAATTCACGTACCATTTTATGGAATGGCCCTATTGGAGTTTTTGAAATGTCTATTTTTGCTGCTGGTACGGTTGCATTAGGTGACAGTATAGCCGAAGCAACAAAATTAGGTGCTTTTTCTCTTGTCGGTGGTGGCGACAGTGTCTCATTCGTCAAACAGTTTGGTTACGAAGAAAAAGTAAGTTATGTTTCCACTGGAGGTGGAGCAATGCTTGAAAGTTTGGAAGGTAAAGAATTACCTGGAGTGCAGGCGATCAATAATTAGAATACTATAATTTTAAATAATAAAAAAAGTTTTCCCAACGGAAAACTTTTTTTATTGATATTAACTTTTTTTTAATTTTTTTAGAAAATGCTAAAAATTGATCGTCACAAATAGCTTAAAAATCGATTATCTATTTTTTTCTTATAATGTATATCAAACTTGAAAATTCGCCGCTTTTTGATGCTTTTATGTTCGAAATTAGTCCGAAAATGAATCCTTTTAGCCAAAATAAGGAAGATTTTCGATACTTTTCACTTAACATGGAGATGTAGAAGGAGTCGAGTAGGAGTGGTTTAATTTTTTCTATTTCGAAATTATTTTTTTTAAGAACATTCTCCATCCCTTTTTTTGAAAAATGATAAGCGTGTCTTGGAACGTCATATGCTGCCCAATATTCCTTATATTTTTGAGCATCGTATGATTTTAAATTGGGAACTGCAATTATTAGAATTCCTTTACTCTGTAATTTTTTATGAAATTCTTTTAAAACCTCATTCTGATTTTCTATATGTTCAAAAACGTGCCAAAGGGTAATCACGTCTAGACCATCGTCTTTCATTGATTTGAGATCCGATATTATACTTGTGGATTTTAATTTTGCTAGCGCATTGGTACGAGCAACACTATTTGGTTCTAATCCAAAAGTTTCATAATCATTTTCGATATATTTAATAAACTCACCAGCTCCGCAACCGTAATCCAACACTCTTTTTGCAGTTGGAGCGTGGGAGTGGATTATATTTTTTTTATACTTTAAATTAAAATTTTGTAGCAACTTATATAATCTTTCTTTTAAGCTCCCAGAATCTTGATGATGCGAAATATATTCAGTACTCTCATAGTACTTGGATAGATCATTCGGAACTGGAGTTGTTTTATAAAGTCCTGAAATATCGGTTTCAACAATTTTAAATTCCTCTTTAGTTAAAAAGTGATCAGTTACTTTCATTTAAATAATTTAATAGTAGATGTTTCACGTGAAACATTATTTAAGATAAATCAGTAGTACATTTATATCAGCAGGAGAAACACCACTAATTCTACCAGCTTGCGCTATGGTTTTTGGTCTGATTTTGTTGAACTTTTGTTTCGCCTCAGCTGATAAAGATTTTAAATGAGCATAATCAAAGTCTTCAGGGATCTTTATCGTTTCTAAACGTAACAACTTTGCAACATTATCTTTCTCTTTTTCAATATAACCTTTGTATTTGATATTAATTTCAGCTTGCTCCTTTACTTCAGTTGTATATCCCTGGGTTACTTCTTTTATAAAATCAATTTCTTCCAGTTTTTCCAATGTCATATTGGGTCTTGTAAGTATTTGAGAAGAGCGATATGCCTGGTCAACAGGTGATGAAGAAATACTTTCTAATATTGGATTTATAATTCCAGGTTTTAGAGATGTTTCTCTTAGATAGCTTTCCAATTGATTACTGTTTGCAATTTTTTCCTGCACTTTTATAAGGCGTTCTTCTTTTGCTAATCCAATGTTGTATGATTTCTCTGTCAACCGAATATCTGCATTGTCCTGCCGTAAAAGGAGACGATATTCAGCACGAGAAGTAAACATTCTGTAAGGCTCATCGGTTCCTTTAGTGATAAGATCGTCGATTAAAACACCAATATAGGCCTCGTCTCTGTTTAAGATGAACGAATCTTTGCCATGAACTTTATTATGCGCATTAATTCCCGCAATTAGCCCTTGTCCGGCGGCTTCCTCATATCCTGTTGTACCATTTATTTGTCCGGCAAAATACAGATTCGCTACTAATTTTGTTTCTAGCGTATGGTTCAGTTGAGTAGGAGGGAAGTAATCATATTCTATTGCATAACCGGGTCTAAATACTTTTGCATTCTCGAAACCTGGGATGTGGCGCATTGCTTTTAACTGAATGTCTTCAGGTAATGATGAGCTAAAACCATTCACATAGATCTCTACTGTTCTCCAACCTTCAGGTTCTACGAACAATTGGTGGCGGGTACGTTCTGCGAATCTATTGATTTTATCTTCGATGCTTGGGCAATATCTTGGCCCGATACTTTCTATAGTACCATTAAACATGGGACTTCTATCAAAACCTTCACGCAATATATCATGAACAGTTTCATTGGTATATGCGATATGACAACTCATTTGTTTAGTAAGTTTCGGGCTGTCTAAATAGGAAAATTTCTTAGGATTTTCATCACCTTTCTGCTCTTCCATTTTAGAATAATCTAATGAACGACCATCTACACGTGGTGGTGTACCGGTTTTCATTCTACCAGATTCAAAACCTAGAGAGTCTAATTGTTCCGTAATACCGAATGCACGTGGTTCGCCCATTCTTCCTCCACCCAATTGTTTAGCACCTACATGTATTAATCCATTAAGGAATGTGCCATTGGTAAGAATTACTGATCTACCTTTTATTTCAAGACCCAGCGAAGTAATAACTCCAACTACTTTATTATTCTCGATTATTAAACTCTTCACCATATCCTGAAAGAAATCCAAATTGGGAGTTTGTTCCAGTGCTATTCTCCATTCTTCCGCAAATAACATACGATCATTTTGTGTCCGTGGAGACCACATGGCGGGTCCTTTGGATAAATTGAGCATCTTGAATTGAATTGCAGATTTATCTGCTATAATACCGGAATAACCGCCCATTGCATCAATTTCCCGTACAATCTGTCCTTTTGCAATTCCACCCATAGCTGGATTGCATGACATTTGTCCGATCGTTTGCATATTCATTGTAATGAGTAATGTTTTAGAGCCAAGATTAGCTGCGGCTGCAGCTGCCTCTGATCCAGCGTGGCCCGCTCCGACGACGATCACATCATATATATCGTTTATCATCTTAATTTTTTTAGATGTTCCACGTGGAACATATTTAAAGTATGTCTCAATTTCCTTAGAATTCAAATTAAATTATGGTAGAATCGTACTTGTTTTTACATTTGAGCAAGATAGAAATCTTCCTTCTCACGCATTAAAGTACTTTCCTCTGGAGTTTTATCCTTGTATCCACATAAGTGAAGAATTCCATGCGCTAATACACGATGAACCTCAGAATTGAAACTTTTATTATGAGTAGTTGCATTGTCTTTAATGCGCGGCAAAGATACAAAAATATCAGCCGAAATGGTAGTTCCCTTTACATAGTCAAAAGTGATAATGTCAGTGAAATAGTCATGTTGTAAATACTCCTGATTGATTTTTAACAATGCTTCATCAGTACAAAAAACATAAGTTATTTTACCCTGTTTTTTGTTTTCATTTTCTATAATAGTCCTTAACCAACCAATCGTTTTTTTATCGAAAGGGAGAGGGTCTACATCTTCAAAAAAAAATTGTATCATAATTTAAAACCAGTGTCCAAGAATGACATTAAAATGTCCTTTATTAGTAATTAAAGAGTGGTTGTAATTCACTTTGATTTGGCCGAACGGAGATTTATATCCAACAGCAGCACCAGCTGATGATTCTGAAATATGGAAAATATCATCTACCTGTAAGTCATTAAAAAGATTGGCAATAGAAAAATTTGCATCCAGATAGTAATTTTTGAAAACTTTAAAATGAAATGAATTTAAATTAGTTAGCAAGTTGGATGCACCTTGTTCACCAAATTCATAACCTGGGAATTTTGTGAAATTTCCAAGATTTTGTTGGAATATACCACCTAACCTATAAGTGTAATATTTGCTTAAATTGTCTCCGATAGTAACGCCACCAAATAGTCCCAACTGATATGTTAGCCAATCAGTAACTGGAAAATTAAGTTGTGCGGTAATCTTAGCTTGTAGTGTTTTACCATCACTCACTTTATTTAAAATATCCAAGATTTTTCCTTCTGCATTAAAGAAGATTCCTCTAGTGGGAAAGCTGCGATCATCTTGAGTATCGGTTTTAATAAATAAATAAGCATTTAAATAATTCTCAGGATCAACGAAGCCTGAAGTTCCGGCAAGTTTAGATTCAAAGTAATCTAAACTAAGTCCACCACCAATTGCATACTTATCACGCCATATCGACTGTATAAATGCTTCACTTCGAAACCAATTCCACTTATCATAAGTGTTCCCAACGTTATCTACCAAGTCTAGGGACATACCAGATGCATAAAGTCCAAATCCCGGAATGTATCCATTGTCGATAAAATAATTGAAATAGTAGCGAGGTTTATCACCAACTATTACATCTAGTGATACCGTAGAGTTTTTAAATAACAGTCTCTTTGCTGTTGCATTTAATAGTAAACCAGTTTTAAAAATTTCATCATAATGTAATCCGAATTTTAAGAAAAAGCGGGTATCATCTTCTGAAACATCTAACTTTAGTATATTTCTGTTGTCTTGCTGAATGATATCGTAATTAATTAAGCGGTAATTATTGGTCGCATACAGCTTATCAATCATTTTATTAATTCCACCGTACGTTTGTAAAGATGGAATTTTGAGATTCATCTTCCCTAAAATATAGTTTTTTTTGAAAATATGATCATTCTCCAAGGCTAAACTATCAATTTTGTAAACATTTGAATAGATATTACTCATTGGAGCGCGAAGTAATTTTCCGTCGTGCTTAGGCAGTAAAGAAAGTGGTTGGATGTATTTTTGTGCTTCTACATAGCCCGAGTCAAGGATTGCTTTCTTTGCATCGTAACTTGTAGCACCCATTCCTTCTAAATTAGGGTGAATGTTAATATCTGTATAATTGTACTGATTTTTTGTTTCCTTCTGTATTCCAAAATCAATCACTTGATTCAGGATAGCAATTGCAGATTGTAAATCACTCTTTTTCGCTAAACCCTGGCTAAGATCTACTCCAATAACAATATCTATCCCTTTGTCTTTTAATGGTTTAGAAGGATAGTTAATGGTCATCGCTCCGTCGATATATAAAGAATCTCCAATCTTCACCGGATCCATTAAAGAAGGAAATGCTGAACTCGCCATAATTGCACTCACCAAATCACCTTCTTCAAACAGTTTCATTTTCCCACTTTCTAAATTAGTAGCTACACACATAAAGGGAATAGGTAATTTAGAGAAATCGGTTATGGTAGAAACATTTTTAAACAACTCTTTTAAAAGATAAATATTTTTTTGGCCTGTAGAGATTGCTTTTGGAAGCACGTTGATCTTCCCATTTTTTACTGGAATAGTCAGAATATATTTATCGACAGACTTATTAAAGAAAGAGGTTTCCTGTCTTGTCTTCTCATTAGCGATAATTGAATAGAAGTCTGTATCCATCACAATTTTCTCAATTTCTTTACCAGTATATCCAGAAGCATACAAACCTCCTACAATAGCCCCCATACTGGTCCCGGAAATATAATCCACCTTCACTCCAAGAGAATCCAGGACTTTAATTACCCCAATGTGTGCGAAGCCTTTCGCTCCTCCACCAGAAAGAGATAAACCAATTTTTGGATTTTTAGGGATCGTAAAACCTTCTTTTACCTGAGCATTTATTTGAAAAGTCAGGACTAATAGCAGTAGAATAGTGAAATATTTTTTCATTAATTTTTGATATAAATACGTTTTACACGTCGTGAAATTGAAGTTAGAACTTCATAAGGTATTGTTTTACAATAGTCTGCAAATTGCTCTAATGAAGGGTTTGTATTAAATATGATGACTTCTTCACCTTCTTTAGCGGCAAAATTGCCAAGATCAATCATCATCATATCCATACAAACATTTCCTACAATCGGGAACAAGTTCTTCCGAATCCCTACAAATCCAACTTGATTACCAACTAATCTGGGAATTCCATCTGCATAACCAACCGGAATCGTAGCAATATTTGTATTTTCTTCCGGTCTGAATTTTCTGTTATAACCAACAGATTCTCCAGTATTAACTTGTGATATTTGAGATATGACCGTTTTGAAAGTTACTGCACTTCTAAGTTGGTTTTTGATTTCTTTATCTGCCGAAACTCCAACCATTCCGATGCCAATTCTTACCATATCAAATTGATAATCAGCAAAATTAACAATTCCAGCGGTATTTAAGATATGTCTTATAGGATTTTCTACCAATCCATCTGAAAGTATTTTAGAATTTTCACTAAAACTTTGAATTTGCTGCAAGGTATATGTCTTCTCAGAATCATCATCCGCAGAAGATAGGTGACTGAAAATAGAGGTAACCCTAACATTCATCTTCTTCAACTTTTCAATGAGGTGACTTAACTCATCTTTCTTAAAACCAAGTCGATGCATTCCTGTCTCCAACTTAATATGGATAGGATATCTGTGCTGTATTCCTTTATGGATCAACATTTCATTAAATAATTCCAGCACTCGAAAACTGTAAATTTCTGGCTCTAAATCATAATCGATTATGATATTATAGCTATGCTGTTCGGGATTCATAACCATAATAGGTGTTGTAATCCCATTTTTACGTAAATCGACGCCTTCATCAGCGTAGGCAACCCCAAAATAATCAATGTGGTGATGTTGCAAAAATTCAGCAATTTCATAACCGCCCAGACCGTAGGAATAAGCTTTGACCATTGCCATCATTTTAGTTTCTGGTCTCAGCAAAGATTTGTGAACGTTGATGTTATGGAGGATTGCATTTAGATTAATCTCTAAAACAGTATCATGTTTCTGAAGTTCTAAATAAGTTTTGACTTTATCGATCTCAAATTTTCGAGCACCTTTTAATAAAATAAGGTGATTTTCGATTTGATTTAAAAACTGACTTTCAATTAGTTCTGTCGTATTTTTAAAAGTGTACGTCTTTGAACTAAAATATTTTTCCAGTTGAGTTATTTCATCACCTATTAACAAGACATTTTCAAAATTCTGTTCGTTGGTAATTGAAATAACTTCCTGATAAAGTTGGTCTGCATTCTTTCCTTCGACAAAATCAGTAAGAACTAATGTCTTATGTGTTTTGTTATACTCATTGATATTTTGAAAAGCTATTTTTAAAGAATCTAAGTCGAGATTAAAAGAATCATTGATTATTAAATTATTGCGAACACCATTCACACTTTCCAAACGCATCTCCACTGCTTTTAATAAATTCAGTTTTGTAATAATTTTAGAATTTTCGAAACTAAATTCTTTCAAAACTGCTATAACACATAAAACATTACTGATTGTGGCTTCATCTCTTTGTTGGACGGGAATGGAGATTTCTTCCTCAAAATGATGAACGATGATTTGGTGTGATCTGTCTTTCCAATTATTTTTTATATGAATATCATTGTATTTTTTAAAACCAAATGATATTAATTTTTTGCTTGAATAGATATTAGTTATTTTATTGTATACCAATTCATTATCACCATTAAAAATGATAGTTTCTGAATCTTTAAATAAAATAATTTTTTCTTGGATAAGTTCTTCAACGGTATCGAAATTTGAAGAATGTGCAGAACCTATATGAGTCAGAATTCCAATTTGCGGCGAAAAGATATCTTCTAAGATCTCCATTTCGCAAGGTTTAGAAATTCCGACTTCGAAAATTCCTAACTGGTGTTTCTTAGAAATTTCTAGTAACGATAGTGGAAGACCTAGCTGTGAATTATAACTTTTCGGGCTTTTTACCGTAGCATAATCAAGAAATAAAGATTGATACAACCATTCTTTAACAATAGTTTTACCATTACTCCCTGTAATACCAATCGTTTTTAAACCAAATTGTTGAAGATGATATTTAGATAATTTTTGCAAAAAATCAAGAGAATTATCAACGATGAGCCAGGTGATATTTTGAAATTCTGGAAGATGATGTTCAGAAATTATGATCTTAATTCCCTTCTCTATTGCTGACTGGATATATTTTTCACCTGAATTTTTTGAAGTATTTACAGCCAGAAAAGCTGCATTCATTACAGAGAATAAGGTCCTGCTATCAAAGGTGATATTTTTAACTGCCAAATATTCTTCACCAATTAACTGAGAACCAGTAATTTCTGAAATTTGTTTGGTAGTGTAATTCATTTATTTTCGTTGTTCAGAAATTCATCATTAAAAACCCTTCTGCTCACTGCCTCGTAACTTTCTGTTTCGCCCAGTTGTACCAGGTCTGTGTTTTTTGTTGTTCTCATCGAATGATTAGCAAGATTTCCAGTTCTCTTACAAATAGCGTGAACCTTTGTCACGTACTCAGCTGTTGCCATTAAATTCGGCATTGGTCCAAAAGGACGACCCATAAAATCCATATCTAAACCTGCAATAACAACTCTTATACCACTATTTGCTAACTTGTTAGCTACTTCAACAATACTCTCATCAAAAAATTGAGCTTCATCAATACCTACCACGTCGCAATTGGGACCCAAAAGCAATATTTCGCTTGGACTTTGTACGGGCGTACTGCGGATTTTATTTTGATTGTGAGAAACGACTTCTTCGTTCGCATATCTCGTATCAAGTTTTGGTTTAAAAATCTCTACATTTTGTCCAGCCATTTCCGCACGTCTTAACCTTCGGATGAGTTCCTCCGTTTTTCCAGAAAACATAGAGCCGCAGATTACTTCCATCCAACCGCTTTGTTTCGCGTGATTTATTGTATTTTCTAAAAACATTTGTTAAATTAGCCGTAAGATTTAAAAGGTCAAAATTACGGAAATTTAATAAGATTCTATGATGCCACAACTCCAAGATATAAAGGAAAAAATGTTTTATGAAACAAAAAGTATTCTAGAATCGATCTCACAAATTAATTCTGCAGATGATCTTTTGGCTAACCAGAAATTATTCTCGGAAATGTCTGATAGAATAGCTTTTCTAAAGATACTGGCTGAAAACGAACATGCTTTTAAATCAATTCTTAATTCTACAGAAGTTAAGAGTTTTGAGCATCAAAATTTAAATATACCCGATGATGCTTCGCTCGTTTCAGAAGATGATACTGAAAGTATAATCGAAGAGAAAGTTCTATTTGAAAACGAGCTGAATAATATCGACAATCATGATGCAAATGAAAATCACACTTTTAATTCTGAATCTGATCAATCGTTTGTAGAACATAAGTTGGAGTCCGATACACAGGAAAACTCTACGCTTATTAGGGATGAGAAAGAACATGACGAGGATATTTCACTTTTAGAGGAAAAAAGAGCACTTTCAGAAAAAGAAGTGCACCGTAGGGAAATAGTGGAATTCACCGCACATAAAACTACCACTCCTGAATTTGCTGATAATTCGACCGAATATGTAGATTCGCCGAAGGTGCAAACAGAAAAGAAATTTAAACTTTCAAACATTAAAGGAATAAAAGCCGTTCAACATTTGTTTGATAATGATCCTGTGGAAGATGAAGAAGGTAAAATCGCTCCAGAACCCAAAAGTCTCTTAAAATCAAATGTGCAAACCGATTTTATGGAAGCAGAAAAAAAGAAGCCTGAATTCAGAATTGATCTTAATGATAAAGTTGCATTTACAAAGATTTTATTCGCTGGAAATGATGAAGAGTTACAAACCACAGTAGCTAAATTAAATAGCTTCAGTAATTTGGAAGATGCAAAACAATATCTTAGTGAAGTTTATTACCAAAAAGATTGGAACAAGGTAGATGAATATGCACAGCGACTCTGGAATTTGGTCGAAAATAAATTTATGTAAGATCTGAAAAAGCAATATGATAAAAAATATAAAAGATTTTCAAAACGTCTTCTTTATTGGCGTGGCGGGAGTCGGAATGAGCGCCATTGCTCAATATTTAAAAGGAATTGGGAAAGAAGTTAGCGGAAGCGATCGTTATTTTCATCCTGGGGAATACAACAAAACCAAAGAACAATTGGAAGCTGAAGGAATCAATTGTTTTCTTCAAGACGGAAGTGGAATTACAGAGAAAACCGATTTAATTGTAGTTTCTACGGCGATTGAAGATACGGTTTATGAAGTTCAGAAAGCGAAAGAACTTGGCATTCCGATTAGCAAAAGAAGCGAGTTATTATCGATTATTGCTAAAAGCAAAAAGACAATTGCAGTTGCCGGAACTTCCGGAAAATCGACAACCTCTGCGATGTTATATCAAATTTTATTAGATGCGAATTTAGAACCGAGTATTATTTCCGGAGCTGGATTAACGAGCATAATCAAACAAGGAAAAATTGGAAATGCCGCTGTCGGAAAAGGAGATTGGTTAATCATTGAAGCTGATGAAAGCGACGGTTCGGTTGTTCAATATGAACCAGAAATCGGATTGCTTTTAAATATTGATAAAGACCATCAAGAGATTGATGAATTGATTGAGCTATTCACCACTTTTAAAAACAATACCAATAGTTTATTCGTTGTAAATCAATCAAATACATTGGCCAAGTCATTGTCAACAAATTCGAAAAATGATTTTGGATTTAAAGATAAAAATGCAGGATATTCTGCTGAAAATTTTAAACAAGAAGGGTTGTTTTTAACGTTTGAAGTTTTGAATCAGAAATTTCAAATGAATTCATTGGGACAACATTCCGTTGAAAATGCTACAGCTGCAATTGCAGTGGCGAATCAAATCGGAATCGATTTAAAAACTTGTGCTGAAAGTTTAGCAATGTATGAAGGGATTTATAGGCGTCATCAAATCTTAGGACAGAAAAATGGAGTGTGGGTAATTGATGATTACGCACATAATCCCGCAAAATGTGCCGCTTCGATTAAAGCGTGTCAACCTTTAGCAGAAAAAGTTATTGCATGGTTTCAACCGCATGGTTACAAGCCAACGCGATTTTTGAAAGACGACTTTATTCAGGAAATTGCAGATGCATTAAGACCTCAAGATGAAATATGGATGAGCGAAATTTTCTACGCTGGAGGAACTGCAATAAAAGATATTTCTGCCAATGAATTAATTGAAGGAATTAAAGCAAAAGATAAAAAAGCCCATTTTGTCGAGGACAGAAATGATTTGTTAGAAGCGCTAAAACCAAAATTGAATCCAGGAACAGTTTTGCTTTTAATGGGCGCGAGAGATCCAAGTTTGGAGACTTTCTGTAAAGAATTGTTTGAAAATTTGTAATATAAAATAGGAACTGAAGCCTAAGATTAAAATCTCAGGCAAGAATATTGGCGGTTGCTATGCAACTGACAATTGAGTCACATAACGACGACCGATATCCCAGCGTTGGAATTTATTCCCATGCGACCAATAACGTTATTATAACATTGAGATATTTCAAAATGCCCAACACATATGTTCAATTATAAGTGCAGACGGTTTTTGCTGTAAAATACAGGAGAGCTATAATTAAGGAGCATTTTAGAAAAGAATTACACGCAGTAGTTGGGAATTTGATCAATGAGACAGGATGTAAAACAATCATTGTGAATGGAGTAGATGACCATATTCATTGTTTTTTTTCTTTGAAATCTTCAATTTCGCTTTCTGAGGTGATGAAAAGTGTAAAAGCAAAATCCTCAAAATGGGTTAATGAAAGTGGATTTTTAGAAGAACGGTTTGAATGGCAAAGAGGATTTGGCGGATTTAGCTACAGCCAATCTGCCATCAGCAACGTTTATAAATATATTCAGAATCAAGAAGAACATCATAAGAAGGAAAACTTTAAAGCAGAATATCAAAAACTATTAAAGGAATTTGAGATCGAGTATAATGAAAATTATTGGTTTGAGGATTTAATTTAAAGAATAGATTAATTTTGCCTGAGATTACAAATGAAAAATGATATCTAAAACCTGAGATTAAAATCTCAGGCAAGAAGATCGGCCGTTGCTGTGCAACTCACAACCCAGTCGCAGAGCGACGACCGATATAATAACGTTGGAATTTATTCCAAAAAAAGAAAAATGAGCGGAATCCTATATTTTGTACCAACACCGATTGGAAACTTAGAAGACATGACTTTCAGAGCGGTAAGAATTCTGAAAGAGGTTGATTATATTTTATGTGAAGATACCCGGACTTCAGGTTTTCTTTTAAAGCATTATGAAATATCTAAACCTCTGAAATCGTATCATTTACACAACGAACATCATACCACGCAGAAAGTAATTGATGATTTAAAAAACGGACAGAACATCGCAATAATTACCGATGCCGGAACGCCTGGAATTTCAGATCCTGGTTATCTTTTGGCAAAAGCTGTTTCAGATGACAATTTAGAAATGCAGTGTTTACCAGGAGCAACAGCATTTGTTCCAGCTCTTGTTGTTTCTGGATTACCGAATAATGAATTTTTATTTGCCGGATTTTTACCCCAGAAAAAAGGAAGACAAACCAAACTAAAGCAGTTAGCAGAAGAGAAGAAAACAATTATTCTCTACGAAAGTCCGCACAAGATTAATACGACTTTAGAACAGATCAAAGAATTTTTCGGTGAAGAAACAAAAGTGAGTTTAAGCCGTGAAATTTCAAAGAAATTTGAAGAAACTAAACGCGGAACTATCAATGAGTTAATTGACTTTTCCAAAAGCAAAACTTTAAAAGGAGAGATTGTTTTAGTGATCAATAATGTTGAAAGTAAAGAAGATGAAAGTGAAAAGCCTTTGTCCAAAAACAAATATAAAAACTTAGATAAATAAACTACAAGAATATGGGATTATTAGAAGGGAAAGTTGCCCTAATTACGGGTGCAACTCGAGGAATCGGAAAAGGAATTGCAGAAGTTTTCGCTAAACAAGGAGCACACGTTGCTTTTACTTATGCCGGTTCAGTTGATAAAGCGAAAGTCTTAGAAGAAGAATTAGGAAAAATAACCAAGGTGAAATCTTACCAATCAGATGCGTCGGATTATGATGCTGCTCAACAATTAGCAGCAGATGTAATTGCTGACTTCGGGAAAATCGATATTTTAATTAACAATGCTGGGATTACCCGTGATAATTTGATGTTGAGAATGTCCAAAGAGGATTGGGATACGATTATGAAAGTGAATTTGGATTCGGTTTTCAACCTAACGAAAGCGGTGATCAAGCCAATGATGAAAGCGAGATCTGGTTCGATTATCAATATGACTTCCGTTGTGGGCATCAAAGGAAATGCTGGTCAGGCAAATTATGCCGCCTCAAAAGCCGGTGTCATTGGTTTTTCCAAATCAATTGCTCTTGAATTAGGTTCTCGAAATATCCGTTGCAACGCGATTGCTCCAGGATTTATTGAAACTGAAATGACCGCAGCTTTAGATGAAAAAACTGTTCAGGGATGGAGAGATTCAATTCCGTTGAGACGTGGTGGCCAACCCGAGGATGTTGCCAATGCATGCGTTTTCTTAGCGAGTGATATGTCGTCTTACATAAGTGGGCAAGTACTGAATGTTGACGGTGGAATGTTAACTTAAAACTTTTAGAAGCTACTAATCATAAAAACCCGGGCCGCTCTCCACTATACCTGCCTGTCGGCAGACAGGTCTTTTTTCGTCGTTGCTCCTCAATAAAGGATGCCGGTATGATCAGGGCTAAATTAATGTTTACATTTTTCTTACTAACAATTCCGACAGCATAGTTGTTAGTAAGTTTTTGTACTAATTTTTAAAGATTAGTTGGTTAGTTGCCGTTTGCGGAATATTATTTGTATTCCTTTCTGCTTATAATTGATCCTGATTATTATGAGCGAATTATTACAGTTATTTAAAAACACAAGATCGCATTCTGTAGCGCTCTGCGAACCTCTCGAAATAGAAGACTATATTCCGCAACCAGTCGACTTTGCCAGTCCTCCAAAATGGCATCTCAGCCATTCTACTTGGTTTTTTGAGGAAATGATTTTAAAAAAATTTGTTGCTGATTATAAAGTATTTAATCCTCACTATTCATTTTTATTCAACAGCTACTATCAAACGGTCGGCGAAAGAGCAATTAGAACCGAACGTGGAACAATCACCAGACCTACAGTCGACGAAGTGTACTCATATCGAAAATATGTTGACAGCCAGATTGATAAATTACTGCAAAATCCTATCAGCGAAGATTTAGAAGAACTCCTAATTTTGGGAATTAATCATGAGCAGCAGCATCAGGAACTTTTAATTACCGATTTAAAACATACTTTTTCTTACAATCCAAGATATCCCGTTTATAAAGAAAACTTCAATCTCACCGCTCAGAAAAACGATGCAGATTGTTGGTTAGAAATTTCGGAAGGCATTTACCAAATTGGGTTTGAGGGTGAAGGTTTTCATTTCGACAATGAGAAAGGACGACACAAAGTTTTTTTACATGATTTTGAAATTTCCAAATCCTTAGTTACCAATGCAGAATTCCTAGAATTTATGGAAGCTGGCGGATATGAAAATTTTAAATACTGGTTAGATGAAGGCTGGAATTGGGTGAATGAAAACCAAATTAAGTCACCCCTTTATTGGACAAAAATTGAAGACACTTGGAATTCCTTTACGTTAGAAGGTTTGAAGCCTGTTGAGCCAGATCATATTCTAACCCACATTTCTTTCTACGAAGCTCAAGCATTCGCAACCTGGAAAGGTTTAAGATTACCCACAGAGTTTGAGTGGGAAGCCGCCGCAGATCAATTGAACTGGGGAAAAAGATGGGAGTGGACTTATTCTGCCTATCTTCCTTATCCACAATTTCAGATTGCTGAAGGAGCAGTCGGCGAATATAATGGGAAGTTCATGGTGAGCCAAATGGTTTTGCGTGGTGCTTCTACGGCAACTCCAAAAGGTCATCAGAGAAAAACCTATAGAAACTTTTTCCATCCAAAACACAGATGGCAAATAACCGGCATAAGATTAGCAAAATGACGAAAAACGATGCTTTTTTAAAGGATGTAAATGATGGTTTGAGTCAAAATCCCAAATATATCTCTTCTCATTATTTTTACGACAAAGCAGGTGACGAGCTTTTTCAAAAAATTATGGAAATGCCAGAATACTATCTCACTAATTCTGAATTGGAGATTTTTAAGGAGCAAAGTATGGAAATTATTGAGTCTTTTAACATTGATAAAAACCAAAAGTTCGAGCTGATTGAATTAGGTTCTGGGGATGGAAAAAAGACGCAACATTTGTTACGTGCACTACTTTCTCAAAACTATCAATTCAAATATATACCAGTGGATATTTCGACGAATAGTCTGGAAGTTATCACTAAAAACCTAGAAAATCATTTTCCAACTATAAATATAGAGCCACAACAAGGCGACTATTTTCAAGTTTTAGACCGACTTTTTACGTCTAATCATCCAAAGATCATTCTTTTTATAGGCTCAAATCTCGGCAACATGGAAGATGAAGTTGCAAAAAGATTCTTGAGTAAAATTTCCCAAAATTTAAAAACCAATGAGAAGCTTCTTCTTGGTTTAGACTTAATAAAATCAAAGGAAGTCGTTCTCCCAGCATATAACGATCCGGCTGGCATTACGAGTAGCTTTAATTTGAACTTATTAAAAAGAATTAACACCGAGCTCGGTGCAGACTTTGATTTAGAAAATTTTGAACATGCTCCAGAATATACAGAGGAAGAAGGAATTGCAAAAAGCTTTTTAAAAAGTAGGAAAAGACAGAGTGTTTATATCAAAGATCTTGATCAGTCTTTTGAATTTAGAGAAAACGAACGTATTCATACAGAAGTCTCACGAAAGTACGATGATGAAGTTTTAAAGAAACTACTTCTTAAATCCGACTTGGAGATATCGGAGAAATTTTTAGATTCTAAAAATTATTTTGCAGATTATATTTTAACCAAAAGATGATGAATCAAATCATTTCCAGAGGAATTTTAGGTTTGGGGCAGCAGTCAAACGCGTACTATCTAGACCAGATTCAAAAGCGATATGAAGAGCGGAACGAAATGTTTGCTACCTGTCCGCTGTTGATGTATCAAATTGATTTTCAAGAAATAAACTTGTTTCTTCCCAATCAATTTTCAATTTTAATTCCTAGAATAAAACATTACTTAGATCAAGTTTCAAAATTAGGGATTACCAAGCTTTTAGTTCCAAATATTACATTGCATGAAACATTAGATCAAATTACTTTTGAACTTGAAATTTGTCATCCGGTACTTTTAACTATACAATATTTAAAGGAAAATAATATTAAGAAGGTATTCCTTTTTGGAACAAACTATACCATGAATTCTGATTATATCAAACAACGATTTTCAGAAAAAGAGATTCTCGTTGAGTCGCCAACAGAAGCCGATCAAGAATGGATTGATCGTTTCAGAAAATCAGTTTACGCTAGAGAGGTGACGCTAATTCAAGTATACTTTTACCAGGAAATGTTAAAAAAGTATGGCGGTACACTGCCGGTCGTTATAGCCTGTACTGAGCTCTCTATCTACGCATTGAAAAATGTTTCTTTCTGTATCGACATGGCAGACTTACAAATCGAGAAATTTCTCAAATAATGATTTATTGCAGAATTTTTAGCATAATAGTTGAGGAAATTATTCTAAGATTTCACGTAACTTCTGTAGATGTTCGTGCGCAGTTAAGTCGAATTTAACAGGCACAATAGAGACAAACCCTTCTGAGAGTGCTGTTTCATCTGCATCAGGGCTAGTATCCATATTATTGAAATAGCCTGTTAGCCAATAATATTTTTTGCCGTGTGGATTAATTCTTTCGTCAAAATTTTCTTCCCATTTAGCATTGGCCTGTCGGCACACTTTTATCCCTTTTATTTCTTCTTTTAAAAGTTTCGGAATATTGACATTCAGAACAATGCCTTTTGGTAAAGGGTTCTCTAACACTTTATGAACGATATTTTGAATATGCTCCTTCGCTTGGGTAAAGTCGGCATCCCACGAAAAATCGAGCAATGAAAATCCAATTGACTGTAATCCTTCAACTCCTGCTTCTACGGCAGCGCTCATTGTCCCTGAATAAATTACATTGATGGAAGAATTTGCACCATGATTAATTCCTGATACAACCAGGTCTGGTTTCCTGGTTAAAATTTTATTTAATGCAAATTTTACACAGTCTACAGGAGTTCCACTCAGAGAGAAATCTTTTTGTGGCCCCTCTAAACTTATTTCTTCGAATGTAAGGGTAGAGTCAATAGTGATTGCGTGCCCTTTTCCGGACTGTGGTGAATTGGGAGCAACTACGACAACCTCGCCTATTTCATTCATAAATTCTACAAGATGACGAATCCCTGGTGCAGTTATCCCATCGTCATTGGTTACTAATATCAGTGGCCTTTGCATATACTTTTTAGGTTTTCAACAAATTTAATTAAAAAATAGTGTCGAAATATAAATAAGGTATTAATTTTGATACTTTGAAAAACCTTGTAACAAAAACGGGAAATCTTTAACATATCATCTATATACAATACCTCAATGTTTAAAAACTTTAGACTCAATACATTACTTCTATTTATTCCGCTAACGAGTTTGGTATTCTGCTTCAACTCACCAAAGAACGACGACGATAAAATGTCGACAATAATGGTTAGCGTAAAAAACACCCTAAGTTACCTGCATTATTCTCCAAAACCTATTAATGATGCGTATTCACAGGAAGTTTACAATCATTATTTCGAAATGGTAGATGCTTCGAAACGCTATTTTCTACAATCAGATATGGCAGAATTTGCTCAGCATAAAACGAAATTAGACGATTATCTTAACCAAGGCGATCTCACGTTTTATAAATTGACAATCGACCGACTTTATCAACGGGTAGAAGAAATCGATAAGATTACCCAAGACATCTTGAATAAACCAATCAACCTCGATGAGGATGAAACGCTTGTTTTGGAACCAAAGGTCAAAAAAAATGCTGCCAATAAGGCGGAGCTGGCTACAGAATGGAAAAAGTACATCAAATATAATATTCTGCAGGAAATGGAATCGCTAACTGCTAGAGAAGAAGCGCAGAAAGAGAAAAAGGATTCGGTACAGAAATTCAATTTAAAAGACACCATAAAATTAGAAATTCTTAGTCCGGAAGCGAAAAGAATAAAAGCGACCCAAGAGGTGAAAGACTTGGTTACAGATACTTTCCGAAGATTCAAGAAACGGAACAAAATGGACTGGTTTACCGTGTACATGAATGCATACACCGAAGTTTTTGATCCCCACACCAATTACTTTTCTCCTAAAAATAAAGAGGATTTTGACACTCAGTTTAAAGGGAAAGTTATTGGAATTGGAGCGTTGATCCAAGAAAAAAAAGGATATCTCTCTTTAGGGGAATTAACGATCGGTGCGCCAGCCTGGAAATCAAAGCAACTTACGGCAGGAGATAAAATTCTTAAAGTAAGATCTAAACCGAATGAAGATGCAGTAAATGTTGTTGGAATGTTGGTAGATGAAGCGGTACGCTTAATTAGAGGCGAGAAAGGGACTAAGGTCACCCTAACAGTTGAGAAAAAAGATAAGACGATTAAGGAGGTAACGATGATTCGGGAGGAAGTTGCCATAGAGGACACTTTTGCTCGAAGTATAATTATTAACTCATCAGCAGGTAAGAAGATAGGATTTATCAATTTACCGAGCTTTAACGCCGATTTTGAAGATGCAAAAGGTAGAAATGCGTCAGACGATATTAAGAATGAGATCATTAAGCTTAAAGCTCAAAACGTAGAAGGGATCGTGCTCGATCTTCGAAATAATGGTGGTGGAAGTTTAACTGAGGTTGGCGACATCATGGGATTATTTATGAATGCTGGACCTTATGTGCAGGTGAAAGATGGTAATGGCAAAATTCAAACATTAAAAAACAAAGTAACGGCTCCATTATGGACTGGTCCTTTGGTAATTATGCAAAATGAACTGTCGGCTTCTGCCTCGGAGATTTTAGCAGGAGCAATGCAGGATTATGGCCGTGGAGTAATTATTGGTTCACCACAATCTTTCGGAAAAGGAACGGTTCAAACCTTTGTGGATCTTAATCGATTTTTGAATACAACTGATGATTTCGGATCATTAAAATTAACCATTCAGAAATTTTACAGAATTTCCGGAGAATCTAACCAAAGAAAAGGGATTGTATCGGATATACAAATGAAAGACTTTTTCACGTACTCCGAGATTGGGGAGCGTTATGATGATTATGCATTGGCTTGGGATAAAATTCCCGCCGCAGAATACCAAAAAGTTAATTACTTTTCTGTTCCAGATCTGCAAAAAGGAATTGAAGCAAGATTATTAAATAACAAAACGTACCAGTTGATACAGGAATCTGCACAATGGAAAGAAAATTTAGATAAAGAGGAAACAATTTCCCTGAATCAAACGAAGTTTAATGAAGTTATGCAAACCAGAAAAGCGCAGATCAAGAAATTTAAGAGTTTGCAAAAATTCAATAATGGTTTAAAATTTACATTGAATCCTGATGAAGCTTTACGTGAGAAAAAAGATGAGGCTTTCACCAAGAAAACAGAGAACTGGACGAAAAATCTTCAGCGTGATCTATATCTTCAGGAAGCCATAAATGTAATTTCTGAAATGAAGTAAATTCTTCATATACGTTAAAAAGCAACCACTGATCTTTTCGGTGGTTGCTTTTTTTTGCAGTTCAGTCGACTAAATTCACCTTTCGGTCGAAATTAATTTTATTTACCTTTAATCGACCATACATTTGTATCAATAATTAAAGCATGAATAAGAAAAGTTTAATAACAATCTCTTGGATTACCTTTTTTTTGGGAACCATCATATTTGTATTCTTCACCAACGAGAAAACGGTGCAGAACTATTTCTTTAATATTTTTATTTCTGGACTTTATTCTTTCACGATTGCGATTGGAAATGGCGTGGTGAACGATTATTTAAATAAAAAGTATTCTTGGGTAGATGACACTCGAAAAAGAACAATTTTAGGAATTATAAGCACGCTATTAGTAAATGTTATTTTAGTTTTCTTTTGCAATTATGTAAATTTTATCCTCTTCCAGAAAAATGATGTTGCTGATTTTTTTTCAGGATGGATGGCGATTTCTAATTGGATATCCGTTAATATTGCTTTACTTATATCTGCTGTTTTACATGCAAAAGGATTTATTGAAGCGTGGAAAAGCTCTACCAAACAAGAAGTCGTACAGCAGAAATTAATTGCCAAGTCTGCCAACGCACAATTTGAAAGTTTAAAAAACCAGCTTGATCCACATTTTCTTTTCAATTCATTAAACGTGCTTAGTTCCCTGATCGATGAGAATCCAGAACAAGCGCAGCGTTTCACCGCTTCTATGTCGAAAATTTATCGTTATGTACTGGAACAAAAGGATAAAGAGCTAGTCACGGTAGAAGAAGAAATAACCTTTGCCAAAACCTATTGTGATCTACTAAAAACACGATTTGAAGATAGCGTTAGTTTTGAATTTGACGTTAATGAAAAAGATCTGAAATTTTATGTTGTTCCTCTCTCACTACAATTGCTTTTAGAGAATTGCATCAAACATAATTTTGCTACATCTGCCAGACCTTTACATATCAAAATTTATTCTTCTTCAGGTAATTTGCTTATTGAGAATAATTTACAGCAAAGAGAGCAACTTAACGAAAGCGCTGGTATTGGACTGTCGAATATCGTACAACGCTATGCTCTATTAACGAAACAAAATGTTTTCATTGAAAAATCAGCGAGTTTTTTCAAAGTGAAAATCCCATTATTAACCGAAAAAATAACCGCAATGACTACCCATCCTTCATCCGAGTCCATGGCTTACGAAAGAGCTGCTAAAAGAGTAAAAGAAATCAAAGGATTCTACAGTAATTTGATTTCGTACGGTATGGTAATTCCCTTTCTGATCTTCATTAATTTACGTACTTCACCGGAATATCATTGGTTTTGGTGGCCTATTTTCGGTTGGGGAATTGGACTTGGCGGTCATGCCTTACAGGTTTTTGGTATCAGCAGATCTTGGGAAGAGAATCAAATTCAGAAAATTCTAAAAAAAGAACAATATAAAAACTAAAAAATTATGGAAAATTTAAACAAAAATGACATTCGATACATCGAAGCTGCAAAAAGAGTGAAAAGAATCAAAGGCTTTTACATTCACGCAATTGTATACTTTTTAGTCAATTTGTTCATCATTGCCCAAAGTGTTCAAGCTGGAGAATCCCTGTCAAATTTAAATATTTACTGGACTGCTATTTTGTGGGGAGTTGCATTAACAGGACACGGATTAAGTGTTTTCTTACCAAATTTTATATTAGGTAAAAATTGGGAAGAAGAAAAAATTCGTGATTTAATGAATAAAAATAAGTAGTTTTATATGACTTCTTTAAATAATTTATTTTGAATTTCATTAAAACAGTCATCATTGAAGATGAAAAACCCGCAGCACGAAAATTAGAACGCTTATTAAGCTCGTTTCCTGATATACAATTGGTTGCAACGTTGCATTCGGTGGAAGAGGGAGTGGAATGGTTTGCAAATAATCCTCACCCAAATCTTATTCTTTCTGATATTGTGTTAGGTGATGGAGTATCCTTTGATATTTTTGAGAAAGTGCCGACAAAAAGTTTCATGATCTACACCACCGCTTTTGATCAATATACTTTGAAAGCTTTTAAACTCAATTCTATTGATTATTTGCTGAAGCCGATCATGCTGGAGGATTTGGAAAGTGCTATTGAAAAATATAAGAATTTTCTACCATCCGATACTTTAAATATTTCAGACGTTAAATCTTTAATGAAAGAGGAGAAGCAAAAGTTATCGAGAATCCTGGTTAAAATAGGGTACAATTTAAAGATTGTCCAAACTGACGATGTATCGTGCTTTTATAGTGAAAATAAGATCGTTTATCTACAAACGCAAGAACGTAATTACCCGACTGATTTTACTTTAGATGAGCTTCAGGAAGTTTTAGATGATAAGAAATTTTTTCGCGTCAATCGTCAGTTCATCATTAACTCTAATTTTATTAAAAACATTCATACTTCGCCTTATTATAAAGTGGAAATGCAGATTCAGCCCGACGAAGAAATTACGGTGAGTCGCGATCGTGTCAAGGATTTTAAAGATTGGTTATCTTGTTAAAAATTAGAATATCATGAACTGGATTTTAATTTTAGAAGTTATTTACGTCCTTTTTATTATTGGAGTTTTGCTGCGTATTATTTACGATACTCAAACCTTAACCAAAACTTTAGCCTATTTGCTTTTGGTTATTTTTCTACCTCTAATTGGGGTTTTCATTTACTTTTCGTTCGGAATTAACTACCGTAAAAATAAGCTTTACAGCAAGAAAATAATCGAAGATCATCAACTTGAAGAGCGGCTTCTAGCAAAATTAGATCTATACAATACTCATAATCTCGAACTTTCTGAAGTTAAAGCTGATTTTGCTGGTTTAGCAAAAATGATTTATCAAACTGACCGAAGTCCACTGACGACCAATAATTCGGTACAATTGCTCATTAATGGTGAAGAGAAATTTCCAGAAGTTTTACAAGAGCTCAGCAAAGCCAAACACCATATCCATCTTGAATATTATATTTATGACGATGAGGTCGAGCGATAGGAAAGATATTAATTGAAAAAGCTAAAAATGGAGTCGAAGTTCGTTTTATCTATGATGCTTTCGGAAGTTCGTCCATTCGGAAAACTTTGGTTAAAAGACTTCGCGCCAATGGGGTAAAAGCTTTTCCTTTTTATGAAATTAAATTAATCAAACTCGCCAATAGACTCAATTACAGAGATCACCGTGAAATCATTGTCATTGATGGACAGGTTTCATTTGTAGGCGGAATTAATGTCAGCGATAAATACAGCAATGCTTCAAAAAATAATAAATTATTTTGGCGGGACACGCTTTTGAAAATTGAAGGCGACGCGACTGCCATGTTGCAGCATATTTTTATCGGAGATTGGAATTATTGCTCCCAAGAAAAATTAACGATTAACGAAGCTTATTTTCCGGTTTTCAACCAGAATCTGAATGAAAATAATACAACAGTCCAAATTGTTTCCAGTGGACCGGATTCTGATCGACCTTCTATTTATTACTCGATTATTAAATGCATTCAATCTGCAAAATCCGAGGTGCTTTTAACTTCCCCTTATTTTATTCCAGGTGAAACGATAATCGATGCAATGAAAATGGCAGCTTTATCTGGAGTGAAAGTCAGACTTTTAGTTCCAGGTATTTCGGATTCGTTCTTGGTTAATGCTGCTGCAAAATCTTATTACAAGGAACTTTTGGAAGCTGGCGTAGAAATTTATTTGTATCAAAAAGGATTTGTACATGCAAAAACGATGGTTGCTGATCGTGAGGTAGCCATCGTAGGAACTGCTAATTTAGATTATCGAAGTTTTGAACTTAATTTTGAAGTTAATGCTGTTGTATATGATAAAGAAGTCGCAGAAAATCTAGCTTCGAATTTTGAAAATGATATTAAAGATGCAGAGCAAATTAAAATTGGAGGGTGGCAAAACCGTCCGAAACATGTGCAATTAATTGAAAAAATTGTCCGGCTGATGTCACCGATGTTGTAAAGTGTTAAATTCAATCTGATTTTTCACCTATTTTAATAAAAAAATTCTGAAACGATTTTAATATTTCGTTTTATCTTCTTTCTCAGTCCATTTTTTAAAAGGTTCTAAAGCAATATCTCTATCCATTTGTTCAAAAGGAATACTTCTCTTTTCATAGGGTAATTCTATTTCCTTATAAATAAAAGCGTCATCAAAATCAATAGCTGCCGCATCTTCCTGACTACAACCGTAATATACTTTATCTGGTCTTGCCCAATAAATAGCACCGAAACACATAGGACACGGTTCACAGGAAGTGTAAATTTCGCAACCTTCTAACTGAAAAGAATTTAGATTTTTGCAGGCATCACGAATAGCGATTACTTCGGCATGAGCTGTCGGATCACAAGTGGAAGTTACTTTGTTATGGCCACGTCCCACAATTTTTCCGTCTTTAACAATCACACAACCAAATGGTCCTCCGTCGTTGTTTTGTATTCCTTTAAGCGCTTCTAAAACCGCTTCCGACATAAACTTGTTTTTAATTTCTGTGTTCATATTATCCGATTAAGAGAGCGTATTATTTAATGAATTATCAATAATATGCAGTACTAAATTGCGTCTCTGCATATGTCCAAATATACGAAGGTTATTAATTTGAAGATTATTATTGATACAATTTTTAACCAGGAAAATTTAAAGAAATAAAAATACCCTTCGGCATTATCGAAAGGTATTTTTAATTTCATGAAAATTGATTTTATAATTTTTCTGGAATCATTTCTTCTTCCTCAGCTTCGTAGAGATAACGTTCCTTAGTATCATCCAGCTCATCCATCCATTCAGTGTGGTGAACGGCTGCCATTGTTCCCGTCACAACACTTTGGTAAGTTTTGTCCCGGTAAGTTAGAATATCTTCTTCTTTATCGCCCAACCATTCTTTAAACATCACCGCAACTTTATCTACATTAAAGTTCGGATAATTTGAAATGGAAAGTAAATCTTTTATATAATCAGTCTGGAAATCGACATGCTCAAAACTTGTTTCCAGTTGGTCATTTCTTTCCACCCAATGGTCAATGTCAATTCGTCGTTCTGCGATTTTTGGTAATTTTAAACGGTCGATCATGAAATCACGTGCCACCCAAGCCTGCGCATCAAACATATTGAAGGTATAGTACTGATCTTGCATTCCCAAGTAAATGAGTTGTGGAAGTTCGTTAAAGAAAATTCCTTTATACAAATGATCTGGATACAGGTTGTTTTTAGTTTTCAGTCGAAGTTCGTCAGGTAAAAAAGGAAATTTGTGTTGATATCCCGTACACATAATTACGGCGTCAAATTTTTCGGTTGTTCCGTCTTTAAAGAATGCCGTGTCACCTTCGAAGTGCGTAACCAAAGGCAATTCTTTCATTCCTTCTGGCCATTCGATGCCAATAGGATTGCTTCTATAACTTAAAGTTACCGAGGCAGCACCGTGTTTATAACATTGAATTCCAATATCTTCTGCAGAATAACTGCTTCCAATCAATAGAATATTTCGGTCTTTAAATTGATCAGCACCACGGAAGTCATGCGCATGCATGACCGTTCCTGGGAAGTTCTCAATCCCTTTGAAATAAGGCATGTTTGGTGTAGAGAAATGCCCAGATGCCACAACCAAATAATCAAACTCTTCAGAATAGGTCTTGTCAATTTTCAAATCATCCAATATAACTGTGAATTTTTGTGTTTCTTCATCAAAACTCACCCAACGTACTGTCGTGTCAAAACGGATATATTCCCTAGCATTGCTTTTTTTAATCCGACCTTGAATATAATCGAAAAGCACTGGTCTTGGCGGATAAGAAGAAATCGGCTTTTTGAAATGTTCATCAAAAGAATAGTCAGAAAATTCTAAACATTCTTTTGGCCCGTTGGACCACAGGTATTTATACATGCTTCCGTGATGAGGTTCGCCATATTTCCCAACGCCTGTTCTCCAAGAGTATTTCCACATTCCGCCCCAATTGTCCTGTTTTTCAAAACAGATGATTTCTGGAACTGCGAAACCTTCATTTTGTAAGGCTTCAAATGCACGGATTTGCGCTAAACCACTTGGTCCAGCACCTATAATACCTACGCGTTTGTCCTTCATAAAGTCTTTATTATTCATGTATTTTTTTTAATAATGAGATAGCTCTTACTTCCTTGTGAAGTAAGGCCATTAATAAGTTAGCTAATAAAAAAAATCTGCGGAATGCAGAGAGAATAGATTGAAACTCTAATTTGGTGAAAAAGGATATGACCCTTTAATTAAACACCAATAAGATTTTTATGATTTAGCAATAATGCTAATATAAGAAATTTTTTGCGGATTTCCTAATTTTAAGACTTGTTACACTCGTAGCAAACTGCGAAATCCTCTTCCGCTATAATAGGATTCTGCACCATTGTGATAAATAAAAATATGATTAAAGCGACGATCGCCGAAAATTGCGCCTCCTAATTCCCTTATTTCTGGCGGTGTTAGAAGCCAACTTGATGTTTTGCTGTCAAAGATTCCTAATTTCTGAAGTGTACGATATTGTTCTTCATTCAGTAGGGTAGTACCCATTCTGTTAGCCATATTTACCGCGCTGTCTTTAGGTTTATGCTCTTTTCTTGATGCTAAAGCTTCGTGGTCATAACAAACGCTTCGGCGAGCTTTCGGACTTTCAGCAGCACAGTCACAATAGAGAAATTCTTTGGTAGTTTTATCGTAACCAATGACATCCGGTTCGCCATCGGTTTCTTCCATTTCGTTCACTGACCATAGTTTGGTGGGGTTTCCTTCCAGTTTTTTTTGAACATCTTCCCATTTTAAATCTGGATGACGCTCCTTATTATTCACAAAACGTTTCTCTAAAATGACAAGAAGCTCTTCTGTTCTTTCTTTGGATAGTTCTGTATTTCTCATATTTAAACAATTAGGAATTTCAAGAAAGGTGTTTTAGTTAAAAAATGGTTTTTTTTAATAAAACTAAATTACAAAGGTTTTATTCATCATCAAAAAAAAGAGATTAAATTACTACTGAATCATTTGATGGGTGCTACATTGCGCGAAATAGAAGTTTGTAATTCATTGATCTATATTCTTGAAAATGATATCAGAGTGTTTATTGAATTTAAAAGTATTCACCCTATAAATATCCTCGCTTAGCTACTCTTTTCTCCAGTTCCTCCACCAAAATTTCTTTATCTTTTTCTGTAAGAAAACCTGTAAGATAAGTGAGTTTCAAAAGATTCATATTATTGTATAGCTCGAGAGATATGGTTATTTTACGATCAATAAAGGTTTTTTCCATCTTTACGTTTTTAATATTGTCCAGAGAAATTCTTTCTGTAGATGTTGTTTTACAATAAAATTCTGTATAAATGAATTCAGAAGGAGTCAAAGTGCAGATCGGTTTATTATTTTTCAGATTTTTTATAAGTTTCCATGCAAATATCGCGGTTAGCGTGATCGGCAGAATTGACAACCCTACGAGAATTATTATTTTGGAGGAGGTTAAGTCATGTATAAAATCTGATAAGAATAGGAATGTGACGATGAATGAAAGGATAAACAACAATCCGAATACAAAAGCAATTACTACAACGCTTCTCGGAGAATGATAAAATTTAATTTCCTGCATTTCAACTTAGATAAGTTTTAGAAAATGCCTTAAGCGATTACCCCACTTCCCAACAATTCTTCACCATCATACCAAGCAGCAAACTGTCCTTCTGCGATAGCAGATTGTGGGTTTTCAAATTCGATGAATAATCCTTCCTCAAACTGGTAAAGCGTCGCTTCCTCTAAAGTCTGGCGATAGCGGATTCTGGCTTTTATCTTCATCGTTTCGCCGTTTTGCAAACGCAGATCTTCACGAACCCAATGAACTTCTGAATTTTCTATTTTTAAAGCACTGCGGAAAAGCCCTGGGAAATCTCTTCCTTCGCCCACGAAAACGATATTTTTTTCAATATCTCTAGAAATTAAAAAACAAGATTCTTTATGTCCGCCAATTCCTAATCCTTTACTTTGACCGACGGTAAAATAATGTGCACCTTGATGTTTGCCGATTACTTTTCCATCCGATTTTTTGTAATTGAGTTTTTTAGATAGAAACTGTAATTCTTCTAATTTTGAAGAAAACTGAGGGGTTTCTTGATGAAAACCACTGAAGTCTTTAAAAATTTCTACAATTTCGCCTTCTTTTGGTTCCAGTTGTTGTTGCAGAAAAGTGGGTAAACTCACTTTCCCGATGAAACATAAACCTTGGGAATCTTTTTTATCTGCGGTCACCAAATTCATTTCCCGAGCGATTTCCCGAACTTCAGGTTTTGTTAATGCTCCAATCGGAAACAAAGATTTCGACAGCTGATCTTGATTCAACTGACATAGGAAATACGACTGATCTTTATTATTATCTGCTCCTGCCAGAAGATGAAAGATCTCTTTCCCATTTTCATCAAAAGTAGAGTTCACCTGTGCGTAATGTCCTGTTGCAACTTTCTCAGCACCAAGTGATAAAGCTGTTTTCATGAACACGTCGAACTTTACTTCACGGTTACACAAAACATCAGGATTTGGCGTTCTACCTTTTTTATATTCGTGGAACATGTAGTCCACGATTTTCTCCTTATACAATTCACTCATATCGATGACCTGATACGGAATTCCCAACTTCTGAGCGACCATCAAAGCGTCATTACTGTCCTCGATCCAGGGGCATTCATCTTCCAAAGTAACCGACGCATCATTCCAGTTTCGCATAAAAAGTGCCACCACTTCATGACCTTGTTTCTGCAACAAATATGCTGCAACACTGGAATCTACACCACCGGAAAGTCCTACTACAATTTTCATATATTCATTTTATAAAGTCTTTAAAGGAGACTCTTTATTGAGGGCGCAAATTTACGACAATAATTATAGATTTGCTTAGGAGCAACAAGAGCCCAAATCTATCGAAGAGTGGTCCCGCTTTCCATTATACTTTTCTGACCGAGAAGCAGTTCTTTCGCTTTTTTACTAAAACACAGAATGCAGCTTCCATATCTCAAAGAAGGAGATTATTGGTATTAACCCCACAACAAGAAAAATTAACTAGATAGCAAGTTTATGTTGTAAAAATTTTAAATTCAAAAAAAGGCTTAATTTTGATGGTAAAATAAAGACCATGAGAAAAATACTTCTTTTTAGTGTGCTGATTTCGAGCTTCACATTAAATGCACAGATCGGAACTGCCACCAGTATTGGTAGCGGAAATTCGAAGTGGACTTTTGGTGGGTCTGCTGGGATTGGTGGAACCTTCGGTAGTGGTAATTCTGGAACTTCAATTTCTATTTCGCCAAGGGTTGGTTACCAATTAACGGATGATTTGAAAGGTGGTGTAGCTGGCAATTTCGGCTGGACGAATTCTAAATATTATTCTTCTTCAACGGTGGGTTTTGGTCCTTTCGTTAATTATTATATTGCCCGAAATTTCTACTTAAGTGGAATGTTTCAGGAATATTTCTTCAACCAGAAAGAGAAATTAACCCAGTTCAAGTACTCTGGAAATGAAGCAGCACTATACTTTGGTGGGGGATATATGCAAAGAATCGGGAGCAATACTTATATGCAGATCGGCGCCATGTATAATGTACTATATAATAAAGATGAATCGGTTTTTGGTAGTGGATTTATACCGAGTGTCGGCGTAGTTTTCGGACTTTAATTATAAATCTGAAAAATAATGGTCCTTAGCGGTTACTTAGTCATTAACAGGAGATGAAGTCCATAGATTTATATTAAAAGAGCCCTGAATATATAATACTCAGGGCTCTAACTATAAATAATTGATTCGGTTTCTTATTTTCCTGGCCAAATACCTTCATATTCGCCACCACCGTAAGTGATTTTTTCTGCACTGATAACGAAAGAAACCAACATACTGTTGCTGTCCATTGCGTCGAATTCCACTTCATGCTGAATCACGTATCCGTTCTCCCAGTTTAGTTTGATCAAAGTTCCTTCTTCATGAGATTTATTGAAGGTTACTTCACCAACCGTTGGTTTGTACTTCCCGTTCAATAATGATTCGATGATGTCAGATTTGTCTGTCGCTTCGATCGTTACTTTAATAATTGCGTTGCTTGGATCAGATGCTACTCTACCTGAAACGTCCGTAGATCTTGCTACACTGTAGTTTAGTTTTAGTACTTTGGAGTCTTCTCCGTTGTTGAATTTTAAGACTGCTCTTGAATTGTTTGCTGCCATGATTTCTAAATTTTAAGGTTAAATATTAATTTGTGACTGATTTTAATAATTCAAACCTACAAGTCTTTCAGTTCAATCACAAGCGATTTTTATTTATTTTGGAATTTGTAGTAGTTTTACTACAAGCCCGAAAAGAGCTGATTTCGCTCTTTTATTTGGCGTTAAACTTTTTGGTAATAGGCGCACGCGGATTTTTTGATTTTTAAAATTCCCAAGCAAAATTTTCATTTTACAGCTAAAATCACGAAAAATCCCGAAATTTTGTAGTAGATCTACTACAACTTAGATTGAAGTATTTAAACTAAATTTGTTTTTGTACTTGGTCCCTTTTAAACGAAGCCAACGATCACCTATTTTGAAATCACCTTGAACACTAAGGTTTACAAGGTAATTTTAATTTTTCAAAACACACGATATGGAAAAGAACGGAAATTCAGAAGCAGTATTTTTCAAACCCCAGAAGTTTACGCCTCAAAATAACGCAGATAGTATTAAAAAATAACCATCAGGCCGGTATCAACCGTTTGGTGAAACTTTCTGTCGTCATCAATGGAAAGATCATTAAGCATTACAAACATTTTAAACTCACTCAAAGTGCACGGCGTCACCACAGTCTTGAATTGACCCTTGCCCATGATGCTTTAGGAGAAAGACAAACTCATCAGCTGGAAGAAGCCAACCGTTTTCTGGGCAACCGTCTGACCGTAAAGATCATGCACAAAGATATCGACGACAGTCCGGAGCGTGTTTTTGTGGGCGTGATCACAGGTGTAAGTTTCAGTCAGGACGGTCACAGTTTAGGAAATATTGTTTTGAAAGGATTCAGTCCGACTATCTTACTGGATGCTGCGCCACACACCCAGAGTTTTGGCGGTGATGGTCCGGTGAATATGGGCATCATTGCAGACCGCGTCATCAAACAGGGAATCAGCAGTGCTTATGATGTAAGAGTGGATGCCAAAGCTTCTTCTCAGATATTATATAGTGCACAATATGAAGAAACGCATTACAATTATCTCGCGCGAATGGCGGAAGCTTACGGCGAACAGTTTTTCTACGATGGTGAAGTCCTGCACTTTGGAAATATGCCACCTCAGAACAAAGCAATTGAATTAACCTTTGGCAGCAATGTTTCTGATATCAATGTCGAATTAAAAGCAGTTCACATTAAACCCACTTTTTATGGTTACAACAGCAGCTCTCATGCAAAGCTGACCTCTGGAGAAACACCCATTAAACATAAAAGTGATCTGGCGAAAACGTCGTACACTAATAACGAAGGAATCTTCAAAACAAAATCACTGCAAGTAGCGCCAATTAGAGCGACCACCGATATGGATATCGTGAACTCTCAGACAAGTGAAGCCGGGAGTAAAGCCGTAGAAGTTTTCACCGTTTCGGGTGGCACCACGGTTCCTTTTTTGTATCCAGGCTGTGTCGCAGATTTGAAAATGCGAAAAACAGATTCTAACCAAACAAGTTACTTCACCCGCGTCATGATGACCGAAGTGACCCACGAAATAGATACGCTCGGTCATTACACCGGAACTTTTGAAGCCATTGCTTCGGACACGGGTTACATGCCGAAACCGGATTTTGTTTTACCCAAAGCTGAACCTCAAATCGCCACAGTGATCTCCAATATGGATCCTTCAGGGCAAGGCCGCGTCACCGTTCGTTTCGACTGGCAACTTCACGACACGACTAATTTTATCAGAATGATGTCTCCCGATGCCGGTGGAACAGATCAGGTTTCTCAAAATCGCGGTTATGTGGCGATTCCAGAAGTTGGTGATCAGGTGATGGTAGGCTTTGTGCATAACCACCCGGATCGACCTTTTGTGATGGGCGGAATGTTTCATGGGCAAGTTGGATTGGGAGGTGGAGCACAAAATCACATGCGATCTATACAAACTAAAAGTGGTATTAAAGTATTGATGAATGACAATGAGAAAAGTGTTACGATTTTGGACCCTAGTGGAAATACTTATTTTATGGATGGGAATGGAAGCATCACCTTAACTGCTCCGAAAAACTTTACAGTAAGTGCCGGGGAAAATATTACGATGACTGCAGGAAAAGAAATAACGGTTGATGCTGGAAACAGTATTACAAGTTCAGCAAACGAAAATATTATCTCTACTGCTGGGACAGATATTGTGCAGACTGCTGCAGGAGATATCAGAGAATCATCTGATACGAGAACAGAAATGGTTGAAAAAGATTTTCGGAGACAAGCCGAAACATCCAATGAGATCGCTGGGGAAATATCCATGTTCAGCGAAAAAGAAAACATGACCATGCAAAGTGGTAAGATCGTGGAATTTAACAGTACTGAGAAATCCAAATTATTTTAATACTAAAATTATGGCGATTAGAAAAACGGCAAAAAATATCACAATTAAAGTGGCTGATACTTACAATTTAACGGTTGGAAGTAAAATGGAGAAAATTGCTGATCAAATAAATACCGAAGCCAAAAAAGGAAATTTGATATTAGCTAGTATGAAAAAAATAGTTTCTCATGGGAATAAATAAATCAAAATTATTACTTATACTTATTTTTGGTGCAATATCTTTAATAAGTTGTCAAAATAAAAAAATGGAAGAAAAATTTAAATGGGCAGGAGGTATTAGTGCCCCAAAAGAATACCAGATGCAGGTCTATTTTGGACAAATCATTGCAGATGATTTTCAATACGGGTATAGTGATATAGTAGGAACAATTCAGGGAGGATGGGGAAATGTAAACGAAGCTATGGGATCATCGGATGTTTTACATGAAATTCCTCATACATTAGAGTTTACATGGTTTTCTGTAGTGGAAAATAAATATTATGCTGGTCATTGGGATTTAGATACAGTAAAAATCACGAAATTATTTAAAGAGGGTTTTACTACTACTAAATTTGATTATTCACTAAATAAGATGGCACCAATAAAAGGAACTTACGATCTAATTAGTGTAGGAATGGCACCAGGGGGAAAGCTTGTCTTGTGGCTATCAGGGGCTGGAAATCAGGTAGAAGTCGGTTTTTTCCAGGCTAAAGAAATCGAAATAACTAAGGAAGAAGCGTATGAGGATTTTCAATACACCTACAAACCAAATTACAGATCAATTGCATTAAATTCTCAATCAAATGGAGGTTTTGTCGATGATTTAGTTCATAAAAAAATACAGGAGGAGGGTTACCCCGATCCAAAAATATATGAAGATTTTCGAGAGCGATTTAATTGGAGATTAAAAATAATTTTGGCTAATGGAAATATCATAGAAAACAGGCGATTGGAAATGTGTAATGGTGAAAAAGAAACCATCTACCATAATGAAAATAATATAGTTGCTTACAATAAGAGAGCAATTCCTTATAATTTTGACTTCGATTGGAAGGATGAAAATGGAAAGAAATACCATTCGGAGATTGCTTTTACTGGAAATACAGAGTATATACGACAAGCTAATAAAATGTATAACGGTACATTTCTTCCCTTAGATTTCAATAAAACAGAAATTTATAAATTATTCAGAGAAAAATTAGATAAAAACGCTTCGATTGATATCGTGGTAGATGTGAGTTCAAATAAAGATGCTGTAGTATATGTGGAACAAAATGGTACTAAATTCCCTTTAAAAGAGATGGATAAGTACGCTGAACCGTATTAAATAAATATTTATGGCAAATATAATTTTTCAGGGCTACGATCCACCACCAGCTCAAAAAGGATTTATTGATATCAGAATTGGTGTGTTTTTCGACGGTACTCAAAATAATAGAACAAATACTAATTCTAGGCTAGGTTTAGAAAGTGACAAAGGCAATAAAGCCTATAAAAAAATGTCTGATGGAAAAACAGATAGTTACACGAATGATCTTTCTAATGTAGCGCGAAAGGAACTTCATTATGCTAAGGGTGCATACATTGATAGTGTTTATGTAGAAGGAATTGGCACAGATGATTTTGGGGCAGACTCTGATGACCCTTCAAATCATGATGGAGTGGCTTTCGGAAGAGGTACCCAAGGTATTATTGCTAAGGTTAGAAAGGGATGCGAATTAATCGCTACGAAAATTAAATTATTAAAAGGAAATAATGAAATAAATACAGTTTATTTAGATGTTTTTGGATTCAGTAGAGGTGCTGCAGCGGCTAGAAATTTCATATATGAATTGAGTAAAAATAAATATGATTCTACAAAAAAGTCATATACTGCTTCTACTGGTCAAAAGGCAAATTGGAAAACGGATAGTCATGGTTATAGAACTGAAGAAGACAAATTACCTAAAAATGGACATTTAGGTTTGCAACTTCAGGATAAAGGAGTTAGTTATGTTTCGATTCAAATAAGATTTGTTGGTTTATATGACACCGTATCGTCATTTGATCCAACTTCTTTCAAAAACGCTAATTTCGAAAATGATGTGGCTGAACTACATTTGAACAGTCTGAAATTGGAAATTAACAATCTATATAAAGCTAAAAAAATAATTCATTTTTGTGCTGACGATGAACATCGCAAAAATTTCATGCTAACACCTACAGCTAAACAAGCGGGTGGCAAAGACTTTTATTTGCCAGGCGTACATTCAGATGTTGGCGGTTGCTACACCGATAAGATAACTGAAAATAATCTTCAAATTATGGATGTAGACAATTATTGGGGAGATGGAAGAAGTGATGGGGATTGGGATGATATCTTAAACAATGATTTAAATGATTTGATCGCTCAGGGTTGGTTCAAGAGGTCACAGGTTGTAAAACCTGATAGTGATCACCAAACCCACGCAACCCGAAAAGGAATTCGCAATAGTTATAGTTTTGTAACGCTTCATCTTATGGCCGAAAAACTTAATACAGAATATAATGCAACCATTAAAATGAATACTCTCAATGCCCAATTTGGCATTCCTAAACCAGCTAACTCACAGGAAATCGATTTACTAAAAGTAAAAAAACGTTTGGAAAATTATATCACTGGCAAACAGCCCAAAATGACTTATTATACCAAACCAGAGATTGAGCAACTGCGAACAAAACTTGATTTAAAAAATGTAAATAATGTAGCACGTTTTAATTTGAAAGTGAACGACCATAATATGCTAAATAAATTAAGAAGCAAATACATACACTGGAATTCAAAATTTGGAGACGGTATCGGTGCTTATGAGCCAAATTACAAAATAGTAGGAAAATCTATTTTGAGATTTAGAAAAATAGAACCTAACTCGTAACGTGTATATTTGAAATAATTAAATTAGTATTTGCTCAATTAATATGCTTTAAAAAAACCAATGAAAAAATTAATTCTCTATTTATTTTTAATATCAAACATTTTAGTCTCTTGTCAAAATAAAGCTATGCAAAAATATAATTGGTTACCAACATCTAGTGCTCCAAAATTGTATCCTACAGAAATTTACAACGGACATCTATACTTAGAAGACGGCAATCAGGTTTATATACCGACCTCTGCCTCAAACAATCCTGGGTGGGGTTATAGTGGATCCCTTCATTCTCAAGGGGAGGATTTAAAAGCAATTCCTGTAAAACTAGAAATTACCTGGGCCTCTTTTAAAGAAAATAAATTTTACACAGGAAGTTGGGATTTGCCTGTAGAAAAAATAAAGCAATTATTTGAAAAAGGAACAACAGATTGGCGAACAAGTAAGCCTTCTAACTATAACCTGGTTGTAGTGGGTTGTGCTCCGGGAGGTGTCGTTGTGGTTTGGTTGTATGGCGATGATCAGCAAATAGAAATAGCGCGTTTTCAGGCAAAAGAAACCCAAATAGATATGAAAGATTTCTCACCATATGCTCAGGTTCCCCAAAATGAATATTTTAAAACCTTAGGAGAGTTAACTCCTGAGTTGCGAAAAGAATTTGAAAAAAAAGGAATACAATATGACATTTGGGAGATCTATCGAAAAAAATACAACTGGAGAGCATCGATAGAGATTCCTAGTCATAATTTTCAAAACGTGAACATTGAAATGTATAATGGCGAAGAAGAAACTTTGTTTAACGAAAGTATTAAACAGAATCCCTTTAAGCAAAGAGCAATCCCCCGTTTGATCTCTTACATATTTGAAGACAAAAATGGCAAACAAACTGTTTTTGAAATAAAATACTTCGATGAAGAGGAGATTTTTTCCCTATTTAAAAAATTTGATAAAAATCAACCTATAGAAATTATTCTGAGAATGGATGAAAACCTGGGTAATAGAAAACTAGTAATGAAACAGGGGGGAAAAGAAATGCTAATTCAAAAAATAGATTTTGATAATATGTGGGAGTACAAAAAATACAAAGCAAAATAATTTTATCTACATCTTTCAATATTTAATTTTATATGCAAACCTTCAACATACATATCATCAAAAAAAACGAGACTCTAAAAAGTATCGCGGAATTATATGACTTGTCCGAAGATGAACTGAAGAACTTTCACAATAGAAATGGGGTCCCCAAAGAAAATATCTTAATCGGAATTACAACGCAAAAAGAACTTTTTCTCCCAAGAAATGCAGTTTTAGATAAAGCTAAACTCGTAAAATTCGGAAATGGAAATCGTTTGATTTTCGATCCTAAAAATTCTTTTTATAATTATGGTGTGATGATCACCATCGAAAATGAAGAGAGAAAAAATGAAATTAAATATGAGGCTTCCGTAAAGTGGTTGAAAACTGAAAATGCACTTCATTATTTTGAAATCGATCGCACATCTAAACTTTACATTAATGAAGAAGAGATTAATGATATTGCCGATTTATTAGCCTATAAAACTTCAAAAGTGCTTTATCCGATGCAAATCAGCGTAGATGAAACAGGCAAATTTAATTCAGTAGAAAATCTGGGGATATTTAAAGACAGATGGGAAACAATAAAGGAAGAAGTGTACAAAGAATTTGAAGGCGAAATTGTAGAAGATTATTTATTGAAGATTGAACAAAAAATTGACGAGCCGGAAATTATATCTCTTTTAATTAAAAATGATTATTTCATTCGAACTTTATTTTTTGGCGTTTATCAAAAATTCGGCAAAGCATTTAATATTGATGGATTAGAAAGTTTTCCGGTAATAGATAACGCTATCGAACCGCTCTATAAAATTGATCTGGAAATTGATCCTTTAAAAGACGATTATGACCTGGTTAATATTGAAGGACATGGAACTTTAAACGAAGAAAGATCTGTATATGATCTGATTAATGGCGCTCCTTTTTCTTTTTTAGTTGAAGAAGAGCCGATAATAAACTCGGAGGGTAATTTTAGGCTGCAGTTTTTTATGAACGGAAAAACCAACCTACCCGAATCAATGTATCTGGAATGTGATATTTTGCTGGGAGAGCGAAAGAAAGTCTCGGTGGTTATTTCAAATTTAGAAGGTTAAATAAAATAACATGAAAGATAATTTAAAAAATTTTTTAGGTTTAATGGTGTGCTTTTTGAGTTTCGGCTTTAGTCAGGCACAAAAAACCGAATTTGTGGTGCCCCAAAAAATGGAGCTGCTGGAAAATAAAATTGTCGGTTTTACCAGTCTCTATATAGCAGGTCCAAAAGTATTTACTGCTGTAACTTCAGTTGATAATGATTTTTCCACTGATGTCGAACTGGAAAATATGGAGTTTAATGGCAATTCAAATCAATATCTTATCCTTGGTTTGAATAAAGGAGCGAAATCTAAACAGTTTATTCAGCGAGCAAGCTGGAAGGTAACTTTTAGAAAGCAATCTAACAATTCTACAAAAGTACTTGTAGAACTTACAGATGTTATTCCAGACCAATGGTCTAATAAAGAAGTCAACACCAAAACAACGAGATCAACCGGAAAACTGGAGGCGGAACTGAAAAAATTTTTACTGAAAAAATCAGTAAAGCGGACCAAAAATTCAGATTCTACTTCTGATATCGCTGCCGCCGATAGTGCCGCCGCTTATGTAGATGCTGACCAGGCGGCTTTCGAAGCTATGATTGCGGCGGGTGACGCACAAAGAAATAAAAAGACCATCGTATCAAAAAAACTACAAAATCTTTTCGGTAAACAATTAATACCAATTCCAACCTCGCCTGCAGTTTTTACAAAATCTTTAAATACCGTTCCTACTGAAAAAGAATGCGCAGATTGTGAGAATAGAATTTATTACAATTACGATTTTGAGGATTTTAACGTCATCTACGCGAAAATGAATGACGGAACAGAATTTTATGCTTTGCAGTATTACGGAGATGTAAAAGTGAAAGGTTTTCCCTATGATCTGGTTTTTAATGACAGCACAGCAGAAGAATGTAAAATAAAATTTGCCAGATATAATGCACAATTGTATCAAACAACCATCAATATTGATGAAAATTCTGACACCGCATTAATGGTGGTAGATTTCAAAAAAGATAAAATGTACGTTCGGCTGGAATTTGCGAACCAATACCTCTCCAGAATCAAAGTGTCTAACAAAGAAATAAATTAACCATGGCAGAAAAACATATAGTAGTTCAAGGCGCGATGTGCAAATGTCAGTTTGGGCAGATTCCTGATAAATTGAAAGTGCTTTCTCATAAAAAAGAATATGCTAACGACAAAGAGGCATCCAAAAAACTAATTGCTACCACAATGGAAATTGGCGCTACCACTTTGGAAAAAAACACCTTTGGAAACTGTACAAAAATGGGCAGTCCTCCTCCACCTTGCAAACCCATGATTACCGAATGGAAAGGTTTTTATAAAGAGGTTGTCCTAAGCAACGGTGGAAATATATTGGTAGAAGACAGCAAAGCAGTTTGTGCCATTGCAGGAACGCCATGTATTGAAATTTTAGATCACGGACAGCGAACCGAAGCGAGCAAGCAGAATTTTAAAAATGCAGATAAAGATGTGCAGCAGCAGATTAATCCATTGGTGGCTTCTACTGTAATTGGAGAAAAAAAACAAAAGTCTGATAAAGTTATATTTGAAGCAAAATGATATGGGAAAAGGTATAAAAAGTTTAAAAATCGAATATGGTGAACTTCTTAACGTAAGCACTCCTGCAAATAATCATTTCACTTTAAAAGCTGATGAACTGGCACACATTACAGTTGGTGAGTGGGCACCTGGCATAAATGGTTTGTACCAGGGAAATGTTAATTGGTTCCGATATGATAATAAAAAAGAACTCTTGGCTAATGATTACGGCAATAGATTGAACTTTTCCATACCTAAGAATCATTGTGGTTCCTATACACACTATATTGAAGCAAGTCTTTCTGAAAATTGTGATTTCACTAATGGAATTTATATTAACGGACATTGTGACCCTTTAATTACATATAGTAAATGGTGTATTCAAAACGATGGTAGTGATCAACGTGATCATGACTTTTCTTTTGGTGAGAATGTTTTTCTTAGTCTTAATACTGAAGGGATCAATGGAAACTGGGTTACTGTGGAATTATATCGGCTAAACGATGATATAACAATTGAAAAAATTAAAAAATGGTTAACCGATAAAAATTATGATCCTAAAGAAGACGATAAACTTGCAAAAATATTTGATAAACAGGCATGGGTAATTAATGGAGAAATAAATACAGATTTTACAATTCTACCCACTTGGAAAAAAGGAGAAGATGGTAACAAATTTTATGTTAAAATAAAAGATAATAGTCAATATATTAGAGACAATAACCATGATTATATACATGCACGATTTCTTCGTGTAAAAAATAAAACAGTTCCTATACAAACCAAAATTGAAATTCTCACCAGTAATTCGCCGGTAAAAATTGGGGACACGGAAAAAAAAGTTGATAATATTTCAAAATGTAGGTTTAGAGTAATAAATTT